>JANQPA010000089.1 GCA_028285545.1 Saprospiraceae bacterium | reverse complement strand
AGAATTATTGACTATACTCCAGCTTCCAGTGCCATTGGTGCTGGCATCCAAGGTCACAGGACCTAAGGTACAGACCTCCTGGTTGGGGCCAGCATCAGCAATGCGGGCCTCGATAACCGTAACCATAGCAGAAGTAATAGTGGAACAAACGGTTCCATTATCATCACTTTCTGTTACTCTAAACCAATAGGTATTATCACCTATAGGAGGAATGATATCATTTTCTTGCAGCTTAGGCGTTCCAGCAATAGCATGGTCTTCAGTAGCAAATGTCGAAAAGCCCCATAAGCCAACCCCAGAAACACCAGTAACTAAGGAGGGTACATTAATTTCAGTGCCTTCACAGACTGTAATATTTTGGGTTGTCACTACTGGGTTAGGATTAGAAATAAAGTTTATTTCGGAAGTAGCAACACAGCCAGTGGCAGTCTCCAAAACGCGTGCATATATTTTATCAGTAGTACCTGTTGGAACACTATACTGAGTAATAGGATCCGTTCCCATATTGGCCTTTTCTTGAGTCTCATGATAAGTTACCTCAAATCCTGTTAGGTCATTAATGGTTATTATCAGGTCATCATAATCCAGGGGAAAATTGGTTGAACCATTCCCGCAACCAAAAACAAATATAACAGGAGCAACAGGAACAGAACATGGAAATATTTCAAAGGCACCCATATCTACTGTCGATTCCTGAATACGCAGGTTGCCATCCAAATCAATGATTTGTACTAAATTATTAGTTGGATAGGGGGGACTGGTTACCACGGAGTTATCTCCCATATTAATGGCAGGGGAAGTCAATTGTAAACGTAGATCCCCAGCTGTGGTAGGAGCAGTAGCTGGATCTACAGGTATAATAAATAATGGATCCTCATCTTTATTATTCCCTCCATCAGTGCCGATAGCAGGAAGCCAAGCCCCTCCCATATCAGTAGAATTGGCAATGATGCTATAAGAAATGTTAGGAGTTGAACTATTATTAGAAATAGAAGCCGAAGGGTTTGTTTTACCTGAGCCATCTTCATTATTCCAAATAATCGTATTCGAAATAATGGGATTGCCTCCTGAATTAAACATCCCGCCGCCTTCGTTAGAAGCGAAATTTCCAGAAAAAGCTGTGTTCAAAATAGTGGGATTGCTACTACTTAAATTATACATCCCGCCGCCGAACCTAGCCGAATTTCCAGAAAAAATTGTATTCGAAATAGTAGGATCGCTTCCTGAATTATACATCCCACCGCCGCGGTTAGCAGAATTGTCGGAAAAGATGGAATTCGAAATAGTGGGCTTGCTAGAACTTTGATTATTCATCCCACCGCCATCGCGGGCGGTATTGCTGGAGATGTTTATGTTTGACATGATGGGGTTACTATTAGAAAGAAGGGCAATTCCACCGCCAGCCCAGACAGCCCTATTTCCCACAATAGCCAAATTACGCAAAATAGGTGAAGCTCTAATAATAAAAACGCCCCCTCCAATATCGGAAGTCCCAAAGGACGGTCTACCATCATTTGCGAACCCTGCGGTAATAGTGAAGCCATCTAATACGGCAGTATTATTAGGGCCATTTCTGGCAGTAACCACATGCACTGCATTAGAACCTCTTAGGTGATCGGTCTGAGAAGGGTTATTTGGATTTGTGTCTGAATTCTGATTCGGAGCAAAAGGAACATCATTGCCATCAATATCCCCACTGAGGATAGTGAGATTGGTCACAAAATCTCTTTGACTAATCAGGGACTCCGTTCCGCCATTCCCTCCTGTGCTGAAGCCACCATAAATGGCTACATTATTACACATTGAAAAGTTGCTATTTTTAGCATTGTCGGTCTGGGCAGTTCCAATATCTGGATAATAGAGTCCTTTAGCTACCCAGATCTCATAAGGATCGGTAGTAGTAGCATTGGCACAGGCTTCTAAGAGTGCATCCTGTAAATTATCAAAAGACAATGCCCAGGTAGAACCATTTCCTGGAGTGCCATTGGCTTGATCTACATAAAGGATAGTAGTAGCCATCATTTGTTGCAAGGCCGATTTATCCAGATCGGCCCGAATGTTGGCTTTGAATGCAGTTTCATTTTCTTGCACTTGATTCTGAATGACAGAACCGGACAGGAAGGCTAAAAAAACTAAAATTGTGGAAGAAAAAAAAGAGGTTCTGTTTCCAAGTAGATTTGATAAGGATAGCGATCTTTTCATGAGTCTAGTTATGATTTTTCATTCACGGTAAAAGCTTACATTGATATTGAAGGATCCTACATTAATTTGAAGGATCCTTAATAGCAATCAATTGTTTACATATATTCAATAAAATGCTTTTTTTTGAATATATGTAAATGCATTGTATTAAGGTCGTCTAAAACCTTTTAAAGGTAGGGAAATTTAATGATTGGAGAGATTAACTTGGCATAAAAAAACAATGAGCTGGCCAATCGACCTGCTCATCATTTTTTGTAGATTCTATTACATCTACTTTTGTTTCAGATTCCGGCATTTTTCAATAAAAAACCGGAGCGATAAGAATCTATCTAAGGGGGAGCGGTTTGAATAGATTTAACCGATGTGATAGATAGATCGTTTCTTTGATTTTTTTTGTTCTTGTTCATGGAATTAAGATTATAATTGTAAAAAAGGGATTATAAGTAATTTCAGCAATTTAAAATGAGCATTTGCTCATTTTAATTGTCGTGTGTTCATGTTCTTGCACTAAAGATAGTTTTTTCTTTTGGCAGAGCAAAAGAATATATGAACTTTTTTTTTATTTCATAAAATTAGTAGAATGTAGATGGTATAAAGTAGAAAGACTTTTATAGTATTGGGTAGTGAGTATAGAGTAATGGGATTTGAATGTTAAAATAATTGATAATGAAGGATTTTTTTAAGGATTTAAAAGTAATAGAGCTTTCTTCTGTTTTGGCAGGGCCAGCGGTGGGCATGTTTTTTGCAGAATTGGGAGCCGAAGTGATTAAAGTGGAAAATAAGACCACCGGAGGAGACATTACCCGCAAGTGGAAGCTACCTCAGGAAGCAAAGGATGAAATCTCTGCCTATTATGCTAGTATCAACTGGGGTAAGAAAGTGGAAATGCTGGATCTTTCCCAGGAGGCCGATCAGGATAAAGTACATGAATGGGTAAAGGATGCAGATATCGTGATCAGCAATTTCAAAGAAAAATCAGCCCTTCGGATGCGGATGGATTATGAGTTTTTACAACAAATTAATCCAGGTATTATTTATGCCCAATTATATGCTTTTGGCAAAGGAAATGCTCGACCAGCTTTTGATGTGGTCTTGCAGGCAGAGGCCGGATTTTTATTTATGACCGGAGAACCAGGCCGATTACCAGTAAAAATGCCAGTGGCATTAATCGACCTCCTGGCTGCTCATCAATTAAAAGAAGGAATATTATTGGCCCTGCTGAAAAAAGAACGAACAGGGGAGGGGAGTTTGGTAAGCACTTCCCTGCTGGCTGCAGCAGTAGCTTCTCTGGCCAATCAGGCCACCAATTGGCTGATCGCAGGGCATATCCCCACCGCCATGGGCAGTGCCCATCCTAACATTGCTCCCTACGGAGATATTTTTGCTTGTAAAGACCAAAAATATGTGGTAATTGCTGCCGGAACAGAACGCCAGTTTAAGGAACTATGCCTGGCTTTAGATTGTTCAGAGCTTATCCAGGATGAACGTTTTGCCCGGAATACTGAACGAGTAGCAAACCGAGAACTTTTGGGACAGTCCTTGCAAAAATATTTTCAAAAAAAGGATCGCCAGCAAATTGCAAAAATTTTAGAGGATCGAGCCGTTCCCTATGGTTGTATTCGAAATATGGAAGAAGTATTTGAAATTCCTGACACAAAGGCACTAATACTTGAGAGTTATTCAAAAAGTGGTCGCCTTCTAAGGCGTGTAAAAACCGCAGTTTTTAACATAAAATAATCAAAAAAAAGCTCTTTTTGGGGAATTATTTTGACTGGATTTGGGTTAATTATATTGAAACTAAACCCAAAATCATGAAATCAAATCCATTCCAAAATGTCCTAAAAAATGATCCTTATTTGGAAGAATTAGATCATCCTTTATTCGCTCAGTTTGGGCACCTTTTAAACCAAGACCAGGCTGGTGAAATCATTGGCTTCGACTGGGAAGGGTTCCCTCTACGAGCCAACATCGTTCGATTACTTTACAGTGAACACTTGGAAAAAGTACAGGAAGGAGAATTTATTGAGGAGGAAACAGTAATTCGACATTTTAATGAGCAAAAATACCTTTCAAATCGTATTTACACCATGGGCTCATAAGCGTTTAACACAATACCTGGACTACCAAAGATTTATCCCTTTTAGACATTATTCTGTTTTTAAAGCTTTGAACAGAATGATGCCGGTATTGCGAAAAAACCCTTTTGATTTCCCCATAGATTATGAGATCAGTGAAGATCCCTTCGCTTTTCAATACTTCACTATTGGCCGGATCAAAGCCATCTTTTGGGTGGACACGGATCTGAATAGGGTGGTTATTGTGGAGCTTTGCTTCGATGTGTAAATATGCAAATGAGTAGATGTGCAGATGTGAAAATTAGGAGATTTGTAAATAGACAGATGAATAATCCAAGACATTTACTTATCTGCTAATATGCACATTTACCAATTTGCACATCTGCTCATCTTAAAATTTGCACATTCATACACTAGCTTTCCAATTTTCCCGTTCTGATTTAATAGACTCACATTACACCCGCTTTTGATCCAAAACTCATGAATAAAATTGACCGATTAAACCTATTTACTGAACCATTTCATGTTTTATCTATTTATTTTTATCATATTCGTTTGTTTTTGTTGTGTTGTGCCCTGGTTTTTATATCTAATCATACCCATGCACAAACTTATTTTGGACTAAGTGGTGGTGCAGATTTGTATGATCAGGTAGATTTTCGGGCGGCGGGGATTATTGAATGGAAAAAAACAGACTTCTATTCCTGGCAAACAGAATTAATTTATGTAAAACGAGAAAATGTAGGCTTGCTACAGCTTTTACCTCAAAACAGTAATTACATCCGCCCCATCATATCTTATATCGAGATTCCCTTTTTGATCAAATTAAAATTGAATATTCCCGGAGCAAATTTGTTTGCAGTAGTTGGCCCTAAAATTGGATACGCCATGGCGGCCTATTCTACCCTGTGGAAAGAAAATGGACAATTGCTTAACCAAAAGATCGTATTAGAGGATATTGAAGTTTTGGGATGGGATATTGGAATGAATCTTGGCCTTGGGCTGGAAAAAGACATTTCCAATAACAAAAAAATATTTGTTGAATTCCGGTATTATTTGGGGATGAAGGATCTGTTTCCAAAAGGAGAGGCAGAGATTTATAATGAGGGTAAAAGCTTTAATCTGGGGTTTTTGATACCTGTTTCTAGACAGTAAACACAATGTTATGTATTTCTCCTAATTTTTCTATATCCTGCCATAATTCCCAGCTTCTGTCGCCAAAATGATGGTATATGTGAAGAAAATGAGGCTGAATATTGGTTCTTTCCTTATCCAAATCAAAAATGAAGTTGCCTTTATACTGCATACTTTGATGAAAATAATCGGCAATAAAATTGTATACAATTGCTAGAGTAGGGTGGTTTTGAAGACCAAATTTCCAGGCAGTAGCAATGAGGGTCCCCTGATCCCTGGTTTTCCATTGAGGGTCTTGAAAAATGGCCATGGTCCATTGATGCCATTGTTCTAAAAAATCAGAAGACTCTTTATTAAATAAAAAGACGCCTCCATTCCAATGCTGCCAATTGGTTTCTGTAATATGCAGATCAAATTTCTTTTTGATCAACTGCCGTAATTTATCAGATCCAGGTTTAAATTTTAGACTGTTACCCTTAGCATCCAACCAGATGCCTCTTTTAAAATCCCACCTGAATTCGGAAGCTTCTTCTACTCTTTTGATGATCAGATTTTCTTCATAAAGCAAGTTTTTTTCCAGATCATACCATTTGTATTCCTTCTCATCATATTCATAATGGAATTCTCGTACAAAATTGCTGAACTTAAAAGGCGCCTTATAAATGCGCCGATGAAGATATTCCAATCTTTTATTATAAAAAATAGAGGATTGTTTTTTCCATTTTTGAAAAAAGGTACCCTTCATTTTTTTCTGAAAAGAGAAGAATAGCCCTGAAAAAAGAGAAGATAATAGAGTCGGTTTGGCAATTAGGTGGAAAAGAATCCTGGCTACAAGAACTTTAAATAGTTTGACAATTTTTTTTATACCTGCTTCTGCATATAAAATCCTGGAAATAGATTGATCATAGAAAGGGCGATTTCTATTAAACCCTTCCTTTATTTTTTTGAAATTTTTTAAGTGCTCAACTGGAATTTCCTCATTTTTTACCGCTTCCAGGTAGAAATCATCATAAAGCTTGTATAAGCGTTGTTGTTTGGCGGCAATTTCATCATATCTCAAGTCGTATACTGCACTGGGGCTGAAATACATCATTTTGCAGTGATCCGTGCAAAAAATAATTGGTGAGCGGAATTGGCCAAAAATCTCATCTACCTGCTCAGATACGGCTATAACATCTGTATCTAAATAACAATACAAATGATTTTCCAGAGGAAGTATTTGATGTAGATTGGTTTTTAGATAAATAGAGGCCTGGTGGTTATCAAAGGAAGAATTTGTTGTAATATCGATGATTTGATTATGCTCGATGGCTATTTCATTTCGTTTTAGATCGGTAACAATGATAATTTCCTTTTGCGAAAAATGTTTGAGAAATTGAAGAGAATAATTAAGGGTATTGATGTGTTCTTTGGCACCACAAACAACAAAAACAAAGCATTCCTTCCTGTTCTTATTCATCCTCTATTTGGGCTTGTTTGATGTTTGAAAAAATTGATCACCTAAAAAAATTAAATTTCCTGGGTCTTGCGCTCAGCCAGATTCAGGATAGCTGAAACAGGCATTTCGATGACGGTTTTACATAGATGTTGTAGAACAATAGTCTCCTTAAAGTCCAAGTGGCCAGTCAGTTTTTCAATATTCGTATTTTGCCCCATTGCCTTAATGATGGCTTTAAATTTGGATTTTAATAATTCTATTTTGACTTTTTTGTTTTTTTCGGTGATGTCTAGGTTTTGGACAAAGTGAATGAGATGCTCTCTCAGGTCTTCAATGCTTATTATGGGTGAGGTATAGTTCAATTCTGCTATCTTTTCTCTTGCTATGGCTTTTTCTGCCCAATACCGTATTTGTTGAACTAGGCCTAGATAATGTTCCTTGTTCTTTTTTTCGATATCGGTATTCTCAGGAAAGTCATTTTTTTCTAATTCCGTATAAATGCTTGTCAATTCAGAAGCACTGAGCATAGCTAAGGCATTGCTGTTAGGATTGAGCACATGATGAAAATAAACCTGAGTATTGATTTGATTACAGAATCGGATGAAATCTGGAAATTCTTGCCAGTTTTGTGGCATGGCACAGGCTGAAATGAAAAAATTAGTGCCTTTTCTTTGGCAATATTCTCTAAAGTATTTGATGTTTTCCATCACCTTTTCAAAACGTGCATTTTTACGGATGTATTCATAATTCTCCTTTTGAAGGGAATCAATAGACACATTAACGGTAAATTTTGTTCTTTCCAATAGCCTTTTCACTTTTTGGTTTAAAATGGTGGCATTGGTTTGAACCATGATATTAATATCTGGATTAAGATTGGCCATTTGTTCCCAGATGTCGTAATAAATGTCTACTAAGAAAGGCTCTCCACCATAAAAACTAGCTTGTTCCAAATAAGGGATGAATTCTTTAAGCTGTTGGACGAATGATTGATCATAACTACTAGGTATAGGCGGTTTTTTCTCTCGGTTTTTTCTAATGGAAGAGGAAAAATCGCCATTACACATAATGCATTCAAGGTTACAGGTGTTGCTCAACTCAAATTCCATTGAGGAGGGAAAACGATTTTTATTTTTCTTTAAAAAATCAAATCCATGTGGCTTTGCTGCATCGAAATTGCCTGCTTTTAGATGGTGATAACAACCTTTACATCCCAAACTCAGATCATTATGTTTGATAAAATCTCTTAAAACATCAAGTTTTTCCCCAAACCAAATTTCTTTGATGCTCTGATCAGGATAAGTGCCCACTATGTAGGACCGATTGTAACAGCAAACGCTAACTTTACCAAAATGACCAAAATATAAGCTTTTAAAAGGGGCCATACAGAGATATTTTTGCTTGCCCTGGGGCCGGAATGCCTGATAAGCCTTCACAATCTCTTTATCAAGAGGAAAATAATTGGTCTTGTTTTTTTTGATTGAAAATTGTCTAAAAATATTTTTCATCTCTGCTGTATTAAAAACTTATGATACCCAGGTTTGCCACCATTTCTCCAAAACTACTAATTTCCATAACTCCCAATGCTTTTTTTCAGAAATTAATATTTCCAGGGCATTAGCTTGTATGATGTTATTATCGATGAGGACACCGCCTCGCAATTCTCCAGCATACCAATCTATATCCATATAATATTTATCCGGACCCACAAATCCTTGCTTTGAACGTTTTAGAATTTGATTAGGTAAGGCTGATTTAATGTTTTCTTTTAATAAAAATTTAGTCTGATTTTTTCGGAAAAAAGAAGCTGGAGTTAAATTAAATACGTAATCAAATAATTCGTGGTCCAAAAAAGGAACTCTTACTTCCAGAGAATTTGCCATGCTGGCTCGATCTATTTTTACCAAAACCAATTCTGCCATAAAAGATTTGGCGTCCATATACTGAAAACTTTTTACCGGAGGCCATTCTTTGCGATAGTGGTAAGCATAAAATTCATCTGCATATTCGGGTATGCTGGGTTGTAAGTCAGGATGTAATAAAGAGGGTAGGTTTTCACTAGTGTATCTACCCATGGACATGGCTTGGGCATATTTTTCTACAAAAAAATCTGGTTGTACCCCTGCATTAGCTCGTAGTTTTTGCCACCAAACCTGCCATGTGGAAAGGTTTGCAATAGCTTTTTGCCACCAATAACCACCAAACATTTCATCAGCTCCTTCACCTGAAAAAACGGCCTTATTTTGCTGGCTGGCCAATTGACTAACCATGTAAGTTGGAATAATTGAAATATCAGCAATGGGCTCATCATAATGATAAACTAGTTTGTCCAAAAGTCCCAATTGTTCGCTACCTACAATGGTTTTGAAAAAAGGAACTTTAAGGTGTTCTGCCACCATCTCAGCGTACTGGTGCTCGCTCTCCGGCCAGTTATCAAAACCTATTGAAAAAGTACTGGGTTGCTGATCAAATTGAGTCATATAATAGACTAGTGCACTGCTATCATATCCTCCACTTAAAAAAGAACCGATGGGTACATCAGATCGCAAATGTGTATTAACAGAATGGCGAATTAAGTGATTTACGTTTTCAATGGCTTCGGTCGTAGAGGGCTGTTGCTTTTTATAGGACAAGTTCCAATATTCTTGGGCTTTATCAGTAATGTCTGGCTTAGAAAAATCTTCTTGTTCCAGTATTAAATAATGAGCCGGTGGAAGTTTATGACACTCCTGCCATATGGTGTTTGGGCTAGGGATAAATCGATAACTTAAATACTGACTGATCCCTGTCCAGTTAACCGAAAAAGCTTTGGATTCATATTTGACAATAGCCTTTAATTCTGAGGCAAAATAAAAGCAATCTTCATGCCAGGCATAATAGAGAGGTTTGATGCCAAAGCGATCTCTGGCCAGGAAAAGTCGTTTGTTCTTCTCATCCCAAAGCCCAAATGCAAACATCCCTTTTAACTTTTGTAATACCTCCACTCCCCATTCTTCATAACCATGAATGATTACTTCCGAATCAGTTTTAGATTTAAAATGATGTCCTTTTTCGACAAGTATCTTTTTGATTTCCAGATAGTTATAAATTTCTCCGTTGAAGGTCAACCATAAGTCACCTGCTTCGTTCGACATGGGTTGCATGCCTCTTTCTGAAAGATCTAAAAAGCTGAGTCTTCGAAAACCAATTCCCCTTTTTCCATCTTCACTAAACCAGGAGTTCGCCCCATCCGGGCCTCTATGACTTAAGGTATCTCTTTTTTGATTAAATCGTTCCTTATCTAAAGGTTCTGTTGTACTAAATTGTCCAAAAATTCCACACATGTTTGTTGGTAATGAGTAATGAGTATTGTGTAATGGGTTTTAATTTTGAATGATTGAGTTTTGAATGATTGAGTTTTGAATATATATTACCAGACTACCAGACTACCAGACTACCAGACTACCAGACTACCAGACTACCAGACTACCAGACTACCAGACTACTATACAATATACTTCCTCAATTCCCACCACAATTCCAGGTTAATCCAGGTTTTCCAGACCCATTTCCAGTGATCTAGGGTTTTGGGAAAGAAAAATAGGTGGATTAGGGCTAAAATTATATAGTAGGGATGAAGAAAAATAAGAAAAACAAGAGCACTTAATGGAAATCCAGCTTCATAAAAATCGTTTAGCACAAACCAGAGGCGAAACAGTTGTCGCCGGCTTTTGGCCCGATAATATTTCCAACTCCAAATTCGAATACCATAAGTGAGCATAAAGAAAGCAAAAACAAAGAACATTCCCCAATGTAGATACCCTAAAAGACCCGCTAAAAAAACAAGCTCTAAAGGCATCAAAACTACACTGATTAGCATAGCAGATCGATAGGGGCCTAGCCAATGAACAAATGTATTAAGTGCTAATTTCTGATCCTTTTTCCGATCCTCAATTTGGTGTTGGATGATGTTTCTTAAACCTTTCAATATCAGCAAGATACTTAAAGTGGCAGCTAAAAAAGTGGGATGTGGAGATTGATAATTAACTAAATCCTTGAAAGTGCCAATGGTAATCCAGATAGGCAGCAAGTGGCCGTATAGCATATCACAAATGATGCCAAACAAGTTTCTTTCTTTAAATCGAAAAGGGGGAAGGGAATACAATAAAAATGAAAGGATGAGCAAGCCCCAAAATCCAATAGAATACAAATAGATGGGAAGAAATATCCAGGGAAATGCAGATAACACCAGTAGTAGAATCAGAATGCTCCATTTTTGAGGACTGGAAAAACCTGTGGTGGCATTAGTTTTGCCCACTTTTGCATCTTGTTTTTGGTCGGCCCAATCATTAATCCAATAGCCTAAACTGGCAGTCCCAATAATTGATAACAAAAACCAAAAAAAAACTGGAAAAATATCCCGGACATTCCCCTGTCCCAATAAGAGCAAGAGGTATAACACTCCAAGAATAGGTGCTACAATGTGATGCCACCAGAGCGCCATTCTTAGTTTGTCCAGAGCATTGAGAATTTTTTGCACAGAATTTATTTTTTTCGCTATAAATGTAAGCTAATTTTGATATCTGCCTCAATAAAGCAATATTTGCGAATCATTAGTCTAAAGCAGGAATTAATGGACAAAAAGATGCATAATACTCCGGAAAAAGTTGAACAATATTATGCTGAGTGGACGGACCGCTACTTAGAGAGCTTTGGGACCTATTTTCAGGCTCTTCAAACTACTAATCAGGAAGACCTCATGTGGTATATTGCTGATCTTGTGCACCTGGGCAATGGAATGAGGGTATTAGATGCGGGCTGCGGAGTAGGAGGGCCAGCTCTTAGCCTGGCAAGTAGGTTTGATATTGATATTCAAGGGATTACAATTTCACAAAACCAGGTCGACTACGCTAATCAAAATAAAGCAAAAGCAAATTTAAAGGGACAAGTGCAGTTCCAAAAAATGGATTTTCATACCATTGATCAGCATTATCCGGAAAATCACTTTGATGTCATTTATTTTTTGGAGTCACTGGTGCATTCTGATAACCCTGAGCGAGCCATTCAATCGGTAAGGAAGGTACTCAAACCCCAGGGTGTTTTATACCTCAAAGATCTGTTTAAAGGTCCTCGCAATCCTGTAGATCCTCAATATGTCGATTACGCAATCAATGCTACTAATGAACAATTTTGTCTGCATGTAAGAGACATGGGGGAAATATTGGATGTACTTACAAAATATGGCTTTAGAATCAGCTTTTGCAGGACCCCTGAGGTGGATCAGAATTTTGATTTAGGCAATGCTTTTACGGCTAAATATTTATTTCAGTTAAAAATGGATCAGGAAGGACCCTGGATGGATGAGGGTTTTATATTTTTACATTGGATGGAGATATTGGCGCATAAGCATTATTAGTTCAGAGTGATGAGTGAAGTTTGGGTAAAAAATAGGGGATTATTAACTATTGGAGCTTTTTTGCATACTACTGCTTACCGGTAGTCATGAATATTACAAATTTCACCAGACTACTAGACCACCAGACTACCAGACTACTAAAATAAAAGTATGAGACAAATATTTCGACAAGCAGATCACGAAGAGCAATTTATTAAAAAAGGATTTATTCTAGCACCTCTAATCAGCAGGGAAGAAGCACAGCAATTGGTAGATAAGATTATGAGTTTAGAGCCTGGAGATAATTTTAATCCATCAGGAGATAGTGAGTATAATACGGCTACTTATCACTGCACCTTTTTGGATAGTAACAAAGAATACAAAAGGGAAGCCAATCGCTTAATGCATGAAGCTTTTCAGGCAGTGGTTGATAAATACCTTAATGATTTTAGGATCGTAACGGCTAATTTTTATGTGAAGCCTCCTGGAAGAGGTCAGTTTACCATACACCAGAATTGGCATATTGCTCCTGAAATTAAAGATACAACGCTTACCATTTGGTGCCCCTTAGTGGATGTAGTCCCTGAAAATGGAACCCTGAAAATAGTGGAAGGTAGCCACAAAATTATCCCCAATATTCCAACTGCTAAGGAAGCCCCTTTTTATCATGATTTTGAAGATGTGTTGCAGGAGAAATATCTAAAACCTATGACCTTAAAAGCAGGAGAAGGCATAATCTTTGATGATCACCTGATTCACGGATCCGATGAAAATCGTTCTTCTGAAAACCGAATTGCTGTTCAAATCGCTTTAGTACCTAAAGAAATTCCGCCTGTACACTTTCATTTGGATCCAAGTGATACCAATCGTTTTGAAATTTTGGCTACGGATGATGATTTTTACATCGATAATAGCATTTTTACCATTTTGCAAAAACCCAGCAATGCTTCTCATTATGGGTATATGCCCAATGTCAATAGGCCCTTAAGTGTAGCAGAATTTGAGGAGCGTTTACAAAGAGGAACCGAGACTCGTCGGAAGCTATATGGCCTGGAAGAAGGAGATCCTTACTCAGATTATCTTTTGGAAAAAGAAGAATTAGTTTCTGATAATGAGGCAGTTACAGAAGTAAGTAACCCTAATGTCTGGGCTAAAATTCGGAATTGGTTTAACTTAAATTAAGGCTGCAAGTATCCAATTAAGAACATATTAGCGCCGCTGATGGACACTGATCCGGCTGTTTTTTACCCCGATCAAAACATTGGGTACATAACTCCTATTAACAGCTCAATCAGCGTTTACCAGCGGCACAAAAAATAAACTTTTATCCTACAGCACCATTTAAACGATACTTGATTTTTTTCACAACATTACTTTTTGCTGCCGCTCTTTTAATTTTTTGAGCAAACTCCTCTAATGGAATTTCAGGAGCTATATAGTCCATTTTCTCATACAATTCTCCTTTGGGTCTGGATACCAAATCATAACCAAAAGCAAAATCATCTGCTACCTGAATAAGTTCCACTTTGTTTTCTTCTTTATTAAAATAAGGGTGGAGTAGGGTAGTCCCTATAGGTTTTACAGCCACAAAAGCGGCTGGTCTATTCTGATTAGATGTATTCGTACTGGTGGCATGGATGATGCCATGATCAAAGATAGCGGCCTGTCCAGCTTTTAATTTAAGTGGTATCCTCTTTTCCTCCGCTAATTCATCTATTTCCTGACTGCCATAGGCATAAGGCATGGTAGGGCTTCTGAAGCGAGTTGCATAGAAATTATGACTTCCTTTTACAACACAAATGGTCCCATTATCTCCATCTGTATTAATCAGAGGTAGCCAAATGGCATAGGTCCTGTATTTTCTTTCATCTACTAATGACCAATCCTGATGATTCCGAAATTCACCAGCACCGGGTGACTTAACGATGAAAATACCTTGTACCCATTCCATCTCATCAAAAATGGCTTCGATTTTGGGCTCAAAAATAGCTTTTAGTTCTTGTCTGGCTCTGGTGGTGTAGTCGGAATCTGGCGACTGATTGGTAAAGAATAGACCTTGGATGTCCATATCTTTGTGCAGCTCGTGATATAAATGCTGCAATTTTTCTAACTCTTCTTCTGTAAAGAAATCAATGGCAACATATCCTTCTTCTTTCAACTTTTTATCTAGGACCTGATTTTTTAGCATGCTATATCCATTTTCAATATTGAACGAAAATTATTTTTTTATGGGCTTTAAATTAATCTCTAATGGCGGTTTGATCGGGGTGAAAAACTTGGGGGTAGGATCTCCGATTTTTGTGATGCCTTTCATTTCAAATTCATAAAACTCATAATTAGCAAAAGATCGATTATTATCCAAAAACTCTACTAGTGAAATTTTAAAATAGCCCTCACCTAGTAAGTTACCAGGAATGATCCATTGCAAAAGATATTCCTGATTTTTGTTTGGCTTTTGTTTTTGAAAAAATTCAAAGGTGCCTCCCCCAAACAAGGGGGTTTTGAGTGCATCGCGAAGTACAAAAGCCAGGTCAAAGACTTCTTCATGCCTTAAGACTGAAAAAGTTAATTCAAATTGTAGGGGAAGGTGATTGTAAAAAACCTTTGCTCCCAAGTCTGATTCTTGCCTGACTTCAAGTTGATGTATTTTAATATGAGACTCTTTAAGCACTTCATCTAATTCTTCTCTTAATGAAGGTTTTTGGAAGGCTGCATTTTCTGTCTGAGACTGTTTCAAATCTTTTTCATCTTCTTCATCCTGTTTGATATATTCCGTTAAAACTTCATAGGTCTTTCCATCCATGTGAATTTGTCCTTCTTTTAACCATATAATTCGATCACAAAGATTGGCCACTTCCCGAAAATTATGGCTTACGATTACGAAGGTGCAGTTTTTATTTTTCAGCTCTGTGATTTTATTCATGCACTTGTTTTGGAAGCGCTGATCACCTACAGCCATAACTTCATCAAAGACCATTAATTCGCGGTCAAAATGAACGGCAATAGAAAAAGCCAGGCGAAGGAACATTCCTGAAGAGTAATATTTTACAGGAGTCAACATAAATTCCTCAATCTCACTAAAATCTACAATTTGCTGGTATTTTTTTTCAATTTCAGCCTTGGTATAGCCCATAATCTGGCCGTTAAAAAAGATATTTTCCTTGCCGTTTAAATCAGGATGGAAGCCTGATCCGATCTCCAGGATAGAGGCTACTTCTTGGTGTAAGATAATTCTACCTTTAGTTGGGGACATCAAACCAGAAATGATTTTTAAAAGGGTAGATTTTCCTGCTCCGTTTTGACCGATAATACCAAGTGTTTCACCCTTTTTCAAAGTAAAGGAAATGTCTTTGAGACTCCAAAATGGATTTTGAAGTTCTTTTTGTGGTTTGAGGATATTTTTGATGCTTTGTTTCAGCACATCTTTGAACAAAAGAGGGCCTTGTTGATTCAACTCAAAAGCTTTGGATAAATTTTCGACAATCAATACTTCCTCGTTTTGCATAATCCTTTGTTCTATAAATAATCAACCACGGAGGGCTGTGTTTTAACAAAAGCCCTCAGTCCTGTAATAAAAATAATAATGGAAAAAAATGCCGCTATCAGATAGGGCCATTCCGGAAAAGGTCCTGCCAATAAACTCCATCGATATAGAGCAATTACCAAGGCCATCGGATTAATATACAAGACCCATTCCAAAAAGTCAGGTACCAGTTCTGGGCCGTAGAATACAGGAGTTAGCCACATTCCAAAATTTAATATAGTACTCACCAAATGGTAAAAATCCCGAACTCTTATGGTATAGGCACTAGTCCATAATGCCACCCCTATCCCAACAAATAGATTGGCAAAAATGGCCAATGGTAAAAATAAAACGAAGAGGGTAAAGGGCCAGCCCAAAATGATCTGAAGGACTACATAAATGCCCAGAGCAATACATAATTCCACTAAGCCTACCAAACTTCTATATATGGGTAAAATTAATCGTGGGATGTTATTCTTTTTGATCAAATCTGCATCTAAAATCAAGGATTGACCTGCGGTATGGAAGATATCCTGAAAATAATTCCAAGCCATAATTCCCGACAGGGCCAAGAGGCTAAAAGGGCGTCCTCCAGTATCCATCTTAATAATAACAGAGAAAAAAATGGTATAGATCGTCAGATAGGAAAGGGGCCGCATAAACGACCAGAAAAAACCTAAAAGGGTCTGAGCATACCTGACTTTCAACTCCCTTCTGACCATTGAAATAATCAAAACCCTGTATTGAATGACCTCCAAAATGGACTCTCTTATCGTAGGAGCTCTATTCTCTATGACCTTTATGGCGGGTGTGCTACTCATTTACTTTTACAAGACTATTCAATTTGAAAAAGAACCTGGTTTACTGAATTAATGCTATTCAGAGAAGAAAATTGCATGGCCGTTGCCGTTTGAAAATGATGATTTTGGGTAATCCTTTGAGAAATGCTCACTAAGTTAGGAGCCCTCAGCAGGATGGCTTTCATACGGTCTTTATTTGCCGAAACAGTCTCTAGGCGATCCTCTATATTTTTTTGTTTATAAGCGTAGGCGATACCCCCATAAATTGTTTCTATATAAGTACCAATAAACAGAGAGTCGGAGTCCATTTTATTATAAACCTTAATTAAAGGGGTGATATCTAATTGGGTTTTCCCCTCATCTACCTGGTTTTTAACAAAATTAATGGCCTGGTAAATTTCAGAATCTTCGATGGCTCCAAAATCAATTTTATGTTGGATATTATCTCTCATCTGCTTTAGATGAGGTTGTTTTTCCCATTCCAACTGATTAATGATTTCCATACTTTTCTGATATTGCCGAGTTAGAAAGTAATAGGAACAGAGGTTTTCCAACATCGGCGTATAGTTAGGAGATAAGGCCAGTGCTTTTTGAAGGCTTTTATTTGCTTTTTCAAGTTCCCTCATTTGTATATAAATATACCCCTTAGTCGTATGAATTCGATGGTTATTAGGGTGGTATCGTTCCCCCTGTTCTAATGCCTCTATTGCTTTGGGGTAATCTTTAAGCTTAATAAAGGCTCTGGATTCCTGCATCTGTATGGGATCATTAACGGGGCCCAAGGTGATTATGGGGTCTTTTATTCTATTTATGGATGCCAACATTTTATAGGGCTGTTCTTTTGCATCATACTTAACCGTTGTCAGTAAATTACGATCATATTGCCACCTTTTAAACCCATAAAACCCTCCAATTAGGATGAGAGGTAACATGACATATAAACTGACTTGCCTGGGAAGGTTAAGTATTCCTTTTTTTGATTTTAAACTGTTCTTTTCATTCGCCACAATCAAGCAGGCCAAAAAAAATAGAATCAGATTCATAGTTTCAATCCGCTCAATAGAAAAACTAAATAGGAGATCAAAAAAGAACATGGTGAGAGCTGTCAGGGACAAGACTGCGATGAGGATTTGTTCAGAATTTTTGGATTTTTGGAGGGCTTGAAACCCTATCCAGGCTATAAAGGTCAGAAGGCCTAACCATATTAAAAGACCTACCCATCCTAACTCTCCAAGTGTTCTCAGAAAAAAATTATGGGGACGAACTCGTATTTTATCTATAAAGGAAGTATCAGACAATTTACTGCTGCCTCCGCCATATTCTGGAAAGGCAATTCTCCAATTGGCGGCACCAACACCCAGGATTGGATGATCTTTGCTCATTTCTAAGGTTTGAGACCAAACATATAGACGTTCTTCAATATTTCCTGTTGCAATATTTGCTTTTTCGGAGCTTGGCTTAACTAAACTGAGGAATCTGTTTTTAAGTTCTTTGACCATGGGGGTATCTGAGGCTATAAAGAATACAAAAATCAGACCTCCTGAAATTATTACTCCCGCCCCAAGGTTAATGAATCTAAGTTTGCTTCTTATAGTTGATGAGAGGTCCTTTCTTCTGATATAAAAAAGGAAGTTGGCAAGCAAAAAACCAATACCTGCTCCTACCCATGCCGACCGGGTCTGACTAAGAATTAGAGTAAGGATTCCTGCCAGTAAACCCAGACCACTAAGCCATTGCCAGCTTTTTTTTTCATGAAAAAATAAATACGCGCAAAAGGGGAGTTGCAAAGCGATAAAAGCACCAAAGATATTTCTGTTTCCGGAAAGGCCTACCGGATGAGGTAGTCCAGGGATATTAGTAAAGGCAATATTGGTGGCTTGGGCAATACCAATGACTGATAATATTAATAAAATGACAGTAGAAATTTTACTAATAAGGTGGAACGTCTTTTCAAAAGAAAAATAGAGTAGAAAAATCCAGAATAATAATATGGAAAAATAAAAAGCAAATTTTACCAAATAGAAAATACTCTCATTCGGATTGATCGCATACAGGCCACTAAAACCCACCCAGATCAGAAATGCAAAAATAAACAGGAACATACCTTTAGAAGCGGATTGACTAATCCGGAGAGTAGGAAATGTTCGATAACTGAATAGCCAAAAAATTCCGATAGCAAGAGCCAGATAGAGCATTCGAGGTCCCAAAAAAGGATCTCTCGAACCAGGATCAATCACCAGCCCGATTCCAATAAAAAGAAAGGTGATAATAGTAATTTGTAGAGTTGTATATGCTAGAGCTGATGGTTTTTTTGTTTGTATGCTCTTTTTTTTCATCTATCTGGTCATTTTCGACCGGAAGATCGTGATTTATATTGAATAGGAAAAGATTTACTTAAAGAATACCAATTATCCTTTCTTTTTTTGCTAGAAAGCTTGGAGTTAAATGTTTTTTCTAAAAGAGCTATATAGTATTCGATAATAAATTGCTCTTTAAATTTGGATAAAATCATCTTCCGGCCGGATTTACCCATTTCCTCTCGTTTTTCAAGGGGGATATTGGTAATGGCTTCCATCCAGTAAGCCAGACTGGCGGGGTCTTTTGGTTTGCAGACAAAACCATTTTCTCCATGTTGAATGACCTCTCGACAACCCACATTATCTGTTGTAATAATGGGAATTTCCATGCTTGCTGCCTCAAGAAGTATTCTAGGGACTCCTTCTCGATAGTACGAAGGCAACACTACACAATCCACTTTTTCCAGATGTTTTTTAATATTGGCTGTCGCACCCTTAAATTGAATGGCCCCTTCTTTTTCCCAATTATCAAGTTGAGATTTGGAGATGGCATGAGGGGATCCTTCATCCAGAAACCCTAACACAATGAAGTTGACCTCCTGCTTTTGCTCTTTTACTATTTTTGCAGCCTTTACATAATCATGAATACCTTTTTCTTCCATTAAGCGGCCGGCAAATAGAAAATTAAAACCAGGGTTTCGGCCAGCGAATTTGTTTTTCTGAAAAAAATGAGTGTCAACCCCTTCACTAGGTAGAATAAAAGTTCTGGATTTATGGACAATGCCCTGCTCCAAAAAGGTATCTCTATCTTCTCTATTTAAAAACCAGACCTGTGGCGTATTTTTTAAACTGAAGCGATATAATAATTTGGCGATGGTCGTCTTCCAACTTAACTGAGTAAACAAATGACCAAGCCCTGTAACAACTGCCAGATTAGGGATGGTTAAAAAACGACTTACCAGACTTCCATAAATATTCGGCTTGATGGTATAGGAAATAAGATAATTGATTTGCTTCTTCCGCAAAAGAAAAAATAATTGGACGAGATAATAGATATCCCAAATAGGATTGATGCTATAGTTTTTTAGTTGAATGGCTTGAAACTCGCAGCCAATTTCTTCTAATTTAGGACTGAACTCATCTTGAGGGGCAATGATGAGAACTGAAATATTACTATCAATTAAGGATTTTATTAGGCCAAGTCTAAAATTATAAATACTCCAACTGGTATTGGAAAGGATGGCTATTCTTTTCGTCTTACTATTCATCATGTACAATTTCAAATCATGTATTCTGGAATCACATCAGTTTTCGGTAATAATTCAATGCGAATGATTCAGGCAATGAAATTTTGCCCTCAACAGGGTTAATTTTCAGGATTTATCTTTGATAAAGGAAATGAATTTGAAACGAGGGAATGTTTATTGCTTTCAAATGTAGGTATTTTTATTCTTATTTAAGAATATATAATGGTAATATTAAATTTTAAAAAATTAAATTTGTTTTCACAGATAAGATTTAGGAAACCTGGATAATAATATTTCGTATTCATTAATAAATACTTTTTATTCAAATAAAATTCAGTTATATTTGATCTTGTGGAGTAAGAAGTTGAAGCCTTTCTTTTACACCCTCGTTTAAATAACCGATAAAAATTGCAGGTACCTTAGGTATCATGCTTTTGATATATTACATTTAATAAGACGTCCTAAAATGCAACACCTATCAGATTTAGGGGTTGGTGGGCAAAGCGTATGCTTTATGCCTGTCTCTTCTATTTATTGTCATACTCATGAAAGCCTACCTCAAAGTGTTTCCACTTTTGGAATTTGCTTAATTGAAGTAAAAAAGGATGTCGTAATATCTAGGAGTAATTCACCTTACAAAAAGGTGTTCTTGCCTGTACATGGGCGAGAACACCTTTTTGCATTTTAAACGTGCAAATTTTAACCTCCCATTTGGGAAATGGTAATTAAGCAATCATCAGTAAAATTTTAGAAATGAATCATACTTATACCTATATAGCTAAGATCATGAAAATTAAGTACCTGATACCGCTATTGTTTTTGGGCATTGTCTCTGGAAAAATAAATGCCCAGACCATTTCTATTATGAATAATAACTCTAATGATGCATTTATTGATGTGTCCTGGTCATTACCCGCCTCGTGTTTTGAAGAAACACCTGGGGTGACCTACCAAGAGGGAGTCTATCTTCAATTACTTGCTGATGGAGTAGAAGTATATAGTGAGGTGATTGAAACTACGGAACCTGAGCTTGCAGAAAATTCCTTTCGTCATTTTGTAGGTCCTAATAAGAGCATTTCTTATACTTTAAATCTTTATGAGAGAGGACCTGGTGACCTAATTGCGGCTTGTTCAGGTTTATCAACCTCAGGACAGACCACTAATTTTGCTCCTCCTACTGGTTTTATTGCTTCAAGCGATACACTTGTAGATCGCATTGAATTAAGGTGGACCAACCAATCAAAGCTTAGTACCAATTATTTTATAGTAAGAAGGGCTAGTGGCATAGACCGAATTGTTGACATTATTGCTGGCACGGATTCCGTAGGATTGGAATTTGTTTTTGAAGATAAATTCAAATTTGGAGATACCTCTTCAATCGTAAACGGTGAAGCCTACACTTATTATTTACAGACTTTCAGCGTCTTGGCTGATAGCTTATTTAGCGATACCACTCTTTATACTGGCATAAAAACAACCGGTAATACTTTTGACATTGGCATGACGGCTAGTCAGTCTACTTTCCCCAACATGGTAAAACTAGAATGGAATAATGTATCTCAGTTTGCGGATAAATTATTAATCCAAAGAGATGGTGGCTTACTGACTACTCTGGAAGAAGATGATACCATGTTTGTAGATCAACTTCCTATTTATGGTTTTTTGAGTAACTATAGTGTCGTTATTGTGGAAGAAGAAAAAAGGCTTGTCCAGGATACTGCTTCAGGAGGAGTTGATCCTATTGGAGCTATTGGTGGTTTTGTCAGAACTCAGGATGGATTTGGTATTGGGGGGGTTACGATTAAATACCTCACAACCATTTTTGATGTCGAATATGAAGATTCCACAGTTACGGATTATCGCGGGTTTTATATGTTTGACAGTTTATTTTATGGGACAGAAGCACGGTTTAGATTAACGGCAAGCGGCTTAACAAATGTGACCTATCCAAATTCACCGATATTTATTAATGTTAGTAACCTGGAACCTCAGCTTATGGATGTGAACTTTCAAGCCAATGTGATGCTTGATGATATCACGGATAGCTTGAGTCTTTCCAATTTCATGGGAACAGCAGGCATAGACACGGTGGCTTTTAATTTTTCCTATTTTTCTGATGCAGATACTACTTATTTTCAACTTTATCGAGAAGGTACTCTGGTAGATATTACTGATGATGCCTCTGGTTCGGTTGGGATTTTATCAGATCGAGGAGGTAAGCCACTCGAAAACTATAAGTATACTTTGATGGCTTACATACTGAGGAATGATTCAGTGAAATTTGTAACAGCCATTGATACTGTTGAATATCCCGATATTGAAATGCCAACGAATATTGCGGCCACAGCGAATTTTAATATGGAGACTATGGGGGCCATTACCTTAACCTGGGATCATAATTCTGATAATTTCGCTGGGTTTAAGGTATATCGCGATTCTATGGTGATCGCTGTTCTGGATAGTATGGCCAGGGTGTATACAGATTATGAAGGAGAACCTGGAGCCACTTATGATTACGCCATTACCTCTTTTCGAACCGTAAATGATGAAATTTTCGAATCGGATTATCTTCGGGCTAATAATACCTTATACCCTAATTTCCCTACTATTAACTCTGTAACCGCAACCGCAGTGGCTGCAGAAAATGCAGTAGATTTATCCTGGGTAGTAGGAGTGGGAGTTGATGATGATAATTATACTGGTTTTAGAATATATCGGGGTACGCAATTGATCGCTGAGATTTTGAAGGGATACCCATTTGTATATCAAGACCTATTGGGTGAACCTGGGGCTTCGTATACTTATAGTGTGGCGCCATTTGTGGAAAACATAGACTCCACCTTTGTTGGAGCCCAAATAAATTCTAATGCGGTTTCCTTTCCTTCCCTGGCAACCCCTCCTGCCTTAACTGTTACTACCGGTACCTGTCGGATTGATATCAGCTGGAGCCAGGCTTACAATTTGACCAACTTCTCTAATTTTGATGGATTTATCTTAAAGGTAGGAGTAGAATTAATTGATACTCTTCCTCCATTTGCAGATGAATACACTCATTATACTATTAATAATGCCAGTCAAAATGTAAGCCTAACTGCTTACCGAAATGTAAACGGCACCATTTTTGAATCTGCAGCTAGTGCTGGTTCAGGGAGTGCTACTGTTCCAGTAGCTACTCTGGAGCAACCTGGCAATGTTCATATTTCCCAAAATATTCCCATGCACGTAGCATTAACCTGGGAATATCCTCCTTTTAAATTCTCCAAATTCTTGATCCATAGAGATGGAGTGGTTATCGACTCAGTTCCTCAGGATTCCAGAGGTTATTATGATTGTGATGCAGCGGTTGGAGTTGCCTATGAATACGGTGTTCAGGCCAGTTATCTGGATACAATGACTAATACCATATTATTGTCGAAAATTGTATACGGCACTGGTATTAGAAAAAATCGTGCTGCCATTTTTGGACAGGTTTTAAGTGAATTTGGGAATGGAAGAAGTGCGGATAGTTTGGAGGTTCGTCTAATGAACGATGACACCACTCTTCAGAGAACTTTTACCGATGCTGCTGGTTTTTACATCTTTGAAAACCTGCCTCCCAATAACAATCAGCAATTATTTAATATTGAACTAATACAAAAGGATCATAGTGTTTTAACGATTGATTCTACTCAGGATATTAACCCCAGGCCATTGATTAATACTAGATTGGCTCTTAATTTCAGGGATACCTTCAAGATAGACGAATTCCCACCAAGACCAATCCAAGATAGTATTGCTCGTTTTATGGGCGGTGCAGCTACCCCTCTTAAAGAAAAACAGGGAATTATGATTTCCTGGACACTGAATGATGGACTTTTTGATGGAGTAGAGGTATATAGGGGACTTAATTTGTTAACTACTGTATTTAGAGATTCTGCCCAATTCTTCTTAGATACGACTGGTACAGGTGGTATCTTGTATGACTATATATTAAGGGGCTATTTAATTGACGAATTAGGTGCAGCTATTTATACAGACCCACTTAATTTAAGTGCTACATTTCCTTTATTTCCACCGGTTGAAAATTTAACGGCCACAGCCGGTTATCAGGGAAATGATAATGCAGTTGGTATCAACTGGAGTCATCCAACTGGAGATGTTAGTTTTTATCAAATAGAACGAAATGATGAAATCATAGCCTTAATAGAAGCTGGTAAGAAATTAATGTTTGAAGACAGGACCGGAATTCCTGATCAAAATTACGTCTATTCCGTAAAAGCTGTCAAACAGGTGGGGGCTGAACTTTTCGAATCTACGCCGGTATCGGTAATGACTCGATTCCCCGGAGTAGCAGATCCAATCAATGTTCAATTTACGGCTAGACCTGATAGTAATATGGTCTTGATCAAATGGGATTATAATGGTGATTATGTGGATGATTTTAGAATATATAGAGATACTAATCTAATTGCAATTGTGGATGCGGATAGTACTTTTTGTTACCTGGATTTCTTGGGCTTACCTGACACGCTTCATGATTATAGGGTAGTGGCTGTATTAAACAGGGATGCTATGTTATATCAGTCTGTAGGTGCATTCGGACAGGTAACATTCCCTAAAATCCACCCAGTTTTTAACACGTCAATTGTAGCAAATGTCCAAAAGGGTCTGGTGGATATTTTATGGGAATATTTGCCGCCAGGGGTAGATTCATTCGAAATAGAATATACGGTTCAAACTAACTCTGGACCTCAAATGCAAACATTCTCTATTCCGTATTCAGATTTAGATGAGGGAATGTTTTCAGAACAAGAGACTTTCGGACCTCCAGCCAGAATGGTTACTTATTCCATCTTTGCTTCATCTATTCGAAATGGAATAAAATATCGCTCCACGATGGTGGACCAGACGATTACTTATCCATCCCCTCCGGCCCTGCAATCCTTTACCGCTTCTTCTGGAACATTTGATAATAAGGTTCAATTAAACTGGACTCTTCCTTTGGATGCGAATATTACTGGGTTTTATTTATATCGTAATAATGTTTTGATTGCCACTATAGATCCTGGCTTGAGGTCTTATGCAGATCTTTTCAACGAAATAGGCGATGGTTTACCTAATTTTACCTATAGGATAGAGACTTTTCGTACTGCCTACGGAGAAACTAGAACAGGAACCCCCAGTTTTGCGAGTGGATTTGCAAATATCAATAAGACTCCTGATGTTAGATATGAAACAAATACAGTTACAGAATCCCTGGGTTTTGATGTAGCGATCGATGATAAATTTGTTATAGCAGGTGCTCCAAAGAGTCATGGAGATCAGGGACGTGTTTCTTATTATTCTCATGTTGATCCTAACTGGGTATTCAGAAGTACTCAAAGCTTTGCTTATAGTAATATTACAGTTGGTGAAACTGGCTATGCTGTTGATGTTGCTGGTGAAATATCTATTATAGGTCAGCCTGCCGCCAGATTTGGTGCTGGAGTTAGTAATGTTGGAGTGCTTACATTCGCAAAAGATTATAATGAAGCCTCTGCTTCAGGTTATCAAGGCTTCGCTTTATCTGGCCCAGGTGATCGCCTGGGACAAGTGGCAACGATTTCTTTTGCTTCCTCTGATTTTTTCTATGGGTTTACGGCCAGAGAGGATGCTTTGCGTGCTGACCAGTATAACTCTTCTTCTGGAACTTTTAGTTTTAACTTAGTAGATCAGGTGCCAATTGTTGATACGATTATATCTATGGCTTCTAGCGAGCAATTTGTAGCTACCGGTAATACTGCTCAAAATGTCATTGTATATGTTAGGAGCAATAATGTTCAATTAGGTACTCCACAAACCCTTTTAGGGCCCAATGGATCCCTATTTGGTAAGGATGTAGCAATATATGGTAATTATCTTGCAGTAGGAGCTCCAAATGGGGGTTCTCGTGGAAGGGTTTATATCTACAAATTTGATGGTACTTCCTGGAATAATTTGGAACAAATTATTGAAAAACCGCTGACTGATTTTAATTCCCCTAATGATAAATTTGGCTCAGCAGTAGGTATGTATGGTGATTATCTGGTGGTGGGAGCACCTGATCACATCGATGAAGATGGATCTACCATGAATAAAAAAGGTGCAGTTTTCTTTTTCAAACTAACTGGCGGTGCTTATGAATTCATTGATTTTGCTGTAAACATAGACGATTCCGAATCAGAAGAGCAATTTGGATTTTCAGTAGATGCTTCTAATGAATTCTTTGTTATCGGGGCACCTGGCGCAAATCTTTACAATACCACTGAAAATGGCAACCCCGTTACAAACAGGAGAGGGGCCGTCTTTTTCTATGGTATAGATTTAATTGAATTATGGGAAGATAAACTTACTTTGGTACAAGCTACCGATGGTACAATAGCTAATAATTGCCAGGTTACCTGGGATTTCAAAGGGAACATCAATTATATTGACGGGTTTAGGGTTTATCGAGATGGCATAAAAATTGGAGAAGTAGCTCCCGGGGTGGAGACTTTCAATGATCCAGATGGTATTCCTGGAAAAGAATATACCTATACTGTCAGAGTGTATGTCAAGGAAAGAGAAACTCGAGGAAAATCCGATAAAGGATTTAGAAGAGCTAATGGTTTGATTGAAGGGGATGTAATTACAGCAGTAGGAAATGCCCCTGTACCTGGAGTAACTATTGATATTGAAGGTGTTGTTAAAGGTGAAAGGTTTGTTTATTCTGGTATGACGGATGGCAATGGTCACTTTTATTTCCCTAATATTTACTATGAAGACACCATTGCGCAATATGTTGTCAGGGCAAGCTTTGGAGATCATGTCTTCAATCAGGATACTTTAGTAGCCAACCTGTCGCCCGAAAATAATGCAAGATCAGATTTGTTTTTTATTGACCGAACAGCTTATGTGATTACAGGAAGGGTTGCTTATGAAGATGTAATCTGTGGCATCGATAGTGTAGAAGTTCGAGCTATTTCAACTTTTGATGACAACACTACACAAACTGCAAGTGCGACAACGGATACTGAAGGAAGATATAACTTAATTGTAAATCCAGATCTAAGTGGCCTAACAGAGATTAGGGTCGAAATCGATGATAAAAGTATTCGAACAGATGCGAACCAGCAGAAAAAGGACACCATTAGGCATGAATTTAGACCTGATGCAGCTCTTGTCTTTTCCAACTTCGCCAATTTTGACCGAGTTAATGAAATTAATTTCGATGATACCCTCACTTATGAAACGCAATTGTTTGTAACTACTGTGTGTGGTGGTCCTGCCTCAGATGGAAACTTCCTTATTGAGGTTAGTACTCGTGATGGATGTTATTCTAAACAATTCAAAACTTCAGATGCAGGTGTGGTGAATGCCAAATTGCCACCTCTTAATGATTTGATTATTGTTGCAAGAGATGTGGTGCAAAAGAAAGTCAATAATCTTCTGATTGTTGACTATCTAAAGTATCGTCCTAATATGCTAAATTTAAAAGATATACATGTTGGGAATGCTGAGGATAACCTGACCGACTTTGAAGTTGGCCAAATGGTGGACCAAAGGTTGGTTTATCATAAACCTGTTGATATCAAACTAGAAACTCCGTTTTCTACCTATTTGTGTAGCACTGGAGATCAGGATGTGGCTATTATTACTCGTGCAGAAGTTGATGCCGAGAAAACATTTGCATTACGCTTCTCAGTGAGTGAAGTATTTGATGGAATAGCTTGTAGCGTTGAAGAAGGTTTTATTGTTATTAATAATTCTGCTGCAAAATCTAATACAAAAGATACACTCCACTTTAATGACACTTTAATTACATTTCCAGCTCATGTTTTCCAACCAGGACAACCTAATTTGGTGGCTCCATTCCGGAAAGGAATTAATGTGAAATATTATTCAGCTATTGGAGATTTCTTAGGAGAGATCATTATACCGGTTGTAATTGAAGGCAAGGCAGATCTTCCTGGTGCGGATATCGTAGTAGATATTTCAGATGAAGATGGTCAGGTGAAACTACCATTCTTAATTCTTCGTGACCCACCAGGCGATGGTAGTTCTTCAACTGTTTCTAGTGGTACAACCATCACAAAATCTTATGCCCAATCAAATAAGAATAGAGGTGGCGGTGGTTTAGTTGCAGAATACCAGGGAGCTTTCTTTAAGATTGGTGCATTTGTTGACTTTAGCCTATTAATTGGTGGAGGAAGAGAAACATCCAGTGAATTTAGTGTCCAGGCTGAAACCAAGCAGACCATTAGTACTTCCAGTACCAGTGATTTTGTAGGGGAACGAGCAGATGTCATCGTTGGTATTGGTTCAGCGATTGCTTATACCATCAACGAAAATTTGGTCTATGATGATCAAACTTGTGAAATCAATAAGGTTCAAAACTTTGCACTTGGTACTTATGGAATTCAAACTCAATGGAATTATACTGTTCAGCAGATACGAGACATTGTAGGGCAACTGTCGCAGGATACCGTTGATATTTTAAATGGTAGCAAATTTCTTTATGAAGGACAAAATGTTTTATCCACCACAGACGCAGTTACCAAACTAAGAGTCCGAATCAATAACTGGAAAGCGGTGTTAGATTACCATTCCGAAACATCGGTGCCTTTCTTTGCCTTCTGTGCCGAAAATATTAACGAGCAAAAAGAATTTGAAGAAAAAGCAGTGGCTGGATTCTTTGATGTAATTACCAATCAAAATACCGGGGAACAATTTGTTATTCTAAATCAAGACTTCGAAGATGAAGGGTTTATTTTTGAACGTGCCTTTGAAAGTATAAATGACACTACAGATACAGAAAGAACAGTCATCAGTCTTGGCGTTCCTGACTTCTTCAGTGAACGGGTCACTGATGCAATAGAAGCAAGAAATAGTTTCTGTAATAATATTGGATCTACTCCTGGTGAAAACTTTGCCATTAGCAATACCATTCAATGGGATGACCAGTTAGTCTCAGAGTATGAAATTGCCGTTTCTAAAGTAGCTTATTTCCTTGATTCACTGCAGTTTGATAACGATCAAACAAATAGTAAAGTCAGCCAGTTAGATGCTGATAAGTCAGGTTATTTGCCACAAGTGGAGAATTATACTTTCTCAGCTGGTGTAGATCTGGAGGTAGAAGAAACGATTAATCAAACAAGACAGACCTCGATAACGACAGAATTTTTTGTAAATATTGATTTTGCCTTTGGTTTATATATTAATAGCGAAACAGAGGCAGGAGGATTCGTTATTTCGACTGGTATTGAAAACAATGAAGCCAAGATTGGTTTACAGGGAGAATACCAGCATGAGGAAACAAGTACCCAACTATTCTCAGAAGAAAGAGAATCGGGGGTAAGTTATACCTTATCTGATGATGACCCTGGAGATCAATTTAGTGTAACGGTCTTTAAGCCGATTTTAGAAGGCCATTCACCTTACTTCCAGCTCCTGGGAGGACGTTCTTCTTGTCCGCCTGAAAAAGGAACTATTTATCGAGATCGATATGAAATGGCAGTATTTGATACGGCCTCACAAGCTACCTTTGATTTCTTCTCTTATGAAAACCTAGATCCAGATAAACCACATACTGTTTATCTTCAGATTGCTAACCTTAATCCATTTGGAGAGGCCAGAGATGTTTACATTTATTTGGATGGAGCAAGTAATGAAAATGGGGCTCAGGTAAGAGTTGATGGCAAACCAATTGTTGGTGGTAATATGAGTGGTGGATTGACCATCACTTATATAGGCTCTAATCAGCCATTCTTATTACCAATTGAAGTAACCAGGGCCGCCGACCGATATGAATTTAAGAATCTTAGATTTATCATGCGAGCTTCCTGTACGGATGGAGATTTATTTGTAAATATTCCGGATGATGGTTCGATCACTGCAGATACAGTTGAGGTTGATGTGATCTTCCAATCACCTTGTACAGATATTAGTCTGGTTGCTCCAGGTGATGATTGGCTCATCACTCGCCGTAATCCATTTATCCCTAATGATCGGGAGGATTTGGTAGTAGAACTTGTTGATTATGATCCATTTAATATTCCTTTAGAAGAAATTGCACTACAAGTTCGAAGAATTGGAACAGGATCAGGGTGGAGTAGTCCAAATATTCCTGCTTTGGAGATTGCCAAAGATGTGCCGCCCATTCCTGGATATGATTATCCCATATCCAAGGATTCGCTGCAGTTGTATAATTCCCAAAATTTTGCAGCCAATCAAACACCAAAGCTCTTCTATACCTGGGATATTACCGAAGATTATGCAGATAATGTAATTAATTATCCGGATGGTGAATATGAAATACGAGCAGTTGCCCGATGTGGTACTCGCGGAGAGGTCTATTCCAATGTGGCTCGTGGAGAAATCAGAAGGAATAGTGGTGGTTTATTTGCCCTACTTGAACCTTCAGACGGAATATATGTACCTGGGGATGAAATATCCGTATCGATTAATAAGCCATTAGATTGTAATGATGTTACACCTACAACAAATGTCTTTAAGGTATTTCGTAAGACAGACAGTCTTGCGGTTCCCGGAGTAGTAGCTTGCTTTGATAATAAAGACAAACTGATTTTCCAACCTTTTAATATAGCAGCCTTTGATGGAGATACCTTAGTCGCAGAGATTAGTGCTATAAAGGATCAAAACGGAATTATCTACGATACCACCTTTACCATTGAATTTTTGGTGTTAACAAGAGATTTATTTGTTGATGACGATGTTCTTAATGTAACCATGTATCAGGGATCAACTGTTCAGTTATCAACCAGAGCATTTGCCAATTCTCAAGCACCTGTTCCATTTACTGTGCTCTCCAATCAACCTTGGGCGACACCGTCTCCAACCTTTGGAACTGCACTACCCAATTCACTTGGTGAAGTCATTACCTTTACACTTGATGCATCGGCATTGCCGGTTGGAGATACCACAGCGATAATGACATTCAATTCATCAACCGCTACACCGTCACAGAGTACGGTGACCATTAATGTTAGAGTAGTAGCCAAGCCACCTTATTGGGTTGTCAATCAAACCTACAGTGGCAATATGTTTGTCATCGCTAATTATCGCTTCGTAAATGATATGATGACTTCGGTGGATACGATGGATCAGATCGCTGTATTTATAGATAATGAAATTCGGGGAGTAGCTAAAATTGGCCGTACAGACCAAGGGCAATATGCTGCATTTATTAATGTTGGCGGAGAACCAGCCGATGATGGCAAACCACTAGAATTTAGGGTTTGGGATGCCGATCCTGGGGATGAATATAATGCTACTCGTTTCGATGCTATGAATAATCCGGTACCGATCACCTTTAAATCAGGTGATAAATTTGGAACCTTTGTTGATCCTGAAATTCTGGTGGTGAACAAGAATACTGATCTGGCTCGCTATATTCCTGTAAATGGAGACAGCAGCTGGACCTGGTTCTCTGTAAACAGTGAAGAACCGGATATGAGTATTGATAATGTCCTACGAGAATTAACCATGTCTCAGGATGGAGATATCATAACTTCCAACCAAAATGCCATTGCTGCCTTCGTTCCTGGATCTGGAAAGTGGGAAGGTATTAACAACCTGGATGAAGTATCTCCTGAAAATGGATACAGAATATTCCTCACTGGCCCTGATGATACCATTAGAATAACAGGGGCTAATGCCCAATATAGTCCAATTGCCTTGCCGGCAGGATTTAGTTTAATTGGCTTCCCACTACAGGATACCCTTGATATCAATACGGCCTTGTCATCTGCAACCAATTTTGTAGGACTTACAGATGATGATTTCATCTTTACCGTGGCTCAGGATCCTACCAAACCAGGACTTTCAAATAATATGCTGGCTGAATTCCAGTCAGGAACCTGGAATTTTGTGGTTGGTAGTGGAATGGAATTGATGCGCCCCTTCTTTGGTTATCAGGTCTTTGTGCAGGGAAATGCTACGCTTAGCTACCCAGGAGCTACTACACCATTTAGTGCTTCTCGTTCAGATCAGATGACATACGAAGATTTTGCCAGGATAAGAAAAGCAGGCAGTGAAGCAGATCCGGATGATCCAGCAACCTGGGCCGTTGATCCTTCCTTATATCCGATGAATATGATTGTGACGGCGGAATTAGAAATAGACGGACTGCTTTCTATTGATACTTCTGATGTGGTAGCTGCCTTTGTGGATGGAGAATGTCGAGGCTTGGCCAAACTTGGTTATGTCGAAGCACAGGATAAATATTACATTGTCATGTTTATCTATGGAGATACTTTTGGTGAGCAGGTAGATGTACGTTTCTATGATGCAAGCGCTGATCGCTTACTGTTCAATAAAGAGCGAATTAAATTTGTGCCTTCCCAGGTTATTGGGAAGTTTTCCAGCCCTCATAAATTTGAGAACAAGCAGTTTAATGTACTTCCTGGAGTCGCAAATAATGCCTGCGATAGTGATGAATATGGTCAATTATCGATCATAGATGTAGGGGGAATGGTCAATCCATTACGTTATGAGTGGAATACTGGAGATACCACTGCTCAGGTAACAAATCTGGCCAATGGAACTTATACTGTGAAAATCACTGATGCAGAAGGTGCCTGGACCTGGGATACCCTGGAGGTAATTACGGAGGCCATTGCCATCCCAACACCATCTGTAAGTATGCTGGATAAAGAGGTTATCTGTATTAGAGACGAAGTACAACTTCAGGCATCAGCACAAAGCGACATGGATTTAAGCTATAGTTGGTACGATGGTCGAGGCAAACTCTTACATGAAGGTGCTGTATATACGATTGCTTCAGCAGAAAAAGATGAAGACATCTACGTAGAAAGCCGCCTAAGAGCTTGTCCATCTGATAGAGTACATTATACTATGGAGGTACAAGCACCATATGCAGTGTACCATATTGAGCAACCTTTTGAAGTGCTTTCAGTTGGAGATACTGTTTCCTTTAGCTTATTAGAGGTAAATGAAGAGTATAGTTACGAATGGAATTTTGGAGATGGACAGGTAAGCATTGAAAAAGAGCCTAAGCATGTATACGAAAAGGCAGGAACCTATAATGTGAAATTGGAAATAGTGGATAAACAGGGATGTGATGAGGTAATTCCTTCAGCCGCACCTGTAATTGTGCAGTCAGTAACCGATGTTGATGAAACGATTTCAGCATCATTTAAGGTGGCAGCCGCACCGAATCCATTTTTGAACAACTTCAAATTACAGATTAATACATTATCGTCTGGAAAATATAGCCTGCGATTGAGAGATACGGAAGGGCGCCTTATTTGGAAAGATAAGGTAAGCCTGGCCGCAGGAGAAAATGAATTGACAATAGAAGCAGATCGCCTGAAGCTGAGCGATGGAATATACATCATGGAGGTAGAAGGAAAGAAAGGCCAGTATCAGTTGATTAAATTGCTTAAGGCAAAACCATAAATTACATTGAAGGCAGTTCTGAGGAACTGTCTTCATTTTTGAAAAATAAATATTCAGCCTCCATAAATACGGAATGTGATGTTTCAAAAATCTACTAACATATTTAAGGCAGTATTACTTTTTGGTTTACTGCCGGTCATTGGGCTTGCACAGGTTGTGATAGATGACAATACCACCTGGTCTGTTTTCAATCCGGCCAATTTCAATTTTAACAATACCATGACCATTATTGCAGCGGTTAATGTAGAGGGGATAGAGTCTACAGATTCAGATGTGGTTGCCGCTTTTATCAATGGAGAGATTCGTGGTCTTGATACCCTAAGAGACGTTTCGGGTAGATATTATATTGCCTTACAGATAGCCTCTAATGATCTAGGAGCTGATACAGGGCAGGATATCATTTTTAGGGTTTGGGATAAAGGTAAAAATGTTGTTTTGCCTGTTACAGACACTATTCCATTTATGCCTCAGCAGGTTTTGGGTAGTATTGGCAATCCATTTATTTTAAATACGATCAATGTTGAAATTGTATTTGATAAAGATGATGTATTATGTGATGCAGATGATTATGGATGGGCCAAGGCAAATATCACAGGAGGAAAGCTTCCCTATACGCTGGATTGGGCAAAGGCTGGAGACCCAGGAGCACCCTTACAAGGTGATGGAACAGATTCCATTTCCCGATTATCACAGGGTAAGTATTATTTGTCCGTAACAGATGGGAATGGCTTTACTAAAGTGGATAGTGTTAACATAGATAATTTGATGAAACCCATCCAGGCACCTACTATTGTTTCTGGTTTGGGAGATCCCATTTGTCAGGGATCTGATTTGATCTTATTTGCCTTTAATAATGAAACTGAGGTCCCCAGATTTATCAGATGGTATAATGTTTTTGGCGATTCCATTGAACAAGGTCCTGTATTACAATTACCGGATATTCAAAATGGTACCTTAGTTCAGGCACAGTCTTTTGTGCGAAATTGTACTTCCGATACTTCTAAATTAGCAATTGCGGTGGCTGAAGGTCCAAGTGCTCGTTTTTCCGTGAGCTCAAGATTGGTCAGGCCTAACCAGGATGTCATTTTTTTAGCGGAAGACGTCGATAATTCTTATCAATATGATTGGGATTTTGGAGATGGCAATACAGCCCAGGGACCAAATGCTACTCATGCTTATTCCACAATAGGCTTTTTTGAGGCCAAGTTGACCGTTACAACACCTAATGGTTGTTCGGATGAATTTACAGTTTCCATCCGTGTAGAAGAGGATTTCTTTGCTATTGTGGAAGTCGATCATGTATTATGCCGGGATGATAATACCGGAAGGATTGTTTCACAAGTAATTAATGGCCAGCCTCCTTATACTTACATCTGGAGTAATGGCGGAACCGAAAGTTATATTGATGGACTTACACCTGGGGCATATACGCTTACCGTCACGGATAACCTTGGCGACCAGGTTGTGGTAACCACCACCGTTAATGCAGAAATTGATGACTTACCTAATCCAGTCATAACCATAAATGATGGAGCTCCTGTATGCTTTGATGAAGACATTGAAATAGCTGCTGTATCTGGCATTCCTGGAGTAGATTATTTTTGGTATGATGCTCCAGTTGGTGGAAAACTTTTGCATACTGGCAGCCAATTGACGATACAAAATTTACGAGAAAATAGAAAGGTTTATGTGGAGACAAGGTTTAAATCTTGCACCTCACCCGATAGAGTAGAAGTAGACCTGGTCGTAATTCACCCCAATGCTAATTTTGTCTTGAATCCCTATTCTGCTAGAGTTGATGGGCAAGTACAATTTTTTGCAGAGAGCTTTCTGGAGGATTATTACAAATGGGATTTTGGAAATGGAGGCACTTCAGAAGGCCCAAATGTTTTTGAACCCAAACAATCCTATAAGGCTCCAGGTACCTATTTTGTCAGATTGACAACTACTTTAGAGGGTTGTATGGCTACAGAAGTAAGGCCGGTACAAGTAGTACCACCTGATGAAGATATTGTCCAAGATTTAAATGTATTGTTGGATATCGAAAATCCTCAGTGTGCAAATGATAGTTCAGGATCAATTACCGTCCAGGTCCTAAATGCAGAAACCCGAGTCACCTATAGCTGGGATACCGAATCTGCTGTTGGCAACCGTGCTTTTGATCTGGCTCCCGGAAATTATAGAGTGACTGTGATTGATGGACAAAATAGAGTTGCTGTTCGTTCGGTTACTCTATTTCCAGAACTTGGGGAAGTTGCCCAGCCCGATAGTGTAATCATTGAAGATCCTGCTTGTTTCGGACAAGATATTACATTGACAGTGGTTAATGATGATCCTGATGCTACCTTTTATTGGTATGATAGTGAGGAAGGAGGTGATTTATTATACGTAGGAGGACAAATTATTATCGAAGCCATTGATGGGGATAGGATTTTGTATGTTGAAAAACGAAAAAATGGCTGTGCCTCTGTAGAGCGTTTAAGAGTAGAGGTGCCGATAAAGGAAATAGACGCCAGTTTTTCAGTATCTGACTTTTTAATTCCTGTAAATGGAGAACTTCAACTTCAGGCCAATACCGATGATAGTGAATACAGTTATCTATGGAGCTATGGAAATGGCGATGTAGATTCAATCAGCGGCTCAAATGCCGTATATGCCTACCCGCAAGCAGGAGAATTTCAATTAAGCTTGACGGTCAGTTTGGAGAATGGATGCCAATGGACAGAAACCGTCACCATACAGGTAGTTGAGAAAATATTAGAACTAGAATTTGACATCACTAATCCGGTTTGTGCGGATGACGCTTCAGGAGTGATTGTGGTACAAGTCAAAGATGGAGTAGCCCCGTTTACTTACCTTTGGAACACAGGTGGTACCGGTCCGGTTGCATCTAATCTTCTTGCTGGAGAATATCAGGTTTCTGTTACCGATGCAGAAGGGAATAAATCAATAGGAAATGTAAACTTGATTAGCCAAATTGAAGAAGTACCACAGGCTGAGGTTCTTGTTAATGGAGGAGACTCATTCTGCGTTGGGGAAGAGATTCTACTTACTGCCTTTAGCGCAAAGGAAGGAGCGGAATATTATTGGTATGATGGACAAAATCCTGATCAGCTAAAGTACGTAGGGAGTGTTTTAACCCTACAGGTGGAAGAAGCACAGAGTTTCTTGGTGGAAACACATTACAAAGGATGTGTGACCAACAATTTAACCTTGGTGACCATCCAGGGAACTGCCCCTGATGCCTCATTTACTGCTTCTGCTGACCAGGCAGACATTGATATGAACATTGATTTTATGGCTACCACCATTGACCCTGAGAATTCCTATGAATGGGACTTCGGTGATGGTGCCATAGCCAACACAGCTTTGACTTCCCATTCCTATTCTGCTGGCGGGACCTATCAGGTAAGCCTTACAGTAACAGATGTAAATGGTTGTCAAAGCACCACCTCTCAGTTTGTTGAGATTAATGAAACCCAGACCTTATTTGCCGTTCTAAGTGTTGTGAATGTTGAATGTCAGGAAGATAATTCAGGAAGTATAACTGCAAGTGCTTTTAATGGAACAGGCCCTTATACCTATGCCTGGAGTAATGGAGGCAGTGAAAACTCCATTTCTGGACTGGGAATAGGAACCTATTTACTTACCATAACGGATAGTGATGGCAATACAGTTGTAGATAGTGCCGAAGTGATTAGTGAAATTGGCCTATTGGAAGCACCTACTGTTGTGAACTCTGGAAGCGATACCATCTGTATCGGAAGAACGGCTACGCTATATGCTTATACAGATCGCACGGATGTTACCTTCCATTGGTATGACCAGGCTAGTGGAGGCAATATTGTAGCTATTGGAAGTCCTTTGGTACTAGAAGATATGACGGAAAGTATGACCTTATTTGCTGAAACCAGAGGAGGAGGATGTTCTTCACCAGAACGTACTGCAATAACCATCGAAGTTATTGACCCCAATAGTGGCTTTACTGGAACTCCTACAACAGCCATCGTGGGAGAAGAAGTAAGTTTTACACCTAATGAGTTAATCGCAGGATATTCTTATAAATGGCAATTTGGAGATGGCACTATTTCGGTAGAATCATCACCTTCAAAAGCCTATGAGGCAGAAGGTCAATATACCGTTGAACTCATTACCATCAGCCCTCAAGGCTGTGTAGGGGTTGAACAACAAGAAAATTACATAACCGTTATATCAGGTACTGGCCTGACAGCCGTTCTTAATGTCACTGATGTTACCTGCCAGGGCGATAATGATGGTTCTATTGTAGCAAACGTATTTAATGCAGAAGAACCCATTTCCTATAATTGGAGTAACGGGGCCACTACGGATACCGTAAGTGGATTAGCTGAAGGTACTTATACTGTTACCATAATGGATGGTAGTGGATTATCTATAACCAGAACTGCAGAAGTTGGAAGTCAAAACACAAGACCTGAGCAACCGACGATTACCTTAAATGCCGGGTCCCCAATTTGTGCAGGAACAAATGTTACTTTATTGGGATTGAATGGTAGCGCGGTAGATGAATATCGTTGGTATGACTCTGCAGGTGAATTGGCCTTTATCGGCTCTACTTTTGTAATTGAAGATATACAGGAAGATGCAATTTTCCAGCTGCAAGCCATAAATGGCAGCTGTTTGTCAGAGATGTCCAGTATTTCAATTTCTGTACAAAAGCCAAATGCAAACTTCAGTGTGGCACCTGGGACTACGGCGACAGTTGGAGAAACCCTCAAATTTAACCCTGAGGTAGATTCCCATACAGATTACTTGTGGCAGTTTGGAGATGGAGATGTATCGAATATAGTTTCTCTAGAAAAATCTTATACAGCTTCGGGTATGTATACGGTAAGCCTAAGAGTAACAGATGCAGATGGCTGCACTGCCACTGAAACAAAGGAAAATCTAATTAATGTATTGAGTGATAATAGTCTAGCATTTGAAATTGTTAGTGTGGAAGACATTTTATGTAATGAAGATGCTACTGGATCAATTACAGTTAGAGGAGTAGGCGGTACCGCCCCTTATACTTATTCTTGGAGTAACGATTCAACTGGTGCCACCATAGATGGTTTGGTAGCGGGAATTTATGGATTTACGATTACCGATGCTGATCAGTCAACAGTTAGTGGGGCTGCAGAAATTCAAAACCTGGGATCAGTTATTCCTGCCGCTCAGGTGAATATAAATGGTGGTGATCCTGCTTGCCTGGGCACTGACGTATTTTTGGTAGCTGCTAGTGCAGGTTTTCCTGATGCTAATTTTGAGTGGTATTCGAGCTTTAACAGTGGAACATCATCCAGTACTGGCAATAGTTTGATATTGAGGGAAATAAGTGGTGATACTACTGTATTTGTGCAAACCAATATTGATGGTTGTGTATCTGAAAGAATCGGAGTTGATATTGTCATTCAAGCTCCTGATGCTGAATTTTCAGTTACTCCCGGAACAAATCTGATGGAAGGAGATTTAGTACAATTTATCCCCAATACCTTGCTGGAAAGCAATTCCTATGATTGGAGTTTTGGTGATAATGGATGGAGTGCATTTCCTGAACCTTATTACTTCTACAATATGCCTGGCGTTTATGATGTAACGCTGACGGTTACCGATGTAGATGGATGTATGGCAACACTAGTAAAAACAGAATACATTAATGTAGAAAGAATGGAAGAACCCCCAGGGTTTGAAGGTGGAGAAGGTGGAGAAACCAGTCCTGAATTGCGAGCGAATACAGAGAATGATCGTGTTCGACCTATTCCTACCAAAGTATTTCCTAATCCTTTTGTTGAAAATCTAAGTGTTTTGTTTAAAGCAGAAGTACAGGGGACTTATACTTTGGAATTGACCAATATGCTGGGACAAGTAATTTGGTTGCAGGATATAGAGGTAAATGATGGTTTGGTATTGGAAAGAATACCTGCTGCTGAATTGAATTTGAATAATGGAGTTTATTTGCTCCAAATTCGCAACGGTTTGTATAGAACTAACGTAAAAGTCATTAAAAGCGAATAAGAAATAAATATTATTTTAGGTGGATCATTTTGGTCCACCTTATTCATTTTTATTTTAGGCAAAAGAAATCATTGGAAAATGAAAAAATATATACCACTCTTAGCTTTACTTATTCTAGGGATGTTTGGCTGTAAAAAGAATAATCCAGCAACCGGAACTGATGCTTTTTTTGACAGGTTGGCGCCTGTTATTTTAATTAATGGTTCCGAAGCCATGAGTGATACTATGAAATTTTCACTCCATCCTGAATATGCCTTTAGCTTCACAGTTGAAGATGACCAAACAGAGCGTTTTCTGGAGGTCGAAAATCTTCAGAATGGACTTTTATACTTTCAAGGAAAAATTATCAATGACGCTTCCACAAACATTAGCGGTATAAAGAATGGTCTTTTGACATTTAAAGCTTTGGAAGCTGGAGAATTTAATTTTCGTATCAGTGTAAAAGATCCCGAAGGATTGACAACTGCGGTGGTGGTGGACTTAAATATGCTGGACAATCTTCTACCGGTAGCCAAACTGGAACTAGAACAAATGTCGACCCCGGCTCCCTATCAGATTTCCATTGATGGAATCAGCAGCTTTGATCAGGATGCAAAATGGGGAGGAAAAATAACAACTTATGAGTATATGGTTGATGAGTTTTATACAACGGAGTCTGTCAGAGACAAAATCGAGTATATATTCCCTCAACCCGGAACCTATACTATTGGTCTTAGAGTAAAAGATAATGATGGAGAATGGTCGGATCAGTTGACTAAGCAAATTTCAGTTCAGTAATTGGTTATTGGGTTATTCGTTAATCGTTATTAGTTACAATTCTAATAACGATTAACAAAAAAAATCTTTTTTAAAAACTTCCTAACAGGGTAGGGGACCAGTGGAACCAAATGTCTCCGTAGATATACATAAAATAACTTAACTTCTATTTTCCTTTCCTGAAAACCCACCTGAACTTCATGTTGCTTCATTAGGGAGGCTAAAAATGAGGATTCTACAACGACATCTTTACTGATATTTTTTGCTCTCCACTCCTCATTCATCCAATGAAAAATATATATTGATTTCTTTTTTTTTCCATAAAAAAAACGATGGTAATCCACCATTTCCCATCGATCTGGATTACTTATGTTAGGGGCAATAAAGGAAGCCAAATTAAATTTTTGAACCCCCTCATTAAGGATTTTAATGGGTTTGAGCCAATCTCTATTATCCGTAGTTACTTCCTTGGAGGCTCTTTCAAAGCAATATTTCATCAAAGGACTATTTGAGGGGCATTTCATTAAATTTCCTACAACTGGTAAAACATCATGAGAGCGAAAAACATAAGGAGCATCAAAATCCAAAGGTTTTAAGCAACAGATGTCCATGTCACTCCACCAGCCTCCTTTTTCCCATAATAATTTATATCGAAAAATATCTGAAAAGCCTGCCAGACTGCCTTTTCCATGTCCAAATTTATTGCCGTGGGTATATCGAAAAACGTATTTTTCTGGAAGGATTTTATTGGCATTTTGTTGAATTAAACCCTCCCAGTCAGGTGTAGAAATGGGTTGATAGGTCCACAGATGAAAAATATGTCCATGGTCCAGAAAGGATTTTATACATAATAATTCTAATGCACTGAGTTGATCCCCAATCCACAAGCCATTAATAATAGGAGATTTTACCATCTGTGGAAATTAATTAGTATAGATTAGAAAACAAAAAAGGCCAGCTAAGAATTAGCCAGCCTTTTTTGTTTTCTAAAAAATCTCTTAATGCTTTTCCCAAACCCAATTTAGGTCATCATGCCAGCAATTTTCGTGAATATGCTCCTCTTCATTCAACTCAAAAGCTGTGGGTCTACCTCCTCCATTTTCTGGGTTTTTACCATCCTGGATCATGTCTATTCTGGATAATAAATCCGTCAAATGATATTTATTTAGGTCTTGGGCCCTCTTTATGGCTTTTTCAATATCGTCACTTAGACGCATCAAAGTACCTCGTGCTAATGCTTTTGCATCGGTGGTATTGTCATTTGAACGAATGATGCTTCCCATTTGATCGATGTACAAACGATGTAAAGTCCGTCTGAATTGGTCGGCTTCTAATCCACTTCTAAGTTCCACAAAAATAGCAGAACGAGTATCATCAAACAAATCGGCCATGGTATAGGCATTAGCTCCATTTACTGCTTCATCCTCAGCCATCCGAATCAAGCGACTGCTGGTGAAGACATTGCGTAAGGCACCAGCCTGTAATCCCCGAATAATATTGGAGGGATCAATATTAGTACGCCCATGAATCTCCTGATCAATCATCCAGGTAGGCGTATTGAATAATTGACGATTTAGGAAGTTGACGGCAGCTCTTTGTTTCATTTTGGGTACAAAACTATAGACAACTCCTTCCTGGTCGGCTGTTTTGTCATATTCGTATTTGCCTCCGATGTTATTTCCTACATGTCCAGTATATCGACGAAACTGCCCGGCTATATTTGCATATAATTCGCTAAGGTTGCTATAATCCTTACCATCTTCAGAGGTCCATTTAATGAGGTTAGATTTGATGCGTTTGAGGTTTTCAATACCTAAATCACTGGCTGCAACCGGATCACCCCCAATGTCTTCTGTTTGACCCGATGGATCAACAACTCCTCTTTGTTGTTGACCAAATCGGTAATAAGGATTATCGGCTCGATCTACTACCCATTTGTTAAGTGTGGCTTTTTCTTCATCAGGTGTATTTGCTCCAGGAATCAAGCGATAGGCCCATTCTGTAACCCAAAGATCATAAGGACCAACTTTAGGGAATAACCCCGCTCCTTTATCTTCAGGCTGTGCTACATAATTAAAACGAGCGTAGTCCATAATCGAAGGAGCAACACCCATTCTTTGTACGAAGCCTGCTTTCCTCAAAGAATCAACGGGATAAGCTACGCTTGAACCCATATTGTGAGGATAACCAATAGTGTGACCTACTTCATGGGCAGCCACAAAGCGGATCAGCTCACCCATTAGTTCATCCGTGAATTTTGGTTTTTGTGCATCTGGATTAACGGCAGCAGTTTGAATGAAAAACCAATTCCTCAAAAGATTCATAACATTGTGGTACCAAAGAATATCACTTTCGATGATTTCCCCTGTACGAGGGTCATAAACGTGTGGACCCTGTGCATTTTGGATATCTGTAGTAATGTACCTCACCACAGAATAACGAACATCTTCCGGACTCCAATCTGGATCTTCTTCTTTAGTTGGAGCATCTTTGGCAATAATGGCATTTTTAAAACCAGCGGCTTCAAAGGCGGGCTGCCAATCTTCAATACCTTGTTTAAGGTATTTGCGCCATTTCATTGGAGTACCAGGATCTATGTAATAAATAATCGGTTTTTTAGGCTCTACTAATTCACCACGGGCATAAGCTGCTGGATCTTTAGGATCTAGCCTCCAACGTCTGATAAAGGTGCGAGTATCAGCCTTATGCTCACCTGAACTATAATTGGTTTTTGAGGTGCGGTAAAGGCCCATTCTGGAATCGTGATAGCGCATTTTCCATGGATCATCCGGAAGCAAGATAAAGGATTGATTCATTCCGATAGAAAGGGTCTGTGTTTGCTGATTGGCAGGTAGTTGCTCACCACGATAGGTTAAAACATGACGCACCTCCACATTTTTTGGAAAGGCAATCATGTTATCGATGAGAGAACGAGTCTTGTCCAGCGCACGGATACTGAAAGAACGGCGTTGTCTAGAACTTAATGCTCCAATAGAAGCAACATCGGAAGTGAAAAAGGAAGTTACATCAATGACATTCCCTGTGGAATCCGCATTTTGAGACTCTATTTTAAAAGATTGAATAATGGGCTCAAAATTGTTCTTTTCTACTGATCTCATAACCGGATCATCTTCATCTGCAACCACATTATGTGAAACAGATCTAAGCAGAAGTTTATCATCATGCTTTTGAAATTTTACAACCTGTTGCTGTCTTGCTTTCATTCCTGCTCCACCAAAGTTAAGACCCTTTACGTGTCCTGAAATCCTACTTATGAGTAAAATCTCTGTACCCAGCAAATTATTTGGAATTTCGAAATAATACTTCGATCCTACCTTATGTACATTAAAAAGTCCTTCATCGGAAATCGCCTCATCAGTAATGACATCTGAGAAGGATTTACCTTTTTTCTTTTTGGTTTCCTTTTTAGCTGAATCTCCTGCATTGGCCGGCTTGGCGGGTCGATCCTGCGCAGTAGCTGGCAAAACCAGTAATAAAGCCATTAAAAAACTAAGCGTCGTTGTGAGTAGCCTTTTCATTCTATATGATTTTATTTAATTAGTGTTAATGGGTATTGGGGTATTAGGGTATTAGGGTATTAGGGTATTGGGATAAAAATAATAAACTGTTTCCCAATACCCTAATACCCCAATACCCCGACATACTTTCTACAATTGTAATGAAAAAGGGGCTAAGAAGTTCTTAATTTTTAGGGCATTTTCCTGCTAAATAGATCAATATTCAAATAATAGTGATGTATTTGATTTTTATTGGTATAAAAAAAAGGATGATTTTCGAGCATTTTGCTGAAAATCATCCTTTTAGGTACATTACAATTAAATTTTACTTCTTTATTTTCGGAGGTAATTTGAGCTTTTGTTGATCTTTTTTCATTTCTTCTCCCATTTGTTGGGAAGCAATGAATGAGGCAGTCATTTGACCTAACATATCGCTACCTGCAGTAGGTGTATTTGGTAGAAGAATCAAATTACTATTGGAATTTTCACCCATTGCCTGCATGGTATCATAATGCTGTGTCACTACGATTAAGGCAGAAGCTTCCTGCGAGTTAATACCTACCTTATTCAAGATATCAACCGATTCTTCCAGACCTTTTGCAATCTCGCGGCGCTGATCAGCAATACCCTGACCTTGCAACCTTTTACTTTCTGCTTCCGCTTTTGCTTTGGCAACGATGCGGATTCTTTCTGCTTCTGCTTCAAATTCAGCAGCTCTCTTTTCGCGATCGGCTGCATTAATTCGGTTCATAGCTGTTTTTACTGAGTGATCCGGATCAATATCCGTTACAAGGGCTTTGATAATATCATATCCATAGGTGTTCATAGCCTCTTTTAAGTCCCGACGGATAGCTACGGCAATATCGTCTTTACGCTCAAAAACATCATCCAGGATCATTTTAGGTACCTCTGCACGAACGGTATCGAAAACATATGCAGTAATCTGCTCATTGTGATTTTCCAGCTTATAAAAAGCTTCATAAATCTTATCTGGAAGGACAAGATACTGTACCGATACTCTTAGTTTAACGAATACATTATCGTGTGTTTTGGTTTCCACCTGAACATCCAATTGTTGAATCTTAAGGTTTACTCTACCAGAAACCCGATCAACGATAGGAATTTTAAACTGAAGACCTGGTCTTTTAATGCTGTGGAACTTGCCCAAGCGCTCTACCAAAGCTGCAGATTGTTGTTTAACGGTGAAAATACCTGACATGAGGATAATCAAGCCGAAAAATAACAAAACAATTAACATTGTGGGATCAAGCATATAATTAATTTTTGGTTGTTAACGGTTATAAAAAAATGATGTAGTTCTTCAAAATAACAATAAACGTCCGTAATCTCTATCTTTTTCAGATTAAAATCGTGGAATTTTCGGCGAACAACTGTTCGTTTTATTTATGTGATCATGAGATCACGGGTTCAAGTGTTCACGGATGAATTTATAAATAATGTTGCTAGCACGTGAACCCGTATACCCGTGAACCCGTGAGAACGTTTACAACTTCTTAAGCTCCGCAACCAATTTCCCTAAAGAATCCTTGGCATCCCCAAAATACATCTTATTCTTTTCGTGGAAGAACAATTGATTTTGGATACCAGCATAACCCGGGCGCATACTACGCTTAAGTACGACAATATGTTTCGCATCCCAGACTTTAAGGACGGGCATCCCATAAATTGGACTTCCAGGATCATCTTCAGCTGCAGGATTCACCACATCATTGGCACCAACGATAACCACTACATCGGTATTCGGTAAAGCAGAATTGGCATCTTCCAGATCTAATAATTTAGGGTAAGGAACATCCGCTTCTGCTAATAAAACATTCATATGACCAGGCATTCGGCCCGCTACAGGATGAATAGCATATTTGACATCCACTCCATTCGCTTCAAGTAGATCATCTACCTCTTTACACACTTTCTGGGCCTGAGCTACGGCCAGACCGTAACCTGGAACGAAAATAACGGATTGCGAGTAAAACAATTGGATGGCAAGGTCACTAGAAGACACTTCCTTAACAACCTGATCACCAGTAGCTCCCTTAGCAGATCCTGAAGCGCCACCACCAAAGCCTCCTATCAATACGTTAAGTAAGGAGCGGTTCATGGCCTCGCACATTAATACGGTCAGAATGGTTCCGGAAGCTCCCACCAGGATACCACCAACCAGCATAATCTGATTATTATAAATAAGACCGGCAGCTGCAGCAGATAAACCTGTAAAGGAGTTTAATAGAGATATAACAACTGGCATGTCAGCTCCTCCAATCGGTGCTACAAAAGAAACACCATAGATAAGAGTTAGCACCAATAGAATAATCATCATCGTCAATCCTCCACCTATGCCCTGGATAAGGACATAAACAGTAAGAACGATAATACCTACCAGCAATACCATGTTTATGATATTGTGTTTGGGAAGGGTGAGGGTATTGTCCCAAACCAGGCCTTCCAACTTGGCAAAAGCCAACAAACTACCCGTAAAGGCTATCCCACCAATGAGAATTGCCAGTAAAGCAATCAGAACCTGCCCGCTGGTCATGGCCACTGCACCATCGTAATATCTTAAGAGTTCTGCAAGAGATAAAACTACCGCACAAGCACCTCCCAGGCCATTAAAGACGGATACCATTTGTGGCATGGCGGTCATCTTAATTCGACGGGCTGAGGTATAACCCACAAGACCTCCAACTACAATACCACCGGCGATCCATCCATAATTATTAGGGGCATCTGCCATAGGCATGAGCATACTGGCAATGATGGCAATTCCCATCCCTATACCAGCCAAAATATTTCCTCGCCTGGCCGTATCCGGCGAACTCAGCATACGGAGTCCCCAAACGAAGGCCACGGCGCCTATTAAAAAACTTAGATTAATGAGTGTATCTATAGCCATTGTTTTTTACTTTTTCTTCTTTTTAAACATTTCAAGCATACGGTCCGTCACGGCAAAACCGCCCATTACATTGACCATACCCAGAATTATTCCTAACATTCCCAATCCCAGTGTAAGGTAATCATCAGGAGAAGCCTGACGAACCAGAATAATTGCTCCAATAATTACCACACCACTGATTGCATTGGCACCCGACATCAAAGGAGTGTGTAGTACAGTAGGAACTTTGGAAATGACCTCAAACCCAAGAATGATGGTAAACAACAGCAGGTAGATGAGCAGGAGGTTTTCATTAAAAAATTGATATACGGTTTCCATATTATATTTCTTCGTTTTTACTTTTTATAGCAAAAACATGATTATCAAAAATTAGGAACTCTCTTCCTCTTTTTCAGCAGTGAATAAAGCGGAGGCGATGATCTCGTTTTCCATATCCAGATCTAGAGCCCCTTCTTTAACCCAGGTTTTCATAAAGTTTATCACATTATTACTATATAATAAACTAGCATCCTGAGGCATTCCATCTGCTAAAAAGGAATTTCCTATGATGGTTACTTCATTATGTTTGATGACTTTATTGTTTTCGGACAGCTCACAATTGCCGCCTGTTGATGCTGCCAAATCTACAATTACAGAGCCTGGCTTCATTTGATCAACAGTGGTTTTAGGTACCAAAACTGGTGCTTTGCGACCTCTAACCTGAGCAGTTGTGATAATCACATCTGCTTTCATCGCTCTTTTTTGCACTTCTTCGCGCTGTCTTCTAAGAAAATCTTCATCCTGTTCCACAGCATAACCACCAGCTGAGGTATCATCCTTGGCTCCTTCTACTTCAATAAATTTACCTCCCAAACTCTTAACCTCTTCCTTGGCAGCAGCACGGGTATCAAAAGCTTCCACCATGGCTCCCAAACGTTTAGCCGTAGCTATGGATTGGAGGCCTGCTACTCCGGCACCGAGCACCAAAACCGTGGCTGGCCGAACACTTCCGGCAGCTGTAATCAACATAGGAAAATATCTGGGCAAGTGGTGGGCCGCTTCCAAAACAGCCTTATATCCTGCGATAGAGGCCATAGAAGAGAGGACATCCATCGCCTGAGCTAAGGTAGTTCTGGGAATCATATCAAAGCTAAAGGCTCTGAGTCCCATTTTCTGCAATTTGGCTGTTACCTCCTTGTCATTATAAGGTTCAAATTGAGATAATAAAATAACTTCTTTTTTTACGCTCTTTAGCTCTTCATCGGAAGGTGGAGCGATACTCAGTAAAATGTCAGATTGCTCTAACACCTCCTTACGACTGGCAATAGTAGCACCTTGTTGCGTATAGGCATCATTGTTGTGCATGGCCTGGAGGCCTGCATCGGATTCTATTACCAGCTCCAAGCCCAGTGCCTGGAATTTGGGAATGGTCTCCGGAACAATGGCAACGCGTTTAAATTCCTGTTCTTTTAAAACGCCTAATTTCATAATTTGTGAAGCCTGTTTGAGAGCACCTTAGAAATACTTACCTCTAAGTTTACTCTTATTCGGAAAATAGCAATAGATTAATTCATTCAAGTTGCATCGCAACTTGAGTAAAAGGTAAAAAGTAGAAAGTAAAAAGACATTTTTGTCATTTTACTTTCTACCTATTACTTTTTACAAGCAAGTTGCTGGGCAACTTGCGCTAATTAAATATTTCAAGGCCGGAAAGGTAACGAATCTACGTTTAATGCCAAAAAGGAAGAGCATATAAATTTTGGATTTTTGACTTTATTGCCAAATATCATACGCATCTTGTGAGTACTGAGTACTGGGTAGTGAGTATTGAGAAAAAATAAGGTGATTAAATAATTAACTTGAACACTTGTTAACTTGCAAACTTGAACACTTTACTCCACCGAAGACTTCAAACGATGGGCAAACTTCTTCCTAAACTTATTCACTTTAGGGCTAATAACAAATGAGCAATAGGGATTGCGAGCCCCCACTGTATTATAATAGTTTTGATGATAAGCCTCCCCACCATAAAAAGTATCTAAAGGACTAATTTCGGTGACGATAGGGTCATCCCATATTTGAGGAGCAATTTCTGCTTTTGCTTTTTGGGCAATTGCTCTTTGGGCTTCACTATGGTAGAAAATGACGGAGCGGTATTGAGGACCCACATCGTTGCCCTGTCTGTTTAAGGTAGTTGGATCATGAGTACTGAAAAATATTTCCAGAATTTCTTCGAAAGAAATGATGGTAGGATCGAATTGAATTTGAACAACCTCTGCGTGTTTGGTTGTACCGGAGCAAACTTGCTTATAATTGGCCGTTTCTTCTGTATCCCCCGCATAACCAGAAACTACAGAATGAACACCTTCCACTCTTTGAAAAATAGCTTCCGTACACCAAAAACAGCCGCTTCCGAGCGTAGCCAATTCCAGATTTTGTGAGTTTGTCATGAGTCTTATTTTAGCTTTTGCATTTGGAAAACAGTGGGGTAGAGTAAAAGGTTGTGTGGAGTGCTTGATTTAGTTCTTTATTTTTCTTTGAGAGAGGATTATGTAACTTGTAGAGATAAGTGATTGACACGCCATATAGATGATGAATTTCAATTTTATAGCAAGTGACAAGTTTAATGTAAATGACTTCAATAGTTTTGAAAAATTCGTTGATGCATATCCGGATTTTCAAACCCTTACTTTGAATAGTGAAGATGAATTGGAATTATTGACCAAATTAATGGGTATTAGTGAATTGATAGGTACCGAATTGACCCAGTCCGAATTCTCTAAATATTGGGATTTATCAGTTTTCCAACTACCGGAACTTAACGAAATGCAAATTGAGCAATTCTATAAAAATTGGATAGAAAAATCATGCAGAGGCAATAATATGGATGAGTTTGGGAGCCTGATTTTTTTACATGGCATGAGCCCGAAATGGAATAGAATGAAATTCAGATTAATTGTAAAAGAAAAATAAAACGCCATGAATAGGATACTAACTAATCCTCCAGAAGATAAAAGAAATAGAGAATTGTGGCTACAACATGCGGCGGGCTTAATAATATTTGAAGATATACGAAAATATGCATTTAATAGAATTCCACCTGAAACAGATGAGGGCACCAAATCTAGGATAATAAAGGGAATTGATGATGCAATATATGGCCTTATGATGATGATGGATGGGGTAACAGGAATATTAGAAAACGAGGAGTATTCTTTGAGAATGGAAACAAAAATACTTTTACAGAAAAATGGTGAAATAATTGAGGAATTAAACACTCAAAATGGAGATGGGATGTGTATGGGGTTTCATGAATGGAAAGATGGAGATTTTGGGGATCAAAAAATTGTTAAGTTTTCTGATGATTATGAATAGTTGGATATTGTTTCATGTTTTTTCCAAAAGGTAATGATCTCCTAATGCAATTAAGTAAATACAAATGAAAAATATCTTACTATTTATCCTTCTTCTTACCTCAAACCTTTCCATCGCTCAACACTCTATTTGCATCAATGAAGCTATTGAGCACAAAATACATTCCGAATACCTCAATGAAGACAGAAGCTACTGGGTTAGTTTACCACTTCGATATTCAGATACCTTAAGCTATCCAGTCATTTATGTTTTTGATGCGGAATGGAGGTTTGAGTTGATCAGAAACATAATTTTTGACATAGGAGCCAACAAGAAGATTGCAAACTCAATAGTTGTTGGCATCCCACATATTGACGTGAATGAAAAAAGAGGGATGGACCTCACTTTTAGTCATTCAAGAATTGAATATGATGGAGAGGAAGTTGATTCTACTTGGTATAATGATTCCAATTCAGGGCAAGGAATGAAATTCTATAATTATCTCGTGAATGAATTAATTCCAGATGTAAATAAAAATTACTCCACAAATAAGCACGAAACCTTAATTGGACATTCTTATGGCGGTTACTTTGGTGGCTATATCTTATCATTGGATAACCCTTTTGAAGTGATCCATATTTACGACCCCTCCATTTGGTATAGTGATGGCGAAGTTACCGATAGATTAAAAAAGGCAAATATTCGAAATAAGGTGAAAATCCATCTAACGTACCAGCCAGAACCAGCATTTCATAAAAACAAAATTGAGGAATTCATAGGAGAGTTAAAGAAAAAACAAAATATAAGTTTGACTACTGAATTTTATCAGCATGAAACTCATAATTCCTTGTTTCTTGATAGTTTTTATCAAGGAATAATGAAAACGAATCAATAATTTAATGAAAAGCTATGTTAAAATTCTTTCGAGAAATACGAAGAAAATTATGGAAAGAAGGAAAAAAAATTCAACTTAAGCCATCTGAAATTGAATTTTTTACTCCTTCATTAAGCTGAGTTTTGTGCAATTATTTCACAAAATCACTTAGAATGAAAGATCTGATTTTTAAGACCAACAATGATTGGACAGGCTTAATTATTCGATTTACCTTAGGACTTTTCCTTCTACCTCATGGAGCACAAAAAATGTTAGGTACCTTCGGTGGCTTTGGATTTAGTAATACCATGTTTTTTTTTACATTCTGTACGCGTCAACAAGGTTGTGTAGAAACTAAAATTTTTAGAAAATTTAGTTTTTACACAGCCCCAGGAGCATACAAATGTACATGAACTAACTATGAAAAATATCGTCTAAGTATTGCCCATCCTTTTGTAAGTAGAATAGTTAGATCAAATAAGCAGGGAGATTCTTTCAAAATATTTAAATGTTATGCTTTTCAGGCGATCTCTTTCTTATTTTTGTAATTTGGTAAAATACCATCGTTCTAAATAAACCTTTTAGAAAATGTCTGAAACGCGAAAACTAAAAACAGTGCTTTTTGCGGATATCGCAGGCTATACTTCTTTAATGCAGGAAGACGAAAAAAATGCATTGTCTTTGCTCAATCAGTTTAAAGAAGTACTAGAAGAAAATGTCCTTAATTATGAAGGAGAGATCACTCAGTATTTTGGGGATGGCTGTTTATTGACTTTTGATAGCGGAACGAAAGGAACAGAATGTGCGATTGCTTTGCAAGTGTCATTTCAGAATAAAAACATTCCTGTTCGTATAGGAATGCATTTAGGAGACGTAATATTTAAAAACAATAATGCTTTTGGTGACGGTGTCAATATTGCTTCCCGTATCGAATCCTTAGGAATTCCTGGTGTAATATTATTGTCTAAGGCTGTTCGTGATCAGATCAAAAACAAGTCGGAATTTCATCTCGTTTCATTGGGGGAATTTGACTTTAAGAATGTTGAAGAGGCAATGGAAGTGTATGCCATTGCCAATAGAGGTCTGGTTGTCCCCAGGAGAAGTGAAATGAAGGGTAAGCTTAAACAAAAACCTATTGGTAAAAAAATAGGGAAAAATTTAGCCATCTATCTCGGTTCCGCATGGGTGGTTATGGAGGCATTTAATTTCTTTATTGAACACTATAATCTGGAACCTCTCCTGCTAGATATTTTAATTATCTTCCTGGTTTTTGGCCTGTTTTCTTCCATTACTTTCAGTTTTTTTAAAGGTAGATGGAATAAAAAGGCGGTGATATTACAAATGGTGATTGGCCTTTTAGCTATTTTCTCGACTGGATATTTTATTATGAATCCACTAAAACTAAATCCGAGATCTTTGCGCTTCATCACCCTTAAAAATAATAAAAGCCCTCTCCGAAACCTAAGTTCAATTGCCGTTCTTCCCATTCAAAATAATTTGCCCAACAACCAAAATGATTACTTACTGGCTGGTTTGCATGACGGAATTATCACAGAATTAGGTAAGTTGAATAAACTTAAGACCATCTCCAGGACCTCAACTTTATCTTATGCAGAATCATCGAAACGGTTAAAACAAATAGGAAGGGAATTGGGAGTAAATTCCATCTTGGAATCCAGCCTTTCTCCATCAAGTAATGGCTACGTTTACAGGACTAGATTATTGGATACTAAAACGGAAGAACTAATGTGGTCTAGTGAATTCAAAATTCAGGTAAGCGAGCTACCGAAATTATTTGATGAAATATCCCAAATGGTAGCCATCAAACTAAATCCTGGTGCTATTGAAGATGTACGAGTTCATGAAGATATTAATCCAGAAGCTTATAAAGAGGTATTAAAAGGTAATTACCTACTTCAAAAGTTCAGCAAGAAGGACCTGGAACAATCGATAATCCACTATAAAAAAGCAATAGAGCTGGATTCTACAAACATCGAAGGATATCTTGGAGTAGCCGGCTCCTGGATTTACATGCAACAAATAGGGGTAGTAGATCCCAAGATCGCCAGGCCTAATATTTTTTACTATGGGGAGAAAGCAGTAGAGATTGATCCCGATCATTGGCTTACTCTGGGCTATCTGAGTTATAAGGCTTTCTCAATTGATTACAATTATGAGAAAGGGATTCAGTTGACTAAAAAAAGCCTTGAACTAAATCCAAATAATTCTGCCAATCGGTCAGCGCTTGCCCATCTTTACATGCAGGTCAATGAATGGGAAAAGGCCTGGGAGCAAATGTGGTATGCTAAAGAAATTGACCCACTCAATCCGCAAGTTCTGGCCTTTGAAGCTATTATGTATATGAATGAAAATAAATATTTGAGTGCTGTCAAGTTAATAGAAAAGCTAAGCTTAATTGATGAGGAAAGTGATTTTGTTAAGTTGACAAACGTGGTGAAAAATCGGGATTTAGGAAATGATAAAGAAGCTATTGAAAGTATGAAAAAATTATATCTTGATGCTACCATCGATCCAGTCACATTGAATAAATTTATTGACCGTGAATACGAAAAAACTAAGGATATTAATCTTACCTGGATAACGCTACTCAGGTACCTTCAGAAGATTGATTACCAAAAATATTATCCATCCAACACTGCTAGGGTCCTTTATTCTCTTATTCCTCCTGGATATGATGATGACCTATTCTTTGAATGTTTAAGTCAAATGGCTAATGACCGAGACCCCAATATGCCCTATTACGCTAGAAAAGATGGCAATCCGCTTCAAAAAGATCCTCGCTACGCCAAAATTATGAAAAACATTAAGCTCTGGTAAATTGAAAAGTTAATTTGGTCAATGTTCATTATTTTTCATTTGTGGAGAAATGAGTAAATTGTAATCGCATGGGATTTCCATGTCAGTGTGAATTCTACTAGTTGATGGAGCAAAAAAAAATAAATGGAAATATCTGGATGGACAATAGTTGGAGTTGTAGTTGGACTTACGAGTTTAGTACTCAACCTCTTTCAATACTATAAAAAAAGAGTTGAAGTAAAAAGTACTGATAAAGAAAGAGAGTTGTATTTAACAACACTTGAAAACTTATTCAATAATCTGAACAATGGACAAAAGTACCTCCGAGAATTTGAGACCAAAAAGGTTAGTTCATCAATCATTATTTCAAACGTTAGAAACCAATTTGAATCATTAAAGTCAGATATATCAGGATATTTTAAGTTTTACAAGGCAAAATCATTAATCAGAACTACTTCAAGTTTTCAAGAGTTAGTTGAAGGTGTCGATGAAATTACGAATGCAATGATTAGCGTAATTGAGAGTACTGAAAACTACATTTTTACAATAGGAGGAAAATCCAGAAACGCTAAATATTTGAATGCTATAAAAAAGGTTATTAAAATAAAAAATGTAAAATATATAAGGATAATAACTGGTGATTATATATACAAACAGCTATTTAACCACATAGAAGAGGTTTGGGATAAATTGGAACAAGGGTACTTGAATGATGATTTTTATGGCGGAATAATTGCAACGGATGATACAGTATTCGTTGCTCTACATAGCTCTTCTTTGAGTTCTTTGGATAAGGGCTTGTTAATAAAAAATGCAAAAATTGCATCTGATTATCGATTATATATTCAAGAGCTATATACGACTTCTGAGAAAGGGAAAGATATAGATTTTTATAAATCAATGTGTAAGAATTGTTAATATTAAGATAATGCCAGCCAATAATTAGCCTAAATCAATGCGCCTATAAGTCGCACATCTTACCTACAAACTAGTGAGCTACTAGTAATAAACAAAAATGGAAGAAAAAGAAAAACCCAGACTTTCCAGGTTAACTGCCATAATAACCCAGCTGCAATCCAAGAGGATTATTACCGCAAAGCAGCTGGCTGAAAGGCATAATGTAAGCATCAGAACCATTTACAGAGATATTCGAACACTGGAAAAATCAGGAATTCCCATTGTCACAGAAGAAGGAAAAGGATATTCTATAATGGAAGGGTATCACTTGCCCCCGGTCCTTTTTACTGAGAAGGAAGCCAATGCCTTAATTACGGTTGAACGCTTATTGGTAAATAACAAAGATCAATCCTTAACGGAAAGTGTTTCCAGTGCCATTGAAAAAATAAAAGCCATTTTAAGATATTCTCAAAAAGGTAATGCAGATTTATTGGCTGAACGAATCATATTTGGAGGACATCAGAAAGAAGAAAAAACCAGCAATAACTTAATGCAAATTCAATCGGCTATTATCCATTTTCAGGTTTTAAAAATCAACTATCTTTCCTCCCAGAAAAAGCGAACCACCCGAAATATTGAACCTTTTGCCATTTATAGTATCAACGGAAATTTCCTGCTCATTGCCTTTTGTAGGATTAGAAATGACTTCAGAGTCTTTAGAATAGATTATATCGAAACCCTTATTACACTGGATGAAACCTTTACTCCCCACAATATGACCATGCAAAAATATTTTGAAGATTATGTTCAAAAATACCCCTGACATACCTCTGTCACAAGTCTGTTTTATGTTTGTACCATAATAATCATAAAACAATAAAAAATGGAAATTTTTAGAATCGTAGTCCTCTCTTTATCAGGCCTTTTGTTACTCTTTGTTGGCTTAATGAGACTGAGCAATCCTATTAAAACCTTTTTAAATAGTTCTGGAATTAAACTAGAAAACGATGTCAATTTGTTAAACGAAATTAGAGGCCTGAGTTCGGTTATGTTGTGTGGGGGAATCATTATTTTATTGGGAACCCTTGTCCCACAATTGACGACTTCATCATTTGTGGTTGCTACCTTACTTTTTCTGGGATTTGCAATAGGAAGGCTATTCAGTATGAGTGTAGATGGAAAACCAAATAAACTATTGGTTCAAGGATTAATTTTCGAGCTTGTTTTCGGAGCTTTGAACATATTTTGTCTCATCAATGCCCTGGTTTAGAAATATTAATTACCTGCTTTTTAACCTAAATACTTGCCTTTGAGTCAGAGGGAAGAGTTGATTTTGAAAAGTTTGAATGAAGGAGTAATATAAACTTACTCTATCCTTGAAGTAATCCTTGTAATCAACTTTTCTTTTTCTGTCTTTGCTTTATCTATAAATTCCTTAGGCACGGCCAAATTCTCATCATACTTTGCAGACCACAAAATCATTTCCACTAATACAGGTACTAAATTCTTGCCTTTTTGTGTCAAAGTGTACTCCTTTTTGGTTTTGAGTTTTTGATACACCTTTGATTCAATTATGCCATTATTTTCTAGTTTTTTTAAGCGATCTGATAATATGTTGGTCGCTATTCCCTCCTTAGAATTAAGAAAGTCAGAATAAAACCTTTTGCCATCAAATACAAGGTCCCGAATGATCAAAAAGGTCCATTTGTCTCCAAAAAAATCTAAAGCATAACTAATTGGGCAGTCTGATCTCATAATTATTTTCATTATTAACTTGCATTTTGCAAGAGAATGGTTAAATTTGCATTACTTGCATTTTGCAAGTTAATATTTTTTTTCACAATTACAACCAAAATAATGAACACGATCCAGATCAAATATGATGCTCTTGCCAAAGATAGCTGGTCAGACCAGGAGGTCAAAAATGTAAAGTTGCTTATTGATTTCGTTCAAAACCTCATGAATAATCATAATTTTGATTACGTTGCCGAGAAATTTGGTAATGAAATTTATACCCAGCACAATAGAGGAATTCCGGACGGCTTAGCTTCCCTAATTAAATATGTAAAGGATTTTACCAAAAGATATCCTGACTATACCTATGATGTCAAACATATTTATGCTGATGGAGATTTTGTGATTTTTCACTCACATGCCACCATCAAGGCTCAGCATCGTGGTAATGAGAAAAAAGGCTTAAACATCATTGATACCTGGCGCATAAAAAATGGGCAAATAGCTGAACATTGGGATGCCCTTCAGCCAATGGATGGGTTCATGCGGTTTTATAATTTGCTGACCGGTGGGAAAATTCAAAACTCTAATGGAGTTTATTAAGGTAGTAATACAATAGTCAAGGATTGATACCAATAAAGAACATTTAATTAAAAACAACTCTTTACAATAGAACCCTTCTAGAGTGGAAGTTTATCAGTGGCAAGGCTCATTTTTAAAGGGATTATTACTTATTGCCTATTTTTAGGTTGAAAACACAGTCTTTTGCTGGTTAAAGAATCAATTTTTATAGATACCATAACTTTAACCAGCATTTTTAACCTAATGAAAAACACAAAATGAAGCGGTCAAAATTCTACTTAATTGCTCCAAATTATGCCGAGTCAGGCACCTTGGAAACCCTTCCTGAGACTGATGGATTACAAATTTTAAAAAATGATGATTTAGTCCAGTCTAAGCTTCATTTTTCCACAAATGATTTGGTGTGTATCACTTCAGAGGCTTCTATTGAACTGGTAAAGCAACGGATAGATGATGAGAATAAAAAAAATGCAATTAGCGTCCTCAAAGATAAATACCGGTTTAGAGAAATATTAACGGAGATCATTCCTGATTATAATTTCAGGAAGCTAAAATTTGAAGAAATAGCATCGCTGGATATTCAAGCCAAATCTGTCTTAAAACCTTCCAAAGGCTGTTTTGGAACAGCTGTGAAAACAGTAAGTAAAGAATCAAATTTTGTACAAATAGCAAAAGACATTAAGCAGGAATTAGACAAAAATTCAAGTGTATTATCCAGTGAAGTATTGTCTGAAAATGAATTTATTTTGGAAGACTATATTGATGGGGAAGAGTATGCAGTTGATATGTTTTATGATCATTTAGGCGAACCACACATCGTTAATATTTATCACCATCCAATGCCAAAAATTGAAGCCTATCTACATATGATTTATTATACTAGCAAATCGGTGTTTGACAGCATTTATGCTAAGGCTATGAATTTTTTTAGAGAGTTGAATGCAATTTTGAAAGTTAAAAACTTCACCATGCACAGTGAATTTAGGTTTTCTGAAAATAAACTGCTGCCTATTGAAATCAATTCAATGAGATTTGGAGGTATGGGACTGGGAAACATGGTTTATCATTCAATCGGAATAAACCCATATGTTTGTTTTAAAACTGGTAAAACACCTGACTGGAATAAAATATGGAAGGAGGGAATAAATTCTAAAAGTATTTACGCATTCTTTATTGCCTATAATGGCAGACATATTAACAAGAATTTATACCGACCTAATATTGAAAAGCTCAAAAGAGAGTTCACAGAGGTTCTTCACCACGAACTGTTTGACTATCAAAAACAATTGGCCTTCGGGGTCTTTTACCTGAAAGAAAACTGGGCGAATTTAAATAAACTACTCACCATTGAGTTTAATGACTACTTTGAACAAATTGGAATCTCCCATTAACTCAAAGCTGGTGCACAGCTAAATTACACTCAAAAAGCCCCGTAAAAAGTACCCACACTTTTACTGGCTTACAGTATTTTTAAAATAAAATTCCATTGCTGCATGAATTTTCAGTCCTATCTGGCATTAGTATAGGTAAAGCTCGATCCTACATACTGAAATCAACAAGCTTATGGAACATACCGAGTCTCAATTAATTGAATGGTGGGCACAAGGCCGTCGGGAAGCAGCTGAGCTGCTTATCCGTAAGTACTACCCTTATGCCTATTCGCTCTGCCTGGGGTATTGTAAAGGCAACCAGGAATTAACCAATAACGCAGTACAATTGTTTTTTGCTCGTTTTTCTCAGACCCTTCCAAAAATATATAAAGAAGATAAGAGCAAGTTCGAGTCCATTAGAGATAATTTTCAAGCTTATTTATTAATCGGGATAAAAAATAATGCAAAAGAACAAATCCGATTAATGTTGAGGCGGAACAGTAAAATAGCTCCTATTTCCAGTCTACCCCCTCAGAAAACCAATCCAGATTCAGAAACAGACTCTTTTGAACGAAAAAATGCTTTAGAATACATTTTATCTTTTCTTCCTAATAGTCAAAAACAAGTATATCAATTGTATCTGGAAGGCTACAGCTATGAAGAAATTGCCAATCAAACCGACCTGAATAAAGCCCAGATAAGAGGACGAATTGAAAGGAGTAATAAAACTTTAAAAGGGCATAGAGCCTTGATCAAACATTTGTTAATTCAGTGAATTTAATGCCATGAAAAATCAAAATACATTCTTAAATATAAATACCCTAATTGATTATTGTAATGGAACCTTGAATGCTGATGAGCAAGAATTTGTATCCCAAACAGCAGCAGATAATGATTTGATTAAAGCCATTATTGAGCAATTACAAGATCAGTCTCCTATCCAAAAAAATGAATTTACCCAGCAAATTGATCAGTCGATGGCAAGTTTTTTAAATAGCGAGCCCTTTGCCAACTCATTTGAAACTGCCTCAAACCTGCCCAATTCTAGTCCCAAGGAAACGCAGAATTTTAAATTGATAAAGAATAGCAGCCTAAAAACAACCATTCTATGGATTCTTGGCATGTTAAGTATCGCATTCATTTGTTTTCTGGGTTTTCAGATTATTTCTAATCATCAAAATGAAGTCTCCAATTCAGGACTTCTATCAAATTTTGTACCCAGGTCTTTGAATCAAAAGTCGCTTGGTCTTCAAGATGGAATTAGGCTTAGTGGTACGGTTAAAAATTCCAATGAAGAGTATGCTGTATTAATATATACACCTAGAAAGAGGGGTAATATAAATTATGATGGGTTTAAAAGCATTGGCACCTGGTTGGACCCAAAAGGAAATTTCAATTTAAATGCCGCTCAAGTGACCCATGGAGGAAATTACACCCTAAAGATTAAGGATCACTATTCACATATGGTATTTTTTAAAGGAGATAACATTCATCTGGAAATGAATCTTTCCAGTCCTTCCAATTCTTTCTTTGCTACCGGTCGGGGAGGGGGCAAACTCAATGTCTTAAATTTACCTCAGCTAAAATATACTCCCTATAATAATGAATGGCCTCTTGATCATTTTAAAGCCCACATGGATAGTGTAGTCGCTGCCCAGGAATCTCTTTTGGAGGCCATATTTGCAAAAGATCTGAGCAAGGCATTAATCATGGAGGCTCCAAATAGAACACTTTTAAATCGCATAATCAAGGAAACGCCTTTATCTAAAGAAGAATATGAATTCCTAAAAATCCGCATTTGGATTTATAAGACCTCAGTTTTGAATTATTTGTCAAAAATGAGGCAATATCCTTCAGAAGATGCTAATCCCATAAAATTTGATCATCCCATTTTTGATGATTTTACCGCAGAGTCATATCAGTCAATAAAGCATATCAATGATTGGCAAACCGCTGGGGCTTTAGATGACATTTTGCAAATTGAGTTTTTGAAAAATAAGTATGGTCAGACTCAATCGATTAGTATTCAAGATTGGCAATCAATTAAGAGTGATCCTTCATTTTCAAATTGGGTGAGCCCCTTTCTTAAAGAAAATTTTAATGAAGCAGTAAGTAACAAATATCTTGCAGACAATTTTGCGATGCTTATGACACTAGGTATGTGTAAAAAAGAACAATTTGACCAGCTCAAGGTGCAATGCACTGACGATAAAATCCTTAACAGCATCATAGATTACCACGATTTGATAGACTATGGATTGGAAGATAATACCTACCAACTGGACAGAGAAGAACTAGAATTAGACGATTCGAAGTTTAAAGCCTTAATAGACGATCATAAGGGTAAACCACTTTACATTATCTTTTGGTCTGCAAAATATGCTGGCGGAATGATAATAGGTAATTTACCTGAGGTTAAAGCATTTGAAGAGAAAAACAAAGATGATATTAAGGTAATTAATATTTGCTTCGATCAGGCAAGACACAAAGGTTTGTGGGCTGCCAGGATCATCGACAATTCCTGGAATTCAACCCATTATTTTATGCCATTAGTGGGTAAAGAATCTATCTGGAATAAGTATATATCCAAAAATATTTCTTCTTTTGGAAATGGTGGCGTGACCTATACTTTTATTAATAAGGAAGGAACAATTAAAACTAAAGCAAAATCTCCAATGGACTTAGTCTCAGAAGACATTGAAAAATATCTGAAGTAATCATAAAAACTTAAACAGAAAAGGTTTGTCGGCAACCGCTGACAAACCTTTTCTATTTTAATCAATCGTTGTCTTAAACGGTTTTTATCATAGATATTATTTAATGGATGAATTAAAAAAGTACGAGGCTGAGTACAATTTTTCCATCAAAGAAGTGTAATTCTTGCTTTTCCATGGGTATTTTGGGACTCAATGCCAGTAAAAGCTGACAAAATCTTATTCACCAGACTGTTCTAGGTAGTTTTTTATGATATTTATCATGGTTTAAAAAATAAATATGCCCTATCTAGCAGAGCGAAAACAAAAACAACAATTATATGAAAATAGCAGTCTTAGGATCTGGAAACGGCGGTTGTGCAGTTGCAGCTGATTGTGCCCTTCATGGTTATGAGGTGAGTATTTTTGATTTCCCTCAATTTTCTTCCAACATAGACGCGATAGCAAAAGCTAAAGGAATAAAGGCCACTGGCCAGGTTGAGGGTTTCGCCCCTATTGCTTATGCTGGAAGTGACCTGCTTAAGGCCACACAAGGTTCAGATTTGATTTATGTGGTAGGCCCCAGTTATGCTCATTTACCCATGGCGCAGGCCTACAAAAAAGTAATGCGTCCTGGAACTAAAATTATTGTATGCCCAGGAACCAATGGCGGTGCACTTGTTTTTAAAAAAGAATTAGGGATTCCCTTTAATGACGATACCATTACGGTAGCAGAAACCAGTACCTTACCTTACGCTTGTCGAATTCAAGGTCCGGGAGAAGTTCATGTTTACCTGAAGCTGAAAGCCGGAGTGTACATTGCAACCCTGCCTGCATCTAATAATCAGAAGATTTTTGAAAATTTCAATTCAGTTTATCCTGGCTCTACCTTATATGAAAATGTTTTCCAAACCATTTTACAGAATGGGAATAATGTAATCCATCCTGCCATTTCTCTATTAAATGTAGGGAGAATAGAATCACCAGAGAATTTTCTTTTTTACGAACAAGGAGTTACACCAGCAGGCGGCCGATTAATGAAGGCTGTTGATGAGGAACGCATGGCCATAGCTGAGGCAATGGACCTTAATATTCTATCAGAGCCAGAAATAGGGGTTGTGCAGGGGTATATGACCGAGAATAATTATGATACCGGTTATAGCAAGGCTCCAGGCTTTAAAGGTATCATTGCTCAAACCCAAATTGATTACCGCTATTTTACAGAAGATGTTGGTTTTGGCTTGATTTTGTTAAGCGACCTGGCCAAGGTGGTGGGGGTAAAAACGCCAGTAATGGATGCCATTATTGAAATAGTATCGGTTTTATTGGAACGTGATTTGAAAAAAGAGGGACAAAGAACTTTAAAGTCTTTTGGGCTTGATGGTCTAACAAAAAAGGAATTGATTGGATTGGTTTCTTAGTTAAAAGGAGGAAAAACAAGAGAAATGTAAATTAATCTATCTTGAGTATAATTGTCGCATTTGTAGCCAATTGATGGAAGTTTGGAAATACACTAACCAAATCTAGAAAACATCCTTTATGTCTACAGGCCGAAAATACATTAGTGAGAACCCCGGCAAAGTAGCAAGAGTAGCCTTGTTTTTACTGGCTCCCTTAATTGGTGCATACTTAATAATGTTCGTGGAACTAGATCCAAATAACCCTGCTGTTACCAACACCCTTGCTGTAGCCACTGTAATGGCCTTGTGGTGGGTAACCGAAATTGTACCCTTGGCCATCACATCTTTGTTGCCGATTGTGCTTTTTCCGGCCCTGGGAATCATGGATGGTAAAGAAGTATCTACCACCTATTTTAATCATGTTATTTTTTTATTCATTGGCGGTTTTCTGGTAGCCCTGGCTATTCAGAAATGGCACTTGCATAAGCGGATTGCCTTAAATATCCTTCGTATTATTGGAAGTAGTCCCGGACGGATTTTGCTGGGCTTTATGTTTGCAACAGCCTTTTTGTCTATGTGGATATCAAATACTGCAACGGCTATGCTGATGGTCCCCATATCATTATCTGTGATCAGTAAATTTGAAGAGATCAATAACCCAGAAAGGGTGCAACATTTTGCAGTAGGGTTATTATTATGTATTGCTTATAGTGCTTCTATTGGAGGAATCGCCACATTGGTAGGTACTCCTCCAAATCTTTCTTTTGCGCGGATATTTGACATTTATTTTCCGGAAGCTCCTGAAATTTCTTTTGCTGTTTGGTTTTTTTACGCCTTTCCTATTTCTCTGATTATGTTCCTCATCCTTTTCATTTATTTGTATCTCGTTTTTGTAAAAAGGAAGCGAAACTGGAAGAGTCTTAGTCGTAAAGAAATTGACCAGGCTTATAAGAATTTAGGAAAGAAAAAATTTGAAGAAAAAGTACTATCAATTGCTTTTGTAGCTTTAGCTCTTTTGTGGTTTTTCAGGGCAGATATAATGATAGGTAATTTTCGTATCCCAGGCTGGTCCAATTTTTTTAACCTGCCTCAGTATTTCAATGACGGGACTGTTGCCGTTTTTGTGGCAATACTGCTTTTTGTGATTCCGTCCAAAGAGAAGCCGGGTACTTTCTTGATGGATTGGAAGGCTGCGGAGGCTATTCCATGGGAAATTATATTATTATTTGGGGGTGGTTTTGCTTTGGCCAGTGGTTTTAAAGAATCCGGTCTGTCTACCTGGTTTGGAGAACAGTTGCAGTTTTTAAGTGACATCCATCCAATATTATTAATATTTTGTATTAGTTTTTTAGTTACCTTTTTGACAGAAGTGACCTCTAATACGGCCACTGTAGAAACGCTCTTACCCATTCTTGCTGGACTGGCAATGAGTATTGAAACCAACCCTCTTTTGTTAATGTTACCTGCAACAATTGCTGGCTCTTTGGCATTTATGCTGCCCGTTGCAACTCCCCCCAATGCCATAATATTTGGTAGTAAACGGGTTACGATTATTCAAATGGCAAAAACGGGATTTTTGCTGAATCTCATTGGAGTTCTAATCGTTACGCTCCTCACTTATTATTTTGGAACTTTGGTATTTGATATTTCAGAGAATGTTTTTCCAGATTGGGCAAAGACTGTAAAATAAAGGATTTTGTAAGACATCTAAAATTATCTGACCAATTTGGAATAAAAAAAGGGATTATGGATAATAAGTAAATTTATTGGCAAGTGCTCTACTTTTCATTACTCACCCTCCTAAATAATCTTCCAGAAAGGATAATGTGTCCACTATCCCATGTGCCAAAATCAGGGGCCATAGGTTTCTACCCAATCTTATATATAATAGGCCCATAACCAGAGCTACCACAAAAATGGTGAATCCTCCTGCCCATCCACGATTATAAAAGTGAATGAGTCCAAACAAAAAGGCTTGCGAGCAAATGGCCATAAAAGTAGCCCTGTTGGTTTTTCCAAATAACTGCTCAAAATGATTCAGCAAAAAGCCTCTGAAAATCATTTCTTCAAAAAAACCACCTACCATCCAGCCAATAGCCACCCACATCAAAAATAAAACTAAGTTTCCTTCCATTCCTTCAAAACGGCTTTGGCTAACTGGATTGGTTTCGAAGAGTGATGAAAATAAAAAATTGGCCAGCACACCTGCTGCAATAGTTAGCACAAGCACCAAAGGTACTTGCCACAGTAATCTAATGGGACTTTTGACTTTGGTAAGCCCATAATCAGCCCATTTTTCATCGTATTTTCTAAGGATAAGAGTACACCATATCACTACCAAGGTAGCTGTAATGGGGCCTGCATAATGAGGAAAAAATTGGTAAGAAAACCAGTTGACTATCCCCGCAAAGAGGATTACAGATAATAGAATTAGGGATATTGTTTTTGGAGATTTCGACATGACTATTGATTAATTCGTTCGGATAATGGTTTTTTTAGCAATGCTTTCCTGGCCTTTATTAAGGCTTCGTATACATTTACACCGATTTCTTCATATAAATCTTCATATGCGCTGGAGGCTTTTTGGATGACTTCTTCTAGATTTATTGATATTGCTTCACCCTTTTCTGTTAATCGATAAAGTGTCCTTCTTTTATCCTTAGGATCAGCCACTTCTGTTATCAATTCTAAATCCTTCAAAGCCTTTATTCGATGAGCCATTAATTGATGCGACATGTTTAGCATGGACCCTAATTGGGTGACACTCAAGGGGCCATTCATTTTAAATAGCATCAAACTGGAAGCAATCCTGGAAGGAATTCCAAGTTCCACATTCTCTAAAATCCGGTTGCCTTGTGCATTGATCACAGATAATAACTGATATAATTGCAGGCCAATAAAACCAGGACCCAATTTATCGACATGATCAAAATCGTGAAAGGAGATTGGTAATTTCATATATGCAAATATATGCGCAAATTTTTGCATTTCTAAATCATTTTCAAAAAAAGTAATTAAATTCGAGCTATTATGATTATCAATTTTAGAAATGAAGACCTATCAAGAAATAATAGAATGGTTATTAAATGGAGATGTTTCGATTCAATATCAGACGAATAAAGATTTATTGAATGTCGATGATGTAAACCTTCAAAAAAGAATTGCAACGGAAGGGTGGGGGGCACAGTTTTTATCAAAACAAAACCCTAATGGACATTGGGGGAAGCGCTATTATGAACCTAAATGGATATCTACTCATTATACCCTCTTGGATTTAAAAAACTTGAGAATTCATCCTGAAAATCCAATCATTCAAGAAACCATCGAAAGAGTGTTACAAGAAGAAAAAGGACCGGATGGTGGAATACTTCCAATTGGTACGGTACAATTGAGTGATGTTTGCGTTAATGGAATGTGTCTAAATTTTGCATCCTATTTTAATTCTGATGAAGTACTGTTAAAATCAATTGTCGATTTTTTATTGTCGGAACTAATGGAGGATGGTGGCTTTAATTGTCGTTCTAACCGATCAGGAGCGGTTCATAGCTCCATGCATTCAACCATTTCCGTATTGGAAGGAATTACAGAATATGAATTGAATGGATACCATTACAGATTAGAAGAGTTACAAAAGGCGAAAAAATCAAGCATTGAGTTTCTGTTGTGCCATAAATTATTCCTTTCAGATAGAACTGGAGAGATCATCCATAAAGATTTCCTGAAATTGTCTTACCCTTCCAGATGGAAATATGATATTTTAAGAGCATTAGATTACTTTCAATATGCCAGGGTACCATGGGATTCCCGAATGGAGGAAGCCCAAAATGTATTAAATAAAAAGCAGAACAAAGAGGGTACCTGGAATGTACAAGCTAAACATCCTGGAAAGCTACATTTTGAAATGGAAAAAGCAGGAAAGCCAAGTAGATGGAATACCCTTCGGGCCTTAAGGGTTTTCAATTATTTTAAAAAAGGGCTATTTCCTTAATGAATTAATCGAAGTAGGTAGAAATAAATAGAAATAGGATAGAAGTAAATTGTTTGCAAGGAAAAAAAATTACTTCTACCTTACTTGAACGTTAATTCCTTTGAATTTTTAAGACTTTCCCATTAAAGAAGTGTGATTCCTGCTTTTACTTGGGTATTTTGAGGCTTCCAATTTAACAACCACATACTTTGAGGTTGGAGTATAACTGCGATCTGCATAGCTATTAATGGGAACCAAAACATTAGCTTCCGGAAAATAAGTAGCCAGGCATTTTTCAGGAATTGGATATTCCACGATTTTGAACTTGGGTGCAATACGTTTTTCTCCTTCGTAATATCCAATAAGATCTACCTCGTCACCAGCCTCACATTTTATTTTTTTAATATCCTTTTTATTCATTAAAACCACTCGCCTTGCCTGGTAAATCCCTCGGTAACGATCATCTAATCCATAGATAGTAGTATTAAATTGGTCATGGCTGCGGATGGTCATCATAATAAATTCGTCGGCATCGATTTTGAGGTCTGGTACTGGGTTAATGGTAAAATTAGCTTTTCCTGTTTGAGTATGGTAATGACCATCTCTGGCTCCATTGGGCAAATAAAAACCACCCTCATTTCGTACCCTTTGATTGTAATTATCAAAACCTGGAATGGTCTGTTCGATTATGTCCCGGATGCGATCATAATCTTCAACCAGCCACTTCCATGGCACTTGGCTATCTTTTAAGGTAGCTTCGGCTAAAGTGGCAATTATGACTGGTTCGCTAAGTAAATGTTTAGAGGCTGGCTTTAACTGACCACGGGAGGTATGAACGATACCCATGGAATTTTCGACACTGACAAATTGAGCTTTATTAGATTGTAGATCAATTTCGGTCCTTCCCAGGCAAGGTAGAATAATTCCGGTTTTCCCGGTAATGAGGTGACTTCGATTGAGTTTGGTGGAGACCTGAACTGTCAAATCACAGTTTTGAAGTGCTTTAGCCGTGTAGTTGGTGTCAGGAGTAGCCGACAGAAAATTACCGCCCATGGCAAAGAAAACCTTCGCTTTCTTTTCAAACATGGCCTTAATAGCTGCAATTGTATCGTAACCATGATGCCGTGGTGGTTCAAAACCAAAGTTTTCTTTAATGCGATCCAGAAAAGTGTCTTGGGGTTTTTCCCAGATGCCCATGGTCCGATCACCTTGAACATTGCTATGTCCGCGTGTGGGACAGGTCCCCGATCCAGGTTTTCCCATGCAACCCTTGAGTAAAAGAAGGTTGACTACTTCACGAATATTCTGAACCCCATTTTTATGTTGAGTAAGGCCCATAGCCCAGCAAATAATCATTCGCTTGGCTTGCTTAATTTTGTTTGCTGCTTCTTCGATCAATTCTAACTCAACCCCGCTGAGTTCCGCTAATTCGTAAAGGTTTTCATTTTTTAAAGATTCTATAAAATCGGTATAACCGGAGGTGTGGTTTTCGATAAATTCGTGATCAAAAATACTGCCTGGATTAGTCTCTTCTTCTTCCAGTAACAAACAAAGAATTGCTTTGATCAAGGGGACATCAGCACCGACTCGTACTGGAAGAAATAAGTCGCTCAGACTGGTCCCTGAACCCAACCATCCACCGAGATTTTGAGGATTTTTAAATTTGATCAGGCCTGTTTCAGGCATAGGATTAATAGCAATTATCTGGGCACCATTTTTCTTAGCTATCTGCAAGGAACTAAGCATCCGAGGATGATTGGTGCCTGGATTTTGACCAATGATTATGATTAAATCTGTTATGTAAAAATCTTCAAGTTTTACTGATCCTTTTCCAATACCTAGGGTTTCTGTAAGCGCAACGCCACTGGACTCATGGCACATATTAGAACAGTCAGGTAAGTTATTGGTCCCATAATTTCGAACGAAGAGTTGGTATAAAAAAGCCGCCTCATTACTGGTACGGCCAGAGGTATAGAATACTGCTTCATCTGGGTTATCCAAATTATTTAACTGCGCCCCAATTTTTTGAAAAGCCTCATCCCATGATATTTTCTCGTAATGAGATTTTCCAGGATGGAGGATCATCGGATGCGTTAGTCGCCCACTTTTACCTAAACGATAATCAGACCAGCCCGATAGCTCTTCCACAGAATAACGAGCAAAAAAATCTGGTCCAACCCTTTTATTAGTAGCTTCTTCGGCGATGGCCTTTGCTCCATTTTCACAGAATTCTCCAATAGATGAGCGGTGATCATCAGGATCAGGCCAGGCACAACCCGGACAGTCAAAGCCAGACATTTGGTTGACACTAAAAAGCGTCTTGGTACATTTTCTAAGGCTTAACTCATTATATAGGTGTTTGACAGAACTCAAAACTGCTGTAGCACCAGCTGCTGTTTGTTTTGGGGAACTAATCCTAAGGTTTTCTACTTCCAAAGGTGTGGTTGCACAGAGTTTGGTTTTATCTCTCATGCATTAACTTTTTCGAAGATTATTTAAAGTTGATTTCCCTTGAAAACATCACGGCTTATATTTGGGTTCGAGAAAAATAATGGTTTTTTGGGCAGGCGATTAGTTTTTTTACCTCGATGATGTCCTAACCAATCTACCACCATAAGCATTACTCCTATCAATCCCGTGCCAACCTCCATAAGGTCGGTATGCTATCGGACTAAAGGGATTATAATTGTGATATGACCTGGTATAACCATAAAATCCACCGCCACGAAAGCCTACACCCCCGGCATCCGCTTCACCCGAAGGCCAATCTGAATTAGTAGCAGTGGCCTCTTCAGATAAGGTGCCATCTCCATGACTACCCTTAAAGTTTCTTCCAACTGGATGTCCAATGCTGACCATTCGCTCCCACATGCTACCTGCCAGGTCCATTACCCAATAATAGGAGGCAGCGAAATAAGCTAGATTTTCTTCAGATAATTCTTCTTCACCCCAGCCATTATTCATTACCAAAATACCCTCTTCATTAGGCATTCTTTGAACCTGATATTTATTATTGGTTCCCCAGGGTAATTCTGCGGAAACTGGATTTCTAGGTCCTCTGGAGGCTTTTGTAAATTCAAATTCAGTCATTGGCCGTAGTCCTGCCCAGTCGGCATAAGCCATGGCATCTTCCCAACTGGTAAATTTACAGGGCTTATTTTTATGGGGACTTGAAAATCTTCCTTCATTAGAAGCAATAGAGCCTCCTAAGGCTAGGTAATTTCTCTCTGTAGTGATGTTTCTTTGAGCCTGCCCTTCTTCGTGAAGAGTATTGAGAAAGGTAGCATATTGCCCTTCCGATATTTCATATTTCATAATGTAAAATGAAGCGACGCCTTTGGGAAAACTACCAGGAATAATTCCTGTTTGATCTCCTTCATATCCTTCTTTTTTCTGGTAAAAAATATCACCATCTTGAGCAACCTTCAATTCTGATGTTTCTGAATTGATTTTTGCTAGTTGTACCTCCCCATTTCCGTTAGTGGGTTGGTATATACTACCATATTCCTGTGCTTCTTTGGTTGGATCTCCTAGTGTAAAACTTCCTTGAGGGATATATACCATTTCGGTACCAAAGACCCGAAAGAGAGATCTACGAGTGTTGACACCTCTAAAAGACATTCGATCCAAAGAAACTTTTAAGGTGAGGCTAATATTGCCACGATAAGTTTCATTAGGAAAAATGAAAATACCTGTAGAATCAGGAGATACCTCAAAACCTAATTCCACGGGTTGATCGGAAAAGTCTGCAATTTTTGTATGTCCGTTGGGCAAAACTTTTATGTGACGTGCCTGTCCACTACCTGGTATGGATTTAAAAAATAGCCATACAGCATCGCGATTTTTGTCTGTATTCCAAGAGTTATCCCAGCTAACATTAAAGGAAGCAAATAAATTACCCTCTTCAATGTATAGGAGAGGAGTTGAAAACTTAAGATCAGAGGCATAACCAGACAGACAGAAAAGGAAGAAAACAGGAAAAAGAAAGTGAACCTTCATTATTATTAATTTTTAATTCGGATGAATACTTTAATTACGAACTGATTTAAACTTAATGACCTGAACTGCGGCCATTAAGTTTAAATCAGTTCTATAACTTAGGAAAAAAATCCCAAATAAATATCTGTAAAAATAATGTGGTAATTCAATAACTAAAATCGAAATTAAGGACATTTTCTGGGCAAAAAAGGACAGAATAGACCAGTTGATGATTTTTATTTGATTATTAGGTATGCAAATACGCAACTAATTTGATTATCTTCAGTCTATTAATTAGGTATGCAAATACGATAGTAATATGAAAGGAACAAATCTTGGAGAATTTGAAGAGCTGGTATTATTGGTGACTGTAGCCAGGCCAGAAGAGGCATATAGTGTAGGCATTGCCAAAGTTTTGGAGGAGGTCGCAGGCCGTAAGGTCGTACATAGTGTAGTTCATGCCTCTTTGAATCGATTGGTAAAAAAAGGCTTTCTGACTTCGGAAATGAAACCGGGGAGCCAAAAACGAGGTGGAAGAAGAAAACGCGTGTTCGAAATAACATCGGCAGGTATGAAAGCACTTGAAAAAGTCAAAGATCAAAGGGACAATCTTTGGGCCATGATACACTCCACCTGAATTTAATTATTAAGATCAAATGGACAAAAAACAAAAATTTCAGCCGCCCAGGTGGGCGGATAAGTTCCTGGAATGGTACTGTGCTCCCCATCAATTAGAGGATGTTCAGGGGGCTTTGTATGAATTTTTCCATGAACGAATCGAAAAAGGAAATACTCGACAAGCTAAATGGTACTTCATATTGGATGTGATCACCCATTTCAGACCTCATATCATAAAAAGAGAATCATCACATTTTACATCAAATCACTTTGGTATGTTCAAAAATTACCTAAAAATCTCTGTCCGGAACATCAAGAAAAACCGTCTAACTTCTTTTCTAAATATTTTAGGCCTAACCATTAGTATCACCAGTTTTTTATTAATTCTGATCTGGATACAGCAGGAAAAAAACTTTGATGCTTTTCATGAAAACGCCGAAAATATTTATAGAATACCCAACACTTTCACCAGCGAAAGCGAATCTTTTTCCCAAGCCGTTTCTGGTCCGGCCCTCGGAGCTCAACTAGACGAGCTTTTTCCTCAGATTGTAAATGCCTGTAGATTTGGCCAAACTACCGCTATCATAAAATATGAGGATCAAACTTATTTTGAAAATGGGATTAGGGTAGTAGATCCTAATTTTTTTGAAATGTTTACCTGGGAAGCATTAGAAGGATATCAAAATGAATTTTTTAAAGAGCTTAATTCAATTGTATTGACAGAAAGTTTGGCCAAAAAATATTTTGGAAATAAGGCTGCGGTAGGAGAGATGTTGACGGTAGACAATGAACGAACAGTAGAGGTAACTGGTGTTGTCACAGATCCACCGGCTAATTCTCAATTACAATTTGAAGCTATTATCAGCACAGATCTTGGAAAAATTAGATGGGAAAATCCCAATATGGATAACCAGTGGGGTGGGGGAAGCTTTTACACTTATTTACAATTGAAGCCCAATACAGATAAGGAGGTTCTAATGGAGGAGGTCAATAAATTAATTACCTCCAAGCTTAGCTTTTTTACCGAACGGAATATGTCCTATCATTATTTCCTTCAACCATTAACGGATATTCACCTGAATTCTAAATTAAGGTATGATTTTAGCTCTAATGGAAGCGCCAGAAATGTTTCTATATTTACTGTAATTGGGTTGATCATTTTATTACTCGCCTGTATTAACTACATCAATTTGAGCACAGCCACGGCCATCAAAAGAGCAAAGGAAGTGGGAATTAAAAAGATCATCGGTGCCTTTCGGAAAGATCTAATCAAACAATTTTTGGTTGAATCAGTGCTTCTTTGTTTTGTAGCAACCCTGATCGCCCTTACTCTGGTTTATTTTTTACTACCAGGTTTTGAGAATTTTGTGGGCTATAAAATTACACCCAATTTAGGAGCCCAATTTATACTTTGGTTGCTTTTAGGCATCTTAGCACTGGGATTGATCGCCGGATTTTTTCCAGCCTTTTTCATTTCCACCTTCCGACCTCTCACCGTCATAAAAGGCCAGTTGAAAAGTGGAAAGAAGGGAAGTTTTGTTAGAAAATCCCTGGTGGTTCTTCAATTTACTGCCACCTGCGCCTTAATTATTGCCATAATCACGGTTAATGGCCAACTCCGTTTTATTCAAAATCAAGATTTGGGCATGCAGACTGACGAAGTAATTAACATCTACTTCCGAGGAATTCAAAGTGTAAACGATAGTCGGGAAGTATTAAAAAATGAGCTGCTTAAAGATTCCAAGTTTAAATCTATTTCCTTTTATAGAAATTCTTATCCAGTGGGAGGTTTAAGCAACAGCACAATTCAAGTAGAAACTGAAAACGGTAAAAAAGTCTCTTCCAGCTTATACAATATTCTGGTGGATGAATTTTATGCAGAAACCTATGACATTGAGTTGGCTTCCGGCAGATTCTTTTCAGAAGCATTCCCTGCTGATTCTACCGAATCCGTCCTTGTCAATGAAGCAGCTGTAAAATCTTTTGGCTGGGGAAACCCCGAATTGGCTCTGGGTAAAAAAATGGGAACGGAACCCAATGAACGTAAAGTAATAGGAGTTGTCAAGGATTTTAATTTTGAAGGACTGCAAAAAGAGGTAGAACCCCTAAGAATTGTTCCAATAAGAAATAGAAATTCTTTTACCGAAATAGCCATAAAGGCAGATCTGTCTAATCCTTTCGAAACCATAGCCTTTCTTGAAAATACCTGGAAAAGAATTAACCCGGAAGTTCCTCTCGACTACACCTTGATGAATGATGATTTACAAGATCAATACCAGGGTGAATTGCGTTTTAGGAGTATATTCTTCTTATTTTCTATTTTATCTCTGGTGATTGCCAGTCTTGGTTTATTTGGTTTAGCTACTGCTTCTACCAATCAAAGAATAAAAGAAATAGGAATCAGGAAAGTATTGGGGGCATCCATCTTCAACCTGGTGGGTTTAATTGGACGAGAATTCCTCCTTTTGGTTTTATTGTCCCTTTTATTGGCCATTCCGCTGGCCTGGTACGGTATGGAGCAGTGGCTTTCTGGCTTTGCCTACAGAATAGAGATGAATGGTTTATTCTTTTTGTTAGCCGGCTTTATAGCGATTGGCATTTCTTTAATAACCATTAGTTATCAGACCCTGAAGGCTGCTTTTAGGAATCCAGTGTCTTCTTTAAGAAGTGAATGAATAAGTTTCACAGATGAGAAGTATCATTCTCTAACTCAAAGTGAAAAGTACTACCATCAAAACGAGCTAGATATAGTCCGGTATTGGAATGATTATAAAATTCCATTTGCTGTAGGGGTTCTTGTTTTAGGACACACATCAAACAGCGCATAGCCCGGCCATGACTACAAATGAGGATATTTTGTTCAGGCCGTGTTTTTATTTTGTTGACAAATTTTTGGATGCGCTGTTGCAATTCATTGGCACTTTCTCCTTGTTCCAATCGAGCATCAAAATTGCCATTTCTCCAGTGATCCATCAAATTCTTATAATCCTGGTTCATGCTTGGAGTACTTTTTTTTCCTTCATGGATTCCCCAGTTCATTTCATTAATTTCTGCATATTGCTCCCAGACAAGACCTTGACTGATAAAGGGAGACATAGTTTCCTGGGTTCTCTTCAATTTTGAAGTAATTAGTAGCTCAAAGGGAATGGATTGATATTTATGGAAAAAGGCTTGTGCCTGTGCTTTACCGGTGTCATTTAAGGAGGTGTCTACTCCGCTCCCTTGAACAATTTTTTGTTTATTATAATCAGTTTCTCCGTGTCGTACAATATAAAGTAGTTTTGGTTGTTTCATCTTGCCGATTTAGTTATTTTGAGCGCCAAAGATAATGATTCAATCAGGAATAATTCTATTGACAGCTACATTGACCAATGCTATCCATTTTAATACCTGTTTATAATTTTGATGTCCGGGAACTTGTTGAAGAGTTGAGCCACCAGGCTTCCTTATTGGAGATTGATTGTGAAATCATTTGCCTGGATGATGCCTCCGAAATTTCCTGGCAAAATATAAATGAGGAACTCAAGAGCTTTGAAAATGTTATTTATCAATCTTTAGATAAAAATGTGGGCAGAGCACACATCCGCAATTTATTAGCAGACAAGGCAAGATTTGAATATCTGTTGTTTCTGGATTGTGATTCGAAAACTCAAACATCGTATTATTTAAAAAATTATGTTAACCGACTTCCTACTCACTCCGTTTTATATGGTGGCCGCACTTATCAAGAAGAGAAGCCTACTGACAATACTTTATGGTTTCATTGGTGGTACGGAATAAATAGAGAGCAAATGAGCGTAGAAGCCCGGTCAAAAAAACCTCATCATGGTTTTATGACCAATAATTTTTTAATTCCAAAAAAGCTGTTCAATCAAATAAGATTTGATGAAAGTCTTCGACAATATGGCCATGAGGATACCCTGTTTGGCTGGCAATTAAAGAAAAATGGAATAAATGTGGAGCACCTGGATAATCCCTTAATCCATATTGGCTTAGAGAAAAATGAGATGTTTATTGACAAATCCATCCAGGCTATAGAGAATCTTACCATCCTTCTCAAACAATATCCCGAATTAGATACGCGACTTATCGCAACCTGGCAACAATTAAAAAAATATCAACTTGCTTCTTTAGTCTCAATTCTATTAAAACCATTACGCCCTTTCATCATTAAGAACCTAAAAGGCTCAAAGCCCCAATTAAAAGGATTCGATTTACTAAAACTCAGCTACTTCCTCGAATTATACTAAACTCAGAAATTTTATTCCCCCTTCCCCCTTCCGCTTTCCCCCTTGGAAAGATTTGTTAAAAAAAGTATCTTTTAGGGAATTACCCCGTCTAAAGGGCAAGATTAAATTAATTGACATCTTTTTACCAAAATAAATCAACATGAAAAAAGTACTTCTGCTCGTATTATTCCTCTCAAGTTTAATGTATGTACAGGCACAGGAGGTTCTGCAAGTTATCGAAGCAAAAAAAACGATGAGCCAGGGAGTTCAAAACTCTATGGTTGTAGAATTGAGAAATGTAGATGAGACTACAGCCATTAAAGAATGGAGAAATTATGTGAAAAAGTTTAAGGGAAAGACAAAACGTGAGAAAAAGACTAAAAACTGGTTTACTGATGATGCTAAGATCAAAACCATGAGTAATAATACCATTGACATTTATGCTGCATTTAATGAGGATAAAAAATATAAAGTCACCACCGTTACTTTTTGGTTTAACCTGGGAGGAGCCTATATCTCTTCTGAATTAAATCCAACACAGTACGGAGCAGCTCTTCAGTTTTTGAATAATTATAAGGCAAGCCTTGATTTGGTAGCTGCGGAAGAGGAACTTACTGCTCAAATGAAAGCCTTAAAATCATTGGAGGATGATTTGAAAAAGCTGGAAAAAGATAATAACGATTATCACAAAAAGATTGAAGATGCCAAGAAGATGATTGCTGAAATGGAGCAAAATATTGATCAAAATACCAAAGATCAGGAAAATAAAAGAGCAGAAATCAATACCCAGCTCCAGATTGTTGAGAACGCTAAAGAAAAAGTTAGCAGGATAAAGAATTAAGCTGCTCAGGCAATAAAACAAAAAAATCCTTTCGACTCTGTTGAAAGGATTTTTTTGTTTTATTGCTTGGTAATGATTTTATATATTACTGCAAAAAGCTTTTGTCCATGCGCAACGAATTTTTATTCTTTTCCATAATCACTTTGGGGGCAATTATTGGCATTTCCTTCATTTGGCCACCCGTCTGGTGGTTTTTGATTCTTATTTTACCCATCATTTTATTGGGATTGTATGATATGTTTATATCCAAACATCCAATAATGAGAAACTTCCCTGTTTTGGGACATGGTCGTTTTTTAATGGAAGAATTGAGACCCAAAATCTATCAATACTTTATTGAATCAGACCTTAATGGCCGACCAATCAGCCGTATTTTTCGCTCTCTGGTTTATAAACGCTCGGATAAATCTTTAGATACAGCCCCATTTGGCACTCAATTGAATGTATATGAGGAAGGTTATGAATGGATGAATCATTCAATCCAGGCACTGGATGCCCATAAATTACCAGAACATCCCCGAACCAAAATTGGTGGCTCTACCTGCAAACAACCCTATGATTTGAGCCTGTTTAATGTGGCTGCCATGAGTTATGGCTCTCTTAGCAAAAATGCCATTATGGCCCTAAATGGCGGAGCTTCAATTGGCAACTTTGCACATAATACAGGAGAGGGCGGAATTAGTCCTTATCATGAGAAATTTAACGGAGATCTAATCTATCAATTTGGTACCGGCTATTTTGGTTGTCGATCAGAGGATGGCGGTTTTTCTCCTGAGGAATTCAAAAAAAGAACAGCCAGCGATCAGGTTAAAATGATCGAACTAAAACTCTCTCAGGGCGCCAAGCCTGGGCATGGAGGAATTCTTCCAGCTAAAAAAAACACTCCTGAAATCGCCAAAATCCGTAATGTGAAGCCAGGAGAAGATGTCCTTTCTCCACCTTTTCATAAAGCCTTTTCAACTCCATTGGAATTACTCCATTTTATTCAACAATTAAAAGAATTATCAGGAGGCAAACCTGTGGGGTTTAAACTTTGTATTGGCCGGCGCAGTGAATTCCTGGCCATTTGTAAGGCAATGGTCCAAACTAAAATTTATCCGGATTTTATTACCGTCGATGGGGGAGAAGGTGGTACCGGGGCCGCCCCTTTAGAATTTACAAATTCTGTAGGGACCCCTTACAAGGAAGGCCTGGTTTTTGCCTATGATTCCTTAGTAGGATTCGGCCTGAAAAAGCACATTAAAATAATAGCTTCCGGCAAGATATTTAGTGGTTTTCACATCTTTAAAGCCCTGGCTTTAGGGGCAGACGCTTGCTATAGTGCCCGTGCCATGATGATGGCAATTGGTTGTATTCAGGCCTTGGAATGCAACTCTAATACTTGTCCCACTGGTGTAGCAACTCAAAAAAAGGAATTGATCAAAGGTTTGGTGGTAAAAGATAAAAAAGAAAGTGTTGCTAACTATCACCACGAAACCGTCAAAAGTTTTGTAGAACTAATGGCGGCAGCAGGTTTAGATCATCCAGATAAGATCAACCGTCATCAGGTTTATCGCAGAATCAGTATGAATTCCAGCAAGAGGTTTAGCGAAATATTTCCTTATATCGATAACGGCTGTTTGTTAGATGAAAAAACAGTACCTGAATCCTGGTTATTGGACTGGAGGGAAGCACAGGCCAATACCTTTGTTTCATCTATCGTGTGATAAAGGAATCAGCTGATTTTCTTATAAAACCGGATCAATTTTTTTTCTTCTTTTTCCCAGTTTAACGCTAATCGGGCTTTCAGGCAATTGGACTGTAATTTATTGTAAAGGTTCTCATCATCAAACAATTGCTGAATGGCTTTTGCAATAGGAACCGGCTTGAGATCATCCAATAGCACAAAACAATCATATTGCTGATTAAGATTCTGATATTCTGGGAATTTCATTTGAAGAGAGGGAAGACCTGCCTGGATATAATCAAAACATTTGTTAGCCAGGGAATAATAATAACTCAGGCCCTTATTTTCTAATAGATTGAGCCCAATATCTGCCTGGGCCGTTATCAGAGCTAAATCATCAGGTTTTTGGTAGCCCCAAAATTTTACCTTATCTGTCAATTGAAGATCATTACTAAGTTGACGCAATTGCTTAGAAAGGTCTCCTTCTCCAACCAGCCAAAGTTCCATACCTTCCAGGTGCTGCATGGCCTCTATTGTCGCCTCAAGACCTCTGCCTTCATTTAATACTCCTTGGTAGAGGATGATTTTTTGATCTTTTTTACTGGAGGCATTGGTCCATTCTTTTTTCTTAGGAACGTTTCTGATAACCTCAAAAGAGATAGCATACTTTTGGGCCATAATTTTTGCCAACTCAGGACCAACAGTATAGGCATATTGAATTTTTGGTAAGGTATACCCCGCAATTTTTTCCCAGATTTTTTTTATTCGAGGCCGACGAATTATTTCCGGAACTTCAGTAAAATATTCATGCGCATCATAGACCAATATTTTTTTTTGCATCCGGCTGACAAAAAATGCAGGTAAGATGGTATCCAGGTCAACAGCACAAACCAGATCAGCTTTTTGGAAAAAAAGGAAAAATAAAAGCCGGATGTTGTATTCCAGATAAAAGAATTTGCCTTTCTGAAAAAAACAAAATAATCGTCGTTGTTGAAAAATCTTTGACTCAAGTGGTATGCTATCAGTTTTTTTGCGACCAACCAACAGAACTTCATAATGAGCCTTCTTTAAGCTTTCACAAATGCGTATCATTCGTTGATCATAGGTCAGATCATTGGTGACAGTACAGATTATCTTTTTCATATAAAAAGCTTACCCTCCTCAATTTTTATCCTTTCCTCATCAAGTAGAAATTGTGTAACCCTAAGCACTTGATCCTTCTTTTCCATTGAAAAATTATTCACGAGTTCATTAATGTTTAAAGAAGATTGGCCTATCAATTCCATGATTTCTTTTTCCATTTGTTTGAACTCATCTTTAGAAATAATATGTTCAGCTTTGCCTCGGCATACATCACATTGACCGCATTTTTTGGCATTTCGCTGCCCGAAGTACTTTAATAACTGTTGGCTTCGACATATTGGGATTTCAGTATATTGAAAAGCTTTATTTAGACGTTTATTGGCTTCTTTTTTCCTAAAACGAAGGAGTTGGTGGTCAATTATTATATTTTCGGCTGGTAATCGGTCTTTTAAAAATGTAAGTTGTGGTTTATCTTTTTGTGGTCGGTACCGAATGATTTCTGCCTGAGCCATTTTTTTTAGATAAGCCTGGAGTTGTTGATTGGAAATTTTTAAAAATCGAGCAAGCTGCTCTTCTTTAAGAAACACCTCTTGAGAAGAAGCTCCCTGGTAGGAACGAAGTATGGTTTTGATTACTTTATCCATTTTGGGGTTTCTGATGCCATAATCATACAAGACCTCCCTCTCGGCAATTACTTTCAGAGTAGAGGGATGAAAAATAGCTTCACTAAGACTGATCCAACCAGCCTGACTCAGGATTTTTAGGCTATTCATCACTTCAATTGGTTTTAGTTTGAAGTTCTGTGAAAAATCCACCAAATCAAAATCATAACTTTGCCCTTTGCCCCCACCTGTAGCTAATTGCAGATAACTTCCTAATGCCCTATATACTCGCTGAATTTCCTTTGTAGAAGGGAAGGATTGCTCAAATTGTTCCAACAACTTCTTTCGATCTCCTTCATTATATAGGAGAATGGCATAAGAAGGTTTACCGTCCCTGCCTGCTCTGCCAGCTTCCTGGTAATAGGCTTCCAGGCCATCAGGTAATTCCCAGTGAATGACTATTCTTACATCCGGTTTGTCAATTCCCATGCCAAAGGCATTGGTAGCCACCATTATTCGGGTTTGATTATTGATCCATCGATCTTGTCGTTCAGACCTTTGTTCCATATTTAAGCCAGCATGGTAATAGTCAGCGGAGATATTATGATAGCTTAGAGATTGAGCCATCTCTTTTGTTTTCCTCCTGTTTCGGACATAAATGATACCAGAACCGGAAATTTTCCGAAGAAGCTCAATTATCCTTGATCGTTTATTATTCTCCTGTAAAACGATATAGGAAAGATTGGACCGTTCGAAACTCTTTTGTAAAACATTTTCTTCTTTAAAAAGCAATTTTTCCTGAATGTCTTTCACTACTGGCAAAGTAGCTGTAGCCGTAAGGGCTAGGATAGGAACATTAGGGAGGATCTCTCTTATCTGTCCAATTTTTAAATAAGCAGGCCTAAAATCATATCCCCATTGAGAAATGCAATGTGCTTCATCTACAGCTAGTAACTGGATAGGCAATTGGGGAAGTCTGCCGGAAAAAAGGCTCGTAAAAAGTCGCTCAGGAGAAATGTATAATAGTTTGTAATGACCCTGCACTGCATTATCGAGAATGCGATCTATATCTTTATAAGACATACCGGAATAAAGAGCTTCTGCACTAATATTTCTACCCTTCAGTTGCTGTACCTGATCTTTCATCAAGGCAATTAAAGGGGTAATAACCAGACACATTCCTTCCTGACAGAGCGCAGGAACCTGAAAACAAATAGATTTTCCACCACCTGTTGGCATTAAAGCAAGGGTATCCTTCCCCTGAAGTATGGATTGGATAATATCTTCCTGTAATGGTCTAAAACTGGAATAACCCCAATATTCCAGGAGTATGTCAAGCGGCTTCAGCAAAATTTATGTTTTAGGGCTTAAGTTAACCAGCAAGGGCCTATTTTGCAAAAAAATAGTGCTTAGACAAAAAAAGAAGTAGTTCCTAAGAACCACTTCCATTAAACTCAAATCGTTTATACTTTGAACTTAAGAATATAGCCTGATTGATGAGTATTGGGTACTGGGTAATGAGTAGTGAGATTATTCCACATTCCCATTCCCCCTTCTAAATAATGGTAGATATTTTCTCAGCTAATCTATCTTCTCCGATATCCAGGGAAATATCCTCGGCTATCAGATGGGCAACCATATCACCTACCTGAGAACAGTGTAACTTATATTTTGCATTTAGTTCTGGTGTTCCAATTCCTTTTTCCAGAATATGTTTAACAGTAGTTCTTACTACCCTGGCTTCTTTAGTCATCTCTAGTTCGTCTAACATCATTGCTGCTGATAGAATGGCTGCCATGGGGTTGGCAACATCTTCACCGGCGGCTTGTGGGAAAGACCCATGAATAGGTTCAAAGAGAGAGGTTCTGATTCCTATGGATGCAGAAGGCAGAAGTCCCATTGAACCATTTAAAACACTGGCTTCATCTGATAATATATCTCCAAACATATTTGAAGTAAGCACTACATCAAACTGTTTAGGATATTGAATCAATTGCATGGCTGCATTATCAACATACATGAAATCCAGTGTTATATCCGGATATTCCTTAGCCAGTTCTCTTACACGGCTACGCCAAAAACGAGAACTTTCCAATACGTTGGCTTTGTCAACCAGGGTTACTTTCTTTTTTCGTTTTGCTGCTGCCTGAAAGGCTGCATGAGTGATGCGATCTATATCTTCGGTTTTGTAAAAGCAAACATCAAAGGCAGAATTCTCATCCCTGCCTTTTTCACCAAAATAAATACCACTGGTTAATTCTCGGTAAATAACCAGATCTACTCCATCTACTTTCTCTTCTTTTAAAGGAGAGAGGTGAAGGAGTTTTTTATAGGTAATAACCGGTCGAATATTGGCATATAGCCCTAATTCCTTCCTAAGGCGCAATAATCCCTGCTCAGGACGTACCTTGGCAGAAGGATCATTATCATATTTAGGGTCACCGATAGCCCCAAATAATACTGCATCAGAATCAATACAGGCTTCCAAAGTTTCTTCCGGTAAAGGATTTCCTGTTTTGTCAATGGCGATTGCCCCTACATGAGCATGTTGATATTCAAAATGATGATTGAATCGATCTGCAACCGCATCCAAAACTTTAATGGCCTGTTCTATTACTTCCGGCCCAATACCATCACCTGGTAAAACTGCTATTTTTTTTCTCACGGGATAAAACGATTTGAGTGTTATGCTATATTAAATTCTTTGTTCGTATTCCTGGATTTCAGTTTTGATACTTAATAAATAGTCAATGTCATCGTATCCATTTAATAAACAAGTCTTTTTATAAGGATGAATATCAAAACTTTCAGCAATATTTGTTTCAGAAATTTTAATCTCCTGATTTTCTAAATCTACTTCTATTTCAATGTTCGGATTTTCTTCAATAGATTCAAAGATTTTATGGAGAAAATTTTCACTTACCTGTACAGGCAGCAATCCATTATTTAGAGCATTACCTTTAAAGATATCTGCAAAAAAACTGGATACAACCACCCTAAAGCCATAATCATAAAGAGCCCATGCCGCATGTTCACGGGAAGAGCCACAACCAAAGTTTTTGCCGGCCACTAATACCTGCCCTGTGTAAGTCGGATTGTTTAATACAAAATTACTATTGGCCTGTCCATTATTATCGAACCTCCAGTCACGAAACAAGTTATCTCCAAAGCCTTCCCTTGTTGTAGCCTTTAAAAATCGGGCCGGGATAATTTGATCAGTATCCACATTTTCCATTGGAAGAGGTACTGCTGTTGTGCTAAGCTTTTGAAATTTTTCCATTTTTTATAGTTCCTTGTTCCATGTTCCTTGTTAACTGGGAACAAGGAACATGGAACGATATTAAACTAATTCTTCTCTTACATCTACAATTTTTCCATGAATTGCCGTAGCTGCTGCCATGAGCGGGCTGGCCAAAATTGTTCTGGCTCCAGGCCCTTGCCTACCCTCAAAATTCCGATTAGAAGTGGACACGCAATATTTGCCTTTAGGGACTTTATCCTCATTCATTCCCAAGCAAGCTGAGCAACCAGGTTGCCGGAGCTGAAAACCGGCTTTTTCAAAAATTTTGTCCAAGCCTTCTTCCTTTGCTTGTGCCTCAACCTGTTTGGAACCAGGAACGATCATTACCTCTACATTTTTTGCCTTATTTTTTCCTTTTACAAAGTCAGCAACAATTCTTAGGTCCTCAATCCTACTATTGGTGCAACTGCCAATAAAAACATAATCGATTGGCTTTTCTAATAAACTTTGCCCTGGGCTTAATCCCATATAATCCAATGACTTTTGAAAGCTTTTGGAATGATCCATTTGTTCTATTGTAGGGATCTTTTCCATAACCCCTATGCCCATACCAGGATTTGTTCCATAGGTGAGCATGGGCATGATGTCTTCTGCCTTAAAATGATATTCCAAATCAAAGCTGGCATCTTCATCAGAGTATAGAGCCCTCCATTTTTCAAGAGCTGTTTCAAATTCCTTATTCTGAGGAGTAAATTGTTTATCTAAAACGTAGTTAAAAGTCGTATCGTCGGGAGCAATCATTCCACCTCTTGCTCCCATTTCTATACTCATATTACAAATGGTCATGCGGGCTTCCATGGAAAGCGATCTGATGGTAGAACCGGCATATTCAACAAAATAACCCGTTCCGCCTCCGGTACCTAATTGTGAAATGATGTATAAGATGATATCCTTAGACAGTACTCCCGGCTGCAGTTCTCCGTCGACGGTAATGCGCATCCTTTTAGGTTTGGTAAGAAGCAGGCATTGGGTGGCCATTACTTGTTCTACCTGGCTGGTTCCTATCCCAAAAGCAATACATCCAAAAGCTCCATGAGTGGAGGTGTGGCTATCTCCACAAACGATGGTCATGCCTGGCTGAGTGATGCCTAATTGTGGCCCAATTACATGAACAATACCTTGATGAGGATGTCCAAGCCCATAAAGCTCAACACCAAATTTTTCACAATTCTCCGTCAACTTTTCTACCTGAAATCTGGATAGTTTCTCTTGAATGGGTAGATGTTGATTTATAGTAGGTACATTATGATCGGCGGTGGCAATTGTTTGATGAGGCCTAAAAACAGGAATTCCTCTTTTTTCTAGTCCAGCAAAAGCCTGAGGACTAGTTACCTCATGAATGAAATGGCGATCAATATATAAAACATCAATTCCTCCTTCTGCCTGGGTAACCACATGGGCGTCCCAAATCTTATCAAATAATGTCTTTCCCATTATATTGTTTCTAGATCTATCATTTATTACTCACTAGATTAGGTACTTAGTACTCCAATTTTTTGTTGTGCCATGATGTGATTTAAATCGGAATCGTCCACCTCTTTTTTACTATCAGCTACTTCCAAAAACTGGGCATAAACTTTATCCAACTGATCCTTTGTCAGGTTATACCCAATATTTTTTGCCCGATAAGCCACAGCTGCTCGTCCGGAGCGTGCAGTTAAGACAATCTTAGAATGATCAACACCAACATCCAAAGGATTAATAATTTCATAGGTTTCACGCTTTTTGATCACCCCATCCTGATGTATTCCGGAGGAATGGGCAAAAGCATTTGCTCCTACAATAGCTTTGTTGGGTTGAACAGGCATGCCCATACGTTCTGAAACCAAACGGCTGGTTTGGTAAATCATGGGGGTCTTTATGCCCGTTTCAAAGGCCAAATCCGGATGTTGTCGCATAATCATCACCACTTCTTCCAAAGAAGTGTTACCAGCTCTTTCCCCAATTCCATTGATGGTACATTCTATTTGACGGGCACCATTCTGAATACCTGCAATAGAATTGGCGGTTGCCAGCCCTAAATCGTTGTGGCAATGGGTAGAAAGGATTGCCTTGTGTATGCCTTTTACATTTTCTTTTAGGTAACGGATTTTTGCTCCATATTCTTCTGGTAGGCAGTAACCCGTAGTATCGGGGATATTTAATACAGTTGCCCCAGCTTTTATGACCGCCTCTAATACTCGAGCCAGATATTCATTATCTGTACGGCCAGCATCCTCTGCATAAAATTCTACATCCTCCACAAAACTTTTAGCCAATTTTACGGCTGCTACTGATCTTTCCAGGATAGCCTCTTGAGTACTTTTTAATTTAAACTTAATGTGCATTTCGGAAGTGCCTATGCCGGTATGAATTCGAGGACGAATAGCATACTTTAATGCGGCAGCAGCCGTTTCAATATCTTTTGAGACGGCACGAGACAAACCACAAACCGTGGCATTTTTTACGGCTCTTGAAATCGCTTCTACTGACTTAAAGTCACCAGGGCTGGAAATAGGAAAGCCCGCTTCGATGATATCTACACCTAATGCTTCTAACTGATGAGCTATCTCTATTTTTTGTTCCGTATTCAATTTACAACCTGGGACTTGTTCCCCATCTCTTAGGGTGGTGTCGAAAATATAAATCCTATTCTCTGCCATTCCTACAAATTTTATAATAAATATGTATGTTTACTTACTTCAAATATATTTGCTCAAGGAGGCTGGTGGAAATCAAATTAGCTTATTAATACAAGGCCTCAACTTAAGTGTTAAAACTTAATCCATTGACTGCGAATAGTTTAAGAAATATATTACTACAATGCCAAAACAGAAAACCGACGACCTTATACAATTAATTCGTTCTTTAACGAGAGCTGAAAAACGACATTTCAGGCTTTTTGTGCGTAGGAATCAGGCTTCTGACGATATTTTATTTTTACAACTTTTTGATTTTTTAGATAAATATCAGCAGTATGATGAAGGCTTGATCTTGAAAAAACTCCCTGGCATAAAAAAGAGACAACTTTCGAATTTAAAGGCGCATTTGTATAAGCAGTTGTTAATCAGTTTGAGATTACTCAACACCAACCATGTCAGCGAAATTCAGATTCGGGAAATGATAGACTTTTCTAAGGTGCTATACGATAAAGGATTGTATCGCCAAAGTCTGGATATATTGGAAAAGGCTAAGGCACGCGCCAAAGCAAATGAATATTATGCTATGTATCTGGAAATCCTGGATTTTGAAAAGCATATTGAAAGCCAATATATTACCAGGAGTATTGAGGGGAAGGCTGAAGCCCTTAAGGAGGAAACGCTCAAGTTGAATCAAACCATCAATGATTTTAACGTATTTAGTAACCTTTCTCTCCAATTGTACGGTTTGTATTTAAAGGTTGGTTATGTACGAAATGAAAAAGACTATCACTTCGTTAAAGAATTTTTCCAAACCAATCTTCCAAAGAAAAACCTTAAAGAACTTTCCTTCCTTGGTCAGCTTTATTATTGCCAATCTCATGTCTGGTACTATTACATGATCCAGGAGTTTACCAATTGTTACCGCTATGCACAAAAATGGGTAGATCTTTATTCTAACAAGGAGCACCTAATACATTGCCATCCAGCGCTTTACCTTAAGGGGTTGCACAATCTACTCAATGCACTTTTTAATGTAGCCTATTACAAGAAATTTGTTGAGACCCTAAAGAAATTGGAAGACTTTCCCAATGTTTATGAAATAGGGAAAAACAAAAATATAGAGGGCCTTTTCTATTTATATAAATACATTCACTCTCTGAAGCTTCATTTTATGCAAGGAACTTCAGATGAAGGGATTCTAATCATTCCTGAATTAGAAAAAATAATTGAACAAGATGAGTTCAACTGGGACAGTCATCGAGTAATGGTCTTTTATTACCGAATGGCCTGCATGTATTTTAGCAGTGGTGATAATGACAATGCCATTAGTTTTCTTAATAAAATAATCAATCAGAAAAACCCAGATTACAGAGAAGATATTCAATGCTTTGCTCGAATTTTAAATCTCATAGCCCATTTTGAACTAGGAAATATTCAATTGGTGGAATATCAGGTCAAATCTGTGTATCGATTTTTAGGAAAAATGGAAGACCTCCATGCTGTCCAAAAAGAAATAGTACGTTTCCTAAGACGAACTCCCCGAATGCAAGCCTCGGAGCTGAAAGGAGAATTTATTATTCTTAAAGATAAACTCATCAAATGGCAGGATGAGCCTTTTGAAAAACGACCATTCTTGTATTTGGATATCATTTCCTGGTTAGAGAGCAAAGTAGAGGAAGTCTCCGTAAAAGATATCATCAGAAGGAAATTTTTAGAGCGACAAAGAAGAATGGAGTCCTAATTGCCGATGTAAAATTGAAATCGGCAATTAGGACTCCTGCTTCTATTTCTTCACAGCTTCCCAGGATCGTCTCAAAAATACAATTCCTAAAATGCTTAAGACTGTAGCAATTAAGCCCCCAAGGGTATTTCCATAAATCCAGAAGCCCATTGAAAATAACAGCCCGTATACGGTGAAGCATCCTGCAATCATACAAGCAATCTCAAGGCCTAGGCTGCTGCCTTCACGGGTTTCAGGTATGCTGTCACTACTTTCTTTTGCTAGTACTTTTGACCAACCCATTTTATGGGGACGAATTAATTTATAAAAACCTACAAGAGTCTGGTGATCTGTTGGAGGTGTTAGGAAGGTGACTGTTAACCATCCAACAGTAGTGATGCCTACTCCTATGACTAATTTGACATAATCATCTAAATCCTCAGGTCCCAAAAACTCAAAATATAAAGCCACCAAAAAACTAATCACCATGGCAGCAAGTTCGCTGTAAGCATTAATTCGCCACCAAAACCATCTTAAGATGAATAATAGGCCCGTTCCCGCACCGATCTGAAGCAATATATTAAAAGCTTGCAATGCATTACTCAAGGCTAAAGCAACTAAAGCTGACAAAATCATCAAAATGACGGTTGATATCCTTCCTACCATAACCAAGTCTTTTTCGCTGGCCTCAGGATTGATAAATCTTTTATAGAAATCATTCACCACATAAGAAGAGCCCCAGTTCAATTGAGTAGAAATAGTGGACATATAAGCAGCGATCAAGGATGCAATAACCAATCCAATTAAGCCGGAAGGAAGATAGGTGAGCATGGCGGGAAAGGCTAAGTCATGTTTGATGAAATTTTTATCTACTTCCGGAAACGCCTGTTCTATGGAAGCCAAATCGGGAAATACAATCAGTGATGCAAGGGCGATCAAAATCCAAGGCCAGGGTCTTAATGCGTAATGAGCTACATTAAACAATAGGGTTGCCCCCACCGCATGACCTTCATCTTTAGCCGACAATACCCTTTGAACAATATAACCACCGCCACCCGGTTCAGAACCTGGGTACCAAACACTCCACCATTGAACAGCCAATGGAATAATAAATAAAGGTATTAGTTGCTTTGTGTCCGTAAAATCAGGAACAAAACTTAATTTGCCACTTACATTCTCATGCGCCAGCATGTTGTTCAATCCACCTACTTCCGGCAAATTCACAATAATAACTGCTGCCCAGATTATACCTATCATTGCCATGGCAAACTGAACAAAATCAGTTAGAATAACTCCTCGTAAGCCACCTAATGAGGTATAAATGACGGTGACTACTGAGGCAATTAAAATGGTTTCAATAGGACTCAAGCCCAGCATTACACCTCCAATCTTAATGGCTGCCAGGGTAACTGTAGCCATAATCATTAGATTAAAAAAAATGCCAAGATACAAAGCCCTGAACCCACGTAGAAAAGCAGCAGCCTTTCCACTATATCTGATTTCATAAAATTCTATATCCGTTAAAATACCTGACCGCCGCCATAATTTTGCATAAACAAATACCGTCAACATCCCCGTTAATAAAAAGGCCCACCATACCCAGTTTCCAGCCACCCCGTTGGTTCTGACAATATCTGCAACCAAATTGGGGGTATCCGCAGAAAAGGTGGTGGCTACCATAGAAATTCCTAATAACCACCAGGGCATATTTCGTCCTGATAGAAAAAATTCGGTAAATCCTTTCCCAGCTTTTCGAGAGGCTCCAAGGCCTATGGCTAGAGAAACAACAAAAAAGGCAATGATAATGCTGAGATCGAGGGTGCTTAAATTCATACCTAGAGTGTTTACGTTATCACGTGTTCAGGTGTTCACGTTTTTACTTTTGTAAATTTATTTGGTTATTAATTTTGAAGATAGCGATTTTATATTTTGTGGAAACTTTCAATAATTATTCCACCTTATTACGTGAACCCGTGAACCCGTTATCACAAAACTCGAACCTCATCCACAAAGAGCCAGGCACCATGACCAGCTCCCTGAGCCCCCTCCGGAATAATTCCAAAATTTGGAACTAGGATATGTAAATACTGACCTTCTTGACTGTCCACTTCAACCTTTACCTCCATAGCTTTGCGTGTTTTTTTATTTATGATCTTTTCTTGCCAAACGTTTGGAGGATCATCAGAATCACTTAGAGTTATTTTAATCTTGTTAGGAGCATAAATCCATTGTCCGGGGCCATGATAAAATCTAAAAACTACAGAATTGACCTCCGTTTTTTTGCCTAAATCAATAATGGCTTCAAAATCTTTTCCTTCGAAACCCAGCCATTCCTTATCACCATATCGATCATTACTGCCCAGAACCCCATTCACTAGTGCCTCTTTACCGCCCGCTCCATATTTGTTGGCGGGTTGATTTTTTATCTCAAGCTTAGCACCTGCCCCCTGATGCCAGTCAAATTGAATGGATTGTGGCTTTCCAACAGCTTCGCCATTCACAAATGTTTGCCCGGTCCAGGTTCCGCTCTTGTCAATAGTCAAATCTTCCGTGAATGCCGGATCATCTGATGATGCCATTTCAGAATTTTTATAACGAATGATGCCATCCTGAGCTTGGTTTGAAAACTGAAGATGAATACTGCCAGAGCTATTTTTTACCGTTGTTTTAACATCATAAAGTGGATTAGCCGGATTGACGCCTTTATTTTGTAACCACCTCAGGTGAATGGCAAGCCGTGAACAAAAACCCTGAAAATCCTTTTTATCTTTTCCGGACCATGTAACTTCTGCTAAGGCCAGAGCCCTGGGAAAAGCCATATATTCTACTTGTTGGGATGTTTTCATATATTCTGTCCAAACATTCCCCTGAGCTCCCAAAATATGTTTTGCTTCTTCGGCATTTAATTCATCAGGAATGGGATGATAACCATACACTTTTTCAAGAGGAAGAAACCCTCCAATGGCCAGAGGCTCGTCGGGGTGGTCAGATTGGTAATAATCAAAATAACAATGAGAGGTGGGAGTCATAATGACATCATGACCCTGTTTCGCAGCTTCAATTCCACCACTTTCTCCTCTCCAGGACATCACAGTAGCATTTGGAGCGAGCCCCCCTTCGAGGATTTCATCCCATCCAATAATTTGTCTCCCTTTTGAGTTGAGAAAGTTTTCTATTCTTTTAATAAAATAACTTTGAAGTTCATGCTCATCTTTTAAGCCCTCTTTTTTTATTAGATCCTGGCAGAAAGCACTGTTTTTCCATTGTTCTTTTGGACATTCATCTCCTCCAATGTGGATGTATTTTGAGGGAAACAAAGCCATAACTTCTGAGAGTACGTTCTGTAAAAACTCAAAAGTTTCTTCTTTTGGGCAATACACTTCCAGAAATACTCCCCACTTGGTAGCGACATCATAAGTTGCTCCGGTACAACCCAATTCTGGATAGGCGGCCAGGGCTGCACGCGAGTGTCCTGGTAATTCAATCTCAGGGATAATGGTGATAAACCGTTCTTTTGCATATTGGACCACCTCTTTTACTTCTTCCTGGGTATAATATCCTCCATATTTTTGACCGTCAAATTGATGAGGCTGATCACTATAATGACCGATGAGTGTTTCATTTCGATAAGCAGCAATTTCTTGTAATTTAGGGTATTGCTTAATTTCAATTCGCCAGCCTTGATCTTCGGTTAAATGCCAATGGAAACGATTCATTTTATAAAAAGCAAGGAGGTCGATGTATTTTTTGATAAAAGAAACAGGGAAAAAATGTCGCCCTACGTCCAAATGCATTCCTCTGTAGGAAAAAGCAGGGGCATCTTCAATATGCACACAAGGAACTTCAACCAGATTTTCTTGTCCACTCTGCTGAGTAATCAACTGAATAAGGGAGATTGTACCTCTGAATAGACCTTGACCTGAAGCACCTTTGATTAATATGCCTTTTTGAGTAATGGTTAGTGTGTAAGCTTCTTCAGGCCCGGAAGCTGGATCTATTGCTAAACTTATTTGATTACCACTTTTACTAGATTGGGCCAATTGTATTTGATTGTTATTTTGAAGATAGTCCTTCAAATAATTGGCTGAGTAAGCTATTTCTTCATTCTGCTGATCAAAAGTTAAGCTTGTTGTAGGATTTAATTGAAAATATCCAGCTCCAGCTTTAATGTTCTGGGGTATAGGTATCAATTGATAATCAGAAATTTTATGAGGCACCGGATTTTCTGAAACACATGAACTTAGAAGTAAAAATAGACAAATGAGCGGTGGAAAATATTTCATGAATTAAAGGCTAATGTTTTCAATTGAAAGTGGAAAATAGGAAAATTAAGAATAATGAGGGCTTTTTTTCTCGAAAATACCCAGTAAAGATGCTTTTGCACATATTCTAAAGCAAACTTGATTTTATTGAAAACATAGCGTCTTTACCAGGCCTAATTTTGTGACGTATTCCTTTAACTAAAGAAAATCGTCATGAAAGCAACGCACGTTTTATTCTTCTTTTGCCTTAATTTTCAGGCCCTTCAAGCACAATCTTATTATCAGAAAATTCATATCAACCAGGGTTATAATACTCAAGGTAGAGATGTAATCATTCAAAACAACCATCTGGTTTATACTGGGATTACTGGATGGTTGGAGGTGGATCCTCAAACTCTGCAGGTTGAATCCAGGTATGGCCTACAGGCAGGAAAAACGGATCAAAATGGAAATATCCTATGGAATAAACATTATTCTTCATCGGGAGCCAATTTAATTAGTCATACGATTAATAAAACCAGCGATGGCGGATTTATCATAACAGGATATTTAGAATCTTCAATATACACTGGTCCAGCTTCTTATCCTCTGTTATTGAAAATTAATAGTCAGGGATCCATACAGTGGATTTCACACAAATACCATGGTACTGGATTTAAGGGCTCCGTATATTCCCTGAACTTAAGCTCTGCGACCTTGTCTTATGCTGAAGAAAATCCACCTGGAAACCTAATTGCTATTGGAACAAATGCATACAAGGATAATTTAGGCAGTGAAAAGCATTATACCTCGATATTAGAGGTAGACGCTTCCAATGGTTCTATACTAAAAGAAAAAATAATAGAACTCGATCATCATGCAATTGGGCTTAGCATCAAGGCGCTACCTGAGGAGGGTTATGTGGCTTTGCTTAGGCATGCCTATCTCCCTAATCCAGAAAATACTGCGATTGTCCTGCGATTAGATAATAACCTCAACATCCTTTGGAGAAAAGAATACGAATTAGACCAAGATTATTTAGATCCACAGGATTTAATTATTACTCAGGATAACAAGATTGTCGTCACGGGAAATGTCAATATTCAAAATCAGTTGGATAAGATATTTCTAATGAAACTGGATATGAATGGCCAGCAAATTTGGTCCAAGGCAATAGATTATTTGGGCACCTGGACTAATTTTATAGATCTCAGCTTAGATGAGCATACAAATGGAAATTTAATTATCAGTGCTACTGTAAATTCCAACTCTCCATTCCAGTCTGGTTCCAGTGGAGGTTTTTGCAGGATCATTACTCAAAACAATGGAACTCCAATCAAAGCACTCAGTTACGATCGTTTAGGAAATCAGGAAATCAATTGGGGGCAGGCGGTTTTTCCAAATGGCTCATTTGTATCCATCGGTCATATTGATTATCAGAATCTCTTGATAATCACTGCAGACCCCAATGGACATACCAATTGTGATTATAATGAACTTAGCGCCCAACAATTTGAAATAAACTTATCGGATTGGAGCCCTAATTTGCTTCCATACAATTATCCTTTAGTAAATGTTCCGGATCACGAAATTGGAGCTGTTGAACTTGCTCCTACGGTGGTGGATTGCCCTCCAATTTGGTTAAACCCTCTGAAGGAAACAGGAAATACGCAAAACCTAGAAACCTATGTGAATGAAATTTCTCCTAATCCTTCCTCAGGTTTAATTAACCTTGAACTTAGCAAACAATTTGATGTTCAAGTGCCTGTCATCGTCCAAGTGATAAATTTACATGGACAAGAATTAAAAAGATATGAGTTGTTGGGACGTACACATAGCTTAAATTTAGAGTTTTTGGAAAAGGGAATGTATGTGCTTTCTTTTAGTCAAGAAAAAATTACTGATCATCACAAGATCATTATTCACTAAATTCAATCCAACATTTCTGTTTTTCCAATAGATGGTTTTTACACATTAACTGGAAGATTTTTATCTTATTCAGGCTATTTTATCCAAATATATTGATGAAATAGCCTTTTTAAATTTAAATCGGGATAAACCATAAGGTTAAAAGCTATATATCCCTGCCTATTTCCCTGACTGCAGAAGGCAGTTATTTGCCTCCCGTCTTCTTGTGATTAAGAATGAAATCATGGCTAATCCTAAAATTTTTGGAATGAGTCATGTTTCTTCTTCTTGCCTAAGAATTTAATCCCAATTATAGATTAATAAAACCCATCAATTCTGTATTTTTATTAATCCATTTCCTCGAAGTTGTTTAAAGTTTTCTGCTGGACTTGACAACTTCCTATCTTAAATAGTTGCCATGAAAACCCTGAACTGCATTATCTTTTTGTTTTTTCTCGTCTCTCTGGGGAAAGGCTTTTCCCAAACCAAATTAATCGATAGTTTAAGAATCCAATTTACTTCAACTACTGATTTAAAGAAGAAGGTGGAGTTCTTGACTGCAATGGGCTATGATTTTGATCGGGTAAATCTTGATTCGATGCAATTATATGCAGAAAAGGCAGTAAGCCTTTCCAACCAGATTCCAGATGAAAAAGAGTTGGCTCTGGGTGCAAAACATCTATTGGCAAAAACCTATAAACTACAACGGAAGATTGACACGGCTATTGCCATCTGTCAAAGTGGTATTTTGGAGGCCAAAGACTATGGCCTTAAGCGACTCGAGGGCATGTTTTATACTCAATTAGGTGGATCACAGTGTGTATCTGGAGATTTTGATCAGGCAATGAAAAATTTATTATTGGCAGCAGATATATTTGAGGAAGGGAACATGACGAGTGAATTGGCCAATAATCATAATAGCATAAGCATCGTATATCTTTACCAGAATGATACAGAAAATGGGAGTAGATACCTGCAAAAATCAATAGACCTGCTAGAAAAAATGGATTCTGTAGATCCCATGCGCCTGGCCCTGGGATATTTAAACCTGGCTTATGCCCACTCTAGGGATTCTAGTAGTGGCACATATACACAAATAGGATATGAATATGCCCTTAAATCTGGTAAGCCTGGAATTCTAACTCATGCCTATGTGGAAAAGGCTTACCAACACGAAAAAGCAGGGGAGTACCAAAAAGCATTAGAATTTTATGAGAAAAACCTTGACCTGTCTCTTCAACTAAATGATTTGCCCTCTTTAGCCGATGCCTATCGGTTTAAGGGCAATGCTTTATGGGAATTAGGACAAAGACAATTGGCAATTGAGAACTTAGAAAAGGGCTTGGAAACCTACAAAAAAGCCAATTCTACCCCTGTTTTTCTTGCTCTAAACCTGGATATGCTAGCAGAGGCTTATGCAATTACTGGAAACTACGAAAAAGCTTATCAGGCAGCCCAGGAAAGATCTGTGTTTCAGGATTCATCCTACAGTGCCGAAACCCTCAAAATTTCTTCTGAACTGGAAGCTAAATATGAAAACCAAAAGCAGGCCACTGAATTAGCAAATCAAAGTTTGGAATTGGAAAAGCAGAAAAACCTTAGAAATAGGATCATTCTGATCAGTCTTGTTGCTCTCCTTTTAGCCTTTATTATTTTCCAATTGGTTATGATGCGTCGCCGTCGTCAACAACAAGAAACAGAACAAGCCTTATACTATCAACAGGCAGAATCAAAAAAATTAAAAGAACTGGATCAAATAAAATCTAACTTTTTTGCCAATATCTCACATGAGTTTCGGACTCCACTAACATTGATCATTTCTCCCCTTAAAGAAATTATTCAAGGGGAATTTAAAGGAAACCTAGATACCTATTATAAAGTTATGCTTCGCAATGGAGAGCGATTATTACAATTAATCAATCAGCTGCTGGACTTGTCTAAATTGGAATCCAAGGAAATGCATGTACTGGCATCAAAACTGGAAATGAATACCTTTTTACAACAGGTTGCCGGAAGTTTTGAGTCTCTTGCAATTAGAAAGCAAATAGATTTTGAAATGGAACTAGAGAATCTGCCCACATACCTTTGGCTGGATAAAGATAAAACTGAAAAAATTATAAATAATCTACTCTCTAATGCCTTTAAATTTACCAAAGAAGAGGGAAAAGTAGTTCTTCGTCTAAAACAACAAAGCAATGAAGTCCAATTGACTGTGGAAGATTCTGGTATTGGAATTCCTAATGCAGATTTGCCTCATATTTTTGATCGATTCTACCAGGTTGATCCTTCTAAATCCAGATCCTATGATGGCACTGGCATTGGCCTTGCATTAACGAAGGAATTAGTAGAAATCCAACATGGGACTATAAGCGTATCGAGTAAGGAAGGAGTGGGAACTGTTTTTTCTGCAGTCTGGCCGCTTGGGAATGAGCATTTTAGTGTAGAGGAAATTGCTCATGAAGAAAATAAAACTGTTGAAGAAAAATCTGTAAATGCCCCAGAATTGATTCTTACCGAAAAGGCTCTTAACTCAGAAGCTCCTGTTCATTCAAATGGAACCAGAATATTATTGGTAGAAGATAATGATGATGTAAGGTTTTATCTGAGAGAAAAACTGCAGGATAAATTTATAGTATCGGAGGCATCTAATGGGAAGATTGGTTTGCAAAAAGCTATTGAAGAGGTTCCTGATTTAATTGTGACGGATGTGATGATGCCGGAAATGGATGGAAATGAATTATCACATCAATTACGACAGCATACTCAAACCAGCCACATACCTGTTATTATGCTCACCGCAAGAGGAGACCTAGATAGTAAATTAGCAGGTCTGCAAACTGGTGCTGATGATTACCTTACTAAGCCAGTGGAAAGTAGAGAGCTTTTAGTTAGAATAAACAACCTGATCGCCCAAAGACAACAATTACGTGAGAAATTTGCCAGGGAAATCATCTTTTCATCAGGAAAAGAGGATGCAAAAAGCATGAGTCAGGACGAAAAATTTATGCACCAGGTAATGGAAATCCTACAAACCAACCTGGAGGATGAAGAGTTTGGCGTAGAAGAACTGGCACGCTCCTTACATCTTAGCCGCTATCAGCTTCTGAGAAAAATAAAAGCCCTGACAGGTAAATCTGTCAGTGTGTTTATTCGATGGGTAAGACTCAATCGAGCTAAGGAATTATTAGAAAAAGACCAAGGCACTGTTTCAGAAATTGCTTTTAGAATGGGCTTTAATAGCGTAGCCTATTTTAGTAGTTGCTTTAAGGAAGAATTTGGAATACCACCGAGTAAAGTAGCTCTTAGCTAGGGGAGGTAAGTTCCATGGTTCCATAGCGCAAAAGTTCAGAGGGGTAAAAAAAGGGATATGGGCCTTGCCATTTTTCTCTCACAAATTTAGGAAGCTTCAAACTTGTAGATGAACTCGCAGATTGATCGATTAAAATCATAAAAAAATCATAGCATTATAGAATCCTGGCATCTACTCATCTACTCATTTAGGCCCCAAACCCTAGAGAAATAAGGCATTTGCACATAATCTAAAGCAAACTTCATTTTATTGAAAGCATTAAGTTTTAGTCCCACATAGTTTTGTGACGTAATCAATTTTTATCCAAAAAAATTACGTCATGAAAACAACACACATCTTAACTTTTATTCTTTCTTGTTTAATAAGTCTCTCTGTTCAAGCACAATCCTATTATCAAAATGTCCATTCTAGACCAGGGTATTATCAAATGGGTGTTGATGTCACTACCGTAGGCGATGACCTTACTCTCATTGCTAATACTGCTTACTATGAATATGAGTTTAACGGTTATCAATGGGGTTGGAAAGAGGGAATTCAAATTTGTAAGACCGACAAAGATGGAAACCTCACCTGGGATAGACTATACAAGGCCGAAAACGCCCATTTATCTGGCCAAAGCATCAATAAAACCTCAGATGAAGGCTACATAGTATCAGGTTTTTTGCATCATTCCACTTATGGGAGTGGACAGTATTACCCAATGCTGTTAAAAGTGGATGATCAAGGACGAAAGCAATGGTTATATTCTGTTTATCATATTTCAAGTTTTAAAGGGCCCCTGTATTCCCTGACTTATGTTAATTCGGAATTGGCTTATGCTGAGGAAAATTCTGGAGGTCATTTTATTACGATTGGAAATGCGGTCTACGTTGACCACCTGGGATATGGAAAAAGATACGTAACGATTGTTGAAATTGATAAGAATGGCACATCCATCAAAAAAGAATCTATTCTTGAATTTGCAAATGATGCAAAAGGTATCAGAATCAAAGCTCTTAGTAATGGCGAATATGTGGCCCTGATTCATTTAAGCGGACACCCAACTGCACCAAACTCAACCGTTGTACTAAAACTAGATGCTAATCTAAATCCAATTTGGAAAAAAGAAATAAAAAATAATGATTTTGAGGTTGAGCCTATTGACCTTCTAATTCTTGAAAATAACGACATCATCGTTGGAGGAAATTTAAACAATCTACACAATCGTGTATTTCTTGCCAAGCTTAGCTCAAATGGTCAATTGTCCTGGAACTATGACATAGATTTTTCTGAAGAAGAAACAGATCTTTGGTTGAAAGGTATTGATCAGGATGAAGATGGGAATATTTACCTAAGCGGGAATGTGGAACACTCTCCCTTGTTTGGCCCAGAACATGAACAAGATGTTTTTAGCATTAAATGTAATAGTAATGGCCAGCCACAAAGAGGAATGTTGTATGGAAAATCCAATAGATTTGAATTTATTCATAACATGGCAGTTTTTGCAAATGGAGACCATGTTTCAGTTGGAGACCTACAATCCGAACACCTATACGTCATCAAAGCAGATCATGATGGAGAATCTTCCTGCGATTTCTATGAAATTTCCCCGGAAAGAAGAAATTTGGAATTGAATTTTAATCATATCTCTTATTCGCAATATCGTCATCATTTACTGAGTGTGCCTAATATAGGCGAGACCTACTACGATTATGAACCCAATATTGCCAATTGCCCACCTTTTTCCATCCTGGAACTTAAACAAGGTAGTACTTCCAATCATGTTGAAATAAAAAAGGAGGTAGCACAAACCATTAAAGTATTTCCCAATCCTTCAAACGGACAATTTCAAATTACCCTGGGTACTGATTTTTCAATGGATGAGAGCGTAAGGGCTCAATTATTTAACCTGCAAGGACAGGTCATTCGAACCTTTGAATTCCAGGGGCGACAAACCGAAGTAAACCTGGAAAATGACTTAAAAGGCATATTCATTTTACACCTCCGGCAAGGAGCCACCATCGATCAGCAAAAAATTATTATCCACTAAAAAAAAATCATGAAAACAATTCAAAATATTTTTTTCCTGTTGACCTTTTTTAGTTGGAACTTCACAGAAGGGCAATCATATTACCAGAATATACATTCCAACCAGGATGTTTATCAAAATGGAATGGGTGTAGTTACTGAGGACCAAGATATCGTATTCTTAACCAATATCAGCTGGTATGGCTATGATTTTGAAAAATTGGAATGGAAGTGGTTTGATCGCATCCAGGTGTGTAAGACCGATAAAAACGGATCGCTCATTTGGGATAAAATATACTCAGCTCCTCATACTGACCTTAATGGCCATAGTATCAGCAAATGTGATGGAGGGTATGTTATAGCTGGCAATTTATTTTATTCTGCCAATGAGGAGGTGATTCAATATCCGTTATTACTTAAAATTAATTTATCAGGTCAAATACAGTGGCTATTTTCTAAATATCATAACCCTTCTTTTAAGGAGCCTCAAACCACTCAAGTATTAGATCACTCCGGCCTAGAATATGCTGAAGAAAACAGAACTGGCAATTTTATAGCTATTGGTGGAGCCGGTTACTTTGATCAGAATTGGAATCCTCAAAACTATGTTCCAATTATTGAAGTAAACAGTACAGGTACGACAGTAATCAGGAAAACTATCCTGGAGTTTGGAATTAGTGCAACGGGCGTAACCATTAAAACCCTAAAAGAAGGAGAAGGGTATGTAGCACTGGTTCGTTTGGATAGAGGGGTCAACGAAAGAAAATCTGCTGTTGTGATCCGGCTTGATGCCAATCTCAATCCTTTATGGAAAAAAGAGATTAGTGATGAAAATTTTACCATTATGCCCCTTGACCTTGTTATCGGTGAAAAGGATAGCATTCTATTGGCTGCAAGTATTTATGATGCACACGATCGAATATTTTTAGCAAAGCTAGATCCCAATGGAAATATGATTTGGAATTACGACTATGATATTTCTGGTAGCCAAACGAACTTATGGGCCCTTGGTTTGAGTATGAATGAAAATGGAAAGATCCATCTAACCGGGCAAATGGAGTACTTCCCACTATTTAGTGCTGTTCCTGAATTTGACGTATTCACTATTACTTGTAATCAAAATGGAGGAATTATCCAAACGACGCTTTATGGCAAGCAAAACAGGCATGAACGTATTCATGCTACAGCCACCTTTTCAAATGGAGATCATGTTGGAGTTGGACGAATAGATCCCAGAGATTTTTACATTATTAAATCCGATCGATTTGGACGGTCAGGTTGTGACTATAATGAGATCAATATGGAAAGAACGGAGTTAGAATTGGATTTTGATAACATTGCTTATGTCCAATATATAGGTCAAATGACCGAAGCCCCCTTTATCGATATTGTTTCGGCTGACTTTATTCCAAATATTTTGAATTGCACTCCGTTTTTAACAGAGGAAATGAAACAAACTCCTTCATCAGGTAAATTTGAAGAAAAAGCTGCATTTACCACGCAGAGCCTGGTGTTTCCTAATCCCTCATCAGGAGATTTTAAGATTGTTTTAGGGGCGGATTTTTCCATAAATGAAAAGGTCCAGGCCCAAATAATGAATCTGCAAGGACAAATATTAAGGTCTTTTGAAATTAGTGGATCACATCAGGAAATGAACCTGGAAAATGAACTAAAAGGAGTATTTATTTTACGCCTTCAGCAAGGGGATATCATTGATCAACAAAAAATGATTATTCACTAAAACCAATTTCACCTTCATGCATACCATGTCACCCCAAAAAACCAGACAAATGTGTGAAGTTTTCTGAATTCTTTAAGCTATCCGGATGTATGATTCGGGTAGCTTTTTTTTATGGTAGTCTGGTAGTCTGGTAGTCTGGTGGATTGGGAAATAGGTCAATTTTCGGATGAGTAGATGAGCAAATGAGAAGATTGTTGATACTACAATTCTGCAATGGTATTTTGATTTGATAAAAAATGGCAAGTATGAAATACAAAATCTGCGGAATTGGCGAAATTTGCGTGCCTAAAAAGCTACAAATAACACCCACAGCCTTCAATTTTGCTTCCCCCTCCCTGCCATTAATATGACAAACTCCTAAAAAGTATGTTAAATTCAATCCAGTTTTAAAAGAAAGTGTGTAAATTACACTATCGCTTACCTTTTCCAAATAAAATGTAATTATGAAACGAGTTTTTTTACTTCCCCTATTGGTTTTTACTTATGCTCAAATCCTTGCTCAGGTGGTGCGAACCAATCCGCCTTTTCCAAATCCAGGTGAAAAACTGACCATTAATTTTAATGCCTCTCAGGGAAACAAAGGATTAGAAAATTGCAACTGTGATGTCTACATCTATACTGGAGTTACTATTGCCGGACAAAACTGGCAGAACATCCAGGGAGTTTGGGGTCAAGCCAATCCCAACCTTAAAATGAGTAGAACCGGCCTTAATACCTTCACATTTATTATTGAAGATTTGAGGGCCTTTTATGGATTGGCTAATGATACTGAAATAGAAAAGATATCTGTTTTATTTCACAATGAAGGCGGCTCACAGGCTGGCCGCGGAGATGGAGGATCGGATATTTTCTTTGATGTATTCCCAGAGGATGCCGCCATTATATCTGTGCTGCAAACACCCGCAGAAGGGGCCTCCTTGTTTGTTTCTGAGGGCGAAACCATATCAATAGAAGGCCTTTCTAATACCAAAGCCTCACTGAGAATTGATGTGGACGGAGCTGAAATTGCCCGTTCTGAAGTGGATACTTTTGTATTTTCCTATGATTATTTGGTTCCTAATGATCCTGGTAATCATATCGTCGACTTCATTGCGGTCAATACAGAATCAGGGGCATCCGATACCACTTCATTTTCATTCTTCCAGGTTCCTGAACCTGAAATTGCTGCCGTTCCTGACGACCTGGAATTAGGTTTAAACCGAACTGGAGAATTTAGTGTCGCATTGGTTTTAGAGGCCCCCAACAAAAAGGCCGCCTTTGTCCGAGGAAACTTTAATCAATGGGCTACAGATCTGGACTATTTGATGAAAAAGAGCCCAGATGGACAATTTTTCTGGCTGGAAATAGATAATTTAAATGATATTGATTGGAACTACTATGAATATCAGGTTGATGGAATTGTTATTGCTGATCCTTTTAGCGAATTGATTGTTGACCGATTTGATGATCCTTCCATTCCAATTTCTCACAATGATTTTCTACCTCCTTTTCCAAATGGCACCAATAGTGAAAGAGTAAGTGCATTTAAAATAATCGGCACTCCATATGACTGGCAGGTAACAGATTTTGAACCTGCTCCGGTAGAAGAATTAAATATCTACGAATTATTAATGCGCGATCTTTTCGAAACCAGCAGTTATGAAGTATTAATCGATACCTTGGATTATTTACAACGCTTGGGAATAAATGCCATTGAGTTAATGCCGGTGAGTGAATTTGAAAACAATGACAGTTGGGGCTATAATCCTTCTTTCCATATGGCCTTGGATAAATATTATGGTCATCCTTTGGCTTTTAAAATATTTGTAGATGAAGCACACAAACGTGGAATGGCGGTCATTTTGGATGTTGTATATAACCATGCTTTCGGAGAAAGTCCGTTTTTACGACTGTATCTGGATGATCAGGCCTTTCGACCGTCGCAGGATAATCCATGGCTAAATCAGGAAGCCCGACATCCATTCAACGTTGGTTTTGATTTTAATCATGAAAGTGAATCAACCAAACGTTTTGTACAAAGGGTAAATCAATATTGGATGGATGAGTATAAAGTCGATGGCTATCGCTTTGACCTCTCCAAAGGTTTTACTCAAAGCAATAACCCTAATGATGTGGGAGCGTGGAGTGCTTACGATGGTTCCAGAATTGCCATTTGGAAAAATATTGGGGATGAGATCTGGGGTGAATTTCCCAATGCCATACTCATCCTGGAGCATTTTGCAGACAACACAGAAGAAAAGGAATTGGCTGATTATGGCTTTCTGTTGTGGGGAAATTTAAATCATAATTATGGCGAGGCAGTGATAGGAAACATTAATGAATCCAATTTCCAGTGGGGATATTACAAAAACAGAGGCTGGAACAATCCTCATGTGGTCACCTTTATGGAGAGTCATGATGAAGAACGGATCATGTACAAGGCTCAGGAATATGGCCGATCTAATGGTAGTTATGATGTGAAAAGATTAGGAACGGCCCTGAATCGTACAGCCATGGCACATACGTTTTTCTGGACCATACCAGGCCCAAAAATGATCTGGCAATTTGGTGAACTAGGCTATGATTTTAGCATCAATGACTGTGGTAATGGAACCATTAGTAATGATTGCCGATTGAGTCGAAAGCCCATTCGCTGGGATTATTTAAATGTTGAGGGGCGCCTTAATTTATACAATCATATTGCAGATTTAACTTACTTGCGAGCTAAATATCCCACTACCTTTCAGGATGAACAAATTAATTTAAACTTACAAAACCAGGTCAAAACCATTACTTTAAACAGCGATGAGCTTTCAGTAGTAGCAGTAGGTAATTTTGGAGTGACCCAACAAAATTCTACTGTTAACTTTCCATCCGATGGAACCTGGTATGATTATCTCAGCGAACAAACCCTTGAAGTATCAGGAGGAAATTCCTCCTTCCAATTATTACCAGGGCAGCAATACCTTTGGATGACGCAAGATATTGAGCGACCAAGCCTTTCCGGTGGAGTAACTTCCAGTAATGACATTAAGTTAATCGAAGAGGTCAATATTTATCCAAATCCGGTGTATTCCGGGGAAAGCTTAAGGCTACAAATCGGTGATAGAGATCTTCAAGATGCTCAATTTCGTATTCTCGATAGTAGGGGTGTGGTGGTGTCACAATTTGCCCTACCCGATAATTTCAATGGCTTACCTATTTTGGAAGTGGAAGTTCCCCAATTGCCGGGTGGCCTCTATTTCATTGATATATATTCAAATACTGCTGCACGAGGGTTAAAAGCGAAGGTCTTGATTCAGAATTAATGTAATTTGTCTTGCAGAACGACCTCAATAATCAAGGCTTGGAATATTAAATGGTGTCTTGAAAGTAAATCATCTGTTTTATGAATTCATTGGCTATAATAAGTAAGAAAAGTTCAATTCAGTGCAAGCTAAGACAGTGGAGTTCAGTAACAGTCTGCGTACGAAGTCAGTGTCTAAAAAAGAAGTATTCAATGGTCATTCCTGTTTGAAATAAAAATTTAGCAGGATTTTTTCTTAAATAAAAAAAGTAATTATGGCTTATCTCGAAAATGTCGGATAAGCCATTTTTTGTCGAAAACTTATTATTAATTACTTTATTTTTGCAACTTGGTTGCATTAAAGGCTGGCCTAACTTTGATTTTACTGAAAAAAAGCAGGAAATTTAATACCTAGAAACGGGTAAGGCTATTATTTTTATTCCATTTTCTTAGAGAACTGCAATCTCAATTTACCAGCTTAGTGGCATTTCCATTGACATTGCCATTGAAATTGACATTTTTAATAAAAATTTGTGATATGAATTTAAAAATAAACAAAGGCTTTCAGCGATTTTGTTTTTTTGTTTTAACCTTTTGTCTGCTTGCCCCGGTTGCATGGAGTCAAAATACCTCGAACCACGGTAATAAATTTGAACAATTGGGAACCATACTTCCTGATCCTAATGCTTATAGGGGAATGGATGGGGCCCCAGGACCCGAATATTGGCAACAACGTGCCGATTATGATATTGAATGTTCCTTGGATGTCGAAAATCAAAGACTGGAGGGATCTGAATTAATTACTTATTATAATAATTCACCCACTACCTTGAAATACCTATGGTTGCAATTGGATGAAAATGAGCACTCTCCAATTTCTGATGCCAATTTTGCAGATGGCAGTTCCATCAATAGTTTTATGAGTGAATCTCAGTTGAATAATCTCAACAAAAAGGAGTTGTTGAAAAAATATGGCTGCAACATCACTAAAGTAACGGATGGTAATGACAATGAGTTGAACTATACCATCAATCAGACCCTCATGCGAATTAACTTACCTCAACCTTTAAAGACAGGGGAGACTTTTTCTTTCAAAATTGACTGGAATTATAATCTAATCGACAGAGTAGACGGTCCTGATGGTGGTCGTGGTGGATATGAATATTTTGAAAAAGATGGCAATTACATTTTTACCATTTCCCAGTGGTACCCACGCCTTTGTGCCTATACTGATGCGGAAGGTTGGCAAAACAAACAATTTACCGGACGAGGGGAATTTGCCCTTACTTTCGGAAATTTTGTGGTGAAAATGACCGTCCCCACTGACCATATGGTAGGTTCTACCGGAGAATGTCTGAACATTAAGGACATGCTTACTCCTACCCAGTATTCTCGTTGGGAAAGAGCCAAAACTGCTTCTGAACCTGTAGAGATTGTCACTTTAGACGAGGCCAAGGCAATGGAGAAAAAGAAGCAAACCCAAGAAACACAAACCTGGATTTATAAAGCTGAAAATGTACGTGATTTTGCCTGGACAGCTAGTCGCAAGTACATCTGGGACGCTATGCCACACATTACCGAGGAAGGAAAAAGAGTAATGTGTATGAGCTATTATCCAAAAGAATCTTATCCTATTTATAATAAATATTCCACCAAGGCGGTAGCTCATACCTTGAAGACTTACTCTGAATTTTCTATACCTTATCCATATCCAGTAGCCATTTCCGTTGAAGCTGCCAGCGGAATGGAATATCCAATGATTTGTTTCAATCCAGGGCGTGCAGAAGAGGATGGTACCTACACTGAGCAGGCTAAAAACTCTGCTCTTCTGGTTATTATCCACGAAGTAGGACATAATTATTTCCCAATGATTATCAATAATGATGAGCGTCAGTGGGCTTGGATGGATGAAGGGATTAACAGTTTTGTTCAGTATTTAACCGAACAAGCCTGGGATAACAACTTCCCATCTCAATGGGGTTCTGCTCATACCATTGCACCTTATATGGGGCAGGAAAAGAACAAACTGGAGCCCATAATGACCAACAGTGAAAATATACTGGACTATGGAAGTAATGCCTATTCCAAACCAGCTACTGCCCTTAATATCCTTAGAGAAACCATAATGGGTAGAGAGTTATTTGATTTTGCCTTTAAAGAGTACTGCCGAAGATGGGCCTTCAAGCATCCTTCTCCTGCTGATTTCTTCCGTACCATGGAAGATGCCAGTGGAGTTGACCTGGACTGGTTCTGGAGAGGTTGGTTTTATGGAATTGATGCAGTAGATATCGCCCTTGATAGTGCTGTTTGGTATAAGGTAGACATGGAAAATGATCCGGAGCCCCAAGAGCGATCCTTTACTCAAAAGGTTCAAAAACCTTTTGATGACATCTCTAAAAGAAGAAATAGAGAATCTGGTATGAAGTTCAAAGTAGAGGAGGATAAAAAATTACAGGATTTTTATACCACTTATAAGCCTTGGGAAACAGAAGATTCTGTTCAGACCAACACAATGATTCTCTATAATGAGACTTTTTCCAAAAAGGAAAAGCAAAAATATGCCGACAAAAACTTCTATGAATTGCACTTCAGCAATAAAGGAGGTTTGGTCATGCCGGTGATATTAGAATGGACCTTTGAGGATGGCACCACCGAAATGGAGAAGGTACCAGTGGAAATCTGGCGTAAGAACGAGAACAAGTTTACCAAAGTCTTTATGAAAGACAAAGTAGTGACCAATATTCGTTTGGATCCGGATCGTGTTACAGCTGATGTGGATGAAAATAATAACACCTGGCCCAACATTGCGCCGGAGCCTAGCCGATTCCAGATCTTTAAATCTCATAAGTTTAAGGAAAAACTGAATCCTATGCAGAAGGCACAGGGGAAGAAGATTAAACCTTAAATAATAAGGAGAAAAGTAGAGATAGATAGAGATATGTAGGGACAAATTGTCTCTACATATCTCTATCTATCTCCTTAAAAAACTCCAATCAATCATTAGAAAGTTCTCCTTTTACTTTTCCTTGCCTTTCTTTGTTAAAATTAAAGTCCAGATAAAGAAATTTACTTTACTTTGTATTTTCCCTGTTGCATGTGATATTTTTTAATGAAATATTGCATTTTTGTTAAATATCTGAAATCCCTTGATGTTACTAAGCCTAAGTATGGATACATCACAAAAAACTTATATGCGCTAAAACCAAATTCTATAAACAAACAGAAAGGATTTAGAAAATGCCTGGTAAAAGAGGGATTTTACTTACAGCATTCGTTTTATTTTTTCTGGGAAGCTATTCCCAGGATTCTATGGGAGTGATCTTACCTTCCTTTTTCTATATTTATAATCAAGAATCGGGTTTGCCAGTTATTCGTACAGAATCTTCCCACATGGATAATAATGGCAGGCTATGGTTAGCGTATAATCCCACAGATAAAGACTTATTCTCTTCCACATTTTATCAGTTTGACGGTCTAAATTACCAAGGGATTTTTATCAATTCTAATACAGATTCTATCCAACCGAAAATTCAATTACTTAAACAGAATCTGGAGGGGCATTTATATGGATACCTAAAAGAAGAAAAAAAGATTTTCTTTTTTGATACCGAAAAATATTCTTTTCGTTTGATTTCCCTGGAAAAGTATGAGGGAACCATCAGAAATTTCATCCAGGACGAAAATGGCCAGTATTACATTTATTTATTATCGTCCTCTTCCCATCAGGTATTTAGATTATTGAATGAAAAAGTAGAAAAAATTCTGGAATACCCTAATAATTATGACCTTAAATTATTAGACCGTGAAGCGATCCTCCCGATAGAAAAAGAAGGAAATAATTTTTGGTTTTTTTCCGATCCAACTACTTTAATTCAATTTAATGAACCTGAACAAAAAGCTGCCTCCTTTCCATTGCATACTCTTCTTCCGTTTGAGGAGGGAATTATAAAAAATAGTAAAAATCCAATTACCCTAAAAGTAAGGCAAAACCATACTGTTCTTATAGCCCACAGGTGGTTAAAGTATCCTATATTATTTAATCCTGAGTCATTTACATTTAAAGAATTGGACATTGTACCTGAACCATGGAGGGGAGCTTATAGTAACAAAAAACCTCCTATATATTGGGATGAAAAAGGGAATATTATATTAGTTTATTTTCATCCGGAATTGACAGGTTGTAAATACATACTCCTGGAAAATAATGGCCGTTTTTGGGACTATACTCCTATAATTAAAAACTCAATTTCTAATAAACCAAATAAGGTACTTCGGACCAATAGTATTCAAAGTGAGAACTTTTTTAAGCATGCAATTCTTAATACTCAAAGGGGCTTATGTTTTGTTCAACCTGCATTAAAAGCGGGGATACATCATTATAAACAAGGTAATAGAGGAATGATTAACCTGGATAATGATCAATTTTTGGTCACAAATGATGCCGGCCATTTATGGAAATTTGACTTACTTCAAAAAGATATTTCTCGACTAAATATTGATAAAAAGCTGGTAAGAACAAAATTTGATGCCAGCTTTGCCGAAACTGAAAATCAGTTCATTTGGTTTCCTAAGAGATTTGTGGGTTTAAATCAATATGATTATAAAAATGATTCAATTGCTGTATTTGAAGTAGGGCTCAAAATTGGAAAAGTTTATGCCTACCATGATAAGGAACTGATCCTTGTTTCAATAGATAATAAGGTGTATTTGTATAATTATCTAAATCAAGAGTTAAAACCCTTAGTCGAAGATGGAGAGGTGCTGGATATTCAGGGGCATTGCAATGATGTATGGGTGGATGAAGGTAAAAATATTTGGATGGCCTCTCAGGAAGGTTTATGGTTTATCAATCCTCAAGAAAAGGCTTATAAACACCTGGATATTATCCGACAAGGAAATGACAAACAAATCATGTGCATTTATCCTGAAAATAATGGCCGTTTGTGGTTGGGTACCCTTTTTAATGGCATCTATATTTATGACCCAACTAAAGGAAGTGTCGAAATCATAAATGAAAGTAAGGGGCTATCAAATAATAAAGTAGTTGGAATCCAGGAAGATAAGGAGGGTATGTTATGGGTGAGCACCTATTATGGACTTAATCTATTGAACAAAGATCGGCAGGTGTTAACTTCTCTTTTTAAGGAAGATGGACTTTCGGAGAATGAATTTAATCGCTGGTCCTCAGGAAAGAGTGCGAATGGACAGCTACTCTTTGGTGGTATTCGAGGTTTAAATATAATCGAGCCAAAACAAATTAAAGATCATTTTTTAGGCCAGCCAAAGGCAAAAATGTATTTATCGCAACTTTCTTTTTTCGATAAAAAAAATGAAATAGATACTATACTAAAAAGAGACTTTAAAAATAAATTCCCACTTCAATTATCTGCAAACAAGTCAAGCCTTCAACTGGAATTTAGATTGGCTTCTTATATTCATCCTGAAGAAAACACCTTTGAATACTTGATAGATGGAGTAGAGGAGCAATGGATCTATTTAGGGAATAAGCATAATCTTCAGATTCCGGAATTAGCTCCAGGACACTATTCCATATTTATTAGAGGACGCGATTTTCGCGGTAGACTTTCTGAGAACACCTTGGAAATTCCTATTGTAATAAAAAGAAGTTTTTTCCAATCCTCCTGGTTCAAATTATCATTATTTCTTTTCCTAATCACCATGGGAGGGTTTTTATTTCGAAATTATCAATTCCAGAGAAAAACTTCAAATAATACTATTCCAGAACCTACCTTTTCCAATGAAACCCAAAAACAACAAAGTGAGGCCGCCCTACATTTTTTAGAAAGTCCTCTTTTATCCACCCCTGCCACTAATCAGGAATTAAGTATTGGATACCCTTTAGAAGATCCTTTTATTCAGTTAATCCAAAAGGAAATTGAAAAGAACTTAAAAAATGAATCTTTTGGAGTGGAAGAACTTTGCCAGAGTATGAATATGAGTAGGAGCAAAGTATATAAAAAAATCAAAGCCCTCACAGGGGAATCCACCTCTCATTTTATCCGCAGTATACGACTTCAAAAGTCAAAAGAATTATTGGAGCAAAAATCTGACTTAAGCATATCCGAAATAGGCTTCCAAGTCGGCTATCCCAACCTGAAATACTTTTCCAGAATATTCGGTGAAAAATATGGTATGTCGCCACGGCAATACCGAAAAAAATACCAAAATACCCAATAGGTGGAATATTAGAACGAATAGGTAGAATCCCTTTTCTGGGTATCACTTAATTTTACTTTATAAAATATTTCATGTGAATTTTTTAGGGTTTACTATGCTTGGACCCTGAAAGTTTCAGTAATTAATACTTAGACGACCGAATAGTAGAAAGTAAAAAGTAGAAGGTAGAATGACGATGTCCTTATGCCTTCTACTTTCTACCTGCTACTAGTAAAACAAATCGTAATCGACCATGAAAAGACGACTACTTAACCGATCTTACTTTTATTCCATTTCTATTTTGGCATTGCTGACCTTTGCATTTATTAGCCGGCCTTCTACTAAAAGAATAGCGGATTCAAGTGTATTAAAAGAAAGCAATGAAAAATCTACAACATCAGAATTGGCGAAGGCTGTACTTGCCAATACGTTTATGGTAATTAATACCGATGATTCTGGTCCAGGATCTTTGCGTCAGGCTATTTTGGATGCCAATGCCAATCCTAATGCCAATGCTGATACTCCAGATGAAATCAAATTTAATATTGGAGGAAATGGTCCTCATAGCATTCTACCTGAATCTGAGCTTCCTATCATTTCTGATCCGGTGATAATTGATGGACTTACTCAGCCTGGAGCAGATTGTGACGGTTGGCCTCCTAATTTATTAATTGAGATAGATGGCTCAAATGCTGGTACTGCAAATGGACTTATTTTAAATACTGCAGCCAGTGGAAGTACCATAAGAGGTTTGGTTATCAACTCTTTTGATGAAAATGCCATTCTACTTTCCTCCAGTAGCAATAATGTCATTCAATGTAACTTCCTTGGTACTAATGTTACAGGGAAATTGGCAAAAAGCAATAGATTAGATGGAGTGGCACTCGAATTTGATTCCGATGATAATTTAATAGGAGGAACCACTGTAAGTGCCCGGAATCTAATTTCCGGAAATAGCAGCAATGGTATTGGCACAGATGGCGATGAAAATAATTTTTCTGAAACTGTTTTGGTGCAGGGTAATTTCATTGGGACCGAGGTGGATGCCCAATTTGCAATCCCCAATGGTGATGGTATGGACATTAGAAGATTTGCCAAAAACTGGACCATAGGTGGTACCGATCCTGGGGCCCGAAATATTGCTTCGGGGAATCGAGATGAAGGAATTGAAGTCGATGCTGGATCTAATAATATTAAGGTATATGGCAATTATGTTGGAACGGACAGTACTGGGCTTTTTGCTATCCCCAATACGGATGGTATGGAATTTGATGGTTCTTCTCTTGGAAATATATTTTCCAGGAATATCTATGTTGGGGGATCCGAACCTCGACAGGCCAATCTGGTGGCAGGTAATCTAGGTGCGGGCATTTTGATTGATGGCCTTGCTGAACAGATTTTTGTTCGTGGCAATACAATTGGATTGAACGCCAATGGTGATCCACTTCCCAATATTCATGGCCTGGTAATTGGAGAAGGACCTCTTGATGATATTTTTATTGGTGGAGAAGAAAGCGGAGAAGGTAATACGATCGCTTATAATAATAGTGCGGGCGTTTTGGTTTCCGAACGAGGGCTTAACGAGCCTGTTGCCGGGGTTTCAATTTTAGGGAATTCCATCTTTAATAATGGTGCTTTAGGAATTGATTTAGATGAATCTATTAATGACGTGTTAGATAATTCTTTACCTGGCGATGGGGTGACGCCAAATGATGATATGGATGTGGATGGTAGCCCTAATAACTTCCAAAACTATCCAGTATTAACTACAGCTGGTTATTTTGGCAACTCTGTGGTGATCGATGGCAGTTTCAACAGTACTTCTAATACCAATGGTTTTCGCCTTGAGTTTTTTGCCAATAGTGTTTGTAACGGAGATCAGTCGGGGACAGCTCAAACAGATAATTTTGGAGAAGGAGAAACCTATCTTGGCTTTACTACTGTCAATACAGATGGCGCTGGCAATGCCAAT
>JANQPA010000082.1 GCA_028285545.1 Saprospiraceae bacterium | reverse complement strand
TTGCATTAGCCAAATTCCGCCTAATACTTAATACATTCAATATGTCAAAGAACTAATCACTTATGGGTAATCAATACGCTTTCCAAGCTTAGTAATCCTCTGCTATATCTAATTTTTTTTGTTCATGCAAAATTTTCCAAATAATATTCTTTCGTGCAACAACGCCCATGTTGTATCAAATAGCACATTATAAATAAAAAAATTGAGTATATCCTCTCAATGTTGGTGATTTACATCTTTAATTTAATACCTCGCCGATTCTGTTAGTTCTTATGCACTTAACAAACTAGAAAATCGTTCCTTGTGTCCATAAATCAATACTAAACTCAGTAATAAACAAACTGCTGCAGCTCCTACTCCTGGTAGGTCGTGTAGCAGGTGAAACATGGTGGCATTGAACATAATTGCAGTGATAAGAGTCAATGCTAAGGGGACATATTTATTGATCAGCAAAGCAATACCACCTAAGGCTTCCAAAACACCAATAAGTTTTAAGAAGCCAGAAGTAATATAAATTTGCATTAATTCACCTCCGTCTCCAGCAGGATTGGGAATTTCTATAAAGACCAAAAATTTGTTTAGCCCAATGACAAGCATGAAAAGACCTAAAAGGACGCGTATGACCTTGAATACTGTTGTTTTCATCACTGTATTTTTTGATTGTTTTTCTGATAAGTATATTTGGAATAATTACATCTTCTAGCCCGCCAAGAAATAGCAAGGGTACATGAGGTTTTTTGGTTTAAGTTTTGTAAAAAGACTGGATTGTCGACACAAAACACTAGGGTAGAGGTTAAGATTTTTCTTAGCCTCATTTTGCATCGTTTACCAATCGATACAAAGCTGAGTCTTCCCATCGATATTTTTTTTACCCTATGGTAAAAAACACAAACCGACTACAAATTTTTTCGGATTCTGCTTAAGCTTTGCTGAGTAATCCCAAGGAAAGAAGCGATATGGGATAGCTTGGCCTTTTGAAATAGAAGTGGATGTTCTTTCATAAGTTTCAAGTAACGTTCTTCTGCAGTTTCAGTATGTATGCTCATGATTCTTCTACTCAAAATCATCGCGAATTCGGCATTGATATGTCTAAAGGCTTCCCCCAGTTCCGGCAGGTGATAAATCAATTTTTCCAATTGACCAGCATTAATTGTTATGAGTGCGGTATCCTCAAGCGCCTCAAAAAAGAGAATATTCCTTTCTCGCTTTAGAAAGCTAAACGGGGATGTAATAATTGAGTCTTTTGCACAAAACCAATGGGTAATTTCGTTCCCATTTAAATCCAGATAATATACACGAGCAAATCCATCTATTATATAAAAAAGGTGATCACATCTTTGGCCTTCTTTCAGAAAAACGTCTCCTTTTTTTGCGGTTTTATTCGTCAAACTAAGATCAAATTCGACATTCCATTTGATAAGTTTATTAATATCTATGTATGGTTTAGAACTGAACATTAAAGTTATTGTATGATCTTACACGACAAGGCAGAGTGAAATGGAATACGCATGAAATTAACTATTTTTTTTTGCTAAAACTTCCAATTTTTCAGAAACAATTACTTTATACATAGCACTCACAGGGACTTCATTATTTTCAATTAACAAATAGGCTCTCGTTGCCTTTGTAACCCGATCCAAATTGACAATGTATGATTTATGCGTGCGCTGGAAATTTTCGGATAATAAGGTAGTAATATTTATGAGCGTTTCGGAGATCAGGTACATTCTTGAATCGGTAAAGATTCTCAAATAATTACCAAAACTCTGAATATACAGAATGGATTTGAAGGAGATATTTACAGGCATACCATCATGTTTTATTTGCAGCTCTTCACTTCCACTCTGTTTCTTAGGTGAGGTTATCTTTGAATCTGAAACTTTCTGTATTGCTTTCAAAAAACGTTCAAATTTTATTGGCTTCAATAAATAATCTACGACACCATAATTATAGCTTTCTAAAGCATACTCAGAATATGCCGTAGTTAAAATCACTTTTGGTGGTTTTATCATAGAACGCAAAACTTCCATGCCATTAAGTTCTGGCATTTCTATATCTAGAAAAATTAGGTCAACCTCATTGTGCAGCGTGAAATTGATAAACTCAAGTGGGTTCCCTGTGCTCAATACTAATTCAAAGTTGTCAATTTTATAACAATAATCTTCTAACACTTTACGCGCTAGTATTTCATCATCTATGATACCAATTTTAATCATTAACTATTTTTTGATATTAAATCAATAGATAAGTTCACACGATTCACGTTATCCTCCTTGAATTATCAATCAAGATAATATCTATAAATACAAAACGCCTAAATTCTATACGAAAGCCTTATATCCATGACGAAATGATTTTATCATCTAATTCTTGTGCTTATCCTATTTAAAAAATTTGACAAGGAATATACTCTAATTTTATCCAACATCTAATTATAGCAAGGCCTAAAGATCATTCCTTCATTAAAAGATTTATAATTAATGAAAAATATTACAACAGTACTTTTCATCATAATTCTTTTTCAATCCTGTTCCGAAAAATCTAATACTGATACTAAAATTGATTTAATCAAAAAGGTAGAAACAGGAGACATGGGCCTGGCGATTTTAAATTATGCAAAGTGGTTTTTATCTCTTCATACCTATTGGAGTTATTGAATTAATCTTAGGTATATGGTTATTGATATTTGGCTTTCGAGAAAAAACAGCAAAGAAAGATTTAGAATCAATAAAAGTAGATAATAATTTATCAAATGTTCACAGCAATTAAAGGCCATAACACCATTTAAACTTACCAATTTCAATACCAAGCATCCATAAATCAAAAAATGAAGAAGCATGAATAAAATTAAGTTAATAATATTGGTATTTGCCATTTCGTTACAAACCACTTTTAGTCAAGAAAACAAAGTAAATAGTGATTCACAAGAGATGACATGGGCTTCTCTGGAATTACGACATACAAAAGTAATTCCAATAAAAGACACTGAGGCAGGAAGAAACTATGAACTTTATCTTAAGTTACCGAAAGATTATTCAAAAAAAAAGGATGTAACATATCCTGTCATTTATTTCACGGATGCTATGTGGCATCTCGAAATACTATCTGCCGCCACAGAATACATGCTGGAAGATGTGATTATAGTCGGAATTTCCTGGCAAAAGGATATAAATGAAGACTTGAAAAAAGAAGTAGGAGCGCATGTAAGCAGGTTTCGGGACTACAGTATCACCGAATCAAAAAAGCCAGAGATTCAAGCCAAGTACCAATTGGGACAAGCCGATAAACATCTGGATTTTATCCGTAACGATGTCATCAAATATATAGATACTAATTATCGCACAGACACGGACAGCCGTACCTATTTTGGATATTCACTCGGCGGGGAGTTTGGGGCTTATATATTGTTGACTCAACCTGAAGTTTTTGACAATTACATTATTGGCAGCCCATCGATTAAAAACGAAGTTCCCTATCTATCTGAGCTTTATTCGGAACTTAAATCCAAGGAGTCAAATAAGAACAATAGCTTGAATGCCAATGTGTTTATCACCTATGGCAGTTTAGAAAAAAAGATGGCTAAGCCTATCAAAGAATTTATTGATTTATTGGATAGAAATTTAGGTTTATCCGTGCAAAGTGAAGTAATTGAAGGAGACCATCAAACTGCGTTTCCCATGACCGCAGTGCGCAGTATTGCCTGGTTGTCAAGCTTGATTAGCGATATCACGAGTAGTGATGCTGAGATCGCATTGAATAACAGTTCGCCTAACGCATTCCTTAAAATTCCACAACTCAATAAAGCATTTATCAACACTGCACCAGAAGATAGAAAGGATGGTGTCGCAGTGGGTGAAATAGGTGTAGATGGTGGCAATAAAGACATGATTGTCAAATTGGCACAGGAGATTGCCAATCATCAACAAGGTAGATTCAACAGCTTTCTTATAAGTCATAAAAGTAAGCTCATTTTTGAATCTTACTATGAAAGAGGCCGTATCAATCTACCACACCAGCAAGCGTCAGCGACCAAAGCGCACGTTGCCCTCTTACTTGGTCGGGCTATCCAGTTGGGATACCTCTCTATGGATGATCTTGACAAACCGTTGACCGAATTTCTCCAAGAACTGGACCCAACAAAATTTTCGGATGGAGTAGAAAATATCACCTTGAACAAGGCATTAACTATGCGTGGAGGGCTTAACATCAGTGATGAAAAATGGAAAGAGCTTAAGAAAAACCCAGATGCACTAAAGGGTCAAGGTCAAATTCAAGCCCTCTTTGAGCATAGTGCACCAATTACAGCAGAGTCTCAGAATTTTTCCTATGGTAACTTCAATCCGGATTTGGTCATGCAAGTTATTGAGGCTGCTGTGCCTGGGACTGCTTTAGATTTTCTTAAAAATGAGCTTTTCGGCAAAATGGGTATCTCAAATTATATCTGGAGGACTACTGTTAGCGGTCTTGCAGAAGCAGGTGCAATGTCGGAACTCACATCGCGCGATATGATCAAAATAGGTGTCTTGGTAAGAAACAAAGGTAAATGGAATGGAGAACAGCTGATTCCGGAAGCCTATATTGCTAAGGCAATTGGCCCGGCCCTCTATACCAACAATGACTATGAAGTCCACTATGGCGGCAAAGATGTTACAAAGCAAGGGTATGGCTACTTCTGGTGGAATGCAGATCTGAGCTATGGTGGTAAAACCTACTTCTGTTCATCCGCTCAGGGAGGTTGGGGCCAATTTATCATTTTGATCGAGGAATTGGATTTAATGGTTGTATTTACCGGTCTAGACAACGATACCAATTACCTGCAACTAACGGCAGAGCGGATTTTGCCGGCTTTTATTAAGTAGTAGTACAACCATAAGTCATCCCAAATTTTTAGGAAATATGTACTTTTAGGCCCTTGGCCTAAAAGTACGAGATAGAGTAGAAATAAGATAGGAATATATTGTTCTAAAACTAAAAACAAATTATTTCTACCTTATTTTATCTGAGAGTCAATAATCGCAATTATTTCTTGCAATTGCTCTTTGAGAACTTTATATCTTCCGTTTAGAAAACCCGAAGCGTAAATGAAGCCAGTAAGGTGATTATCAAATTTTTTAGATTTTAACATAGGGAGATTGCTGGGTATTAATCTGCCTTCTTCTACCAAATCTTAATTAAGGATGGGTACTTTAGAGGACCAATTGCCTACAACATTAAATGTATGAAAAATAGTTTGCCCATGCGGCTGGTCAGAGCAGCTAAGATTGCGTGCATATTGTTAGGAGTAGTCATTCTATAAATTTGTGTTCTTTCAACCAGCCTTCCATAGTTTCATAATAATTATCACAAGCTTGCCATTTTAATGCTGATAAATCTTCATGCCAATCACAAGTGATACACTTTTGCAACATATGATTGCAGTTTTCGAAAACTTTTGCAGTTAATTCTGAGTTCGGATTTGTTCCAATCGTTTCTTCGTACAACTTTTTCGTTTTACGCCAATCAATCTGCGAATCATTTGCTCCAAATAAGGCTAAAACAGGGCAATCGATTTTTAGTAATGTTTTGTCAAAATCATCTATGTAAGCCCATAGCCCGCTTTTTTCATCAAAATGCCCCTTGCTTGTAAATTGTTTCTGATTTCGTAAATATTCTTTTCTATCCTCTTCTTCGTTATCCTTGGAATTCGGAGTGTATCCAAACAACCTTTGACAAGTACTATCCTGTCTTAATGCTTGAGTGGCATTTTGATAATCTTCGTAACTACCTTGCAAACTAAAAATTTTGTGCCCCAGCATCCAGGCCTGGTATAGTTTATCAGCTTCTTTTTCCTCTTTTCCGGCAATGATTAAATTTGACTTTAGAAGATAACCAAAGTTTTCTTTGTCATCTGTTCCACTGACGGAAATCCAAAAGTCTATTGGAAATTGCTCATTGATTAAGGGAACGATCCAACCTGCACGACTTACTCCCCAAAATCCTATCTGTTCAGATCCGGAAATTTTTAATCTTTTGATTTCCTGGATGGCTGCAATGGCCTCCTGAGCTGAGTTTTCCACAGGCTGCTGAGCATCAAATTTACCATCACTATTCCCACATCCCATTTTATCCCAAAAAACTACCGTTAATCCAGATGCTACTAATTTTTCCCTTAGGCTAGAGTACCAGTTGCCTTCAACAAAATCAGTCCTGCCATATCCAGGTATGATGATTACAATTGCTTTGGACTTTTGCTTATGTGACTTTTCAATTAATCCTCTTAAGGTCTTATTTTCGAATTGAAATTCAAAGGGTTCCGATAATTTTTGGCTGAAGGCTTTTGGAATTACTAATAACAAGGCAATAATTAGAATGGTGGCAAAGGCTAATAATTTTTTCATTGTTTTCATATTGGGCTTTTAATTGGTAAGTACTTTCAGCATATTTTCCAGTTAGGACTTATGGTTTTGGATAAGGTTGCAGGATTTGGATTATTTCTTTTCTATTGAAAATATATGAATTCATGGGTAATAGCTAACACAGAGTACCCGTAATCATTTGGTAGAGAGAGGGCGAGTGAGTTTTGTTAATTACCGACTTCCTTTTTCAATTTATTTTATTTCGAATTCTCCATTTGTACGGATGTAAATTGTAGTTTCTAAACCTTGATTTACCTTTATTCTATGCTTTGATTTTCCTGTTGAGGTAAAATAACTTCCGGGGTCTAACAATTTTATTTCTTCCGAGTTAGGCATAAGATATTCTGCTTCCCCTATAATAACAATGGCATGAAATTGTTTTCCCTTACTTAGGATTTCTCCATCAAAATTACTGGAAAGTTTTATCAGGTTCCCTGTCATTTCTTCATTCTCCCATAAAAATGCAACTTCCGTATTAGTAGCTGATGCGCTTTTTTCTCCTATAATATGTGTTTTTGAAGCGTCTAACCATATGATATTGTTTTTATCAACATTGATAGGCCTTTCTCCATTATCAAAAGCCTCCTCAATGGGTTTTACAAGATAAGGTCCTTTATCTATTTCCACATAAGCAATGTTTTCGTTCCCTTTTGCAGCGGTAATATGAGACTCGCCAGCTGGCTGAGTCCAAAATGAACCTGCTGGCATCCACATTTTTTCAGCTTTAGGGTCATCATTGTGAATTAGACCTTTTATTACCATAGCCCTGTATGTTACATTGTGTATATGCGGCGGAGAAGAAAATCCGTCCACAAATTTTGCAAGGAAACCTGTTGGCACGTCTCCCTTTCTATCTCCCCATATTGTTCCCGCCTGAGGACTTTTCTCTCCTCTTGCTGGATTTAATTTTTCCCATTTTATCTCTGAACTCAAGACAACTCGATTTGTAGGTTCTGAAATTTCTTCTTTAACACTGCTTTCTGTTTTTTCTTCTGTTTCTGTACAAGATGAAACCATACTTACTACCAAAAGAACGAATAGAATTTTTCTGCTTATCATGTTTGAATGATATTTTTTTTGTGCTTGCTTCCAGGGCGTATCTGTTTCCCATTTAATAGTGGATTTGGACTCGAGAAATACATAAAGCCCTTTTCCTTGTTATCTTCCAAGCCGTATTTGATAGAGTTTCGATAGAAATTGGGGTAAACAGGAGGAGAAGACAGCAAAAGTCTTCAATATATTCCCCAATATCAATAAGGTTATGTTTAGGCAATCTTATGTTAGTATACTTGTTGAATGATTCTATACTTTCAAATTTCATAGGATTTCATTTTCTTAATGCTAAATCAAACTTTTTTCCTATTCCTATTAATCGCTCTAAAGGTTCGTTCGAAAATACCAGCCGTAAATAATTTTCAGATCGAGTCGAACCCCAATTTACCATAGGAGTTGCTGCTTAGGGTCCGGTTAGACGCAGGCCGATTGAATGGGAGGCATGAGGACTAACCATTATTAGCCTCCATTTTCTTGTCTATTTTCAGTTCTTTTTTACACATTTCAATTAACTCTAATAATACTTTCTTATGCCTTTGAAATTTACCTTTATTTATCCTATTGGAGTCTTTGATGTCAACAAGATACCCCTTCAGCCCGTCCAATCTATTTAGTTTATTTATTATTTCTTTTGCATTGGGTAGATTAGGAATTGGTTCATCATTCAATATTCTTGTCGGGTGGATTCTATGATTTATTGTATCTCTTAATTCAATACTAAATATTTCCCCTGTCAATCTTGCAAATTCATAATTAAGAATTTTGTTTTCCTTTTTGAGAACTAGGGTTTGAGCCAGATCACTATTTAACAATGCCAGCTTATCCTTAAATTCTTCACTCCTGATTATTGATATTTGCCCATTTTGGAGTAATTCAATCCAAACATTATTTGAATATTCAACAGGGTAAGTTTTACATAATAGGGCTAGGGCAAAATATAATTGCTGACTATCTGTTACTACGGAAGCATTTTTTAAAGCTTCTACTATGATTTCATAATTAAGAATTTGTCGATCACTATAATTAATTTGATCTTCTATGTTCTTAATATTTTCTTCTAATTCCGCCTTGAATCGAATAAAATATTGAGTTTCTAATTTTCTATCTTTTTTCTGATTGCTCAATGTATTGATTTGAAGCGCAATCAAAATCCCTATCACGACCAGCAATATTTCACCAATAGCATAATACAAGTATTTCCTAAAACTTCCTTGTTTGATTAATTTTTGTCTTATTCTCCTGAAGAATTTTATCATAGTTTTTTATCTAATGAAGGCTAACGATTAGCTTGAATGGCATACTGATCGAATAGGAAGTAGGAGTGTTATATGCTTTGTTGATAGTTGTTCATTTTTTTACTGCAAAATTTGGTCTAATTATTTTAGCTACGCAGGATGTATCTAATTCCTCCTTAGCATTGGATTTTAAAAACTGATAAACCAATTTATCCCAACAACTCCAATCCGTAAAAGAATGTCCCTGATCTTTAAATATTATGTGCTGACTATTTGGAAAATAATTTTGAATATAGTCATTCATCCTTGGTGGGGTCAGTACATCATCTTCTCCAGAAAACAATAACAATGGTGTGTCGCCACCTATTGGTTCCGAAACCCAATCCGGGGTAGGAATTTCAGCCCATGATTGACAAGCTTGGAAAGTTTTTCTAACCGATACTCCTTTTGAGTAAAGACTGTCCATTGAAGAAAAATTTAGTTGAGAAAATCGATTGGCTTCTTCCGGACAAAATTGAGATAAATGAAGAGGCATAAATTTTGGCAGGGATGAAATATTTGCTTCGATTAAAGGATGGAAATTGCCTCTTGAAGCCTGATGGATAAGGTAAGGTAACTTTTCAAGCTCCGTTCCGCTGCTAAATCTGCTTGCAACGAACTCTAGAAAAACCGTGTCAGAAATCGAAAGTTCATAATTCTGATTTGATTTACTCTTAAAAATATAATTCACAGGATTGTCTTTTAAATCACTTCTCAGACTATATAGCTCCTCTCTAAATTTAGGGAAATTAGTTTGACAAATCGAATCGGATTCACATCTTAGCATTAACTTTTTTAACACTCTTTCAATTTCAAAAGCTTTATAAGTAAAAATTCCGAAATCAGGAGGAACTGAACCCGTTAAGATAGCAGAACTGATTGAATTTGGGTATTTACGAATATACTCAAGTCCGACTCTTGTACCGTACGACTGACCGTGAAAATCAAATTTACTAATACCTAGCCAGTTGCGAATTGCTTCAAGGTCTTCAATTTGTGATGCCGTATTATATTTTGAAAGATCGGCTTTGTCCTTAACTTCCTGAAGGCAATCTGCCAGCAGGTCTGGATCGTATAGATAGTAATCGAGATTTAAACTGATCGTATCCAAAGCTTCACAAGTAATCTTTGATGCTCCTGTACCTCTTTTATCGATTATTAGTATATCGCGTATCTCCCTAAACGGATAGGCAAATGCTCCTTCTTCATATATATCAATCAGCATATCGTTTGAAACACCAGGCCCGCCAGTAAAATCTACAAAAACAGAATTTGATGGTGACTTGTTTATTGTTGGGAAAAGATAAACGTTGAGAGGTATTTTCTTTCCTGATTGGCTTTCATGATCCTCAAACACTTGAATGGTTCCACATAATATCGTTTCTTTCAAACCTTCCGGGATACCAGGTTTTAACATTGGATATCTTTTCTGAGCACTTTCCAAAGGAGATTCAGAATTCTTGCAAGAAATGAATAGGATTAAGAAAGAAAGAAAAAATAGTCGAAACTTCATTTGTTTTCGTTTTATTACAAATTTAATCTTTCATATTGACTACTAAGGCTCGCACATAAAACAGTAGACTAGGAATCAAGTCTATTGCCGTTTTATGCAATGTTGTGGGAAGTTATTCCTATTTATCAGTTTTAGATAATACAACTCTTTGAACATTGGTGTAGGAGTAATTTTTGATACCCTCAATCTCATTTTCTTCCTTACCAGAAGTAACCTCAAAAATAAGTTTCCCATCTACCAATTCAGTACTTGAAGTTAAGTAAAGGTTATTTACTTTGAAAAGGCTGTAGAGTCTATTATCTACGTTGTACTCAATCAAATGAACATCGTCTCCCTCATCTAAAATATAGCGTCCCTTGCTTAAATCATCCACCACTAATTTATAATCTTTTACAAGTGGCCTTGTAGGTGAGAGGTATTCTGTTTTCCAGGTGTAGATACTATCTACATCAGTCTTTGCTGCCGTAAAGCGCACCTTTACGCTGTCCTGCAAGTCGTTATATCTGTATATTTTCATAGTACCTTCCCATACCCCCAAACATCTTTCGGGGAAAATGACATCCTTTTTTTTGGCTGTTGTAGCATGGCTTTCCAACCTTTCTGATACAGATTTTATCATTTCGGAAGAAGGGTATCTTTCAAGTCCCCAATCGAATATGGATTTTGCAAGTTGATAATCTTTTGCCCAATATCTGTGGTATATTAGCCCTAATAAATCCTGTTCTGATAATTGATAGTTCGCTTCCTTTTCTAAACTTGTATAATAATTTTTAAGATTGTCAATTTCCCAATAACGATAATTGAACCATGAATTAAAACCATTGATCACCGCTCTGGGAATAACGGTAGTATGGTCTAGGTTGGGGAAATATTCATATTCAAAATGAATATTTTGCTTATAATTTTCACGCTCAAAAAATGCTCTTGTTTTGGTAATTGATTCTTCCCATCCAGGTGTTGATTCATTGCCTTTACACATGTAAAAAAACACCTGATCTTCTAGATTCGAAGGGTCAAAATCGTTAAACTTATCTACCATCTGCAATTTGTCGTAGCGCAAATGTGGAGAAATGGCAAGGTATCCATCAAACATGTCAGGGTCCTCCAGCAAGCAATAGGAAATAAAAACCCCTCCATTGGAATGACCTACCGCTAATCGGGTGGGTAGGGTTCGATAGTTTTGTTCTACATAGGTAAATACTTCATCTCTGATAAATTTCAAAAAAAGAGGAGAGCTTCCTTTTTTGCCACGCATTATTTTTGCCGTTTCTTCATGCTTATAGGGAGGTAGAAAGTCTTCATTCCTTACTGGCGATATGACCCCTACCACAATCATGGGCACAGAGCTATTTAAAAAGGTGAGGGTAGAATGAACTAAGTCGAAATATTGCCTAGCCTGAGCGTCAAAAACGTAAACTACTTCATACCTTTTATCTGGAGATTCATCATACAATCTTGGAGTATAAATCATTATTTCCCTCTCTGCTCCAAAGGTTTTTGAGTTTATTTTTATGTTTTTAATTTCTTGAGAATAAGAAATAGATGTTAATGAGAAAATTAAAAATAGGGTGAGAATTAAAGTTTTCATTAAAAATCTGTTTATTAAATATTTTACACAAAGTTCAATTCAAGTGCAGTGGTGACCGAATTGGAATCCTTTGAAGCTTACAATATGATTCCAACAAGTTGATAGTTCGACAATGAATTTACTTTATCGCTAAAGCCTTCATCCAATATATTATTTACTTCTCCTTTCACTCTAGTAATTTACTTATTTTTTACACTTGTGTACAAGGGTCTGCGTATCTGCCGTGAGGTTGTGTAAAAACTAAAATTTTAAAAAATTTTAGTTTTACACAACCCCATCGACATATACACTTGGTTAGCAACAGGATTAAAGCTTCATAGTTAATCCATCATTTACTTATCCAAAGGAATATATCTCTCCTTGATTATGTTAAAATGATGGATTTGATGCGCCCTTATTGTTAATCCAATAGAATGCAAAGGCATTTCATACTCAAAAAACACACAATTTGTTTCTAGTATTTTCTTATTGAAAGATTCAAACATCATTATTGTTGATTGGCGTACAATACGAAGTTCATTCATCAACTGTTCAATGGATAGTTCATCCGCATTTGAGTTTTCGCCCATTATTTCTTGGTCATGTGCAACTGGTATGGTTCCTTCTGCACGAGCAAAAATTATAGCTCTAAAGCACCAAATTCTTTCCCAATCAATGAGATGTTGTAATATTTTATGAATGGTCCATTTACCTTTTTTGTAAGTTTTTAAACCAATTCTATTTAATTGGGCAATATCAATGTCATCGATTTCTTTCAAACTCAGTTTAAGAGCCTCTTGGAGTTCAACACCTTTATTAAGCTTATAAACATATTCTAAAAATTCCGGGTCCTTTTTAACTTTTTGATTTTTCATAAATAATTATATTCAATAATTAATTGATGCAATATTCGTATGTGATAGAAGGTCAAAGTCCTACTATTCAGTGATAGTTATCCCAAGTGCTCAAACACATGAATAACTAGGCTAAGAAACCTCAATAGCCGTTATCAGTGCTGATAAAACAACACACGAATTAATTAAATGGAAATTGGTTCGGAAGAATATCCGACCAAAGAATTACTAGCCCTAGAGTTTAAGGACTAATTATTAAGCTACTATAAATTTCAGAATCGTTCTCAAAATTAGAAATTTTTTGTACGTAGTAAATATAGGCAATTTTGTACAAACCTATCATGAATTAAATCGAATTCACTATTGTTTTTTATTTTTCACACATTTCAGTTATAGACCTATTGTAAGTTTCGTTTTTCCAATTCTTTTTTCAAGGCTTCATACTTTTTTGGTTTTTTCAATAATATATAAACCAAATACAAAGGAATTAAGGTAAGAAATCCCCAAGCGTTTGCGGCAACACTAAAAATTATTATTCCGACTAAAAACCCAATAAAAAATGCATCTATGATGGGTGATGGCTTGTTCTTTTTTGCTACTTCCAGCAGTTCTTTGTCGGTTAACTGAGATAGTTCTTTTTGATTCATTTGGTCTAATTTATCTTTTTTCTGGTTTTAAATTAGTTACAAAGCTTTCTGATCAATTCCCGGGATGCCCTTCCCAAATTAGTTTTGCCACGATTATAATTGCGCATCAGAATCACTCCATACTGGCTTTCTTTATCAAAAAGCATGTAGCAATTATAACCGGCCACAGACCCTCCGTGCCCTGCTGTCGAAATTTGATCATCCTCAAATAATGAAAGCCCATAACCATAATTATCTTTAGGTGTCTGCCCCTGTAGCATCGCAGACAGGCTTTCTTGCTTCAACACTCCGCCATAACCCATTATCGCATTCATAAACTTCATCAAATCATTGGGTGTGGAATAAATACCACCATTAGGAACTTTGTAGCCTCTTCCTGTGTGTTCCTTAGCCGCTTGTTTGTGTATTTGACCTTTTCCGTTACTCATCATGCCAACAGCCAGTTCTGACATTTTTGACTCGGGCACAATCCAAAAGCTGTTGTTCATATTCAAGGGCTTGAATATCTTTTCTTCCACCAATTCCATGAATGGCTTCTCTGCAGCTCTGGAGAGTGCCAGTCCCAAAATTCCAAAGCCGATATTGGAGTAACTATAAGCCTGGTCCATGCCAGATTTGAAGGAGGTTTCGGGGATAGAGGCTAAGATTTTTTCTTCCCATTGCTCAATTGGGCCGGAAGCAGCATTTCGCAATTTAGGTTCCCTAATCAGGCCGGAGGTATGGCTTGCAAGATGATGAAAGGTGATTTTTGTTGAATCAGCATAGCCTTCCAGCTCTGCGATTTCAGGGAGGTATTTCTCAATGGGGTCTTTGAGTTGAATGATTCCTTCTTCAACTAATTGCATCATCAGAAAGGCCGTGAAGGTTTTTGAAATTGAACCGGTTCGGTAGATTTTGGAGGCATCTGCCTTTATAGAATTTGTAAAATCAGCATAGCCGTAGGCACCAGACCAGAAGGTTTGGTCCCCTTTGAGTATGGTCAGCGTAATGCTCCCATTGTTTTTGTCCTCTTGTACTTCCTTCTCTATTTGATTTCGGAACTCAAGAATTACCGAATTGATCTCAGCCTTAGATTGAGCATTGGCATTGGAAATCCAAAGTAGTCCAATACAGAGGGTGGCCATTATAGTTGATAGAATTCTGTCCATTGTTTAATGGTTTGATTTATTTGTTTATGAAAAGGGCTTTTTGAATCAGGAACTACCTGCCTCAGGTAGGGTAGATAAAAGACCATTTATGTTTTGAGTTGTGACTTTTACAAGCTCAGTAAGTTTGTTTTTTCAGTTATAAGAATTTGCTTGTTGACATCATCATACATTTTAATGCTGTTTAGGTTTTATTATATTCAGTTTACCATTGGTATTTATTTACTCCACCCCTTTCGTCATTGGTATCATCAAAAAGACAGTCCAACAATTCAAAGAAATTATCAACTTGATCATTGCCTCTAATTGCACCATCAATACACCAATCATATTGCCCATATGAATCTTGATTAGATGATTTATCATCGGGGGAGAACCAATCACAATGACTCCAGAAGGAATTCTTGGTTTTAGAGAACAACCTATTTCCTTCGGGGATTACCTGATAGATCCCGCTTTTTTCATTAACAAAATCATTTGTTTCAGGCAAATACCCCTGACCGTAGTATGAATGAATCACCAAATCATCTAATAATCGGCAGACTTCTTTAGCTTTGTTTCGAGTATTATTAGCAAAAGATTCATTAGCACTTATTTGACTCCAAAAATGATAGGCATCAAGATATGGAAATAACACTTGTGCAAGTTCTAAGCTCATTGATTCATCGTAGTAATATCCTAATGTGTTTTTGATAGTTTTAAAAAGGGCAACCTCATCTTCATCGGCCAGTAATCTTGAAGCTTCATCAATTTTTAACTTCAACTCATTTATTTTTGAATTATCAAACAGTCCCCAGGAAGACCAGCGCTGGCTGTCATATATTTCTTCAAAAATTAATTTAGAAAAATCTAGTGGATCCATTTCATTAGGGTTCAAATGACTCTCTTTTCCTCCATCGAAATGGTTTAGATCTAATTCAAGGTTTTCATTTGAATTAATTGTCAATCTTTCCAATATTCGATCATAAGCCCACGCTCCCGAAAGAGGAGCAGATGCTATGACATAATCTGAAGAAAATGACTTGTTCTCAGGTCGCCATTGATATAAATTTTCTAGGCCAGCCATGGAACAAACATCTAAACCTAGAATATCAACGGATTCATCTTTGCTAAGTGTATTGGTTATTTCTGCAGGATAAAAACGATCCTTGTCTCCATTCTCAGCATCGGGACACATCCCTATTCCGTCTCCATGTGACCTTAGCACAAGCAGGTAATGCCTGGCAGGATAATATTTCTTGCAATATTGTATGAATTTTTTCAATGTCAAAGCATCGGCCATGTTCGCTTCATAGGATCGATTAACTCCAATCTCAGGAAGGAATTCTTTACCGTCTAATCGATTGTATGAATTATATTCAATTTGATACAATCTAGTGTCGGTAAAGTTTCCATCTAAGGTGGTAGCATCTTCTGAAAAACCTTCAACTCTATCAATTAGCATTATTAAATTGTAGTCCTTCGATTGTTTACCTCGCTTCATCTCAGCAACATCGCTTAATAAGTATTCTTCCGAAGAGTTAGAACCAACCGAATAATGCATAATTGTCCAGTTCTTTTTCTCTGGTAAGGCAGGGGTACTTATAAAAGCAGATAATAAGATTATCAACAAATAATTCATATAATTTCATTTTTCATAAATCCATTTCCAATGCTGTTTTTCTTTGTCGATTCTACCCATTCCAGGGAAATCAAAGTGAAATGCATTAACTTTCATATTATTGGAATAGGCTAAGTCCAGTAATTTCTTTCTGGAGGATTTTGCTTTTTCGTGATCTGAATCAAAATTGGTTTGCCAATCTAATCTTTCCATATGAATTGGATGAAGAAAAGCATCTGAAATGTATAATAGTTGTTCAGTTTCATCTCCAATAATTAATCCGATTTGCCCTGCCGTGTGCCCTTCTGCATTGACAGTTTTCACTCCTTCACATATTTCCTGAAAATCATCTTTAATTAAATTGACATTTCCGTTTTTCAAAGGAGTAATATTTTCTTCTATAAAATATTTAAATAATGGGGGTTGATTATTTGATTTGGAGGAATGCCAAAAATCCCATTCTTTTTCATGAAAATGGAATTTAGCATTTGGGTAATTTAGTTTTTTTTCACTTGAGTAAATTCCTCCGATATGGTCAGGGTGGAAATGTGTAACTATCACATCTGTAATTTCATTTCTATCAATTCCTTCTTCTTTTAAGAGTTTAGATAGTTGTCCTTTTAAGACAAACTCTTTTCCTCTAAAATTTATAGGCTTTTCCGAAAAACCAATACCTGAATCAACGAGTATTTTCTTCTGTCCATCTTGTAACAACATAGAAATATAAGGAGATGGAATATTATCTTCCGAAATTTGATATTTCTTTAGATACTCATTCAATTCCTGTTTATCTGCATTTATAAAGTAATCTTTTGCCAGATACTTAAACATTAAGTCTTTATAAATAGTACACTGAAATTTGCCAATTTGAAGTTTGTAGATGTTCTCATTCATAAGTTTATCTATTGAGGTAGGGCCAAATCCAAGAAATGGAAGTGTCATTATTAATTTTGTATTTGTTTCAATGAATTCTCTTCTTTTCATTTTTATGGTTTTATGGTCATCTCCGTGTGAATGAAATTCTTCATAATATGCATTTCTTAGGTCAATATTTGTATCAGTTGCCATTAATTCTTCTTACACGAAATCACCCATCAAATCATTTTTTAATTCTAATGCTTCAAGTATATTTTGAGCAAAACCTAAAGTATTCATCAAAATTAAAACTGTAAAAAGGGGCAAAGTTTTCATAGGGTAGCTATATACTCTAATGGCGGCGGAGATGCGAGCCGAAGCAATTAGCAAGGCTTGACAATTATGCTTTTTAGTAGCGGCACCTTTTTTTGTTTTCTAATTAAAGGTAATCAACCTTCATCTTTTATTCAAAACATAAAGTTGCAGTGAGAAAGTCCGTCTATGCACTTGAAATTTTCTGTGAGTTAGACGAAAAAAAAACACCATCAGTTTGAGAAAAACTTGATGGTGTTCCGTCACTAATTCAAGAAGTAGGCAATTCTGCTTGTATAAAAAAATTAGATTTTATAAACAGTCAATCAAAAATTTCATTGGAGCAAAGCCTAGCTGATTATTGGAGGCAGACCAGTGAAGTTTTTTTAGTTTTATTCAGTTACTTATTTCTTCAAAACTTTATAACTATAGCTTCCAATTTTAAGAATATAAGTTCCCACTGGGAAAGGCGACAAGTCCACTTCATGTTGATTGAAACGAATAGAATCCCTTAGAAGAGTTTCTCCTGAAATCGATGTGAGTTGAAAGTCAACTTTCTTTTTAATGTCTGCTTCAATTATTATTTTCGAAAAGGTCGGATTAGGGTATATATTGATTTTTGATGTTACCTCACCTAATGGCTCAATACTTGTTGTTTTTATTAAACCGTTAATATCATACCTTGAAAAAAAGTTCCATATCTCAGCAGCAGCATTGATATCCTGATTAGTTCCAGGTCCTGTAAAGGAAGTTCCAGGCCAGGTATGCAAACCACCGGTTACTTTAAAATGTTCTACAGTAGTTCCAAGGTCTCCTCCTTCGAATATAATATGTTCAACCGTGCTCCCATCACTGCTGTTATTGTCAGGTATGGCCATAGTGGTTGGATTCGTGTTCCCTTTATTATACCCTGTCCAATATTGTAAAAGATCATCGATGGCCCAGGTCCAGGCACGTCCATCATATGGGATTACACCATCGTTCGTTCCGTGTACTTGAAGAATTGGCGTAGGGTGAGTAGGATTACAGTTATTGTAAACGAGAGGAGTCATAGAACCACCAACTGAAGCTACAGCAGCAAATTTATGACTTAATTGACAAGCTAAAAGAAAACTAAAAACACCACCATTTGAAAATCCTGTGGAATATACCCTTGTTAAATCAATATTATATTCGCTGGTCAATGAATCAAGGAGGGATTCCGTAAATCCTAAATCATCAGCAGTACTCCCTGTAGTCCAAGCCCCTACACTCCAGTGGGTATTCCCGTTGAATAAAGTGCCTTGAGGATGGACAATAATAAACCCAGATGTATCAGCAATAGTTCGAAAATCTCCATACTGCATTTGATCATTGGCGGTAAACCTATAACCATGAAAATTAAATACTAAGGGCACAGCTGAGTCACCTGTATAATTAGCGGGTACATAAAGAATATATTCTCTTTGAAGGTTATCGTGGGTAATTGTTCCATTTATGGTTTGTTGGGAAAAACCTATAGTTGATAATCCAAGAAAGGAAAAAAGAATGATTAACTGTCGCATGTCAAAATATTTCATTGTAGTGGTTTAAAAAAAACATTTCCTTATACTAATAATCGTTTTAAAAAGTGAATTCCATTGTATAAGTCGGTATGGCAAATTGTATATTCCGGAATAACAACTTGTATAAATCGGCCTTTTTCGCTTTCAGATTTATGAATTCGATACCTTATTCATAAAAGTTGACGATCTTTAATACACTGGAACATAAATTAAATTACATGAGAGTGAGGTTGTGTAAAAAGTCAATTTTTTCCAAAAATTGACTTTAAAAAAAAATATTTTTTGCTTTTTTATAAGCAGATACATATTAAAGTAAAAACTAAAATTTTAAAAAATTTTAGTTTTTACACAACCCCAGCCTCATGTAATTAAAAATTTTGGTTATGGGTTTGAGCAAATACTTACCTGATGAGCAATTAAGAGAGTCGATTGAATATTTTTTCACTTTGGAACTTGACAGAAAAAATATATCTGTAGAGCGAATTTTACCTGCAGTCTCTGATACTTTTATTTTAAATTATGGGCCACCATTATGTGGACATAGTGGACAAACAATATTCGAATTCCCCGAATGTTTCATTCATAAAGCCGATAAAAAACCCCGTAACATCAAATTTAATCATCAGGTAAAAATGGCGGGTGCAGTATTTAAATCAGGAATGATTTCAACCTTTACAAATGTAGCTTTAGCAAATTCCTCTTTAGTAAATTCCTCTGGGTTCTTAATTAATCCGGTCTTAATTTTTGGGAAAGAAATTATTTGGTTATTTGAAGTCACTAAAGAGATGAAATCTATGAAAGATAGGATTAAAATTATTGAACAATTCTTTATCAAAAAACATCAAGAGAACAGACCAGGCTTAAATCTTCTGAAAAAAGCTACCCTGAAAATTACAGCATCACATGGTAGAGTAAGCATTTCGAATGTATCAAAATCCACGAATCTAAATGATAGATATTTAAGGAAACTTTTTTCAACTTATATAGGAATCAGTCCTAAGCGCTTTGGTGAAATCATCCGAATTAGAAAAGCCTTAACCCTCATACTTTATGAAAAATATTCCATTTCTGAGGCCGCCTTCTTTCTCGAATATCACGATTTGGCTCATTTCAGTCATTCTTTTAAAAGAATTATAGGAGCATCACCCAAACATTATTTTTCTGAAAAAAATGAGATAAACCATCTTTTTTTAACACCCAACATGCATGAGGATGAAAAACGGGAAAGTGATTTTAAATTATGGCTGAAGGAAATGTTCCTTTAAAAGCTCTAATCAAACCCCATCCCTTTTTGTCAATTTATCTTTTGAAGGAGTTCGTCCTGTATGTTTCTTAATTGCTCTAATGAAAGAGGGCAATTTTACTGTGTATTCACAAAATTATCTTCAAAAAACTTTGTCCATTTCCCATTGATCAATTGTTCCCCATATTCTTGAAAGCCTCCATCGGGAGTTCTGCCAAAAAAAAATCGGGTCTTTTCATTTTTCCATACGATGAGTTGCCCATCCTTGAATTCCGCAGGATATATAGCTGCACCTTCTTTAGAAAATCGGTGGTAGTAATATTTTTGATCTTTTTCATCGTAAAGGATTATCGTATGGAGTTGCAAAAATTCGGTATTCAACTCAATTACCAAAATGCTTTTGTCTAGATCATAGGAGATCTTTTCGTATGCTGAACCTTGCTTGGTAACCACCCCATCTTCATAAACTTTGGTTGTACCAACCCATTCTCCAATCAAGAAGTTTAATTGTTCCATCTTTTCCTGCTTTAGATTTTGGGCGAAAACTGAACTATACAGAAAAGTTAGAACAATAAAATAAAAGTATTTAGAAGCTTTTGGATATCTCATATTCATTCGTTTAATATTAAAAAGGCGTTGTTGTATGGATAAATAAAATTTGGTTTGATAATAGATTACTAAGCCCGAAATGACATGTAGGGATTGGTAAGCTATTAATGGTCTAAGTTCAAACTATATGTGTATGAAGCTCTCTGAAATGAAATATATTTGTAATATCATAATAAATGACCACAAACTGAAAAACGGAATGGCATCAATTAAAACAACTAATTTGATTATTGTTGGACTAGCATCATTTTTATTATTGAATATTTCATGTGTTACTGAGTCAAAAGACAATGATGATTCCTTACCAGCATTTTTGATTGGTGAATTTGAAGACGACTATGGAATTCACTATCAAATTGACAACGAAGTATTTCGTTTATTACCAAATGATAAATTCCATATCTTAAGTGTAAACAAAGCTGAAGGTTTTTTAATCCTTCAAAACGATTCGCTTAATAAATTTGCGCCTTCTTTATTCACAAGGATTGATTATCAAAAGCTAAATAATATGGATCCTTATGAATGGGCTTTTTGCTTTAGCAGTTTTGAAGAAGCAAAACCAGAAGATGCTATAAATAAAGTGAATACTAAAAAATCAGATTTAATGAACGGCTGTAATGGATTTCCCTTTTCTAGAATGAAGAAGGTAGATAAGTCCAAATAAATTGAAGGATAAATTTAAACTAACAAATGAGGAGGGCGGTCGCCCTCCTCATTTGTTAGTTTAAATAATTATTCACTCTGTTCATCTATTAATGCGATAATTTCTTTAGCCGATTCAATAAGATTTTTATTATCAACAATAGAGATTCTCAATAAGAGCTCCTTTTGTGCCAAATAATTTTCTAATAAAGGGTCCGATAACAGTCCTTTATAATCCTCTTTTAGGCTTACAGGCGTTCCTTTTGGTAATGTATATTTACGAAAGTTTAACTTTTCATATAACTTCCTTTTAGAAATATACTTATCTAGTAGAGGTCCATATTTATTACGATTATCGGATTCAAAAATACGTTGTTCCTCAAGCATTTCTTCAACCAGTTGTGGCCATTCAATCAGTTTTCTTTTGAGTTTTTCATTTCTAATATCGTTAATTTGTCCTGTATTAAAAATACCTTCCAGCAGTTCAAATGCCTCATTAAAAATGAAATTATTGAGTAAAGATCCGAGTAGTTCTGTAACTTCTGATTCTTCAAATCCACTTTCGTGCTTGGAAATAATGACACTTAATCTGGTAATGTTTTCGACAGCAGTATTTTTTGCGTTGTAAAAACCATCCAATTCATTAAGTCTATTTTGAAAATCAATTTTCAAATTAGCATATAGTTTTTTTTGACGTTCTAATCCTTTTCTGTTTTCACTCCAGTTATTAACCTGTAAGGCAAGTAGGATTCCAATCATTACAAGAATAATTTCTCCAATCGCATATATCAAATATCTACTGAATTTGTTTTCAGAGAGTAATTGCTGTCTAATTTTTCTAAAGAATTTTATCATTGGTTAATTGGTTGGTCATAATGAAGCACAACGGCTTACGTATAAGTAATAGCATCCTTTCGTCAACTATTACTTATACACCTTGTTGGCAAATCATTTTATTCTTTTTTAATCAGCTTTGGTATATCACTGAATTTTATAAAAAGTAGTCCGTCAAACCTGTCTTTAGCTATAAATTTAGCTGTATTTCTGTTGCTTTCCATTCCTAAAAGTAGCTGACTGGTAAAATCAATCTTATTATGATTTCTTAAGTCAAAAACATACTTTTCTTTTTGGAATTGATTGAGGTGATAAGCCAGGTAATTGTTGTCATTATGCTCAAACTCGAAAGTTCCGTTATAGTTCAGGTTTTTTCCACTGTAAACTACTGCTCCAATTGAGTAGTATTTATCTCCATAAGCTTTTTTAAGATGATGCCCCATAAAATTCACATTATCATTTGGCTTTGTCTTGTTTTCAATATGACTGTTTTGTGCCCAAATAATGATTTTTGCCTCAGGATTTTAATCATTCTGTTTTTTAAATGTTTGCCAGTGCTAATTAGTTTATAGAAAAATATTTAAAGCTGTTTTGATACAAAGTAGGGTGACTACTACTCCAAAAATTATTCTTAGCTTTTGAGCTGATGTTTTCTGAGCTATTTTTACGCCAAAAGACGAAGCTAAAAAAATTCCGCCTAATATTGGGAGTACCAAGCTAACAGATATATAGCCCATTTGTAAGGGAAGAATCTTCGTTATTTGATAACTACCTCCTACATTTAAATAGCTAAAACTAACTGAAGAAGCAAGTAACATAATTACACCAATAGAAATAGAACTTGCTTTTTTAATAGATATTTTAAGGATATCGGTTAAAAAGGGAATGATTACGACCCCTCCTCCAACACCTGATAGGGAAGTTACACCTCCTGTTAAAGCTCCCAATCCTAAAAAAGAGATGCTATTACGTTTATTATTAGAAAGCACTACTGATTGGTCTTCCTTTGATTTTACTAAAAGCAATCGAATAGCCAATAACAATAACATCATAAAAAAGACAATGTCGAAATAAAATTTATCATACCATTTGCTGGTTTTAATAATTTCTGATACAATAAAAGCAATCAACATTCCAGGTATTCCAATTAATAGTACTTCTCGAAAATGGAAGTTTTTTATTTTGTATTGTTTGTAGCTTACGGAAAGCCCTAAAAACATAGTAATAAAAAGAGAATGAGCAATAACAAATTTTACTTGCTCATTTCCTTCAATAGGATAATAAGCCAATAAAATGTTTAAGGCAGGAATAAGAATAATATTACCTCCCGTACCTAAAAGTCCAGAATAAAACCCGGTAATTAAACCTAATAAAAAAAGCAGTAAGAATATCGTTATTGTCATTTATGGTGTGGAAATCTCTTTTAATTTTTTTATCTGTAATAGCCAGCATTTGATCTTACAATTTGGACATATTAGAACGAGCTTAATCTGATATGTGGATCAAAAAACGTTGCAAATATGATACTGTAGAGTTTTAGCCTGGGGATTGATTTTTTTTACTCAATTCATTTTCAATATTTTCAATCAGTCTTTCAATACGACTTTTCATTCCTTTATAGGTGTTTATCATCAGACCTCTGTTAAATATACTTACCCTGAGCGTTTCTTTGAATTTGTGGTGGTTTAACAGACTTTTGATATCTCTTGGTTTAGCTCGTTCCCACATTTTTATGGTGTTTATTTCTTCTAAAACAACCTGATAGAGATGATGGGATTGAAATCTTCTGTCATATTCAATTTCTAAATCTCTAACAAATGAATATCTATTTTCATATAAATTGGAAATCTCCTGTCTAATTGTATCATTGCGAATCAAATTCAAGCCGGAAGACTTTAGATTTTCATAAGCTGATTGGGTGGCACTAGAAAAGGTGCCGCCCATAATATTGGCAAAATGATACTCTAGCGAATCATGGTAAGAGATTTCTCCTTCTAAAAAATTGGAAATAATAATTTGTGATTGCTGCCTTGCTAAATTACCTTTAATATAAGTTTCAAATGCCTGTAAATCATTTTTAAGATTAATCAACATTTCACTTAAAATGTAGTGTTCTAAATTTCTTGCTTTTCTCTCTTCATTCCAGTTATTTATTTGAAGAGCAATTAATATGCCTATTACTACCAGGAAAACTTCACCAGTGGCATAGATCAGGTACTTCCTCAAATCCACCTTATCCAACAATCTCTGTCTTATTCTTCTGAAGAATTTTAGCATGGGCTCTCTGATTTTAGGAAAGTCCCGTTAGGGACAAAATCTGGGTAGAATAATAATTAAACAGATTCTCCGTGCCGTCAGGTACGGAATGTGTTATTCGATTGGCTTAAAAATAAATCGCTCATCATATTCAATTTCAAAAGCTTTTAGGAAATCAAGATACTCTCCAGTAAAAGTCTTTTTCCGGTGATGTTCTTCTTGATTTTGAATATACCTGATCACCTTTGGCACTTGAGACTTTTCATAAGAAAATGGTTTGGATAGGTATTTGTGTATAGGTGTTAGCCATAATCATTTTTTACATTTCGTACCTGACGGCACGAATAAAATCTCGGTAATATTTATCTACCTACATTTTGTCCCTAACGGGACATTTTCCTTAAGGAAAGAATTAAAAATTCACCGTTTCTTAAAACTAATCAATTCCATGAAGACCCCATAACAAATTCAGGTAGGAAAGAGCCATATACCCGTTCTATAAAACAAAGAATCATTAATTCTGCTAAGAGTCATTTTTTGAAACTCCTACAGCATTCAGAAAATGCGGTTATTGTCAGGGAAAATCGTGACTCTTGGAGCGTGTCTATCAGATCTGATGTTGTCTATTGCATTTTATTTGATTGTGATTAATGGTTTGTATACACGAAGCAGACAGTTTTTACTGGGTTTGATTGTTGGCAGCAGGTTTTTTTATTTTCTTTTTATCAATTTCAGGTATTTTTTATCTTCCCCTTTAAACAGTCTTTTTCCTTCGATTTCGTATCCTATTTGAAATTCTTTTTTTGCTTCGTCTATTCTTGACAACTCAAAAAGTACTTGTCCTCTTCTTAATCGAATAAATGCGTTTTCTTTTCCTCCCTCAACCTTCAACGATTCATCCAAGTATTCTAATGCTTCTTTATATTTCTTTTGATGCCAAAATGCATCTGCAATTGCGGCTGTAAACCATAATTTTGCTTCACATAAGTTTTTCGGTTCTGGGATTATTTCAATCCCCTGTTTATAAATTTCAATGGCTTTTTCATATTCTTCTTTATCAAAAAAATCATCACCTTTAATTGCCAATTCATCCACTCTTTCCGAAATCACATCAGGGAGAAAACACAATTCGTATTCTTCTTTCGTTAATGCTTTTTTTGCTACCGAATAAAAATTTCTATCGGTGATTTCATACTTATTCTTTTCCCAATATTCACTTATCTTTTTACTGATTTCCTCAGATTTGTCCATTTTGATTTTTCTTATGTGCTGCCAAAAGAGTATATACCTGAAGTGGTGATCCGTCTCAGACGGAGAGACATTAACAGGCATACAATGTTACAAGCAGCACTATTCCTCTAAATATTTTTTTATATCTATTTTCTGGACGGTGAGATATTGTCCATGAAGATGGTCAAAGTCTGAATCCGTTGTGACCAATACTAAATTCAAAACTGATCCAGTAGCCGCAATCCACAAATCATTCTTCCCCATATTCCTAGCTGAAAACTTTGTAGAGGCTCCAGATAATTTACCTTGACTAAATGCATCTATTTCAGCATATTTTTCAATGATTTCTCGAACATTAATATCAGCGACCAAAAATCTTTCTAATAATTGATTTAATCTTTTTACTTTTTGATTGCCCCATTTGTTTTGAATGGCAAGTGATCGGATTTCACCTAAAGTGACAGCAGAAATAACTAAATTGTTTTCCTCTGCAAAAAAGTCTAATTTCTTTTCAAGATTCCTGGCAACCTCATTGGCTCTAACATATATGACAAGTATATTGGTATTGGTATCTAAGATATAGTCCATAATCAATCAAGTTGAGCCAATAAATCTTCCAATGACTCTTCTATTTCAATTTTTTGGGCCATTTTAAAAAACTCCGCTTGGGTTATTGGCGTGTAATTTTGCTCTTTTATCATTTCCTCAAGGCTAATATGATCTCTGATAGGAGCAATTACTTCTTGCCAAAGAGAGGTCTTTCCATGAATTTCATCCATCTGGTCCTCTAATTTGGAAAGCTGAGCCTCATCCTCAATTTTCATGATCTCCTTAATAAGTTTATATTTTCGATGATCTAAGTTTTCAGTCATTCTAATTTTTTTGTTCTATTCCAAAGATAACTTCTTTTATGCTCCAATTCAATCTAATGTATATTGCCTGCAAAGGCCAGAGCTATCCGTCGTGTAGAGCGAAGCCTAACATGCAGGTAGGTGATGTTATAAGTATTTCATTTTACCAATTTCTCCAACTAAAACTTTCATGGGGCAAATCTTCATCAAACAATCCAATGGCTGTTAGAACTTGTTCAACGTATTCACATATATCTTCCCTATCCTCAGTTGCAATAGTCATAAGACCATCTCTATTTAATTTATTAAAAAAACTAAACAATTCTTTTACATAAGAATAGGCTTTTTCTTTGTTTAATCCAGTGTCAATATCATGGACAAGACTCATAATAAACTGATTGAACGCCTCATCAGCTTTGATTAGTCCTTCTGTTGTAAATATGTAACCATCATTTATTAGAACGAAATGAGCAAACCATCTTTTTGTTGGGTTATTCAATTTCATTTCTAACAAACGAAATCGAATATCTATTTTTTCATG
>JANQPA010000077.1 GCA_028285545.1 Saprospiraceae bacterium | reverse complement strand
ATTATTTCTTTGAGAGCATTTTTTTAAGGAAAAATGAAATTTTTCCTTAAAAAAATGCTCTCAAAAAGAAAATTATTTGGCGGATCAGAACGAGGAACGAGTTATGAGACGCCCTCTTTATTTTTACTTTTTACTACTACAAAGATGACCATAATTAAATGCACTTTGAATACTTAAACGGTGAATTGTCAAAAACACAGCTTGAATAGTCCTGAAAAAGGTCTGAATTGAGTAAATTTAATAAAATCCCTTCCATTTGTCTATAAAATCAAACGGTATGAAATTAAATTATAAACCAGATTTTTCTAAAAATCATAGAAGAACATTCCTTCGCCAGTTTGGAGCAGGTATTACTGCCCTGGCTGTTCCGAATATCTTTTTAAATGGAAAAGCCAATACCATTCCTCCAATTAATAAAATTCCATTCCTTGAGCTCTCACAGGATTTTCAGGATGAATCCTATTGGGAAATGGTTAAAAAGCAATTTATCATTGCTCCAGGCAAAATAATGGTCAATGCCGCCAATTTGTGTCCAAGCCCTCATTTTGTAAATGAACGTGTGGCCAATTATTCTCAGGATCTGGCCAGCGATGTTTCTTTCCAAAACCGAGGAAAATTTGGTAAAGAAAGGGGCAGGGTCATTAAGCGTATGGCTAAGTTTTTAAATGTTGACTCCCTTGAGATAGGAATTACTCGAAACACAAGTGAAAGTAATAATATTGTTGTAAATGGATTGGATTTTGGAGCAGAGGATGAAATTCTTATATGGGATCAAAATCACCCTACTAATAATATTGCCTGGGAGCAAAGAGCCAGAAGGTATGGCTTTGTTGTGAAAAAGATAAGTGTACCCTCCGCTCCGGAATCTAAAGCCGATTTAGTTAAGGCATTTAAAGACCAGATGAGCCCTAGGACAAGGTTGATTGCTTTTTCACATATTTCCAATGTTTCTGGTATTGCCTTGCCAGCAAAAGAAATTTGTCAGATGGCCAGGGAACAAAATGTACTAACCTTGGTCGACGGGGCACAATCATTTGGTTTTTTAAACCTTGACCTTAGAGCAATGGGCTGCGATTTTTACAGCAGCAGTACACACAAATGGTTGATGGGACCTATGGAAAATGGTATTTTATATGCTCGTAAAGCTGTTATGGATAAACTCTGGCCAAATATTATCGCTGCAGGATGGAAGGAGGATCACCAATCTTTGGACGAAAAAGTATGCGTGTTGGGACAACGAAATACCCCTTCAACGCCTGCCATTATCGATATTATAGACTTCCATGAAACGGTAGGTACTCCAAATATAGAAGCCAGAGTGAGATATCTAAATGCCTACTTAAAAGAGCAAATCCGAAAAAAATTACCTAATGCAACCTTTGTTACACCACTGGCGTCTGAATTAAGTGGAGGAATTACTATTTTTAGGCTTCCAGGAAAGGAACCACGAATGATTTTCCAAAAATTGTATGAAAATTATGGGATCGCAGGCGCTCCAACAGGTGGTATTCGCTTGTCTCCGCATATTTATTGTACGTCGAAAGATATGGATAGAATTGTTGAAGCTTTGGTAGCTTTGGCAGGCGATTAATAAATTTTCAAATAAAAAAAACTTTATGAAATCTCTACTCACTGTATTAATTCTGGCATTGGCCAGCACAGTATCTTTTGCTCAGTCAGGTAATGATGCATTGGAAGGAACCTGGAGCTATAGTGTCGAAACTCCTGACGGTACATACACAGGCCAAATGGTTTTTACCAAATCAGATGATGGCTATACTGGCAAATTGGTTACAACTAATGGTAGTTCCAACATGGAAAACCTCAAATTTGAAGATAATGAAGTCAGTTTTTCTACAGAAGCAGAAGGATTTTATGTAAGTATTTCCGGGAAAGTTGATGGAGATTCTTTTTCAGGAGAGGTGGCTGTAGAAGATCAAGCATTTACAATAACTGCTAAAAGAGAGTAAAATTTTTAAAAGGAATTAAATAGAAATCTCTTGGAGTAAGATAGAAGTAAATTGCTTAAACAATTTACTTCTATTTGCTTCAGGAGTCAGAATGACATTACTTCTACTTATTTCACTTAAATGGCATTGAAAGCTAATACTAAAAAGGTATTAAATATTAAGTAATAGTTGATGCACTAAAGGCTAAATTAATCAAATCATAAGTAGTAATAATTCCTACCAGATTTCCAGCCTCATCTACAACTGGTAAAGCATGAAATAGATTTTCCTTAAAAAATCCGGCAGCTATCTCGAGGGTGTCCTCAGGATTAAGGGTAGCTACCTGCTGGGTCATCACCTCTGAAGTTAACAGTGAACGGAGGATGGCATTATTATAAGAATCACTTTTTTGAGTTTTAAAAAGTGTAAAGCCATGCAAAACCTTTAGGTAATCAGTTTTACTGATGATTCCCCTTACCTTATTGTTTTCTACTATGGGAATATGATGGATATTATATTTCTTAAAAACATCCTGTACTTTATCCATGGTTTCGTTGGGCCCCAGAGTCAGGACGTCTGTTGTCATAATATCCCCAACTTTCATATTGATATTCATGATAATTGCATTTAAACTTTTAAAAAGTTTCTGTTTCTTCTTTGCTTACCGTATTAGAGTTAAAGCTGTATTTCAAAAGGTCATGAGTGGTAACCATACCTACCAACTTGTTGTCCTCAATGATGGGAAGGGCATGGAATTTATTGGCTAAAAAGATATCTGCTGCCAAGCCTGTAGTATCGTCAGGGTCAAGAGATAAAGGATATTTAGTCATAATGTCCTTTGCGCTCAAATTATCATATTCCATTTTTGAGTAGGTATGACCAGAAGTATTGAGTGATAATACATAAGAGAGTTTAAAAAAATCTTCTTTGCTGATGATTCCCGTAAGTAATCCTCCTTTTTCCACTACCGGAATGTGGTGGAAATCATGAGCGTCAAACATTAATTTGATTTTGGAAACTTTTGTTTCCGGATATACGGTTACCAGGTCAGTGGTCATAATTTCTTTGATTGGCTTATGAGCTTTCATTGTTCTTGGATTTAAGTTTGAAAAAGAGTGAATGCTAATTTCAGCGGCTTGCATAATAGGACTGATAGGAATCAAATTTTCCGAACAAGCGCATTTGATAAAGTGCTTCCCGTTCCAGGGGGCGTATTGCTTCAGCAAGAAGCAGCTGATTAGCTTCTTTCACTTTATTATTGAATATTAATAGATGTTTGACTATTCGGTCCTTTCCAGATTTTATCTTCTGAAGTTTTTCCTTACTAAGGTTAAAAGCTTTCATATTTTGCTGGGTTTGTTCCAATTTTACCCATGCGGTATTCATTCTTCCTATCATGGATTCTACCTCATTCCATTCTAATAAGCAGAGCTTATCGTCATGCACTATTTCTGCTACGCTTTGGACAACACTCTGAAAACGATAGACCTCATCCAGGTAATAGGAAATGTGGTATAATTGCCGGAGTTCTATCATCTCATACCTGGCATGATTTAATTGGTTAAGGGCAAGGCGGGTGTCATTATGATCAATGGCAGTGTAGGCGTCTTTCAACCATTGATCGGTTTTGCTAAAGGCATCCTGCCAATCTGCATGGTTGATGGAAAGTTCGTGGCGATTTTTTAACTGCTGCCATTTAAAATTGACATAAAAAACAGCACTTTTGGCTTTATTAATATTCCCTTCATAAACATAAAACCACAGGGGAATAAAGGCCTGATCAAAATTCACCATATCTTTTTTTAGATCCTGGGAAGAACCGGGACTTTGTCCAAACACCACCGTACTCATCAACATTAATCCAATTATAAATTTCATGGTGCATTAATTTAGTGGTCAAATTGTATCAAATGGTCTATTCCAAAACTACATTTGATAACAAGCCATTGATATGACTTTAATCAATGCACCGGGTTGATTTTTATCAAAGCTAGAAACTTTTTCAGTCCTTCAATACCAGGAGAGGAACCGGGCTGTTAAAAACCTCGGTTTTGGTGGCACTCAAATGAAATATTCCTTCAATAAAGGATCGATTATGTTTGATCATACATAAAATTTGAGCTTGATAATCGGAAACGAACTTATTAATGCTCTGGTTGATATCTTCCTTATCCAAATCATAATGGAAGGAATGCTCCACAGCGTTAAAATATTGATCAACAACTCCTTCTATGCCTTGAATTTCTTCTTCCACATTTTGGTGGAATATGAAAAGATGGGCTTGGGTTTTTTCTATGATTTTTAAAAGTGGACTCAGGATGTCGAACAAAGATGGACCTTTTTGATCGATAGCCAAAACAATATTATGGATGCCTTGAAATTTATAACCTTCCGGTATGGCCAAAACGGGGGTTTTGCTTTTCTGAATAACACCGCTGGTAACAGTGCCGGCAAAAATTTCGGCTAAACTGCTTGCCCCCTGTGTACCCATAAGGATTAAATCATAATCTTCTTTGTCAGCCATATTTGCAATGACAGATATGGTATTACCCCGTATTATTTTACTTTCTACTCTTTTTTTTCCTAATCTACTGCTTGCTTTTTCATAGCTTGGAAGCATTTGGTTAGCGGCATCTTTTTTCATAAATGCTTCAACAGAAATGAACATTCCTGCTGTACTTTGAACCTGATAAGTGTGAAGAAAGGTAATTTCCAATTCTAATGCCTGGGCAAATTCAATAGCAAAGTCAATGGCATTATCAGCATTGGCTGAAAAATCGGTGGGGACCAATATTTTTTTCATAGTTCAAAATTTTGGAAAAGATACTCAGAGTAGGTCTAAAATACCATCAATTAGCCAAAACTGACAATTTTAAGCATCTTCTTATTGGGGCTTACCTTTCGAGAAATAAAAAAGGGTGACGAAATTTTTCAATCTCGTTCTAATCGCCCTCAAAATGAAGTACTAATAGCGGTATTTTAGTGTTATAAACCATGCGTTGGGTGATGCTTTTGTGAAAAAGTTGGTTTAAAAAGGTCCGCTGGATGGTTGCCATAACCATTAAATCTGTCTTTTGTTCTTCGGCATATCGATTGAGGCCCTTCAGGATATTTTCACTTTCTATAGTGGTCAGTTTGATGGTAATATTGGAATCTTTGGATATCTGTCCCAAGTAATTGCTTTGAACAAAATATTTATTTTGTTTTTGTTCATCGATATGAGCAATATGGAGCATAGAATTAAAAGGCCTGGCAAAATCAATGATTGTAGGTAATACAGTTTCTTCAGCCGGATGATAGTTGCTGGCATAAACTATTTTCTGGAATCCCTTGAATTGGGCTTCTTCTGGGACTAAAAGAACCGGACAATTTGCTTTTCTTGCTACTTCAAGAGAAATGCTTCCAAATAATTTTTCCATTAACCCGCTCTGGCCTCTTGTGCCCATAATAATGATATCGGTTTTAGAATCCTCCGATAGCTTTTGGATCTCCTCGGCCACAAAACCCTTAATCAAAGAAGTTTTGGAAATATATTTTTGATCTTCGCTTATTTCTTTTTGGCCGAGAGGGGGCTTTGTAAGCATATCTAGCAATGACTGTTTATACTGGAGTCCGGGTTCTTCAACAAGTTTGGGAGCGCTAGGCCCATTTAGGGCAGGAGAATGTATATGTACCACCTGAACTTCCGCCTGCACTTCTTTTGCCATATCAAGAGCGAATTGAAGTGCGTTATCAGCAGTCTCGGAAAAATCAGTAGGAACAACAATTTTTTTGATATTTATGCCTGGATTTTCATCTTTAAGAAGGATGCTAAGGGCAATTTTTAGATCTTCTACTTTGGGAACGACTTTTTGAAAAACAACATGACCATTAATAACCAAAGCAGGAATACCCGTAATGTCGTATTTCATTAATTTGTCTATATCTTTTACTTCATGGATAGGTAAGTCCAGTTTTAGTTCTTCCAATGCATTGACAAGATTGGCCTTTAACAAACGATCTTTTGAAGATCCAATTCCTAGAAGTTCAATTTCTGTTCCTGTCTTTATTTCCTTTTCTAAGGTCATTGCTGAACTCATTTCGGGTTAATAATTCTTGATAATTAATGAAATACATATGATCTATCTCTAAAAATATACTTCCTGTCAGAGAGATAGTTGATTGCAAGATCGACCAAATAGTTAGTGGACTGAATGATTTTTGTCACCCTGATCCTATGACTTTGTCCATTTTCCGTTATATTAAGAATTTGGAATTTTGAATTCAGAGGATCAGCATAAAAAATAGACATTGGAATCTATCGTTACAAATACTTTACATTCAGAAGATGGGCTAAGGTTAAAAGCCATTTTTGAAACGGCTACTGACGGGATTATCATTATTGATAGCCGTGGTATTATGGAGTTGGTGAACAGTTCTGCTGCACGGCTTTTTGGCTATGAAATCCCAGAATTGATTGGGCATAATGTCAAGATGTTGATGCCCGCACCACATAAAGAGGAGCATGATCAGTATATTCGGAATTATGAAAATACTGGTATTGCCAAGATCATTGGGATCGGACGAGAGGTGGAAGGTTTAAGGAAGGATGGGTCTATTTTCCCTTTCAGATTAAGCATTAGTGAAGTAAAGCTTCCTGATCGTAAAATTTTTACTGGAATTGTACACGATCTGACAGATCAGAAGGCTGCCGAAAATGCTTTGCGAGAAGAAAAAGAAAAAGCCCAAATGTATTTTGACATTGCCAACACGGTTACGGTGGTTTTAAATACCGAAGGCCGAATTATGGAACTTAATAAGAAGGGCTGCAAATTTCTGAACCTCAGTGAAGAGGAAGCCAAAGGCAAAGACTGGTTTGATTTGATGATGTTGCCAGAGGAAAAAGAAGGAATGAGAAATGCTTTTAATAGCCTTATGACGGATAAGGAAGTCCAGTTTATGCCCTATTTCGAAAATAAAATTCTGGATAGGGATGGAAAAAAGAGATATTTTTCCTGGCACAATAGTCTGTTGAAAGATAAAGAAGGAGAGGGGATAGGAATGATTTCTTCTGGGATAGATATTACGGATAGAAAGCTGGCAGAAAAATCATTATTGAGAGAAAAAGAGCGTGCTCAACAATATTTGGATGTAGCAAACACCATCATTGTAGTTATTAATACTCAAAGACAAATCACTTTGCTCAACAAAAAAGGGTATGAGCTTTTGGGATACCAGGAAGGAGAATTATACTTGAAGAATTGGTTTGAGGTGGCTATTCCTGAAGCCAAAAGAGAAACGGTATCCGAATATTTTAATAAAATTCTGAGTGGGGAAGCAAAAACAGACTATACCGACTATTTTGAAAACGAAATAATTACAAAAAATAAGGAAGAGCGATTGATTGCCTGGAGAAATGCTACTATAAAAAATGACCATGGCCAAATTTTGGCCACCATTAGTTCGGGGGTAGATATTACAGAACAAAGAGAAGCTGAAACCGGTCTTAAAATGCTAAATTCACAGCTGGAAGAGCATGTTGAAGAAAGAACGGAGGAATTAGCTGCTGCTGTCAATCAACTTTTAAACACCAATAAACAGCTTGAATATGAAATTCAAGAACGCAAAACGATAGAAAATGCTCTGAGGAAAAGCGAAAATGAACTCAGACATGCTTTTGAAAGAGAAAAAGAGTTGAGTGAACTTAAATCCAGGTTTGTGTCTATGGCTAGTCATGAATTCCGAACCCCCTTGAGTACTATTCTTTCATCGGCAGACTTAATAGAGGCTTATATAAAAGAGGAACAACAAGCTAAACGGGAACGGCACACTAATCGAATCAAATCATCGGTGGCTAATTTGACGGGGATTCTTAATGATTTTCTTTCCTTGAGCAGGCTAGAGGAAGGGAAAATTGAAGAACAATCGGTCAGCTTTGATTTAAATGAGTTTTGCTATGATGTATTGGATCAAATGCAAGGCCTGTTAAAATCAGGGCAACAAATACGTCATGAAATGCTGGTGGAACCTTCCACGATCATTTTGGACAAAAAATTACTTAAGAATGTCTTGTTCAATCTTTTATCTAATGCTATTAAATATTCAGAAGCCGACACTTTTATTGATTGCCGGATTGAGCGGCAGGGAGAAATGTTGATAGTGGTCATTTCAGATCAGGGAATTGGGATTCCTGAAGAAGAACAACAACACTTGTTTACCCGATTTTTTAGAGCACGTAATGTTGAAAACATTCAAGGTACCGGCCTGGGCTTAAATATTGTAAAAAGATACGTAGAATTGATGCGAGGAAGCATCACTTTTGAAAGTAAATTGGGGGAGGGTACTACCTTCACTGTCTTTATACCGCTTGATAAAAAGGAAGAAAAGAATTTCAATTAAACACTAACATTCTGGCCTTATAAAAAAATAAACATGAAAAAAATTCTGGTAATAGAAGATAATATGGAGGTGCGCGAAAACCTGGAGGAAATCTTAGAACTCTCAGGTTATGACGTCGAATCTGCTGAGGATGGAAAAGTTGGAGTAGAAAAAGTTCTCGCTCAAAAGCCGGATCTGATTTTGTGTGATGTGATGATGCCAAAACTCGATGGTTTTGGTGTTTTGAATATCTTAGGTAAGCGTTCTGATACTTCGGACATACCATTCATTTTTTTAACGGCAAAAGCAGAAAAAAGTGATTTTAGAAGGGGAATGAATTTAGGAGCAGATGATTACATCACCAAGCCCTTTTATAAGGACGAACTATTGGCTGTTATTGAGACTCGACTGAAAAAAAGTGAGCAACTAAAGCAAAAATTTGATCGAACCGCTCATGGATTAAGTGCCTTTATCAATGAAGCCAGAGGTTATGAAGAGTTAAAAAAGCTATCTGCAGAGCGAAAAATTAAAACCTATAAAAAAAGAGAGTTGGTATTTGAGGAAGGTGATTATCCTCGCTACCTCTATTTTGTGCAGTCTGGTAAAGTAAAGCTGTTCAAAACCAATGATGATGGAAAGGAATACATCATTAACATACATAAAGAGGGCGAGTTTTTTGGTTTTATTGACCTAATCAAAGATTCTGAGTATTCAGACTCAGCTGCCGCCTTACAGGAAACCGAATTAAGCCTTATCCCAAAAGAGGATTTTATCCAGCTAATGTATGGCAATCGCGATGTGGCTTCACAATTAATAAAAATGCTGGCCAATAATATAACTGACCAAGAACAACAATTACTCAATCTTGCTTATAATTCAGTGCGCCGAAGAGTGGCAGATGCCATCATTTTTCTAAGTGAAAAGGAAGGGAAAGAAGATATTTCCATCCTGAGGGATGACCTGGCCCGGATTGTAGGTACAGCCAAAGAAAGTGTTATTCGAATGCTTACCGAATTTAAAGTCGATGGTTATATTGATATTATTGATGGGGTCATACACATAAGGAATAAGGATAAATTGAAAAATTTGCATGCTTGATTTTTAGTTCAGTGTTCAGCGTTCAATGTCCAGCGTTTTAGGTGATTGGGAAATTTAAAGATTTTGCTTTTTATTTATGCTTAATTTAATTGTGAATTGTATTGGTCTATCGACATAAATTATTTGCTTAAGAAGTAATTGAGCATAATTTTTTTGAAAAATTTAAACTCAAAACTCAAAAGGTTGAACTCAGAACTATTAAAAAAGCATCAAAATGAAATTTTCCTATATCTTCCTTTTACTCCTTTTCATTGTCTCTTGCACCTCTCAGCCTGTCCCAAGCCCGGAGGCAGAACCTTTGCCTGAAGTTTATACCCGCAAGATGGATCTGGATACCAGTCGTTATAATGTGGCCTTTCTGATTATGGATGGGGTCTATAATACGGAGTTGACTGCCCCTTATGACATTTTCCAGCATACCATTTTTCGGGAAGGCATCAAAGCCATGAATACTTTTATGGTTGCCAACACCAAGGATCCCATTACTACTTTCGAAGGGATACGCCTATTGCCTGATTTTAATTATTTGGAAGACGATCTTCCCAAAATTGACATTTTGGTAGTTCCTAGTGCTGAGCACCATTTGGATACGGATTTGGAAGATGAGGCCATGATCAATTTTGTAAAAAAGGTAGATAAGGAGGCACTGTTTATGACTTCACATTGTGATGGAGCTTTTGTACTTGCTAAAGCCGGAATTTTGGATGAGGTAGCCTCTACCACTTTCCCATCCGATATTGATCAATACAAAGAGATGTTCCCACAGCTGGATGTAAGAGATGAGGTCATTTTTGTTCATGATGGCAAATACATTACCTCCGCAGGTGGTGCCCGCTCATTTGATGCGGCTCTTTATTTATGTGAATTGTTATATGGGAAAAAAATTGCAGATAGCATTGCTGGAGGCTTGGTGATTGATTGGGATAAGGAAAAGGTAAAAAAAGTTGTTTTATAATGGAATCATCAGGCGTCTAGGTGCCTGATGACTCCATTATATTTAGTATAGTGCCATATCAAACTTCCACCGATAATTTTTAGTCAAGGGATGCTGGTTTCCTAAGATCCTAAAAAAGGCGATGGCTGCTTTTCGAGGCAGGTCATCCAGGTAAGATTTATCCATACTGGCGGCATCAATTAATTCCTGGATGCCAGTTTCTAATTCTCCTTGCTGGAAAGAATTTTGAGCCGCTTTTATTTTAGCTGTAACCGGTCCATCCTCCTGGCCATTCAATGTCATTAATCTAGCCAGTTCTTTAATATCTTGTGCCTCTGATGATTCTTTATCACCCAATTTGACTGCTGCTACCAGATCTGTTGCTTTTTTTGGCTGTCGAAAAACATAATATTGAGCTAGTGCTATACGAGCTTCACTTGCCTCAGGATTTTGTTGGATGGTATTTTCAATTTGTAACAACTCCTCTTCCGAAGTATTCCCTGATTTTAAATTTTCAATCAGAATAGCTATTGCCTCTTTGTCTGCACTGGGTAGGTGTTCACCAAGCCATTTGATGATTTGCATGCGAGGTAGAGCGCCCATAAATTCGGCAATTACTTCTCCTTTATGGAACATTTTTACGTTAGGTATACTTCTTATCTGATATTGAACAGAAAGGTCATATTCCTCTTCGGTATTGACTTTTACCAGGTCCCATTGATCTTTTTGTTCTTCAGCCAGTTGTTCAATGACTGGCCCCAAAACTTTACAAGGCCCGCACCAGGGTGCCCAAAAGTCAACCACTACCGGTTGCTCATAGCTTCTTTCAATTACATCTTTATTAAAATCCATAAGAGTTTTTATTTAAAATAGGGGTATTGACATGAATAATACATCTTAAAAGAAGAGAAAGTTTCAATTTTCTCTCAGCCGGGTATTTCAGGATTTCATAAGAGGATTATAGAAAACATAATGCATTGGGATTCCTCAAATCCAAGAAATTGAGTTGTTCAGCGATTAATTTTAAAATTTTGTCCTGAGAGCGTAACCTTTGGGGCATAAAAGTCGACATAGAATAAGTTTTTAAAAAAACAAAAATCACTAGACATGAAAAAGCTAATTATACTAACATCTTGCCTTTTGACCTCATTTGGTCTCCTCGCGCAGCAACAAACCCTATTTGGGAATGTGGATAATTGGGGTGGATTTGGGGCACCCATTTTTGAAATCAGTTCTATTGCAGATGAATCTATTGTCAGTATTGGTGGTGGTGGTGCTGTGATTATGGATAATTTCTTCTTTGGAGGATACGGATTGGGTACGGATGATGCCAATTATAGTTTTGAAGGAGAAGACTATCGTATAAAATATAAGCACGGAGGTTTGTGGTTAGGTGTTACCAGCAATCCAAACAGTCTTGTTCATGTATATGGGAGTACTCGCCTGGGCTGGGGTAAAGCTCGTCTAAGACAGGATGGAGATGATATTTTCACAGATCGTATTTTTACCTTAACTCCGGAGTTGGGTTTTGAGGTTAATGTTACGCGATTCTTCCAATTGGCTCTTACGGGTGGTTACCGGGTTACGACGGGAATTAATGACCTTCCAGGTTTGACCAATGATGCCTTCAGTAATTTTGTAGGAGGAATAACACTAAGATTTGGAGGTTTTGATGATGACAGTGATTGGGATTGGTAAAATTTTTGTTTAAATAAATAGGGTTGGCCCCTGGCCAACCCTATTTATTTATGATTTTGCTGCTGCTCTTTTCTTTTGATAAGCCTTTGCTCCCATATACAATAAGCCTACAAAGACCACCAGACCAATTCCGAGATATACATAATTCAGCGTTCCTGCCTTACCAAGTGTGGCGGTAAAGGCAATGGCTACTAAAAATAAAGTTGGGAATTCATTGAGCAATCTAAATTGCCAGGAGCTAACATTAGCCTTTCCTTCCTCTAATTTCTTGATCATGCGTTTTGCCCAAATATGGTAAACGGTTAGGAGAACCACCAACAATAATTTGAGGTGCATCCATCCGGGAGTACCCACTTCTGATTTAAGATAATTAGGAACACCATCCGTAAATCCAAGACCAATCATGGCCAGTCCGGCCGTCCAGGTAATCATCATTGCAGGATTACAGATGATTTTATAAACCCGCCAGGACATTTTATTGTGTTGGTTTTGGAGGATTTTCTTTTCAGGATCTGGCTTATCACCAGCTTCCACATAATATACAAACATTCGAACCAGATAGAACAGCCCTGCGAACCAGGCTACAAAGCCAATGATATGTATGGATTTGAGTATTAGAAGTGCATTCATCATGTGTGTTGGTTTTTTTGGGGTAAGATAGGGAAAATAGTAGTATAGTAGGCTGGTAGTATGGTAGTATGGTGATCTGGTATTTGGGATCTAATGTGAGATGATTTTAGATTTGAGACAGATAAGAAAAATAAAACTAGTATATGTGATTAATTACTAGACTACTAGAACACCAGACTACTATAATACTTATTAAAAAAATTACTATCTTTAAGGCACCAAAACCGAAAATGTCATGACAGGCCTAATCTCCATACTAGTAATAGTAGGAATCGTTTATGTATCGCTGTGTTTAATTTTCTATTTTTTTCAGGACTATTTTTTCTTCCGTCCTGAGATTTTACCCAAATATTTTGAGTATAAATATCCATTTCCATTTGAGGAATTGACCTTTGATATGGAAGATGGTGGTGAGGTGAATGCCTTACATTTTCGGGTACCCAATTCTAAGGGGGTTGTTTTTTACCTAAAAGGAAATTCCCGGAGTTTAAAAGGCTGGGGCAAATTTGCCAAGGATTTTGTGGGTAAGGGTTATGATTTTTTCATGATTGATTATCGGGGTTTTGGAAAAAGTCAGGGTAAGCGTACAGAGCGATCATTATTTAATGACTCCCAAACCGTCTACAAGAAGTTGGTAAAACAGTATGGCGAAGATAAGATTATCCTTTATGGTCGTTCATTAGGCAGTGGTATTGCGGCCCGTTTGGCTTCCTGGAATAATCCAAGGATGTTGATTTTAGACTCACCTTATTATAGTTTTTTCCATCACATCCGGCTCTATGGATTTTGGATGCCCCTAAAATGGCTGCTCCGATATCCAATCCGTACGGATCGATTTTTTAAGATCATTTCCTGTCCTATTTTCATCATCCATGGACGCAAGGATCGGCTCATTCCTTTTTCAAACAGTCAAAAACTTCAGAAGGAAGCTCCTGACAAGGTCATCCTGATCCCTGTTGATCAGGCCCATCACAACAATCTGCCTAACTTCCCGGAATATCACGAGTATTTGTATGACATCCTCAATGAAGAAGAATTACCGTTTAAGAAAGTAGAGGAACAGGATGAGAGTATGGTAGCTTGATTAGTTCTGGGTTATGTGTTTAGAGTTCAGAGTTTAGTTTTGCAATATTGAAAGTTTCAAAGTTATTTGATGCTTCAATTCTGCGATACTATGATGATTTGATTGATAAATCTGCAATATTTGTGAGTTCTGCCTAAGAAAGAAGCTCCAATAAGCAACTGGATCTTAAGTAAAGCAAGCTTCTAAAACTCAGAACCCGAAACCCTGAACGCTGAACTCAAAAATATTTCCCAAAACACTTGATTAATAGAAACAGAGGTATTATTTTTGCAACGCTTTTAACCAAAAGTGGATAGACCCATGGTGTAATTGGCAACACAGCAGGTTTTGGTCCTGTCGTTCTAGGTTCGAGTCCTAGTGGGTCTACACAACATTAAAAACAACTCATTGTAAACCAATGGGTTGTTTTTGTTTTATGCCTCCATAAATATGCAATATTCGAACCTGCGACTCAGCTTATAAATCTAATACCTTTGTCCTAACTATTTACTCCTCTCGCAAACCATCAATCGGGTTTTTATAAGCAGCTTGTAAAGCTCTAATGCCAACCGTCATTACAGCAATTAAAACAGCAATAAGACCTGCTGTCATAAAGAACCAAAGTTGAAGAGGTATCCGATAAGCAAAATTCAACAGCCAATTATGGCTTATATAATAAGCTACCGGAAGGCCAATAAGAATGGCGATAATCACTAAACTTGTAAATTCACCAGAAAGCATGGTGGCAACATGCCAGGCAGGTTGTCCAATAACTTTCCGAATGCTGATCTCTTTGCGACGCCTTTCTGCTGAGAAAGTGGCCAATCCTAATAAACCCAAACAAGAAATCAATATGGCTAATCTTGCGAAATATCTAGATAGGTTGCTTACACGCTCTTCCGCCGCGTACAATTGTTGGTACCGCTCATCCAAGAAGGAAAATTCAAACGGATAGGTTTTATTATAGCTTTATATAAAGCGGCTATTTTATTAATCGTGCTTTTTTCTGAACCTGCTTCCATTTTTACAATAAAATGATCGCCATTGCTAATGATAAAGAAACCAGGCTCAATCTCCTCAGCTAATAGTATCCGGCATTTTGCCCCACAGTAAAGAAGCACACTTTACGCCAATAGTTTGTTTAAGAGCTTCTAAAAAGCGTTCTTCATTAGAAACATAAAAAATGCCTAACCATTTTCGAGTTTCTCAAGAAGATTCAATGTATTATCCAGAACTCGCCTTCGCGCTATGGTTATATACTGATTTACGATAAATTTAGTAGTAATGAAATTATTAAACTCTAGAAAAAGGGCTGTAGAATTTACGGTACTATAATTTTCTTCATATAATTGGCCCTTGATAAGAGATAACTCATAAGGTATCCTAATTTTCTTGAGATGATCAATGGCCAACTGTAAGTTTGTGGTTGCTGAATGATGAATTGATTCATAACGATCTTGCTCAATTCGCAAATCTAAAATATCATTGTAAATTTCCTTGTCGAATAATTCTAATTTCCCAGTTGATTGCAGGATGGAAAAGGTGTTTTGGGACGGAGGGCGATAAGCCTCATAAATAAAAACAATCTCTGTTCGGGATACTAATTTAAATGTATCTTCATTGGCCAGTGGTGAGGAAAGCCGTTTTGCAATCCTCATCAATTTTCTATCGTCCTCTTCTGCGGTAGCTATGGAAGCATTAAGAATGGATGTATCTTTACGAAGGTCTTCCATTAAGGATTGCGTGTAATATTTACGTTGTTTCACATCAATCCTTTGTTCATTCCATTTGTTAACTTGTAGAGCTAACAAAATACCAATCATGACCAGTAATATTTCCCCAATCGCGTAAATCAGATATTTTTTGGGGTTTCCTTCATTTAGCAATTTCCGCCTTATTCTTCTAAAGAATTTTAGCATAGATGTTCATTTTGTTTTTTCTGACCTTCAGCTCCAAATAACGACCATTTAACGGGATTTTACTCCCATGACCCCCTTCATTCTACACTTGACTAAAAATAGTGTCAAAATCCCGTTCTACAAAATAAACTCGCTTCGTTCAAACACTGTTTTGTGCGGCCGCTTCGGAGTCCTACTACGAAGGGCTTTCTTTAAAGGCCCTTTAAGCCTAAGATACTCGATTCCAGTATGAAAATCAGGAATCTCAATGCAGATTAAACTACTGGTAATTCTAGCAGTGAAATTATTTTATGTACAGGCAACTTTTTTTGTTTGCTGCTATTTTTTACGTCTGGACCGCGGATTGGATCGATGTCACAGAAATTCACAGATTACTCTTTTTGCATTCATAAAGCGTAATCCGTGAAATTGGGTAATCTGTAAAATCCGTGGTTCAGAGGTTGGGGTGGCAGAAATTATCAAACCATTCCTAATCTATTTTCAAACCAAATTTTATTTATCCATACAACAAGGTCTTTGAAAATTATTAAAAAAGATTAAATTTCAGGAAAGGCTACAGAATAACTTAATTTGACTTAATCTGAACTTTATGACAATCAAAGCACAACTGGTAGACCTTCATCTAAATCAAATATATCCTGTAGAGCTTACTCTAAAAGGTGAAAGGATATCCAAGATTCATCGTGTTGACAATATTCCCAGCGACTCTGGATATCTTCTCCCTGGTTTTATTGATGCCCATGTTCATATTGAAAGTAGCATGCTTCCGCCCACAGAATTTGCCAGATTAGCTGTTGTTCATGGCACTGTTGCTACAGTATCTGATCCACATGAAATTGCCAACGTACTTGGCGTTTCTGGAGTTGATTACATGTTGAAAGAAGCCCAAAAAGTCCCGTTTAAATTTTTCTTTGGTGCACCTTCTTGTGTCCCCGCTACCTCTTTTGAAACTGCAGGGGCTGTTTTGAATTCAGAAGAAGTACACAAGTTGCTGGAGAACCCTGAAATAGTTTACCTATCGGAAATGATGAATTTCCCAGGAGTTCTTTTTGAGGATAAAGAGGTTATGAGGAAAATCAAGTCGGCAATTGAGTTAAATAAACCCATTGACGGTCATGCTCCTGGATTAGGTGGCGAAGATGCTAAGAAATATTTTGCAGCTGGAATTACAACGGATCATGAATGCTTTACCTATGAGGAAGGATTTGAAAAAGCTCAATTGGGCGTAAAAATAGCCATTCGAGAAGGAAGTGCTGCTCGAAATTTTGATGCCCTATGGCCCCTTATCAAGGAATTCCCTAAACAAATTATGTTTTGCAGCGATGACAAACATCCGGATGACCTGATTAAAGGGCATATTAACCAGTTGGTCGCCAGAGCAATTGAAAATGGTTGTGATCTTTTTGATGTTTTGCGAGCAGCCTGTATACATCCAATTGAACATTATAAATTGCCAGTTGGCAAGTTGCAGGAAGGTGATTTAGCCGATTTTATTTTAGTGGAAGATTTGAATTCATTCAAGGTAAAGGAAACTTGGATAAATGGAGAACAGGTTGCTAAAGATGGAAAGTCTTTAATTGAATTTATTCCATCTGAAACGCCCAATAATTTTAAAGCCCTCCCTAAATCTCCTGATCATTTTAGACTTCAGACGGATTCGCTAGAAGGGGAAATCCGAATTATCAAGACCTTAGATGGTGAAATTGTTACTGAAGAAGAAAAACTTCTAGGAGCCAGACAAAATGGTTTCTTACTCGCAGATCCTAAGCAGGATATGTTGAAAATCACAGTGGTTAACAGATACGTTGAAGATAGTAAACCTAGCGTAGGATTTGTGCGTGGTTTTGGTTTATCTAAGGGAGCTCTTGCCTCTAGTGTTGCTCATGATTCACATAATATAGTTGCAGTGGGTACTGATGAACAGGCTATTTGCGATGCTGTAAATGCTGTTATTGAAGTTGGCGGAGGTATAAGTGCAACTGATGGACAGGGAGAAATAAAACTTTTAGCCTTACCAATTGCAGGACTAATGAGTCCTGAAAATGGATATTCTGTAGCTGAAAAATATTCACATATTGATTTATGGACAAAAGAAGTTCTTGGATGTAAATTGAAAGCGCCCTTTATGGCTCTTTCTTTTTTAGCCTTACCCGTTATCCCATCACTAAAAATAACTGATTTAGGGCTCTTTGATGTAAATAAATTTAATTTTGTGCCTGTTGAAATTGATCAGTAATAATTTAAATGACTACTTTTCGCAAATAACATTCCTCAATTAATAATTTGGCCTTCCTAGGCAACCAAAACTAAGCTCTACAAAAGCCTATTCCGCCTTCAAAGCCTTTACAGGATTTTCAGCAGAAACCCTAACCGATTGATAGCTTACCGTCAAAATAGCTAAAACCAGAGCACTGATTATAGCAAGGACAAAAGGAGGAGCATTGATCGTTGTAGTATAAGCAAAATCTTCCAACCATTTTTGAACCAATACATGAGCAAATGGAATAGCAATTATTCCGGCAATAAGGACTAATAGCAAGAAGTCCTTAACGAGTAAAACCACAAGGTTTGAGACGCTGGCTCCGAGTACTTTCCGAACACCGATCTCTTTGGTTCGTTGTTCAGTCATAAAAGAAGATAGGCCAAATAAACCTAGCATGGCAATCAAGATAGTCAGGGTAGTCGCATAAATGATGATGCGCATGAAATTCTCATTTTCCTGGTACTGGGCAGCAAATGTTTCATCCAGAAAAGCATAGCGTATGGGATGCTCCGGTTCAATATTAACCCATTCCTTTTTGAGGGTCGACACGGTCTTGGACACATCCGCTGATCTTATTTTGAATACGGCATAGGCATAAGTATTCAGATTAGTTTTGCCGCTCATCACCAGAGGATTGATCTGGTCTTCCAAACCGGTAAAGTGAAAATCTTTGATCACCCCTACAATTCGTCCATATTTATCGTCTGAGAAAAATTTCATTTCCTGACCGATTGGAGTTTCAATCTCATACTCTTTTACGAATTTTTCATTGACAACATAAGCTTCCTGCGCGTCGCTGGAATACTCGGAAGATAAAAACCTTCCTTCTTTCAACTCCAAGCTCAGGGTCTGATCAAAATTTTCGGAGGTGAATAAGACATCTGGACTAGATTTTATTGTCTTTCCAGGTATTTCAATCCCATATTGGGTATTTTTTTTCCCGGGGATATTGTTTGAAAAAGCCATCGATTTTACCCCATCAATCTCTTCAAAATTACTTTTTAGGCGCTCTGCTTTTTCCCAGGAGCTTCTCCTGTTCATCTCAATACTCATTACCTGCTCATCATCAAAACCCAATTCCTGAGCTTGCATGAAATTAATTTGTTTATGAATAAAAAACAGGGTAATGATCAAGATGACGGTCATGGAAAATTGGGTGACCACCAGAGCTTTCCTGAAAAACTGACCACCTGAACTTCCAAGTATATTTCCTTTTAGGGATTTTATAGTATTAAATCGAGACAGAAAAAAGGCGGGATAAATACCTGCTGCCAAACCAATGAGGACGCTTAAAGCCAGTAAGGGTAAAATTATGATAACCGAATGCGAGTCTAGAAAGGTCAAATTGCGATTGCTTATCTGGTTAAAAACAGGCAAAAGGGCCTCTGATAAACCCACAGCAATAAATAAGGCAATGATGGACTGTAGGACAGATTCTGTTAAAAATTGCCCGATCAATTGATGTTTTTGAGCGCCGGTCACTTTTCGAACGCCCACTTCCTTGGCTCTTCTTGTCCCTTTAGCAGTGGACAAATTGATATAATTGATACTGGCTATTAATAAGACAATAAAAGTAATCACTCCAAATAGAAACAGTTTGCTCACCGCTCCTTGTGAAGCCTGAAAACTAGAAATTTCTTCTGAGTGTAGATGGATGTCAGCTAAAGCCTGATATTTCCATTTGTGTATATCGGCTTTTGATTCATAGGGTAGATTAAAGGCCTGCATTTCCTTTTTCATGATGGGAAAAATCAACTCATCTGTCTGTTGGGCGATGTGCTCAATATTGGCCTGTTCTTCTTTCTTTATGTAGGTGGTCACCCTGTTTGCCAACCAATGATCGGGTACCTTATTGTCGATAGACAAATAAACGTCATGCTTGAGGAAGGTATTTCCCAGATCCTGGGGCAACACGCCCTTTATCTGGTAAACCACTTCTCCATCGTATTTCAAGGTCTGACCAATGGGGTTTGCTTCTCCGAAAAATAGTTTTGAGATCTTTTCAGAAATAACAATCGAATTTGGTTCATTCAGAGCGGTTCTAATATCACCTACCTTGAAAGGAAAGGGAAAAATCTTAAAAAATGAGCTATCAACAAAGGCCACTTTTTTTAAGTAAAAAGCATCTTCTTCTTTGGTAAACAGGACTTCATCCTCTAAATAGAGTTTTGTAGCCTCCTTTATTCCGGGAATTCCCTGAGCCAGTGTTGTGGCTAAAGGACTTGGTGAGTAGACCCAACCTCCAGTCGATTGATTTTGTGCTTGCTGATATACCCGGTAGATCTGCTCCTGATCCGGAATCCATTTTTCAAAACCCAATTCATTATTGATGTATAGTATGGAGAGTATAGCTACTACAAAACCTAAGGCCAAACCAAAAATATTGATGTAAGCATGGAGGCGGTTTTTCTTTAAATTTCTGATAGCTATTTTTAAGTAATTTCTGTACATAATCTCAGGCGCGATTTAATCCAATTTTAAATAAATATGGAAGTTTTTTAAGAAAAGACAAAAATAGTGCCAAAGAGACAAGGTGTTGATCGTTAGTGTTTTGTGATAGAAATAATGAGCTATTTTGAAAAATATCTGTTTAAAAATGAACACTTATTGTTCAGGAATGAACAGATAAATAGTTTGTAGTCAAAGCGCAAAGCAATATTCCCATAAGGCTGATAACGATAGGTAAGTTCCCCAGTTCGTGTACCAATCATCCGCAACGTCGGCAGTCTGTCAGTCGGATTCATCTATCTTCCCAGCCTTGAGCCCCTTGTGAGATTTGTGAAACTGGATCGCCATACCAGGCTAATAATTCAGATGGTCCTGTTTTTCCGCATCTGTGTAGGAAAGATTTCGCAAGACGTTGAAGGTGTACTCTTTCTTGTCGACGAGGCCTTCCTTCTTCAGCTTACCCCGGATCGCCGCCGTGATTGCTCGACCAGCAGCTAGGTGTGCTGCTCCAGGAGGCGTATAGCATCTCCGGCCTCCACTGAGTTATGCTGCTTCCAATCGCCAGAAAGGATGACTCTGGCATTTTGCTTTATGGCGATCTCAAAAATACCATTCATGGTTTGCGTGCCGACCATCCCGGCTTCATCTATTAGGATGACCTGGTCTTTGAGTTGCTCCTGCAATTTCTGATCATCCAACAGCTTTTTGATGGTGTCTGCCCCTTCAAAGTTTTTGCTGCGCAACACGCCCCTGGAGGCATCGGCGGAAGGTTCAAAAGCATAAAATTTTTTGCCGCTTCCACAAGGGCAAAGAGCATTCCTTCCAATCTTTTTACTCTGTCGTTCAAACGGAGTAGGCTTTTCCAAAACTTGAAATTGGTTATAATCCAATAGGGAAGGGGCTGATAGCCCGCTATGTGGAAGATACTCTTCTGAAAATAAACTTGCCAAAGACTCTATGAGGGTTTATCTTTATCTCTCATCCTTAAACTCACAACATGGGATTCAGCATTGGCCAAACGGTACAAGTTAGAGTAGGGCTACAAAATGAAGAAACAGGCATTTCCACAGCAGGCTGGTAAGGGAGAGTCCAGGAATTACTCCTGGAAGCAGGCACGGTGGAAGTGGAGTGGGACAGCCTTACTTTGTATCAATTGCCTGATACCTACATCTGCCATTCCTGGCGATTGAGCAAGGTGCTTTTACAAACGATCAATTCAAGACGATGAAAAACCTGGATAAACAACTGCTTAACCTATTGAATACAATTGAGGGAAATGGGTCTTTTGTAAGCTCGGGGATCAAGAATTTCACCCATCCCGGCCTGCAATTGGAAGGTGTTGGCGAAATAGGGTTGCCCCTGAATCCAATCCAGATAAAGGAGATCATCAAGATAGCCAAAAAGGCACCGTTTGGAAAGGGCCACCAGACCATTACCGATACTTCTGTCCGGAGCGCCTGGGAAATTGACGCCGGCCAGATGTCGTTCGGCAATAAGGACTGGGAAAAAAACATCAACAAGATTATTAAAGCGGTGAAAAAGGGACTGGGGATTGAAAAGCAGCCTGTAACCGCTTCCTTGTATAAAATGCTGATTTATGAGCCGGGTGATTTTTTTCTGCCCCACAAGGACTCGGAGAAGGAGAAGGGCATGTTTGCCACATTGGTGGTCGGCCTGCCTTCCCCCCATACCGGAGGAGAACTAACCATTCGTTTTGACGGTAGAGAAGAAACCATAGGCATGTCGTCAGCTGCAAGTAGTTACAAAATACCCTATATCGCCTTCTTTGCCGATTGTGAACACGAAATAAAGCCGGTCACCACGGGCTACAGGGTTTGCTTGGTTTACAACCTTATGCAATCTGGAGACGCTAAAAAAATGGGTGGGCCGAATTTCATGAGCCAGGCCAGGAAAATGGCTGAATTGTTCCAATCGATGGCCAAATCCATGGAGTATTGGCCAAAGGCTGTCTTGCTGGGACATCAATATACGCCTGCCAATTTTTCGTTGGCTCATTTAAAACATCACGACCGACCCCGAGCCGAAGCGCTCATGGAAGCTGCTGAAGCGGCAGGCTATTTTGCCAGATTGGGCTTGGTCACGCATTACAAGATGGGAGAATTAGAAGGGGTCGACTACTATTACGGTTACGGCCGCCGCCCTTACTATGAAGAGGAAGAACCCAGTGAAGGGACTCTGGGAGAAGTTTATGAGGAATACACTACCATTGAACATTGGGCTGACGAGGAAGCGCCTGGCCTGGGAGAAGCACTTATCCGGGAAGAGAATATTCTCTCTGAACTCGAATTGGGTAAAGGAAAACCCGTTGAACAAGAGGAAGAAGGATATACCGGCAATGCAGGTATGACTATTGAATATTGGTATCATTACGGCGCCTTGATTCTGTGGCCAAAAAAACACCATGCCAGGCTGTTGGAGAGTCTTTCCGTTCCGGTAAGGCTGCAATGGCTGGAGTATTACCTGCAGCATTGGAACGATGCTGTGCTTAACCCCCAGGAATATACCAGGCAACTGCTTGCCAGCCTTAAGGTGGAGGCCGTTGAGGAAGAAAAAAGGTACGAATCTGTTGATTTCAGTGTGGTGGCCGACGCCTTTGCCCGACTCGGAGATGCAGCCTTTTTGAAACTAAATGGAGAGGCCTTGCTGGTGGCTGTTTTTGAGAAGATAAAGATAAACAGCTGGCTGGCTTTACTGCAAAGCTTCAGTCCGCCTGTCTTTCACCCTATATTCCAAAATACAGCTAACACGGATGATGTTTTTGTGGTCCGCCATTTGTCAGACGTTCTAAAGGCTTTGAAGGAGTTGGGCTCGGTCGCTTTGGAACCTTTCACCCTGCACCATATCCAGCAACTACCCGATTACCTGAGCAGTGTCCAACTTCATCAATTGAAGGAACCCTCCTATTACTATAGAGGTGATAGGTCAAGCCGTAAAGAGGCGGTGGTAGCCACTGTCGAAAACGTTTTGGCGCTAAGTTCCGAAACCGAAACATATCCGGATTGGATAAAGGGTGTATTGGAGCGCATCACTAGTCCAATGCCACGAAAGTATGTTACCCAGATTCTGGTCCCCATTTTGCTTTCCGGGAAGTACCACGGCAGTGAGCTAGCCCGGGCTATATATGAAGCTTGCCTTCAGGATCTAAAGGCCCGTACGGCAGTTAAACCTTCTCCCCCATCCGATTGGGCAAGAAAGACGCCTGAGTCATCCAGTAACCAGAAAATTTGGGAGACCCTCCGCCCTTTCCTCAGTTCCCCCACTCAACAGGTGTTTGACTACCAGCGAAATCAGTCTTACCGAACCGAAATGGAATGGGCTGTCAAAAGTGTTCAGATAGACTTGAAAATGGAAACGATCAGAAAAGGCAGCCCGCACACCCTGAGGCTTATCAAAACACAGGCAGCTTACGAGCAGGCGCTCAAAAAATGGAAAGAAGATGTGGCAATTTTGGAGCACTTAATTGAAGCAGGTTTAGGCTGAACGCCCATCCCCCTTCCTATTCATCCAATCCACCTTTCCTTAATATACTTGTATTTGTCTCTACCCAATTTGACTTTAGCGCCATTTGACAATTCTAGATAATATTTTCCTCCCGGAAATACTTCAAGGTTTTTGATTTCTGCCATGCGGATGAGGTAAGATTTATGAACTCGCTCGAATCTTGAATCCAGTAAGGCCTCCAGGGCAATGAGGGGCTTGTCGTAGACCTCAAAAGACTTGTCGCGTAAATGTATTTTGGAATAATGCCCATAAGCCTCAAAAAAAAGAACGTCTTCCTCCTTGATCAAGGCCAGTTTATTCTTCTTTTTAATGACAAAGTTTTTCATTTTATAGGACGGGGCTTTTTTTTCTGTTCCCGTTAGACGATCAAAAGATTTTCTGAGTCTTTTTTCAGAAAACGGCTTGGGAACAAAATCGAGTACCCCGTATTCAAAAGCCTCAATGGCCTTTTCAATGTGAGCAGATACCACGATCACATGGAAGGGCTCCGCTACCAGTATTTTAAGTACTTCAAAACCATCTTTGCCGTTTAGGTTTAAATCGAGCATCAATAAGTCAATGTGATTTTTGGATATGTATTGGAGGGCCTCATCCAGGGAAATACAAAAATGAGGAACTACCGCCTCCTCATCCAAGATCCTGCAAATAGTTTGCGACAGATGTCGGGCAATGTGAATTTCGTCTTCTACAATCAATATTTTCATCTTAAAACTCAATATTTGTATACCAGGTGTGCTCATCCAGCTTCCCGTATTCCAACTTCCATTGGCCCGGAAAACTTTCTTCCAGCCTGGAACGGAGGTAAGAAATTCCTGTTCCTGCTTTAGGAGCTTTCCCCTTTTTTAAGATTCCTTTCACTTTCATTTGAATGAATGTAATTGCCTTGTTTTCCTTTATAAGCAGATCAAATTTTACTTTACCATCTAATGGCCTACAGTGGGTGATCCCATTTTCTACCAGGGTGTGCAGAGTGGCCGGAGGGAGCATGATATTCATGGAGTCAACTTCTTTGCTGAACTCATAGGTTATGTCATTTCGGATTCCCATCACTTCTAAGTGAGAATCGCAGAGTTTAAGCTCCTGATGTAAAGAAACAAGCTTTTTATCAGTCATTTCATTGAGGGAATAGAATTCTTCACTCAATGCCTCTATAAGTCGGATGCTGGTTTTGGGTTCATTCTCAATAAGGGAGATGATATTGGTCAATGAATTCATCAAAAAATGAGGCTTCAGGTTTTTTTTGAGCAATTCTAGTTTCAATCGGCTTGAACGCAGCAGGGAGGCTTCATAATCGCCTCTTTCTTTCTTTTGGATAACCGCAAGGGAAAACAGGTTGGCCATTACCAGAATGCCAAAACCCACAAAAATACTCTGATCAAAATACATCATTCCGGTTAGAAAGATCAATAAGCCTGTGAGTGCTTCCCAACTCCCCGATCGTTTTTTAAAGATCGCCCAAATAGTAAGGAATGTTGAAATTGTAACCGAAAAAAACAAGGGAGTCGATTCATCAAAACTGAATTTTAAATAGGATACTACCACTACAAGAGTGGACACTGCTATAATCCAATTCTTCCACGGTGGTTGAAAGTTATCAATAATAAATATAGGCAGCAAAATGGCGGCCAATAAAGAAAGCATGCCAGAGATCATCAGCCAAGAACTATATTGTGGGTACAGGTAAGGCCAGTAATATCGCGAATAAGTCTGAATAATAAGTGCAAAAAGTACCAGGCAAAATACCCCGAAGAGGAGATATCCGATTCTTCTTCGGCTTACAAAAAATAAAAAGGAATAATAAAGAGCCACCGTCAGGAACATTCCGGCAAGGGTATAGAGCAATAAGGAGAGCACAATACCGTATTTATAAAATTCATTATAACTGTCAATACTAAGGCTAATTTGATGCTTGGCAGGATTTCCTAAATGATTGGATATCCTCAAGGCAAGCACTCTTTTTCCATTTTTAGAAGAAAATTCAGGTAATATGAACTTCTGGTCTAAATAACCCGGAGTCTCTTCGCTGGCATTTGAGCTGAGCTGACCATTTTTCCCGATAAACACTCCCTCAAAATAAACTTCATAAGCACCTAATACAGAAATGACCAATTCTTTCTTTCTATCCGGGAAGCGATGATTACTCAGGTCAAATTCAGCCCTTATCCAGTATATTCCATTTGATTCCGGTTGAGTATCGGACCAATCATCATCCTTAAGTGCTACTTCGGCCCAACCAGGATGATCTCCTTTTTTATAGAAAACTTTAGTAGGACTAATGGCATCACTGTGATTAAACACTTGGTTGGCCAACAGCATAAAAAGTTGCAAAACCACTGCTAAAGCAATGATTTGCATGACTCTCAAAAAATTTTTGTAGGATATAATTATCAAAATATTTTGTTGCCAGTTGTAGATTATTCAGCTTTAGGTAACGCATCCTTTATAAAACGATCAGGGTTTGATAACCTTTATAGTACCTTTTTCAAGTCTCTTGCAATAGTATTTTTTTTAGGGTTCTAGAGAATTTTTCAGGCTCTTCATAGAAAGGAAAATGGGCAGAATTTTCAAAATAGATCAATTCCTTGTGCGGAGCATTAATCAAATTAAAATATTCTACTATCAGATGGTGTGGAGTAGTGTAGTCAGATCTTCCAACCAGAAAATAAACTGGAACCGAATAATCCCGGATTTCTTCATATATACTATTTTCCAACACATTATATTTCATATGATAAGAGCTGAAAGAAGAACCTTTGCCGACATTAAGGGCATCTTTTAAGGTATATTCCGGAGCTTTCAAACCAGACCATAATAAGGGTAAAAACGATTTGCTGTCCTTTAACTCCCCGCCAAATTCAAACAACCAGTTTTCAAGGCTAATTCCTTCCTTATTTTCCATACTTTCAATAATGTCTCTCCTGTCATATTTTAAGGCCTTTTTTCGTATAAAATCTTTTTGTAAGACCCTGGCTTTTTTTTCATCGACCACCTGGCCAATGCTTATATATGCTTCAAAAAGTTCGGGTTTTTCTTTTACCATTATGCTGCCCAAATAAGTGCCGAAGGAATGTCCAACCAAAACAATTTTGTCCTTATGATAACTGTTCCGCAGTATGTCAATTAACTCATATGCATCGTCTATCAATTGCCTGACATTCATACTTTCTTTGGAAGCAAGGTTTCTGGTAAAGGTTTTGCCAGCCCCACGTCTATCCCATTGTACCACAGAAAATGACTCTTCAAGCGGCCGTTGAAATTCGTGAGCGAGATACATCAAGGGCATACCCGGACCACCATGCAGAAAAAGTATGATAGGGTTATTTATGTTAGCAGATCGAACCAGGATGCATTGTTCAAGGCCTCCAATTTCAATATATTGAATGGAAGATTCCGCCTTTGAACCATCTGATTTAATAGAAGGGGTACCCTCCGGCCAAAACCACCAAATAATTACGGGAATCGAAATTGAAAGAAAGAGAATGAGCAAAATTCGCATTGTTTTTTTAATTGTTTTTCGCATCAGAATATTTCTTTTCTTATGATTGATTCAATCAAACGACAATTAAAACAAATCTCTCAAAAATAGTATTTTATGGGCTTGATAAAAGGGAGGAACCACAGATTTTTGATACATCTTCAAGTCATACTTTCAGCTTATTCCATTACAAATTATGATTAAGGGTGCTTTTTGTAATAACGGGAATGTCTCTTGTTCTTTTGACAATTGGGAATATTATGGTAGTCAATTGTTCCTCAGGATTCTGAGAATCGAAGTGGTAAATCATCCTGGTGGCTTGGGTCTGAACATAATTGTGTTCCAATAACCACACCTTACAGTACAGCCCATGTATGGCTGAATTTTTGACCGAACTTTCAACGACAAGGGCTGTTCCTCCGGTGATAGACTCTACCTTGTATTCATTTGTATCTATTCGGATATCATCCCTTGTCACTTCAAAACCTACTTTCCAGTCTAGCTCAGACGCTGGAACAGCATCCGGATCCTCCGGATAAATGCCTACACAGCTTTTTGTAGTGATCCCCTGTTCTTGTAAATAAGATCGTAAATTTTCAATAATTTCTGGATGTTGTTGAAAACTCCCCCTTACCTCACTAATAACCATAGTAGATCCCCTCAATTCTTCAATGCTCATTTTAGGAATTAGCTTGTCGGCCTTCAACTGACCTGAACCTTCTATGTGTTTTGAGGGATTACAGGACATAAGCAACAAAAGTAGGAGAAGTAAAGTGCCTTTTTTCATAACTATTTGTTTATAGTTTCTTATAGAAGTGGTTTAATGTTTTCTGCCGGAAGCGAAAAAAGTGGGTTTAAAAGATCTTCATACCAACAAGTGAGGAATCTTTAAACAACTTCATGAAATTGTACGAATAACCAAATTAGAAAATATATATTCTTATCCAGGTAGTTATTTAATTAGAAGCACTGCAAATTCACCAACCGCACTGCTCTCCCGACAGCAAATTTTATCAAATCATCAAAGAGAAACCAGCACATAAGCTGCAATTTAGCCGCTTGCATTCTAATCATAATATTGATTACTGCGGTTAATGACATCTTAGTGTCATTGATGAAAAACCTTTTTGGGTTTTTAATCAAGGGCCTCATATTTAGAAGACAAAATGTATTGAATGAAAGCCATGAAGTATATAATAACCATATCAATCTACCTGGCAGCTTCTTGTTTCCTTTTTGCTCAGGATTCAACAAACGCCGATTTTGATTTTTACTATGGCCAATGGGAAGTGCAAAACAAACGCCAGATGGAAGATGGCAGCTGGGTGGAATTTTCAGCCTGGGTGGAGGCTACCAAAACCTTACATGGTTACGGTAATGTGGATGTTTTTAAAGCTACTATTAATGGAAAGCCATTTGAAGGAATGTCGGTAAGAATGTTTGATCCAGTCAGTAAGACCTGGCAAATAAGATGGTATGATACAGAGCAAATCGTCTTAGATCCAATGCCCTCCACCGGTCAATTTGAAAACAAGGAAGGAAAATTTTATAAAACCATTACCTCCCCTAATGGCAGAAAAGTCAAGGTCCGATTTCATTGGTCGAATATTAGGAAAGACTCCTTCCATTGGGAAGCCAGTTGGTCCGTCGATGATGAAACCTGGACTCCCACCTGGATCATGGATTTTAAACGAATTAAATAAAATAGATATATTATGAAAACATTTAGAAACATATTTGAAGTCATCGTAGCTGTTATAGCGGGAGAATCGATCCTGGTATTTTTGATTACGATCGTTCAGGAGAATTTATTTGGCGGCATTTCCTATACGGAATCTCCCTGGTTCGACATTATTTTTGGCGGTCTTGGCACTTTTGTGTCGGCTTTTTTGGCTGGGGTAGCGGCCTATTTAATTGTCGGAAAGAGGACCCTGACACCTACCTTAATCATAACCTGTTTAATTTTGTTGGAATCCATCTGGTTGTTATTTTTTAGTGGCTCCAAAGATCCCTTATGGTTTGATGCAATGGCCTCCTCCTCGCTTTTGGTGGGGATATGGCTGGGAGTATTGGTCTACCATATGGATGTAGTAAAGAATGTGGTTTCTGGGAGAAAATTATTATTAGAAAAAAAGAGGTAATCCGATCAATATAATAATGGGGGTAATAAATTTTTATAGATTATTTAATTTTTTATCTTAAAAATGCAAAACCCTGGTCGTACAATACTCAGAAGGTTGAAATACATGCTTTATTCATCAGAGTTTGCATTTTCCTGACAAATCACTCCTGTTTCATCTTGTCCACGACCATACGTACGATGGACTTCCATTCGAAAGGATCGAATTCTACCTGATGATGCTCTCCATCTAAAACCGCGTAGTAAATGAACAAACTGGGATTGAACTGTACCTTGTAACCGACTTTTTCCAGGTTTGGAACCTTCTTGGCCCCAGCTTCCACCTCAAATTGCAAATCGACCATGACCTTTCGGGGTGGTAAAGCCTGTAAAACTTCACCGATCTGTACGACCCTATCGCTTGCCGGTTGAATGTATTGCAGGTTATTAGCTGCTTGGTTTAAGAGGTCAACATCGTCGGTGTCAAATACATCTGCACGGAAAGAAATGGTAGCGGAAACTGTTTTCTTGATGCCACATTTTTTGATGTATTTCACCTTTTTAGTGAAAGGATTTCTGACTACGACATCTTTACCAACTACAAAATTGAATGTTTTGCTAGCAGAGACAGACTTCTTATCGATCAAATCACGAAGAGCATTCTCAAGTTGACTTCTCATTGCTTCGTTGGAGAGACTGCCATCAACTGCAGCGTCCAAGTCATTGAGTATCGGATAATAGGGTTGGGCAATACTCTCGATCCAATCATCGATGGCAGCATAAGGGCTGGAACAAAGCTTGTATCCCTTTGGAATCCGGCTTTTAATAATTATGCGGGCGTCAGACTTCGCTTTAGCCACTGCATCGGTAATTTTGTTTCTTGCTGTGCTTGTTATGTTTGGAATGGCATCCCGCAGTCCTCGCAGGCTTAGTTCAAATTGGTATGCTTTTTCGGCTTCTGACAAAAGGTTGGAGATACTATCGATCTCGAAGATGATTTTATTGATCTCCTCCTTCACGCTGAAAGACAAATTATTGGTCAGGGTTTTAGGAATCTCTACATTAAGGTCAGTCTGCTTCTTTCCAATGCTTGCGTTGATGGCCCAGCCCTCTTTCGGCCCCTGCAAATCACCCCGGAGACGCAGTTCTTCATTAGTGGCCTCTAATTCGCCGGCCAGGAGCAGGAGGTCTTTGTCATTATCTGATTTTTGCAATCCCATCTCCCCTCTAAGTCCTATGCGAAATTGTCCATCCTGCTGCACGAATCCAGTCACATCCATCTCTGCATTGGGTTTGGCAGGGATGAAACTGGGCCACCAGGAGTTATCCGGCTGGATGCGGGTATTTAAGAAGGCTTTGCTGAAAATCTTTCCATCGATAGGAACTGCCTTGATGGCTGCACTAGCCTGTCCAAGCGGAATGCTAAAGGATAAAATTTCAGCTAAGGTACTGGAATCTTTCCCAATAGGCAGACCTAGTTCAAAATAACCATTAATGCCACCTTTATAGCCTTCTTCGATAGGGAAGTCGAAAGGGTTATCTGAGGTCAGCTGAGTAATGACAGAAGGTAGGTTTTGATACAAATGACCATTGATCTGCAGGACGCCATACATGGGATAAGTACCGCTAACGTACGAACGAGCTGCAAAAGGCTCCATCTCAGGAATGGGCTGAACAGGTACGTAATTGAACACGCCTTCCGCCGATTCGGCCACTTTCATTTTTGGCACTTCCAGGTAGTAAAAGGGGTCGGTAAAATCGGTGATGAACTTGAAGTTGACGCTGGTACCGGGTATTTCAATCTGGATGGGCCTTTCTTCCGGATTATTGGGATCTGTACATACACTTGCACCCAATTGAGTTTGGATGATGAACACGAAATAAGCTCGATCTGCCGGCAGGTCAAAATCTAGACCTAGCGTTTCGTTGATTACATGGCCGGTGAAAAAACCGATCTTGGTGCCGGCTGCTTCGCCAAAGTCGATGCATTCGATCGGGGAAGGAATGGCGGCAGAGCCCTCGATAGCGATCAGACGATCATTTTCACAGAAACGAAACGTGGCGGTCAGGCCTTTCAGTCGTACCTCTTTTCCTGCAATATTAATCTTGACAATACCACTGGAGAGGCTGAAACCATTGCCATCAGTCAGTTCTTCAATAGGCGTTTCCGGGCTAATGTCGCTGCGGGAAATGGGAGACACCTGGCACAGTTGCATATCTACATCAGGCAGGTCTGTGGTGCTGGTGGCAGCAACGGTTTTGACAAGAGGGTTCAGGTTTTCACTTGGGGCATTGGTTTTTACCTGGGGCATGTCAGGTTCGGCAAAGCTGTTTTCCTTCTTACAGGAGGTGATGGCGATCAGGCAGATAGCCAACATTATAAACAGGCCATTGATCCGAAACCTATTGAATACAGTTTTCATTGGTTAAAATATTTAATTGGGTGGTTAAAAAATAGATGAATCGAAAAGCCAAACAGGCCGGGTGGACCTGCTGTGATTCTTTCTGGTTCAAATATCTTTTAATAAATAAGGCAGAATGGGAAAAAGGGGTGAGGGGGGAGTTTGGGGTGGTGAAGGTCCAAATTCGTAGGGTAAAACGGATTATTAGGTTTAGAAAGTCTATAACAATTACCCTTGATGTTTATTAGATCGCTTTTAAAAGGATAAAAAACCTTTGCGGCGAAGTAGTAGAAGATGCCATCCTGATATTGGCTTTGTACGAAGGTTTGTTTATCTAGATTATGGCTTACTGATAAGATTCTGGGGTATTAGCTGAGAGGACAGCCAGGGTAGGAGAAAAAAGGTAGGAAGTATTTTTAATGGACGAATTGGATATCAGTGTTAGGTAGCAATTCGCGAAATCTACTTAGAATTTTTTTATAGCCATTCACAGGTAAAGACATTTCTAATACTCTTAAATTTTTCAATTTACTAATCTCTGGTGATATCCCTAATCGATTAAACGTTCTAAATTCAATTAAATGACTTAATTGCCCGATCTCAGGAGGAAAAGGATCAAGACTGACACCATAGATATGAAGGTGAGACAGATTACTTAGTTGCCCTATCACCTTTGGCAATTTTTTCATGTATGCACTCAAATAAAGATAGCTCAGATTATTAAGGTATCCTATCTCCGCTGGAAGAGTTTCGATTCTGTCATCAAAAATAGTAAGACGCTTCAGATTTGTAAGTTTCCCTATCTCAGCTGGAAAACTCTTAAGGTTAGAATTAATAATAGCAAGAGATTTGAGGTTTGTTAATTTCCCTATATTAGCTGGTAACTTTTCAAGTTCGCCTCCACCTGCAATAATTAGGCTAGTCAGGCTGGTTAAATTCCCAATTGCAGACGGTATTTTATGGATTTTTCCATATATTATAAGGGTTTTCAAATTATTCAACTTACCTATCTCAAGGGGTAAAAATTCCAGGTTTGGGCAGTATAAAAAAAGATGAGTTAAATTACTTAATTGTCCGACCTCTACTGGTAAACTGTCTAGGGTTTCTGATTCAACAAACAAATGAGTCAATCTACTTAGTTTCCCTATATTTTTAGATATGTTAGTTAGTTCTCCTAAAGAGGTAAGATCTAAATATGTTAAGTTGACTAATTGAAGAATTTCTTCTGGAAAGAACTCCATTTCATAAGGGAAATCAAATTCTATCAATAAACCATCTTCTGATAAAACAGGATCAATATCATCTTCTAATTTGATTCTTAGGAAACCATTACTTCTGAACCTCAATACCCGAGGCTCGGCGAACCCATCCTTATTAAATGCAAAAAATCCCGATCCAGCTATTTGTATTTTTTTAGGATAATTCTTGAATGCAGTAATAAATGATGCCATATCTAAGGAATCAGCTCCAAGCAAGTTCAACCGTTGTAAATTACTTAATTGACCTATCTCAGCAGGTAATTTTTTTAAGTCTGTATCTTCCAGATTCAAAAAAATTAGGTTACTCAGTTTTCCTATTGCTTGAGGTACACTTTTTAAATTTGTCCCACTTAAGTCCAAATGTTGAAGATTACTTAAATTACCTATATTAAAGTGTAAATCTTTTATCGGCAGAGACCTTAAAGTAAGATGAGTTAAATTACTCAATTGTCCGATCTCAACTGGTAAATTATCTGACTTAGATTTATCTATTGAAAGATGGGTGAGACCCACTAATTTTTCAATTTCCTTTGGTATGATTTCACAATCAGATAATAGTAAAACTTTTAATTGTGTATGTTGAAAAATTTCGTATGGAAAAAAATCTAACTCTATGTCTCTTAAATCTAAAGCCTCTGTAGTTTTGGTTAATTCCTTTAGGCTAAATGCCGCCTTATAGGTATTGCCGAAAGTATCCAATAAAAAACTTTCTTTTTCCTGAATAACTTTTGCCCATCCATCTGAATCAAATTGTTCAGCTTTACTCCAATTTCCCAATTTTTCCACATAGTCCCCATCCTTATTAATAAAATAAAAAGCGCCTCTATAAAAAAAATCTTCACGACCATAGGCTAAAGCAAAGCGATCTTTATAAAAATAAAAGGCATCAATTAACTTATTGGCTTTATCCAGATTCACTTGTGCATCCGTGCGTGCCGAATCAGCCTCAACCAAAGCCAATTGAAGCTCCTGTTCTTTTTGTTGCAGTTGTTGATTTAGAGCCTGAATTTTCTGAAAGGCATAATTTACTTTCATTTTTACTACTTCACTTTTACTGGGATCAAAAGCCTCGGCGGCAAAGTAGTAGTTGATGGCTTGCTGGAACTGGCGTTGTTCCAAAGCCTGATCACCAAGGGTGATGGCTTCCTGGTAGGAGGATTGAGAGAATATAAAACATGGCAAACAAAACATTAATCCCACAAAAAGTAACCTTATCATAAACATTAAGTCAGGCTTTAGTTTTCAGAATACACAATTTCAGTCTTGGGTAATAATTTTTGAATTTCTATCTTTTCATTATCAGAAATGGGATTGTCAATTAAGTTCAAGTATTTAAGATTTTTCAATTGGCTTATGGTTACAGGAAGGCTTTCTAAATAATTTCCACGAAGGTCCAGATGAGTTAATTCTTTTAGTTCACTTATAGCATCAGGTATTTTTTTCAATTCGTTTAAACTCAAATCTAATGCTTTAAGATTGACGAAATCAAATATAGCTTCAGGCATCATTTTCAAATCTGAGAGAGAAAAACCAAGAATGGTCAGATTGGATAATTTCTTTAGTGCCTTAAATTGGTCCTCAGGTAGGCTGCAAAAAATATCCAGACCATTTTGATCATATTCATTATAAATACTAAAAGATCCAATTTTGATTGGCCTGTCGTTTTTTTCAAATAGTAAGATGAGTGTTTGAATATCTGCTGAATCATCAACCGACACTCTTATTTCACTTAGGCTATTCAAACTGCTCAATTCAAGAGGAAGTTTTTTAGCTGGAAAATTCCAAAATTTCAGTTGGGTTAGGTTGGATAAAGCTCCTTCTTGGATACTAAAAGAGTCTAATTGTGGCAGCCTTAAATATTGGCATTCCTTAAGGGCACCAATAGGAACATGAAAGGTAGATACATTTGTAATAGCAATGTCTAAATTCTTTAAACTAGCTAGTGCGCCAGGTCCCAAAATGAATTCTTCCAAAGCATCACAATGATAAAGTATAAAATTTTGTAAATCTGCCAAGGTATTGGAGTCTAATACAATACTTTTTAAATCTGAAGATATCATTAAATTTTTCAATTTCGGCATAGCCCTTTTTCGCACATGAAAACTGTCAATTGAAACCCAAAGCAATTCAAGGTTCATTAAAATTGGAAAGCCTCGTTCAGATACTTCAAATTTTGAAAGTCTGGAATTATTAAAGCTTAAACTTTCTAGCTTGGGCAGGTGATCATTAGTTATCACCAACTCTTCAATTTGACTCTGTTCAAGCTCTAAAATGGACAACTGATCGCAGTGATCAAGAATAAAGTCTATATTCTTTAGTTTATTGGTAGAGATTGGACTTGAGCTTAGATTTAACTTTTCCAAGTTCTTTAAAATTTTTTTTGACAAATAAATGCTGTCTATTGGATTACCACTCAAATCCAGGCTGGATAATTTTGGTGCTGCATTTTTGGGAAGGATAAACGTGGTCAGAGAATTGTTAGCTAGGTTCAATTCCCTTATTTCAGGCAAAGCATTGGCAGGGACTGTAAATTGCACCAAATTATTTTCTGATAAATATAGTTTTTCTAAAAGTGGAAAGTCTGTTCTTCCTACTTCAAAGTCTTTAAGGACATTATTACTTAAATCTAACTGTTTTAACTGTTGAGTACTTTTAGTAGAAAAGGTAAAATCATACAAGTCATTATCCTTCAAATAAAGAAAAACAAGGTTTTTAAGTTCTTTGGCATCCAACTGAAAATTCGACAAATGATTATTACTTAGGTCTATACCTCCCAAAGTTGAATTACCGTTTAATCTAAATTCAGGAACTGAATCCAAATCTTTACCATTGAAGTAAGAAAAAGTCTTAGTCCCAGGATTAAATATGGTAGAATAATCATTATCAACAGGATATAGTGGAAAATATATCGTTCCAAAAGTATCAATTAGAAAAGTATCCACTTGTATCATGTGATCAATACCACCTGACTTTTGAATTACTTTTGCTAATCCTCTGTCATTAAATTGCTCTGCATAAGCCCATTCCCCTAACTTCTTAACCTTGTTTGCCTCTTTATCCACGAAATAATAGGTTGGTTCTCTCCCCATACCCAGGCCTATACTGTTTCCGTAGATTACTTCAGGTTTGGCAACTGCAAATCTATCTTCATAAAAATTGATGGTATTCGTAAGTTTAATAAGTCGGTTAACTCTCTTCAGGTTTTTTTGAGCCTTTAATTCCGCATCTTCAGCTACTTTTTGTGCTTTAATAGCAATTTTCTCATTTTCCCTTGCTTTATCTTTTGCAGTTTCTGCCTCAGATAAACTTGAGATCAATTCACTTTTTTTAGCTTCTAAAGTATCATTAATACGTATTAATTTACTTTCACTTTCCTCTAAATTCCTTTTTGTTTGTTCTGCTTCCAAACGTAATCTTTGAATATTGTTAAAAACAACTAACACCTTCTGCCTGATTTCCCGACTACTATCCGGCTCAAAGGCTTGAGCTGCAAAATAATAGTCAATAGCTTCTCCGAATCGGTTGGAATTCAAAGCTGTATCCCCCATTTTTATTGCCTCCTGATAAGAAAAAACAGGTTTATTCCTGGGCTGAGCCCAAAGACCCCACGAAAATAAAAAGCACGTAAGTGTCCATAAAATTGTCTTTCTAGTCATACCACTATTATTAGTTTAAACAATTTGGAATACGCTCCAGCTGCACCTTAAAACGATCCACTGTCCTTCTCCATACTTCAATCGAATCATATTTACTGGCAATGGAGTCCATTTGATGCCAGATAGCCTCAGGACAACCTTCGACATCCAAAATAATCTTGGCTCGACTTTCCAAATCCTCAAATTCAATCTTCGCCCGGGCCGCTTGCTCGGATCGAAGATTAACTAAAGTCTCATTTAAGCTATTGGTCTTTGCTTGTAAATCTTTTGAAAACTGTCGTGCACTATTTCGCTGTCCAATCGCCCATAAAGTCAATACCCCCATAACTACCAAAGCTGCAATCACCCCCACAACAGTCCATCGCAATCGATTCCGACGTCTGCGCTTCTCCTTCTTCACATGGTCACGACTATCTCTCAAATACTGCTCTTCATCCGAACTCAGCACCAATCGATCCACATAGGGTTCGATCAGGTCCAACTGCTTTTCTGAGAAAAACTCCCGGGCTTCGGCATTTAATAAGGTCTGACTTTTTACCAATCTTTGTACCTCTAGCAGGGCGATTTCCTCATCCGTCCGGCGGGCATGGATTTGCCCGGCCAGGGAGTCATGCATGACTTCGTAGACTTCTTCCTGCTCATTGTATCTCAAAATCCGGCCCTTTACAAAGGATTGCAGACTGTAGTGGATCAATTGGTCCGAAAAGTCCGGTAAGCGGTCCTTTAATTGATTTTCCGATAAAGGCTCCTTGGTACCTTCCAAGGTTACAAAGGGCGATAATAATTGCCAGATGACCTCCGCCTCCTGGCCTTGTTGCATGGCGATTTTTAGTACCTGCTCGTCCAAGAAATTGCGCAAAACATCGCCGATGTCGCCCACTTCTTTCAAAGCTTCCAGACTGAAGATAGCTTCAGCTTCTCTTTTCTCATCCCCCGTCACCTGCAAATACAATTTATCTAAAAACACCTGCAGATAAGGCAACTGAATACTTAATGTTTTTTCCTTCCCTCGTATCTTGCCAAAGATGCCTTCTGCAATACGATCTTCTTGTCCCGTAGTCAGGGCCACATTACTTTGTGGGAGGGCTCCTGCTTTTTTTACTACCGTCTTGACCTTTTCCAAATTCATGGGTTCTACCCGCAATTTTTTTCGAAGCAACTCCGGTACTTTACGTTCAAATTCATACAAATATCCAAGGTATTCTTCCCGAATAGAAATGATCAGTTTGACGGGTTGCTCTACATGCAACATTCCTTTGACCGTTTCTATAAAAGCTTCCTGCTCTTCTCTGTTTCCAAGAATGTACAGTTCTTCAAACTGGTCGAAGATCAAATAAATAGGCTTAAAGTGTTGTAAATAAATGGCCTTGAGCCGTCTGGCTATAGGAGACAACTGTGTGGGACTAGCTGTGGACCCATCGCTGCTGAAGTCATCATCCAGCCAATCAAGGTCATCGTCCGTATCGTCAAGGGTACCTCCGGCATCGGCCAGGGCTCGTTCTAATGAGTCATTTAAATCTTCTCTCCTACGGATGTATAAGGCCAGCCAGTCATGCGATTGGAATCGACTGGCCAATCCACACTGAATTAAACTGGTCTTTCCGGTACCGGAAGCTCCGTACACCAGCAATAAGTCAGTCTGAAAAACCATTTCATAAAGTGTATCCACCTCTTGTTCACGACCAAAGAAAATGTCGGCATCTTCATGGGTGTAGGCATCTAAAAACTTAAAAGGGTATTTTTTCTGCATGGCGGAGGCTTAAAGGTCGTTGAGGTCCAATTCGGATAATATTTCTCGCTTGGCCCGGGTAAAGCCATTAACCACTCCGTTGAGACTGTACACTTTTCGTTTTTCTTCGTCCATCATCAACTCGCCCAGATCAATTTCCTCATGGAAAATGTCTTTTTGTTCAATATTGACTACGCTATTGTCTTCCAGAAAAACGAATTCTAGGCTGTCGTCCTCTAGTCGAATGCTTTGAAAAAAACAGACTTTAGCGCCATATTCAGCTGTCAAAGTGTTGTAATCTAGGACAAAAGGATACAGATTGATATTTTTGCTGTAATCATTGCCTTTATAAAAAAGTACAGCATCGGTTTGTACAGTATCCTTAATACCCATGATCTTTTCGGCATCCACATTGGCTTTGCTATCAATTCCAAGGGCAGTAAAACGGTGTAAATAGACGGGATCATCATTGCGTACTTCCCGATAACCGATCTGCTTGATGGATGCCATGTTGTAGTTGACCAAAAAGGCGAAGTGTTCAAAAAAGAAGGCTAGTTGTCTTTCCGCTTCAAAACAGTCGAGCAGGTTGTACTGGCTTTTATCCAGCTTGTCATTAAGAAACTGTAGTGCTTGAATAAGCTGTTCTAAGGGGCTCCCTTCCCTAAGAGATTCATTTATTTGATTGAGTTCATCCATCGGAAGCGGAATTTGATGATTCCTGAAAATCATGTGTAGGCAGCGCAATAATTGATACCGTTCCTGGAGGGAGGGGGCAAAGGCATTTTCAAACCTTAAGACAATGATTTTTCGGATTTGATCATCTAATGCTTTGGAGGCTTCCTGTTGGATATCCCACAGTCTGGACAGCAGTACGAAATTGATTAGGTCTAGACTGTAACTGGCTATTTGCAGGCACTTTTGGATGTATTTCCGTTGCTTGGCTTCAGAAAAGTCTTCCTTTCCGATGGCCATCAGTTTACTTAGTTGTACGCCAATGACACCCACAAAACTGTAGGCAATGATCTCTTTGGCTTTATTGCTGATACGCACCTGACTTTCCCATTCCGGGATGTTGGCAACTTTGTCGGCAAAGCGCTGGGCCGGTGGGCAGATCGGTCGGATGGCCTCGATTATGGTGCGGGTCAGGTGCTCATTAAATGCTTTCTTACCGGTCACAAACCCAAAATTGGCCTGATCGATCTGCTCGATGTTGTAGATCTTGTCGGCATATTGGATGGTATGGACTTGTTTTTCCCGTAACAAAGCCTTTAGTTCCGCTAGCTGGTGTTGGATCTCTTTGATCTCTCCATCAACCAGCAGGGTAAGGGTCTGTTCATCAATTTTTTGAAGTATGGCGTTTGGGGTGTTCATGATTAGTTAAATTCGGCATTGTCAATTTTGTCGATATTATAAATTTTCTCGGCATGCTGTTCAATGGTCGTTCCTTTCTCAGATAGCCCTCTGGTATCCATGTCTTTGGACTGAATTTTTACTTCCGGGGGTGGAGGCAGTTTTTCATTTTTTTTCAAAAAAACCATCTCACCACCCGCATGTTGAACATCTTTCAAGTAATCGCCTCTGGGGGTTTGCAAGTTGGTTTGGTATTGGATGAATTTCAGTACCTTCCTGGCCAGGTCGACGCCCCAAATACTTTTTTGATTAGGATCTTTGAGTTGCTGTAAGAGTGTATCGGCAAAAGGGCTGTTTTTGCCCATTGGGCCATCCAGCACTTTTTCTTCCCTGCCAGCCGTCAATAAATACCTCGACCGGTAATGATACAATCGACTGGGCGGTTCTGGTTCAGCGTTTCGGAAAAGTGTTCCGGAAAAACAAGCATCCACGATCCCATACACATGCCGGGCCGGACAGCTTTTAATGAAATTGATGACCTCAAAATTGGGAAGGTAGGTGGTATAATCGCCTTTAACAGCATTATGTAAAAGCCAGTATCCTTGTTGACGTTCCTTGGAATGCGTGCCATGACCAGAGAAATAAAAGACCAGGTTGTCCTCTTCAGTGATCCTGCGATTGAGCTCGATAAAATGCTGATCAAAATGGGTTCGGGTAGCTTGCTCATCAATTAGCGTGATACAATATTCTGACTCAAACTGATAGCTTTCCAGCAAAATCTGCCGAAAGGCCAGGGCATCCCGTACGGCATTTTGCAATTTGGAAATGCCATGCTGGTAGTCATCTACGGCAATAATGAACAAATAGTTTTTCCCTTTTGGTATCTCTGCGGAGGCATTATCAAAAGGGATCTCTATTTCATCTCTCGTTTTCATGGTCTTTCTAAAGTTACTTCCAAACGTTTTAGAGTCCAATTGGTTAAAGGCTTCATTTTCATTTTACCAAAGTCCTTTTCTTCCTTGAACACACTCGGCAAATCATCCAATTTGACCATTTTTCCATATAAATCTCCCATTCCACTTTGCTCAAACCAAAAAGGAGCGTATAAGGGTTCACGAGTGAAAAGAACCAGAAAAATATCAGTAGTTTTTGTGAGATTTTGGTCGGTAATGGCTAAGGCCTTTTGATTCGCTTTGGAATCATAGGTTAAATGGTCTTCGTAGCGGAGTGGTTTGATGAAACGCTCCAGCTTTTGGGAGATCCCGAAGGTCCTACTCAGATGGACCAAATAACAGTAGGAAGGATATAAATCCCGGTTTTCAACTTTAATATCGTAAAAAATATATGTTTTTTCACTAAAAGGAATGAAAATAGAGTTAAAAGAGGCTTCATTTTTCCATTCCACCCTTTGAGCTTTTTCCTTTGAGTGATCAAAGGGATACCAGGAAAACTCGACAGCTATAGCATCACTGGGTATCCTGGATCGCTTGGGAGCAGAAAGCTGATTTACCTGTTCCCAGCGAATAACTTTTTGCAATTGATTGATGATAAAGTCTAAGGCAAAGTCAGCTTCCCTTGTCTCGATGCCAATGATCAAATCATCATCCTTGTAAATGGCCATTGTATTAATACTCAACACCAAACGATAAGAGACCTCAGATAGAAAAACCGCCTGATGGTCCATTCCTTTTTCCACCATTTTCTTTCTTAACAGCTTAGCCGTTTCTTCGGCTCCTGGAGCTACTTCCAATATAATGGGCAATGGATGACCATGCAGGGCAAGCTGTAAAGTAACGTCCTTAGGAACCTTTTTATAAAAGGTGGCTTGCACCAGGCTGTGTTCCAGGCCTACTTCCTGGATACTGGCCTGCCCTACAGACTTGGTGTAATCATTTTTTTGAAAGATCGGAACTGATTTTTTTTCCCAACTATTGGTAGACATACCGTGCAGCACTCCTATATTGGTGATCCACTCTTTTCCTTTTTTGTGCAAGCTTGGTAATATATTAGGTGTCAGGATAGGAGCCCCTAAAAACTGTTGAAAGGGATTCATCTCACCCACATATTCAAAATAAGGGTTTTGTCGATGGCCGGATTGATATTGGACGGTGTTGCGGATATGAAAAAAAGCATCCGCATAAGACCATTTTTGCTTTGGCAAATTTTCGAATACTTTTGTTAATGCCTGGGTAAACAGCCCTCCCTTTTTATCTTCCAGGGCATACTCCTTCGGGCCGCAAGCAGAAAACAAAATAAAATTGGCCTCCGGGATAGATAAAGTTCCCGTTTCAGCATATTGTTGGGCATATTGTCCTTCCAAATACTGATCCAATGGTCTTGGAGCGGTACTATCTAAAGTTGTTCTTCTGATGTTGGCAGTTAATTCCTCTTCCCTAAAGATGGTCCCACTAAAACAACAATCCATCAGACCTACAAAATGGATCTTGCGAGTCAATTGCAGCTCAGCGATTAAGTATCGCAATTCTTTATCGGCAATGTTCCTTACCTCTTTTTTTCCATAATCATGCACCACCAAAACCTCATTCCGGCCACCATACGGTTCCAACCCAGCTTCAATAAACTCTGGACCGGCCTCTTCCCAGGAACCATGACCGCTGTAATGGAAAACAGCCGTATCCCCATCCTTTAGCCTACCGAAATGCTCCCTGAATTGCTGAATGATATTTCGGCGGGTAGCTGTTTCATCGCTTAAAATTTTAAGATGTTCATCAGGAATTGCAAATTGATCCTGTAAGGTCGACTTTAATTGCCGGGCATCTTTAAGGCAGGCCTTCAAATTGGATACCGCTCTGGATTGATATTTATTGATGGCTACGGACAAGACAAAAATTTTGCCCTTTCCCTCTTGGGGGTGTTTTGACTCAGATTTTTTGGGGCCTACAGGTTTCATGTCAAAGGCTTTTGTTAACTTTAAAGTACTAGTTTAAACCTAATTATTATGAAAAATCGAATCAAATTGTCAAACCCGACATCCTGGAAGTGAAAGGGCCATTTGATTTGGCGAGTTACTTTCTAGTTTTGGACTTTCACCAAATGAAGCCTGTCATTCATCCTTTTGAAGAAGACCAGAAAGGATTAGAGCCTACCTTTGTATTATAATTTTTTAACCCTAAAAAAATCATTATGTCTATTACAAAGAATGCCGCTTATTTTGAAGCACAACTCAGGCCTCATTTAGTCCGTATTGAAGACCGGAGCCTGCGGGCCACCGTCGAAGATTTGATGACGATGGCCGCCGCTGAAGAAAAGAAAGAGCTGGAAGCTAAAAATGCCGATCAGAAACCACGTCCTGATGGGGATGAGTTTAAACGGATCGCCAAAAAACTTAAAGGATTGGGCTTGGAAAAAATTGAAAAGAGTGCCGGAAAAGCCGTGAAGAAAATAATTGAAGAACTGTTGGCCTATGTGCGTCAATTAACCAAACCAAGCAAATGATCTTAGCCAATCAAACCCCTCAAGGCTTCGCTGTTCAAAAAAGACAACTACCTGCTCTTGTGATCCAACAAGGACTGGGTATTTGTTTTTTCTTTTGGATAAGTTGTTATTGCAGTTTTGCTCAAAACAATCAAACCCAAAGTGCTTTCACTATTCCAGATTCTATCACATCTCAGTTAGAGACATTCAGATCACCTACTGCTCAAGTCGATTTTTTACTAAAGACAATCGAACAGATCAACGGAAAAGATAAAAGGCTGGCCTACGCATTGGCACTCAAGACCCAACAATTAACGGAGGTCAATGACCTATCTTTAGCAGCTGCTCAAGCCGCTTACTGGGAGGTAGCTACTTCTTATGAAAAGGATGTATGGAATTATAAACTCAAACAACCTCAGGAAGAACTAGCAGGACTTTACGAATTTTTTGATGAAAAAAACCGGCTCTTTTGGAAGGCCCGTTGCCTCGCACTGCTAGCTACCATTCAATATGCCAGAGGACAGTATGACGACGCTCAAAATTCGATAGCAATCCTGATGAAGCTTGCGGCCTCCTTTAAAGACCAAAAGCCCTATGCCGAGATCCTGGGCGATGGTTATCGCATTCAGGCCAACCTCTTTTATGGAACAAAACATACCGATTCCATTGCCTATTATTATCAAAAAGCCTTTGATCAGTATGCCCTGGATGCAGGAAGAAATCGCTCAAAAATGGCCTTAATTAATATCAACCGAGCGATTTCTGCGACCTCTCAGGGAAAGTTTGATACTTCTTCCAATTATTATCGGGAAGCGGCCCAACTGGCGAATAAAGATTCCAACTTGCAGGGAGAAATATACCTGGAATGGGGCATTAATCTGGCCAAACAAGCGACTAAAAATAAAGATCTCCAAAAATGGACTCAGAGCAATGCCTGTTTGTATCGATCTGATACCCTAAGTCCACTCTTCAAACCCAGGGTTTATTATCAATTAGGAGCGAATCATCAAAATGTAGCTTTGAATACCCCAGAGATAGATTCTGAATCCTATGATACACTGATTAACAAGGCCTTGTCTTACTACATTCAGGCCTTACAAGCCAGTGTTGACAATGCCAATCAAAATATTTTGTCGAACGTATCCACCAGCCTGGTGCAGCTCCTTGAAATGGGCAATATCAGGGAGGATAAAAAAGTGATGGCTTCCATCAATCAAGGGTATCTTGATATTTACGAATCCCTGCAAGACATTGAAGAGGTGCTTCGGGAGTCACAAAGGGAAAAAAGTGAAATGGAAATCCAAAAAGTCAGGCAAAGCCGAACACGACTAGCATTAATCCTTACCTCCGTACTGATTGCCTTGGCTGGGATTTCTCTTTTCGTTTATCAGCAACAACGTATTAAAAACCTTAAGCAACAGTTTGATAACCGCATGGAGGCCCTTCGGTCACAGATGAATTCTCACTTCATTGCTAATACTCTCAATGCGATCGATTCACTTATTATGGAGGGGCGGAAGGAAGAAGCCTCCAAATATATAGTGGGGTTTAGTCGCTTATGCCGGAACATTTTAAACAGTTCGAAACAAGCTTATATTAAATTGAGTGAGGAGGTACAGATTCTTGAAGATTACCTGACCTTTGAAAAACTGAGGTTGGGCAACCGCTTACAGGTAGATTGGCAAATTGACGAAACCCTTGATCTGAAGGCCCATAAAGTGCCCTCCCTAATTTTACAACCTTTTGTAGAAAATGCCATCTGGCATGGTATTCTCAACAAACCGAATCGCCTGCCCGGGACTTTACGGATCGTCTTAAGCAGCGAGGGTGAAGAAAACCTGAAATGCCTCATTGAAGATGATGGTATTGGCCGTGATAAGGCCAAAGCCCTGCGCAACCAACAAGCCATAGAATGGCAATCCTGGGGCATGAAGATAACGAGTGAGCGCATCCAGGCCATTCAACAAATTAAAGATGCCAAAGTAGAGATTGTAGACCTGTTCGATGAAAAAGGAATCAGCAAAGGCACTAAAGTGATCATTTTATTACCTAAACACCTAAAAGCCGTATCATGACACTAAGGGCTATTTTAGTAGAAGATGAAGAACGAGGCATGCGCGCTTTGGAATTAAAGCTTCAGGAAAACTGCCCGGAAGTGGAGATCATTGCCAAATGCTGGACTACGGAAGAAGCCATCCGAACAATCGAAAAGATGAATCCCGATCTGGTATTTTTAGATGTTCGGCTGGATCAAAAAACGGGATTTGATGTCCTTTTACCACTCCACACCATCCATTTTGAGGTCATTTTTGTCAGCGGATATGAGGAATATGCCATACAAGCATTTAGGGAAGGAGCTTTGGATTACATTCTAAAGCCCATCGATATTGATGATTTGAAAAAAGCTGTTCAAAAGGCAAAAGATAAAATAACAGCCCTGCCAAAAACAGATCGATTGGTGGTGCCCATCAGTTCGGGCATCAAGATCATCCAGGTCAAAAACATATTATACTGCCAGGCGCAGGATAACTTTACCAGGATCTTTTTGGTCAATTCCGATAAAACGGTTATGACTCCAAGAGTGCTTCGGGATATCGGCAATCGGCTCCCCCGGAAACAGTTTTACCGTATCCATCGCAAGCACATTGCCAATCTATGTCATGTCATTGAATTTCATCGAACGGCTGGCGGGTCGGTCATTATGAAAAACGGAGATGAGCTAGGGGTTTCGCAATCTCGTAAGGATGATTTACTAAGTATTCTGATGGGACCTATGGATTTTTGCGGATAGTCCAACTTCAGTGGCGAAAAGGATACCCTACAATTAAAGAGTTTCCCATTTATGAAATCCAAATGTCATTTAAGGACAAGCTTCCGGTTTTAAATAAATAAGAGTTTAGACTCTATAGAATAGTTGTATCTATAGACAGGTGTTGAGAAATATTAAAACGGCCACCTTTAATCCCATTTGTCCTAAATATCAAAGATTCAACCAATAGGTCAGCTTAAAAACTAATGCCCGATTTTTTATTAAACAGATCTTTTGGCAGATAATCATCTCTTACGACCCTTTTTGAATTTCATAATAAAACTTTAAACTTAGTCTGGTTAAGTACATTTACTAAAAAACAAGTCGGAATTATTACATTTGTATTGCATCCTATTCGAACTAGCAATTTGTTTTTCAGATGAGTAAAATTACAAATGAAGATTTTTTAAGAGGGATCGCTGAAAACGATTATACCGTACTAGAACTTATTTATAAAAAGTCTCTGCCCGAAGTAACAAAGTATGTTAAAAAAAATTCAGGCACTTTTGAGGATGCTAAAGACGTTTTTCAAGAAGGTATTTTAGTCGTATATAATAAAGTTAAAGAAGATAAATTAAGGCTGACTACAAGCTTTCACTACTATCTGTACAGCGTTTGTAAAAAGATCTGGTTAAAAAAATTGAAAAAAAGGAAGGGAAAAGAGGTCTCTTTTGAAAGCGATGAGGAATATAGTTACATAGAAACTTTTGATGAAGACTTTATCAAGACCAGGAAATGGATCTTATTTAACAAAAAATTTAATTCCCTATCTGAAGAATGCAGGAAGGTTTTAAAGATGATGTTCAATGGTCGCTCAAGTAAAGAAATTGCCCGGGAAATGGGATATACTGAAGAATATGCTAAAAGAAAAAAGTACAAATGTAAATTGGCACTAACTACCCTTATTAAGAAGTCTTCCGAATATAATAATCTGAAAAAATAAGGATTCGATGGCCTCAAATGAAAAAATATATAATACCATCCAGCGATATTTGAATGAAGAAATGGATCCTGAAGAATTGAAAAAATTCCAGGATGCTATGGCTGCAGACCCGGCCCTGGCAGAGGAAGTTCAGTTACAGCAGGATATGCAAGAGTTACTTGAGGATAGTCCTGAAAATCAATTGCGCCATAATCTCCAAAAGCTCAGTGATGAGGCCAAAGATCCCTTCTCTTCTGTTAAATCATCGAAACTTTGGTATTTATTATGGCTCATACCTGTATTGTTAATAGCCTTAGGATGGGTGATCTTTTCTGAGCCAAAAAACAAGGATGCTAATGCACAAGAGGCTATAGAACAGTCTATCGATGCTCCAATGGAAGAGTCAAATCAGGCACCTTCTGAAACGGAAATACTTCCAGAAGAAGATACTCAAACTAATGACCCTGTTCCTGCAATTAAACCCACAACGATCCCTCCATCTACTCCAGATAAAAAAGAATCTCCTCCCATAGCTGGTAATTTTGAACCCACACCTGCCCTTGAATTTTTGATTGGGAATAATGTACGTGCAAATGATCTAAGCATAAAGGTGGTACAACAGCAAGAAGATGTGGAACTAGCTTCTCAGAGTGAATTAGTAGATTTTCAATTTATGGCCCAGATAACTACAAGCCAAAATTTACTGAAAAAAACCTTTAAACTGCACCTGTTCGATAATAATCCGGAAGCCTTCGGCAATTTTGAACCCATTCATAGTATAGACTTGGAATTAGTAAAAGATCCTGATCAATCTACTTACATCATCAATACCCAAAAGAAGATCCCTTTAAAACCAGGACTTTACTACCAAGTCTTGGAAGAATATGAGGAAGAACGAATTCATTGGGCCGGGAAATTTATGATAACTAAAGATAAATGATTTAAGTGGCCATTGGCCACTTAAATCATCTAATCATCTTATCTTCCTATCAGCAAAAAAGGACTCCAATAATGCGGTGAAGCTGTAATCGGATCTTTGATTAAATCCAACTTCACGGCTCTTAAACTACTTGAGTAATCATTTCCTTCCAAAACAGATTCATAAAATTGAGTCATCATTCTAGCACTGACTTTGTCATAAACCTTCCACAGAGAAAATATTACATTGGGAGTACCTGCCAGTACAAAAGCACGATTGAGGCCGACCAGCCCATCAGAGTCAATGGCTTTTCCAAAGCCACTTTCGCAGCTACTTAAAGTAATTAAGTCGGCTTTGGTATTAAGATTATAGATTTCTCCTGTATATAACATAGCATCCTCTTCTTTGCTTTGATTCCCTTTAAAGCAGGCAATTCCAGAAAATAAAGGATTATTTAAATCCGCAAAACTATGACCTGCAATATGGATAAAGCGATAGGGTTTTGCTAAATTGGCTTTTAATGAAGATTCAGAAGCCTTTTCACGTAGGTCGAGACTATTATTAGGAAGGGATTTATCCTCAAATAATTTCAGAATGTTGTTAACCTCTGATTCTGATTCTGGTAAGGGCACTAATGCTCCCTGTTCATTAAAAGCCCGTAGTGCAGTATTTTTATTAGCCTCTGTTTGGGGAGCAAGCTGAATTCCTTGATCGTATACGGGTGCAAACGTGTAAATGCCTTCTTGTGTATTGCTTTTTCTTTCCCTGGCTTTTGCAAAGAGGGTAGAGGAATAATGATAGGACACCTCATAATTTTTTACCAGATAATTCAATTCCTCAAAGGCTTTCAGCTCATCAGTGGGTAGTAATACCTCATAAGGAATATAATTGGTCAAACCTTCTCCAATAATAATAAGTCGTTTTTTATCCTTCAAAATAGGTTCTATGGGAAGAATATAATGCTGATATAAATAATTACTAAGTGAAACGAAGCGCTGGCGACTGGATTTTCTATGCATAGGAGAGCGCTGCAATAAGCCATTAAGGTCTTTAATAGTAGCCTGAATTTCGTTAACCTCTTCTGTACTAAAAAGAATTTTTTCAAATCTTGTAGCATCATTTTTACTAATAGCAATTACATATCCATATTTAATATCCACGGTATAATCAAGAACTACTTCATCTTCCTGAAGACTTTCCTTTATTTGCTGAATACTTTTTGGAGAAAAATTATACTTAGATAAATGATAGGAAGGGTATGTTTGTTCCACCTTCTTTTGGAAGAGCTCATAGGCCCTTTTGGTATCAAACAAAGAAAGGCTTTTTAGCTCCTCCAGTTTGGTAGCATCTTTGTTTAATTCAGCTAGATAAATCTGGTTTTCAATCTGCTGAATTTCTGCTAAAAACTGTTGTTCCAATTGTTTAATTGAATCGGGGAGATGTTGAAGTGCTTCTTCTTTTAACTGATCCAACCAAATCTGCATCGCTTTCATTTTTTGGATATAATAAAAGGACTTCTCCATCAGTTCTTCCGATGGTTTGATTTCGTTTAGGTAATAATTGAAGACCAGGCCTCCGTCATAGATGATAACTGATTTATCCAGTAGAGGCACATTAAGGTGCCCTTTCAGGTTGATACTTTCTTTAATGACTTCATCGTATAAGAGATCCAATGAATCGGTAACAGCAATCGCCATTTCTAAACCTCTAATGCGTTCATCCATATCCCCTCTGGCAGTCGTTAAACGCTGATTATACCTTGCCAGATACCTGAGGATCATGAAGGCAAAAGTACGATCTTTGATATCCTGAAGCTTAGGTAATTCATAAACACTTTTAGGGTTATAATTGTCACAGATTTTAATCAAACATTTCTGGGTGTAAAAAACAGCAGAATCCCCCTTGCTAAAGTCCCCGGATTCCTTATAGGCTTCAAAATATATTTCTGCAATTTCAAAAGTGGTAAGTAAGTATAAGTACTCTCTTGGTTTTTTTATGTACTGGTCAGATATGGAAATATATTGTTTGTAGAAATCAATGGCCCGCTCATGTTGATTTTGTTTTTTCCAATAATAGCCATGGTGACGAAGCAATTTTCTTTTGATATTGTAATATTCGGGGTGTGTTGAGAACTTGTTGTGATGTTTATTCCAAATACTATCAGCACGATTTAATACCGATAAAGCTTCTGAAAAACTTAGTCTAGCCGTAAAAAAGCGCGCCATTCCCAAAAGGCAATGTATCCTTACGGGAATTAAGGATATTTTATCTTTAGAATGATCAAGACTGGTTTGGAAAAGTTGCAAGATGGTTTCCCGATCAAGACCATTGGCATAGGCTCCATGGCCATAGCTAAAATAAAGCGCCGCTTTTGCACTATCCAAACTACCGGAGATGTCTCCGGCATCCGAGAGTTGATTAAGCAGATAAGCCGCTTTTTCATAATATTCGATACTTTTTCCATATTCTCCTGAAAATTTAAACAGGTCTGCGATTTGGTGATAATGCCAAAACAACTGGGGGGCATTCAAACCATATTGTCGGATGGAAATATCCAGGCTCTTTTGGGCATATTTAATACCTAAATCAAAATTACTCTCCTCTCCATACATTTGCCCCAGCCACCTATAACTTTGTTTAATTTGCTCAAGCGTTAATGAAGTAATTTCCTCATTTTCTATCCCCACTTTCCCTGTTTTTTTATACTGGGCCTCCACCTGGTGGAAATGGTATAATGCACTGTCTGGATAATTATTTTGATAGTAGTTAAGACCGGTTCGATAATTTTCAGCAATAAGGCGATGGGAGGCCAATTCCTGTGCCAATAAATTCTCGCTACAATAGTGAAGAAATAATAGGGCTAGTAGTAATCTCAAATACATAACAGTATTCCATTTTAGGGGGGTAGATAAAAAGGTGTTTTTCTTAACACTAAGTTTACTCAGTCTCTTAAATTTATAAAATATCTTCTAAAATGCCTCATGCACTTCTAAAAATCAAATTCATAAACTGAAAATTCTGTTGGTTTTCATCCTACCTGCTATCATTTTCAATTTTTTAAAATTTTAGAGGTCACTTTTTCCTCCATTGAGGAATATATAAATGAATAAACACAAAAGCTAATCAAATTGAACATCACAAACACCTTTCAAGAAAGTGTTGGAAGTTGTTTTTACCCGAGCCTTTTATTGAAAAATGGAAATGATCAAACTGTATTGGGTTGCCGGGCTTGAATTTTTCCAAATTCACCCAGGCCAAGCTCAGTTTTTTTAGGCTGGCCCAGAACTAAACCCCGGTAATTTCCATAATTCGGCCTTGTCTGGCCGACGGCAGATATCCTACCGATTGACCTTTCATTAACCCAACCATCAAAGATTCAACCAATAGGTCAACTTAAAAACAAGAGCCCGATTTTTACTAAACAGATCCTGCGGCAGATAATTTTCTGTATACACGATAAACAGATCCGAAGCCGGCTGGTAACGCCATTGAAAACGGGCATTTAAGTTGATATTATCCAAAACATTATTGTACTGGACATAGGTAGTTAAAAAGATCTTATCCGTAAACGTAAGGTCTATGCGGGGACCAATTAGAAATAATTGTTCCTGACCATAATTTTCCGGGAGTTGCAAATCGTTAAAGTCGAATCGCAGGGCAATATTTCCATAAGGTTGGTAACGATAGGTAAGCTCCCCACTCAGGTTAAAGTTTTCACCATTATAGAAACCACCAAAACTACTGCTGATTCTGTAGAAAAAATCTTTTCGGGGATTACTGTTGTAATTAATTCCAATGGAGTTCCAACTATATTCCTCCCCTTCAAGAAAACCAGTATATTGATTTGGATCCAATAAGTTGAAACTATTGGTGAGCTTTTGGAAAACGTGGTTATAATTAAACTGCAGGGATGAAGCATTATTGAATTCAAACTGATAGCCAAGACTATAACTCCGGTCTGTGTTGGTGCCTCCCGGTATATAGATATGTTCCAAATTAAAGGTCGGCCCCATTCGAATGATGGATTCCTTTTCCGGGTAAAATTGATAGCTTAAGTTGCTAAAAAAAGAATATTGACCAGGATAAACCCGGATACTAGGCACAAAGCCTGCTTCTGCATTGAAGAATTCGTTGATAAAAGAAAATCCCGAAAAAGCACTAAATGTACGAGTTGAGTAACTGCCAAAAACCAATCCGGATAGATTTTCCCGATCATTAAAATCATCAAAAGATTTGCTGACAAAGGAACTGAGATACCACTTTGTGTCTTTACTCGATGTTTCCAGATCAACGCTAAGTACTCGATTATAGGTGTTGGGCCTTAATTCTGTACGATCTCCCACCTGTATTTTACGAAAAACGTTTTCGCTGAAAAATTTACTGGTATCACTTGGTTCTACCCCAAAACTTTGTTTGTTAACAAAGCTAAAGGTAATGTTAGACTGCGCCCAAAAGTTTCTTTGAAGGGCTGCAACGGTATAGTTTTGAGCAGGCAATCCAATAGAGGTCTGCTCCTTAGTTTGCATATTTAAAACACTGATCCGCCATTTTTCACTTAAGGAACCACTAAGCCTGGCACCATAGGAAATGGGAACCTGTTGAAATAAACCTGAAGAATCACGGGCCAGACCAATTCGTCGGGAAAAAAAAGGACGTGCTCCGGGGAACCCGGCTAAGTCGAATAAATCACTATTTTCCAAAAAAAACTGGCGTCTTTCCGGAAACTGAAATTCGAAACGAGTGAGGTTAATGATTTGATCGTCGACCTCAACCTGTGAAAAATCAGGATTTATAGTGAGATCCAGGTTTAAAGAAGGGGTGACGGCTATTTTGGCATCGAAGCCAGCCTGGAAATCAGAATTTTGGTCGACGGGGTCAACCTCTCTGTTGGCGGAAGTATTAGCAGTGATATAAGGAATAAAAGAGATATTGGTTTTTGCCGGGGGAATAGGATCATCCCAGACCAATTGGCCGCCATAAGGAAAAGAGGCAGTGGTAAATTGAATGGGAGTGTGAATCCAACTCGTCTTTCTGTTCCTTTTTAACTCCCAGCGATCCATAGAAATATTCCATTCCCGGATGTTACTTTTATACCGGAAACTTTTGAAGGGAATAGCCATTTCGGCGATCCATTTATCAGGATAGCGCACTACTTTTGAATACCACTTATTATCCCAAAAAGTACTGTAGGAATCATCATTACTTCCTCCTGTAGTAACTGTTCCTTCCATTTGAATACCGGCAGGAGTAATTACAAAGAAAAAACCATTCAATTTATCATTATAAGGGCCAAGGGCAAATCCAACATTGTCATTTCGTTCGTAATTAAAATCGCGCCTGAGTGAATTAACAATGTCTGGGGTTTCATCGTCATAGCAAACGAAGGAGGCATAGAAGAACTCGTCGTCGAAAGTAAAACGGGCTTCCGTCTGAAAAGGGGCCCTTAATGTATCTACCGGATAATTGGTGTACCAATCATCGGCAACGTCGGCAGTCTGCCAGTCAGATTCATCTATCTTCCCATCCAATGTTATGGCACCTTTGGCCTTTTTAATATGTAATTCGGTACCAGGTTGGTTTTGGCTTTGTCCATGATTAAATGCAAAGAAAAGGACAGAAAGCAGAAGGGTGATGGAGCGAGCGTTCGCCATTTTTTGAATTTGGTTTCGGTATATAAAAGTGCTTAGAGGAGTGCAAAAGTAAGGAATTAATTAGATACTCATCTTATTTTTTCTATCCTAGTATTTAGCCGCTGTCCTAATCCCTTTCGCCCAACTTCCATTACCTTTTCATGATTCCAGGAAAACATGGGGCGTAATAAAGGCGCCAGGTGGATCATCCATTGTTTGTTGGTTTTGACAATCCAGTCATAGCGCAAAACGGTCCATTCTCCTTCTTCCTGAAAGGTCCAGATGCCTACCCCTTCCAGTTCACCACTAGCCTGGCCTTCCAGGCGTTTGAATGGGTCTACGACGGTTGTTTCTAAATCGAAAGCCAGGCGATAAGGTAGGGCAGATGTCCATTCAAAACGACGGAGGCTTCCTACCCCTTCCGCATTACCTGCCTTGAGTAAATCCACTTTGCGAACATATCGCCACCATAATGGCCATTCTTCGGGATTATTGATCTCAGCCCAAACGGCAGCGACAGGAGCCTTGACTTTCCACTTGGTTACGAAATGATAATCAGACATATTTTGAATTTAGTGGATTTTAAAAATGTAAAACCCTGGTGGTAGAATATTCTGAGGGCTGAAACACATTCTTTAAATTGGTACCTGACGGAATAAACTGCCCAGGTGTAATTTGCTTAGTCCAGTCAAAGGTATCTTTTTCTACGGAACGCCTGCGAAATTCAAAGGGAGTACAGGAACGATATTTTTTAAACAGCCGATTAAAGTTCGCCACATTATTAAAGCCTGAACTGTAACATATCTGTTTTATATTTTGATCGGTACCCAATAACAGCTTGCATGCCTGACCTAACCGTACATCAATAAGAAATTGCCTAAAGTTCTTATTGGTATATTTTTTAAAAAAATGACTAAATGCAGAAATGCTCATATTTAAAAGTGAGGCTACATCTTCAATTTTGATGTCCTTATCATAATTTTTTAGAATGTAACTATAGGCAACTTGTATCCGGTTCCCCTTGGAAGGAATTCCCTCAGGGCTGAATCCAGCACTGGCAAGAAAGGTGGTTTCTTTTGAATTGGAAAGTAAATTCAATAAGCCTAAAAATTCAATTATATTCAAAAAGCCTTTATCATCTGTCAGTCCAATCATCATCTCAGTTGCATTTCTGAATGTTTCTCCATGAAATTTTACCCCACGAGCACTCTCTTGTAATAATCTTTTAATTTTCCCAAATTGGCTTTTTTTAAAAAATTGCGAATTAAATAAATCCATACGGAACTGAATGGTAATAACCCTGGAGCTTGTTCCCTCCGGAACTTTAGATTGGTCAATGTCCCATTTGTGAAAGAGATAAGGGCCAATAAACACCAAATCATTCTCAGAATAAAATTCTGTAGAATCCCCTACAATACGAGTCCCCGAACTCCCCAGAACCAGGTTCAATTCGAATTCAGGATGATTATGGATTGGATAATCAAATCCGTTATTAAAAGAATCAATGATGACAAAAACATCAGATTCTTTTAAGGGGGTAATTTCTCGATAGACCTGCATAATGATTCCTTTTTTAAAGCAATGATGTTCTAAAAGGCAATAAAATGCCTTTTAGAATAAAATACCTAAAAAATGTTGCTTTGTATCATATTTTTGCGGAAAAGTATCAAAAACAAGGCGAAAATAGAGATAAGTTTAAGAAAAATTGCTCCGCATTCTTACTTTGAAAAATCCAAAATAATGAAAGGACAGTTTTACAATCCTGCAAAATCGATCATTCGCTGCCTTATCCTGGCCTTACTTTTGAGTTCATTCCAGGCTTTATTTGCACAGAACTCTTCGGTAAAAATTACAGGAACTGTTACTTCACCGGATAATGAAGTTATCATCGGAGCCAATATAATTGAAAAAGGTACTACTAATGGTGTGTCAAGCGATATTAACGGTCAATATTCAATAACTGTTCCTGCGGATGCCGTCTTACTATTTTCCTACATCGGTTATAAAAGCCAGGAAATTCCTGTTGCCGGCAGAACGCAAATTGATTTGGTGATGCAAGAAGAGACCGAAAAGCTGGAAGAGATTGTGGTAACGGGATATAAAAGGGAGAGTAAATCTGATGTGGCTACCGCCATTTCGTCTATTAAGTCTGAAAATATTGAAAAGTTAGTAGTAGTTGGACTAGATCAGGCACTGCAAGGACAAGCACCAGGGGTAATGGTGACTCAAACCACAGGAGCCCCCGGTGATGAAATTGCAGTGAGAATTCGTGGCGTTGGTACCATAGGCAATAATAATCCTCTCTATATTATTGATGGCGTTCCTACAACGGGCAACATCAATATGTTTTCAACGAACGATATTGAATCCATTCAAGTCTTAAAAGATGGTGCCTCCGCTGCTATTTATGGCTCCCGAGCTGCAAATGGTGTGGTAGTGATCACTACAAAAAAAGGGAAAGCAGGAAGACCCAAATTTACTTTTGATGCCTCCTTAGGTATTCAAAATGCCAATCGCTTGCCGGAATTATTAAATGCAGAAGAGTATTTAGATATTCGAAACGAAGCTATTGCCAATGCCAATGAGCTGAGAATTCCCATCCGACGCCTGGAACTTTATGACCCTGCTATTTTGGATACATTACCGGATATTGATTGGTTGGATTTGATGTTTGACCCCGCTTCTATTCAGAGATATTCACTAAGTGCAACTGGGGGCAGCGAAAGTGCTAAATTCTATGTTCTGGGTGAATACCTTAATCAGGAAGGGGTTTTTAGAGGGCAGAGCTTCGAAAAATACCTCCTTCGTTTTAATGGTGAAGTTGGAAATAGTAAGATAAAAATCGGAAACAATCTGTCTTTTTCTGTAACGGATCGAGGGGTGATTAACTCATCAGGAGACGGCTTTGGAGGTGGAAATGAATTAAGTGGCATTCGTTATACTTTGATAGCTTCCCCTGTCTTTTCACCTTATAATGAGGATGGTTCTTATGTCAACGTCAGTTCTTTACTCGGTGACTCAAGGTTGTTTGGTGATGGCAATGCTAACCCTTTGGCATTTGTGGATGCAACAGACTGGACCATAAACCGGTTTAGAGTTTTTGGGAATGTGTTTGCAGAGCTGACCCTCTTTGAAGACATAAAGTTACGTACCGCTCTAGGAGGAGATTTTCTTTTTGAAAATGGAAAATTATTTAAAGAAAGGCTTTCCCAGGCCATTTATGACCCTACCTCACTTAGTGAAAGCCGAGTCTTTAACCAAAATCTGATATGGAATAATACCCTTGAGTATAATCATACCTTCGGTAAATTGGGGGTCTCTACCCTTTTGGGCATGGAGTCCATCCAAAACAAAACCAACTTTCTGGCTGCATCTGCCAATAATTTCCCCAGATCTAATCCTCTATTTCGATACATCAATAATAGTATTCCTGCTGATATCGGTAATGTTGGCGCATCTGGGATTGAAACAGAATGGGCGCTGTTATCTTACTTTGCTCAGGGAGCCATCACCTTTGACCGCCGTTATGTGTTGAATGCATCCATTCGCAGAGATGGTTCTTCTCGATTCGGAGAGGAAAACCGCTGGGGAACTTTTCCCTCTTTATCTGTTGCATGGAACGTATCAAATGAAGCCTTCTTTGATGAGGTCCCTGTCCTTTCCACCTTAAAGCTAAGGGCAAGTTGGGGGCGCTTAGGAAATCAGGAGATTGGCATTTATCCCTTTAGTTCTCTTGTGCAAACGGGGCAGCGGGTTTATAATTTTGGTGATCAGGTAGTGACAGGTGCTACCCTTGTAGAAACTGGAAATAGTAATATCAAATGGGAGTCCACCACTCAAATCAATTATGGATTAGAATTGGGCTTATGGGAGGACCGATTGTCCCTGGTAGCGGATTATTATGTCAAAACAACAAAAGATATTTTGGTTCGGGTTCCCATTCCTCAGGCCGGAGGTTCTCAAAACCCACCATTTGTAAATGCGGGAGAGGTGGAAAACAAGGGCTTAGAGCTTGGTCTGACTTTGAGAGGAAAGCAAGGGAAATTAAATTATAGTTTGGGGGCTAATATTGCTACCGTTCGTAATGAGGTGCTTTCCCTGGCTGATGGTGCACCCATATTAGGAGGCTTTGGTTTGTCTGATGGTCCAATTACCAAAACAGAAGTTGGCCATCCTATTGGTTCTTTTTTTCTATGGCGAAGTGAAGGATTATTTCAAACCCAGGAAGAAATTGATGCCAGTCCTTTTCAGTCAAATGATACCAGACCCGGGGATATCAGGTTTGCTGACCTGAATGGTGATAATGTAATTGATGATAAGGATCGGGAACATAGTGGGAATCCATTCCCTGACTTTGTTTATGGCTTGAATATTAATGCTTCTTTTCAAAATTTTGACCTATCTATTTTAGGACAAGGAGTGCAAGGGAATGACGTTTATTTTTTATACGGAAACTTTGCCTATGAAGTGCCCGCAAGAGGGTTTAATTCTTATCGGGAAATCCTCAATCGCTGGACTCCTCAAAACAGAGAGACAGATATTCCAAAAGTGAGTATCGATGACCGTAATGGCAATCGCCGGATATCTACCCGATGGCTGGAAGATGGCTCCTATTTCCGAATCCGAAATATTACCCTTGGATATACTTTTAAGGACATTTTGAAAAATGAAGCTGTGGAGAATTTACGCCTGTACCTTTCTGTTCAGAATGCCTTTACATTCACCAATTACCCAGGATTGGATCCTGAAATTCAGGCCAATACTAATGACACACAAGGCTTGAATATCGCCTCTGATCTTGCCGTAGGAGTGGATTGGGGAACCGTTCCTGCGCCTCGAACTTTTATTTTCGGCTTGAGAATGGAGTTTTAAATACTATTGGGAATTAAGCACCTTAATTATATCATAAAAATCAGAAACAACAAGATATGAAATCAAAATTCCATCTTTTCTTTTTCAGCCTCCTGACACTAATTTCATGTGAAGGAATTCTTGATAAAGAACCTCTTGGGATTCTTGATGCAGGTTCATTTTTGCAAACTGCCGAGGATGCGGTACAAACCATCAATGCTGCTTATGGACCATTGATGTTTAACAATGCTAACAATAATTTCTATTGGGCTTTTGCAGAAGTTACATCCGACGAAGCTATTGCAGGCGGTGATGGTTCAAGAGTAGGAATTACGGAGCTGGAGTTTTTTACCCACACACCCCGGACCGCAGAGTTTAATGATTTTTGGGTGGTTAATTATGCCGGCATTTCCCAGTGTAATACGGTCCTTGATGAAGTACCTTCCATAGAAATGGATGAAAACTTAAAAAATAGGATACTGGGAGAAGCTCATTTTCTGCGAGCCTATTATTATTTCCTGTTGACTCAGGTATTTGGCGATGTTCCAATGCTTTTAAAAGTCACTCCTCCTGATGAATTAAATGTCCCCAAAACACCAAAATCGGCAATTTACAGCCAGATTATTATGGACTGTGATCAGGCAGCAGCCTGGCTCCCCCTTGAAAATTCGGGTGCTAATGTTGGAAGGGCTACTAGAGGAGCGGCTCTTGCCCTTGCTGCAAAAACCTTTATTTATGAAAAAAACTGGGATAAAGCATTAGAATATATTGGAGCAGTAAAAGATTTAGGGGTTTATGCACTTGTTGATAATTATCCTGATAATTTTTCCAAAGACACCCAAAACAATAGCGAGTCTGTATGGGAGATTCAACATGCCAATCTTGAACTGGGTGTGGGTAATTTTCTAAACCAATGGTGGAAATCCAAAAAAGTAGATGGTTATGGTTATGCCGAGGTTCGACCCGAATTTGTTGCTGCTTTTGAAGAAGGGGATCCCCGTTTGAAGTTTACCGTTGCTCAGAATAATGATGATTATTTTGGTTTTGTTTTTAAGCCCTCTTTCTCCTCTACGCGCTTTGGCGTGAAAAAATACCTTCAGGATACCACTGTTTCTCAACCTTCAGATGGGGATATTAACTACACAGCCATTCGGTATGCGGAAGTTTTATTATGGGAAGCCGAAGCTTTGACAGAATTGGGACAGATTCAAGCTGCACAGGCTCCTTTGGAAGAAGTTAGAGCCCGGGCACGGGATCAGGCAGATGATCCTGACAATACTTTACCTCCAATTTTAACCACTGACCAGGAAGAAATGAGAATAGCTATTCGCCACGAACGACAAGTGGAATTAGGTTTTGAAATGCATCGTTTTTTCGATCTGGTGCGATGGGGTATTGCAGGCGATTTGCTTGAAGGATTCCAGACTGGGAAACATGAGGTTTTTCCCATCCCTCAGACCGAGATTGATTTGAATCCTTCTTTAATCCAAAATCCAGGTTATTAATTCATTGAAGGTATGAGAATTTACTGCTATCCACTGATACTATTTTTCATTTTCATCTCCAATTGCCTTAGCGCACAGGTTGCTCAAATTGATATCAATCGGATTGAGATGATGCCCAATGAACCTGCTCCCTATAATGTTCGGGATTGGAAACAAGTGGCCATTCAATATGATTCCTTTGTTTACAATATTCAAAAAACGGGTCAATATTTGCCTTTGGTTTCTCTCCAGGGCCCGGCCTTTGGACTTCATACCTATGTAGGTACCAATAATACAAATGGAAGGGAGGCCATCAATATTTTACCCTCTCTAATTGGCGCTTCCTTACTCGGAGTGGATAAGACCAATCATTTTGGACAAAACTGGATCTTAAAAAGCCAGGATTTTTTTAATGACAATTCAGGCGAACTCATCTATTTAAATAATCCGGGCGGTGGTAGTGGAAATGACTGGTGGTACGAAACGATGCCCAATGTATTTTTTTATCAGTTGTATGATTTGTATCCGAATCTGGGAGCTGATGAAGGGGTTCAGTTTACCAGTGTGGCCGATCGTTTTTTGGAAGCGGTAAGAGCGATGGGAGGAAGTGATACTCCCTGGCAGCAAGCCTATATGAATTATCGAGCTTGGGATTTTTCGGATATGGAACCTCTGAATCAAGGGGTAAAACAGCCCGAGGCAGCAGGTGCCTTTGCCTGGATACTGTATCATGCCTGGAAAAAAACCGGAAACCCTGAATACCTCAAAGGCGCAGAATGGAGTATGGAATTTTTAGATGACTGGACCTCTAACCCTTCTTATGAAATACAATTGCCCTATGGAATTTATGCAGCGGCAAAAATGAATGCCGAGATCAATACAAATTATGATATTGAAAAAATGGTCAATTGGGCTTTTGACCGAGGTGCCCTTCGTGGATGGGGTGCTATTGTGGGAAATTGGTCAGGTTTTGATGTTCATGGATTAATTGGAGAGGCAAATGACAATGGTAATGATTATACCTTCCAGATGAATGGCTTACAGCATGCCGCTGCTCTTGCTCCCATGGTTCGTTATAACAAACAGTTTGCAAGGGCTATCGGAAAGTGGATGATCAATTTGGCCAATGCCACTCGTTTATTCTACCCTGGTTTTCTCCCCAGTTTTTTGCAGGATGCCTCTGATTGGTCCAATCAGTATGACCCTGAACGAGTAATAGGTTATGAGGCACTTAGAGAAAAATGGCAGGGAAATTCACCCTTTTCAACAGGTGATGCTTTAAGAGGTGGATGGGCAGCAACCAATTTAGCACTGTACGGAACTTCATCTATAGGTTATTTGGGGGCTATTCTTGAAGCAACAAATGATCCAAAGATCTTCAAAATCGATTTACTGAAAACAGACTTCTTTGGGGAGGAAGCTTATCCGACTTATTTGTTTTTTAACCCCTATAATTCTTCCAAAACCATCGAACTTTCGGTAGGTGCTGATAATGTAGACATTTATGAAATGCTTTCCGAGGAATTTGTTAGTCAAAATGTGAATGGGAAAGTTTCGATTACTATTCCTGCTGACGAAGCCATTATCCTGACTCTCACCCCACCTGGTGGAGAAGTTTCTTATGATAAAAACAGAATGCTGGTTGATGGCATTGTAGTGGACTACATGCAAAGTACTCAGCCATTTCATTATGCCCCTAGAATCCAATCCTTAGAGGCAGAGCTTATTCAGATTGAAGAAGGGGATTCTACAAATATTTTCGCCAAAGCTTTTGATAAGGACTCTCCTAATTTAAGCTATGAATGGCGCATTGATGGAGGTAGGGTTTTAGGCTCAGGAACATCCATAAAATGGCACTCTCCCGCCTCAGTTGGCGAGTACGAAGTCATGCTGATTGTCGGTGATGAAACCAATCAAATGGATACAGCAACTATTTCTATAAATGTAGTTGCTGAAATAAATGTAGCACCCCGAATTGTAAGCCTGCTAAAGGAAGATGGTGTTCTAGGCCCAAATGAAACCATGGAATTGCAGGTGATAGCTCTTGACGATAATGGTGATTTGTTGACCTATGAATGGACTGCCTCTAAAGGAAACATTTCAGGAAATGGAAGTACTGTCATTTGGACTGCTCCTGCTGCAGAGGGAGTATTTCAAATAAGAATAAGCGTAATAGATGAAGGAGGATTAAGGGATTCGCAAACCACTTCAATTTGGGTGAAAACTTTCACCCCTACACAGGGAAATCTGATTGCCTGGTATCCCTTCAATTTTAATGGAAATGATGTCAGTGGAAATGAATTAAATGGACAGGTAAGTGGTGCCATTTATACCGAAGATGGAAATGGTAATCCTTCAAGTGCCTTACTTACAGATGGCATTAATGATAAGGTTACTGTTGAAAACAATGCACTATTGAATGTCCAGGAGGCCATTTCCATAAGTTGTTGGTTTGAGGCCCGACAACTCAGGAACAAGGAAGTTTTTCTTCTGTCTCATGGCAGTTGGCAAAACCGATGGAAAGTTTCCATTATCGAAGGGGAAAAGATCCGCTGGACGGTCAATACCCTAGATGGTATTGGCGATCTGGATTCTGAAATTATTCAAGCGGATAGCTTATATCACCTGACAGTAACTTATGATGGAGAATGGATGATCATTTATCTCAATGGAACACTACAGGTTTTTCGACCTATGACCGGGGCTATCAAAATGACCACACTACCCTTTTTGATGGCCCAGATGCTACCTGACAATAATGAATTTAATTACAAGGGAATACTTGATGAAGTAAAAATCTATGATTATGCGCTTACTCCGGATGCTGTTTCTTCAATATTCAATGAAAGCACAACTTCTATTAACACACGCTTTAAAAGAGAATCGCTGCTAAAGCTTTCTCCTAATCCAACTACAGATGTTTTGACTATTTCCTTTAAAGACCATTTCATTGGAGAGGGGCTGCTATCCGTTTTTGACCTTCAGGGGCGCTTGCTGCTTAGACAAGACCTGGATTCTAAAGCCAGTATTGATATGCTTATTGAGGACTGGCAATCTGGAGTATATCAGATTGTTTTAAGAAACCGGCAAGGCATTTCAACTGCCCGATTTGTAAAACTACAGTAATTAATCGAAGCAATAAATCAAATCCTTATTATTTAAAACCAAAAAAGAGATGAGAAATTTTCTACTACCACTTTCCTTCCTATGCTATTGTTGCTTACTCATATCAGTAGCAATAAATGCGCAAACACCAGTTGCAAATTATTCTTTCACCGGAAATACAAATGATGAATCGGCAACTGCCAATCACGCCTCTATTAATGGTGCATTGTTGACCCAGGATCGCTTTGGCTTTGCCAATAATGCCATAAGTTTTGATGGGGTTCAAAGTTTTTTGAGTGCTTCCAATGTATCGGCCCTTAACTCTGATTATACCACGGTTGCTTTTTGGATAAAAGTTAATGAGATCCCCGCTACTGGAGAAGTTTATCCTATCTCCTTTGGCGGTTGGCAAGAACGTTGGAAAATTTCTCTGCCCAGCCACGGAAAACTTATATGGACCACTAATGCTGAATCAGGCATATCAGATATGGATGCAGGTGATGGTAATGAATTAGTCATTGGGGAATGGAGGCATGTAGTTTTTGTGCATGATGGAACCAAGGATATTATTTATATGAATGGCGCTCAGGTAGCAGAAAAAGATGTTGCCGGAACCTTAAACACAACTGACAAGTCTTTGGGTATTGGCTTCGATCCAATCGGCAATGGTAATTTTATGAACGGAGATATGGATGAAGTCTTAATTTTTGATACTGCCCTGGACGCAGGTCAAATTGCCACACTTTATGCCGATCAAAATACCCCTCCGAGCTCTTCTAATGAATTGGTAGCTTCTTATTCTTTTTCTGAAAATAATTTAGATGCTTCCTCTTTTGGAAATCATGGTACTGCTACAGATTTGAATTTTGTAACGGATCGGTTTGGATTTGGAAATAGTGCTTATCACTTCAATGGCATGACTTCTGCTTTTCGAGCTAATAATTCTGCTCAGTTAAATTCTGATTATACAACCATCAGTTTTTGGGTAAAAGTAAATTCACTTCCTGCTAGTGGTGAGGCATACTTAATGTCTCATGGTGGTTGGCAAGAGCGCTGGAAAATTTCCTTACCCAGCCATGGTAAGCCTGTCTTTACGACCCATTCCGATGGTTCTTGTTGTAGCGATATGGATTCAGGCGACGGCAATGAACTTGTGGTTGGAGAATGGCGACATGTGGCCATGGTACATGATGGAACCAAGGATATCATTTATATGAATGGTATTCAAGTGGCAGAAAAAGATGTCACTGGTGCCCTTGATGCCACTGTCCATCCCCTAGGTATTGGATATGACCCCATTAATGAGGCCAATTTTTTTGATGGAGTCATCGATGAAGTCCAGATTTTTAATTATGCATTGACATCAGAAGAAATTGGAGCGGCTTATACCAGCCAATCTACCAATCCTGCTTCCGGTAATTTAGTAGCTGAATTTAATTTTACAGGCGATGCAACAGATAGTTCTCCTTTTGGCAATGATGGAATAGTTAAGGGAGCTAGCCCCTCTACTGATCGTTTTGGATTTGCTTCCAACGCTTATCAGTTTTCAGGTGCTGAAGGTATTCAAGCAGCGAATTCTATTGCTTATAATTCAGATTTTGCCACCATCAGTTTTTGGGTAAAAGTCAACGAATTACCAGCTAGCGGGGAAGTGTACTTGTTATCTCACGGCGGCTGGCAGGAGCGCTGGAAAATTTCCTTGCCCAGTCATGGCAAGCCTGTCTTTACGACCCATTCTGATGGTTCTTGCTGTAGCGATATGGATTCCGGTGACGGTAATGAGCTAGTTGTTGGTGAATGGCGACATGTGGTCATGGTACACGATGGAACCAAGAACATCATTTACATGAATGGTGCCCAGGTGGCAGAAAAAGATGTTGCTGGCGCTCTTGATCCAACGGTGCATCCACTTGGAATTGGTTACGACCCCATTGGGAAGGGTAGTTTTTTCAATGGAAGCATAGATGATGTCCAGTTATATAATGAAGCCCTGTCTGGTACCGAAATTGCTGATTTATACGCTGCTCAAAATATGGCTCCTGACATTCCAGGTAATCTGGTGGCTGATTATCCATTTAGTGGAAATGCTCGGGATGCCACTTCCTATAATAATCATGCTCAGGCGAATGGTGCTCAGCTGGACGACGACCGTTTTGGACTGGCCAACAAAGCCTATACCTTTGATGGTATTGGAGCTGGTGTTCTTGCAGCAAATTCTCCCCAATTAAATTCGGATCATACAACGATTAGTTTTTGGGTAAATGTAGAAGAATTGCCTGCTAGTGGCGAAGTATATTTATTGTCTCATGGTGGTTGGCAGGAGCGCTGGAAGATTTCCTTGCCCAGCCATGGCAAGCCTGTCTTTACGACCCATTCTGATGGTTCTTGCTGTAGCGATATGGATTCTGGGGATGGCAATGAGTTAATTGTTGGCGAGTGGCGGCATGTGGTTATGGTACATGATGGAACCAAGGACAGAATTTACATGAATGGAGTACAAGTGGCAGAAAAGGATGTTGCCGGTGCACTAGATGCAACCACTCATCCATTTGGGATGGGATATAATCCAATTGATAATGCCAATTATTTTAAAGGAAGTTTGGATGAAGTACAAATATACGATGAGGCACTTTCAGATATAGAAATAATGGATTTGTATACGCTTCAGTCTACACCTCCCATGTCAATGGATATGGAAGCTCCATCCTCTCCACTTAATTTAAGTGCTATGGTAGAGTTTAACAATGTCTATTTAAGTTGGTTAGATGCTACCGACAATGTGGGAGTAATAGCCTATAATGTTTATCAGGATGGAAACAAAATTTTGACAACATCCAATACAAGTGCCGATCTTTTATTATTAACCCCGCTCACCGAGTTTTTATTTAGTGTTTCAGCTGTGGATGAAGCAGGTAATGAGTCATTACCCTCCTCATTGAGTGTAACAACTGGTCAGGATGAGACTCCAGATACGGAAGCTCCTACCGAACCAACAAACCTTAGAGGATCTTTAGGTTCTAATTCTGTACTTTTCGCCTGGGATGCCTCTACTGATAATGTGCAGGTGGCAGGTTATGTTGTATTTCTAGATGGTGTGTTTGCCGATAGTCTTGACAACGAAACGACCTCCGTTTTAATTGGGGGATTAGACCCTGAAACCCCTTATACTTTTGGGGTATATGCCTATGATTTATCAGGTAACAATTCTGCAACAGCTGAAGTAACCCTAACTACCGAAGCCCAATTAGATACCGGGGAGCCTGGTTTAGTGGCCCATTATCCATTTGATGGAAATGCTAATGATGCTACTCCTTATGAAAACCATGGTGTTATCGGAGGCGATCCTGTTTTTGAAGATGTCACTCATCCAAATGGTACGGGTAATCAGGCCATCGTTTTTGATGGAATGCAGGATTCAGTACTAGCCCCTAATGCTGTACAACTTATTTCTGATTACACCACCGTAAGTTTTTGGATTCGGGTAGATGCCGTAACGACCGATCCTGAGGCCTATGTTATAGATTTTGGTCATTGGAGTGAAAGGTGGAAAATTTCTCTTCCACAGCATTTAAAAATAGTTTGGACCACCAATAGCACTAATTCCGTTTCTGACAATTTCATCCATGATATGGATAGTGGAGATGGAAATGAACTAATAGTGGACAATTGGTGGTATGTCACTATGGTGCATGATGGAGTAGATGACATCATTTATCTGGATGGAGTAGAAGTCAATAAACTGCCTGCCGCAGGAACCCTGAATAGTACTGGTTTACCATTAGGAATGGGAAGCAATCCGGTTGATGGAGGACAGTATTTCACGGGAGCATTGGATGAGGTGAAAATTTACAACAAAGCATTAACTCCCGAGGAAGTGGCTTCTCTGTTCAATCAGGGGACGACAAGTACGAAGGACCAATTTGGACTGTTGCCGAATGTCATTCAATCTTTCTACCCTAATCCTGTACAGGAGAAATTACTTGTTGAGCATAGTTTCGAAAATAATCAGCCTCTGTTGCTTCGTGTATTAGACGTTCAGGGCCGACAGATTGATGCAATTAGGTATAGCAAATACGACATACCAGTAGGTCAGTTTTCTATTGATGTAGGAGATTATGCATCGGGAACTTACTTCCTCAATTTCATATATGGAGGTAAAAACCTTGGAGCAATGAAGTTTAACAAACAATAGGCAACAATATTATTGGGCTTGTGTGAAAAGTAAATTTTTATAAAAATTTACTTTTCACACAAGCCCTCCATAAACCATCGCTTCTATGGCAATTAGATTTACTCAAAATCCAATAATTACGACTAAGGATATCACTCCAAGTCAATCAGGTTTTGTGGTGGAATGTGTAATGAATCCTGGAGCGTTTCGCTTTGAGGATAAAATATGGTTGCTACTGCGAGTATCAGAGCGAGCTCCACAAAAAGAGGGAAAAGTCTCGCTCCCGATTATGAAGGCAAATGGAGAAATCCGACACTTGGAGTTCGACCAGAACGACCCTCAATTAGATATATCCGATCCTAGGAAATTTTCCTACAACGGCAATATGTATCTTTCAACAATTTCCCATTTGAGACTGGTTTGTAGTGAAGATGGCATTCATTTTTATGAGCCTAAAGATTTCCCGGCAAAGATATTTGGGCAAGGATTACTGGAAACATATGGTATTGAGGACTGTAGAGTTTCGTTTTTCGAAGGATTTTATAATTTGACTTATACCCAGGTTTCCGAAAATGGGGTAGGTGTGGGTTTGATTCGCACCCAAGATTGGAAGAACTTTTCAAGGATGGGCATGATTCTTCCTCCGCATAATAAGGATTGTGCCCTGTTTGAAGAAAAAATTGGAAATAAGTACTATTGTCTTCATCGCCCATCGGGTATTGGTTTAGGAGGCAATTATATCTGGATAGCCGATTCTGAAAACCTTACTCACTGGGGAGGTCATCAATGCATCTTACACACAAGGGAAGGAATGTGGGATAGCTCAAGAGTGGGGGCAGGAACATCCCCAATTAAAACAAAAGAAGGATGGTTGGCAATATATCACGGTGCTGATCATACGAGTCGCTATTGCCTGGGGGCATTTTTACTTGATTTGAAAGACCCTTCCAAGGTATTAGCTCGCTCTTCTGTGCCAATAATGGAACCAACTGAGGATTATGAAATAAATGGGTTTTTTAATAATGTCATTTTTACCAATGGCCATGTTATAGATGGAGATAAAATCACAATGTATTATGGTGCTGCTGATGAGGTTATTTGTGCTGCTGAATTATCTGTTTCCAGCATTTTATCGAGCTTGAATAAAAAGGAAAGTTTAATCTAAACATAGGGGAGTCCTGTAAATTTACCTGTCATTAGATAGATTATGATCTACCAAATTATTTGAACATTCATGATAAAAAGGATTGGTCCGGTAATTTTAATGGTGTTTTTGTTTTCCTGCCATCAAAATAAAGAAGAAAAGGATGGCCTGCTATTTTGGTCCTCAAATAATAACCCTGAAATAGAATTCACCAGGCTCTTTGCAGATAAATGGAATCAAAACCATCCAGGTCAAATCGTTAAACACCAACCCGTGCCTGAAGGGAACTCCAGTGAAGAGGTTATTCTTGCTGCTGTTGTTGGAAAAACGACGCCAGATATTTATGCCAATATGTGGCAGGGAAGTGTAGAAATGTATGCTAGAGCGGGGGTGTTGGTGGCACTGGATTCGTTGGACGGATTTACAGAATTTATCACCGAAAGATGTGGAAATAAAACGGTAGAAGAAATTACTTCTTCCGATGGCCATATCTATCAGATACCCTGGAAGATTAATCCAATCATGACCATTTACAATAAAGCACTGCCATCAAAAATTGGCACACAGAGCTTGCCAAGTACCTATTCCGCCTACCTCGAAGCTGGCGAAAAGGTGAAAAAAGACTTGGATAAGGATGGATATATTGACCAATGGATCGGTTATACTGAAGTGAAAGTTATTTGGTATCAACGATTTTTTAACTTTTATCCTTTATACCTGGCCGCCTCCGGCGGAGGCTCTTTAGTAATAGATAATAAAGCAGCTTTTAATAATGAGCATGCTGTCAATGTTTTTCGTTTTTTACAAAATTTATATCTCAAAAGCTATTTTTCTAAAGAGCGGTTATCGGCGGGGCAAGATCGATTTATTTCTGAAAGTATCATGACAAAATGGACAGGTCCCTGGGAAATAGCTCATATCGAAAAATTTAAAAAAAGAGAGGACTTTGAATTTGATTTTTTTCCAATGCAAGTACCCGACAACCATGAGGGCCCTGTTTATACTTATGCCGACCCTAAAAACATAGTCATTTTTAATACTTGTAAAAAACCACAAGCAGCATGGGATTTTGTGAAAACCCTCATCGACCGTGAGGGAGATAAAGCCTTTTTGGAAATGTCCGGCCAGTTACCCAGGCGTCAGAACTTGGAGCAAGACAGTACTTTTGCTGAATATTTTTCTAAAAACCCTAAAGCAATAGCTTTTGCCAAGCAAGCTAATTATGTAAAAGGAGTTGACAATTGCGAAGTCATTGTGGAGGTATTTGATATCATCTCACAAGAATATGAAGCCTGTGTTATTTATAATAAAAAAACACCTGAGAAAGCAATCCAAGATGCTGCCAGAGCAGTCAACGTATTGTTGGGAAACAAAGAACTATGAAATCTATAGCCGTAATCGGAGCAGGAAACTTTTCTACTTTTGCACTCCCACAAATGTTGGAGCATGACAAGGTAGCCTTTGCTGGAATACTGGATTCTGATGGCGAAAAAGCAAAAGTTTTTCAGGCGAAATTTGGCGGCCGGGTTTTCAGTGCATTGCATGAAATTACAGAAGACAACCAAATTGATATCGTATACATCGCCACTCCTCCTTGGCTACACTATTCTCAGGCAAGAGAATGTTTACTAGCAAACAAGCACGTAATATGCGAAAAACCTGCAGCACTTCACGTAGAAGAAGTGAAGACCTTGATCCGAATGGCTAAGGAAAAAAACAGGCTATATGTTGTCAATTTAATGCAACGTTATAATCCTCTTTTTCATGTTGTCAAAAAAATTATTGATGATAATATTTTGGGGGCTTTCTTACATGGCTTTTTTGAAAATTATGCCTCTGATGAATTCCTGGATCCCCTGCATTGGTTTTGGGAAGAAAAAAAGAGTGGTGGGATTTTCATAGAACATGCTGTTCATTTTTTTGATCTCTTCGAAGGATGGTTTGGTAAAGGCCACTTATTAAATGCATTAGAAATAAAAAGAAAACAATCTCCTATTTATCACAAAACAGCTGATAGAGTACAGGCCATTGTTCAATACAAGGACGCCATCGTTAACTTTTATCATGGATTTGATCAGGCCAAAAAATTAGATCGACAAGAAATCCGACTGGTTTTTGAAAAAGGCAATATCAATTTATACGAATGGGTGCCTAATAAAATGAAAATAGAAGCCATCCTTACAAAAGAGGATTTAGAGATATTGGAATCTTTAATCTCTCCCATAGAAATTACAATAAAAGAGAAATACAGTGTTGATGAAAAAAAATCATTAGGTCGTTTTAAAGTTATTTCATCAGATTTTAAAGTGGAAATATTGCATCAGGGAGATTCTAAAATGACTACCTATCAAAATCTGGTTGCCAATTTATTTGCGGATCAAATGAAATGGATAAAGAATCCAGGCCATGATAGAATCATTACTGAAGAAAATGCTTTGAATTCCTTACAAATCGCCATAGCGTCTCATCAAAATGCAGTAATAATAAACTGATGATCTAACTGTGTTTCCATCGAAATAAAAATATATGAAAAGAAAGAAATGGCTGCCCTATTTATTTGTTGCCCCCTATTTGTTACACTTACTGGTGTTTGTGGCCTTTCCTGTATTTTTTTCTTTGTTTCTGACTTTTCATAAATGGAATATTATTTCCCCTGTAGAGTATGTAGGTACCTCAAACTATACTCGAATGTTCCAGGATAGAATGTTTTGGAAGGCCATATGGAATACCATACAGTTTTTAGTCATTCACATTCCATTACAACTGGTTATTTCCTTGGCTTTGGCCGAATTTTTAAATCAAAAAATTAAACTCAAAGGATTCTATCGGGCCGCTTTTTTTCTGCCCGTGATTGTTTCCGGTGTAGTCGTGACCATCCTTTGGCAACAATTATTAGGCTTTGATACCGGACTCATCAACCGATTACTGGTGATGTTGGGTTTTGGAAAAGTAGGCTGGCTCATTAACCCGGATATTGCAATGGGATCCATAGCCGTCATGGCAACCTGGAAAAATGTGGGCTTATACGTCATTTTGTTTTTGGTTGGCTTACAAACGGTACCGCTCACTTATTATGAGGCGGCAGAAATAGAGGGTGCTTCACATTGGCAAAAATTTAGGCACATTACCCTTCCCTTAATTAATCCGACCATTTTTATGGTGGTTATTTTATCTACTATAGGTGGATTTTCTCTATTTATCGAACCTTATATTATGACTGGAGGGGGGCCACTAAACAGTACCCTCTCATCGGTTTTATACATCTACAAACAGGCTTTTGAATACTATCACATGGGGTACTCCGCTACTCTTGGATTTTTCTTTGCCTTTCTGATTTTGATGGTGGTTGTAATACAGAAAAAGTATATTGAAAAGAAGGATTGAAATGAAAAAAATACTGATATATATTTTTTTGAGCCTCGCTGCAATTACATTTTTATATCCATTTTATTGGATGATAGTGGCATCCTTAGCTCCTGAATCTGAAATTGGAGGACTCTGGTTTTTGCCTACCAAGCTGACTTTTGCCAGTTATATTCAGATGCTTTCTAAGATCCCAATTGGACGTTCTTTGCTAAATAGCATTTTCGTGGCCTCTCTTACTACCTTGGGCGTAATTATTTTCAGTTCGATGGTTGGCTATGCTTTAGCTTTAATGAAATTCAAAGGCAGGAATGTTATTTTCTATATCATCATTTTTACTATGACCTTGCCTTTTCAAATCACCTTAATTCCCAATTATATCACAATGGTAAAGCTCAATTTAGTAGATACCTATGCAGCTTTGGTACTGCCATTTCTGCTTAATGCTTTTGCTATTTTATTATTTCGACAAGCCTTTTTAGGGATGCCTAAAGCATTGATTGATGCAGCTAGGGTAGATGGTTGTTCGGATTTTCGAATTCTATTCCAGGTCTTATTTCCAAACATCATTCCTACCATAGTTATCGTAGGGATCCTGACTTTTATGGGGTCGTGGAATGAAGTGTTATGGCCCCTGATTGTGATAAGAGATGAATCTTTAATGACGATGCCTCAAATGGTCACCTTGTTTTCTGTGGGTGGAAGAGCAGAAAGTCAGCTTGGCGTAAAACTAGCCTCGGCTGTTTTATTAGCCTTGCCGATTATGATTGCCTATGCCTTTTTCCAGAAGTATTTTATTCAAAGTATGGCCAGTTCGGGTTTAAAAGAATAGACAAAAATAAATACAATGTTATTCAAGCGTTCAGATATCCGCATCAGCGCCGATGCAAAAAAGGTAATCCTAAAATATTTGAATTTTGGAGATCCTGCTACTTCTAAGAGAATTCAATCTCAGGTGGATCGAATTCTTAAACTTAATGAGGCAGAGTCGAACGATCTTTACCAGGAAATAGAAAACAGTTTTAGACATCGCCACCCGAATTTTGATTATTATCTAAAGCATCATTTTGAAAAGATAAAAAACCTTATTCCAAAAGATGTTAAGGTGACTCCAAATCGAGAAAAACTATTAGGGGCTTATTTTTCCATGGAATATTCCATACGAGCCGCGGCTTTATTCAACCCATCCATGGTAGCTCATCCTGACCAAAGCGGCCTCTTGGAAGGAGAAAAAAGGTTTATCATTAGCTTGCGGGCAGTTGGAGAAGGCCATATATCTTCAATAGAATTTAGAAGTGGAACGGTTGACGCAGAAGGGAACATTAAACTGAATGAAGATAAAGGATTAGCGACTACCCTTATTCCTGATGATTCCAAAGTTTTTCAAACACAAAAAATTAAAAAAAGAATAAGTATTGTTCCCGATTTTGATCCAGACATATTGAATAATTGGGGAGGGACTTTTACAAAAAAGGAGGTTTCAAATTTAATTGAAAAGCCCGAGCCTCAGTTTAATCAAAATACACTAGATATTCTCGATCGTTTTGTGGACAGCAATTATGATGTGCTTGCTCCACCAGATTCAATGCTAACGGAAAGGGTCATTTTCCCAAGTGCCAAACAGGAATCTAACGGGATGGAAGATGCTCGCTTTGTCCAGTTCATTGAAAATGGGAAAACAACCTATATCGGAACCTACACGGCATATGATGGGCATCGCATTTCTCCACAGCTAATCATTACTGAAGATTTTGAGCGGTTCAAAATAAGGACTATGTATGGGGCAGCAGTTAATGATAAAGGTTTTGCATTATTTCCGGAAAAAATTAATGGGCAGTTTGCCATGATAGGGCGACAAGGAGGGGTGAACCTTTCCTTGATGTACTCGGATGATTTATTTATCTGGCAGAGCTATAAGACTTTGATGACTCCGGAGGATAGCTGGGGTCTGGTACAAATTGGAAACTGCGGTTCACCCATCAAAACAAAAGAAGGTTGGCTGCTCATAACGCATGTAGTTGGACCTCTTCGAAAATATATGATCAGTGCCATTTTACTGGACTTGGATGATCCATTCAAAATCATCAAAAAATTAAGCCACCCTTTGATCAGTCCCAACGAATTAGAGCGGGAAGGCTATGTACCTAATGTCGTTTATTCCTGTGGAGCAATGAAAAACAAAGACCTGTTGATTATTCCTTACGCAATGTCAGATTCTGCTTGCACATTCGGAACGGTTTCAATTCGGGAATTACTGGAGAATATGGAGGATTATGCTGTTTCGAAGTAAAGATTTAAACATGAAAATAAAAATATTGATTTTTCTTTTAGCTATGATGGTAATGGGATGTGATGAATCATCCAGTGAAAAAAATGAATGGTCGCCCACTAAAGAAGATGCCATCAATCTTCAACATTTTTATCATCTATATCAAGAAATTAGCATTGATGGAGACTCTATGGCCATTGTTCATATTTATAGCGAAGCACCCGACTATATTTATGCCATCGAGCCTAAAGAAGGGTATACCTGTGTAGATGATGTTGCAAGGTCGATTATAATGTTATCGGAGTATTACAAGATAACAGCGGACAAACAAAATATTTTGAACCAAATAAAATTGATGCTCCGGTTCATTTTACATATGCAAAATGAAAATGGGTATTTCAACAATTTTATTTGGAATGATTTGACGATCAACACTACTTATAAAACTACAGTAGCCGAATTGAATTGGTGGTCCCTGAGAGCTCTGTGGGCATTAGAAACAGCCCTCCCTCTTTTGAATGAGAATGACAATCTTTCTGATAAAATTAAAGCAGCTAGTGCTAAATTGATAAATAATCTCAAATTAGATCTGGGAAGTAAGGAATGGAAAGAAGAAAACATTAATACGGTCATTTGCCCTACCTGGTTGCCTAAAGATTATGCTGCGGATCAGGCTGCCGTTTTGATTTTAGGGCTGCTTCCTTACCAGCAAAGAACGGGAGATGATGAAGCCAAAAAGCTGATTGATTCAATGGCCAAAGGCATTATGCTCATGCAAAAAGGAGGAGCAGATCAGTATCCGTATGGGGTATTTTTAAGTTGGCAAAACTTATGGCATGCCTGGGGAAACAGTCAGGCTTATGCTTTGCTGCGAGCAGGTCAGCAATTTAATAATCAGGAGTACATAAGTAGTGCCTTGAAGGAAGTAGATCATTTTTATCCCTATCTACTAAAAAATGGGTTTGTTGCTGATTTTTTGATTGAGAATACCGGAAATGGGTTTAAGGAAACCCAGAGAAACGATTTCCATCAAATCGCTTATGGTATTCGCCCCATGGTCTGGGCCACAAAAGAAGCTTACCAAATAACAGGAAAAAAGAAATATGCCGATCTGGCAAAAGAACTAAAGTCCTGGTTTTTTGGAAACAATGTAGCAAAAGTGAATATGTATGACGCAACAACCGGAAGAGGTTATGACGGGATTATTTCTAAAGAGACTATTAATAAAAATGCGGGCGCAGAATCCACATTAGAGAGTTTGATGACCATGTTGAAAACACAGTAAATAAAAAAAAATGGCAGAAGTCAGATTAGTTAATATTGGGAAAACTTTTGAAGAGGGGATGCAGGTAGTGAAAAACCTGAACTTGACCATTCAAGATAAAGAATTTGTAGTCCTGGTGGGGCCTTCAGGTTGTGGTAAAACGACTATCCTGCGAATGATTGCCGGACTGGAAGATATAACGACAGGTGAATTATATATCGACCAAAAAAAAGTCAATGAACTAGATCCCAGCAAAAGGCAGATTGCCATGGTATTTCAAAATTATGCTTTATATCCTCATATGACGGCTTATCAAAATATGGCATTTGGCCTGAAAATAAAAAAGGTACCCAAAGCCCAAATACATGAGCAAGTGATGAGAGCTGCAGAAATATTAAACATCCAGGACATCCTGCAAAAAAAGCCAGGGAAGATGTCAGGTGGTCAGCGACAAAGAATTGCTATTGGGAGAGCTATTGTTCGTCGCCCAAAAGTGTTTTTATTTGATGAACCCCTAAGTAATCTGGATGCCAAATTGCGTGGGCAAATGAGAATAGAACTGGCAAAATTGCATAAAAAACTCGATGCTACAGTTGTTTATGTGACTCATGATCAGGTAGAAGCAATGACTCTGGGTGATCGTGTGGTTGTATTGAATGAAGGAGAAATTGCCCAAAATGCCTCTCCTATGGAATTGTATTCGAATCCTGGAAGCAAATTTGTTGCAGAATTCATTGGCAGCCCTAAAATGAATTTTATAGAAGGAAAAATTCTATTGCTTGATGGGCAGCTGGTTTTTAGGAATAACGAACTTCAATTTGATCTTTCCTCATTGAATTACCAAAATTTAAAAAATCACATTGGACAAGAAGTAGAATTGGGCATACGCTCAGAAGATATTTATCCCACGGCCAGTAACTTAAAAAACTATGTAAAGGTAAAGGGACAAATAATTGCCATTGAATTATTGGGTAATGAAAAATTAATTTATGCCGAGTTGGAAGAATCTTCGCTGATAGCTAAAGTCAAGGCACAGCATGAAGCCCAAATTCGAAGTAGCATTGACTTTTATTTAGACTTGGAAAAAGCCTACTTTTTTAGTAAAGAAAATGGGCAACGAATTTAATACTCTTTTACAAATGGTTTGCCCTTGGCCAAGGGCAAACCATTTGTAAATTAATTTTTGTTCCACAGTATTTAATTTATCTTATTACTACTGATTCCCACTTCTATAAGAAGCTCTCTTTCTAATTGCCTTTTTTCCTTCTTTTTCAGGAAGCCCCAGGCTGGACTTATTTTCACTATATATCGAAGCCGTGATTTTGGTGTTACAAGAGCTTTCAGTCAAAAACTGATCGTAGTAGACTGGCCCCCTGGTGTAAGCTACATTATATTTAAATTGGCAGTTGATCATTTCCGGAGTATCCACGCAATCAGAATACTTTGTAAAGATTACTGCTCCATAATTAGCTTGGTTTCTGATAAAGCGTGAGTTTTTTATAGTTGGAAAAGAATGACCATCCAGACCATAATTGTAAATGGCACCTCCGTCAAGGTCGGCCATATTCATCTCAAATTCAGTATTAATTATGGTTGGGCCACAACTTCCTTTATTAGAGGGATAACTAAAAATCCCTCCGCCATAAAAGGCATAATTATTTACAAGGCGACAATTTTTAATAACTGGATTAGAAGACTGACCATTACCTTCAATAAAAATACCCCCCCCGCAATCGTATGGATCACCAAGAATACTAAGGCCTCCTTTTGCCTCTCCATCAGCTATTACAAAGCCGTCTAAAACAGTAGAAGAGCTTACATTAGAGAAGTAAACAACGGTAAAAGAATTATCCAGTGGAGTCTCAGCTCCAATGTCTCCACTCAAAATGGTAAGATTTTTTCGATGATTGCGTTGATTCGGGTTCGTTTCCGTTCCAGAAAATCCTCCTAAAACAGTTATCCCATCTTTAATATGGAATCTTGCCTTGCGGTCATTGTCTTGTGTAGGGAGATATTTACCTGCAGCTACCCAAATTTCATCATCTTTCTTGGCCACTTTGAGTGCGTCTTGTAAATTGCCAAATGCTTTGTCCCAGTTCCCTCCATTTCCAGACAGACCTTCTTTAACAAACCATATCCTACCAATACCTTCATCTGAGCTATAATTGGGCCTGTTAATTTCAATTACCGAACCTTCAGTACCTGTATTGGAAGGATTGCTTTGCAAAAATGGAAAAATAAAAAGTGCTAATAAATAGTTTATTTTCATAACATCTCCATATAGAAAGGATACAAAGTACTTAGGAGTTCCTAATGTATTTTCACCTAATATGTAAAAACGATACTTGCCAAGTGTTTTCTCTTGGCTCATTCCTATTTGTCAAAAATAACAAGATTTTTTCAGAGCGAGGTTTCAAATTCCTAAATTACCATAATTGAAAATCCAGTATTTCTTGTAATTTAGTTAGTATAAACTTCGCTTTTTTCGCTTTTATTTGTTTGGATATCTGTTATCTAAATGTTTTGAGATATTGAAGAAAAGTCAATAAAACTCTAAAGCAAAATAATGGCATTTAAATTTTTTAAAAAGATTAAAGTGGAGTCAAAAAACCTGATAAGCTACCTGGCTTTACTAATAAGTATTGGAACATTTTTTCTGCTGGTTTATGAAATAAATCTTACCCGAAAGCAGCAATACACCTCTGTGTTACCCTATTTGGAAATTCAAAACAGAAGTCCAAGTGGTGATGAATATGCCTTCGTAGTTGTAAATAATGGGATAGGCCCTGCATTTATCAAAGAGGTAAATGTTGATTATAATGGCAAGATATATAAAGGGGATTTATATGATTTTTTTGAGGGGTATATTTCTAAAAATGATACCATTGATGTCAATTATTTATACTCCTCAGCCCTCAATACCGGTAGATTGATTCCAGCAGGAAAATATGTGACCTTGCTGGGTATTAGTGGTTCTGAAAAAGATGCAAATCAATTAAAAAACTGGTTAACAAATGATAATCTAGATGTAAGCATTGTTTTTTCTTCTGTTTACGGAGAAACCTGGATCGTTAATAAAAATGATGGGGTGAGGAAATTATAAAGTTCAAGAAGCTACCTCATTACTTCTCCGAATATTTAGCTTTTTCATTCGAGATTCCAGAGTGGTAGGTTTAATCCCCAAAAGTTTGGCGGCACCTTTTTCACCACTCACCCTCCAGCTGGTGTGTTGTAAGGTTTTTATAATATGTTGTTTTTGTAACTCGTCCAGTGACACTATTTTTTTTGAAAGAGTTTTGTTTGAGGTTTTAGGAAGCCAGCTCCCTATTTCCAGCTTTCCATTTTTTGATAAGATGATCGCCCGTTCTACAAAATTTTCCAATTCCCGGATGTTACCTGGGAAATCATAATCTTGGAGTTGTTTGATTACCTTTTGCGGAATATTGGTGATTCTCTTTCCGATTTTTGATTCAAATTTTTTGCAAAAATGTCGAATAAGTAAGGGGATGTCCTCTTTACGATCACGTAAGGGAATGCAGTGAATGGGAAATACATTGAGTCGGTAGTAGAGGTCTTCCCTGAAACTACCCTTTTCGACTTCCTTCTGCAAATCACGGTTAGTAGCTGCTAATATTCTGACATCCACTTTGATGGTCTGGCTACTACCCACCGGTTCGAATTCTCCCTCTTGCAAGACTCTCAATAATTTCGCCTGCAATTCAATGGGCATTTCCCCGATCTCATCAAGAAAGAGGGTGCCTTTGTCAGCAAGTTCAAATCGCCCCTTCTTTTTAGTTAAGGCACCGGTGAAGGCCCCCTTCTCATGCCCAAATAACTCACTTTCGATTAAGTTTCCAGGAAGTGCTGCACAATTGACTTTAATGATGGGGCGGTCACATCTTCTACTCAACTTGTGGATCGACCGGGCAATCAATTCTTTTCCGGTACCCGATTCTCCGGTAACCAATACGGTACTATCCGTTTCTGCGACCTGCTCAATTTCCGCCAACACTGATTTGAAGGCCTGACTTTGGGTGATAATCTCCCCGAAATTATGATCTAACTTTATTTCTTCCTGGAAATAATTGTTTTCTTCCTCCAAACGTTCTTTCAACTCCCGAATTTCCATTAAAGCCCCCCGCAATGCCGATTCCTTGAGTTTACGCTCTGTAATGTCACGAACGATCGAACAAGTAAAGGCCTCACCTTCAAATTCTACATAATTGGAAGCAATTTCGACAGGAATTATCTTACCCTCTTTTGTGTGATGCTCGGATTCTAAAACAGCCTTTCCTTCCACCCGAATTCGGTCAAAATGCTGACTCAGTTTTTCCGGATCGAAGTTTGGATTAATGTCAAAGATTGTTTTTTGCAGGATTTCTTGTCTTGTATACCCAAGTCTTTTACAACAGGCCTCATTGACAAACTTAATTTTTCCATTTTGACAAATCCAGAAAATGGCATCTCCTGCTCTGCTTACTGTAAAATGTGCAAATCTGGATTTATATTCTGATTCCTTTAATCGGTCATAGGTCAACTGAAACTGAGCTTCTTTTTCCTTGCGCTCTGTTACATCCCGAACTATGGCACAGGAATAAATTCTCTTTTCAAATTCAATAAAGTTATTAACTATCTCTACCTGAAAAGAAGTACCATCTTTTCTTCTGTGAATGGCTTCTACCGGTTCGTTTTGCTGCCTTTGTATTTTCCAGTGATTTGCCCATTTTTCTTCATTCATATTCGGGTTAATGTCAAAAACAGACATTCCTAACAACTCTTTCTCTTCATAGCCTAATGCCTTGCATGCTGCCTGATTCACCCAAAAAAAATTACCCTTCTCATCCAGCCAAAAAACCTCGTCACTCATCCTGGCAATGGTAAACTTTGAAAGAACACTAATCTTTTCCATTATATATTTTTAACATTAATGCCTAATATTTCAGACCCTTTAACTGTTTCTGAAACCCTTGCTCAAGATACTAAACAAAATTTGGGAAATCACGAAATATCGTAAAAATTTTTCGTGAAAAAAGTCCACTATTAAAAATGGTAAAAAATTAAGTGTCTGTTTATCAGTTGATTAAGGGTTGATCTGTGTAAAAGGATTACTATTGGCATGCTAATTGACTTATAAAGGTCAAAACAAACAGAGATGATCGTGTCACCAAGGTTAAAATCAATAATAGATCAAAATGAAAAGGATTTAATTGTTATCCATTTTTTTGCAAAATGGAGCGGCACCTCTTTTCTGATGAAAAATATTTTGAAAGACTTAATATTAAATTATCAAGAAAAAGTTGGTTTTCTGGAAATTGATGTGGAAGAAGAATATGAACTAGTACAATCTTTATCCATAGTTGAAATACCTACATTGATTTTTTTTAATTCTTACAACTACACTTTAGAGGGGATATATACCGGAATTTTTTCAAAACACTTACTCAAGTCTGAGCTGGATATTATCCTAACTAAACTTCAAGCGATTCCGTAGAAAGTAAATATCAAACATAACGAAATTTTAAAACCATTTAACTTTACACAGTCATGAAAAAATTAATTGTCTTATTATTTGTCTCTTTCATAACACAAGGGCTCATAGCACAGGGCTCGATTAATGATGATTTCTTCAAACAGGTGGATGGCTTTTTAAAAGCTAATGTTTCAGCTGATGCCGTAGATTATGCTCGTATTCAAAAGCAGCCTGAACTTTTAAATGACCTACTACAAAAAGTTGCTAAAGCCAACCTCAGTCAAGCCAATGCCAAAACCATTCAAGCTTTTTACATCAATGCCTATAATTTATTAGTTATTGATGGTGTCATAAAAAACTACCCACTTAATTCAGTATTAGATGTTAACGGATTCTTCGACGGAAAACGGTATCAGGTAGCCGGAAAATCCATCACTCTAAATCAACTGGAAAAAGACAATTTAATAAAGACGTATAAGGATCCGAGATTTCATTTTGTACTGGTCTGCGGTGCAATTGACTGCCCTCCAATTACCAATTTTGCCTATACCCCCGACGAACTAGATCAACAATTGGAAGAAAGAACTCGAAGAGCTTTGAACGATCCTAATTTCATCAAAGTAGATGGGGAAGGAAATAAAGCTAGTATATCACAAATTTTTGAATGGTACAGTGGTGATTTTGGTGGAAATAAGAAAACAGCTCTAAGTTTCATTAACAAGTACCGCAATGAAGCGATTCCTGAGAATTATAACATCAGTTTTTATAATTACAATTGGTCTTTGAATGAAAAAAAGAACAGTACTGGTGCCATAAGCCCTCAACAAGCTGGAGGTAATAGTTCTGCCAGGTATGTTGTTTCTGCTGCGATTCCTAAGGGCACAACAGAGACCAAAATCTTCAACAACTTGTACACCCAGACATCCGGAAATAATTCGGAAAGAGTAGATCGTTCTACCTTTTTTACCTCCTGGGTTTCTTTTGTGTATGGACTTAACAATCGATTTAATGCTGGTTTTGACATTCGTTATCGCAGGGTTTTTAATGATCGACTTCCCAGTTCTCCCTTAAATGTTTTTGGAGGTGGTGACGAGGGCTCAGCTAGAAGCGGAGTTACTACCATTGGTCCGAAAATTAGATGGGCACCATTCGAAGCTTTGCCCAATTTTTCTGTACAAAGTGCCTTCTGGTTTCCGATAGGAGAAGAATTGGAGGGAAATAGCAGTCAACCGTTTATTGATTGGAACGGGGCAACTTGGTGGACTCAATTTTTTAATGACTTTACCTTGAATAGTAACTTTTCACTTTTTACTGAGATAGATTTTCTTTGGGAAGATATTGGCAGTACGGAAAATGGTGCTTTGAATCGGGTTTCAACTCCTGCTACCCTTATTTTTAGTTATTTCCCTAATCCCAAGACCACTTTATATGCTTTGACTAATTTTTCTCCCTATTGGCAACAAGATTTTGATTATTTTGCTCAGGCGGGACTTGGAGCTAAATATCAGTTTACGCCAAAGTTTGAAATTGAATTGTTGTATACTGCCTTCACAAACGAATTTTTACAAAATGTTAATGGCAGGGCTGCAACATATAATATAGGAATTCGGTTTAATCGATGATGAAACCGTTTCAATTGTTGAATATAGATAAGTATGAAATCTTTCAAGTGTATTGGTTCGCCTTTTTTATTATTTCTTATCGGTTTTTTTGCTTGGAATCTTTCCTATACCCAACAATTGAATACACTCAACATACAAAATATTGAATTTGAAGGGCTGAAAAAGAATAAGCGAAGTTTTTTATATCGCATTATTGAAACTGAGATTGGGGACTCCCTAAGCCCTGTTCTTGTAAAAAATGATCTCAAATACCTAAGACAGTTAAGCGGTATTAATATTGCTGATTTCAGGATTGATACAACAGATAATGGCCTGAACTTGATTTTTCAGGTTGAGGAAGCCAAAACCTTTTTTCCTATCATCAATTTTGGAGGAATAAAGAATAATTTTTGGTTTCAACTTGGCTTCAACGAGACCAATTTGCAGGGGAGAGGCCACCAGTTAACCACCTTTTACCAAAATATTGACAGCAGGCACAACCTAAATGTTTATTATAGAAAACCCTTTATTGGCGGCTCAAAGTGGGGGGGATCCTTAAATATACGTCGGTTTGCTTCGGTTGAGCCCATCTACTTTGAAGGAAGACCTGTTTTTTATGACTACAACAATAACAGCGCTGGAGCCTCTATTTTTTATCAATTCAAAAGCAATCATTTTATTGAGTTAGGAGGTACCTTTTTTACTGAAAATTTTGAAAAAAATCAACGCCATGAGGATGAGGTAACTCCTGGTCCCGATCAAGTCAACGAGCCAAAATTATTGTTTAAAGCCATCCATCACATTAACGAAATTGACCATCACTATTTCTACCAAGATGGATTTTCTAATCAGTTTAATGTTGAGTCGGTTTTGAATACCAGGCCTGGTAATTGGTTCAATCTGGTCTTTAATGACACTCGATATTTGAAAAGGATGGGTAAGCGAGGGAACCTGGCATTCAGGCTCCGACTGGGAATATCCACCAATGATAACAATCCTTTTGCACCATTCGTATTAGATAGCTATGTAAATATACGCGGTTCAGGCAATAGAATTGATCGCGGTACGGCAGCCATCATTCTCAATGCAGAATACCGGCATTCTTTTTTTGAAGGAGAGCTATTTGCCGGCCAGCTGGTAGCCTTTTCTGATGTCGGAACCTGGCGTAATCCCGGAGGGTCGCTGAGCGACCTGACAGACAGTGAAAATTTTAGGCACTTTGCAGGGGGAGGAATCCGTCTTATTTATAAAAGAGCCTTCAATGCCATGCTTCGGCTTGATTATGGTGTAGATATTTATGATGGGAGCCAACGCGGATTTGTATTCGGCTTTGGACAATATTTTTAAAATTAATTTATATTCTTTATTCATTCTTCAAAGCAAGAGCCGGATTGACCCTCAGTATTTTTATTAGATGATAGGCAACAACCATAAGACTAGTCAATAAAATCAGGAGTCCGGAAAATAGGTAAACTTCAAATCCGATGGAAGCATTAAAGCTAAACTCAGCTAACCAGCGACCTATAAAAAACCAGGCAAGTGGAATAGCTACCACAATTGGTACAATGATAACAGCAGTGTAATTTTTTATAATCGAATTAAATAGGTTTGAATAGTTTGCTCCAAGCACTTTTCGAATACTCATTTCTTTTGTCTTTTGTTGAACATGCAAGGAGAAAAGGGCAAATAATCCCATATAACAAAGCACTAAAGAAATAATGGCAAAAAAGCGAAATAACTGGGTCAGCTGGCTTTCTTTTTCATACATGGCACCTATGAATTGATCAAAATGGGTCATGGAAAATGGAACTTCAGGGTAAAAGTTGTTCCATGCGGACTTAATGGTATTGATTTCTGATGATGGAGCTTTAATAAGAATATTAGTGGCAAAATTTTTCTCAAATAAAAAAACAATGGGTTCAATTAGGTTGTGCAGTGATTTGTTATGAAAATTATTGATCACTCCGATTACCTCTCTCCTTTCTCCTCCATACCATATTTCCTTTCCTAGAGCTTGGTCCCAATTTAAGGATTTGGCCAGGGCTTCATTAATGATTACACTTCCAGTTTTGTCGCTGATTTTATCTGCATTAAAATTTCTTCCCTGGGTAAGGTTAATATCAAGAAGGTCAAAATATTGTTCGTCGATCCGATAAATATTATAAATCTTTTCTGTTCTCTTCCCCTCTTCTTTCACCTCAAAAAGGTCTCCACCGTTTTCTTCTCCAGGGAGGGCACCACCACCAATAAGCGAAGCATTTTCGATGGAGGCAATGTTTTTGATGTGTTCTCTGAAAGGTAGGCCTTTATCTTTTGTTCCTTCATTTTCGGGAAGATTCACAATTAGAACCTCCTGTTTGTCAAATCCTAGATCCTTATTTTTAATAAAGTCTAATTGACGCCCCATAGCTAAGGTCATGATCAAAACTATTGCGGCTATACTGTATTGAAATCCAAGGAGTATTTTTTTAAAAAGATGGATTTTTGATCCTTTCTGATGAATTAAATTGTTCGAAAATGAAAGGTAGATACCAGAATAGGTACTTCCTAAAAGTCCACTCACAAAAATCGAAATGATGAGGAAGAAAATTAAGGAGCCATTTCCATTTAAACTCAGGGCTGTGAAACCGGTATAGCCAACATAGAATTTTTCAAAAGAGAAAATTAAAGTGAAGGAAAGCAGGAATACCAATCCCACCATTAAAAATGATTCCATGGCACTTTGCAACATCAGCTGATTTCGAGTTATTCCAAGAATTTTTTTCAAGAGAATTTCTTTCGATCGCTGAGTGGATCTGGTTAAGGTCAAATTGATGAAATTCAAACCAGCAATCAAAAGGATTAATATTCCCGCCATTGCCAATAAATTTGTGTAGACCAGACTACCTTTCTGCACATCATCTACCAAACCGGGGGAAAAATATACCTTGCTGAGTGGTTGAGCATTAAACTTGACATTGAGACCTGAACCCTCAATTAGGGGGACTAAATGTTCAGTAGTCATTTGATCCAATTTATTGTTTAGATCTTTTGGCTGAACGGCCTGGTTTACCAGGACATAAGTATATTGTTCTAAATCAAACCAACTTTGGGCATCATAGTCAGCGTTTTCTTCTAAAGTCAAAAGGGCATTGATCTTGATATGAGTATTACCTGGCCAATCTTGAAATACCCCTCTAATAATATGTGGCTGATCATTCACATAAAGTTGCTTTCCGATGATGTCTATTTCATCAAAATATTTTAAAGCCAGAGATTGAGATATTATAATAGAATTAGGTTGGGAAAGCGACATTTCATCACCCGCAATAAAATCGAAAGTAAAAACAGACAGGATTTGTGGGTTGGCACTAAAAAAGCCGGTTTCCCTAAAGGGTTCTTCATTTATACGAACTATGGATTGCTGGAATTTCAATTTTGCATAGCCTTCAATGCCAGAATAGTTATTGAGCATCATCTCACCTAAGGGTTTGCCTGTGGTGGCGTAGTGGTCCGTACTACCACCTGCAGTGACCTCCATGCTTAACCTATAGATACTATCGTAATTACGGTGAAAGGTGTCATACTGATAAGAAGTCTTTACATAGTCGGCAATGAACCAAACAGAACTTACCGCGATACTTAAGCCAATAAGTGCAAAGCTGGTATACAATCGATATTTAAAGAGAATTCTAAAACTAAGGCGTAATTGCTTAAGCATATTTTTTTTAGATAGAGAGGCGAGGATGGTGGAGAAGGTTGTATTGCCAATCTATTCTATATGAATACCCATAGAAAATAAAATCCAGGATTTCGTAGAAGAAGATTCTTTCATTTTATCTGAATTTTGAATTGAAATTATTAACAACCCAATTCAAAGATTAGATAAAATGAAAACTATTAATTTTTTACTGCTCCTTTTGTTTGCTTTGAGTTCAAATACGCTTTTTGCCCAGCTGAAGCTGGAATATTCAAAAAAAAATGTAAGATCAGCCAGACTCCCATGGGTCCCTTCCTATGAATGTATAGCTAAAGATGGAATATGTCCCAATAGCCTGGATTATGATGAAGACGGGATACCCGAATTAGTCTACTTTCAAAAAGATGGTGACAATCTCGATATTATTATAGCTCATCCCCAGATAGACTCCCACCCTCCTTACATTATTGATTTACCTCAATTTTCTGCCGCAGATGCAAATAAGGTAGCCTTTTTAGGTTTTTATGATTTCGATGGAAATGGACAGAAGGAGGTCTTGGTTAGTCGCCTAAATTCACCTCAAAATGGCATAGACAATGGAACTTTAGTCATTCCAGGTGGAGAAGTCATTTTTGTATGGGATTGTAGGATTATCCAAGTTATTAAAGACTGGGATAATGATGGAGTCCAGGAACTAATCTTATACAATCCCGAAGCCCGGGAATTTGAAATATGGGGGCAGTAAAGGATTTAGAACATCGATATCCTAATGGAGGAAACAATCCACAAGAAGTGGTAGCAGTAGATGTGTTCTGGCCCTGGTTTGGTCAATACCAATTGTAATGAGACTATTTATTTCCTTAAATCCATTTTTGAAAACTTTTAAATTATAATAATGAAAAATAAAGGATTAATTCTAATCATCATGTTGCTTTACAGTTTTACCTGTCAAGCGCAAAAATTCACCATAAAATATCAATCCAAACCAGGAAACCCTCCTGCTTTTCTAAAGAAACAAGTCAATTTCCAGGAAAACCTCAATTTTGATTTTAATAATGATGGAACAGATGATTTGGTGTCTATCTTTTGGCCAATAGATTGCTGTATAACAGTAAATACATACCGTGGTTATACCGATGATGTTCTTTGGAGTATGGATATTCCAGGTACTAATAATGGCCAATCAAATTTTAACTCTTATGGATTTGCGGATCTTGGAGATGGCTCGGTTTCAGCAGTTTTTGCGACTCCATCTAAAATTTTTATTGTCAATACAGAAGAAAAACAGGTTGCATTTGAATATGATAGACTAAATCGTATTATCGCTTTTGCGGATGTTGATAATGATTCCTACTTAGATATCATAGCCAATGATAGGTCGGGTAATTATTTTATTGTGATTGGTCTCGAACCAAACAATTTTAATGGCCCGCCCAAACATGGCCCGCTGAATGACTTTTCCAAAGCTGGGGAAGATTTTGAACTGTTCTTAAAATACGAATCTCAAGAGAATCAACGCCTGGCATTCTCCAATATAGATTTTCTCAAATTAGATGACCTCGATATGAACGGGGACGGTATTTTAGATATTTCTACCCTTGCTGAACCTGAGGGAGAACCTGAGGGGATGTCTGTGCTTGATGGTCCAAGTAAAGATGTTCTGTGGAAATTCCCCTTTCCTGAAGAATATATTCAGAATATTTTAAATGGAGGTTTTCATGGTTTTTTTGATGTAAATGGTGACGGACGAAAGGAAGTATTACTAGGAGATAATCTAATTGTCTCCATTGAAAAAAATATTAAGTCCATTGGAGAAAACTTTAAAATTAAGGCGGTAATAGATATTGACATGGATGGCATTTTGGACTTGATAGGTATAGATACTAATTCAAATACTGTTCAGGTATGGGGGCAAGCATTATCCACTCCTACATTTGACTATGAACTTGCTCTTGGACGCTTAGGACAAAACTACCCTAATCCATTTTATGATAATACCACGATTACTTACTCTTTAAAAGCACCTGCAAGAGTAAGGTTGAACATTTTTGATCTGAATGGCTGGTTAATTGAAACTTTAGTGGATACCCAACAGGCGGCGGGTGAGTATTTGGTAGACTGGGGTGTTGCTACTTCAAAGGCAGGTAATATCCCTGCCGGACAGTATTATTATCAACTCAATGTAAATGGACAGGTGCTTACTAAAAAAATGATTATTGTGAATTGAACCTGACGGAGATCTTAGAGGGCTCAGTCCGCTAAGATCTCCATTATGAATAATTTACTCCATTGGATCCCAAAGCTTCCTTTCTATAAATAAGAATAAAGTAAGATCCTATATACTTCTAATCTCCTTCATTTTCAAACTCTTCCTCTATTTCTTAAATTTTATGGTGGCCACCGTAAAATTTTCTTTTTTCCAATAAAACAATTGTCATAAATTAAGGTAAATTTCTTGATTCATTGCCTTTGCTTTGTTAAATTTGGTGTACTACAGTTTTTTCCTGCATATCTTCTGAAAAAAGCTCCAAAGCCGTAATCTTTACAACTTTTATCCTGCCCGATTGATTTAACTTGCAATTAAAACCGATTATGAATCCCCTAACCCCTATACCCGACTTTCACGAAATGATTAAGAATGAATGGGTGGAAAGAGACCATAATACTCCTCCATCCATTCAAGTAAATTTAAATAAGGTAGAGAAATGGTTTTTTGTTTATGGTATTCCCGACCCTAAACAAGCTGCCTTGACATGGAAAAAATGGATTACCGAAGAATATCCTAATGCCATTAATGTACCGGAAACGATGATTAAAAAGGTCTTTACCCTTGCCCTGGGAATAAGTGAAGCTATGTTTAGGCATTATACTCATGCTAAATATGAACGGCAAAGGTTGGTACCCATGAAAACGAGGCAAAAACTTGACTATTTAATGCGATTTACGGGACAGACACCCCCTGTATTCGAAAGGCAAAGTAAGGACAAAAAGCCATCAAATGAGGAGAATACCAAGAGGAAAAGCATTGCCTTGATTACAGAGTTGAACAAACTTCCAAGCTTACCTTATCATCAGGAAGTGATGAACAGCATTATGCTGGAGGCAGAAAAATACAAATACGACCTAACGATTTATGAAGCCAAGGATGGCAATCAGGATGAAGCGATCATAAGAGCCATTCTTATGAACCTGCCAGATGGCATCATTTTGGTAAGATTAAAGCCTACAAAGGCATTATTGAACAAATTGAAGGAATCCCCTATCCCCATTATTTTAATACACTCGGGAGAACGTCTTACAGAAAGCCCAGTTATTGGAAATATAACTTCGGTGATGGAGAGGTCCAGGGATGCCAAATTGCAAAAGGATTTTAATAAATGGATAAGGAGTTTACCTTCAAAAAATGACCCCCAAAAAAGAGCTGTAATTGTCCATATGCCCTTGAAAGATAATCATCGCAAAAAGAGAGTGAATTACCTTAGTTTGATGTTGAGGCAAGAGAATTATAAAATTGATTATTTCGAAGTTATGGACTACAGTTTTGAGCATGCCTATAAGGTTTGGAAAAGGTACCCTGAGGCTAATGTCTATGTCTGTTTGAGTGATCAGATTGCGGTAGGACTGAAGAACATCCTGATGACTGCCAATAACCAGGAACAACAAAATAACATTGTGGGTTTTGACGGAAGTCCCTTGGCAAAAAGGGAAATGATATGCAGTTTTGATCAAAAACTGCATTTAATAGGAAAGCTCGTTTTTGATAAGTTAAAAGCTTTTTTTAAACACCAAAACTCAGCTGTCGATGTAGAGATTCCCATTGAAATTGAATTCTTTAACCCCCAAGAAAGATAAACCAAATATGAGTTCAGATTGACAGCTTTTAAAACTAAACTCCAGTAAATTTTTTTACCACATTTCCAGTTACCAAAAAAATAATATTACATGGCAAAGGATAGCCCCGACACAAAAAAGACAGATTCAAAAAATGGCCATAATAGTCAACAAATTATTTATCCGATAATCATATATCCATTTACTCAACCAACAGATCAGGAAAGTTTTCATCTGCTTGTTGAAGAACTAATAAAGGCCATTCGAAAATCTTCAAGCTATAAATTTCAAAAACCGCTGATTGTAGTTAATCGTCAAACGCATTACCGGAATTCTGAAGTTGGTTTTGAAATTATGTCTTCCTCTGAAAGAATTAAGGTATACAAATCCACTTTGAAATGGTTGAAGAAGCATAAAAAAGCTGGAGCCCTAAAAATATTAAATGTTTGGAGTGTCGACAGTTGCCAAATGTGGTTATCGGGATTTGGAAGCTGTTTTGATGAGAGTAAAAAGAATAATCGGGCAAATGATGTGTATTGGCTGATTCCAGGGGACTTTTCTTATGCCAGTCCTGGAGGCTCTGAAATGCTCAAAAAACTAATACAAATTCCTAAATCGGTTGCCGATGGCGAATGCCAGCTTTGCCTGGGAGAGATAGGGGCGCCTGTCAATAGTTCCAAATCTTTGATTGATACCTATGGTACTTACGGGCTTTTGTACACTTGGTTTCCTGCTGAAGCACAGGGTATTCGTAACATTACTAGCCGGCCAAGAAGTGAGTTTTTTGCGATTAACCAAGAATTCTTAAGCACTGCTTTAGTCAATGAACGATGGTTCGGTTATGAGCAAACCATAGTCATATTATTACAGAATATGAGGGGTAATAAAACAGTGCGCACAGTTAAATCCATTGACCTGGGAGAAGTGCCAGATGACTCAACTGAACGGAAGACTTTGACCGCCGCAATGCGACAGATTGACAGAACAGAAAGACTGCTCAAATTACTGTGGAGGGATGGCAATCAGGTAACTCTGGCATCAAATTGGCCTGATCGATTTCGCCAGCTAGAGATGCAATCTGAACAAGTGCGAGGAGCTGCTATGACTATTATGGAACACATATTGACCTGATATTTACCCCTTCTTACCATGTGAAAAAAGACCCTGGAATATTTTCGAAAATTTTACAGAATACCTGACTGCACTAAAACATGCCGAAATGAACGATATTACTAACCAAAAGATTCGGGGCTTAGCCCCTCTATGGACTTCTTTTCGTGGGTTTTCACTACTTTTTGATAACCCTGGTAAAGAAAATTATACTCCAGGAAAAGATGGAATGTTTGAAATTTATTGTCAGGCAGACCATCAGGAAATTGAACTATACAAACAAATAGATGACATTAGAAAAAAGATGTTGCCTTCACTTCCATCGAATGATTACTTGTTATGCCCACTTCCCATTTATTCATTTCATGTGACGGCCTGGGATGGTGCTAATATTGGAAACCTTAAGGATTTTAAACCAGAGTCCAAGACTTACTTCAAAAACCTTTTTGACAATTATCCAGTCTCAATGAAATCCACCAGTAGCGAAGTTAGCCTAATTAAGGCCTCCAAACTGGTCACTAAAACAGATTGGGGTTTAAGGTTCAAATTCAAGTCACTGGAAAGTTGGAACAACAAAGCATTGGTTATTTTACTTGAACCCGCTGATGATAAGGCGGAAGAAATACTTACCGAAATTGAAGCCCTTAGAAAGGAATTAAATATTCTTTTTCAGGAGCAACATGGATTTTCCCGAGGTATTCGGGAGATTTTTTTACCTCATATTTCGATCGCTTATTTTGCTAATGAAACTTATGGACAGCATTTCCAAGCACATTTAGAATATTGGAATAATACTTTCCGAGAAACATTGAACCAAACCAATTCTAGAAAACGGACGATAACCTTTAACTCTATTAGTTTATATGGTTTTTTGGATATGGTCACATTTTTTAAGTATATGCCCTAATTTTTTAAACCCATAATAATGCCCGAACCAAAAAAGTTAGAAGTTAATTACCACATTATCATCATTTTTCCATTCAATGGTATGACCCCAGGAGGTGCATCGCATGACATTCTGAAGAAGTTGGTGCAACTCTGCAAAAAAATTACTGCTGAAAATCGTATTGTAATTGTTTACGATAAAAAATCCAAAGGACAGAATAATCAAGATATTCTCAAGGAGCTTAGTAAGCAAAATATTCCAATTAAATATGCTTATAGTGTTGATACTTGTCAAAGCTGGCTTACCGGATGGGGTTATCACCTGGATCAAATAGAAAAGAATAATATTCAGGAAGAACACAACAGGATAATCCTTTTACCCGGTGATCTAGAAAACATCGAAGATGAATTCAATTATTTTAAAAAACTGGAGGAATTTATCCGTGGCAATGACGCTGAATTTATTTTAGGAGATTTTGATGGATCAGATCAACAAGGTACAAAGGAACTGATTGATCTGTATGGGATAAATCCTATGATAGCCAATTGGTTTCCCGAGGCTTGGAAAGCCATTAAAAAACTTAAATTAAAAAGAACCAGAACGGAGTTTACCAATATTGAGGCTAAAACATTACAACAATTTTTGAAAAGCAGGGCATTTGCCTACGCTCAAACACTTAACATGCTGATTGTTCAATGGTCTCAGTGTAAAGGTGAAAAAAACGAACAACTGGATGTTACCGCAAAGAAATGGGAAGATAAGATCAAAGTAATTCATTTAGGTACCATCAAAGATGATACTCGCGGAAGATACTATAAAGGGGCAATAGATCAGATAGAACGTACTGAACGAATGCTCCGAATGCTGTGGCGAGATTATAAGAAATGGGATGATAACTTACCTCCTGATGAATTTGAAACCATAGCTAATAAATACGAAACAAAAAGCAAGCGATCTACTAGTATCAGAGATGCTGCCAGGATAGCCATTTGGGCTCAGATGCAGTAGCAAAACTCCCTCAGTTAGGCCGAAAACACTACCTGTACAACAACACATTTACATCAATTGTTTTTCCAAAAACCTTTTAACATGACGACTGTTAAAACAGCTACCTCTTTACCCATAAACTTACTTTTACCTTATCATTTTTTCAATCACCGGTCCACATATTTTCGACTTTTAATAATGGGGTTTATTTCTATTTTCCCCGGTTTTTTGTTAGCACAGAATCAATCAGATTTTCTTGAAATTACAATATCTACATCTGGGCAATCTTTTCCCGTAGCAGACCTAGACCACATTTGGGTTCGAGATTCAGAAGGCAATGTTTATGAGATTGCAGGTGAAGAGCCCTATGAGTATAGTGGACCAGGTGAAGTAATTGACAGAGGCAATGCTATAGGAAAATTGGTGCTCGGAAGGTTTGGCGAAGGTAATAGGTCTGATGAGGTCATTTACCGAGTTTATGCTTGCATAAATGGACCGGTATCTGTGAAAATCAGATATTCTAAAGATGGCTCTTCTGGAGTACCGATATTTATTAAAGTGGGTAATGCATCTAATTTTTTTCTACCCATAGATCAGAACCCGAACCCCAGGCCTGAAGATCAGGGAAAAGGCTGGGATAGATTCGCAGATTCAGGCTGGTTAGATCTCAACTTGTCTTGTACAATCAACGCCAACATAAATAATATTCCTGAAAATATCAGTGCTCAGGGTGCTCAGGGAGTCAACTATCAATTCGGAGTTGAACTATCTTCCGATTGCAGTTGTGCTGACTGGGATGTTGTTAGCGCCCCTAACTGGGTACATTTTACAGTATCTGGTCAACAAAATAGCCCTGCTGATTTTTTGGGAACGATTTACAGGATTGATGCAAATACTTCTGGTACTTCAAGAACAGGAGATATTGTTATTGATCTCAAGGGAGCAAGAGGCCTTCCTGCTCGATTTAGGATTACTCAAGAAGCTAGTTGTGGATTTTTTGTAAAAAATGTTGATCTCCCGGAGCTGGTTCCACCAGTAGGAGGATTCTATAAGGTTAAGGTGGAACTAAGTGGAGATTGTCGTAAAAACTGGTCCATAAAAAATATTCCAGATTGGGTGCGGCCCAGTCATTTTGGAGGTAATGATGATCGGGAAGTCTTCCTGACAATTTTGCCTAATAAACAGGCCTGCCCAAGAGAAGAATATATTGTATTTGAGGCTGAGAATGAAAGTTCAACTTATCGTTTCCTTATTAAGCAGGAAGAAGCAACTTGCCGTTTAATTGTCAATACCAATTCCATCCCTAAGCAAGTACGAGCTCCAGGAGCTTCCTACCCATTAAGCATAAGCATCAATGGCGATGGATTTTGTGAAAAAAATTGGATAGCCAAAGATTTACCTGACTGGATTGAGATTATTTTTGATGATAAAGTAGCTCCCTCCAAAGGTTGGATTGGAATTAAATCGAATGTTAACTCCTCAGATGGGCAATTAAATCCAGCTAGAGAAGCTACTTTTAGTATAGAAACAATTGATGGATGCTTAAAGCAAGAAATTACTATAAATCAAAAGGCAGAGTGTGAAGCATCTATAAGTTCTAACATCGAAAAACTGGTTCCTCATGAAGGCGATAACTATAAAATAAAGGTAGATTTTGCTGGTGAATGTAATGGCATCAATTTGACTTTTAAATCACTTTTTGACTGGATAGAGATTGTAGAATCAGACGGCCAGGAAGCTGAAATAAAAGTCCATCCTAACCTGGGTGATGAGTTGAGGTTTGGCCTGATTATTGCCCGACATCCTGGAGGAGAAGTAGCTACTATACCCTTGTTTATTTCTCAGTTGGGGACTCCGGTGGTACGACCTGAGTTACAAATATGCTCACGTTTACTTCCACCTGTTATTCCACATGACCCTGGGTCGACTACCTATGAATTTGAAGTTAAACTAAGTCAGCCAACAGAGCAGGGTTGGGAAATTATTGAATATCCAAATTGGATTTCGTATATCAATCCAAAGAAAGGGTTGTCTGATGCCACAATAAAGATGCGTTTGAGCTCCAATTACACAGGACAGAGTAGAACAGGTAAAATCATAATACGAGCACCTGAGGCGGTAGAACCAACTAAGACACTTAGCATTACTCAACTAAGTGGGGAGATTGGATCTTCCATAATATTTTATACTGAAGGGCAACAGTTTGGGGTTGCTGATCTTGATCATTTTTGGATAGCACATGGACCTTGCCAGGAAAGCATTTATTACTCACGAACATGTCAGGATCCTAGTGCTTCTACAGTAGGTAAAAAAATTACCCGTACAAATGCCTTAGATTCTCTTGTATGGGGACAATTTGGAACACAAGAGGTAGGAAAATTATATCCTTCAAAAGAAGGGGAAGTAAGGTATAACCAGATTCCAGGAAAAGGAGAAAAGTATATCAAAATTCGATATTCTAAGAATACAGTTTCCACTACGCCTATTCTTATTTTTATTAATGGCAAAAAAGTGGCAGAATTTATGCCGGAAAACCAAGGTGACCCATTTGACAGTAAAGTTGATGGTTGGAATAAATTTACTGAGACTCATTGGATAAAAATAAAGTTTGATGATGGCATTGCTGCTCCTTTTTCATGTAACGATAAAAGTCCTGTCATTTTACCACCAGTGGCTATTAAACCTTTAAAACGACCCGGCTCAGATACAAACCTTAAAGAGCAACAAGTAATTTCTGTTGATGAAATGAGAATGCCAGTGGAGTATCAATATAACAGTCTGGATGGAGTAAGAGGACCTCTGAATGTTGGTTTCATTGATTATCGCTTCAATAAAGATTCCTATACCATCTCACTCAAACCCGGAACAGGAACAAACCTTTCGTATGGCGGCTGGTACCAAAACTTAAAGGGTAATCCCTCTAGCGGGCTATATGAAAACTTTGATCGGGTATTTGAACCTCAGATTTCTGAAAAGTACCAGGGCGAAATTGATTCAGTGATGGTGGTTTTGTCAAAAGTTGAATCCCTGTCAAATAACCCAAACCTCAATCTTAAAGTAGAATTCAAAGATCCGGATGGAATGCTTATTCAAACTTTAAATTGGAAAAACATAGGATCTTTTGAAAGTCCCCGGCGCTTCGCAAAATCCGTAAAAGACTTGGACTACAAAAAAGTATCCCAAATGGTTGTTCTAATTGAAAACCTGACTATTGGCGATGATATTGAAATTGATAATATTAGATTATCGGCAGGCCTGCCTCCAGTGAAAGATGAACGATTACAAGCATTTTTATGGTCTTATAATACTCTACTTGCCCAGTGGAACGCCTCACATACAATCCTGAATGATAAAGCACATGATCCCCTGCAAAGTTTTGAAGGGGTAACCGCCACTGCTAAATTTGCTAAATTAAGCTATTTTGCTTCCCAGTTAGGATTGATTGGACGACGAGAAGCAGAACACATTATTACTTCTATTGCAGATATTTTTATCGATTCTTTACCTAGAAATTTTGAGGGCCTTTTACCTCATTTCACTCAGGAAAGAGGAGCAAAAATTGCTTCTCAAACGGAATGGAGTACTGTAGATACTTTTTGCAGTTTATTAGATTTAATTGTTGCCCTTGAAATGATAGCTGACCCTAATAAACAGATTCCTGAATTAATCAATATGTTGGAGTCAATGGAATGGCCTGCATTAGTCAATAGCGACAATAAGATCATTCATGGTTTTGATTATGAAGGTCGTCCTTTAATGGCTGCATGGGGAGATTTTGGAGGGGAAACTTTTACCGCTTTATGGGCCTATGCTGCAGCTACCTGCCGGACTGCTTTTATGGATACTCCTCCAAGCTTTGGATCCGGATTTATTATGAATATGAGGTGCCCCAACCTTTTTAATGGTTTGGACCATCTAGGAAATAAATGGAAGGATATACGCCGTATGGAGGCAGAAATGCAAATTGAATGGTACAAAAAATTTAATACCTCTAATCGATACCTATTAAATTCTAATTTATTTGGCTTATCAGCTGCCGAAACGCCCATGGGTAACCAGTATATAGCCTACAGAATTAAAGGATTTGCAGATAGTGAAGATGGTGATGGAGAAGTCATTATTCCTCATTTACATGCAATGATCTCAGACATTAGATTAAAAGAGGCTACCAGGATGTGGCAGGTGCTCAATGGTACAAAAAGTGACATCGTTACGGATCAGAATGATATCATCCTTTTTTCACCCTGGAATATGGTTGAAAGTATGAGGATTAATAAAGAAAATGGATTTATAAAAGCCAATTATTTGAAATCGACATGGAATCTTGCTTTGATGGCTGAAGGCTGGGCATTGGCATTCAAAGAAAATGATGCCGTTCTCAAAAAAGCAATTGCAAGTAATACATTCTTGCAGACAGGAATGAAGAAGTTAAAGTGGAAAAGCATAAAAGTAGAGGGGCCCCTGGTCAAAAGCACTTCTGTTTTTCCAAATCCTTTTTCCGAATTGTTGAATATTAACTACACCTTGCAAGCATCCGAAAAAGTAAGTGTTGAAGTGTATAATATGCTCGGTCAAAAGGTAAAAAACCTCTTTACAGGATTTAAAAGACCTGGCGATCATCAAATTCAGTGGGATGGAAGCAATCATTCTGGTGATAGATTACAATCTGGCAATTATATTATTCTTCTCCAATCAGAAACCCAATTGGATCATACTGTTATTAAATTTATTAGATAAGAATAAAGTATTGTAATATTGGAGTAGACCTAAAAGACTAGAGGGTATTAATTATTTTTTATAAAAATATTAGCTATTGTAAGCCATCCTCGAAATCTTTATTACTGTTAGATCAAAACAAAGAACAGTGATTTTTTAAGAACACAGATTAACACCAATTGAGCTCATAGCCACGGTTAAAGTCTCATGGATATCAAACAGTGGGTACCTGCTTAATCAGTGTTAATCTGTGTCTATAAAGACTATTTTTTCAGAAAAAAATATTTTTTTTGGTAAATAATATTTAATACGATATCCTTCCTTCTCCACTTTCCTAATTTTTTGTAGACCTAATCAGTATACTCATCTTTTCAGAATACTATACAATAATCATACAATTCATGGTTAAAAGGCTATTACTGATAAACCAGAGTCAAAAAATATACATTTAGTAAACAATTGTGTATATTTTAGTATACTATTATTTCAATAATTATACATTTTGTGATTTATATTATGTTTTAAGTATACATTTTGTTGACATTTTGGTGGGCTTTTTATTTTTGTAAAGTATTGTATATCAATAAATAAAGGTTAAAAAAGTTTGATTTTTTCTTAAAACTGCTGTAATTTTAAAATGTAGACTAATTATACATTAAAGATTAACGGTTTTATGGACTTCAATTTAGATTTCTTAAAAAACATATTGGAGGAAAGAAAGATAAGTCAGGCTGAATTGGCTAGAATGACCGGTTATACTCGCGGCTACATTAATCAAATTGTTAATGATCATCGTATGCCAACTTTAGAAAATATCAGAAGGTTAAGCGATGCGCTAAACATTCAGCCAGAACTTTTAAGTCGTTCTTTCAGTAATAGGTTCAAATTTGAATCTAATTACTCCAATCTTTCACGCTACCCAAAGTTTTACATTGAATTATTGCGCGTTGCCATGAAGAGCTTAGGCGAAGCCCAGTCAGCCATATTGGATTCTTATCCTGCTAATCTTTTAGCTTCGGCAGAAGGCAAAGAAGATACTTTAACCTTTGATGCCAAATGTGAAATCATAATCGTAAAGAAGCTTAAAGAGTTTATGCCTGAATGTGCTGTACTTACAGAAGAAAGAATCATCAGAGGTATTGAATATATCAATGACCTCTGTTGGATCCTTGATCCTGTAGATCGAAGTGATCAGTTAAAAGTCTTTTTAGAATTGGCTAAAAATGGTGACAGTACGTTCAGAAGTTTTTTAAAAGATCCAGAATTTCACAAACACAAATTGGATCCTCTAAATAATCCTACTGGGTCTATTACCTGTATCTTGAAAGGTAAAATATTATTCTCTCTTATCCTGGATTTTATTACTGGTGAAATTTATGCATCTTTTGACTCTAAGGCCAAGTTCGGGAATCTTGAAGATTATGGAACCCCTGAAGATTTGTTGTTAAAAGGAGAAGATTTACTCTTCGAAAAACGTGAGTTTTTAGGGGATAGAAATCCAATTAAAGAAGGTGTTTGTTATTTGGGCAAAGAAGTGTATCAAGAATTATTCGAGGCTTTAGGTTTTAAAAAGCACCATCAACCTGCTAATCCTCAATACCACAAGCCAGGTGGTCCAGCCAGGATCCTTTTTCTTTCAAATATTACTCAGTATAAGCCTTTGTTTATCCTGAGTAATGGCGAAAAAATTTCCGAGTTCATTGCTTGGATCAGTTTTGCACTAGCTTCTAAAGATTTGGTTATCTATGAGTTGACCCCTAAAGGATATAAAAATTTTATTCGTTATGGAGTAATAATGGCGCCGCCAAAATATTATACTGCCCTGAAAACAACCCCCTCTGTTGAATCAGGTGTACCGGCTGAGGTATCACTGGATATGTCGAAGCTTACTAATCTGGATATCCCCTGCAATTTTCGCAGCGCTATTCTGATCACTCATATCAACAACGATCTTTTCAATGCTGAATTAAGAGTCAGTAAAAATGCAAGAGAATTATATCCTAATCGTATCGCTGAATAATACTCTTTTGTTTCCATCAATCTAAAGCCAAATTATATGTCATCCATAATTCACTCATTAGATAATAAAGTCTGTGTGGCCGCCCATAGAGGTCATTGGACACAGGAAATTCCCGAAAATTCGATTGGAGCTATTGAAAATGCCATCAAAATCGGCTGTGATATCGTAGAAGTCGATATAAGACGAACCTTAGACGGTCATTTTGTCTTGATACATGATGAATATCTGGACAGAACAACCAATGGTTATGGGAAAGTTTCTGAATATACCCTTGAAGAATTAAATGCATTCAATCTCCTCAACACCCATTCGGATAGGCCTTCCGAATATAAAATACCTACCTTAAAAGAAGCCCTGATGGTAGCGAAAAACAAAGTGGTATTATGTCTGGACAAAGGGTATGAGTATATTCATGAACTTTTTCATATTGTTGACACTTCTTGCACAAATCATCAAGTCATCTTCAAGGGGTTTCATTCTCCTCAAAAAGCTTTTCAGGATTACGGCCATTTACTCCGTAATGGCCGTATCGCCTACATGCCCATCATTAATCTTACCAATAAGGATGCAGATGAATGGATTTTCGAATATCTACAGTTATTCAATCCCTTTGCAATGGAGTTTTTGATTAATAAAAAATTATTATGCCTTGAAAAGGTAATCAGAAAAGTTTTAAAAAAAGGAGTAAAGATCTGGCTAAACCCTGCATCTGAAAATGCATGCAATGGGTTTTATGAAGCTAATGGTGAAAACCCAGAGAATTGCTGGCAAAAGGTAATTAATTTGGGCGGAAATATTTTGAATACGGACTTATCAGACAAAATGCTTTCTTATCTTAGACTACATGAATTGCACAAATGAAGAATCTTTTTAAAAAATATTTTCCGCCTTCTTCGGCAAATTCCCAAGACCATAATTAGAGCTAAGAGAATGAGCAAAAAGTGGCCATGGACTAATTACGAATCTCATCTGAACAAATCTATTTCAGAAATAAGAGCTGAATTTAATATTAATCCGGTATAGATAATTCGGCATATGATTATCTCTGAATTTAAAATGATTACATCTTGATTTAGCATTCATAGGTTTGTAGAACTGATTGGTTGCACGAAACCTTGAGGTAAAGTGTTGCGTAAATTCTGTAGGGAAAAATATTACAAGGCACATATTTCATTGAACCATCCCCCCGTTCATTCGAAGATTTTCCTTTAGTCACAAAACAGCCAAAACCTTATGAATGAATTTTCCAATATCGATTGGGAGGATGTGCTCGACACCTTGAAAGCACAGAAATGTATTCTGTTTCTAGGTAGTGGAGCCTACCAGGCACCTGGGGGTGGGAATATAGAACAAGCCCTCATCAACTGGTTGGATGCTAATAATCCTAATCACCAATACATTCACCTCTACAATCCGGATGGTTTCTTTTTATTTAGGAAAAACAAGTACAAGCGAAAAATAATCGCTCGTACCAAAGATTTTTACAATCAAACCTTTCCAGAAACCTCTGAGAAATTCTCCCAGCTGGCTCAAATCCCTTTTACTATTCTTCTGTCGCTAACACCAGATAATATACTGACCCGAACCTTTGACACCTGTGGCTTTGAATATCACTCTGATTTTTACTTTCGCAATCGCAAAGTATCGGAAAATTTTGAAAAGCCCAGCAAACAAAAACCACTTATCTATAACCTTTTAGGAAATATAGAGGAGCCGGAAAGCCTCATTCTTACCCACAGCGATTTTTTTGATCATTTGGGTTCGATTTTTCACTTTCCTATGAATGAAGATTTGAAACAGGAGCTCGAATCGGCCGAACGATACATTTTCTTGGGACTACCCTATGAAAAATGGTACTTTCAGCTGCTTCTGCGCTGGCTCTCCATAGAATCCGACAAATTGAAAGAAATTGAACGATTGGCCATCCGTGAGTTTGAAGAACCTCATTTGCATAAACTTTATAAAACGGAGTTTAAAATCGAATTTATTCCCACAGATATTGATGGGTTTATTGATAAATTATATGAAAAATGTGGGGAAGCTGGAATCTTAAAACCTAGCCCTGATCCAGATCCACTGGAAAAATCATATAATCAAATTTCTCCTGACCGGATTAAAGAACTAATCGCCGAAGCGAATACCAAAGATGCCATGGCTTATCTAAAAGCCATGCTTAAAGGAAAGGGGCCAAACAGCAAAAAAAAGCTTAACGAACTCATTGTGCTGCGCAATCGCTTCAACCTGCTTCGACAAAGAGAACTACGGAATACCATCCATGCTCAGGATCTCCTGGTAGAAAATAACCAGATCGTAGAGCAACTACTAAGTCTCATCCCCGAAACCCAAAGCACATGAGCGACCGGCCCCAAAAACAACAATATCGATATCCGGGAGCGACTCCCTTTTCAACCGATCAAAGCCACATTTTCTTTGGTCGGGATCAGGAAACAAAACAGCTGCTCAAACTAATCATGCGCCAGCCCCTGGCCGTACTTTATGGGAAAAGCGGTTTGGGAAAAAGCTCGTTGATCAATGCCGGAATCATTCCTCAGGTTAAAAAAACAGCTTATTATTCACCTTTGCTGGTCCGCTTTGGTGCCTGGACGCCAGATTCCCAATCTTCTCCTTTAGATATCACCAAAGAAGTCTTGAGGGAATATCAGGAGGCCTCAAGTCTCTTGACTGAGTTGATACCGCATGACAATTCTCTGTGGTTGCATGCTAAGAATCGGCAATTGACAGGTAGAGGACGGCCCCTGATCATTTTTGATCAGTTTGAGGAACTATTTAGTTATCCGGAGGTGGAGGTTGCTGCTTTTCAGGAAGAAATAGCCGAGTTGTTACATACGGGCATTCCCCTGCGATTCCGACGCCGTTTGGATACCTGGGGGGATTTGGCCGAAGAAGAGGAGGATCGATTAGAGGCTCCTCTGGAAACTCGCGTTTTGTTTGCTATTCGATCTGATCGTTTACATCTGTTGGATCGATTAAAAGATTATCTACCCAATATTTTGCGGCATACTTTTGAACTGCAAGCCTTCGCTCCTGAGGAGGCTAGGGCCGCCATAACACTACCAGCTAAAATTACCGGTCCCTTTCTTAGTGTTCCTTTTGAATTTTCAGAAGCAGCTTTGGAGAAGCTACTGAGCTTTTTACAAGATCAAGAAACCGGGCGGGTAGAAGGTATCCTGATCCAGATGCTGTGCGAGCATTACGAACGGGAGCAGGTTGAACAATTGGGTCATACCATGCTAGATCTGCCCCAGATTGGCAATCCTGAAGATGTGGTAAGTAATTATTATAGAGAAAAAATAAGGTCGCTTCCACCAGCCAGGCAATCAACGGCTCGCCTGCTGATCGAAGAGGGCTTAGTTTCTGAAGGAGACAAGATGCGTCTCATTCTGCATGAGTCCTCTATAAAAACCAATTATAAGGTGCCCCAAAAGTTACTGGATGAATTAGTAGAAAGTCGACTGCTTCGATCCGAGCCTTTTATCAGAGGGGGCTATACCTATGAATTATCTCACGACCGACTGGTTAAAGCGGTCTTAACGGCCCGCACACAGCGACGTGCTGAAGAAGAAGAGGAAGCCCGCCTTCAGGAAGCCCTTTTACTGAGAGAGCAGGCAGAAAAAGAACGCAAGGAAAAGGAAAAAGCTAAAAAACAACTGCGTCAGACCAGGGGATTATTGATTTTTGCTGTTCTGGCACTTCTGGCGGCCGTGACGGGTCTGGGCTTTGCTCTGGATCAACAAAATCGTGCTAAAAAAAGCGAACAAGAAGCCATCCGGAATGCAGAATTAGCGGAAGAGAACAGAGGGATAGCCGAAAGGAATGCAAGCACTGCTTTAGAGAATGAAAGAAAAGCGATAGAAAAGGAAAGGGAAGCTTCCCAATTACTCAAAGAAAATATACGCAAAGATAGCCTCACCCGCCTGGCGAATTTCCGGCAGTTTCGGGCGGAAGCGCAAAGCCTACAGGAGCAAGCGAAATATGAAGAAGCCATTGCCAGATATCGGGCAGCTAAGAAGTTTACAAATAATCCTCATCCGATTGATCAGGCCATTGCAGATTGTGAAGTTGCGGCTAAAAATTTTGAACGGTTCAATACCTTGATAAAAAAAGCTAATGTGGCAATTGCAAAAGATGATTTTTCAGCAGCCATCCGCCATTTTCATGATATTTCTTTCTTGGGAGTTAATCAAGAAGAGGTGCTTCTGCGGCTAAACTATCTTCTTAATGAACTAAATGAGGAAGCTCGTAAGGCCCAGGAAAATGCTGACGCTTATACTCATGTTGATGAGGAGATATCTACCAAATATCAAGATCGGGCTTACCTACTTAATATGTATATTTTGGAACTTGAACAAACAAGAAGAATTAAACAATTATATGAAAAGAAAAATTAATAATATCAAGTTTTGTTAAACTATGGATTTATCCCATTATAAAGCATTCAGAGTATTATACTCCAAATCACTGATACAGCAGGCGAAATATTTTCTTCTTTTGTTATTTTTCTTTAACACTCCTGGTCTTTCTGCCCAGTTTTATGAAACAACCTACCAAAAAGGAGAAAAACTATATAAAGAAGAAAAATATTATGAAGCCTACCTCCATTTTAATGCAGCTTTAGTAGAAAGTGAAAACTTCCAAAATGTTAAATTTGCTGAAAAAAGCCTACAAGGGTTAGATAAAGCCGCCCTGGGCATCCTTCGACAACAGGAATATACTGACAGCCTGCTCAAAGCCACCCAAAAACTCATCGATGCCTTTTATTTTTATGATGATAGACTGGCATTAGCTTATAAGGATGGGAAGTTTGGATTTGTCAATAAAAAGGGAGAGGTAGTAATAGACTATAAGTATAAATCTGCCACCATTTTTGATGAAGAGATCGGTTATGCAAAGGTTAAAACATATTCAAAGAACTTCTGGCTGGCTCCTGATGGTAGGGAATATCCAAGGAGTGGAGCAGAACAGATATCCCTTGACAGTTTACCTAAAATTAGTAAAAGCACCCCAGTAAAGAGCGAAAAGCAAAGTGCAGGCCGTACAACTCTCAGACTGGAAGATTTTCAAATAAAAGGAGAAGAAGAATTTCAAAAAATATTCTTGAAAGGAGTAGACTATTTTAATCAGGCTAATTATTATACTGCTTATCTTCACTTCCGAGCAGTGGCAGTATCTGGAAAGAATGCAAGAGAGGAAAAATTGGCTCAATCAGGAATATTGGCAATGAATAGAGCCCTAAGTGAATTGCAAAATTTAACCAATCAGACTAAGGAAGCTTTAAAGATAGCCAGTAATATTCGGAAAGCCTTTTATTTTTATGAGGACAAATATGCGTTAGCATTTAAAGAAGGATTGTTTTATTTCATTAATGAACATGGAGAAGAGTATAAACATCTTGGGCGTTGGGAAAAAGGAATACCTTTCGATCCGAATTTATTTGGATTGGCAAGTGTAGAAAAGGACGGAAATCAATATCTCCTAGATACTACAGGACAAAAATACTCGGCAGCCTTTTCTCAGGAAAAATTAGAAGAGCATATAATGGCTTATAATGGAAATTATCTTGACTTTAACTTACCCAAAAAAAAATTTCAATATCCTCAATTGCAGATTCTCCGATTACATGACGATAGGTTTAGGAAAGGCAAGATGGGGTATGTTAATTTTATCAGAAAAATTAAACAACTAAAACAATTAAAATATCTTTCTTTGCCCTTCCTTGGGTTTAAGAAACTACCTTCAAAGATCGGCCAACTTAAAAACCTGACATCCTTGAATTTACAGAGAAATAGGCTAAAAAAATTACCCTCAAGGATTGGACAACTTACCCAGCTGTCCGAATTAGATTTAAGTAATAATCTTTTGATTGCATTTCCCCCTGAAATTATACAACTCAAGAACCTGACATACTTGAATTTATGGAGAAATGAGCTAACAAAACTACCCTCCGAAATTGGGCAGCTTGCTCAGCTGTCCTACCTAGATTTAAATCAAAACAGTTTGATTGAATTACCCTCCGAAATTGGACAACTCAAGAACTTGAAATACTTGAAATTACTGGAAAATGAGCTAACAAAACTACCCTCCGAAATTGGGCAGCTTACTCAGCTGTCCTACCTAGACTTAAGTCTTAATAATTTGATTGAATTACCCCCACCAATTGTACAACTCAAGAACCTGACATACTTATATTTATGGAGCAATGAGCTAACAAAACTACCCTCCGAAATTGGCCAACTTAAGAACTTGAAATCCTTGGAGCTTTCGAGAAATAGGCTAGCAAAACTACCTGTGGAGATTGGACAACTTACCCAGTTGACCCAACTAGGCTTAAAACAAAATAGTTTGATTGAGTTACCGTCCCAAATTGGCCAACTCAAGAACCTGACATACTTGGATCTATCGGGAAATAGGCTAACAAAACTACCTGAGGAGATTGGGCAGCTTACTCAGCTGTCCGACCTAAACTTAAGGGCTAATCGCTTAATTGAGTTACCCTCCGAAATTGGACAACTCAAGAATCTAAAATCCTTGGATCCATCGGGAAATAGGCTAACAAAACTACCTGTTGAAATTGGACAACTTACCCAGCTGTCCGACCTAAACTTAAGGACTAATCGCTTAATTGAGTTACCCTCCGAAATTGGACAACTCATAAACTTGGAATCCTTGAAATTACTGGAAAATGAGCTAACAAAACTACCTGTAGAAATAGGGCAGCTTACTCAGCTGTCCTACCTAGACTTAAACACTAATCGCTTAATTGAGTTGCCCTCCGAAATTGGCCAACTCAAGAACTTGAAATCCTTGGGATTACGGAGAAATAAGCTAACAAAATTACCTGTAGAAATAGGGCAGCTTACTCAGCTGTCTTACCTAGACTTAAGGTTTAATAGTTTGATTGAATTACCCCCTCAAATTGGCCAACTAAAAAACCTGAGAGCCTTGGATTTGACTGGTAACCCCATTCCTGAAAAAGAAAAAGAAATCATCAGAAAGCTATTACCAAATTGCGCAGTTCAATTTTAAACCACCTCAAAAACAATATTTTTTGACTTCAACCAAACGGATGGCATGCTTTATTCCCTGATTAATAACAAAAAGAGTGCTCGATCGGTGCGGTATATTATGAAGTAGGGATATTAAAACCAAACATCCTTCGAATCGACCCATATCTGATCTTCCAAATCAATCATCGCATTAATAAAAGCTACTTTTTCAAAGCCAAAAATATCAGCTGGACGTATTTGAGCTGTTTTAAGCTTGCCTTGATCCAGCAGAAAGGCCCTTTTTACCCCAGGTAAAAGTGGATTTTCCGGCGTAAACCATTGTCCCTTTTTCAAAAAAGCCAGGTTGGCATAATAACCGTCTGTTACCCCGCCATCTTTTATGATGATGATGTCATCCGCTTTTCCTCTTTTTTGAAAAAGGAGGTCTAGTGCATTTCGATCTTGGTATTTAAAAGCATAGTCGATGGTGTCCGCTTCTAGGACTTGTAAAGTTTGGATGGGCCGGAAATGATAGGGCATCCATTCTATTTGACAATGATTAAGATCATAGACTAAGCGAACTTTATAGTGGCCCGATTTGGGAAGTTTTTCTGGAATCAGGCTGGAATCCAGATCCCATTTAGGTATTTGCTGATAAAAATGGAAGCAGGTTTTGTTGATTCTTTCCTGGTGATAAGGAAGGAGAGACAATTGGCCTTCTTTGAGTTGGATGCATTCCAGGAACATTGACTAAGCAAGTTTACTTTCGGTAAGGGGTATGGGTAAATATATCTTTTGAATCAGTTCATCGTATTCTGCTCGGGCATCACTTTGAGCAGTAATGCCTCCACCACTTTTGAAGATCAATCCATGCTCCGTTTTTTCAATAAAACGAATCATGACGCCACTATCAAGGTTAGTGCCATCAAAGATACCACAAATACCAGTATAAAAACCGCGATCATAGCCTTCAGCTTCTTTGATGATATCTACCGTTTTGGGCTTTGGGGCACCACAAATAGATCCTGCCGGTAAAAGAGTAAATAACAGACTCCCTATTTGCGAAGGATAATTCTCGGATAAATATCCAGATATATGCGAGCTGGTTTGAAGAAGAGGCCCATTGACGGTGTTCAGTGTTTCCACATAACGATAGCGTTCAACCCTGACTTTCTGGGCAATCCGACTTAGGTCATTCCGGATTAAATCTACGATAGTGGCATGTTCTGCTTGCTCTTTGGGATCTTCCAATAATTGTTGGGCAGCCAGCGGCAAAGTCCCGTCCTTGGTTCCCTTCATAGGAAAAGAGGAGATCTTGCCGTCTTTAATTTCCACAAATGACTCCGGAGAAAAAACCGTAAAATGGTCTTTCCACCAGATGCGATATTTTGCCCGATTAGAAAAGAATATTTCTTTCAAGCTTAGATTTGTGGAAATAGGAGTGGGAAAGGTGAGATTGAGTAGATATGAATTGCCAGTATGAATTTCTTGTTGAACGAGGTCGAAAGCCTTAACATAATCAGCATAATCCATGGGGAAAGGCGCCCAATGAAAGTCTTTTTTTAGAGACTTATTTTGAGGAGGATTGTTCCCCTTATTTGAAAAAGAGTACAGCAATTCATTAGGGTCGATATGCTCAGTAGGGGCAATAATACTGGACTTTCCAGAGAAATCAATCAAAAAAATAAAAGGAGTGCCATCATTCCCTAATTGATTCATAAAATAAATAGCCTCCGTCTTAGAATAACTTTTCAAGTAAATATTTGTAGTTTTGTATTACACTTCCATTCAACAACAGTCACTAAAGTCAAGTTTCACTGCTTTCAAATTTTAACATTTAGAAAGTATCCAAAGTATTTAGTTGCCAGCAAGCAATATTGAGACATTATACGTTATGTTATAAATGTTAATGATATCCTGACTGAAAAAATTATGAATTAAGCATTATAGAATCATCCGAAATAGCAATTTAGACCCTATTAAAAATGAAGGCCCTATTTTTTAAAGTACCTAAGAGTACTGAAGGATCTATTAAAATTCAGATAGAGAACGAGCCCTTCTTTTATGACCGGCTCCACTATCATCCGGAACATCAAATAACCTTAATCCTTAAGGGGGAAGGAACATTATTTGTGGGTGATGGTGCTCATCGTTTTTCTGAAGGAGACCTGATTTTATTAGGATCAAATCTTCCTCATCTATTTAAAAATGATCCTCGGTATTATCAAAAATCTACTCCTGGAGTGTATGCAATAACCCTTTTTATTGACATTCAATCCTTCGGAGATGATTTTTTTGAACTACATGAATTAAAGCCTACCAAATTATTACTGGAACAAGTAAAACTAGGCATTCGTTTTAGACCCAATGGTTGCAAAGACATCTATAATAGTCTTAAATCACTGGCTAAAGACGAGGGCTTCGATTTGTTGATCAACTTCATCGACCTGATGAATAAACTGTCACGTGAGCCTCGACGAGAAATTTTATCCAGCATAAAATATTATGAAGCTCTAGATATGGTGGATAACAAAAAATTGAATGATATCTATCACTACATTATTAACAATTACAAAGAGATTACCAACCTTAATGAAGTGGCTGCTCATTTTAATATGAGTGTTTCATCTTTCAGTCGATATTTTAAGTTACATACCCGCAAAACCTTTATTCAGTTTTTAAATGAGTTTAGAGTGAATGTGGCCTGCAAATTGATAAGAGAAGAGAACTATTCCATTTCTCAAATCTGTTTTCAGGTAGGATTTAACAACCTATCTAATTTTAATCGGCAATTTAAGAACATCACCAAATTGACACCTTCGGCCTATCAACAACTTTCTAAATAGTAATGAGTATTGGGTAGGGAAAAAAAACAAGGAGAACTGAGTGCACTCAGTTCTCCTTAAAAAACTTGGATTAGAAAAGACTAATTATTCATAGCCTTTATTCTGAACCATGTTAGAATTTGCATCCATTTCCTGAAGTGGAATAGGTAATGCGTATCTATGATCCCCAGCCGGGATGGTTTCTGTAAAGTTCTGTAAATCAGAGATCTTTGGAAGGTCCTGGCTTGTTCTAGACAAGTCAAAAAACCTGAATCCTTCAAAAATCAATTCTTTTCTTCTTTCATCAAGAATATCGTCTTTAGTTACGCTTCCTGCGTAGGCAGTAGCTCCTCTATTAGAAGTAATTTCATTCAATTGAGTAATGGCACCAGCCACATCTCCCTGCTCAAATAAAGCTTCAGCAAGATTCAAAATAACTTCTTCGTATCGAATAATGTTTACATTATCGGCTCCCTGTAAATCAGGATATTTTCCGCTGTTTCTGATTCTTCCTCCTCCATCTACTGTGATGATGCCTGCTCGTACATCTCCATCTTCATAAATGTCAGGGGTAGTTGGCAATACCTCAATATCGCCATAAACATCTCCTTTATAGATGAATCCCAGACCACCATTTCCAGAGTTGTCTACCTGGTCATAGGCTAATTCAAAGAGTGAATTATCCGTATTATCGATAGCGAAGGAACTTACATAATTATCAGCACCAATGATGGTATAAAATCCAGAACTAATGACTGTTTGAGCAGCACTTTGAGCTCTGGCCCAGTCAGCATTATAAATGGCTACTCGGCTTTCTATCGCTTTGGCAGTATACCTTGATGGAAGTGTTTTGTCAGCTCTATTATCAAATTGATCGTCCATTTGATCAAAAGCTGTTTGCAGATCACTATAGATGGCAGCATATACCTCACTAGTCGTTTTTCTGGCAGGTAGCAAATCATCACCTGCAAATTCAGTGACTACAGGTATGCCTAAGTCTCCTCCTCCTGATACATATTGCTGGCCATAATTTCTCAACAAATCAAAATGTGCCAGTGCTCTAAGAATTCTGGCTTGGCCTTGAATGTGCTGAATCTCATTCACATCGCCTTCCAGAGTAGCAGGATCCGCTCCTATAATAATGTTAGCATTGGCAATTACGCGATAAGCTTGAGTCCAAATACCAGGATTATCACTTGGAATATATCCCAGGCCTCCTGTAAGTTGGAAACGACCAGAATTGCCATTAGGGAATACATTGTCTCCTCTAACTTCATCGGTAATGATAAAATTTCTGCCATAGTATGCAGAAGGCGTCATTCTATCCAGGGTACCCGTCAAAAGACCGGTTAAATCTTCTACCGTAGCAATGGACGCAATATCTTTTATCTGCTCTAAAGTAGGATCAAGATCCTCTGTTGTGCAGGAGAATCCTAGTAAAAGGATTCCTAGTATGGTGAATATATTTTTAAGTTTTTTCATTTCTTATGATTATTTTTTTGATCTAAGATCTGCGAATTAAAAAGTTACATTTAATCCAAATACAACCGATTTAACTGGTGGAGTGGTTAATTCGTTAAACCCATCCCATTGGAATTCAGGATCCCACTCTAAAGTGTCGTCCTTTGTCCAGGTATACAAGTTGATACCACGAACAAATACTCTTGCAGATCCTAGTCCAATTCTGGATACCAGGCTTTGATCAAAGTCATAACCAACGGTTACGTTTCTTAGACGGAAGAAGTCTCCTTCTCTTAGGAATCTCGTGTGTGTACGCCAAGGTTGAAGAGAATAAGTGACTTTTGGTACATTAGTGATGTCACCAGGATTTTGCCATCTGTCCATTAGCTCAGCGGCACCAGAGAATAAATCATAAGACCATCTGTCAGATCCATAAAAATATCGGGTCCAAGGAAGCCATACCTTGTGTCCTCCAGTATAATTACCTTGAGCATCCAAGAAAAAGCCTTTGAAATCAACATGAAGATTCAAACCTGCAATAAAGGTAGGAATACCAGTAGATCCCTGGAAGTATCTTTGTGCAGAAGCAAAATTGGTAGTTGTTTCAGTTTCACTATCATTCGTATAATACAAGGCATCTCCAGTTGCTGGGTCTACACCTGCATATCCTACCATATACCACTCATAAACCGGACGTCCAACTTCTGCTCTTCTGGTACCAGTCGTAATCTTAATTTCATTTCCATTTCCGTCCTTAGCTAGTTCAAGAATTTCATTATTGTTGGTTCCAAAATTACCTCCAATAGAGAAGTTGAAATCCTGGCCCTGAACAACAGATACATCTAATTCAAGCTCCACACCCTGATTGACCATCACACCAATATTCTGGTTCTGAGAGTTAAATCCGGTAGTTCTGGATAAAGGAACACTCTGAAGCATATCTTTGGTCTTTCTGGAGTAGTAGTTGAATAAACCAGAAACACGGTTATTGAAAAGTGCAAAATCAGCACCTACCTCAAAGGATTCTGCTCTTTCCCATTGTAGGTTTGCATTACCAAAACCACTAGCAGTGATACCGGCATTTCCACCATAAGCAGTGTTAAATGCTAAAGAAGCCTGATAAGTGTTTATGTTAATTCCTGCATTACCTGTTACCCCAAAGGAACTTCTTAGTTTCAAATTAGTGATAAAGTCCATGCCATCCATGAAGGCTTCTTCGCTGATATTCCAAGCTACTCCCGTTGACCAGAAAGTACCCCATCTTGAATCAGCTGGGAATCTAGAACTACCTTCTCTTCTAACAGATGCGTTTACGATATACTTTCCATCAAATGAATAGTTCACAAGCCCAAGATAGGAACCAATATACCAATCGGTGTAATTACTGAATGCTCTGGTAGGGGTACCGGCACTGGCAACATTCGTTAATCCATCAGCAGAGAAATTCTCACCATCGGTTTCTATTCTATCAGCTTTATTGCTTTGATATTCTTGTAATACTTTAACGTCTATATTATGGCGATCCAAGTTGATACCATAAGTCAAGGAGTTTTGAATTACTGTATTGGTTCTTCCAATAAATTCTACACTTGCAGCACCTCCTATATCATCAGCATCACCATGCGTCCTGTTTTGATAACGTTTCCAGGAATTATTTTGATAATCCAAAGAAATTTTGGTATCAAAACTCAGATTTTTAATAGGTGTATCCCAATGTAAAGAGTTATTACTAGTCAATCGCATTACTCTTGAAAGAGAAATGTCATTGTCTGCAATCCAAAGTGGGTTTCGAACATTTGAATAAAGATTATTCAAGTTCAATGATCCATCAGGATTATAAGGCTGCGCCACCGGAGTCAAAAAATATTTAGTTGTTCTTGGTCCTGAGAAAAATGCACTTTGTTCCAAAAGACCATCTTGCTCTGAATAAGAGGCATTATTTCTGGTCGTAAAAGAAAGTTTGTCATTAAGGTGAGTGGTTAGGTTTAATGCACCATTAACACGCTCAAAGCTAGAGCCAATTACCGTAGCTTCTGCATCAAAATAACCCAAAGACGCAAAATAAGTGGTCTTATCATTACCAGCAGTAACTGATAAATCATAAGTTTGAATAGGAGCATCTTTATTGGTTATGACATCCTGCCATACCGTTTCTGGGCGGCCATCTTCATTCCACTCCTTATACTTGTTACCGAATCTGCTGGTATTGTCCAGATAAAATTGCTGAGCACCAGCTCTGTCAAAACCTTCACTTTCTCCAAAAGTATTAAACAATGCTTCATAGAACAATTCTTCTCCTTCGGCAGCAGTTAGAACTTCCGGCCCCATTGTGGCATCATTCTGAAAACCATAAGTGCTGGAAAATCTGAAGACCGGCTTACCTGCTTTACCGCTTTTGGTGGTGATTACAATCACCCCATTGGTACCGCGCGCACCGTATGGAGCAGTGGAAGCAGGATCCTTTAATACGGTAATGGATTCAATGGTTTCTGGGTTAAGGGTAGCTAAAGGATTAAAAGTAGACCCAGAAGTAGTTCTTGATAAATCGCTATTGTTAACAGGTACTCCATCTATTACAAATAATGGAGAGTTGCTGGCCGTAATAGAACTTCGACCCCTAACTAAAATGTTTTGAGTAGAACCAGGTGTACCGGAATTTCCACTTAATTGTAGACCGGCTACATTTCCCTGCAAAGCCTGATCTACAGAAACGAGTGGTAGCTGAGATAATTTTTCAGAACTCAGCTGAACGGCAGAACCCGTTACTTCACTTCTACTTTTACTGGAGTATCCCATAACAACAATCTCTTCCAGACTAGTAACCGCTGAGTTCAGCGTGATGTTAAAAGTCGTCTGGTTGTTGATCTCAATGTTTTGAGTTTCGTATCCAGTGTAACTAACAACTAAGACGTTGCTTCCAGGAGGTACATCAATGGAAAAGGACCCATCAATATCAGTAACCGTTCCTGTTGTAGTTCCTTGTACCAGGATACTGGCTCCAATGAGGCTTTCACCATCACTGTCCTTAATAGTACCCTTTACGGTAGTTTGTGCCATGGTTATACCCATAGCAAAGAGCATCAGCCCTAAAACCAGTGAGAGTTTTTTCATGTCGAGTTGATTTGGTTTTAATAAAATGTTTCAATTCTGTGAGTGAGTAGGTAAAATTATGGTGATAGGAGTATTTAGACTTGTATTATTTGGGCATTATTTGATGATATTTGATCAAAACCAGGGAATATTAGGCAAATTTGATAGGCTTCTAAGGATATGATGAGATTTATTCCTGATTTTACTAATATCTTAATGGAAAAGATGAGATAAATGATACCAAAATCCAATTACCTGGAACAAACTATCATAACAATATTGAATCACTTTGTGGTGATCTACAAGTTAAGTTTAAATTAAATTAATAGGCATTGTACAATCATCTTACTCACGGTTAAAACTATTATGATGATGAAGGTTTTATTTAAATTAATAATTGCCTTTGCTTTCATTCCATTCCAGCCTGCTCTTGCCCAAAATTGCAACAAATACATAGCGATTGATATTAGATTGGGTGATATCGTAAAGGGTGAACGAGTGATTACCTTTATAAGGTTATTATCTCCTCAACATCCTCAAGCAATGGGGCATGAATACCCAACTGCTACTTCATTACATAAAAAAGAAGTAGAAACTATGATTTATTTAGGCAAATTACTGAATTGGAATTTATATGCAACTTTGAATCGTCATCCCACTAATCCAGTGGAAGCATGGGCATTTGAGGGAGAATTTTTACCAAGCCCTTCAAAAACTGTTAAAGAAGCAAAAGTTCTTTATGAAGCTCAAAAAGCACCTATTCCAGGATTGAAATCCCTTGCCTTTGTAGACCGATGCCCAGTCGGCCTGATTATTGATACCCGGGACCTTAGCCTGGAAGAAAGAAATATGAAACGGTCTGTTTCCAGTGGCTTAGATATTCCTCGGACTACATTCGATAAAATTATTCGTGATTTGCTAAAAGAACAAAGTCAAAGTAGCGGTGTAATCATTTGGAAATAACCAGTCACTGAATTACTGGATAACTCATGAATGCCCTCTATCGATCCCTTGCAAAACTTCTCTTCAGTCAAATAGACTTTAAAGGAAGATTTGTAAGAGATTTCAAAGGAGTTTTAAATTTAAACCAGCTTCCAAAACTTTTTCCAAACCTAACAGTTTAGCTAGCATTGTTTAATGAAGTTGTTTAAAATTATTCTTCAGACCTGAAGAATAATTTTAAACAAATCAATGTGAAATCAAGCTAAAATGCTACTACCATACTTTAGACATATCTTATTTCTAGGTTTTCTTTGTTGTAACATTGGAGTGAATGGCCAGAACCTGGGAACCATCAATGGGTATGTAAAAGATGCCAAAACGGGTGAGCCCCTTATCGGAGCTACCGTTCAAATAAATGGAATAGAAAAAGGTACGGTTACAGATATAGCAGGTTTTTACCAAATCAATGATATCCCCACACAGAGTTATTCCATTACAGCTCAATATCTGGGCTACGAAGCCAAAACAGCCTTTAATGTCATCATAAAATCAGCAGGTAATCCAGAGTTGAATTTTGAGCTTACCGAAGCGGTGGAATCCTTGACAGAAGTTGTAGTAAAAGCCAGTAGCATTGAAGATGTAATTACTCCCCTGAGTACACAGACACTTTCAGCAGTTGAAATCGCTACTTATCCGGGAGGGAATAATGACATTGCCAAGGTGGTGCAATCTTTGCCTGGAGTGGGAGGGAGTATTGGCGGGTTTCGGAATGATGTGATCATACGAGGAGGGGCACCCAACGAAAATGTTTATTATCTCGATGGAATGGAAATTCCCAATATCAACCATTTTTCTACACAAGGAAGTGCCGGAGGACCAGTAGGAATGCTCAACGTTTCATTTATGGAGACTGTAGACTTAGCCACCTCAGCTTTTAATGCACGATATGATAACCCCTTATCCGGAGTACTTCAATTCAATCAAAGAGTAGGAAATACCCGTGAAGGACGGGTTAATCTGCGAATCTCTGCTAGTGAAGCAGCACTTACAGGAGAAGGGCCTCTTTTCAAAAAAGGAGATGCCCCTTCAAAAACCAGTTTTATTGGTTCGGTAAGGCGCAGTTATTTGCAACTGCTTTTTGAGGCCATCGGCTTACCTATCCTGCCCGATTATTGGGATTATCAGTACAAAATTACCCACCAACTTAATCAATACAACCAAATTAATTTGCTGGGATTGGGTTCTATTGATGATTTTCGAGTAAATGTTCCCGACGATTTTGATGCTCAGCAACAAGCTCAACTGGAGCAGGTTCCTGTAATTCAACAAAAAACCAATACCACTGGCTTAAGTTGGAAAAACCGATTTAGAGATGGTTCTGGCTCTATGCTCACTACCCTAAGTATCAATACTTTGGACAATAATTTTACCAGATACACAGATAATGTCGCCCAAACGGGGGCCTTCTTCAGTAATGATTCTAGGGAAACAGAGATCAAATTACGTTATGAGCAAACCCGATTTGTAGGAGATTGGATCTTGACAGGTGGATTTAGCATTCAGCAAGCCATCTTTGATAACAATTCCACCAATTTAGTAGATGATATCAGCTTTCAATCAGAAATAGATTTTGTTAGATATGGTCTGTTTGTTCAGGCATCAACCAGCCTGGCTAATAATCGATTGGATATTTCCTTTGGCCTGCGTACAGATGCGAATACTTTTATGACTCAAAAGAACCAAGTGTTGGAAACCTTATCTCCTCGGTTTTCATTCAGTTATGGTCTGAACCCTTCTAAAACCTGGAAGTTAAATGGAAGTATAGGCCGTTATTATAAAATACCTCCCTATACCATTTTAGGCTTTCGAGATAATGCCGGAGCTTTGGTTAATAAAAATGCTGAATACATTCGAAGTGATCATATTGTGGTTGGAATCGAGCACGCATTGAACGAAACGGCTCGAATTACGGTAGAAGGATTTTATAAAAAATATGCCAATTATCCTGTTTCGGTATTGGATAGGATTTCTCTAGCCAATAAAGGCGGGGGCTTTGAGGTGCTGGGAAGCGAAGCCATTATTAGTGAAGGAGAAGGGCGTTCATTTGGACTGGAGTTTTTATTTCAGCAGCAGTTCACAAAAAATTTCTATGGAATTCTGGCCTATACGTTGTTTAACAGTAAATTTAGTGATTTGGAAGGTGTTTTTCGGCCTTCGGCCTGGGATAGTCGCCACTTGCTAAGTTTTACCGGTGGTTATAAATTCAAGAAAAATTGGGAAGTGAGCCTTAGGTATCGATTTGCCGGAAGAACTCCCTTTGCACCAGTGGATGAGGAAGCTACTTTGGAAAATTATCCAGCCGTACTTCTTGATTTCGATCGCCTGGGAGATGAACGACTGGAAGTATTCAGTGTTGCCGATATACGTATTGATAAGAAATGGAACTTCAAAACTTTTGCCCTGGATGTCTTTCTGGAAGCCGGAAATGTTTTTGGAGCCCGTACTCCTGAACCACAGGAATTTGGCTTAAATCGGGATGAGCTAGGAAATATAATTTCCCCAAGAACACTGGTACCTGTACCACAAGAAGATGGACAGATATTACCAACGATTGGTATTGTGCTTGATTTTTAACTTAAACAATTATTACATTCTCCCACAAATAATACAATCTCGGAATCAATTTTGCGATTTTTGATCTTTGGTATGGATAAATTGACCTCCAAACATTCCATTCTCCCACATTTTTTACACTGGAAATGTGGATGCTGATCGTAATGTTCCTTGCTTGAACAACCCTTACAGGAGGCGTACCATGTCAAGCCATCCATTCCGCTAAAGGAATGAATCAAACCTTCCGACTCCATTCTGGACAAAATTCGGTATACGGTCGCTTTATTCATTTCATCCTTGAAAAAACCTACCAATTCAACTACACTTACTGCAGCAGATCTATTGTCAAAATAATTCTGTACTGCTTTTAAAGATTTCGTTTTTCGTTGGATAGACATACTATTTTTTTTATCGCAACTTAATTGCACTAACAATAAGAATTGTTATATTTGCAACAGTGTTGCATTTGAAAGTAAAATCAAATGGCCCTAGTTCTATATGCAAGAAAATCAATTAATGGCAAATATGCAATTTAGGATTTGTCGCCAGGGTCAGGCATAGAGAAAATTAAAGTTTTCTTTGAGTTAACATTAAAATTATTCCCAATGTTCTGTCTTTTAACTCATCTGCGTTTAAAAAACAATACGAAAAACCAGCAATGAATTCTTCAAAAAACCAAAGTGCTGTTGATTTATTTGGAGCAGTTATCAGCTCATTATGCCTTATCCATTGTATAATAACCCCAATTATTTTTGTTGCTAAACCAGTTTTGGAAACTACAGGCTTAAGAGGCGAACACGGGCATACTTCCTGGTGGGGTGCACTAGACTTTGTATTTCTTATCCTAAGTTTCCTGGCTGTTTGGTATTCTGCTCATCATACCCCATTTGGGAAAATCGCTTCATTGCTTTGGTTTTTCTGGGTGGTTTTCGCTTTGGGGTTGGTATTGGAATTTATTGCCATACCTCAAAGTAAATGGTTTTTGTACATAGGTTCAATTTCCTTGGCAATTACTCATTTCATTAATTATCAACTTTGCAAAGCTTGTAGAACGGATAAATTACATTAAATTTAAGGCTAATAAAAAATGAAATAAGTTTGTCAAATCATTTTGCAATATGACTGTTATTCAAAAATTTCTAGCTACAAAAAGTGGCTTCGTAATTGCCTTTTTTTTGTTATTTCTTTTCACTCCATCACATGGGTTTGGACAAAAGCTTATAAGTTGGGAGGCACTGTCTGATGTAAGCTTCAAAGAAAAATATGTTGAGTCGGTGAAATCCTATTTATTGTTTCCGAATTTTGGTGAGCAACCAAAAGCCCTTCAGGGTAAATTGGTTACTGTTGAAGGCTACTTCATTCCCGTTGATCAAATAAAGAATACCGTAATTTTATCCAGATATCCATATTCATCTTGTTTTTTCTGTGGAGGAGCAGGCCCGGAATCTATAGTAGAGGTACAACTAAGCAAGGAATTAAGTAGGCATATTCGTATGGATGAAAAGGTTCGATTTCAGGGGATCCTAAACTTAAATGGTACAGATATAGAACATTTTAATTACATTCTAAAGGAGGCCTCCTATTTATCAATTTCAAAATAACTTGTTTATGAGATTCCAAATATTTCCAATATTATTTTTTCTATCAATATTCGTTTTAGCCTGTTCTAATTCATCCAAACCCGACCCACTTCTGGAAGAGGCTTTTCTTATTCATAAGCAATCTTTGGAAGCCGCTAAAGAGACTAAGGAAATTTTAAAGAAGGTTCCGGTTAAAGATGAACGCTTGAGGGCACTTGAATCCCGCCTGGAGAATTGGAATGAAAATATAATCGAGGTTCCTGGATTTGAGCATGACCATGACCATGACCACGATCATGACCATGACCACGGATCTCAATTAGATGTTCCTCCAGAAATGATGTTGTCTATTCAGAAGGAAATGCTGGATTCTGTTAATGTCATTAAAGAAGAATTACTTGAACTGGCAAAAGATAGTATTCAATAGCTTAAAGTGAATTTAGTTATGGATAGATATTGAATGCGGCAGGCTCGGCCTTTCTGAAAAGGAAACGATGGCTGTAATTGGTGAAGTCAAATAAAGAAAATGAAATCCCTGCCAGCCTTGGTTTTTTTAAATATTCTATAAAGCAAATAATTAAAAAATGCAATTGCGACCTAGACGCAATTGCATTTTTTGATTATTTTCAACTCATATAAACTCTGTCAACAATTAATGTTGGTTTTTGAGAATATTCAGAATCAGAGTTCTGCTTGGTTGTAAATTAATTTTTATTATGTCAAAAATAAAGCCAACTACTGCATCAGAGCGACTGCTGGTAATAGACGCCTTACGAGGATTTGCCCTATTCGGAATATTATTTGCAAACCTTTATAGCTTTATTGGATATAACACCTACAGTCCCGAGGAAATTTTAATGCTGCCGGTATTGGATAAGGCAATGCTATTTTTTATTGACTGGTTTGTAGAAGGTAAATTTTACAGTATTTTCTCTATCCTTTTTGGTGTTGGTTTTGCCTTACAGGCAGAACGTTTTAGTTCGGCTAATGAGAATTTTGCTGCTTTTTGGTTCAGGCGAATGATTGTACTTTGTGGTATTGGTTTGATACACATGTATTTCGTCTGGAATGGAGATATTCTAACCCTTTATAGTTTACTTGGTCTCTTATTGCCCCTATTTCTGAAATGCTCAAACAAGACCTTACTGAAATCGATTTTGGTCTTATTGACCATACCGCTACTCATATATGGTATTGTGTATTTGACTTCAAATGCCTCCTTCTGGGGGTCAATGCGCCAAATTTCAGCAAATCTAAAAACACAATGGGGCTTTGCAAATCTGACACTATTAGAGATGCGCACTTCCGACTCGCCGCTGGAGGTACTCTCGATTAATATATTACAGGCCATACCAAGAGCGATGAGTTACTTGATGTCGGGGCGTTATTTCCATGTGTTGGGCTTATTCCTGATTGGTCTTTTGCTTGCACGTCATTGGTTGCCGAAAATACGAGACAAGGACATAACTGTTCCAAAAAGTGCCATTTGGTTTGGAGTTATCGGGTTGATCTTTTCATTTGGCTATGCTTTAACTAAATTGATCATGGGATCCGGATACGAATTGAGTGGAATAGGGATTATCCAGGTCCTGGTTTACAATATTGGCTCTACATGTTTGGCCCTGGGAATTTCTATGCTATTTGTGCATTGGTGGGCATCTGGTCGAGCCAAAATGGCATTCGAGAATCTCGCACTGCTTGGACGCATGGCATTGTCTAATTACATATTTCAAAATGTGACGGCAGTTCTATTGTTTTTCGGCTACGGATTTGCCTTGATGCGGGAAGTGCCTTTTGCATCCCTTCCTTTGTTTGCCTTCGGAATTTTGCTGGTACAGTGGTTGTTTAGCAGAGCCTGGTTGAGCCGATTTAAGCAAGGCCCCTTGGAATTTGTATGGCGCAAACTGACGTATCGTATTCCAAAACAAAAGTAATTTTATTCCTTAATAGGAGCTTCCGGCTCAGCAGTAAGCTCCTATTAAAAAAAATCTGTAATGTTAGAAGCAAAAAATTTGTCAAAGACTTTTGAAGGGACAAATGCCCTTGTCAACTTAAATCTGTCGGTAGCCTCAGGGGAAATATTCTGCCTCCTTGGTCAAAATGGCGCAGGTAAAACGACAACTATAAATTTGTTCTTAGGCTTAATAAAACCCACAAGTGGAGCTGCCTTAATCAATGGAGAAGAGGTAAAACCAGGATCAAACACCAATCAATGGATAGCCTACATTCCCGAGGTAGTCCAGCTTTATGGTAACTTAAACGGCCTGGAAAATCTGGATTTTTTTAGCAGATTAGCAGGTTACAAACATAGTAAGGCAGAGTTGTCAGAATTATTAATAAAAGCTGGCCTTCAGGAAGCTGACCATACCAAAAAACTTTCCTCTTATTCCAAAGGGATGCGCCAAAAAGTAGGTATTGCCATAGCACTTTCAAAAAAAGCAGAAGTAATCTTAATGGATGAACCAACTTCTGGATTAGACCCTATGTCAACAGATGAATTTACTTCCATCTGTAAAGAACTGGCCGCAGCAGGTAAATCCATTTTTATGGCTACTCATGATATTTTCAATGCCGTAAATGTAGGCACTAGAATTGGCATCATGAAAGAAGGAAAACTGGTTCACTCATCAGATACTGATAATATCAGTGCAAACGAACTACAACAGCTTTATCTAAAGACCATTTGAGTTTAAATTTAAAACCAAGCTATGCGCAAAGATATACTACTATTGATTGCAGGTCAGTTTTGGAAAAATGTATTTAAATCCAAGGCAATATATCTCTTGATGGGAATTGTGGTGATCCTTCTCATTTATGCTGCCTTTAGTGGGATGAGTTATCATGATCAAAATCATTTTCGGGAGGATCACCAGAAAATGGCCAGAGAAAGTTGGGAAGCAAATCCAGATAAGCACCCCCACCGTATGGCGCACTTCGGTACTTTTGCCTTCCGTTTGAAACATCCTTTGAGTTTTTTTGATTTTGGAATTGAAAGCTTTACTGGAAATGCAGTTTTCCTGGAAGCCCACAAACAGAATATGGTCAACTTTTCTGAGGCTAGTTTTTCAACGAGTCTTTTGCGATTTGGAGAACTTAGTATGGCCATGATTCTTAGTACCATTCTACCTCTTATCATCTTTTTCATTGGTTATAGAGCCATTGCTGCTGAACGAGAAAACGGAACTTTAAAAGTTTTGTTAACTCAAGGTGCAAAATGGAATGAAATTTTAGTAGGAAAGTCAATCGGACTTTGGGGAATTGCCCTGCTCTTTACACTCCCATTTTTTATTACCACCTTCATCATGCTTCTTATTGAAGGACATACGGGTACAGATGAATGGATGAGATTAGGGCTGATCACTACTGTATATTTGACCTACACATTCATAATTTGTTTGATTACCATTTCAGTGTCTGCTGCCAGCCATTCTTCAAAAAATGCACTAGTTATTTTATTAGGACTTTGGCTCTTAATGATCATTTTACTACCTCGAACCTCACAAGCATTAGGGGCATATTTTTACGAAACTCCTACTAAACTTGAGTTCAGAGCAGCAATTGAAGAGGAAGTTATCCAATATGGAGATAGTCATGATCCAAATGACCCTCATTTTAACCATTTAAGGGATTCCGTATTAAAGGTTCATAATGTAAATTCAGTAACGGAATTACCCTTTAATTACAGTGGTTTTGTAATGAGTCAAGGGGAAAAGATTAGCACAGAAATTTATAACAGACACTTTAACGATTTACTCGATCAATATCGGAGGCAAAATATGCTTTCAAGAACCTTAGCCCTGATTAATCCTTATTTAGCGATTAAAAACCTTTCGATGACACTTTCCGGTACGGATTTTGAAACTTATGTTGATTTCCAAAAACAAGCTGAGGATTACCGTTACAATCTTGCCCAAACTATGAATGACTTGCAGATGAAATACATTAGTGCAGGGGTAAATAGTTCAGAAGGAAAATTAAATGTAGTAGATCGGTCTGAATGGAAGTCATTCCCGGATTTTAAGTTCAATCCCATTACCATTGGAGCAGCACTTAGGTATGAGTTCATTTCCATTTTTTCAGTCATACTCTGGCTTGGAATTTCGGTTTTATTCTTAAGGTATTTTTCTAAAAATGCAAAAGCGATTTAAGCCATGTATAAATACATGTTCAAACAATTTTTGAGAACAAACACCTGTAAACTTGGGCTTTTTCTTGTTTTAATTTTAGGGGTCATTAGTATCTCAATTGGAAAACAGTTTTTGAAGGGCCAGGAAAGAATCGGATCTCATGTAACAGAAAAACAACTTGAGCACATTCAGCGAAATGTTGAATTGCACAGTGAAGACATTGGTTTATTGCTCTATTATTTAAAATTTGCGGTCATTAGCGAAGTAAGCCCCTTAGCGGCCTTATCAATTGGGCAGAAAGATGTCAATCCTAGTGTTCAAAGTGTAAGTATTCTTACCCTTGAAGGCCAAAAATATGATTCTGACTTAGTGAATCCAACAAAATTGCTATTTGGTAATTTAGATTTGAGTTTCATTCTTTTATATGTATTTCCACTCCTAATTATTGCGTTTACTTTTAGTCTTAAATCTGAAGAGGAGGAGACTGGTACCTGGCGCCTGGTGCGCATCATGTCCAAATCAAGACTCCAATTCCTTCTTGCTAAGTTGTCGGTTAGAGTAATTCTTTTGCTATTAGCAATGTGTATTTTGTTTGTTTTAGCTGGGCTTATCCTAAGTATCCCCTTTGGAATGGCATTTTTAGCATTTTTTGTAACCGGCTTACTTTATATTTTATTCTGGTTTAGTTTGAGTTTTTGGATCATTAGCTTAAAACGAAATTCTAGTTTCAATGCCCTTGCTCTGCTGTCCATTTGGTTAACTTTAGTTGTCTTGCTTCCAGCTACGATAAACAATTTTGTAGTAACTAAATATCCTGTACCTGAAGCTTTTACTACTAACATTAAGCAACGCGATGGATACCATCAAAAATGGGATACGAATAAGCGTGAAACGATGGAAAAATTTTATGCCCGCTATCCTCAATTTGAATCATATGGCTATCCACCTGAAGAGGGTTTTAACTGGTTATGGTATTATGCTATGCAATATCTGGGAGATGAAGAATCCAGCAAGGAGAGCGAGATGATGCGGACCAAAATACTACAAAGGGAACAAATGAGTAGAAAATGGGGCCAATTCATACCTTCGATCCATACCCAATTAGCTTTCAATGATTTAGCGAATACCAGTTTGTCAAATCATATGTATTACCTACAGTATTTGAATGATTTTCATGAACAAACACGTCTGTATTTCTACCCAAAGATATTTTCCAATGTAAATGGTAAGGAAGTTGATTGGAGTCAGTTCACTCCAGGTTACTTTTCATTAAGTTCAAAAGTTAATTTTAGACAAATTTTCTTGCCGTTGATTATTCTAATTTTGATATTTTTTGGTCTTTCTTTACTAAATATGAGGCGAGAAAGTAGAGTTTATTAAACCTTCAATCAATTCTTTGATAGACTAAAAATAAGCTTGCCTAAAGGAAATTAAGCAGTAAGACCAAAAGGTGTGGTAAGGAAATAAAGTGAACTACTTAGATAGCCCTCCAGGTTTCTAACCGGAACATTAAGAGAATAATAAAAAAATACAATTGCAACTCAAGCGCAATTGTATTTTTTTGTTATTTTGCAACATTGTTGCAATTAAAATATCCTTCGAAATGATAAATATCCAACAAGCCCATAAAGCCTTCAAAGGAAAGCCTGCGGTACAAAACCTTACTTTACAAGTAGAACAGGGTGAAATATTGGGTTTACTTGGGGCAAATGGTGCCGGTAAATCCACTACAATTAATATGCTTTTAGGTTTCCTAAAACCTGATTCAGGAACGATAAGTGTACTCGAAAAAGATATTAATCAATCATCAAAGGAGCTTCGTAAGCACATTGGTTATATACCTGAAAATGTCAATTTATACCCTTATTTATCAGGTTTAGAAAATTTAGATTATTTCTGCCGTTTGAGCGGCTTAAAATATACTAAATCTGAATTACAAGAATTCCTAAATATTTGCGGACTGCCAAGTGAGGACCATCAGCAAAAAGTAGCTGAATACTCTAAAGGCATGCGCCAAAAAGTGGGTATTGCCATCGCCTATGCAAAAAAGGCCAAAGTTTATCTCCTGGATGAACCAGCTAGTGGACTCGATCCTCGAGCAAGCAACGAATTGTCGGTATTGCTAAAAAAATTAGCTTCAGAAGGGGCAACTATTCTTATGGCTTCCCATGATATTTTTCGGGTACGGGAAGTTTGTCATCGAATTGGTATTCTAAGAAAAGGTGAACTGGTAAAAGAGCTGCGAAGTGAAGAGGTTAGTGCTAATGAATTAGAAAAAATCTATTTGGAATACATTCAAAACTAACAAGCTATGTGGCAAATTATCAAAAACGAATGGCTCTATCTTCGCCGCACCAGAATGTTGGTAGGTCTAAGTATAGGCTTTGTTATGGTGTTCTTGTTTTCTATAATATTAGGGAACTATCAAAATCAAAAAGAATTAAAAGCATCCGAAACGGCAAAGAAGCACCTACGTGAACAATGGGAAAGTATAGAGGCAATGAATCCACACAGTGCGGCCCATTATGGTACCTATGTGTTTAAACCCTCCAACCTGTTGAGTAGTCTGGATGAAGGAGTAAGTAGCGTTACAGGCAATATGCTTCGGGTTGAGGGGCACGTCCAAAATGAAATGGTGCATTCAGAGGCTTCCCAAATGCAAGCCATTTCTCGATTTGGGAAACTAAAAAGTTCACTTTTGTTAAAATTTATCGTCCCCTTATTACTCATATTTTTGGCATTTAATGCGGTAAGCAGCGAAAAACAGAGTGGCAGACTAAAATTATTGGTTCTGCAGGGAGCTTCTCCCATCCGAATTGTTTTAGCAAAAACAGTTGCCGTATGGTTATATGGAGTTCTGCTTCTAGCCTTGGTAGTGGCTACGTATAGTTTACTGAATATCCAAAATCTTAGTGGCGATACCCTATTCAGAAGCCTTATGGTTTTTGTTTCTTATGCTCTTTACTATTTCATCATTACTGGACTAACTGTTTTCTTTTCTGCTCGTTGGCAGAATTCGACTGTTGCTCTGACTTCCATGCTGGGTATATGGATGTTTTGGTCTGTTTTCTTGCCCAGTGTCCTTTTAAGCAGTGTAGAGAAATGGCATCCGCTACCCAGTAGAAACGAATTTAAAGCTGCCATGAGAGAAGACCGTTCAAAAGGTATAGACGGGCATAATCCAGCTGATGAAAGGGGAAAAGAGCTTGAAAAAGAGGTAATGGCAGAGTATGGGGTGGATAGCCTTTACAAGCTTCCGATAAATTATGATGGAATTCGGATGCAGGCGGATGAAGAATATGGCAATCAGGTTTGGGATAAGCATTTTGGAAACATGCGTACAGTTTTTACCCAACAAAAACAAAGCATGCAAATAGCAGGTTTATTTAACCCCTTCATTTCTCTTCAAAATGCCAGTATGGGATTTGCTGCAACCGACAATATGCACCACCAGGAATTTTTGTTGCAGGTTGAAACTTATCGAAGGGAATTCATCAAAATTCTCAATGATAAGCATGCTTATGGAGGCTCAAAGACTGGTGATTGGGGCTGGAAAGCAAATAATGAATTCTATAAATCAGTGCCTGATTTTGATTATCAGCCAACTGCCCTTGGAGCTATTTTTCACCATTACTTATTAGATGTAGGGCTGCTGCTGCTGTGGTTTATACTGACCCTGAGTTTGCTCTTTTATGGAACTAGAAAAATGCAACTCGTATGAATTGGTTTACAATATGTGTTTATGAATGGAAGCATTTTGCGCATAGTCCGTTTAAAATAGTAGCCTTAGTACTTTTTATTGTAGCTGGGGTTTATGCTTTACATAATGGTGCAAACCTATACAATAGGCAAATGTCAGAAATTGAAAGCATCAATAAAAAAGCAGAAGAGGACTATCAGGAAACTCTTGTTTATTACGAAAAAGGCCAAAAGGGTCCCGAAGATCGCCCCTGGATTGATGTGACTACTCCTTTTTGGGCCGTTTGGTATAGCCCCATATATCATTTTAAATCGCCTTCTCCAGCCATCGTTTATAACATTGGTCAGGCAGAGCAATATGGTTACTACAAACGGGTAACTTTTCAAAGTAGTCCTTATGATACAGACATGGCCGAAGAAATTGCCAACCCAGAGCGACTGCAATCAGGCACTTTAGATTTTTCATTTGTAATGTTATATCTCATGCCTTTGCTTTTGTTGATATGGCTATACAACATTAAAGGTGCAGAAGCTGATGCAGGATTCCTCCCCTTAATTTATGCCCAAACAGGCTCAAAAACACCTTGGTTGCTGGCCAGAGTTACCTTTTATTCAGTTCTTCTTTTATTTGTTCTTTTTGGCTTGATGGTTTATGGAGCCCTGCTTACCAACGTTTTTAAGGGGTCAACAGATGCCTTTTTGCAAATTTTCTTTATGGCTTCTGCTTATCTCTTTTTATGGATTTTTGCATTTACTTTTATTCTCTTTAGAGGGAAAAGCAGCATAGGAAATACTCTGAAAATGGTCGGAACCTGGTTGCTGTTTGCCTTCATCATCCCCGCTGCAGTTCATCAATGGGTTAGTTTACAACACCCAGCCAATCTGATGACTGAGTTTATAGATGCCCAAAGAGATGAAAGAGAGCAACTCTTTAAGCAACCAGATAGTGTATTTCAAGCGCGCTTAAACGCTTTGTTTCCTGAAATCCTCAATAGCCCTGTTGCTCAAGACAGTACTAAAATGAATCTGGCAATGAATCGTTCTGGAGCTGCACTTACAAATGACCTGAATAAGAAAAGTTTCAACACCATTGAAAAGAGCAATAGTGCTAAGAACGACCTCATTCGTTCGTACAATTGGTTCAATCCCGTCACTTTTTTTCAAAACAAACTCAATGCTTTTTCAGGAACACATTATCATGATTATCAAAAATACCGCAAGGAAATTCAATCAATGATAGACTTACAGGTAAAAGCCTTGGTATTAGATACCTGGGGAGCTGTGAAAGTAGACAAAGAGAAGTATTTGAACTATAAGCAAAATTTAACACCCTAAAAACAGTGTCTTAAGTGCTTACTCAAAATACTAAGACTTTATTGATTCATTAAAAAATAGGTTTATGCCAACATCGATAAAAAATAAAAAAAACATTGAACTAATCGTCCTGAGCATTTTCATCTTTCTCTTTTTTAGTCCAGTGATATTGGCTGGTCAAAAATCATTAAGTTGGGTAACCCTTTCTGATGTTACCTTCAAAGAGGTGTATGATGAAAAGGCAAAATGGTACTGGCTTGTTCCCATTTTTGGAGAAAAAGCCAAAGCTTTTCAGAACAAAAAAGTTGTTCTGGAAGGATATTTTATTCCAGTCGATCCAGAAAGAAATTTTCATGTTCTGTCCAGATATCCTTATTCATCTTGTTTCTTTTGTGGAGGAGCAGGACCAGAATCGGTAGTCGAACTCCAGATAGATAAAAAACTAGCCAAACATATTAGTATGGATGAACGAATTCGATTTGAGGGGGAGTTGATCCTAAACGATTCAGATTTTGATCATTGCAGTTACATCTTAAAAGCAGCTCGCCCAGCCGCCTCTATTAAGCCTTAAATCATAAACCCTTAAGAACCGGATTGGGATTCTTGGATAAGCAACAGGATCATAGACTTCAGAATTCTTAACAAGCAACTTTATCATGCATCATACATCAGTAGAAACTTTTTCAAATGCAGCAATAGGACAAGACCCCATCGTATTGCGTGACATCCAAAAGCAATCAAAAAATATTGCTGTTTATCAACGGGACTTAAGCCTGCTTCAAGAGGAATTGACTCAAACAATGGCAAAACCAATAGAATTTAAAACAAGCGGACTGGATTCAGAGATTCTCTCTGCTCTCCAAGAATATTTCGAAACCTATGTAGGTCATGGCACCGGCCTTCTAAAAGATATTTCGGAACAATTAATCCTCTTTAAGCAGATATCAGGAGTTAAATCATTTCGACTTTTATTTACAACCGTAAATAATAACATGTGCCGAAGGTATCATACTGATCTTAACTCACTGCGTTTGCTTTGTACTTATGTAGGACAAGGGACCTTATGGCTTCCTGATGAGATAGTGAACCATAAGGCATTCATTAAACAGGGGAATAATGAGCAGATAGTTAAGGATGAAAGTCTAGTTCAACAAGCTCGAACTGGTGATGTCATTATTTTAAAGGGGGCACTTTATCCAGATGCCAATCCTATTGTTCATCGCAGTCCAACAATTGAAGAAAATGGTGAAAAAAGACTTTTGTTGAGAATTGATACGAATGAGTCGTTAAGTTTTTAAGGAAATGGAAAACACAAAAAAACTACCAGTAACCATACTGACAGGCTTCCTCGGGGTAGGAAAAACAACTTTTCTTAACCACATACTTCAAGAAAACAAAAATGTTCGATATGCCATCATCGAGAATGAATTTGGCGAACAGGGTATTGACGGAGAACTTGTCGTACATTCTGATGAGACCATTGTAGAATTGAATAATGGCTGTTTGTGCTGTACGCTTAATGACAATTTATATGACATCCTAAACGAACTATTTGATAGAAGAGAGGAGTTTGATGAAATCATTATTGAGGCTACTGGGGTGGCAGATCCAACAGGACTTGCACAACCTTTCATCGCTCATCCTATGGTCAAAAAACAATTTCCCCTCAGAGGAATTGTTTGTTTAGTGGATTCCCTGATGATTGAGGAGCACCTGAGGGAAACCGAAGAAGCAAAAGGGCAGGTTGCCTTCTGTGACGTTTTGCTGATAAATAAAACCGACTTGGTTGTAGAAGAGCAAGTTGATTTTTTAGTAGAAAAACTACAGCAAATCAACCCCATTGCAAAAATTATGCTGGGAAATAAAAATGACTTTCCGAGTATCAATTTTGATCAAAAAAATTCCAAAATGGAGGAAATATTTCTTCAAACCAATCCATTGATAAGTGGGGTTGAAGAAGATCAATTCCCCATTCAAAAACCCCATTCACACCATCATCACGAACACACTAAGGAAATTAATTCCCAGACCTTCATCTTTGATAAACCCTTTGATCCTGCTTCTTTGGATCGCCATCTTTTTGTTTATCTAATGTTTCAATCGGCAGGCTTGTATCGGATGAAAGGACTTTTTTGGATAGAAGGCTCCGATGACCAATACCTGGCCCAATCTGTTGGCAAACAATTGGACTTTGAAGTCTACAGACCCTGGAAGCCTGGAGAAACTAGGAAAAGTATGGTCGTATTCATTGGCAAAAACTTGCAAAGGGAAGGATTAGAAAAGCTATTGAACCGATGTTTAAGTAAAGAAATGCAAAACCATTTTAAATAATAAAATATGTTAGGTATTAAGTTAGCACAAAATAAAACCGACTTGGTTGGAGCTGCGGCAAGTGGTTTATGTCTGCTGCATTGTCTGGCTACCCCTTATTTATTTATAGCGCAGGCAGCTGTTCACCATGTAGAAAGCCCATTATGGTGGGGCCTTATAGATGTCATCATGCTTATAGTATCTTTTTTTGCAGTGTATTGGGCAGTTAAAAATACTTCCAGACAATGGATCAAGTATGCTCTAACGATTAGCTGGATTTTCCTGGCAATTATCATTCTCAATGAGAAATTTGAAGGCTTCCACCTTGTTGAAGAAATAATTTACCTACCTACCATAAGCTTAGTATTGCTTCATCTCTATAATAGAAAATACTGCTATTGTGAAGACGAGGAGTGCTGCGCAACAACTGAAGGAGAAACAATTTAAAATTTAAAAAAAGATTTTAGTGGTGGAAAATATAAAGAAACTCCCTGTAACTGTACTTTCTGGCTTTTTAGGTGCTGGAAAAACAACCCTGCTCAACCATGTTTTACATAACAAAGAGGGTTTAAAGGTAGCTGTGATTGTAAATGATATGAGCGAGGTAAACATCGATGCCGAGATGGTAAAGAGTGAAAACACCCTGTCCAGAACAGAAGAGAAACTGGTGGAAATGAGTAACGGCTGCATTTGCTGCACCCTTCGAGAGGACCTAATGGTAGAAGTTGAACGCCTGGCCAAAGAAAATCGATTTGATTATTTGTTGATTGAAAGCACGGGTATTAGCGAGCCGGTACCAGTAGCGCAGACTTTCAGCTTTGTAGACGAAAATAATGGCATAGATCTATCTCAGTTTAGCTATATCGATACCATGGTTACCGTGGTGGATGCCTTCAATTTTTTCAAAGACTTTGGTAGTCCAGAACTCCTCATGGATAGAAACCTAACAGATATGGAAGGAGACTATCGCACTATTGTCAACTTGTTGACTGACCAAATAGAGTTTGCCAATGTGATTCTTCTTAATAAAGCAGACCTGGTAAATAAAGAAACTTTAGGTGTTTTAAAAGCCGCTATTAAAAAACTAAACCCTGGAGCAAAGATCATCGAATCCACTTTCAGTAAGGTTAGCCCAAATGAGATCCTCAACACCGGACTTTTTAACTTCGAAGAAGCCGAACAAAGTGCTGGTTGGATCGAAGAATTAAACAAAGGCGAGCATACTCCCGAAACGGAAGAGTATGGTATTAGCTCCTTTGTATATCGTAGTAAAAAACCTTTTGATCCGGTACGCTTTTGGGATTATGTCGAAAATAGTTTTCCAAGCACCGTTATTCGGAGTAAAGGTTTGTTTTGGTTAGTATCAAGACCAGAGCAAGCATTAGTATGGAGTCAAGCCGGTGGATCTCTTCGTGCTGATAGTGCAGGTGTATGGTGGAGTAGTATGCCCTATGAAAAGCGAATTCGTTATGCCGTTTTTGTTGAAAATCAAAAAATAATAGAAATGGATTGGCATAGGGTTTTTGGAGACAGGAAAAATGAAATTGTATTTATTGGCCAAGATATGGATGAAGAAAAAATTCGAACCGACCTCAATAATTGTTTATCCACTGAGGAGGAGATTGGCCCCAAACTCCGAAAACAAGGGTATCGGGATGAATGGCCTATACCAAGACTCCAATAGCAGAATTAGAAGATACTGACTGGGACGAACTAGAATTTCACAAACTTTTTGTTGGACAAAACGAGGGCGTCTCATAACTTCTACTTGTCGGTAGACAGGTTCTGATCCGCCAAATAATTTTCTTTTTGAGAGCATTTTATTAAGGAAAAATGAAATTTTTCCTTAATAAAATGCTCTCAAAAAAATAGTATTGGTTGGCGAATCCGTCCGGATGAGACAGCTTCGTTTTATGGTCCAAATGCAACTAAGTTGCGATTGATAAATTCTTTTGTATTTTTGAAACAGTATTGCATTTAAAACCATCTAAATATGTTGGAAGCCAAAAATCTTAGTAAACGCTATGGGGACTTCGTCGCTGTAGATGACCTTAATTTGCAAGTAAACCCAGGAGATATTTATTGCCTTCTTGGAGCTAATGGAGCAGGTAAAACTACTACTATTAACCTGTTTATGAACTTCATACAACCGACTTCGGGACAAATTAAAATAAATTCCTTAGATGTAACAAGTCAGGCTCAGGCCACAAAAAAGCACTTGGCTTACATCCCTGAGAACCTAAATTTATATAGTAATCTGACCGGTCTGGAAAACTTGCAGTTTTTTGCTGGATTAGGAGGCAATTTGCCTGATAAAGTAACAGGCACTCAATTGTTGGAGGCTGTAGGGCTACAAAGTGATGCCATTAATAAAAGGGTGGCCAAATATTCCAAGGGAATGCGTCAAAAGGTTGGTATTGCCATAGCAAAAGCCAAGCAAGCTGATAACCTTTTATTAGATGAACCCACCTCTGGACTTGATCCACAGGCCAGTAATGACTTCGCTCAATTGTTAAAAGAAATGCGTGAAAATAATGTGGCCATTTTAATGGCTACACATGATCTTTTTCGAGCAAAAGAGACGGGCACTCATATAGGTATTATGAAAGAAGGGGTTTTAATCCATTCTTTAAAGAGCGACGAGATAAAGTTGAACGAATTGGAGCAATTGTATTTGGAAACCATGAAAACTGAAAATCATGTTGCGATTGATCATTAAAAAGGAAATCCAGAGTGCCCTTCGCGACACACGAATCCAATTTGCAGGCACCTTTCTTATCTTATTGATGTTGGTATCAGTTTTGGTAGGTCGCCAAGGTCAAAAACAAATACAAAAAGAACGTGCAGAAGCTCAGGCAACCATGTATGATAAATGGGTCAATCAAGGAGCGAAGCATCCTCATAGTGCAGCCCATTATGGCCAGTTTGCCTTTAAACCCAAGCCTGTTCTCAGTTTTTTGGATCTAGGATTAGATAATTATACTGGGGTTTCTGTGTTTCTAGAGGCCCACAAACAGAATGAAGTGCTGTACAGCGCCGCTCAGGAAGGTAATGGTATGACGCGATTTGGAGAATTAACTGCTGCCTTGGTATTGCAAGTACTTCTTCCATTATTAATCATTTTTTTGACCTTTAATATATTTAGTCGAGAGCGGGAGGAAGGGACCCTTAAATTAATACATGGACAAGGAATTTCAATGAGAAAGCTGCTGATGGGCAAGGTATGGGGGACCTATGCATTGGTTTTACTCATTTTTATCCCAGTGATTTGTTTGGCCTATTTTTTACTTGACCAGGCTTCTGCTGGTTTTGATCCGCATGTAGGGGTTAAATTTATGGGCCTTTTGGCAAGCTATTCCTTGTATTTATTAATTTTTGTTCTGTTAAGTGTCATCATTTCTGCTTTCTCCAAAAGTTCTAGTTTTTCCTTGCTAAGTTTATTAGGTCTTTGGATTGCTGCCTGCATTATTTTACCTAAAGCAACTACCAACCTTGCTGATAAAGTTTATCCAACACCTTCCCAATATGAGTTTCGCAAAACCATTGCTGAAAAGGTGGAAAATGGAATAGATGGTCATAATCCCTCTGATGCACGCCTGGCTGATCTTAAAAAGCAGGTACTTGACGAATATAATGTATCAAAGACTGAGGATTTGCCTGTTAATTGGAGAGGTATTGCTATGCAAGCAGGAGAAGAATACACAGATCAGGTGTATGATCACGAGTTCTCAAAGGTTGAAAATATTTTCAAAAAGCAAAACCGCGTATCAGAATGGGCTGGGTTTATCAATCCTTATCTGGCCATTCGCAACCTTTCAATGGCCTTTTCTGGGACAGACTTTCATCACCATGTCGCATTTGTCAAAGCAGCAGAGAATTATCGAAGAGCTTTTGTTAAAAAAATGAATAAGGATATGGAGGTGAATGACAAACCCGGGACAGAAGATTATAGAGTAGATAAGGAAATGTGGGAAAGCATTGAATCTTTTTCCTATGAGGCACCAGATATTGGAAAGATTATATCAGTTCAATGGAGAAGTGTAACTGCACTTGTTTTTTGGCTGGTAGCTCTATTTACCCTTGCCTCAATTTATGCACCTAAAATATCCAGATTATGAAAAACCTCCTTCATATTTGCCGTTTTGAGTGGAAAAACCTTTGGCGAAATAATACCCTAATCATTCTTTTGCTGGTCTTCTTTGGAGCAGGAATTTATGGTATCTATTTTGGGAAATTTGAAATTCAGAAGCAGGAAGATCGGATGGCAACGGTGCAGGAATACGAACGCCAACAATTTGATAGTCTTTTGACCTGGGTCAGCCTTGATACCTCCATTAAAGCCAACCAGATAAATTTTCGAAGAGCTGTCTCTCCGACTGGGGAAGGACGGAGCAAACATTTTACCTATTATGTATTACATCATACTCCACCATTAGCTGGATTATGTTTGGGTCAAAGGGATTTATTTCCAGTATATTATGGATTAAATGTTACAGATTTAGCCCGACAAATGAATATTGGTGAATTGGCCAATCCTATGAAACTGCTTACCGGGAATTTTGACCTGTCATATGTTATTATCTTTTTATTACCCTTGCTGATAGTTGCCTTATTTTATGACCTCTACGCAAAGGAAAAAGAAGGGGGAACTCTTACCTTGCTGCAATCACAATCTGTTAAACTCTCCACAGTCTTAATGGGAAAAGGTCTATTGCGCTTATTAATTGTTCTAGGATCAGCAACAGGTTTACTTCTCCTGGGTTTTTTATTACAAGGAATATCACTGGGACAAAATGCCGGAATATTTTTTCAAAGCCTGGGCTTGATTTATACCTACTGCCTATTCTGGACCGCTGTCATGGCAGGAATAATCGCTCTTCGCAAAAGCAGTGCCACCAGTGCAATATATGGCCTGGGGATTTGGTTGCTTTTGACTATGATTTCTCCAGCCTTGCTCAACCTGTTTGTGTCGGCTAAAACTCCTTTACCCAATCGTACAGATAGTGTTCATGAATTAAGGACTTTGAGTGGTAAAGTCTGGGGGTCACCCCGGTCATTTGTTTATGATCAATTTTATCCTAAATATCCAGAATACGACAAGGGAGATTCCATTAATTTTAACCAATGGTATTATGCCAGCTTTACCTTATTCGATGATAAAGCCAATTCTCTTAACCAGGAATATGAAAGTCAGGTTGCAAAGCGAAATCAATTGTTGAAGAAATGGCAGTGGCTGGCACCAGCAGCGATGGTACATGAAAACTTTTCAAGTATTTCCAAAACAGACCGGGAGAGCCACATTCGTTTTGTGAAAAGAATCCATGAATTTCATGATGATCTTAAAAACACATACTACCCCAAAATTTTTGACGATGAAAATTTCAATAAAACTGAGTTGATGGAGCTTCAAGCAAAGCTTGAAGAGTAGAGGAACCAATTATGATTGTATTCATTGCAAAATTTGAATTACTAAGGTATTCAAGAGATGGCCATGCGAGGTTATTGGTGATATGCACCACCTTAATGCTATTGGCTTCCATGGTGTTGAGTATAAGGGATTACTCCTTATCTCAGGACCAATACCAGGAAAATCTTCTTCAGAGCAGGCTCAATTGGGAAAGTCAAGCAGAAAAAGATCCTCATGATGCAGCTCATGATGGCACCTATGCTATAGAACCGATTTATCCTTTAGCAATGTTGGATAAAGGAATCCAGCAATATACAGGACAAGTGATTCACCTCGGCGCTCATGAGCGCAAACAAAGCACTTTGAATCAGGCAAAAGATCATTCTGGCCTGTTCCGTTTTGGAGAACTCACGCCTAATTTTGTACTATTGTATCTTTTCCCTATCCTTTTAATCTTTCTTGGCTACAATACCTTTACCGAAGAAAAAGAAGCGCAAACCATAAGGCTTCTATTGGCTCAAGGTGCCACAACTACCCAATTGGCTTTAGGTAAATGGGTAGCTTTATTGATCTTAATGATGCTCCTTTTTATAGTGTATTGCTTGAGCGTAGTGTTAAGTTATGCTTATTTGGGAGGAAGTTCCGGAATAGAAATACTAGAATGGTTAATCTTCAATGCTTCCTATCTAATTTACCTCATTGTATTTGTTAGTTTAATAGTGTTGGTTTCAAGCCGTTCAAAGTCATCAGGCAAGTCCCTTGTAACTTTATTAACTTTTTGGATTCTTGTCACCCTAATTATTCCTAAGCTTTCCAGCAATTTGGCGGGGCAATTATACCCTTTTCCAAGCCTGCAGACTTTTATCGATAACATCAATGAAGATCAAAAAAATGGACTTAATGGCCATAACTTCTGGAATGAAGCAGCACAGGATTTTCAGCAGAAAGTGCTTCAGGAGTATGGAGTAAAGACCATCGAAGAATTGCCAGTAGATTATGGAGGCCTTTTGCTTGCGGAAGGTGAAAAGTATGAATCTGAGATTTATACCAAACACTTCAATTTATTAAAAGCACAGTATCATAAACAACGCAAGGTATTTCGCTTAAGCGGCTTTCTATCCCCCTTCCTTTCGGTGCGGTTTTTGTCCATGTCCATGGCCCGGACGGACTACAACTTTCAATGGCATTTCGAAGAAAAGGCTGAGCAATATCGAGTGGTTTTAAATACAGCACTTAACATGAATATAGCTGAGAATGCAAAAGGAGTTGAAAGATATAAAGCAAATACTGAGGTATGGGCCAATGCTCCTAAGTTTGAATACCAGTGGGAGGCATCGGATCAAATCATAAAGGATCACTATTTTGAATATTCCATAATCTTCGCCTGGATGATTTTAAGTTTCCTGGCAATGGTTGTTTTTAGTAGAAAAATCAAAGTCGTTTAGGCATGGGGATATATGGTCAGATGGTACGAACAGAATTGCGGCTGCTATCCAGAGATTATGGCTTTTTAGGCTTATTATTTCTGCTCTTGTTTTTAATGTCCTTTGCTTCTTGGAATACTTACTACCACTTGGCTGATAAAAACAAGCAACTCACAGTACAACTAGAGTTAGTCAGGCAAAATGACCAGCTGTTAATTTCACAAATAGATTCCTTAAATAAAGGCTTGGCTACATATGAAGGTCAATATACCTTGCCTACAAGTGGGGTTCGACTTACTTATAATAACCATCGTCTATCTTGGATACCATCAAATGCTTATGCCCTGATTGCTATTGGACAAGGTGATTTATACAGTAACTATAAAAAAATTGTCCTCTATTTTAACAGCTCTTATGAGCGGGCATCCAGTGAATTGATAAGTCCAATTGAACAGCTTTTTGGACAATTGGATCTTGCCTTCGTTTGGACCTATCTTTTGCCATTAATCATCTTATTGATTTCCTTCAATATTTTGTCCAGTGAAAGAGAAACGGGCAGGTTAAAACTGATCGCTTCACAACCTATAAAAGTGTCAACCTGGTTATTGATCAAAATTAGTATCCGGTTTTTTACTCTTTTTTCTCTACTGATCATTTTCACTTTTGCTCTTTTGAGCATTTTTGGAGTTTCAATCTTTCAACATCCAATTGAATTCGGTCAGCTGACGATCCTTCTTTTTTTGTATACTGCTTTTTGGTTCATTCTATGTTTTTTAGTAAACCTATCTGGGGCCAATTCAAGCAGAAGCCTCATTTTACTTACAAGTATTTGGGTATTGCTGGTTTTCTTAATCCCTTCCTTTATTAATCAGCTAGGTAAAGAGTTGCATCCTGTTCCTACAAGACTTGAAATTATCAATCACCATCAGGAGGTTTATAATGAGATTGAAAGTAACCTGAGGCAGGAAATGGTGGCATTATTTCGCTTACATCCGGATTGGTCATCGGATGATCCCATTACCAAAGATATGTCCAATTCCACGGGATGGAATATCAATTTCTTGGCTAAACAATACCTTGCTCAGTTAAAACATCAACCAAAAGCTCAGGAGTATGAAGATAAAATTGACAAAAGGAATCAATGGTTCAGTCAATTAAGAATTTCATCTCCCGCCATGATTTTTCAAAATGCATTAACAGAATTGGCAGGAACTTCTACCAGATACCACAGAAGTTTTTTAAAACAGAGTCAAGATTATGCTCATCAATACCGTCAATTTGTCTTCAAAGGCTTATTCACCAACCATGCCTTCACTTCAGAAGAGATCAAAAACCTGCCTGAATTTGTATTTGATCGCCAACAAATTCCAAGCGTTTTTTGGCCTGATGCATTAGCTCTAATTATTTATTTGATAGGGATAGGAATAGCTATTCTTTTTCTTTCTAAAAAAAGCACTCGAATCATACAAAAATAAAATTTGTAAATCATGCAATGTTTAATCACCCGACTCTTAGTAATTCTTCTTTTTTTATCACAAGCTGTATTTGCTCAAACTACAGGCAATATTTCAGGAACAATTAATGGAGCAGAAAATACTCCTGAAGAAGGTGCCCATATATTTTTGGTACAAAGCTCATATGGTGTGACTTCTAATTCCGAAGGTAAATACTTGTTAGAAAATATTCCTGTTGGTGAATATATCCTTGGAGTATCAAAAATTGGTTTTCAGGAACAGCAATTTGAGATTTCCGTAAATGCTAATGAAACGACTACACTGGACATTTCACTTATCAGTGCAACTTATCATTTGGATGAAGTGGCGGTTTATGGCCAAAAAAGAAGAACCATCCATGCTATCCGACTAAATGCACCCTTGGAGCAAACTCCTCTTTCTTTAAATATTGTGCCGCAGGAATTACTGGTTCAACAGCAGGCAATTTCTTTAGAGGATGCTTTGAGAAATGTAAGCAGTGTTTCCAAATTTGGTTCTTATGGCATCAGTGATAATATCAATATCAGAGGCTTTGACATCGGTCTTGCAGGAGGACCAGAAAACTATAGGATTAATGGGGTTATGCTTAGAACTCCCTATTCAAATTATGTTGAGGAAGTGCAGGTACTAAAAGGACCCGCTTCTATCCTTTATGGGGACGTGGAACCAGGAGGAATCATCAATTTTGTAACCAAAAAACCATTGGGATACGATCATGCCACCTTGGAGTTAAAAATAGGAGAATATGGTCTTTTCCGCCCTTCAATTGACATGGGTGGTAAGCTGGCAGATAAACTTAGTTATCGCTTAAATACAGTATATGAATCTTCCAATAGCTTCAGAGATGATGTATCCAATGAGCAATTTATGATTGCCCCAAGCCTGTTATGGAATATCGGTAACCAAACAACGTTGAATGTAGATGCTCTTTTTATGCAAAATGAAGCGACCATTGACTGGGGATTTCCGGTAGGTCTATCTATTGAAAGAGCACAGCAGCTTGATAATTCTAACTTCTATGGATATCCAGATGGCACTTCTAGAGGAAACAACAATATGGTAACGACTACACTTGTTCATCGATTTTCTAAATCATGGCAAGTTCGTAATGTGACCTCTTTTTCCAATCAAAACAGACTATTACACGATGTATATCCTATTTATAATGCAGCTACTGACAGTGTAGCTTTCAGTTTTGGCGATTATAGTGAAAGAAGTCGAACCAATACTTTTTCCAACTTCCTGGATATAAGTGGAGAAGTCCAGACAGGTTCGGTGAAACATCGTCTCCTGGCAGGCTTTGATATTTCTCATATCTCTCGGCCTGTGGTTGGTAATTTTGTTTTTCCAATCCCCGGAGGGCTATCCTTAAACGATCCGGTTTGGGTAAATACAGCATTGAGTTCAGCGCCACCCCTAGATGATGACGTCTCACCATTCACCAGAAGAATAGGATTTAATATCCAGGATCTAGTATCCTTATTTGATGACCGTCTTAACCTGCTTATTGGAGGGCGTTTTAGTCAATTTACAGATGGTACAAATTATAGTGGAGATGCTGAAGAACCAGCAGATAATCCGGAAACTTCCGAATCCCGCTTTACACCAAGAGTTGGATTTACCTTTGAAGTAATTGACAATCTGACACTATACGGAAGTTATGCTGAATCATTCAGTTCGGTCACTCCACAGCCAGGTAGAGGTTTAGATAATCCTGAACCGCTTTTAGGAGACCAAATTGAGTTTGGAATCAAGCAATCATTGCTTAATGATCGCTTAGGTATTACCCTTTCTTATTTCGATTTAAACCGAAAAAATGTCTTGCAATTTGAGATCATTAATGCAAATGGAAGTATCTCTGACCCCAATAATTTCAGAGCCAATCAATCAGGTGAACATAGTAGTCAGGGTGTGGAATTGGATATTAACGGTAAACTTTTAGATAATTGGCAGTTTTTTGGAGCCTTTTCCTACTTTAAAACGGAAGTGATTAGCGAAATAGTTCAAAGTGGGGACTCAGAACCAACAGATTTTGCTGGGAATGAATTGCCCAATAACCCAAATACAAAATTTAGCCTTTGGACTCAGTACACCTTCAAACAAGGCATCCCTGGACTTTTTATTGGTGGAGGACTGTTTCAACAAGGTGATATGTTTGGCGATAAATTTAATTCGGAGGAAAATATTATCGAAGGATTTACTCGCTTGGATTTAATGCTAGGATATCAGTATAAACACTTTAGGTTTCAGCTAAATGCTCAAAACCTCAACAATGTAGAAACTTTTCAACGTTCGATCTTTGGTTCCTTTGTACCTCAACCCCCAAGAAGAATAGTTGCTTCCATAGCCTTTGAATTATAGAGTCAGGGTTTAGAGTTTTATTGCATAGACAGAATTATGGTAAGTTAACAATTGAGGGCGCCGCCCTCAATTGTTAACTTAAATATATCCATTCACTTACTTTGATAATGGTTCTGCATTCTCCAAAATGTAATTAAAATGCAATACATCCGAATCATTCAATCGTAGAATCCCCTTAAAAGTCATCTTCTGGTCCATTTTATAACGCTTAGTGGCTTTGGGTTTTAATTGTAATTCTACAATGGTCTCTGGCCCAGCATTTCCGCAGAAGAAACAAGCTGAATAGGGATATTGAGAAAGGGCATAAAAATCGGCATCAAGTGGTATTATATAACCTGAAATGGAGACCTGTTTGCCTTCTTTTTCTTTAGGCGTTTTACCAAATAAAGGCACCAGAAATTTTCGTTCATATTCTTTAAAATAGCGCATCTCGAATTTTACATCCGCCAAATTCTTCCAGGTAAGATTAGCCTGCGAAAACCCTGTGGCTGATAAGCCTATTACTATCAAAACTGATAAAACAATTCTTTTCATTTCTAAAAATTTATCCATAATCTTTATGCAACATCGTTGCAAATATGAAGATTGTTTTTTACTTTTGCAACAATGTTGCATTTAATGATTCTTATTTTAAACTCTTTTTAAATTGAGGAAGTTCTTTAGCTGGAATTGGGATTTTGTGGGGTTTGGAACATCATTATTATGTTCTCTGCATTGTATGTTGCTGCCATTTTTATTTACTCTGGGAATACTCTCAGGAAAACATTGGCTGATGAATCCACAATCAGAATGGATTCTTATCGGTATGAGTGTAGGGGTAGCCTGTTGGTCTTTGTTAAACAGTTATATCAAAAAACACCAGAATATTCGCCCTTTGTTAATTGCGGGGATAGGTTTTATTGGATTGATTACTGCCCAAAAAATATTTAATTCAAATGCCCATTGGTTAATGATGGCAGGAGGAGGATTGATTGCATATGCTCATTTTTACAATTGGATGTTGATGCATCAACCAAAGACGAGCAAAGTGGAAAAAGGCTACTGGGTAACACCCGGCCGTATAGTCACTATGACCTTATTGTTTCTCTATTTTTGGGGATTACGGAGTGCTTTTGTGCACAAAAACACACCACCAAGCCGAGAAGAAGTGCTGCAAATTGTATGGCAAGTGCATGAATAATATTAACCCTATATATTTCATCATCACCAAAATACGATACACCCTCACCTCAAGTGTAAAAGCTGTAACTCCATTTTTTGCCTGCCAATATTGCCTGAGGGTTATATGGAAAAATTAAAATTATTTCAAATAGTAGAATTCCCCTTAGTGATTGAGGGGGTATGTCAAAAATGCATTGATAATCAACCCGATAGAAAATGAAGCACCTCTATTTATTTTTTTTGACTTTGATCCTATTCCATACTATTGGAAATACCCAAACGGCAACCTTGAAAGGACTAAAGTTTCATTTTAAATAAAATCAGGAATAAATCATGCTGGAAACCCAAAATTTAAAATTTAACTATACTGCGAACGATTATCTTGAATTTCCTGACATTAGTTGCAATGCCGGTGAGCATTGGCTATTGTTGGGACAATCAGGTAGTGGAAAAACTACGTTGCTACACCTTTTAGCGGGTTTGAGAATGCCCAAAAATGGCTCAGTCATCCTGGATAAAACAGTATTAAATGAGCTTTCCGCATCGCAATTAGACCGGTTTCGGGGGAAACATATTGGAATTGTATTTCAACAATCGCATTTTGTTCGATCTCTAACGGTATTAGATAACCTTGCATTAGCACAACGATTGGCTGGATCAAAAGTCAACCTAGATCGAATTCATTCCATACTAAAACAGCTGAATATTGCACATAAACTTAATAGCAAGCCTGAAAAATTAAGTGTTGGCGAACAACAAAGGGTGGCCATTGCCAGGGCACTTATTAACCAGCCTAGTGTTATCCTGGCAGACGAACCAACCTCCGCTTTAGATGATGTTAATACGGATAAAGTAATACAACTTTTGAAAGAACAAGCCGCCGCGGTTGATGCCATTTTATTGATTGTAACCCACGATAATCGATTAAAAACAAAGTTTGACAAACAAATTCTATTATGAATTCCCTAAAATTTAGTTGGAAAAACCTTACTCATAAACCACTTTCTCTTTTGTTAAGCATTGTATTATTTTCCCTGGGTATCGGGCTAATTTCACTATTACTCTTACTCGAAAATCAGTTGCAGAAAAATTTTGAGAAAAATCTGGCAGGAGTTGATCTGGTTGTGGGAGCTAAAGGCAGCCCCCTGCAGTTGATTCTCAGTAGTATGTATCATATTGATGCTCCTACCGGTAATATTTCTCTGAAAGAAGCAAAGCCTTTTTTAAATCCGAAACACCCGCTTGTCAAGGAAGCAATCCCCTTATCTTTAGGAGACAACTTAAAAGGTTATCGAATTGTGGGTACTACACAAAATATTTTGAACTTCTATGATGCACAAATCGAAGAAGGCAAGATATGGGAACACAATTTTGAGGTAACGATTGGTGTGAGCGTGGCAAAAGAACTCAATATTGGACTTGGGTACGAATTTAAAAGCTCCCATGGCTTTGAAGATGATGAAGATTTACAACACGATCATTCCCAGGCTTTTAAAGTAGTCGGTATTCTAAAACCTACCGGAACCGTCATTGATCAATTGATTTTGACAACTACTCAAAGTTTCTGGCTGGTACATGATCATGGGGATGAAGAAGGATCTCATCAGGAAGAGGAGCATCATGATGATGACGAGGATCATGAGCATCATGACCATGAAGATGATGGGCATGAACACCAAGAAGAGGAACATCATGACCATAATGAGGGCCACGATCATCACCACCATGCCGATAAGCTCTTAGTCAAAAACCTGTTAGAAGAAAGTGATTCTGCTGAAATAACATCTTTACTTCTCAAATTCCGGGGACGAAATTATCAGGCCCTTAATATGCTGCGCAATATTAATGAGAATACCGGCATGCAGGCAGCTGCGCCCGCAATCGAAATCAACCGCTTGTTTAGTTTAATGGATACCGGGGAACAAGCACTGCGTGTTCTGGCAGTCATAATCATTTTTGTATCGGGGTTAAGTGTCTTTATTTCTCTTTATAACTCGCTTAAGGAGCGAAAATACGAGCTTGCGCTCATGCGTGTAATGGGAGCAAGACCAGTGGAATTGTTTCTACTCATCATTTTAGAAGGTATCTTAATTGCCCTAATTGGTTTTATTATTGGAATAATTATGAGCCATGCAGGGATGGAGGTCTTAGCAAGAGCCATGAAAGATGCTTATCGTTATTCTTTTTCAGGTTTTAAGTTTTTAAACCAGGAATGGTACATACTTATTGGAGCCCTTGTTATCGGATTTTTGGCTGCAATAATACCGGCTATTCAGGCGTCGCAGACAGATATTTCAGAAACATTAACCCGTAGTTAAGTCGAACAAGGATTTTGGTGGAATGGAAAGAGATACTATATTTTCCCAAACAACGATAACTGAAGCTTCAATGTGGCCATTTACTCTGAATAGTGGAGAGTATGCCACCAAACGTAGTACTAGAAGAATTTCTTGATCAGGAATATATCTTTGTTTTCAATTTAAAGAAAATGTTCTTGAACCTTAATGGTGAACTTTACTATATTTTTTTTATCATAAAAAGGAAGTCTTAATTACCTTTTCAACTATGTCTAATCAGAATTGGATAAACTTTCTTCTTTTTCTTTGCACCGTTGTTATTTTGTTCAATTGTACCAGAAGGGAAGAATTAAATTTGCAAATAGATCATGTGATCCTGGCCATAAATGATCTGGATACTGGTATGGAGCAGTTTGAAAAAATGACAGGCATTAAACCAGTCTATGGTGGGGGACATGAAGATAGTTATACACATAATGCTACTATTCCACTTGCCGATGAGATTTATATTGAAATTTTGGCTCCTAAAAGTGATTTAGATTCAATCCCTTCATTTTTCAAAGATATTCACGAATTAAAATTGATAGGCTTTGCAATGGCAGTTGATAACATCCAAAAGTTGGAACAAATTATCAAGGACATGCAATTTGATTCTGAAGGTGTTGAAAGTTGGTCTAGGAAAAAACCTAATGGAGAGACGTTAGAATGGGAGCTTTTGCAAGTAAAAGGCCTGGACATAAATCCATTTTTCATCAGTTGGTCCAGCAATACCCAGCATCCTTCCGCATCTGAAATTATTCAATGTTCCTTAAGGGAATTAAACTTGGTCTCTCCAAACAAAAGCGATATTCTGGACATTCTTTCAAAAAGTAACCAGAATATTTCCTTGTTAAAAATCGAAGAAGGCCATTCACCTGTACTTGAGATGACTTTTGAAAGCCCTAAAGGAGAGGTGGTTTTGAAATGAGGGCTCTTAAGATACTGAGGTGTTTTTAAAGGAACTAAAATAAACCTATTCTAAAATATATAATCTCTTTCTTGGTTTTCTTCCTTTGATGAGTTAAGGTTGAGCTAAATTATTGCAACAAAGTTGCAGTAGTAGGCAATTTAACTATATTGTATTTGAATTGCTCTTAGGAAGAGCATACACTTTAATTTTAAATATTGCTTCCACTCAAGTGGATGATAATAAAATAGATAAGCCAATTTTTTCAAAAATGACGAATAAACTTAGAAGATGGGTATTAGCAATAGCAATAATAAGCTGCACCCAATGTGGAGCAGATAAATCCTCTACCTCCACAGAACCTGAAATCAATAGAACTGTACAGGTTCAGCAAGATTCTATTCAAGAGGAAGTAGAAATAAAATACGCTAAAAACTTCTCTGTTTCCAATTTTGAAAACTATAAAGTTGCTCACATACATTTCAAGAGTGAAAATAGGAACATATTTATCGATCAAAAGATTGTATTCCTTCTGAGAGGCCATCCCAAGCCTGAATTATCTGGCGAATTGGCGGATGCCTGGTTGGTTGAAGTGCCTCTACAAACGGTAGCTGCAAATGACGATGGTGAAATTACCCGATTGAAAGCGCTTAATTTGACGGATAATATTCTTGCCATGGGAGGCGGAGGTATTTATGATCCCGAATTACGCAAAAGATGGGAGGCAAAGCAAATTGCTTCTATTGGCTATAGTTTTCACCGCCCACCGCAACCAGAAGTAATTCTTTCTTTAAACCCAGATGTATTGATACTCTACTCTTATAATAATCAGCGATTGGAGGGTGTGACAAAGTTGAGAGAATTGGGTATAAATGCTATTCCTCAATTTGCCTGGGCAGAGGCTTCTTTTCTGGGTAAAGCAGAGTGGATAAAATTCTCAGCTTTGTTTTTTAACAGAGAAAGAGAGGCCAATGAAATTTTTAATCGTGTGGCCACAAGGTGTGAAGAATTAATACAGTTGACAAAGGCAAATGAATCAAAACCTGAAGCTTTTTTAGTATACCATCCTTCTGATGCAAGTGATTGGAATGCCCATCGCAATGATTTTTATGCTTCATTTTTGGAGGCAGCGGGTGCAGAAAATGTATTAAAAGATGATGGCCCCACACATGCCGTAGGAATGAATAATGAAAAGTTATTAGCATTGGCAAAGGATACAGATGTATGGATCGTCAATAGTACTTCTGATCAGAATTGGCCTCCAGCAAAATTTCTAAATAGTTTTAAGGCTTATCAAAATGATATGGTTTATCATTATCAAAAACGGACTAATTATGAAACAGATGCCTATGATTGGTATGAAACACCGGAAGTGCGTCCAGATTTTGTTATTGAGGATTTAGTATCTATTTTTTATCCCGAATTACTACCAGATCATGAGTTAAAGTATTTTGAAAAAGTTAAGTTGACAAAAAAATGAAACCACTTAATATTATACCCTTGATTAATCATACTGCTATTCTGGGACTTAGCATTCCAATAATCGCATTATATTTTACTTTTAATCCAAATGGTTTTAATAAACTATTAAATCCAGTTTCTCCTAATACGGGAGAAGAACATACCAAATTAGAGTCCAAGCCAGATTTTCAAGAAACCAAAGGAAATCTGCTGATCCCACGTTATGGCTTGAGCGCTGCTACTGACGGTCAGTGGATTTATGTATTCGGTGGATCACCAACAGGTAAAAGAAACGGTAAAGATTACATGTCATCTGGCCTTACCTCTTCCATTGAACGGATTGACCCCACAACATTAAAATCTAAATACTATGGCGATGGTCTTCGTCGGCGAGCCAATCACGCTACCCTCTATTTCAATCAAAAATTGATCACCTGTGGAGGAAGATCTCAAGTTGGCTTGAAAAGATTTAAACTAGCTTCCTGCGAGTATTTAGATATTGAAACCCAATGGTACAGAGAATTACCACCTCTTCCTGATTCCATAAGAACTTTAGGAATGGCGATGGTAGATGAATACATTTATGTAGTTGGAGGGATTGAGGAAGGGGCTATTTATTCCCCCAATACTTATAGAATCAATCTGGAAGACCTTCGATGGGAACGCTTGGAGGATGCTCCATTTCCAGTTTCAGGTATGATTATCCCTATCAAAGAAGAACTATTCGCCATTGGCGGGTATAATGGGAAGGCCATGACAAGTGTTATGGTCTTTAATACCAAAAAGCTAAAGTGGGAAAAACGAAAGGATTTACCTTATGCCCTAAGCGCTTATTCGGCAGTAAGTGATGGTAAATCCATTTATATTTTTGGGGATTATGTCAAATTGGATGTCATCCACAGATATGAACCAGCAACAGGTGAATTGTATTTGCTCGATCAAAAAATGACCCCACGTAGGCATACCGCGGCTGTCTTAATAAATGACCGTGCAATCGTTATGGGAGGAAATCAAACTAGTTCTGGTAATTCTTTGTCCACTATTGAGGCCTTTGATTTAAAGGATCTTAAAGAAGGAGGCGAAAAAATTAGTGCCAGTAATGGTAACTAAAAAGGGACAAAGCATTGCGGGTATTAATTAATGCAACCCTTTTGCGTTTGTAAAATAAATGTTATTTTGCATCAATGTTGCATTTGGGTAAAATTCAGTATTTATCTTTTCCATGAGCATCAATATTAAGCAATTAAAAGGCTTCAATTTTTTAGACTGATTTATTGCTAAAACATCTATTAAACCTTTTAGAGAAGGCAAACCTGACTTTGTTATGAAAATCAGATTTCTTTGGATACTTCTATTGATGCTAAATGCATGTGCCAATCCGCAAAACCATTCTGAAGAGGTAGAGGGAAATTCTACCCCACTTACCGAAGAGGATTATTTCCCAGATAAGGTTTCGATTGATTATGCAGAAAACTTGCAAGTCACTTACTACAATAATTACAAGGTAGTTAAAACAAAGGTTGAATTTGGAACTGCTGCTCAGGATGCGGATTCAATTGCCTGGGATCGAGCTTTCACTGATGTAATGGTTCTGGTTCAACGCGGTACCCCTGTTCCTTCTCTAACAGGGGAACTGGAGGGTGCACATGTAATTGAGATTCCAGTAGAAACGATTGCAGGTAATGCAGATGAAGCACCTACTCGATTTATTGCTTTGGGGGTCACTGATAAACTCATTGGATTAGGCCATGAAGGGGTATACGATGAAAAATTGCGTAAGCGCTTCGTGGAAGGAGAAATACAAGCTATTGGTGCTTCCTGGCATACTGGCCCCAACTTAGAAGTTTTGTTAGCAGTTGAACCTGATGTCACTTTGCTTACGGCAGCAAGCCTGACTCAGTCTGAAGGAATAAAAAAAACACGGGATTTAGGTCTTAAGGCAGCTCCGGAATTCTCATGGAGTGAAACAAGTTACCTGGGGCAATTAGAATGGATTAAATATGATGCCTTATTTGTGAATGCAGAAGCTGCTGCAACGGAATTTTTTAATACTATAAAAAACCGTTGCGATTCTCTCAAAAGCCTTGTTCAAAATCGTTCCGAAAAACCGGGTGTTCTTTGGGGCATGCACAGCAAAAGTGGTTCCTGGACGATTAGAGCCAATGGAGGGGTAGCACAAATTATTAAAGATGCGGGAGGCGTCAATCCTTTTGCAGATGGGAATGCAGCAGTTACGGAAACCAAAGCAAATGGTCTCTCTGAAGGTATTCCAATTTCTGATGAAATTGTCCTTGGCAAAGCCGAGGAAGTAGATTTCATTATCTCTTTTCAATCCGCCACAGAAAATTGGCCACCAGTCAATTATATGAATAGCTTTCCTGCTTACCGCGAAGGAAATTTGTACCATCATTTCAAGCGTTTTCGCGATTATGGTGCCTACGATTGGTATCAAAGCGCACCTGTACGCCCTGATTTACTATTAATGGATTTGATCACACTATTTTATCCAGATGTTTTACCGGATCATGAATTATATTTTCTGGAACCCTTTAAGAAAAAAAGATGAGAACCAACCTGTTGATTTTCTGTATTTGTCTGCTCTCGGCTTGTGGAAGAACATTAGAAAAGGAGGCGGATTTACACTCAGAATTGGGTTCAGACACTCAATCGTCTGAAGATTATTTTCCTGACAAAGTGGACATAAAATATGCCCGGCACTTTTCAGTTAGCTACCACGGGAATTACAAAGTCGTAAAAACGGATGCTACTTTTTATCCAAATGGGAAAGACGAAATTGGGGAAGATAGAAAAGATATTCTTGTCCTGGTGCAAAAAGGAACTCAAGCTCCTGCTTTGGAAGGAGAATTAAGCGATGCAACAATTATTTCTATTCCAGCAGACAAGGTAGCAGTTAATATACAGCATTCTGAAAGCTTCCTTCGAGAATTGGGACTGGTAGATCGGATTATTGCTGTAGGAGGACTTTATTCCTATAATGTTGAAATGAGAACAAAAGTCCTTTCCGGCGAGCTTGGGCAGATTGGATATAGTTGGCATAGTCCACCCAATCTTGAAGTACTGCTGGAAAGAAAACCAGAACTTTTCCTGATGACCCTCGCCAGCATGGCCCATACTGAAAGCCTGGATAAATGCAGACAGCTGGATATACCAACTGCTACTGTTTTTGATTGGGCAGAACAAGATTATCTGGGTAGGGCCGAATGGATTAAATTTTATTCCTTATTTTTTAATGCGGAGGAAAAAGCCAATCGCGTTTTCCAGGATATTTCCGATCGGATTGAGGAGTTAAAAACATTGGCTGCTAAGGCACCCCAGGAACCTGCGATGTGGGGATATTATACCAGTAAAAGTCGATGGTTGTTTCAACTTACTAGTTTTCCTGCCCAATATATGCGTGACGCTAATTTGAAAAACGTATTGATCGACAATGTAGAGCCCAATGCAAATGGAGTGCAAAGTTTAAGTACCGAACAACTTCTACTCTTAGGAAAAGAAGCCTCGCATTGGGTAATCGGTGATATACACAGCACTGAACTACCGAATGAAACCATCATGGCCTCTTTTGACTCCTGGAACTCTGGACAGCTATATCATAATAGGAAACGTGAAGATCCTATTTCCAATTCTTCGGATTGGTATGCTACGGCCATTGTTCGCCCAGATACGGTATTGGCAGATTTAATAAAACTTGTCCATCCAGAACTACTTCCCGAATACCAACCCGTTTTTATGGATGTCTTTGATAAGGAAACACCTTTGAACCAATAAAAAAAGTAATATGAACAAGTCCATTGCTACTAAAGGACAAGTTGCCAAGTCCAAAATACATTTATCTAGTCGGGGAAGACTCTTTCTTTTCCCTGTTCTGGCTGTTGGCGTTATTCTTTTCTTTTTACTGGAATTAGGTATTGGTTCAGTACATATTCCTATTTCTGGAGTAGTGGCCGCTTTATTTGGCTTAGAAAGTGCCAATGATACCTGGGCAAAGATTATTATGGAGTTGCGATTACCTAGAACCATTGCTGCAGCTATCGGTGGAGCCGCTTTGGGTACAGCTGGTTTACAACTTCAAACACTCTTTCGGAATCCATTAGCTGGTCCCTGGGCATTAGGATTAACGGCCGGTGCTCAGTTGGGGGTAGCCTTGGTCGTTACAACAGCAGCCATTGTTGGATCAGGTTTTCTTGAAAACTTTGCTTTCTTCAGTAATTTAAGCATCGTTGGTGGTGCAATGCTTGGTTGTGTTATGGTCCTATTGCTGATCGTTGCTATTGCTCGTAAAGTTAGTACCATTACCTTATTGATTTTCGGCTTGATGTTAGGCTATCTTGCTCAGGGCTTGATCAGTGTTATTTTACACTTTACCAATCAATCACAAACCAAAATTTTTGCGGGATGGAATGATGGTAGTTTTTCGGGAGTTTACTGGGAACATTTTCCCATCTTATTGCCATTGGCTATTATTGGCTTGATTAGTGGTTGGTTGATGGCCAAGCCGCTGAATGCATTTTTACTTGGAGAAAATTATGCCAGAAGCCTGGGAATTTCTATTCGACGTACCCGTACGATTACGCTGACCAGTGCGGTTTTACTAGCAGCTCCTGTAACGGCATACTGTGGTCCTATTCTTTTTTTGGGATTAATTGTACCCCATTTGGCCAGAGGGCTTTTTAATACTTCTGATCATAAAATACTTATTCCTGCGGTTATGCTTTTGGGAGGAGTCATCGCTTTGGCAGCGGACCTTTTTGTCCACCTGCCCTGGGAGCGTCATTTTTTACATCTCAATGCCGTCAATGCTCTGATAGGAGCACCTGTGGTAATGTGGGTGATTTTGCGTAATAAGAGAATGCATGGTTTTGAATATTAAAACGAGTTAAAAGATGGACTTTTTATACAATTTCAAATTATCCCTGAGGAGTTTACTGAAAAAACCTTTGTTTTCAGGGATCATCGTTTTTACCATTGCTATTGCTATTGGTACCAATACCGTAGTTTTTAGTTTTATTGATGCTCTTCTACTAAGTCAATTGCCCTTCGAAGAACCTGATGAATTGGTTCAGATTTATTCTTTAAAAGGAGATCAGGAAGGTTTGTTGGCTTATCCAGAGTTTTTGGATATGGAGCAAGAATTGACTCGAATTGAAGACATCGCCGTATATCGGGGCGGGGGCAGGTATAACTTAAGTGGAGATGACCAGGAACCAGAAGAAGTTACGGCTACTTTTGCTTCTCGTAATTTATTCAGGGTTTTAGGAGTAGAAGCGGATATTGGAGATTATTGGCCCGAAACCTTTGATCGAAAAGGTACGCTAACCTTGATGCTCACCAACGAATTTTGGCAAAGACGTTTTAAGGCAGATCCGGAAGCAATCAATAAGAACATCACTTTAGATGGAGTTCCTAGTTATAAAGCCTATGGTGTACTACCAGAAGGTTTTAGTTTCCCTGATCGGCATGAAGCTTTTCGGGCTATGGTTTATGCTGATTTTGTAGTTGACAATAGAACCTTCCGTAATAGTATTGGAGTGGCTCGCCTGAAACCAGGCTCTAACATTGATGACCTCAGAGCTGAATTAAAAGCCTTTGGTGAGCGTATGGAGGAACGCCATTTAGATACCAATGAAGGTGTCACTTTTATTGCCAAACCCCTCAAAGATATGTATATCGGAGGTATTAAAAACTATCTCCTTTTGCTGGGAGCTGCTGCCATCTTTTTGCTCATTATTGCCAGTGTCAATGTTTCTAATCTTATTTTAAGCCATGCCATGCGAAGAGGAAAGGAAACTGCCCTGCGAAAAGTTTTAGGTGCCAGTCGTCGATCCATTATTCAGCAATATATTCTTGAATCTTCAATGCTGGCATTAGTTGGTGGCATACTAGGGCTATCATTATCTTTTATGATGAATGATCTCTCTTATTCATTAGTCGCGGATCATTTGCCACACTGGGTTAGTGTAGATATTAGTTATTCCGTATTGATATTTACCATTATTCTTTCTCTTGTAGTGGGAATACTTACTGGTTTTATTCCTGCTCTATCCCATTTATCCAGCACTAAATATGCAGAAGTGCTCAAAGATGGCACCAATACCACTGGGAGCCGACGACAAAATAAATTGAGAAAGGGCTTAGTTATGGCCGAGATTGCCATTAGTGCTTTACTGCTTATTGGTGGTGGCTTACTGGCTACTAGTTTTTATAATATGCAGCAAGCCGATATGGGATTCGAAACCGATAATCGATTGACTTTTCGGATTGCCCTATCCTGGTATAATTATTCTGATCCAGAAAAAGTACGATCCTTCTACGAAACAAGTACAAAACAAATAGCTGCCATCCCCGGTGTGGAAAGTGTTGCTGTCAATAGTGTATTGCCTCTAACAGAAATTGTCAAAACCTCTACCCAGGCGCAATCGGTATTTTCATTGCAAGGGCAATCTCCTTTAGCCCAATCCGAAAACCCCTATATCAGTATCCAAAGAGTAACGCCCAACTATTTCGAGGTAATGGATATTCCTATTAAAGAAGGTCAGGGCTTTAGTGACATTAACCCTACCGAAGATCGATACCGGGTGTTGATTGATGAAACATTAGCTCAACAAATAGGAGGAAATCCCATCGGGAAGCAAATTAAACTGTCAACCTTGGATTCTGAAGAGCCTTATTTAACCATCGGAGGTGTTGTCGGTAATGTTAAACACCAAAATATTACAGAAACTAATATCCCCAGCGTGTATGTTTCCATTTTGATGAATAAAGAAATAGATGCCTACTTTGTTGTAAAAGCAAATGTGCCACCATTGACTTTGGCTGAACGCATTAGGCAAACCATTTTTTCAATAGATGCCCATCAACCTACTTTCGAGTATCTCCTGATGGAGGATCACATTGCCAACCAAAGCTGGCAATCAAGGATATCGAGTATATTATTTTTGGGTATTGCCATTATTGGAGGCTTGATGGCCGCCATTGGTCTTTTTAGTGTAATGACTTTTATCCTGAATCAACGGGTTAAAGAGCTGGCAGTTCGAAGGGTATTGGGAGCTATGAGTGGAGACATCCTCAAATTAGTAATTGGTGATGTACTAAAAATTGCCGGAATTAGCTTGGTCATTGCGGTTGTTTTGGCTTTTGTCGTTCTTCAGCCCATCAGTAAATTCTTGTACGAAGTAAATTTGTTTCATTTGCCAGTATATGTCTTGACTGTAATAATCCTATTGTTTGTTTGTGTTATAGCGACTCTGTTGCCAGCCTGGAGGGCCACCAATGTTAATCCTGTTTCTGCTTTAAAAAATGAATAAGAGATGAAGAAAGTGCTTCAAATAGAAAATTTAATGATTGGCTACCCCCAGGGCCGTGATAAAAAAATTGTCGCTCAAGATATCAATGTAGATTTGCATAGCGGAGAATTGGTTTGCCTACTTGGGCCAAATGGTGCCGGTAAGTCTACCCTTATGCGTACTATTTCTGGTTCCCAGCAACCTTTAGCAGGACAAGTATTTCTAGAAGACCAGTTAATACACAGTTTAACCGCCAGGCAATTATCCAAAAAGCTAAGCCTTGTGCTTACGGAAAGAGTACATGCTGGCATGCTTACTGCTTACGAGGTAGTGGCCTTGGGACGTTATCCCCACACTAACTGGGCTGGGAAATTGACAAGTAAAGACCATGAAATCATTCAATGGTCAATTGACATGACGGGGGCTAATGAATTGGCAGGCCGGACCCTCGGTGAATTAAGTGATGGTGAGCGCCAAAAAATTATGGTGGCCAGAGCTTTAGCCCAAGAGCCTGAAATTATGATTTTGGATGAAGTAACGGCCTTTCTGGACCTGCCCAGAAGGGTAGAAATTATGCAATTATTAAGAAAACTGGCACATGAAACCGAGAAAGCTATCTTATTGTCTACCCACGATATGGATTTAGCCCTTCGCAGTGCTGATCGAATTTGGCTACTACCTAAAGGAGGTCAATTACATGTAGGGGCCCCTGAAGATCTGGTTTTAAACGGAACTTTTGAAAAAGCTTTCACAAGCGAAGGAGTTTCTTTTAACCGATTTAGTGGTTCCTTCCAAATGCAAAAATCCTCTGAACAGCCGGTTCAATTAATTGGTGAAGGTGAAGAAGCTGCCTGGACCAGAAGGGCTTTAGAGCGGGAAGGCTTTGCTATCCAAGCAAGTGCACCTCTTAAAATTGAAGTGCTAGCAGAGAATGATCAATTAAAATGGATGGCCTACGATAAGAATCAATCGCAGGAATATGAATCCATTTACCAATTAATGACAGGAATTCGGCATAAGATCGAAGATTTAGTGTAGAAGTTGTTTAAAGTTATTGTTTAGTATATGAAGTTTACCAGAAGGAGTTTTATCCAAAAAACATCATTCGCCACAGTCGCATCTGGTATAATGATGCCCAAACCTACATTTTCACAACACGAAGAAAATTCTCCTAAAACTAATTCTGTAAATCCCTGGATTGAATTATCCAAAAAGGCTTATTTGCACAATGCCGAAACTATCAGCAAAATGGCTAATGGAAACCCCGTTTTGGCTGTCTTAAAAAACAATGCTTATGGACTAGGAGATACTGAGGTAGGACGTATCTTGGATGAAAGCCCCAAAATAGCTGGCATTGCTCTGGTTAAAGAAGTAAGAGCCCTGGCGATAAGAAAAGCTGGAGTGAAAAAGTCTATCTTACTCATGGCTGATTTCGATGAAAAATTAGGCAAAGATTTAGTAAAAGCTGATATTACCTTGAGTGTTCACTCCTACCAATCGCTCGAAAAAATACAGGCGCTTACAAAAAAAGTCAGATCTAAAATTAAGGTAGAATTATACATAGATACCGGATTGGGACGTATGGGGATGCCCTATCATTTGGCTCTTCCATGGGCCAAAAAAATTGCGGCAGAGTCTAAGATACATATTGAAGGAGCTTTCACTACTCTAACGACTCCCAGAGATTTTGCCCAGGAGCAATTAAAAAGATTTAATCAACTCGTTAATGGGCTCAAACAAGAGGGTATCCAGATAGCTAGAAAGCATGCTGCCCCGTCTTATTCTTTATTAGATATTCCAGACTCACATTTGGATGTTGTCAGGCCAGGTATACTTTTGCATGGTTCTTTTCCCATAATTGATTCTCCGGCTACAAAAATGTATACCTTGCAACCTACCTTCAGATTAAAGGCCAGAGTCATTCGGGTAGAAAAGCTAAGAAAAGGAGACAGTGTTGGGTTTTCAAGGTTTTATACGGCTGAAAAAGACGAATGGATTGCCACCATTCCCATTGGCTGGGCCGACGGATATGATAGTGGATCAGAAAATGGGGCTAAAGTTTTGCTAAATAACAAGCTTTACCGAGTAATTAATGTAAATGCCAGCCACTGCAATCTCTTGTTGGGAGAAAAAATAGAAGCAAAAGTTGGTGACATTGCCACTCTAATTGGTCCGGATCATCCAGAAATTACCCCAGAAGGCTTTGCTCGTTCCATAAAGGGTCACAATTATCTTCAAATTCAGTACAAAGAATCGATACCAAAATATGTTAAAGACCATTTTGAATAGTTTCGCTTGCCTGGTGATTTTGATTCTCCTGGCACAGCCAAGCAAAGCCCAACATCCTTATATTTCCATTCCCAATAGCGATGTGAATTTATATTATGAAGATGAAGGAAAAGGTAGGACCATTATCTTTATTCCTGGCTGGACTATGACCACAGGCTTTTTCCAAAAACAACAAGAATATTTTAAAGAAAACTATCGTGTCATAAGTTATGACCCTAGAAGTCAGGGAAAATCCAGCAAATCGATTAAAAATAATACTTATGCTCAGCATGCTATAGATCTAAAAGCACTTATCGATGCATTAGGTGTTTCAGAAATAATACTGGTTGGATGGTCAAGTGGTTGCCTAACCCAATATGCTTATATGGAGCAATTTGGTATGGAAAAAATTGATCGAATGGTTTTTATTGATGAACCTCCAAAGTGGATTGGAGATGTATCCAAAGAATGGGTTTATGGTAGTTTTGATGGTTATAGAAGCAGTGTAGAAGGCTTATTGGGCGACCGATTACCTGGTGCCGGTGGCACGGTAGACTGGATGCTTAAAGAACCAATTGATAGCCTGGAGAGAAATTGGATGATCTCTGAAATGTTGATGACACCCAGCTATGCGGCCCTAAGTCTATATGTCGATGGAATGATATCTGATTATACAGAGGTATTAAAATCGGCTGATGGAAATACTCCCATGCTTTTTCTTTTGCGAGAATCCTGGATTGAGGAGGGGAAAAAATGGTTAAGTCAGCATGTGCCGACTGCCAAAGCTCTACCAATTACCAGTCATGCTATGTTTTGGGAAAAACCAGCTGAATTTAATCGATTGCTGGAGCAGTTTATTCGGTCAAAATAGTAGGAATTTTCTCTAATTTTTGGAAATGAATGTAATATCGCGTTTTCAATAATTGAGGAGCTCATGGTTCCATGTTCAGAGTTCCGTGTTCCGTGTCAAGTTTTTCGAAAATTGAGGGGTTTCTGTAATTTGAAACCTATTTGTCACGCAGATATCGCTAATTTTACTAAATAAAATTCTGCAAAATTAGCGATATCTGCGTGACAAAGAAGCATCAATAAACAGCTAAACCTTCAAAAAATCTAGCCTAAAACAAGGAACAAGGGACATTGCTAATAAAGCTCCTCCTATTAAGATTCCTAAACCTTTTTAGGAATTTCCCTCCTAATAATTCACTTGCACTCTGAACAATACATTACGCGGTAGTTCCGGAATCAGATATCAGATCTGCCACAATAATAGCGAGAGAATTTTATTTTTTTCAGGAAAACTTAGCGTAAATCTAATCTGAGGAGGAGGAAATTATTTTGATTAATTAATCTTATTTGTAGCTTTTATCATTTAAAATGACTACATTTAAGTCTAAAATAAAAATAATGAGTAAATATCGCCTTGGAGAATTCGAAGAAGTAGTGCTTCTGACAGTGGCTATTCTTTATGGAGAGGCATACGGAGTGGCCATTCTAAACGAAATGGAAAGCCGATTAAATCGAGAAGTTAGCATAGGCTCCTTAAGGACTGTACTTAGTCGATTAGAAAAAAAAGGCTATTTGTCGTCGGAATTCGGGGAATCGACAGCCATGCGGGGTGGCAAACGGAAGCGTTTTTTTAAAGTGACCAAATATGGTCAAAAAGCCTTACACGAAACCAAAGAACAACGGCAGCAACTTTGGGATGCGATACCCAAAATTGCTCTTGAGTAATTCATAAAAGGAAAGTCATTGCAAAATCTGAAAATAAAAGATCCACCACAGTGGGCCCTTCGTTTCTTCCGCTGGTTTTGTCGACCAGAAATGGTAGAAGATATAGAAGGAGACCTGATGGAAAGGTACCAACATAAAGTTTCCCTGGGCGGGGCAGTAGGAGCCAATAGATATTTTATTCGGCAAGTGGTTTTGCTGTTCCGACCCGGTATTATCGATTTTCAAAAATTCAGTTTTTTACAAAATAATAATGGCATGCTAAAAAAGAATCTTCAGTTCGCAGGTCGACAATTGTTTCAAGCTAAAAACTACGCAGTCATTAACATTTTCGGTCTGGCCGTTGGTATTGCGGCTTGTTTGGTCATTCTCTTGTATATCAATGAAGAATGGAGTTATGATGCTTTCCATGAGAATCCAGAATCCATATATCGCTTCACCACCATAGAAAATGAAGACGGAATTGTCCGTCACCTGGCTAATGCCTATCCTCCTTTAGCCCCTTTATTGGGATCTGTTTTTCCTGAAATGGAACACGTCTGCCGGTATTTTCCGTTGAGTATATCTGTTAAGAACCCTGAAAATAATATGCTGAATCAAGAAGGAAGCTTTTTCTTTGCTGATTCGATCTTTTTCGACTTATTCTCCTTTAATTTTCTGCAGGGCATACCTGCAAGGGCTTTGGATCAGCCCAATGCTGTTGTTTTAACGAAAGCTACGGCCCAGCGATATTTTAAAAACGAAAATCCCATTGGCAAATCTTTAGTATTGGAGGGCAATACCAGTGTTGAGGTGACAGGTGTGATTGAAGCTATTCCTGCCAATTCCAGTTTGCAATTTGACTTCGTAGCTGCTATGCCAACTATCCGGCAAGTGATGGGAGATTGGGCTTTGCATCCTCAACACTCCTGGCATTATCCTCCGATGTATACCTTTGCTAAAATTCCTAATAAGGCGGATGCTGAAAGGATTGCTTCCAGGATGAAGGACTTCTCTAAAAATAACCTTAGTCCCAGACTTGCTGAGCAGAAAACCTTCGAAATGCAACCTTTACAAAAAATTCATTTTGATACCCTGGAAGGTGATCTCGAGCCCGCCACTAGTTCTTCAATTTTGTATATCCTATTGGCCGTAGCCTTTTTAATTCTGGCTATCGCTTGCTCGAATTATATTAACCTGGCTTTATCGAAGAGCATTCAGCGTTTCCGGGAAATTGGGATGCGGAAAGTATTGGGGGCCGGTAAAAAGGATATTTTTGCTCAATTGAGTGTGGAGAGTTTCGTTTACCTGTTCATTGCCTTAGCCTTGGCTATAATTATTGTTTTGGTTACTTTGCCCAGTTTTAATCGTATTATGGGAAGAGAGTTGAGCATACTAGGAAATGGTAATTGGTACCTGGCCGCTGGAACAATTCTTGTATTGGGAGTAATGGGGTTTTTGAATGCCATATTTCCATTCCTGGCAACTTCAAGATTTAAATTAATTAATGTGATTAAAGGAGGACAAAGCCTTACTTCCAGTGTAAAAGGTAGTGGAGTCATCAAGAATGGCTTTGTCATCTTCCAGTTTATCATTGCAGTAGTATTGTTGATTGCTACTTTTACGATCCAAGAGCAGCTCCGCTTTATTCATCAAAAAAACCTGGGTTTGCAAGCTGAGCAAGTCATGATAGTTCCCATTCGGGATGATAGCATTCAAAATAATTTTAGGACGATCAAAGAACAATTTCTTACTGTTCCTGGGGTCACCTCCGTCTCTGCCATTTCAAACTTTCCTTGGGATCGAGGCTATTATAATTTCCAAACTACCGTCAGTGGTCAGGGGAAATCTATAGAATCTAATTTGCAGACCTTATTGGTTGAAGAAGACTTCATCAACACCATGCAAATGGAAATGATGGATGGACGATCCTTTTCCAAAGAATTTGGCAGTGATGGGAGTAATGCCTTTATTTTGAATGAGGCGGCAGCCAAGAAGTTTAATATTCAAAGCCTGGAAGGGCTTCGCATCAATATGGATGGAGTAGTTTCCGGGGATGATAAAATTGGAGAGGTAATTGGTATAGTAAAGGATTTTCATCTCAGATCCTTACATCACCAAATGGAACCAGTTGTATTGACGGTGGCCCCTGTTTCTTACTTCTTGGACAACTTTGTTATTCGTTTGCAAACGGATGACCTGGAGCAATACATCAGTCAAATTTCCAAAGTTTGGCAATCGGAAATATCGGATCGGCCTTTTGAATATTTCTTTCTGGATGAGGCTTTCCAGGAGTTTTACCTTAAAGAAAGCAGGTTGGCCAAAATTTTCAGTTTCTTCGCCATTGTAGCTTTTATCATTGCAGCTTTAGGAATGTTTGCTCTGGTAGCCTATTTGAGCGAGCGAAGAATGAAAGAAATGAGCATTCGCAAAATTTTAGGTGCTACCCTTTTCAATATCATTGGGCTATTGTCCAGAGATTTTGTGCGTCTGGTATTGATCGCTATTCTTATTGCTTCGCCTCTGGCCTGGATCGGTATGAACCGCTGGCTGAAAGATTTTGCATTTAGGATTGATCTTCAGTGGTGGGTTTTTGTAGGAGCAGGATTGATTACCCTTGCTATTGCCATTGGTACGGTAAGTATCCAGGGAATGAAAACGGCAAGGGTTAATCCGGTGGATAATATTAAGCAGGAGTGAGGTAAGGTTTAGTGGATTGAAATATTACAATAAATTATTATCTAGAGTAATCTTTGTATAATAAATTGCCTGAATTCCTGATGTTTTAGTTAAAACCTAAATTGTTGGATGATTCATTTTTTTATTAATAAAAAATTAATGCTCAAACTATTAGTGAATCCTTTTATGACCAGTTGTTCAATTTAAATAAACATGAATTTAAATCTGAATGGATTATTTGGGATTCAAAAAATACTCACTTTGCCCTGTAGTAGTTCTTTTGAACAGCTTTTTTGAATGCAAACAGTTCCTTTTTGCTTTGTGTGAAATGGTACTCCATATCAAATTTTATTTCATTTTCCATTTCCTTGGAGGTTAACATGAACTCTACATATAAATCAACCATTGGATTAGTTTCTAAAGGTAATTGTAAACTGTTTTTGACCCAATGCCGCAAATGGAAAAAGAGGTATTGCCGATATAATCTCCTAGGTTGTAATGGAAGCAGGTAAAGAGAATCCATCATCCGATTTAAATAAGTGGCTATAGAGCGTACGGCAGCCTCACCGGAAAGTAAAGAATAAACAATCGGATTAAGATTGGCATTGTTATCTGAAGATTCCTCAGATATTTTGATAGAAAATCGGTTTAGAATATCGGCAATGCCATCTGAATCCAAAAAAAGATGTGTTAATAGTATTTGCAAATTATTACTGCCTTTTAATATCCATTTATTAAGTTCTTTAAAAACAGTGGCAGTATCTACCACGACACACAAGTGGGAAATGGCATATTGTATGTGAATTGCAATCCCAAAATCTTCTTTCTTTTCTTCAAATAAGCTTTCAAGAATGGATCGCCCTATAAGTTGTATAGCTTCATGTTTTATTGCATCTTCAAAACTATGGATTTTTTCAGCTGCAAAGAGTTCAAACTTTTCAAGACTTTTAGTCATTTTTGTAATTGCCTCGGTTTGTTTTCCTAACCTGTTTTCTAAAATAATTCCAAAGGTTTTGAGCGTAGACTTTAAAAGATAGGGGCCTAGTTCTGTATACCCTCTAATTGCTGAATGGATCTTTTGATTTTGCTGTTTACTTAATGTTTTGTCTTGGCTACCACTTTGTGCCATTAATTCCAATGTATTGATAAAGCGATCTCGGTGTTTTTTATTAGGTACGGCCCACAGGCCTTGATAGAAATAACCAACTTGGTATTGCTTTGAAGAATTGATTGCCCAGTTCTGAAGAATATCTTTAGTTTTTTCTGGAAATCCTTCGCTTAAACGCCCCAGCATAATTGCTACAAAGTTCCTGATTTTATGGTCCTTGTGATCCGCTAATTCTCCTATGATATCAAAAATCCGACTGATGGAAGTCAAATAATATTTAAATAATGTTGCAAATACTTTTTCCTTGAAATTATGATCTTTAAAGCGAATGTGGCGAGCGTTTGTTGTGAAGTGATTATAAACTTCAGCCTGACATTTTTCGATATATGATTCCTCTGAACGAAGAATAGTAAATTCTAAGTTTTCAGTTTGAGTCAGGTCTTCTTCCTTCAAATGATGGAGGATTTCTCTTCTAATGACTTCGAATAAAGGAACAGGTACTCCTGGGTTCCCTGGTTTGCATTGACAGATTGTAAAGGAAATAGTCCAGAACCATAAGATCTCTGATTCTCGTAATTCAGAAGCAAACCATTCGGATAAACTTGTCAGTCGGTCTAATTCTAACTCAATAGACTCTTGATTAATTACTGAGTTTTTTCTTTTTTTTGCTTTGTAAATAATACTTTCAATAAATTTGGCTATAGCACCGATTTTACCCAGAGAAATAATAATATAATCTTTGTTTTTCTGTAAAATATCTTCTATTGTCAAAGCGAATTCTCGTTTGACACTAATATCTCTGATAGCCTTTTGTTGAATTTTGTCAAAAGCAGTGGAAAGTAATTCCTGACTGGGAGCCTCCAGCTCAAAAGCTATTTTGGTTTTAACTACAGACTTTACGATTTCTGAACAAAATTCGGTATCACTAGTAAATATGAGGTAACTATCTAGTTTTGCTAAGGAGGTCTGCAATAGATTTTTAATTGTAGTAGGCTTAAGACTTAAAAATAATTGCTTTATAGAATTATTATTATGTTCTAGAAAGTTTTCAAAAATCAAGATACTATTTTCAATTTCTGGCTCTGATTCCAGAAATCCGGATAAGTCAATATTTAGTTTTTTGAGTAGTGGCTTAGATTTATAAATCTTTTTGGCTTTCCCATTTTTAACAAGTAAGGAAGCTAATTTTTTGCCAAGAAACGCCTTTCCTAAATCTGCCTCCCCATGAATAATAATTATCCTTGTTTCAAGAAGAAGAAATTTTAATTCACCTAATTTTATAGGATTAAAGGTTGCCACATCATCATCTGTTTCTTTGTGAAGGGCTTGGATATCCAATTTGGTAAGCCATGATTGAATTGAAAACAAACGACCTTCTTCTTCTTCGTTGTTATAAAAATGAAAACTTGTTGAGAACGATTGCTTAAATTCTTTATAAGTATCACCAATTTTTATATCTCCTCCTGCTTCTAATTTACTACCTAAGGTATTATTTTTGCCAGCAACTTGACCATATTTTGAGGAAGGAATTGGCTCCTCTATCTTACTTCCATCAGTAGGTTGGGAATTATTAATCTCCGGTTCTTTGTTTGGGTCTAAGCTTGGATCCCCGTCAGAGGTGGAAGAATTAATTTCTTCTTCCTTTGTGTTCTCTACATTTGGTTCTATATTGGCATCTAAGTCATAAATTTTCCCTAATTCTAAAGGCTCATCATCATCACCTCCATTTAGATTTTGCTTCTTTTTGTTCATTGAAGTATGATTTCGATTTCTTGAGAAAATTTGTTCCTTTCTTTGATAAAATCATTTAGTTTGGCGGAAAGCCCCATATCGATTAATTCATCGATTAATTGTTCTTCCCTTTCTTTGTCTTCCTCAAGTATACTGGCAATTAGTTGTGAAAACTTTGCAAAGAAAATTTTCTTTTCACCCAGGCTTATATCTGCTTCTCTTAATGCTTCTATGAACTTCATATACTGTCCTCCTCCCTGAAAACTCTCAGGAGCCTGTTGGCTACCACTTTCTAATCGCCCTGGATTTCCACCTTGTGGCAATCCTGGTTCTAGCTGGCTTCCAGGTAGTCTGATCATTTTGGTTTGTACCATATTTTGAGCTTCAATACCTGCTTTCACAGCTTGTAAAAATTTTTCTGGATTATCAATGCTGCTCCCCACATTTTTTACAGCTGTTTTAACTGCTTCATATAAGCTATAATACATATCACTGGCATCATTCATAGCATCCAATCGTTTCAACTCCCCTTCATTCAATTTTTCCAGGACTTTTTCTTCATGCTCAATCTGCTGGACTTCCTTTTTAATTTGAGTGCTTTCTCGTTTCTTTTTATGAATAACATAATTTTCAGGAATGATAAATTTAAAATCAATACTTCCTAAGGCTACTCCCAAGCTCATCGTGTAATTTTGAATAACTTCCTTAATGGATTGATTATTTTTATTTAAATCTTTCATTTGATGGTTAAGAATATCTTCTTTCATTTCTTCAAAATCTCCAGCATCTGCATGATAAAGATGATCCCAAGAAATTTTCCCAATTTGGTTACCGATAGAATGACGTATCTTTTCCATAATTTTTTTAATAGGATCCTGGGTTTTCTGATCAGCAAAAATCTTTGTTTTTGGAATGGTATAGTTGAGATAATATTCCATAGAAAATTGATGCACGTTATCGGAATGGAAATGAGAAGCCTTAAAGGACATAGAGCGCAAAGAAGAAGGAGAAGCTACACCAATTATATTGAGCGTGTTCTTTTCAAAAAATGCAGGCTTGTAACTACTACCTTCTGGGACTAGTGTTTTGAAGACACCTTTTTTATAAACCACCAGACAGTAACCTGGTACTGAGGATGCTACATTGCCTAATTCAATAATATCTTTTCGTAAAATAGTTTGATTTTTCATAAACAGTGGAATTATCTAAGAGGAATTTTTTTTATTTCTTTATGAATAGCATTTGTCATTTTTTGCAAGAGATAATCGGTCGCTTTTGTCCAGCCACCTTTTTTTAATAAAAGTGTTAAATTTCTTTCAATATTTCCTTCTTGTTCAGGAAGGATACGGTAAATTCGATGTAACTCTCTTAAAAAAGCTATCCTTGGACCTAATTGAAAACTAAGATCCGTTAACAATTGACGAGCTATTTGATAGCGTTGTTCTTCTATTAATAAATTGACATAGTTTATTACATCTTTTACTACTAATTCTGATAGGCTATTTGCCACATAACTGGCATATGTCTTAGTTTGCTCGCAATTTTCTAGGAGATTATTCCCTTGTGCGATTAGTTTGGATCTTTGGTTAAGATTTAAAGTGTTTTTCTTTAATGCATTTTGCAGGTCACTAGAACAAACCGTCAAATAGAGTTTTGATTTTTCTAGAGCTCCTTGCTTAATCTCCGACTTTGCTTTTTCAAGATAGAATCGAAATAATTTAATGGTTTGCAAATCCATAGAAGGATCAATAAGGATATTTTTTTCGATCTGCAAATATGTTCTCTCAGCATCTATGTACCAGTCGATTACTTGGGTCGCTCTCTTTATTGTGAGTAAAGCTTCATTACAATTCCTAAGGGTTTTTTGACAATTCAAATATTGTCCATGATGACGCAGTTCATTTGCTCGGATCACTTCCTGTTCGTACTTTTGTATTAGTTTTGGCCAAAAAGTAATTAACTTAGCTTTAAGATCATCATTCAATTGATTTAGAAACCAGTCGATTTCCTCTCTCATTTGGTTGGACATATTCCCTTCGGATAAATAGCCAGATCGAAACTGTTTAAAATAGTTTTTCCCTGCTGGAGCCATATTTCCTACTATTTAATATTGATTTTTTCTTTTAACTCTCCCTCAGATGAAAAAAATATTTTTAGCTCAATTCTTCGGTTCTTATCGTTATCCGTTTTAGAAATAGGTCGATTTGCTTCAAACCCATTGGCAGAAAATAATTTTCTGGCTATTCCTTCATTTTCTAGAAAATAAATGACTTCCAAGGCTCGTGCTGTAGATAATTCCCAGTTATTATGGGGAAAGCTATCTCTTTCCATCTGACTGGAATCGGTATGACCTTCTACCTGAATTGTTTTAATATCAGAGATTTCACCTGTATTCATAAATTCTTTTATTGCTTTTGAACACTGTTTTAGTATTTCCTGACCAGGGCTTAAGAGGCTGTACTGTGCAGTTTCAAATAATAGTTTATCACTAAATGTAATTTGCAAATGATCTAAATCTTCTTCGAGTTGAATAGTCTTTCGTTGTATCTCATTTCTAAATTGAGCCTTAAGGACCTCTATGAATTCTTTTCTTTTTTTGTCAATGATTGCTAATTCAATATTCTGTGGATTAAGGATGGAATCCAAAAAGGTCACTAATAAAAAGATAATCAGAATAGAAGTCATCATATCAATTAATGCGATCCAGAACTTTGAGCCTTGTTTATATGTGGTCGATTTACTCATCATTGAAAAAGATAATAAATTTGAATGCCCACAAAAATAAGAGAGGAACCTGCAGTGATTATCAAGATGACAAGCACCCATCGAAACCAGCCGGGCAATCTGGTAATATCCAACATCATTTTATTGTAATCTGTTAGCTGCTTTCCTGCAATGGATTCCAATTTTTCAACATTTTTGTATTTAACTTCGTAATGCTTGGAAACTTCCTTAATTCGATTATTCATTTCTACTAATTGCCCAATTATCCCAGCTATCTCATTGGAAGATTCCCTGTGAGTGATTTTCTGCACATCCGCCACAATTGCTTTGAACCCTTCCTGGACTTGTCCCAGTCCACCAATTATATTTTCATTATGTTTAATAGTTTTTTCTAGATTGTCAAATGAACTTTCAAGATTATGAGTGATATTCTCAATGATGTTCTCATCACCAATATTGGGGATGGTATGAGGTAGCAATTTGTTGATTGTGAGATCTTCAAGTTCTGCAAATACCTTTATCTGTAGTTGTTGGAGATAAGTGTTTAGGAGAGTGGCGATTATTGTACCTACCAAACCAAGAAGTGTTGTGGAAAATGCGGAACTAACGCCAGACATTAACCCTCGCATATTATTAGTCGCCTCGATTATTCTTGTTATTTCACCGTCTTTTTCTGGAAGTACTGTCAGTATATTTTGAACCATAATTGTCAAACCTATAAAAGTTCCCAACATACCTAACATAATTGATATACTTATTAGAATACCTGGTACTTTTACAGACCATCGCCTATCTTCTTCTGCAACACTTAAATTTTGTAAGGCCTCTACATTCAGTTTGATATGATATTTCTCCAAGCGTTCAATAGTGTCTAAACGGGTGGATATTAATAGACCACCAGGAACATTCTGTCGAAGTTCTTCTATGGTAGCTCTTTCGATAATCTGTTTTGCTTCAATAGACTGTGCCTGTTCAGACTCAACAAAACCCTGTTCCTTTCGATCAATCCAGGCATCTAAATTATTCTCAACTTGTCCAATTCCTTCAATTTCCTTTTGATAACGTAGTACGTTGAGGTAGGTTAAATAACATGTTATTATAATCAAAACCAGAATTATAAAAACAATAATTTGTGCAATGAAATTTTCTGGCCACAATCCTGCCAAAATTGAGATAGTAATGGGTTTGATTACCATTAATTGTATCTTTTAAGGGTTTAGTTATGACTTCAAAACCAACAACAAAAGACGGATACGTTATTGGCAACTCAATAGAATGAAACTTAAAATATTTTCTCAACTAATGCTAAATACTAGAATCTATAATGTCATCTTTTATACTTATACTATAATTACGATCAAGCTTTATTTTACTGAAGGAGATTAAATTGTTTTAATCAAAATACTACCAAAATGAAACTTTTGGTTTCGAACATGAACTTTGTGTTCAAATTCCAATTCTAGATCTTCAACCACACCTGTTAATAATTGGTAACTTATCCTAACTAAACAGGAAGAATATAAATGAAACAACAATTGCTGAATATATTTAATTTTATTGAATAGGAATAGTGTCAATTTGCTTTTACATTGGACAAAATATGTGAAAAAATTACCAGGTATGATTGAAGTAGAAAGATAAACCCAAAGGAATAGTGGAATTCTGATAAAGGATAAATTTAAGTAGATCAGTTGACTTTTTACTTTAATAGCAATCTGAAACTTACAAGATGGGTGAGCAATATTAAAAACTATTCCAGGGGGTTGCATTTTAACTCTATTTTATATCCATTCACACATACAATATTATTGAATGTATTGAATTGGTGTAGTGGAAAACTGAGGATTTTGTAATACTAAAATTTAATAATCTGTACAAATATAAAAATAAAAATTAATTATTGTTTGTTGCTTAAGAAAATCAAAATAATGTGATTATCATATATAAATAGATTGGGAAAGATACATTAAAGTAATAAGGCCAGTAATACTTTAATGAATTACTGACCCTGCATACCTCCATTACCTCATCAAACAAGTAATATTAGCAATTGGCAAAAAGTCAACAAAATTAAAGCCCTGGTCAAACCTTGTTTGCAAGGAAAAATTGAGTAAAATCCCTCGGCTTAGGTGAAAATCGCCTCCATAAGATAAGCGAAAATTGGTCTGCTTAAATTCGAAGGAATCAAATTCAGGATCTACAACTTCTGAGGTACGCTCATACATGGACTCTAGGTAAAAATTGTATTTGGGATTGCCATAGCGCATGCTAATACCGGCCTGAAAAGCATCTACTGATCCATATCTAGACAATTTCAACATACCACTGATGTAACCATTTTTTCCACTTTTAAGACCTCCATTTAACCACACACCATATCCTTGATTAGTAATACCAAGAGAATCAATCTGCCCGCGATCAAAGGAATAAACTTTCCCAAACGCCAGGTCTAACATTGATGAATTCCAATTATTAATGGTGTAATCTCTGCGGATAGCCTCCAACTCTTGTCTTTTAGCCTGGATGGCCTCTCTGCTAACGGATTTCAATTGTTTAATTTCTTTTCTATAAAATTTGCGCATTTCCGGACTGTCAGAATTATCTAGTAAGGCTTCCAATTCTTGAATTTGCTTCCTAGTTTCTGCATTCTCCTCCAGAATTTGTTGATGAAATTCATCTAATAAGGATTGATCATTTAAGGGGTCTTTAGCTCTGAATAGATTTAATTTAACTGCATATCCAAGGTGATTGGTATTATTGAAACTAGCAGTGCTTAAAGAGAAACTCAAAGTGGAAAGCATACGAGCAAAGGAAGAAGCATTCCGATATTTGTCTAAATCACCGCTATTAAAAAACAACATCCATACTGGCAGTGCTTCAACAGCTAAGTCAGGAGCTCCTTTATAATCACGGATCCTCCAGTCTACTTTAAAGTTGCGCACCACTCCGGGGCGTGGAATTAATTCCGGAGTCACTCCCATTAAAGAAAAGGCAGGAGCAGAGGGAATGGCGAATTCGGATTCTGTGATAATTTCATCTTCCAATTCAACGAACTCCTCTTGGATTTCTGCCTCATTTAATTCATCAATGAATTCTTCTGCTATTTCTTCTTTGTTTTCCTCATTTTTTTTCTGGGACTTTTTACCCGAATCCTGAGCAAAACTGATATTTATTGAAATGAAAATGGCTGCTATTATGAAAGAGATAAATTGCTTTTTCATTGTATGGTTATTTTTATGGTTTTTGAAAGTGAAAAGGTTTTAATGAATTCATGCGCCTATTGCGCATGAATTCATTTTTTAGGATTTAAGAAATGGATGTTTATATCCTTACTCGTGGTCCATCCTGATATCTGTTGTCTACTTTTACTTCTATTTCATCAAATCGTTTGTTGAATCTCGGGATACTCCTTGGACTGGAAAGGATGATCTTTCCACGGTATTTGAAAACGATATAATATCCTCTCTTTACTTGAATCGATTTTGGATATCCAAGGCTAGATGGTGTATAACTATGTTTGCCTTGTGTGAAACAACTTGAAGGACCTGAGAAATTTTGGTTTCTAGAAAATTGAACGGCCCAGTTTGATCCACAATTGATTCCATTAGCTGTCTGGGGTGTTATTGCCTGTACTCTGAACTTATTGAATTTGAGATTGACTCTAGATATGCCACCGGTTAAGATTTTTACAACTCTACTATCTCGATAAAGAATAAGCTCATAACCGTGAGTCACTTTAATGGATCGTGGTTCTGCACGGGAGAAACCAGGATAATTATGTTGACCACCCCCATAACATAGAGGTTCACCTCTAAAAGATTCACTTCTATAAAACTTCACTTTCCATCCAGTGTTGCAAAGACTTTTACTAGAGTTCTTACTTCCGGATCTTCCTGAGTTAGAATTTGCTGATGAGTTATCATTTACGGGCTTGGTAGAAACATCTCCACTATTGATAGCACTCATAACAATGTAGTCGAACTGAGGAATTCTTACATAACTGGCGCTACCACTAATCTCTTTTACTTTACGTCCTCTGGACATGAACAGTACTTTGTAGCCCTTTTTAACCTTTATTGACTTAGGAGTACCACGGAATGAAGCTCTGTAATTGTGTTCTCCCTTAGGAAAGCATACGGATTGTCCTCGGTAGTTATTACTTTGGAAACACTGTACGACCCAATCGCTACCACATCCAGGTACTGGTTTAGTAGGAGTGTCACCATTATTAATGGAACTCATGACGATGTAATCAAAATATGGAAGTCTTACATTACTGGCACTACCACTGATTTCTTTTACTTTACGTCCTCTGGACATAAACAGTACTTTGTAGCCTTTTTTGACTTTAATAGACTGTGGAGTACCTCTGAATGAAGGACTGTAGCGGTGTTTTCCTTTAGGATAGCAAACAGATTTACCTTGATAGTTATTATTTTGGAAGCATTGTACTACCCAGTCATTTCCACATACTGGAACTGGCTTGGTGGAATCATCTCCATTATCGATCGAACTCATAACGATGTAGTCAAAACGTGGTAATTTCACATTGCTGAGGCTAGTCTTAATCTCCTTTATTCTTTGGCCACGGTACATAATTAGTACTTTGTAGCCTTTCTTAACTTTAACAGATTGAGGGTAGCCTTTAAAGGAAGGCCTGTAGCTATGTTTTCCTTTAGGGTAACATACGGACTGACCACTGTAATTATTACTTTGGAAAAATTGTACAGTCCAATCTCTACCACATTCAGCGTTTTGCCCTTCTTTTTTCTGTACTTTAAATTGATCGAAATCATATCTTGAATCTTTTACACTTCCGCTCACTTTCTTAACTATTCTGCGGTGTTTATACAGTATGACTTCATATCCGGTTTTTACTTTGAATGAAGAAGGTAAGGTTCTGAAATTTGTCTGATATTTGTGATATCCTGGGGAAAAACAAGCGTACTTTCCCCCGTAATTGTAATGTTGAAAGAATTGGATACCCCAGTCATTTGAACAAACAGGCTTATCGGAATTAGGCCGTTCTACTTGTCCTGGATTATTGATGTTTACCTTGCGAACTCGGATTTTTTTAAATCCACTCTTTAGTCGGCTTACGCTGCGGGTATAAGTTTTGTAATACCCTCTTCGCCAACCTCTTCCTGAGTAATCAACATCCAGTACATAACCTTTTGGTAATTTTACTGAACAGTAGGTCGTTCTTGAAAAATGCTTAGAAAATTTGCTGCTGGCGTGTTCACCAGGACCGCATTCAATAGCATTCCCTTGGTAACTTGCGCGAGCATAAACTTTTGCATTGGCGAATAAACTACTGCCAATGAACAGCATTATTGCCAGGGAAGCAAGAATGCGTAAACTTTTTAATTGAGACGTTTTCATAAATTTTTAAGGATTAAAGATTTTAGTAAATAATGAATTCGGTCCCAAAGCTAAGTGAGCTGTTTGTCCAAAGGAACAGCAATTGAGCGATTGTAGCTCCAAAATGAGGAAATGCCTCAAATGAAAGATTGCTTTTTATTTTAGATGAAAATGAACTGTTATTGGAAAATAAAGGACAACCACTCAACAGATTGAACAAATGGATCGAAAAAACATGCTTGTCAATAGAGTGAGGAGGATTAACACTTACATAATCAGGCCAGAGAGCAGCAGAATTGTTTATTTTTGATTCGTGCCTAATATCATTTCAAACAATTTACTGAACATCAGAGTAGCGATTTTCTGCTTGTTCAATGAAGCAGACTAGAGTATGAAAAGAATAACCTATATAAGTAGACTCACTAGCCCTCTTTCAAGAAAAGAAATTGAAAAGATCGGAATAACCTCCATTCAGAATAATAAGCGAGGTAACATTACCGGCTTTTTGGTGTACTTTGATAAACTGTTTTTCCAGATCATTGAAGGGAGTGCCGTCAAAGTTGATGAGCTTTTTGAAAAGATAGGCAAAGATCCCAGGCATCAGGACATTATCAGATTAAAAACTGAAAATGACGTAGATCATCGCCTTTTCCCGGAATGGTCTATGAAAATGATTGATCTTAATAATAATGTTGATGAATTAGTTAGACCTATAAAAGTTTTATTACAGGCCGTCACGGAATCCCATGCTATTATCGAACAATATACACAACCAGCCGTTCTAAAAATTCTTAACCAAGGAATTAATCCTATTGTAGTAAATCCGTCACCCGTTGAAAAAATTGTTCTCTTTGCAGACATTGTGTCGTATTCGACCATTAGTGAAAGGATGACTATAGAAAATGTATTTCTAATTTTGAATACCTATTTTGACATTTGTAGTCGAATCATCAGAGGTAAAGGTGGAGAAGTTAATAAATTCCTTGGCGATGGTTTAATGGCCTATTTTGATGTTGAATTGGTCGACGATTCTATCCAGGCTTGTTTGGATATTATGCAAGAGCTGCAAGACTTACGGCAAAGTTCTTCGACTCAATCCCCCTTACGATTCCTCAACTCTGGGTTTGGACTGGCCAAAGGCACCGTGATTGAAGGGAATATGGGCTCTCGATTCAAAACTGATTTTACCATTATTGGAGATGCAGTGAACACTGCTTCGCGATTAGAGGAGCTGACCCGGGAAGTCAATCGTTCACTAGTTTTATCTGAACCAGTTAAGCAAAGCACTAAACGGCCCTGGATTTTCATTAATTTGGGTAAATATAATCTGAAAGGGAAAGAAATGAATACAGAGGTCTTTTCAATAGAACATGATTTAGTTAACGAGTTTAAAGATGATATTTTTGATTATGAATAAAAAGATACTGGTTTCTACAGGTGGTGGTGATTGTCCCGGACTCAATGCAGTTATACGGGCGATTTCAAAAGCTGCCAAACGAACAAAAGACTGGGAGGTTTGGGGCAGCATGGAAGCCTTTAATGGCATTTTAAGTGATCCGCCAGAACTTATGAAGCTCACAGGAAAAAAAACTGCAGGCATCCATGTTAAAGGAGGCACTATTTTAAAAACGACCAATAAAGGAAATCCTTTGAAATTTCCGATGCAACAAACTGATGGAAGCTGGATAAAAGTCGATCGTTCGCAAGAATTGGTTGATCGCATTCATGCTCTTGGGTTTAATGCGGTCATAAATATCGGAGGAGATGGTAGCCAGCGAATTTCTCAGGCATTACATGAAAAAGGACTGAATATTGTGGGTGCCCCTAAAACAATTGACAATGACTTATCTGCGACCGACTTGACCTTTGGCTTCTCGACAGCAGTCCAAATTGCTACTGAATGTTTTGATAAATTAATTACCACAGCTGAAAGTCATCATAGAGTGATGATCATGGAGGTGATGGGCCGGCATGCAGGATGGATTGCTTTGCATACCGCCATTGCCGGTGGTGCAGAAATTTGCCTGATCCCAGAAATTCCTTTTGATTTAAATAAAATTCTAGATAAGATCGAGACTCGATATCGGAAAGGGAAGGGCTTCGTAAATATTGTTATTGCTGAAGGGGCGAAGCCAAAGGATGGCAATGTTATTGGGCGGCAGGCCGTCTCCATTGGAGATCAACATATTAAATTGGGAGGAATTGGAAATTACCTAAGACTTCAGTTGGAAGAGCATGGTTGTAAACCGCAAATAAGAACTACTACCCTTGGACACATCCAGAGAGGAGGGACTCCCGTCGCCTTTGATCGGATTTTAGCAACAGCAATGGGTGTAAAGGCCTTTGAATTGGTTAAAGAAGGACGATTTGGTCGAATGGTCTCCTATAAAAATAATCAGGTGGTCAGTGTCCCCTTAGAGGAAGCAGCGAAGGGAAATAAATTTATTTCTCCTGATGATTATTTGGTCAACATTGCCCGATCAACGGGCATATCTTTTGGTGATGAATAGATGTAAAGTGAAGAGGGCTTGTGTGAAAAGTCAATTTTTGGAAAAAATTGACTTTAAAAAAATATAATTGGCTCTTTATTTTATTTTCATTTTAATGCTTCCATTCCAGTTTTTGGAGGGAGGGTTGTCCAACATTGAGATGGCATTTTCTAGATAATTTTTGCAGGTCAGGTCTTCAGGGAATTGCTGAAGCACTTTCTCAAAATGAGAAATGGCTGAACTAAAATCTTTGTTCATGTACTTTTCCAGACCTGTCTCAAAATCATATTGAGTGGCCAATTTTTTGTCAAATATTTCTGGCGGATCTATACCAAATACATCATATACCTGAAGAATTTCTTCTTTCCCTTTTACTTTTACCTTTCCCAGATAACGATAATGGAAGTCGTGCTTATTATCAAGATTGTCTAATACCTGTTGGCTAATTACCAACCTTGAATGGAAAAATTTGGTGAGTCCCTCAAGTCTGGCGGCTGTATTTACAGTGTCGGAGATCATTGCCTGATCCATACGATCCTGTGTGCCAATAATACCAATAATAAGTGGGCCGGTATGGACCCCCATTCCTACTCTGATCGGTTCTCGATTTTTGGATAGCCTATCCTGGTTATAAGCATTAAGTGCTTTTTGCATGGCCTGGCATGCATTCAGCGCGTCTTTTGAGTTGCCGAAAAAAGCCATTATACCATCCCCTAAAAATTGTTTTACTACACCATTATTACCCGAGATAACCTCAGTCATTTTACTGGCATAAGAATTTACGAACTCAAAATTATCTTCAAGCGTCATTTTTTCTACAAGGGTGGTATAAGATCGGATATCAGAAAATAGCACCGACATGGTTCCATGTCTGCGATCCCCTAATTCTACATCCAGAATAGAATCTTTTCCCAGTAAAGTCAGAAATTCTCTTGGGGTAAAACGGCTGTAGGCATCAGCCAAAGACCTTTGTTGTTCCAAAGAATCATTGAGATCTTTATAAAGGGTTGCATTTTCCAGGGAAATGGCAATTTGTGAAGTAAGGATTTTTAAGGTTTCCAGCCGGGCAGGAGTAAAAGCATTAGTCGTCAGGTTGTTTTCCAAATATAACACACCCAGCATACTTCCATGGGTTAAGATGGGGGTACAAAGAATGGATTTGGGGTGATTTTGCAGGATGTAAGGGTCAGTTGAGAATTTGGGATCTGTAACCGCCTGGTTAATAAGGACGGGTTCTCGACTATGCCACACGTAGCGAATAATAGATTCTGCCATCTTGTGGTCCTTTAAATCGCCTTTAAGAGTATCTGCTGCTTTAATTTGGAGTTCTCCCTGGACATTATCTACAAAAAAGCCTTTCTCAGCACCAGCATTTTCGAGCACAATACGCATCATCTTTTTCAAAAGGCGGTCCAGGATAATCTCCTCCGAAATAGATAAAGAAGCCTTTATTAGGGTACTGATGTCCAAATTTCTTTTATTGGAAACTTCTGAGGTTCCATAGGTGACTTTCAGACCCAGAGATGGGAAATCAGATTGGAGTTGTTTGACTTTGGCTGAAGCTCCCCATTGATTATAAGCAAATAAACTTTCCTGAAGATAAAATTGAGCAATTTTGGTATTTTTCTTTTGAAAATGATACATGCCTAGATATTCAAAAGCATGGGCCTTTATTTGAACATATTGGTGCTGTTCCGCAAAAATAGCCGCTTCTTCCATTTTAGTGATGGCCTGATCTTCTGATTCAATAATCTGGGTGTAAACCCCATCAATGATAAGATAATGAGCTCTATAATTAGCAGGACTAGAATTAGCCAGCTTCTTCATAGTTTTTTTCTTGCGCTTTACATACTTACGGTAACTTCTTTTCTGGCTGGGAGAGGCATCAGAATAAACACTCGAGATGAGCAAGCATTGATACATCGCTAAATCTGTATATGCATAAAGACTCCCCAGGTAACTGGCATATTTCTCCGAAATTTCGATCCATTTGGAAGCATCCTCTGAAGGAAGAAGATAGTGAATCTGGAGCAGAGAAATTATCAGAACAGCTGCTGTAGTATAAGCTTCCTCCTCAACCAGGATGTCGAATTTTTGCCAAAGCTCAATCGGTTCTTCGTCTAAACGCCACGACTGCATGGGTTTTTCCATAAGGACGAGCAAGGCCTGGAAGCGGGCCAGCAACATATCAGTGGAGTTAAAATTATTATTGGCGTTTAGAAACTCTAAGGAAGTATTACCCAAATTAAACAGCCTTTCCAGATTAAGGCCCAAAGCACTTCCATTCCATATTTCAGTAACTAAAGCATAACCAGCAAAGTGCGGATCTCCTTGTTCTGATGACAACTGGAATAAATCTTTCCAAGTATTATGTTTGGAGCGGATTTCTTTTACAGGGTGTTCGATAAAATTATGATAAGGGTACAACAACCTGCCTGTGGGAATGGGTAAGCCCAGACGTTCATTTAATTCTAATGAAAGGTCACCGAACTTTAAAGCAGTGGCGTAATTGCCAAAGGCTGAATTAAGAATAATACCATAACCCACATAAGATAGGGGAGAAGCTTCATTATTCCCAAACTTCAGGGTAATGTTGAGGATTTTTAAAATGAGGAAGGCAAAAACATCCTGGTTTGATTGAAAAGCAGAGGGAATCATGCCAATCACAAATTCCATCAGCTTTATTTTTTCCTGATCGCGAATAAATTTATGATCAATGAGATTTTCTGGTTTTCGACCTATTAATCTGATTTGAGCGATCATGAGCTCCTTAAAAATACTGAGTTGTAGGTTTTGTTTTTTTTCAGGCAAACGAATGTTAAATAAGCGAAGTGCTAAGCGGCCAATTTTAAACACCTCGGCATGATTTTCTGCCTGAGTTAATAAGTTAACGTGAACCTGATAGATTTCTAATTTCTCCAACTTAGAATTGGCTTTTTTAGAAAGCATTTGCATCAGTTGATCCGCCTCTTTTGTTTTACCTTGTAAATACAGGCATACTGCTTTCTCAGTGAATAGACGGATACTCAGAGAGTAATTGTTGACCCAGTGATTTTGTGGAAGCAATTCTATCCCGGCGGCCAGATATTGAAGGGCCATTTCATAGGCATTAGCAGATTTAGCTTTTACAGCTGCTTCCCAGTTTAGGCTGGCAAGTTGATTTTTTTCAGATTCATCTTCAATAAGCTCTTTGGCAATATTAAGGTGATTACATATTTCATAAATTTCACTTCCCTGTTGCAGAAGCATTCGACCAATTTTAAGGTGGACCGCTTCTTTTTCCAAAACAGGTAACATAGAATATGCGGCCTGTTGAACCCGGTCATGTAAAAATTGAAAAACAGCAATAGAGTGATTTTCTTCCGAATCTAACTGGTCTAATACTTCTTCCTCCAGGGCCAAAATCATTCTGTAATTTTCATCCAGAGGCATTATCAAACCTTCTATCAAAGCCTCCCAAAGATGGACAAGTTGTTCTTTTCCTGCTAAATGATATAGAGTGTCTATTTTAAATGTACTTCCTATACATGCAGCTATTTGTAGCAAATTTTGACTTGCCTGAGGGAGCCGGTTAATCTTCTCAATAAGAAGATCTACTACATTATCGGTTATATCTTTTTTCTGAATTTCCTTTAAACCCCATTCCCATTGTCTTTGTTTATTATTGAAATGAATAAGTTTTTCTTCGTGAAGAGACAACAAAAATTGGTTAATGAAAAAAGGATTACCTCTGGTTTTCAAAAAAACCATTTTCGCCAGATCTTTTACCTCTGTTTCTTCCACTGAAAGGGTATTGGCAACGATCTTATTGAGGTGATGTTCAGCCAAAGGTTTGAGGACAATTTCTTGAGATTGCGTCTTGCTTTCAATTTTTTGGCGAACCCAATTTAGAGGATGAAGTTCACCAACTTCATTGGGGCGATAAGAGCCTATTAAAAGCAGGTGCCGTAAATCAGGCTCTAAAAGTATCAGTTCCATCAATTGTAAGGACCCGCTATCTGCCCATTGAAGATCATCCAAAAAAAGAACTAAAGGGTGTTGCTTGTTTGCCACAGCCTTGAGAAAAGAAAGAAAGAGCCGCTCAAAACGCCGTGTTGCTTCCTCCCCCTGAAGATGGGTTGGTTCCATTTGTTTACCAATAATCCATTCCAGACCAGGAATAAGATCGGTAAGGATTTTACCATTCTGGCCAAGGGCTTTGGAAATGACTCTATTCCAATAGTTCAATTCCTCTGGAGATCCCGCCACAATTTGCTCCATAAGGTTACTAAAGGCTTGTATGAAACCGCCAAAAAGGGTAGTACGACCAAGCAAATCAAATTTACCGCTTATAAAATTACCTTTGGCGTAACTTATTTTTTTTAGAACCTCTTTAACATAAACCGTTTTTCCTATACCAGCTTCCCCTGTAACCCAAATACATTCTCTATTTCCCTTTGAGGCCATCTCAAAAAAAGTGTCGATCAGTTTTTTGACCTCTTCTTCTCTTCCATAAAGCTTTGCTGGAATCTGAAATTGGTCAGAAAAATCCTGACTAGCGAGGGTAAAAGGAACTAGCTTTTCATTTTTTCTCAACAGCTCAGCGCACCTTTGAAGGTCGGATTTTAAGCCATGAATACTTTGATATCGCTCTTCAGGAATTTTTGCCAGCAGTTTTAGAATAATATCCGAAATGACTTCAGGTATGGTCGGAATTATTGATGATAGAGGTTCTGGCTCCCGGGCAATATGAGCGTGAACTTGTTCCAGAGGGTCATTATAAATAAAGGGTGGGCGACCCAGAAATAATTCATAAAGGCTTATGCCCAGAGAATAATAATCTGTACGATAATCTAAATCTCTATTCATCCTTCCTGTTTGCTCAGGAGAAATATGGGTAAGTTGGCCCTCAAGTACCTGAGGCAATATCCTAAGCTGTCGCTCATGTTTTAAAGAAGAAGTAAGAGAAAAATCAAAGAGTTGAATCTTATTATTTGAAGGATTGATTAATAGCGTATCAGGATGGACATTTTTGTGAATTAGTCCATTTTGATGAATTTGGCTAATGATATCTACCCATTGGATGGCGAGATCTAAAATTTCATTTATTTGGAGTGGCCTGCTCTTTAGAAAATTACGAAGTGGGATGCCTTGAAAGTAGGCCATCTCAATAAAGTAATGATTGCCAATATGCTTAAAATTCAGATACTTGTTTATTCCAGGGTGGTCTAATTTTGAGGCTAACTCAAACTCATTACGCAAACGGCCCACCTCTATAGCGTTTGAGAAGTTTGCACGAAGAGATTTAAGCATCAATTGTTGGTCGCTACCTTCCTCTATCCCCCGATAATAGATTGCCCTGGTAGTTCCAAATATTTCATCTTTTATTGCAAATCCAGGGATTTTTGGTATCATTTTTAATCGTCGTTTTCTCCATATATTATTTTCGGGCTTCCACATATGGCTCGGGAAGCCTGCATGCCAGACATGACAGCAGATTCTATGCATCCGGCATCCATCCCATTTCGAGTCCAGTCTCCTGTAATAATAAGATTTTTAAAATCAGTGCCATCTGCAGAAAGTCGATATTTACTAGTTCCTGCTTCTGCCAGCACATACCAGGCTGTAGGATCTATGTTGACTGTCACATAAATTCCTTTTTCATTATTGATTTTATCTTGACTATCTCCTACTATTAAATCCCAGTTGAATCCATTATTGCCTTCTTTTTGAGTCAAAGGCCAGAGATATCCGGCATCTTTATTTAAATACTTTTCCAGTCGTTTTCTAAGTTCTTCATTTTGACGAGTTGGGAAGTCATGATCACTGAATGGGGCCAGTATCACTTTCATCATCGAACCTAAAATGTAGATGATTGCATTAGGAGAGTTTTCGTCTGACCAAGATTCCCTATTGATCAATTGCGACATATCAGACCAGGCATCCAGTGGCTCTACATAAGTTCCTGGATTAAAGGCAAGACCACCTCTCCAGTAAGGCCATCCCATCCCACTGTCGTCGGGGTAAAGCCATATTTGTGACGATTGGGAAGGAGTGGTGACAATCTTTCCAAGCATATTAGCCCAGGATTTGGAGCTATCTACCAATTCTTTGCTGATATAAGGAAGTGCCCCTAAGGCAATACCCAACAGCACCTCATCAAAATCCTTTCCGAGGGTTAATTCAATTTCTTCCACATCTTGCCAGGAAGTCCAGGCTGATTCAAGGTTGATTTTTTCTCTTTTCAGCTGCTCTCCCTCCACGATCTGCTCAAATAATGGAGTGCTTGGCCAGCATGGAAGTCCTTTTACATTAAAAAGAGGCTCATAATTCCCATTTTTTAGATTTACCTGGCGGCCGATTGTAATAGCTTCAATTTGTTTTTTATCAGGAGATAAGCCTAAGTTTTTCACCTTGTGGAAAAATTTAAAAGTAACGCCTCTTTTTTTCAAAACTTCATAAATAGGGGCAAAAATACAATCCCCCATACCTGCTTTCATTCGGTAGTAAAATGCACCGCGATAGTTTCCGAAAAAGCGCATCAATATGCGTAAAAGCGTTCCCGCTTCATAAGAATACATTTTATAGCCACTAAGCACTAAACCATATAAAGCCTGTACTAAAGCAGAATCTAAGGTTATTTCAGTGGCACCGTGTTTTTTTAGCCAGGCCCGGTAATCTTGCCCATTGATAACATCATAACCCTCAGAAATTACTTTATCTGCAATGATGCCTCTGATGGTAGATACACCCAAATCACAGGCGATCCACAAGCGGCGAGCATCAGTGTTATGTTCAATTATATGTTCGAATTTTTCCCACAGCCATTTGAGTAAAAGTTCAGCTAGCTTACCGATTATTCCATGATGGGAGGGATCGTGTTTACCAGAATGGCGTTCTACAAACCGAAGAGCGGCATAGATGAATGCCCCAATAATATCAAGTCCTGCAGCCTCAACTTCATGTAATACCTCGTCCCACAAATTGTATAATTCTCCAAAAGCCTTTTTATGCTCATGGCTTCTGGGGTGAACCGGCACCTTCATATGATCGGGTATATGATGCTGGAAAAGGGTAAGTCCCGTCTTGATAAGATTTCCTAGAGAATCCCAAATTCCTGTTTGCTGACTCTGATACCCAGGCATTTGTTGATTTCGTAAAAAACGCATAGGCCAGTGTACCCATTCATCCCCTACTCTTTCTTCCAGGGTAAGAAAATCACAAGGTTCAAAAGCAGATTCCCAAACCGGCATGGGATGAGTGAAAGGACGGGCATTATCCCGATACACTCGCTGAATCAGCCCAAATGAATTGTCATAAGCGCCAAACCAAAGATGCACCCCGTGCTCTTCTATTCGATTAGCAACATCTCTGCGCCTCCCGCTAGCTCCCTTTCCGCCAAGGCGCCATCCCAGTTGATATACTGTAATATCATACTGTTCCTGCCAATTAGGGATGCTGGTAATTTCATATACTGCAGTCATGGCTGCCATTCCTCCTCCTAATACGGCTATTTTTTTTGGTTCTGTCATTATATCATATCTTTTTCTCCCGGAATTTCTAATGGTTCTCCCAACAGTGCCCTGGCAGTTTGTTTGCCTGACATGACGGAAGCTTCAATACAACCGGCATTAAAGCCGTTGAAAATCCAGTCACCGGTAATTAAAAGATTGTCAAAGCCACTTTCATCAGTTTTTAATCGATATTTTGTACTATTCGTTTCTGATAATACATAAAGCTCGGAAGGATCTATATTGATTCGGAAAAATTGTTCGTAAAATCTTTCTGTCCCTATTCCATTTTTTAAATCAATTAATAAGTCCCAGTCAAAATCACCACTATCAGCTTTTGAGGTATTGGGCCATAGATGGTTACTTAGGTGCTGCATATAATCCATTACCCTCTTTTTCACCTTATCCAATTCTTCTTCGGGATATTTATGATTAGAAAAATCGTATACAAATTCCCTTCGTTGTACCGGGCCACAGACATAGGCAATATTATTAGGGAAGTGATCGTCAGGCCAACTTTCACGAATAATAAGGTCACTCATATCTGACCAGGTATCAAATGGCTCTTTATAGGTACCTGAAAGGGGTAACTCATTCATCCAATAGGGCCAACCCAATCCGGCGAGGTCTGGTTTGTACCAGAGCTGAAAAGCTTGCGTTTGGATCGCCTTAACGTGTTTGACCATGTCCGCCCAGGCCTGTGAATGGTCAATTAATTCTTTAGCAATAAAAGGCAATCCCCCAATGGATATTCCCAAAATCACCATGTCAAAATCCTCCCCCTTTTTTAATTTAAATACCTCCCGGTCCTGCCAGGGTGTCCAGGCAGATTCTAAATTGATGTTGTCTTTAATTAATTCTTTTCTTTCTGACTCGATGATTTGCTCATAAAGGGGAGTACTGGGCCAGCAAGGGAGACCCTTAACATCGAATAATGGATGATATTCTTTGGAAGGGTCTTCGAGTGTGACCTGCCTGCCAATTTCTATTTGTTCAATATTGGATTTGTCTTCAGATAATTCCAGATTTCTTACCTTATGGAAAAACTTGAATTTGACGCCCCGTTTTTTTAATACTTCATAAATAGGACCATATATGGTATCCCCCATACCTGCCTGCATTCGGTAATAGATTGATCCGCGGTAGGTGAGGAACATTCGCATAGCGCCTCTTAGAGCTGTGCCGGCTTCAAAGCTAAAAAAGCGATATCCTCCAAAAACAAGACCATAAACACCTTGTACTGCTGCAGAATCAAGAGTGATTTCGGACGCACCATGTTTGGCCAACCATTCTCGATAATCATAGTCATTAATTACATCAAAACCTTCCGTTATGACTCCGTCAGTAATGATACCTTTTGTATTAGAAAGGAAAAAATCAAACATGATCCAAAGCCTTCTGGCCGTTTGATTCTCTTCAATTTTATGCTCAATTTTTTTCCATAACCATTTCAAAATTCGTTCTATAATGGTAAATAGATCATTGTGGTGCTTTTCACCATGGTTATCATGGCTGGAAGAAACTAGTTTTAAAGCTGCATAAATTAAGCGTCCTCCAATATCCAGGCCTACCACTTCAAGATCGTCCTTAATATTTTCCCACCAATGTTCTAGTCCTTGAAAGTAGGATTCGTGTTCTCCATCTTGGGGAGGCCCTAAGCGTACGCCTGTTACTCGTTCGATAAGACCAAGGATTGGGAATAGGCAACCTTCATTATGAGTTTTAGGGGGCTTCATTGCCCGGCTGGTTACAAATAATTCAACAGAGTATTCTGCTACAAAGGTTATCAAATCTTCTATATACTTCCAAACGGTAGGCGGTGGCTGTATAAGTCCAGGAAGCTCACTGTTTCTTGGGAAATTTAGTGGCCAGTGATGATACTTACCTTCCACATTTTCTTCAAGAACAACAAAGTCATAAGGTTTAAATGCTTCTTCCCAAATGGCAAGCGGTTTTGTTAAGGGGCGGGCATTATCTTTGTAAACCCGTTGGATCATATCAAAAGCATTATCATAAAAGCCAAACCACAAGTGAAGACCGTGTTCTTCAATGCGGTCGGCTGTTTTGCGATTGCGTCCACTGGCTCCTTTTCCACCCAATCGCCAACCTAATTGATAAACCGTAATGTCATATTCCTTTTGCCAGTCTGGCTTATTAGTAATCTCATAGACAGCCGTGAGTGAGGAGGTTCCCCCTCCTAAAACGGCAAGTTTTTTAGGTGCGGTGTTTTCTGCCATTCTTTGGGTTAATAAGTTGATTAATAAAATTTAATATTGCCTCCAGAATACCTTTTTTTTGCTGGCCAGGCATCCATAATATATCGCCAAGCTCAAAATTGAAACTCCATTCCAACCAAAATGCAGCGCGTGCCATATTTCCTTCAGGTTTTAGGCCGAGGCTTTCTGCTACCGGATAAAGGTCAGAGTGATTGAGCTGCAACTCAAAATCTCCTGGAAGTATGCCTCCTCCCTTAAAACTTGCTACTTTGGCGAAGAAAGAACAAATACACTGGTAGCAGGCTTTGCCCTCATATTCTTCAGATCGGAACTGTTTGAGACTCACGAAGGGTAATTCCTCTTTTAAAAATTCTTCTATTTCTACTAGCAAGCCCAATCCTGGAAGTACAATTTTTCCTTCATCAAAAATAAATTTGCCAATATCTGAAAAGGCTTCCTCCGCTGTTTTCCATAATTTCTTATCACCCGAATTTCCTGGATGGGTCTGATTTATTTTCGCAATCCATTGCCAGGCTCCTACGGATTCGGGACCAAAATTTTTGATGGTGAACATACTGGAGTCAAAAGTCAGATTTTCCACATCTTTATGCTCCGGCAGCTCAATTTTACCAAAAAGCTTAGGCATCCCAAAAACAGCTCTGCCTGCTACCATAGGGATGCAATTATCCACCAGAATATAAGGGACAAAAGCATAAATGTGTTCAGCGAACCAAACACCCAACTCTTTTTTTAGGCGAACTACAAAAAAAGAAAAAACCAATTCTTTATAAGGGACCTTCCCATACTGGTTATAAGGAGGAATAGTTGAATGAGAACTATCATAACTACTATAACTTACCATTACATAGGGAAGGAGTGGTTGAAAATGAACATCATCATTAGAAGGAGTATTGAACCATTGGTCACAGACCTTTTGAAGGGCTTCATAGGAGCTGTCAAAAAGAAAGCTGTAAAATAAAGACCCCTGCTCTAAGTATGGAGCAGGAACTATTACATCACCCGCAATCGGGGCATAATTAGGACTTGTTGGGTTAGTCATTTTTGCGTTTATGGTTGTAGGATCCTAGGTTGTCAAAGACAATTCTACTGATACTGAATTTAGGTAATTAATTTTAGATATGCAAAAGTTGAAAAATTTGGGAAGGGTGTTTTATAGTAAAAAAGATTGATGCTCCACAAGTATTTTTTAAGCTTTTTAACTATAATACGGAATGTATAGTGTGAAGATTACAAAGAAAAAAATTAAAGCACAAAACAATTTTTGACAGATTAAAATATTTAATTTACTTATGGTTTGTTATTGGATAGTTGCAAACCATAAGTAAATTAATTTTTGTTACAGGGTAAAACTCCCAGGAGTGGATAAAAAATAAATATACACCATGAAAAAATCTATTGTTTTATTATGTGCCGGAGGCCCAGCTCCAGGGATTAACACAGTCATCAGTACTATCTCGAAGGTTTTTTTGAAAGACGATTACAAGGTTATAGGACTTCATGATGGGTATAAAAATCTTTTTAACGGAAAGGCAGAAACAGTCAATATAGATTTTCACTATGCTGATCGAATTTTTCCCAGAGGGGGCTCTACCCTCCGAATGAGTAGATACAAACCTAATGACAGTGAGTTTTCTGCCGATTTTTTTGTTGAAAATAATGTTAAACTACTGGTTACTATTGGCGGAGATGATACTGCTACCACCAGCAACCGACTAGCTAAGTTTTTGGAAGAAAATAATGTAAAAATCCAGAACATCCACGTTCCCAAAACCATTGATAATGATATTCCTCTTCCGGATATGATGCCTACTTTTGGGTTTAACTCTGCCAAAGATGCAGGTGTTCATATTGGAAATACCATCTATGAGGATTCGCGTACCAGCGGTAATTGGTTTGTGATTGCCTCCATGGGCCGCTCAGCAGGGCATTTAGCCTTTGAAATTGGAGCCAGCTGCCATTTTCCTCTAATAATTATTCCGGAAATGTTTAACAAAACCAAGATAACCTTATCAAAGGTGGTGAGTTTGATTATTTCCTCCATGGTAAAAAGAAAGATTGATAATATTGAACATGGGGTAGTGATTATTAGTGAAGGGATTTTTCACGTTTTAGATGATGAAGAAATCAAAAACTGCGGCATTACCTTTACTTATGATGCTCATGGTCATCCAGAATTGGGAAATGTAAGTAAAGCTCATATCATTAATGTACTGGTCCAACGCAAATTGAAAGAACTGGACATTGTAATAAAAAGCAGGCCCGTTGAATTGGGTTATGAATTACGTTGTTGCAGGCCTGTAGCTTATGATTTGACACTTTGTACCATTTTAGGCATGGGCGTAAAAAAACTATATGAACAAGGTCAAAAAAACTGCATTGTATCCACTACCCGAAATGCAGAAATTATCCCAATATTTATGAAAGACATTGAGGATGAAAGTGGTAAAATCCCTCCAAGATTAGTGGATGTAAATACAGAATTCTCCAGACTGATCCTCAGCGATATGCACGTTTTAACGCTTAAGGATTATGAAAAAGCCAAGGCCTATTTATCTATACCTGAAGCTTATGATTTTTATAGGGTATTAGAGTGGGATTATTCTTCTGCTAAGTTGAGGCCAATGTCTTCAAAGGCTTAAAAATATTGTATTTAACTTTTAAGTAAGTGTACATAAAAAATTAATACTAATTCTGCCGCCGTCCGGTGGCAGAATTAGTATTAAATATAAATTTTATTTTGTCACAGTACTTACCAATTATAATTTCCAATAATTCCAATAAAAACAGTGATTAATAACAATTGAATGAAAAAAAGGAGGGTGGCAGCCACTGACTGGAAAAAGACATCTAATTTTTTACCCTGAGCTTTATGTATTTTATAAATCATCCATGTTATAAAAATATAAATAATGGGATTGAATAATAAGGGTTGTCTAAAAAGTACAAACCCTATTAGTCCAGCCAAAGTAGCCTGACCGATCACAAAAGAATTAACAGCTAGATGTTCTGCATAATTATATTGTCTAAATATTATTCTTGTTGAAAAGCTTAGCCAGATTATGGAAAGGATCCAAAAGTATTTAAAGTTGTTTTTGATAAATTTCCCTGCCTCATACCCAACAGAATAAATCTGAGAATCTATTTCTTGCTTTTGTCCGGGAACTACAATTAGGGAGTCTACAATCAAATAAATGCTGATGGTGATTATCAAAAATGAAATAGGATTAAAAATGTGTTTTCTTTTTCCAAGTATATAATCATTGACAATTTCTTCGGGATTTAATAGTAAACTCTTCACATTGAATAACAGCCCTTTATCCATATTGGTAACGGTGGAAAAGGCATCATTTAAAATAGATCTAAAGGTGATTTTTTGTACCTCAGATTTTTGACCGCAATTGGGGCAAAATTTTTCACTGTGTTCGTTTTTACAATTAATGCAGATCATGAAAATTTCATATCTATTGGGTTGATGAACATCTTTTAATTACCTACTGGCACTAAATCTCCTAATATAATCATAGTATTCAACATAAGTTCACGGATCTACAACATAAGGATAAAGAAAAAAAAGCAGAGGTATGCATTTTTGAATCATCACAAAAACATTGATTCAAAATTTAAAAATTGTATATCATGACACACTCAAAAATTAATTTCAGAACTTATGTTACTTCTCATTTAGCACTATTATTAATGGCTTTATTTTTCTTATCAATAGAGAGTTTGAATGCCCAGGAGGAAAATCGATTTCGACTCTCCTTGGGAGCTACCGCTGGTTATGCCCCTCTTGTTACCATGGGAAATGACAAAAACTCAGGAATAGTATTAGGAGCATTTGGAGACTTAGAATATGGACCCATTATTGGACGGCTTCAATTTACAAAGGCTCTGAAGAACACTTTTAGTGATGATGATAATCAAGATGGTGGTGAAGCTTATCACGGCTCATTGGGTTACCGCTTGGATGTTAATGAAAAGCTTTCAATTGGTCTATTATTAAGTGGAGGAGCTACTATTGTTCGTTATATTACTAGCTTCAATGGAAGTCGTGGTGATGAGTTTACCAATGTGAGTCCTCAGGTGGGTGGGATTATTTCCCCTGTTTACAAAATTTCAGAGCCACTTTCCATTCAGGCAGCTCTGAGATATTATAAAGGCTTTGAAGCAGGTGACAGAGGACTGGCCAGTGATCTTGCTGATTTTTCTGTGGGCTTACGCGTTTCGTTTTAAATTTATAGACATTTATCTGCGTAAAAATCATTTTTACGCAGATAAATGTCTATAATAAATATTAGCATCAAAAAATCGAAAGGTCTTTTCCACATGCTTCTGCCAATATGACCATTCATGCCCTCCTTCAAATTCCTGATATTGATGAGGTATGTTTGAAGAAATTAATTGTTGATTTAGCAGCCTGTTGGGTTCAATCAGTAGATCCGAAACGCCACAATCAAATCGTAGGGCAGGGAGTAGATTTTTATTTTCTATTATGGCTTCAATTACATTAGGGAGATCACATTCATTTTGATATTCTTCAAGCGGCTCTTCCACAAAAAGGCGCATTTGTTCCAATTGAGTAATAGAACTGTGCCCTGAAATGGCTCTGAATTTTTCTGGGAATCGGGCCCCTAACATTAAAGCACCATAACCTCCCATCGATAACCCACCTATACATAGAGCTGATTTTGGGCCTGCCTCAGGAATATTTTCAATAATAGCTTTTGGAACATCCTCCACTATCCAACTGTCAAATTTTTTTTGGTGATGAGAAAAATAAGCAGAACCGTCTCCCCAAAGTCCATCTGAGGGCATCGCAAGGATAGCTGGTTGAATGACTCCTCGAGCCATTAATCGTTGTGCAGTGTGGTGAGCTCCTCCTTTATATGCCCAACACCAGGCACTGCCATATACACCATGAAGTAAAATATAAATTGGGAGGTTAGTCTGCCCCTCATCTATTTTAGGAATAAACAAGCAAATGTCACCCCGGCCTTTTAAGCTTGGTGTTTTTACCGTTAAAAATCTAATACCTCCCATTTCATAATGAGGATCTGAAAGCTCTATAGTCCTAAAACTACTTTGATTCATCGACCTTTAAATATTTTTATACTCTCGCTTACCTATTAACGAACAACGAACAACGGATAACCATCAACCAAACACCACAACTCCTTTGGCATTTTTACCCTGTAACATATCCTCAAAGCCAGTTTGTAATTCCTCGAGCCTATATTCTTGGGTAATCATTTCATCTAATAAAAGCTCTCCTTTTTTGTATAAGCTCATTAATTTGGGAAAATCAATCTGCGGACGACATTTTCCATACAATGGATTGATGTATATTTTATCCCATTCAAACAAGCGCATGTCGATGGTAAGGTCTTCTTCAATTCCGCTAACCTGGACGGCAGTGCCGGCATTCCTGACCATTGCCAGAGGAGCTGCTCCCAAAGCAGGAATGGCTGTACACTCAAAAGCATAATCAGCACCCCGCCCTCCACATCGTTGTTTTACTTCCTCGGCGGCATTAAGGAGGCCTTTATCGGCTTTGTCGGCCAGAATTCCTTCTGTGGCTCCAAACTGTTTCGCCAATTTAAGTTTGTTGGGATTGATATCGATGGCAATGATCCTTGCTGCCCCTGAAATGCGGGCTGCCTGAATTACATTTAAACCAACACCTCCGCAACCTAAGACCACTACCGAGCTTCCCGCTTCTACCTTTGCAGCATTAACTACAGAACCATAGCCCGTCATAACACCACAACCTACAATGCTTGCTGCCGAAAAATTAGGTCTTTCATCATTGATTTTTACCAAAGCAGAAGATTTTACCAAAGCGTATTCGCTTATGGTTCCCAGGTTAAATGATCGTTCGATGGGCTGATCATTCCATTTGGTTCCTTCAAAGTGAGCATGGCCCGATGGCAGTCGATTTTCACCAGCTACAACTGGGGAATTACTTTCGCAAATATGTTGGTTACCTTCTTGACATTGAAAGCATACCATACAGGGCGTTGCCCAATTGAGAATTACAGCATCTCCTTTGGCAAATTTTTTTACCTTGCTTCCCACTTTACTGACTATTCCTGCTCCTTCATGGCCCATAATAATAGGCCGCCCCCAGGAAAGAGAATCATAATCGGTATGACATAATCCAGCAGCTTTGATCTGAACTAAAACTTCGTCTTCTTTAGGATCTGAAACACTGACTTCTTCAATGACAAAAGAACCATCTCCTTTGGCTATAGCACTTTTTGATAATATGGACATATGCTTGTTTTTTGGTCAATAAAGTGGAGATATTGAATCAATATAACCTTACAAATATCTTCGATTCTTTTATCATTCTATATGCCTATTTTATCAAATTAGTTAACTATTTTGTTTGAAAAATCATCCTTGTCTTGTTTTTTAGGGTAAAATAGATGATGTATGAAGCCGATTCTAGAACAAATTGACTTACGTGATTCAAAGTCTATCTTAGCTTTTCATTATGCTAATAAAGATTTTGATGCTCCCTGGCATTTCCATCCCCAGCATGAATTGACTTATATTGATGAAAGTAGTGGGACCAAATTTATTGGCGATTTTGTAGGACCTTATGAAGCCGGAGAACTTGTACTGCTGCGTTCTAATTTGCCGCATTGTTGGAAAAACAACACTTTGCAGAATGGGCAGGCCAAGTCAATTGTTGTGCAATGGAATAAAGGTGTTTTTGCTAAAGTACCCGAACTAGAACCTATGTTTGAGATGCTAAAGATCGCCTCACGAGGTATTCTTTTTTCCAGTGAGAGTGTAAGCGCTCTTGTTCCTAAGGTGAAACGTCTTCCCTCCTATGATGGCCCTGTTTTATATGTTGAATTGTTGACCATCTTAACACAGTTATCTACCTGTACCTATCATCCCCTCTCTGAAAATAATTTTATGGATGATCTTCCTTCAGAGTATAGCAGTAGGATCGCTAGGATACACGATTTTGTGGAAGCTCATTTTCAACGGAAAATTTACCTCAAAGAACTAGCAGATTTAATAAACATGTCTGAACAATCTTTCTCTCGTTTTTTTAGCAAAATGATGGGGCGTCCTTTTTTTACCTTTCTAAATGAATACAGAGTTAATATGGCCAGTCGAATGCTGGTAGATACGGATTGGTCGGTATCTCGGATAGGCTTTTCTTGTGGTTATGAATCCCTTACTTTTTTTCATAAGCAGTTTAATAAATTTAAAGGGATCTCCCCTTCAAAATATCGAAAAGCATATGCTAGTCCTAATGCATATTTTCCCCCTTCTTTCCAGAATAGTGACAAGGGGAGTAAAAATCCAATTATAAAATAGTGGAACAGCAAGCAATATTCTAAAAAATGGTTTTGAAACTGAGTTATTAGTTGGACCTTGATTTGCTTAACGGTTCCCATTTATCCTTGCAGCACCAATAGATTTTGTGGTTTGAAAGCTACTGAGGAGTCGACCAATTTAGATTTGTCTATTTTTTGTTGGTTTTTAATAAATTTTGTACCCAAAACATAGGCTTTAGGATTATTGATAGCATCAACTGCCAATAAGGTATGATCCTTAAAATACCATACAGAAAATCGGTTTCCTTCCCCTTCTTCTTTTCTTATAATAGTCTGATTATAACCATTAGATAATCCCACCATTTGCAACTTTACATCATATTGGTCAGACCAAAACCAAGGAATGGTATTATAAACGGGATTTTTGCCGCTAATTGCTGCTGCTGCTACCTTGGCCTGATCTACTGCATTTTGTACGGATTCAAGACGTAAAAAACAGTTGTAATGAGGATTAAAGTGGTAGGTGCAATCCCCTATGGCAAAAATATCCTGATCACTGGTTCGCGCACTAGCATCTACTTTAATCCCATTTTCAACAGTAAGTCCAGCCTCTTCTGCTAATGCTTTGTTTACCCGAATTCCCACTCCAATAACGATCATATCTGCTTTGAAGATTGATTGATCGTCACAAATCACTTTGTTGTATTCTCCTTTGGATTGAATGGCAGTAACATTTTTATTGGTAAAAATCTGAACTCCCTTCTCAGTATGTAATTGACGGAAATATTCAGACATTTCAGGTGCAGTTACCCGTGCCAGGAGTCGATTTTCCCGCTCAAGTAATGTTACCTCAGCACCCAACTTTCTTAAAGAAGCTGCTGTTTCCAAGCCAATATAACCGCCTCCTATGACAAGGACTCGCTTTGTCTTAATTCGTTCAAAAGTATTGCGAATATCTAAAGCATCTTGGGCCGTTCGCATTGGAAAAAGATTGTTGGCCTGATCAATTCCTGGTATTGCAGGAATAAAAGGCCGGGCACCAGTGGCTAAAATTAGTTTATCATATTTCTGAATGCTATGATCTTCCAATGTAATGCTCTTTATAGTCCGGTTTATGGATTTGACTCTTGTTCCAAGCTTCAAAATAATTCTCTGACGATCGTATGCTTCAGGGGGCATCAATAGGTTCCTTTCAAAACCTTCGTTGCTTACAAGGTAGCCTTTGGATAGAGGAGGGCGATGGTAGGGGAGTTGCGGATCGGCATCATAGACTAAAATTTGGCCTTCCCACCCTTCTTTGCGTAGCGCAAAAGCACAATTTACACCGGCATGACTCGCTCCAATGATAATACAGACTTGATTGATTGTTTGGCTTTCAGACATGATATCCATTTATTTAGCTACCGTCAAAACCAGACCATCTAATGAATCATTAATCTCAAGCTGACAGGATAGACGACTAAACTCACTTACATTATCTTCAAATTCGAGCATATCTTTTTCAATATCTCCAGCCTGGCCCGTTTTTTCAAAGTAATCCTCAGCTACATGCACGTGGCAAGTTGCGCAGGAACAAACACCGCCACAATCTCCATCAATCCCTTTTATTCCATGCTGAACAGCTAATTGCATGACTGATCCGGAGTGGCCCTCAACAGTGATGGATTCATTATCACTGGTAATAAATGTAATCTTTGTCATAAGTAAATTTTTTTCTTAAATCCTTTTTATACACCAGGTTACGGTCTGGCATATCATTATTTCTATTTTTTACTTTCTACACTCAAATTGTCTTACAACTTGAATTAATTATTATCTCCCCTGAAATTTTACACGAATGCTATCATATCCAACCTTGCGTTGAAATTCCCCCCAATGTTCAATATTTTCTTGATAGTCTTCAATTTCTATGGACTGTACCTTTTCGGCTAGTGTCGCAATTAAAATCTTTAGGATTTCGCGTGCATGGGTGGCGCCCAAACATTTATGGTGACTGAATCCGAATCCCACATGTGGATTGATTTTTCGATCTAAAATTATTTCATTAGGATTTTCAAAGACAGAAGCATCTCGATTGGCAGAAGCCCAGCAAAGAGAAATTCGACTATCCGATTTTACAGCATGTTCGCATACCTGAGTATCCTCAGTGGCCACCCTGCCCATATGGGTTAATGGAGAAAAATACCGGATAAATTCTTCTACGGCTTTACCAATAATTTCGGGTTCTTCTCTCAAGCGTGCTAAAGATTGAGGATGATCGGCAAAATAAGCAATGGTATTAGTAATCGCATTGATAACGGTATCTCTTCCACCGGCAAATGTTAGAATCATAACCCCTTTAACTTCTTCCTTGCTTAATTTTCGACCCTGAGCCTCGGAAGCCAATAAAACAGAGTAAAGATCTTCGCCAGGGTTCTGGCTCGCTTTTTCTATTTGCTCATCAATGTAATCATAAAGAATATTTGCTTTTGAGCTGTCAAGAGGATCGTCTTCACTTCGGAATACGTGGGTACCCCAGGAAATCCAGGTATCGGATTCTGAATAGGGAGTGTTAAGTAAAAGGGTCAGGGCACGAGATTGAAGGGGCAGAGAAAATTCTTTGATTAATTCTAATGACCCCATCTCTAATGCTTGATCTATGCTAGCATTAATTTGATCGGCTAGTTTTTCCTGGTAATTCTTCTCAATAGGTCTTTTGAACCAGGCTTCCATTAAGGCTCTATATTCACCATGCAATGGAGGATCGAGTTCAAAAGGAATTTGACGGGTGTCCCGGATAGGAACCTCCGAAGGTATGACTATTCGACCTGGGGCTGCTCCGGATTGAAAGGTTTTCCAATTATGCGCACATTTTCGTACATCTTTATGGCGTAGGAGCATTACTACCGGATCATCCTGATCATTCATTTCACCAAAGCCTTTATCTAGTCGAGCTTTTTCGAATGGATCTGCGTGTGCACTTTTTTTCATATCAATTTTGTTTGTAAAGATTATTTTGATACCATAATCATTTACAAATGTCGATATTAAAAGATTGGCTGCCTTCTCTTTTTTTGATTAATAAGTGAACTATTTTGTTGACTTAGATCGTTATTTATGTTTTTTTCTACAAAATAGAGTATTAAATTGGTTTTAACTGTATGATTTACAAAAATCAGAAGTAGGTAAGACTTATGATTTTGTCTTGATTTAACACAAAATCTATTGTGGCTCAACAACCATCCTTTTTGAAGCTAAATCAATAGTGACACGAGCGTTTTTAAACAATTCACTACCAATCAGTGCTTCATGAATCATATCTTCTCGGAAAACAACCGACCAATCTTCCATCTTTAGCCTTCCCTGATCACTACAAAGGCCTACCCAATCTAAAGTAAAGATGGAATCTTTCAATTCCTTGCCAGATATTGGGGTTTTGTAAGTTGAAGTTTTTGCTTCCTCGGGATCCAGTTTCAATTTATTCATAAAATAGGGGTGCAGGATTACGGATCCATAACCGCTTCCGGTATCAAACTGGGCATCTACTCTTTGGTTTCCTTCTAAGCATATAGGAATACTTATATCCAGTGAAACTTCTCCTTTGCGATCCAAGGTAAGAGGCAGGGTACTATGATCTTTGGCTAGTTCATTAACCTGTTTTGGAGATAAAAATTTGATTTTTTGATTCTTAAAATCTATAGAAAAAGCTTGGTTTTCAAAAAATTTTAAAGAGATCAAGCCATCTATCCCATAGTCATCCAAAGGAGGATAGATCCCAAAAAGGAAATCTTCCTTTTTATAGTCTCCCATAGCAATAGATTGACCTTTATACAGGACACCATCGACACGATCCCCATCATGCCGAAATCCTGTAAAATAACCTTCCTCGGTAGCCTTATTTTTTATCTTTTCGAAGGTTTTACTTGAAAACACAATGGCTCCAGCTCCGGTATCTAAGAGGAAATTAACTTTGTGTTCTCCATTTAATGTTACCTGGATTAGAATATGCCCCTCACTCGTTAAGTGAAATGGGTGTTCCTGAGCATTTACAGTATATGATACACTCAGGACTATCAGGCATAATGCTATGATTTTATTCATAATCATTTTCTTATTTTGGGACAAACATATGGGATATTTTTATTGAATAATTGTAAAAACGAGACAGCTTGATCCTAAAGGAAGAAAAACCCAAAATGCCCATTTTGCAGAGGTATATTGATCGTTACCAACTGTATAGATTAGAAGAGATTCCTAGTTTTATGGCGATTCCAAATGGCAAAATTGAATTGTATTTGGTATTACAAGGACACTTGGAGCGATGGGATAGTCAATTGGGAACTTATGTTTCCTGTGGGGTAGGAGGCATTTTCCCTGCTACTAATCAGGTCTCTTATTATAGAATTCCTGATTATCTGATTTGTTTGAATATCAAATTAAATCTAAAGATTGTAAGCCTAAGCTCTTTCACTGGTTTGCTTAAAGGTTGGAAGGATATCTCTATCCTTAAACTCTTCGGCGAACAACGTCTAAAATCCATGAGGCAATTGACTGAAGATTTTAAGCCTGATCGGATGTATGGAGATCATTTAGATGATATTTTAGACGGAGCATTTTCCGGATCAGAACAGAAGGATATTTCTTCCATATTGGATCAATTAGAAAAGGATTTGGAAAGCATTTTTAAAGTTAAAGAAGTTGCCAAAAGACTAAATATGTCTACTAAAACCCTCGAGCGGATTACCCAAAAATATTTTAACCTCTCTCCCAAGAATTTGATAAATGTTCTTCGATTTGAAAGTGCAACTTCACATATTCTCCAAAATGAAAATTCATATCTAATGGATGCCTTAGCTTTTGGCTATTATGACCAGCCTCATTTTATTAAAGATTGTAGGAAAATTACCGGCTATTCTCCCAAAGCTTTTTTTTCGAGATTGAAACTGCCAACAAATGATCTTCTTTTTGAGTAAAAATTAATACAGATAAAGGTAACTCATCCCAAATTTCGAATTCAGGAAACAAATAGAATTATTTAGAAGTAAAATGGAAGTAAATTGTTTTCACAAACAAAAACAATCTACTTCTTGCCGCTTTAAGAGGATACTTCAATTTTAATCTTTTTAACGCTCCATAATCCTATAGGGCTTTTTAAATCGATTTTCGGTATGCGCAATGAACACTTAAGTTGAAGAACTTAAAACACAAAAAGTTTCAAAATATAAAAAACAAAATGTATTTTTAATATCTGTAAACAAAATGATACTGATAAAAAATGAAACAGATATTGTATTCCTTATTCGGATACCGGTTTATCTATTTAGGCATGTCAACCCGAAATCTGGGTAGAATAAAAATTGGAATTGCAAGAAATGTAAAATTGAGATGGAAAGACATTGATCGAGACATGAGAGGAAAACAATTTCCAATATTCTCCTTACCCTGTTTTAATGCACTTTGGTTTGAGGGACATTTGCATCGTGTAATGAGGCGATACAACAGACCTGTTGAAGGAGATGGGGGGAGTGAATTTTTTTCATACACCAATCCTGTAAGCTGGCCTGGGTGGTTATATGTCTTTTTTACCATAATCCTAGCTTTTCTGGTAAGTCACCTTCTTATTTATTTGGCTTTATCAGGAATTTGGTGTTGGTATACCGAAAAGGAATTTTTTGAGTTTCAAAAAGGAGTGATACTTACCATATCTAATTGGATATAACATAAAAAATATTGCGGCTACAGCCGCAATATTTTTTATGTTATATCCAAATTACCCTTCAAAAGGCCTTCCAATACTTCATTAAACACATCTGGGTTTTCTATCATTGGATAATGACCGGTATGCCCAACTGATAATACTTCAAAGCTATTTTTACAATGATTTTCTAATCCATCAACATTAGTAGGAATGGCCTCACTATTCAAAAGATTTAATTTAAAGGGAGCGTTTTCCAGTTTAGTTGGAGTTAATTGACTGGTTTGGAGATAATCCATAATAGACATATACCCAATTTCTGGATCTGCATTGGCAAAATCTGCTTTTACCTGTGCTCGTACTGCCTCGGATGTAGAAGGTTGAAACAACAATTTATCCGCATAAAGAGGGGCATTTTTTCTAAAATCTTCTTTAATTAAGTCAAATTCAGCCATCATGGCTTCAATTTGTTCGGGAGGAAAAGTAACATCAACAAATTGGAAATTTTCAACTCCTGCAATACCGATGATATTTGTAGGGTCGTTAAGAACGGTTTGTAGCATGATCAGGCCAGACATGGAATGCCCTACCAGGAAAACATTTTTTAAGCCAAGAGTCTGGATGAAACCCTTGACGTCCTTTGCATATTCTTCAATAGACCAATTGTTTCTTTTACTGGTCGATTTTCCAAAACCAGCTAAATCAAGAGCATACACTGAATAGTTATTTGAAAAATAATGGATCTGATTTTTCCAGTAGCTGCTATTAATGCACCATCCGTGAAGGAAAAGAAGATTTACTTTACCTTCTCCCTGATGAAGATAGTTAATCAGAGAGTTTCCTTCTCTTATAGAAATTTGTTGTTCCAGCATTCTCTTTTTATTTGATTTTTTCAGCTTAGGGGCATAAGATATTTTAAAAAGTCGAATGTTTATGCTAACAAAATCTGAAAATTAGGGATAAATCTTTTGCAAATTAGTATTACCAACACCTAAATGTACCCTATGAATTCTATTCAATCACGATTGATTAAGGAGGAAATCCTCTTTGAAGTCAATGGATATATAGCTCAGTTATGCTGTGGTCCAGAAAGCAAAAAAATTGCTTACCAACTCCGCTATCTTTCATATTCCTCTGTCAAAATGATCAAGCCTAATGCGGAAAAGATGCTGTTTGATCATTTTGATGCGCTCCCAAATTCTCGGACTCATTTAATTTGGTATGATGGCCGCCCGGTTGCTACCGTCAGAAGCTCTATTTGGTCTTCCAAATATGATTGGGAATTAACGGAAAGTATTGTACCCTTTAAAGAAGAATTGGAACGCAATATTGGTCTTAAGAATAATATCCTGGAATCCAGTAGGTATGCTATAGCTCCCCACTTTAAAGGCCGCCAGTCCTTGTTTGCCCAACTACTTCTTTTTAGAATCCAGGATCTCAGCTCCTATTTTGAAGATTGTGATCACATTATTACCTCTGTTAGAGAAAACCATGTGCCCTTTTATGAGCGAATGCTTGGCTTTAAAAAAATCTCTAATGTTTGGAGATATGACTGGGTGGATGTACCCTTTGTGCTGTTAAGCACCCAGCAGTCAGAAAGTAGAGAAAAGGTGACACAAAGAGGAATGCCTGCCTGTACGGCTGAGGAAAGAGAACGTTATTCATTTTTAAGCAGTAAAATGAGGGCTAATGAAGGATCTAGATAGAACAGTAGATTGGACAAAGTATGCTCAAAAATACGATATGCTGATGTCCTACAATCCATTTTACCAGGCACTCCATCAAGAAGTTATTGGCTTTACAGATACCTGGAAAATTGAAGCAGGTGATGTTATTCTGGATATGGGAGCAGGAACTGGAAATTACTCTATTGATTTGGCTAAAAAATTTCCCCAGGCACAAATTATCCATATCGATAGAGATGAAGGAATGAATGAAGTGGCAAAAGATAAAAAAGTAAAACATAACCTAAATAATTTAAAGATCATTCAGAGTGATGCTGAAAGTATAAGCTTAGAAGCCGGCACACTGAAAGCCTGTTTATGTATCCATTTTTTATATACCCAAAGCAATCCTGAGGTTATCCTTTCAAACATTCATGAATGGATGAGCCCTGGAGGATATGGTATTTTCGTTGACCCTGGAAAAGCAGTAAATGTTTTAGATTGGCAAATGGCCATCGCCATTAAAATGATACGTCAACATGGCCTCATTAAAACGTTTAAAGTAATGAAGGAAGGGGCAGAAGTAAGCAAACAAAATCGAGAGATTAGCAAATTGCAGGCCAATGGAACCTATTGGACACATTCTTCAGAAGATTTTCGGTCAATAATTAAAAATGCAGGTTTTAATATCATGGAATATGGACGAACCTTTAGAAAATTGAGTGATTGGGCATTGGTGACGAAGATTTAACTCTGTGGCAGCCTTAAATTAGAACGAGAAATTATTTAATTAAATTCATTTCTTTGAGCTTATTTTGAACAAAGGGGAGTAGCTTATAATTACCCCAAATGGGATCTATATTGCAATATATGATGCCTGGATCTTTGTCTTCTATTGCCTTTTTAAAATAATGCTCTGCTTTTTTAATGTCTTCCAATTGGTAGTGCATAAATGAAATTATGGTAGGATTAACCCATATAGACTTACTAATGATTTGTAAGTGCTCAAGATAGTCCATTGCCAGTTTTTTGTCTCCTTGTTGCAAAGCAAAACGATATCGACCAATGATATAAATATGCGCAGATTGTGACAAGTTAACATGTGGGAGCAGTATGTTTTTGGCAACCTCGATACTTCCATTCAAAAAATAAGAATAACCTAGTAAATCCCTTGCTATTGTATTATCAGGATATTTTTGGACCAGGCCACTGAGAATCTTAATGGCCTCCTCAAACCTACCTGAACGATAAAACATATCTCCTAAACTGAAGCAATTATTCACACTTAAAGGTTCTAACTCATAGGCCTTTTCTGCACATTTAATGGCCTCTTCATATTCTAATAACATACTATGAAAATAAGCCTTCACCCGATAGGTATCTGACAAACCAGGCTGGAGCAAAACCGCTTTTTCATATTCTTGACGCGCTTTTTCCCAATTATAATTATAATAAAAATCGACTAAAGCCTGCATCGTATGTGCTTCGGCAATACTTCCATCCAAACTCAGTGCTTTTTTTATGGCCAACTGTGCTTTAGGAAACCCTTGTTTAGGCGGATAATTACTAAAAGTTACTTTATAAAAATTAGCATAGGCAATACTGGTATAGGCTGCTGCAAATTTAGGGTCAAGTGAAGTAGCATGGTCAAAACAAGAGAGAGCTGCATCTATATTAATTCTTTGATCGAGATAGTTTCTTCCTTGTAGGTATAATTGGTAGGCTTTTACATTTTCAGTTTTCCTCTCAATAAAAGGCTGTCTTTTTTCCTTGCCCAATAAAGTAAGCTCTAATTTATGAACGACTTTTTCAGCTATCTCTTCCTGGATAGCAAATAAGTCCTCCAGCTCTCGATTAAATCTTTCTGTCCAGATTTGGAATCCATTGATTGGGTCTACTAATTGAACGCTAATCCGAACTTTATTGCCTGACTTTCGAACACTCCCTTCTAAAATATTCTCGACTTTTAAATGTTGTGCTATTTTTAAGATACCTTCAGATGAACCTTTAAATGCGAATGAAGAGGAACGACTTGCCACCTTAAGGTTCTCCAATTGAGAGAGGTTATATATAATTTCTTCAGCAATCCCATCACTGAAATATTCCTGCTCGGGATCCGAACTTCGATTTTCAAATGGCAGAACTGCAATGGACTTTTCCTGACTCTGCTTCTTGAATTTCCCTTTAATCTCATTTTTTTTGGGTACTGGAAATCCCTCTTGTGCTACTGCAAATACTTCTACTGGTTTCTCTACATTTTTAAATTCAAAATGCCCAAGAGAAACCAGGTTCATATCGGGCTGGTTTTGAAGTTCGGAATAAACTTTTTCTGATAATAATATGGCGCCAGGTATACTCATAGATTCAATTCGAGCAGCAATGTTGACACTATTTCCAAATACATTCCCTCCTTCAAGAATAACATCTCCCTGGTGAGCACCAATCCTGACAGGTACAGCAGGCACATTTTTTAATGATTTTTGCAAATGGATAGAACAATTAATGGCATGAACCACACTATTAAAAATCATGAGGCAACCATCTCCGTAAAATTGGATGATTTCGCCACCAAATTGCGGTACAAAATTTTCTAAATCCTCGCGAAAATGTTGAAGCTTTAATAAGGCTAATTGCTCATCCTTTTGCATAAGGGCTGTATAACCAGCTATATCTGCAAACAGAATGGCTGCTAATTGGCGACTACTCGTCATAAGAAACTGTGCTTTTACGGGTTACAATAGGTCCTTTTCTAATCAATTACAGAATTGATTTAAGCACAAGGTGAATTCTAGATCCAGATACTGCCCAGCGCCTGTTCATAATAAACGAGCATTGCCAGGGCAGCTTTCTTCCAGATGTTTTGATAAAAATATTATTTTCCTGGTAAGAATTATAAGTATTCATTAAATCTAAGAAGATTGCTATTATCAAGCACCCAAGTATCCTGCGATTCAGAGTAAAATCTAAAGGGGGGCGAATTATTTACATTAAAACCTTATAAACATCAATGGGTTCTTCTTTACCTTTTAAGCTGATATTGCTTATTTTTTCCATTAGATAAGGGGGGTCGGAAAGGATGTCAACCAAATTGTCGGTTATGACTAATTTGGCACCAAGGGTGCTGCATACTTTTTCTACTCGGGCGGTTGTATTTAAAACGTCTCCAGAAAATTTAATGGACTTTTTGATTTTACCCATCTCTCCGATCATTACATCACCACAGTGAACGGCGGCCTTGAATTGAGGCACTGTCCCATATCGAGTAAGGTAGGTTTCTTTTTTAATTTGAATTACTTTCTCAAAATCCTGATAGCAGGCGATACAACGGGTTTCATAAGAACCAGAAGGGAAGGTCCAGCTTATAATAACCAGATCTCCAACATATTCTACTACCTCTCCTTTGTGTTTGGTGATAACGGAGGCGATATCGTGGAAGAAATCATTTAAGAAGCCATAAAACTTTTCGTTACCCAATTTTTCGGCAATGGTGGTTGAATCGTTTAAATCCAGGAACATAAAGATGCGCTGTTCTTCCTTTGGATGAAAATATTTTCCACTGAACATCTTCCACATCTCATTCGTGCCGAAACGTTCCGATAATTGTAATAAAAAAGAGGATAACAAAGCCAGTAATAAGACAGGAAAGACCGGATGCCAAAAGGCAATAGAAGTGATAAAATTACGCGTTTCCTGCCAAACAACAGGGTCACTGATACTTCTGCCGGATAAGATGCTATTATAAGCGATGGAAATGCCTACCAGCAGAAAGAAGAGTAAAATTGAATAGATGACGATTTTTTTCAGAATCGCTACCCAAAATTTTTCACGTGTTATTTTTTTTTGAAAATAGAAAAGTTCTAACAAGCCGAATAAAAGACTTCCAATAAATAATCCTCCCATCGCAGCCACAATATTTTTTCCAAGACTAAACTCTTGCATGGCCTGAGTTTCTAACACACCGGGGTAATTGGCCAAAAAAAAATACTCGTATAAAGCTGTGAGCAAGCCTGCTAATACCCATATCACGGAAATAGAAGTCAATTGAGACAGGTGGTTTCGAGTGATCATTTGAGACAGGTATTAATGGTTACTGTAATAAGAAGACAAGCAGAGCTGGAAATAGTTGCAATGTAATCGAATGTGGAGGAGTCGATAATAACGCAAGTAATCAGTAGGCGGTGGCCCAGAGGCTTTGATAAAATTAGTGGTTAGTCTCATAGTCAGGTGAATTAATTAAAATATTAACAATGCTCTTAAATCAATACTTAAATAAGTTGAGGGAGGTTACCGGATGGTTAAGCAGAACCCTCTTAAATCTCTATTTTTTGTAGTGAATTCAATAAAAAAGGACTTTAATCGTAATTTGAAAGACTTAAAATATCCTTGAGCTGAATGCTGCTTATATGATATTAAAACGATCGTAGATTTTATTTTATGACTCCATTTCACAAAATTATGGGTCAAATTTTATAGACTTTTAACCTTTCACGATTTTTGAGACCTATTTTTGATAGGATTTGATTCGTATTTACCAACCTCGTCTCCTGTTTGCCCACATCTTTGAGGCCCAATTTTAACCTTTAAAAATTATTTGAAAATGAACTTATTATTAAGAAAAACAAGCCTGTTGGTTTGTTTAATCCTAAGTGTTTTCTCTCTTGGGGCTCAGAATCTTTCGGGTAAAATTATCGATGCCGAGAATGAATCCCCACTTATCGGAGCCAATATCCGGATTGTGGGCACCACTTATATTACAAGTACGGATTTAGAAGGCTTTTTTAATTTTCAAGGGATAAATCTTGAAGGCCTGACACTAGAAGTAACTTATATCGGTTATCAAACACAACTGGCAAAAGTAAAGGAATCCGGTCTTCTTGTCATTAAAATGAAACCAGGATCCTATCTCAATGAAGTAGTTGTAACGGGTACTCGTGGTAAACCGAGGACCATTTTAACTTCCCCCTTACCAATTGATCATATTAACGCTGCTGAACTACAAACCAGCGGCCAGAATTCAATCGATCAAATGCTTAGTTACAAAGTTCCTTCATTTAACTCAACGCCTCAGCCCATATCAGATGCTACCGCCCATTTTGACCCATCAGAGCTTCGGAATTTGGGACCATCGCGTACTTTGGTACTGGTCAATGGAAAAAGAAAAAACCAAAGTGCACAGGTTTACTTAAACCGCACCCCTGGAAAAGGAGAGGTAGGAACAGACTTAAAAGCCATTCCTGCCGCAGCAATTGAACGTATTGAAGTCCTTAGAGATGGAGCAAGCGTTCAATATGGTTCAGATGCCATTGCTGGAGTTATCAATATCATTCTTAAAGAAAGATTTGACCAAACACAAGTAAACCTTGAATCAGGTATTACCAGTGCCGGAGATGGGTTCAGTTATAGTGCAGACATCAATCACGGATTAAGGATTGGAAAAAAAGGATTTTTAAACCTAACAGGACACTTGTTTCACCATGATAAAACAAATAGAGCAGGTGAACCTGGAGGGGATGGCTTTTTTGGCTTTCTGTATAATGTAGGTGCCATTCCGATAGAGGCAGCAGGTGGATTTGAAGCTACACCAGGTACGGTGGCAACAGCAGAACAAATCCTAAACGGAGATACCGATTGGCAACGAGCCAATCCCGGTTTGGGTATGATTATTGGTTTGCCGGAACAAGACCGTTATTCTTTATTTACAAATTTTGGCCTGCCTTATAAAAGCGGTAAATTTTATATCAATGCTGGTTATACTTTTAGGTATGGAAAATCTTTTGGTGCCTATCGGTCTCCCTGGTGGCCAGGAATTTCTGGCGATCCTGAAGTCAATCCACTTGCAGTTGCCGGACAGCCTTATCAGGGTTTCCAACCAACCTTTGAAAGTGATATCCACGATATTACCTTCACCATTGGAAACGAGTTAAATATTAATGGTTGGGATGTTGATATGAGTATTACTGGAGGATCTAATGAGATACAGTATCTGGTAGGCAATTCCATAAACACCAGTCTTGGTGCGGACAGCCCAACGGAATTTGATCCCGGAGCTTATCAATTTTCAAATATCCTTGGAAATATAGATGTCAGTCGGAGTATTTCAAATGATTTGTCCTTGTTTTTCGGTGCTGAAATTCGTAGAGAAAATTTCGAAGTCAGAGCGGGAGAAGAAGCTTCCTATTTTGGAAGTGGGGTACAATCCTTCCCGGGGCTACAACCTTCCAATGCCTTAAATGAAAGCAGAACGAATGCAGGAGTTTATGCTGGAATGGATTATGAAGTTAGCCCTTCATTTTTGATAGGAGGGGGAGCTCGTTTTGAAAATTATTCTAAAATTGGTGATGGTGAAGGGCGTAGTAATTTTTCCTGGAAAGTAAATGCCCGGCAATTATTAGGAGATAAAAAAGGAGCTTTAAGGGCTTCTGTCAATACAGGATTCCGTGCTCCCTCGCTACATCAGATTTATCTGAGCAATATCCAGACGCTGTTTGTAGGTCAAAATGTAGGCCAGGAAGGAACATTTAATAATGTTAGTGATATTACCAGAGTAGCCTTAGGAGTTCCTCAATTAGATGTAGAAACTTCCTTTAATATGACAGCTGGAATTACCTACAAATTCTCAGATCATTTTTCTGCTTCTTTGGATTTTTATCATGTGGCTGTTCAGGATAGGGTACTCTTATCAAACCAGGTGGCCACCAATGCCTTGCCGGAAGGAAATTCTGTTCGATCTCAGTTAGAAAATGAAGGAGTTGAATCCTTTAAATTTTTCACCAATGCTGCCGATACCAAAACCAAAGGCTTTGACCTAGTATTGTTTTATGATAAAATTCCAATAGGACAAAAAAATAAACTAGGGTTTACCTTAGCTCTTAACCATAATACCACCAAAGTAGATGATGACCTTATCCTTCCTCCTGTTTTTGCAGAAAACAACATCGATATTTTTGGCAGAGAAGAGATCGGTCGACTGGAAACCGGCAGACCTAATTGGAAAGCCTCTTTCGGAAGTAAATTAGATCTTGGGAGCTTTAGCTTTCACCTAAACAACACTTATTTTGGGGAAGTCACAGAAACCAATCCGATTAGTGAAAATCTCGACCAGGTTTATTCTGCAAAGATATTGACGGATTTAAGGCTAAGTTATGGAGTAAATGACAAGATTCGATTTAACCTCAGTGCCAATAATTTATTCAACATTTTCCCAGATGAAATTATTGGTAGTGTAGAGGATTTACAGCTGAATTTTGGTGGGCGTTTCCGTTACCCCTGGCACGTGCAGCAATTTGGATTGTTGGGTGCAGTATATAAAGTAGGCGCCAGTATTCAATTCTGATGATATTTATTATTTAGAGGCTGTCTCACCCGCCTTAGGCGGATTCGCCAGCCAATATTATTTCTTTGAGCGCATTTTTTAAGGAAAAATTTCATTTTTCCTTAAAAAAATGCGCTCAAAAAGAAAATTATTTGGTGGATCAGAAGCTGTCGACCGATAGGTAGAAGTTATGAGGTGCCCTCTAAACATATAATTACTTTCCTATTTTCAGGCCGAGCTTGACAGACTTTTTACACAAAGGAGGGCAGCCTACCGTTTTCCGGTCTGGCCCTTTTACTTTGCTGAGTTTAAAGGTACCAGTTCCCCTCCCACTAATTACACGGGTGGTACCCAGTCCTCCAGCCGAAGCAAACTCGTTCACACGAGTGGTGCCCAGTCCTCCTTCAGTAGCAAATTTGCTGAAACGGAACCTTCCAGAAATTTCACTTCCAGGTTTTAACTTCAGGCTAGCCAAATCCTTCAGATCGTATAATTCGGCACGTATTTTCTTACCCTTTGAAGATTTAATAGATTGTAGTTTGTAGGAATTGTTTTTGCCTACCTTAATATTTAGATTGAACTGATCTTTAGTGATATCATAGGATGTTTTTCCGGATTGGGCCATTCCTGGCAAGGAAAAAAACACCAAAACACTCAAAATGCTAATTATTGTTTTCATTGTAAAAAAGATTTTAATGAATAATTCAAATTGGTTTTTGTCGATTATATAGGCTGCCTGGATATTTATTTTTTAAGCAAGTTGCCAAAAAACAAGGCCTCAGAAATCACTGAAAGGCAGTATTTATGAAATCTCACTGAATTCAGTGAGGTGCTAAGAACAAGAGACATCCCTGATTTTCTGGAATTGTGGCTATTCCCAAATTATCTTAAATTGTTTTGATATGAAAAATGAACTATTGCGGCATACACTGGCTACCATTCAATATCGATTTGACAAATCTGTGCAGGGTTCGAAAGAGGAGTTTGGGGATTTCAGTCTGGGCAAAGGTAGTAGAAGTGTTAAAGAGATCATCAATCACATGTACCATGTTTTGAATTTTACCAGGACTTTTTTAGAAGAGGGTTTTGAACGCCAAGTGCCGAAGCCACTAGACCTGAAAAAAGAAATTCAACGATTTAATAAAGAACTTAAAGAAATTGATGCATTATTTTCTGTAATAGAATTGAACATGGAATTTTCCAAAAAACTATTGCAAGGCCCACTTTCTGATATACTGACGCATATTGGTCAAATTGCTATGTTGCGACGATTGGTGGATGAGCCCATCCCTAGGGAAAATTTCTCAGCTGCATCCATAAAAACAGGCTTGGATTAAATTTAGCACTTAATAAAGCAGTGTAAATCCTTGTCTTAGCCATTTAATATTTTTACTAAAGCCAAAACCAATGAAAGAGTCTCTAGAATTAAAAGAAATCTTCCCTGTTCCACCATCTACTATTTACCAGGCCTGGTTAAATAGTGAGGAGCACAGCGAAATGACTGGTGGAGAAGCTAAATGCAGCGACCAGGTAGGTGACAAGTTTACCGCATGGGATGATTACATCACCGGAGTCAATAAATCTCTGAAGCCAAATGAAGAAATCATCCAAAGCTGGCGAACCACCCAATTTGAGGAATCAGATGAAGATTCTGAGTTAGTTATTAGATTTAAAGAAATAGAGGGTGGTTGTGAAGTCACCTTAATCCATACTAATATTCCGGAAGGTCAAACGCAGTATGAGTTGGGTTGGGTGAATCATTATTTTACACCGATGAAAAACTACTTCACCAAATTGAGTTCCTGAAAAATCTCCACTCCATCTCTAAATTCCAAACTCTCCCAATTCTGCCGGGTCATGGTCCAGATGATGGGATCCTGAAAAATAATCCGATCAGGAGAGGAAATACTGGCTCCAAATGAAATGGCCATGGATTTCGAAGTGCGTGCTTTCCAAAGAAAAGTCCGAACTAGGATTCCATTATTATCCCGAAACATGAACTCATTGGTTTCGCCACTGCCATCCTCATAAAAGGTCATGGTAACATTGCTGTTTCGATCGAATTCTTCTACAGCAAGAACATTACCAAAATCATCTCTAACCTCTTTGAAATATAGCTCGACATCCCAGGTGCCGATGAGGTTTTCATTCTGTTCATCTCTAAATTCCTGCCCTTCTTTACAAGAACTTAAAATAAAGAATAAAGTAAGGAATAATACAGGGCGGACTAATAATCTGATTGTTTTCATATATTGGTTGCTATAAAATCAAATGCTTAATTTCATCAATAAGGAGATTCTTGTGTTGACCTGATTTAGCATAGCCTTTCGCAGGCTTACAAAAATAATCTATTCCAGTTCTTTAACTCGTTCTACTTTGTATACAAAATAATTCGTTTTTCCCTGCCAGGGCATGGCTCTAATTATTTCGCGATAAAACAACTTCACCTGATGACCTTCATAATCCTGCAATTCATCATAAACGGCATCTTTCCAAACTGAAAACTCCCAAATATTTCCTGATATTCCTTCAGCACCTTCCGTTTTGAATCCTCCCAGGTTGAGCTGGCCTTCATAAGTTTTAAACATAACTCCTTTTTTGGATAACTTGATCAGGGTACCTGCTCTGGCTCCTTTACTATAAGTATAATTGCTAACAAGAAAAAATCCCGCAACTCCTATTATCCCTATGATAAGTATGCCCCACAAAAAACGCTTAAACATTTTGCCTATTTTCTGCTTGCCTTCCTTTACAACTTGTTGGTATTCGCTCATTTGATAATTTGTTGGTCTGTTATTAAATGCAAGTTATGTTTTTATTGAAACTGGAGCAAAAAAATGTTAGCAAGTGTTTACGTGTTCACGTGTTTACGTGTTCACGTGTTTACGTGTTCACGTGTTCAAGTGTTCCCGTATTTAGGGTAGGTGTAATGAAAAACTTAATTTATCTTAATTTAGGTTTGGATAAACCATAAGAAACACTGATAGTTGTCTTCGAGATAAGCAAAATCTGCGTGAGTATCTAACCTCAAATAAATTGCAATCCCTCTAATTTAATATTACTTAAACGTGAACACTTGCTAACTTGAAAACTTTATCAAGCGATTCATAGCAAAAACAGAAGAAGGGAAAAAGAAATGCCCTGTCCAATGACCAAAAATACTTATGGGCTGGTCAAGCCCTAAAGCCAATAATTTCCATTTATTTTCAGTTTGTGGATCGAGGGGTAGGGTGTGGCCTTTTGAGTCAACAATTTGGAATGTTTTATCCTCCTTATTTATCCGCACCTTATTTATCAGACAAGGATATCGTTCGAGGAAAGGATTTTTTTCTAAAGCCTTAGCAAAGAAAAAGGTTAACTGTGGGATGGAATCCATACCCCCTTTACCTTCAAACAGCCCTTTGTGAGGGACTGGGCCCTTTAAAAGGGCTCTAAGGGGGGTTGCGGCGGGATAATAAACAAGCTCACCTTTGTATAAGGAACCAAATTCATAATCAGGAAAAAACTGGGTACTCCCCCATGCAAAGTCTAATAGTAAGCCAATTTCCTTACTTTTTTGACCATATAACCACAGCCGTCTATAATTCAGTTTATCATCCTGACCATATTCTTGCCCGATAATGAGCCATATATCTTCAATGCCCTTCTCTTGTTCCAGCAAAGTGGTATTGACCTGGACACCACCAATTCTTAGCAGTTCACATTGCAGTGCTTCTGGCTGTTGATCCAGCTGCTGCATTCCCTTTGCAACCAGAAAAAGAAAGCAGATTTCCCGGAGCACTATTTGGTGCCACTCCAGGTGATCATTTGTCCACTGTTTTAGGGTTCTAATTCTTCTGGCCAGGGACCCCAGTTTGGCATTGACCATTCGGCTGGCAATTTCTTCCCAGTATTCATCCTGAACCTGATCAAGAGAGGCAAGGCCTTGGCGAAGGAGATCGAGGAGCCACAATTCCAGCTCGCGAGCCCCAGCCTGCATTTCCAGAATGCGCTTTTCGTTAACTTTTAATAGATTTTTCATGGAGGTTTAATCGTCTTCCTCGATCAAAATTCCTAAGGCGTGCATGGCTTTTTCAGATGCGGTTTGTTCGGCGCTCTTTTTATTAAAATCATCGGCGGTGGCCATTTTCTGGCCATTGATGACAACCGCTACTTTAAAGCGATCTCGTTTTTCGAATTTATAGCGGGCAAGTAATTTATAGCTGACGGTTTGGCCATTTTTTTGACACCATTCCAATAGTTGGCTTTTATAATTATCATCTACTTTTTCGAGTTCATGTACATCAACGTAATTGCGAAGTACTTTTTGAATAACAAAATCACGGGTACCTCGATAACCACGTTCTATGTATACTGCACCTACTAAAGCTTCAACTGCATTTCCCAACATGGATCTACTCAGACGAGTTTGATTATACTCAGATAAAAGCATATCCAGTCCCATTTTATCGCCGATTTTATTTAGGGCTTTCCTTTTTACGATTTTGGATCGCATTTTGGTGAGAAAGCCTTCATTTTTTCCGGGATATTTTTTAAACAGGTATTCTGCTACAATTGTCCCAAGAACGGCGTCACCTAAATATTCCAATCGTTCATTATTTTGCATGGCGTAAGCCTTCTCCGAAGTGGTGGACTTATGAGAAAATGCTAGTTTGAATATCTTCAAATTAGCAGGAGTAAAACCAAGCAATGGTTTTAGCTTGCGGGTGAAGTTCTTATCCTTTGAGAAGTGATAATTATAAATTTTAAAGATAAATCGGATCACTCTTTTAACATAATTAAATCAATTACTGCATCAACCAAAATCCTGAATCAATCTGCAAATTTAGTGGTGGTCAAATGAATTTAATCCAATGGCATCATTTGATATCACCTCGCAGATGGTTGGTTTGGTATTAGCGCGTAATTACAGTTATGGATAAAACAAGCAGTGTGTGACCGAAAAGCATGAGGTGAGTCAGGGATTAGATCCGCAAACTATATTTAGATAAATAGCGGTATTTACAATAACTAGCCACTTATCTAAATATCTTATTTTAAATTATACCACTGCTTTTTGATCTAACAGCAAATGTTTGTTCATTTCATATATAATCCTAAAAATAGAATAAAGTATTTAGATTATTCCTATCCAATGGAAGATTAATGAAAAATAAGTCGTTTTGGAGTATGTTTTTAAATAATTATCCTTCCCATTTTTTGAAGATGACAGAAGAATTATGACCTCCAAAGCCAAAAGTATTGCTTAAGGCTGCTTTAATTTCTCTGCTTTGAGCAGAATTGAAGGTCAGGTTTAATTTATCATCCAAATTAGGATCATCTGTAAAATGATTAATGGTAGGGGGAACAAAATTATGGTTTATGGCCAGGATGCAGGCAATAGCTTCAATGGCTCCTGCAGCTCCCAGTAAATGACCGGTCATAGATTTTGTAGAACTGATATTCAAATTATAGGCATGATCACCAAATACTTGTTGAATAGCTTTGACCTCTGCAATATCCCCCAGAGGAGTAGACGTTCCATGAACATTCACATAATCAATATCCGATGGATTCATTTGGGCATCTTCCAAAGCAATTTTCATAACATTTCTGGCCCCTAATCCTTCAGGGTGTGGAGCAGTAATGTGGTGAGCATCTGCAGTAGCTCCTCCACCGACAATTTCGGCATAAATTTTCGCTCCGCGCTTTTGAGCACTTTCCAGACTTTCTAGGATAAGAGCACCACCACCCTCTCCCAGTACAAATCCATCACGGTCAAGGTCGAAAGGTCTGGAAGCAGTTGCAAAATCATCATTGCGGGTTGATAAGGCCTTCATGGCATTAAAACCTCCAATACCTGCGCGGGTTACGGCAGCTTCCGATCCACCGGCCACCACTATATCGTTTCTTCCCAAGCGGATATAATCAAATGCATTAATAAGAGCATGTGATGAAGAAGCACAAGCCGATACGGTGGCATAATTGACCCCTCGAAACCCATATTTAATAGAAATATGGCCCGCAGCTATATCCGAAATCATTTTGGGGATCATAAAAGGATTATACCGGGGAATTCCGCTACCGGTGGCAAATTCCTCTATTTCTTGCTCTAGTGATTTAAGTCCTCCAATACCTGAGCCCCAGATTACACCTATGCGATCTTTGTCAAGAGTATCGAGAATGGCATCAAGCCCTGAATCTTCAATAGCTTCGCTGGCAGTGGCCATGGCGAATTGGGAAAAACGATCTATGCGTCGTGCCTCTCTGCGGTCCATATGATTTTCGGGTTGAAAATCCTTGACCTCACAGGCGAATTGAGTTTTAAAATTAGAAGCATCAAACTGCGTAATAATATTGGCTCCACTGGTACCATTTTGAAGCCCTTGCAGATATTCATTTATATTTTTACCAATAGGAGTCAAAGCCCCTATCCCTGTAACTACAACCTTTTTCATAACGAAAAATCTTTTAGAAGAGTAGCAGAAAATAGTTTCTGCTTACAAAAGAAAGGAAAAAGAATGGATTTTCGGTGGGTACGAATTGAGAATATTTCTCAATTCATACCACTATACCTTATAGATTTAAAAGTTAAATCTAGTTTGAATTAGATTCGAGGTATTCAATAGCCTGACCTACAGTCTGAATGTTTTCAGCCTGATCATCGGGAATTGCTATATCAAATTCTTTCTCGAATTCCATAATTAATTCGACTGTGTCGAGGGAGTCAGCTCCTAAATCATTGGTGAAACTTGCCTCAGGTGTTACTTCTGATACATCAACACCTAGCTTATCGACAATGATTTTACTTACTCTTTCTGCAATGTTAGACATAGTATGACCTTTAATGGTTTACGAATGCTTCTGCAAAGAAAGTGATAAGTCTTTTCAATACCAAAGTTTTTTATTTTATTTTTTAAGCTCACTAACTAAATTAGGGTCAATTGACTTTGGTGAACCTAGTATTTATAGGGGTTTGAGCCTTTTTGGGGACTGGTAGAGCAAGCCCTTTTTAGAGCTTTATTCTTCCTAAATTTGATGTAAAAGGGGGTGTGTTTTGCAATTTTTTTCAATTATTTGATCGGAAAAAGTGATAATTCAACTGCCTTTTCATTTGATTATTCCCCTAGGATGATGTACTTTTACTATTGTATTATTGTAAAAAATACACTTAGTTTACATGGAACCAAATCAATTTAATTATTCCGGCCCTAAATTATTGAATCCAAAACCCTTTCCAGCTATGAAGATAATGGATGATCAAAACACAAAAATCCTGGCTACTGTTGGCCCAGCTTCTAGCTCAGAGAATATGTTATTATCTTTAATTAAGGCAGGAGTAGATGTTTTTCGGTTGAATTTTTCACATGGTACCCATGAAGACCATTTGGCCGTTATTAACAGAATTACTTACATAAACGATAAGTACGGCCTTCATATCGGTATACTTGCTGACCTGCAGGGGCCAAAACTTAGGGTTGGTGAAATCGAGGATAATCGCCTTGAATTAAAAGAGGGAGATATTTTGACCTTTGTCAATGAAGAGTGTGTTGGGACAATGGAAAAAATATACATGAGCTATGACAATTTTGCTCGTGATGTGAAAGAGGGAGAAAGAGTACTCGTTGATGATGGCAAATTGGTTTTTCAGGTAATAGAGACCAATAAAATAGATACGGTAAAGTTGAAGGTTCTTTTTGGGGGCATACTATCCTCACGTAAAGGAGTCAATCTTCCAAATACCAAAATATCTTTACCTTCTCTTACGGAAAAGGACCATAAAGATTTAGATTTTATTTTGACCCAGCCAGTCAATTGGATCGCTCTTTCATTTGTGCGATCGGCAGACGATCTGTATTATCTCCAACGTCGTTTGGATGAGGTTAATCATCCGGCCAAAATTATGGCTAAAATCGAAAAGCCGGAGGCCATAGAAAATATTGATTCCATAATAAAAGCATGTAATGCAATAATGATTGCAAGAGGAGACCTGGGAATTGAGGTGCCAATGGAACGCCTGCCTTTAATTCAAAAAGAGGTAATTGCTAAATGTATCCAGAGGGCAAGGCCCGTAGTGGTGGCAACCCAAATGATGGATAGTATGATTACAAATCCAACTCCCACCCGGGCCGAGATCACAGATGTAGCCAATGCTGTATTTGATGGGGCAGATGCCGTAATGCTTAGTGGAGAAACTTCTGTAGGTAATCACCCAATTAAGGTAGTAGAAGCAATGAATCGAATTATTGCCGAAACGGAAAAATCATATGACCCTCCAGTCCGGCCTATTGCCCCTCAGCAATCTCGTACTTTTCTTTCCGATTCAGTCTGTTTTATGGCGGCCAGGATGGCTGAAGATGTTCATGCTAAAGCCATTGTAGGAATGACCAGCTCGGGATATACCGCCTTTAAAGTTTCAAGTTTCAGACCTCGAAAACAACAAATCTATATCTTTTCTGATCGTATGCATATGCTGTCAACGCTGAACTTAGTTTGGGGTGTCAGATGCTTTTATTACGATCGATTTACATCAACAGATGAAACCATATCTGACGTTAATTCCATCCTTAAAGCTGCCGAAAAGGTTGGAAAAGGAGACATTGTCATCAACACTGGAAGTATGCCCATCCATAAGAGGCACCGTACCAATATGCTAAAAATAACCGTGATCGATTAGTTGGATAGTGTAGATATGCAGATGGGCAGATATGCAGATGGGTAGATATGCAGATGGGTAGAAGGTATGATGCTATATTTTGTGATGATTAATAACTTATACTGAAATATTTCTGTATCATCTAAATCAGCGTAATCTGAAAATCCATAAAAAATCTGTGGTTCAGACAATGGGTATACAGAAAATATTAAGCAAGGAAAAAGCAGGATAATTACAACTCACCGATCCATTCCTACGTTCAATAAGATAGGAATAACTAAGATGGGATAAATGGATAGTTCTAAAGTATCGTTAAAGTCTGCAATTTTTTGCCTTGAAGCGCTATTTTATTTAGAACTTGCTTCATTTACAGGATAGTAGGTTAATCCGTTTTTATGGTGATTAGGATTGACTTTTTCATTTTCCACCATTTAATTAATGAGACTATCCCTCTACTAATATCACGGAGATATGCAATCGAACATTATAACAGTAATATTAATATTTATCACCATCAGCTTTACTTTTCAACCTCTTATGGGGCAAGAAAAAGTTTCGGAGGCTGAGGTTCATATTCAGGAAGCTTTTATTGAAGCTAAAAAGCAGCAGTTATTGGGGAATTTGGATAAAGCCATTGAGTTATTTGAAGAGATTTGGAAAGATCACAGTGATATCCATGCTTTGGCTTATGAGATCGCAAAGGTGTATCTAGAAAAAGAAGAAATGAACAAGGCCCAGGAATATGCTGAAAAGGCTTTGGCATTGGATGCTGAGAATATCTGGTATATGACTTATTTGGCTGATATTTATGTAGAAATGGGTCAAAACCTGGACGCCGCATCGGTTTACGAAAAAATCACAAAAATTACTCCTGAGGATAGAGAAATCTATAATAAATGGGCTTTTCAATTGACGAAAGCCGAAAAAATTAATGAAGCCATTGATGTATATGATAAAGTCGAAGCCCGCTTTGGGATTGATGAAGAAATCATACGCCAAAAGTATACGCTCTATCTCGGTTCCGGAAAGGATAAAAAAGCTGAAAAAGAATTATTGAAGTTAACAGAATCATCTCCAAACGAAACAGTATATCTGGAGATGTTAGCAGGTTTTTATGAACAAATCAATCAAGAAGGGAAAGCAAAAGAAGTGTACCAGAGAATATTGAACCTAGATGCAGATAATGCTACTGCCAAAATGGCTTTGGCTGGTCAATCATCTGCAGTAAGTGATGAGATTCGCTTCCTTGAGTCTCTGGAAGATGTATTTGCTAATGAAGAGGTGGAATTAAAATTGAAAATAGAAAGAATACAACCGCTTATCAGCAAGGCCTATAATGAAAAAGATGCCTCTCTGGCAAATAAAATCCTGGATCTAACTACAGGGCTTGAGGAAACTCATTCCAGTGAGGCACCTGCTTTTGCAATTTCCGCTCAAATGTTATTGGCCTTAGATCGAGGTAAAGAGGCAGAAGGAAAACTCAAGCAAGCCCTGGAATTAGATGATACCAAGTTTTATATATGGGAACAATTATTAGCCTTGCAATGGGCTAATAAAGACTATGAAGCTTTATCCAACTCTTCTTTAGATGCAATGGATGTTTTTCCCAATGAACCATTATGCTATTATTATAATGGTATGAGTTTAATAAAAGTAGAAGATTACGGAGGAGCATTATCCATATTGGATCAGGCCTTGCTTATGTCGGAAAGTAATAAAGAGCTCTTACAGAAGATTCACGTGGGAATGGCATTAGCTTATGGCAAAGAAAATGACCATATACAAGCACTATCCTCATTTGAAGAGGCTCTGAAGCCTAATCCTGAAAATCCTTTGGTATTGACTGAATATGCATATTATATGGCTCTGCGGAAACAGGATTTGGATAAGGCAGTTACTCTGGCGGAGAAGGCTGTTAAAGTAGATCCTAGCAATGGATATCCACTTCGCTCTTTAGCTTGGGTGTACTACCAGAAAAATGATTTTAAACAGGCACAAAAACAAATGGAAAGTGCATTGGAAAAAGGACTTTCTGAAGAGCCTAATGTCTTGGAGCAGTATGGGGATATTTTATTTAAACTAGGCCAGGAAAATGAGGCGGTTCAATACTGGCACAAAGCCAAGCAAAAAGGTAGCTCTTCCAAATTACTGGATAAGAAGATTAGTGAAAAAAGACTTTTCTAAACCAATTAGATTTTTTCGAAATAAATTCCAATAAAGAATGCCAATGAAAACTTCTTTTTCAAGAGATATTTTTTTACTGGTACTTGTTCTTGGTTTATTTAGCGCAAGTTGTTCTGGAACTCGCAAACTTAATAATGCTAATGACCTGGAGGCTAAAAAGCTGGATGAAATTTATCAAAAGATTGGTGAGCATCAATTAGAGTCAGACTGGATGGATGCCAAAGCTAAGGTCAAATATTCCGATGCTTCAATGAATGTTGGAGCTACTGCTTATATCCGAGTAAAAAAAGATAGCGCCATTTGGGTATCCTTAAGGAAGCTTGGTCTTGAAGTAGCCAGAGTTCTCGTATCACCAGATTCTATTTTTGTAATGAATCGACTCGATAATGTGTACATGAAAAAACCCATTGCCGCTATTCGAGAATACATAGAATTACCTGCCAATTTTCAGGTTATACAATCCCTTGTATATGGAAATCCTGTGTTTTTCTCTAGTGCCAGACCTGATTTGGAAATTGTTGATCGCAATTATAAACTATCACAACAGTCAGCGGAGATGAAATCCAATTATCTAATTGATGAAGACTTTTTGCTAAGGAAGGTCAATCTGCATGAAAACCGTTCTGGTCAATCTTTTGCTGTAGAATTTGATGATTATCAGTTAGAGAATGGGAATCAGAATTTTTCTTATATTCGTATGTTTAAGATGAATAATCCGGATACTGGTGATGCTAGTTTAGATGTGAAATTCTCAAAAGTAGTATTTAATATCCCAAAGAACATAAGATTTGAAATTCCAGATAAATATACAAGAGTCGACTAAGGTTTTTTTCCTATTGATCTTTCTTTTGGCCCTGACAGTTCAGCTTCCTGGTCAGAACCGTCGTGAACTTGAAGAAAAAAGAAAGCAACTGCTGCAGGAAATCCATGAAACAAATGCCCAATTAAAGTCTACACAGAAAGATAAAGCTGCCACCCTCGGCCGCTATGTTGCTTTACAAAGAAAAATTAAAAAAAGGCAGCAATTAGTCCAAACTTTAAAAAAAGAAATAGCCAATGCTGATTCCAGTATTTTGAGAACTCAGGAGGTGATACTATCGCTCACAGATGATGTAGAAGAACTCAAACTGGAATATGCAACTACCATTCAAACCGCCTATAGATTGAAGATTAATAAAGGGATGGTTCTATTTCTTTTTTCTGCACGGGATATGAACGATGCTTTTAGAAGGTGGCAATACATCAGGCAGTATAATAAATATCGGAAACGCCAGGCCAATCTCATTATTGACACCCAGGGCATGTTATCAGATAAGGCTGAGCAGATGCAAAAAAGAAAAATAGAAAAAGAAACCCTTCTCGCTTCTCAGGAACAGCAAAGTACTTTACTCAGATCGGAACTAATTGTAAAGGACCGATTGTTAAAAGATCTGAAGGGTAGTGAATCGAGGTTGCTGGCTGAACTGAATAAACAGGAAAAGGCCCATCAGGAATTAAACAATGCCATTGAAGGGATAATTAGAGCGGAAGTAGCTAAGATGAAAGAGGAAGCCAGAAAACCTAAGGTGCTATCCGCAGCTGCTTCCAAAAAAGAAGAAGCACTTAATGCGGGCACCTTAAGCAGCTCCTTTTCAAACTTAAAAGGCCGGCTGCCCTGGCCTGTTGAGATGGGTGAGATTACTAAATATTTTGGAACCCAACCCCATCCAACCATTAAAACGATACAAATTAAAAATAATGGCATAGATATTAAAACCAAAAGTGCCGCAAGAGTGTATGCAGTATTTAGAGGGAAAGTTGCAGGTAGGCAATATATTCCAGGATACCAAAATACATTGATACTCCAGCATGGGGAATTTTATACCGTTTATTCGAATTTAGAAGAAGTATATGTAAAAAGAGGGGATATCATTGATTCAAAACAGGCTATAGGTAAATTGAGTGCCAGCAAAAACGAAGTACATTTTGAAGTTTGGCGAGAAAAAAAACGACTGAACCCCATTCATTGGGTTACAAAAAAATAGTAAGTTAATAGTTCAAAAAGGAGAGGTATATGAATAACGGATGGAATGTAGGCTCTAATGAGCAGGGAAAAGGAATCCGGAAAAAAGAAGAGGAGGCAGTTTTAATAGGTTTAATACATCGGGATCAAAGTGAGGAGCAAGTCCAGGAATATCTCGATGAGTTAGAATTTTTAGCACTTACAGCTGGTGCAAAGACAGTAAAACGATTTATCCAAAAACTATCTCACCCTGATCCCCGTACTTTCATTGGGAAAGGCAAGCTGGAAGAAGTACAAGCATATATTGAACAGAATGAGAACATAAGCATGGCCATCTTTGATGATGACCTTAGTGGCAAACAGGTTAACATTATCGAAGAATTCCTTAAAGTCAAAATTATTGATCGAAGCAGCCTGATTCTTGATATATTCGCCAGTCGAGCCCAAACAGCCCAGGCCAAAACCCAGGTTGAATTGGCCCAGATGCAATATTTATTGCCCAGACTCCGGGGGCTTTGGACTCACCTTGAACGTCAGCGTGGTGGTATTGGAATGAGAGGACCAGGGGAAAAAGAAATAGAAACAGATCGACGTATCGTTCGGGACAAAATTTCTCTCCTCAAGAAGAAACTGGAGAAAATTGACCAGCAAAACATTACTCGCCGTAAAAATAGAGGGGATCTTGTTAGAGTTGCATTGGTAGGTTATACTAATGTCGGCAAATCTACCTTGATGAACGTACTGAGTAAATCAGAAGTATTTGCTGAAAACAAACTTTTTGCCACTCTGGATACTACAGTCCGTAAAGTTGCCTATGATCGGATGCCCTTTCTGTTGTCTGACACAGTTGGGTTTATTCGTAAATTACCGACCCATCTGGTGGAAAGTTTCAAATCAACCTTGGATGAAGTGCGCGAAAGTGATATATTGCTCCATGTTGTTGATATTGCTCATCCACAACATGAAGATCACATACGTGCCGTTAATCAGGTTTTGAAGGATCTCGAAGCCATCGATAAACCTACTTTGTTTGTTTTTAATAAAATTGACCTTTTTAGAGAAAAAAATTACGATCCCTTTATTGATGAAGAAGCCAAAGAGGAAGTAGAGGAAGGTTTAAAAGGAAATCTTAAATACCAGTTTGAACACGATAATATTTTTGTTTCTGCAATTAGCAGAGAAAACATAGACCAACTTAGGGAGCGGCTGTCAACAATGGTGAAAAAACAATACCAGGTTCGCTACCCCTACCAGACAAAGCACTGGTAGACTAAAAACTATCTATGAACACTATTTTAAAACGATACACCAAATTAGTAATCAATTACTGCCTTGAACTCAAAAAAGGAGAAAAACTTCTAATCAGAAGTACTACCCTGGCCGAGCCTTTTGTCAGAGAACTCTATCGGGAAGCATTAGCTGTAGGTGGAATTCCCGATGCTATTTTAAGTTTTCGAGAGCAAAATCGCCTCCTTTTGACCATGGGGAATAAAGAGCAATTGGAATATATCTCACCATTATATCAAAAAGCAATAGAAACTTACGATGCTTTTTTGCATATTCGTGCTCCATTTAATCTAAAAGAAGATCAAAATGTACTTTCAACAAATCAAAAGTTGCGCCAAAAAGCCATGCAATCTTTGTTGAACACTTATTTTAAGCGCACTGGAACAAGGGATTTGAAAAGAAGTCTTTGTCAATATCCTACATTGGCGAGCGCCCAGGCTGCTGAGATGTCCCTGGAGGAATATCAGGAGTTTGTATATGGTGCTTGTAAATTAATGGATGAAGATCCCATTGCCAGCTGGGTTCAGGTACGTCATAATCAACAGCGAATTGTAGATAAATTAAGCCAGCATAAGATCTTTCGGTATAAAAATGAAGCTACCGATATTTCTTTTAGCACAGAAGGCCGCACTTGGATTAACTCAGATGGGCAAACCAATATGCCCTCTGGAGAGGTGTATACTTCTCCTGTTGAAAACTCAGTAAATGGAGTAATTCATTTTAGCTACCCAGCTATTTACCAGGGGCATGAAGTCGAAGATGTAACACTGTGGGTAAAAGATGGGTATGTAGAGAAATGGGATGCTCGAAGAGGCCGCAAATTTCTCGATCACATATTTTCAATCGATGGAGCAAGAAGATTCGGAGAAGCAGCCATTGGTACAAATTATAGTATTAATAAATTGACAAAAAATATTTTGTTTGATGAAAAAATAGGCGGTACTGTCCATATGGCAATTGGACAATCATACAGCCAGGCCGGAGGTAAAAATGTCTCAGCAGTACACTGGGATATGATAACCGATATGACGCAAGCCGGCCAAATTTTTGCCGATGAGGAAATTATTTATGAAAAAGGTCAATTTGTATTTTAAATAGCTGATAAGTTTTATCAAATAAATGTAAGTAACAGTTTTATAGATCCGCCGTATAAATTGTGTACTGTAAAACTTGTATCATATTAATAATTTGTGTATAAAGCTTTTAAAGTAAAATAACAAATAACACCTAATATTAGGACGTATTAATCCAATTTGAAAACATTAAGCAACTAACATCCTTTAGCCGTGAACAACAACATAGCTTTTTTAGAATTAAAGTATGGCAACATCTACGGAGGTTTTCCCAATTTCTATGCAATCAGTGAAATTTCACTTTTGATTTTCGAACAAGGGTCTAATAAGATCTTTCTCGAAAGTTGGACCAATGGAGCCAATATTGACATTGTTAACGTTTATTCTAATGTTAATGAACTTGGACATACCATCGGCCGATCAAAAGAAGTGGTAAACCTAAGAACCCGACGCAGAAAACCCTTCAGAGAAGATTTTAAATTAGACGAACGAGGACTTCAGTTCGCCTTTAAACAATTAAGACCGACCAGAATGCCTATCAAAAGTTTTTTAATGAAAAACTTTAGAAAATATAGGTTTAGGGACATCGTCGTGTTTGATGGAAGACGTGATATATTCCTTTGTGAAAAATCAGGTGGCGATTTTAGCCGATATAACATTATTGACCTGCAAAAAGACTTAAATAGAGAAACCGATTATCTGTTCTCTTTGAATAAACTTTCTGTAGTCATCAATTTTGACCATGATCGTTCGTATTTACGATCTAATAATCTGGAATATTGGCTGCATCCAATTGCAGCTCGTCAGATTGTTCCCAAATCAGCAGCATATGATGCTGTAAGATTGATGATGGTTCATAATGAATATACTGAACATCACGACGACTTCCTGATGAAGGCAGCACTTGTGCTGAATAAGATTCAAAATAATCTGAAAGCATAGGATTCTTATTGCAAGGGCTCATTACTTATATTTCATCATGAGCCGCTAAATTATTTTCTCATAAGAGGTGTTTGTAAGGAAAATGATATATTATTTCTTACAAACACCTCTCTGGAAAATAATGTCATCTATTGAATTCTTATATTTTTTGATCTGTATTCCAAAAGGTTTATAGAACACCTTTTTTTATCTGAAATAGATCTCTTTCGCCCACTCTAAGATGATCTAACTGGTTTTGTTTCCCGATCACTTTTCCTTTTCTTAAGCCAATTTTTAAGATTTTAGACCAGATAATATAAATTAAACAGAAACGTTTAAGGATCATTTAAGTCGCCATGCAACTTAATCATGGGTATGGAGTAATAAATATAAAAACAGATTGGGTTTAAATATATATTATTAGGCTGCTATTTAACCCAAACAAATCCTGTAACTTCATACTTGACACCCAATACATTCAAATCCTATGGCAAGATTTGTCAACGAAGACTTACTTATTGCAAAACTTCGAGAGGGAGATGAAGAGGCATTTCATCAGTTATTTAATCTATACTATCCAAAGATATTAAATTCGGCTATCCACCTTTTGAATGACCAGGTTCATGCAGAAGATGTATGCCAGGAAGTATTCGTGGCCTTGTGGAAGAATCGTGAAAAACTACCTGAGCGGTTAAACTTATTCAGTTATTTGAAACGTGCTGCTATTAATAGATCCCTTAATCTTCTTAAATCAAGAAGGCACCATATTGGGGAAGGAGCTCAGCCTCTGGAAAATTTAATTACCAATCAGAGTCCTGAAAAAGAATTGGAACAAAAAGAACTCGGGCAAATAATCCAGGAAAGTATAAATAGTCTACCTGTTAGGTGCAGAACCATTTATATCTTGCGTAGAAATCATGGATTTTCTCATAATGAAATTGCTTCAATGCTAGGAATTTCCAATAAAACCATTGAAAATCAAATGACTAAAGCCTTAAAAGCATTAAAAGAGGCCGTTTTGAAGTATCAAAAAAGTGATGTCAACAAAAGTACATCCTTGCTATTATGGGGGATTTGTATGTTTCAATGGTTTTATTTATAAAATGCACTGGTATGGATCAGTATATCGACTTAATATATAAAGAACTCACTGGTCAGTTAACTTCCAAAGAGGCTGGGCAATTGGAGACTTGGAAATCCTCTTCTGTAGAAAACAAAGAAACCTATGAAGCGGTAGTTTTGGCATGGAAGATGAGTGAGGAACCGACGCCTCTAAAAAGAACCATTGATCTTGATGATGCTTATCAAAAAGTTCACTCAAAAATAAACTTAAATCCTAAGCCAGAAAAGAGTTTTCAACTTTACTGGAGAGTCGGAGCTGCAGCAGCTATTTTGTTGGCAGTCGGTGCTTTTTTCTTCCTCAGGAATTATATAGCACCAGATGACTTAATTCAATACCAGGTAAAGGCAGAAAAGCAAGAGTATGTTTTTCCAGATAAATCGAAAGTAGTTGCCACTAGAGGAACAATCATCAGCTATAACAAAGATTTTGGTAAATCAAACCGTACCATCCAATTTGAGGGAGAAGCTTATTTTGCCATCTATGAGGATAAAAAGCTGCCATTTATTATAAATTCTCCTCAATTAATTAATACCGTTGTAGGAACTAGTTTTTTATTAAATGATACGAAAGATCAAGCCACAGCAAAGGTTCAGCTTCTGGAAGGTCAGCTAGAAGTTCAGACAACTTCCGATTCAAAAATATTGAAAAGTGGAGACCTGCTGGAATTTGACAAGAATACTCAAAAGACCTTTATCACCAGGAAAGCAATTAGTATTGACCCTATCTTAAAAAATGAAGTACTAAATATTGATTCGCGTAGCATGACTCAAGTTGCTTTACTTTTGGAAAGTATTTTTGAGGAACCAATTGAAGTGAGTGAGGACATTCAGAATTGTTTGTTTTCTGGTCAGTTACCTACTGAAGACCTTGCCAACATTCTGGATGTTTTGGCATCTGTTTTTGGAGCTACTATTGCTCAAACAGATTTGGGTTATCAAATGAGGGGAGGGGCATGCAATTAAATACACTTGAACAAAAGTTAATTTACATAAGGTTTGCAGCCAGCTGGCTGCAAACCTTATGTAAATTAAACATTTCCCTGCCGTGGCGCGGCAGAGAAATGTTTAATTACTTATGTTACACGTTATTTAATATATCCCTACTTTTTATTGTTGGAAACTCTTTTGGTCAAAAAGGAATCATCACTGATTCTATTCGTTTGGTTGGTATATCTAAACCTGAAGCTATTAAAGCCGCAGCAAAGTATTATCAAACACCTATATTGTTTAGCGACAATTTCTTTTCTCATTCTTCTTCTATTTCTATCACTCTGGGAGTACGGCCTCTTGAAAAAATTTTAAGCCAAATTGTGGAAGGAGAATCGCTGTCCATTATTAATAGAAATAGAAGTTTTTTAATCAAAAAATTAAGTGAGTCAATTATTTTAAGTGGATACATTAAAGAAAGGCTAAGTAATGAAAGTTTACCCTTTGCAACCCTATTAATTGATGGTTCTATTCCTGTAGTAGCTAATGAAGACGGCTATTTTAATTTGAAAATTAAAAAAGGCTATCATCAGTTGAAGGTTAACTATCTCGCTCATAAGGATACAGTCATGTTGAGAGAGTTTCAAAAAAATGAAAGACTCACACTTTATCTGACCGCTGAGAATACTCTTGAAGAAGTGATAGTAGAAGAAGGCAAACCTTCATATGAAAAACATGTTGTCAATCGGTATAGTCATAATGATTTGCTGCTTTTAAGCAAAAAGACTCCTGATATGGGAGGGACGAGTGACCTATTGCAGTCTGCTCGTCTTTTACCCGGTGTTCAATCAGGTGCCGGGGGCATTGGCGGGCATTTTGTTCGGGGAGGAGACAATGGCTCCAATTTATATCTGCTTGATGGGGCACCTATCTACAATCCCTATCATATTTTTGGATTAACTTCCATTTTTAATCCGATTGTCACAAAAAGTTTTCAAGTGATGAAGTCTGGTTTTCCTGCAACTTTTGGGGATGTAACTTCCGCCATTTTCGATGTAAAAATTAAAGACGGTAGTAGTCAGCAGCTTCGATATGATTTTGTGGCTAATACCAATGATGTTTCCGCCAACCTGGAAATACCAATAATAAAAAATAAATCTGCCCTTCTCCTATACGGCCGGAAGGACTTTACGGATTTTTATTATGATGAAATTATTGCGGATGCCCTTAACCAAAACAGTTCGGATTTTTTAAGAAAGAATTATGATGATCTGATTGCTAAATTCCATACACATCTTGGTAAGAATCATCTTCTTCGATTAGGGTTTTATCACAGTAGCGATCAAATAAGAGTAAATACCGATGACCATGACTTTTTTCAGGATTCCCAGCTGAATTGGAAAAGTGATATTCTTTCTTTTAAATGGAATTACATTATTAACCCAAAAACTTTCCTCAAAACCTCTATACATTTTAATAGCTACAATACTTGGTTTGCTGCTTTAGAATCCTATAATTTTGAGGAGGAAGAGGCTTTTGGTTATTTCGAATCCGGGTCTGCTAATTATGCAATATCGGTAACTAGTGAACTGGATATGCTTTTGCAGAAAAATAACCGATTGCGGGTAAGTATGGGCTTACAATTGAATGAATATATGCCTTCCAGTGTATTTTATGATGACTTTTCTATTTTTGAAGCAATACCTGATACCCTTAGCATTGAGCTATTTAATGATTTTACTACTGAGCAGGGGTTTAGAACAACAAAGTTTTCTCTGGCCTTCGATCATATCTTTACTTTAGATCAACTCGTTATTCGGACCGGACTCCGGAATGTATTTTATAAGATCGGTTCTTTTGATCAATTCAGTATCCAACCCCGACTTTCAATAGATTACCAATTTATCCCCAATCATTATTTTCATTTCAATTATACCAACACTCGGCAATTTGATCACCTCATTGGCAATTCTGCCTTATTGCTACCACCTGATTACTGGCTTCCTTCCTCTAAGGAATTACCACCACAGGTGGGCCATATCCTGGATTTTGCTTATTCCTTCTATGCAGTTAGGTCTAAATATTTTGAGATCAGTGCTTATTGGAAAAAAGTAAATAATAATGTGGTTCAGGATTATAATCTGGAAGCTTTTGCAGAACCCAATTTGTATATTGGTCAATCTCAGGGTTATGGATTAGAGTTGTCATATAATAAAACTGAAGGACGAACCACTTATAGAATTGCTTATGCATTGGCCAAGGCGGATCGAAAATTTTGGGGCTTGAACTTGAATAAAAAATTTGCCTTTCAGTTTGATAGAAGGCATGAGTTGAAAGCCTTATTGGCTCATAACCTTCATTCCAATTTGATTATTGGTGCCAATTTATACCTGGGAAGCGGCCATCCTCGATTAAATGCCCTGACAGGTAACCTAGAATCTGGTGTGGTTGCCTTTAATATTTCGGGAGCAGGATTGCGTAATTTGCAAAGAGAGGATACTCATTTTCGAGCTGATCTTTCTATAACTTATCAGCGCCAGCTGAAAAAATTACATCATTATTTAAAAGCAAGCTTTTTTAATGTTTTTAATATTGAAAAACCTCTTTATTATATTTATGATGGCCAGTTATCACAACCTAAACTAAGTCTGCCCTTTTTGCCTTCTCTTTCTTATCGGGTTTCTTTTTCCTACTGACAAATATTTTTTCATTCCGCATAGGGGATGGTTAAGTTCCAATGGTTTTATAGTCGAATCGAATGAATTGTCTATGAAATCACCCTACTTTTTTTTAACCATTCAAACTAAATTACTATGAACAGATCAAGTTGGAGTTTTCTGTTTTTTATTGGAGTATTATTCTTTTTGGCGGCCTGTCAAAAAGAAAATGATGTAAGCCCCCGAAATGAAAATACTGATAATGCATTTAGTATTATGGCTCGTATCAATATTGGTAATGCGGGATCCAATAATTTATCTTCCTCTGATTCTTCGGATTTTGATGAATGTTTTAAAATTGTTTTTCCCATACAAATTAACTTTCCAAATGAAACGACGGTTTTGGTGGCTAATGATGAAGAATTTATTCAAATATTGGAAGAATGGTATAATGCGAATGTGAATCCTGAGGATTTTCCAAGAATTGCTTATCCCTTAATGGTACAATTCGAAAATGGAACCAGCCAGGAAGTGAAATCTGAAGAAGAGTTTTGTGATCTGCTTTTTGAATGTTTTGGGGGGCAGGAGCATTGGGATGAATATGAGTGTTTTGAATATGTATTCCCAATTACAATTATTGCAGACGGAGTGGAAACAACTCTTAGTGATGAAGATGCTTATATTGAATTCCTTGATAAATTATTTGATTCTATTTATACTTCGGAGGATGCCACTGACTTTATGGATTCCCTTTTTTATACTTTCAAATATCCTATTACGGTTATTCTAGAAGGAGAACCTATTCTAATTCATTCAGATGAAGAGTTAGATGCTTTATATATAGACTGTGCCTGCCCTGAAATTGAACTTTCCGATTGCTTAGAATTAAAATATCCAGTGCAGATTAAATTCCCTGATGATTCAGTAACAAGTGTAAATAGCGAGGAGGAGTTAGACAATTTAATCGAGGATTTCATTGAGGCAAATCCTTTTGCAAAGGAAGCCCCAGAATTAGTATATCCAATTACGGTAGTTGATGAAGATGGGATAGAGCACAATGTAGAAAGTGAAGATGCTTTTGAGGCGTTGGTAGATGAAAAATGCTAAGGCAGCAAAGAATAAAACTAAAAGATGAGGCATCTCCAATTTTGAATTAAATCATTTAAAATTGGAGCTTCCCTAATAATGAGAATCGTTCCGGGTTCAGTGTTTACAGTTCAGAGCCTAATCATGTGAGTTATTATTGATTTTTGTCTAAAAAATTGATAATCAGTTTTGCTCTGAACTCGGAACACAGAACTCTGAACAGTCTCCAAGAGATTTGAGATGACATATGTTCAAATTATAATTGATAGGATTGGCCAAGTTCTGGAATTTCAATTTCTCCGAATCCATCTTGTTGTAGATAATCTCGGAAACTTTCCTGAGATTCATATTCACCGTGAACGAGAAAAAGCTTCTTCAACTGTGATTTTTGATTCTGGATAAAATTCTTCATTTCTTTTCGATCTCCATGAGCAGAAAAAGAATCCATAATTTTTATCTCCGCATGAACAGGTTTGTATTCTCCAAATATTTTTAAAGCGGCAGCTCCTTCCCTTAAAGCTCCACATGGAGTATGAGGAGCACAATACCCCACAATAAGAAAGGTATTCCTGCTATTGTCAATTTCATGGAAGGTATGATGTTTGATCCTTCCTGCATTCATCATTCCCGAAGAACTAATAACAATGCAGGCTTCATTTGAATCATTAAGCTGCTTTGACATTTCTACTGATCGAACATAGGTCAAATCATTAAAGCCAAATGGATTATCATCCACCAGCATATATTCATTTAAATCGTCATCGAAGCATTCAGGGTGTGACCCAAATATCATGGTGGCATTTACGGCTAAAGGACTATCTACATATACAGGTACCTTTGGTAACCTACCGGCTAGTTCCAGTCGATCCAGCATATATACAATTTCCTGAGTTCTACCTATACTGAATGCCGGAATGATCAACTTTCCCTTTTTTTCAAGACAGGTAGCTCTTATGACTTCTACCAATTCGTCATTTTCTTCGGGTTTGCTAAGGTGATCCCTGTTGCCATAGGTGGATTCACAAATGAGAAAGTCAACTTCAGGCATAGGCTTGGGGTCTCTAAGAATTGGCCGGTCGGGGCGCCCAATATCTCCTGAAAATCCAAAATGTTTGGTCACTCCGTTTTCCTTTATCCTCAAAGTAACGGAGGCACTTCCCAGAATATGGCCTGCATCCTTGAAAAGAACTTCAACTTCCTCGTTTATCCTAAACCATTTATCATAACCGTAGCCTGCAAATAAGAGAATGGCTTCGGAAACATCTTCAGTGGTATAAAGTGGCTCAACCAGCTCATCTTTTTTGCCCTTTTTAAGAAGTTTTTTATTGGTGTACTCGGCATCCCTTTGTTGAATCTTGGCACTGTCTAATAACATGATTGAACATAAGCTACGGGTTGCATGAGTGGAGTAAATGGTACCCCTAAAGCCATCTTTTACCAATTTTGGAATCCGGCCGGAATGATCAATGTGGGCATGTGAAAGAATCATACAATCGATCTTTTCCGGATCGAACTGCCATTCACTATTGAAGGATTTCATTTCTTTATCTTTCCCCTGATAAAGACCACAATCAAGGAGAATTTGGGTTCCACTATCCAAGGTAAGAAGGTGAGCACTACCGGTAACTGTTCTAGCCGCTCCACAGAATTTTATTTTCATAACTATCTTCTTGTTTCGAATTAATTCGAAAGAGGGCGTCTCATAACTCCTTTGTCGTTATTCGACGCCCAAGAATATTTTATTTAGGAGTAGTTTTCTAGAAAAAAACAAAGTTTTTTTCTGGAAAACTACTCCTAAAAGAATATAATTGGCTGGCGAAAAAGGCCGAAGGTCTTTTGAGACAACCTCTAAATTCTTATTCTCGCAAAAGATAGTTTAAAATATCCAGTAGGAAGGAATGAAAACTATGAAATTTTTACTGACTAATTATTTTAAGACCTCCATATGAGAGAACGGCCTTAATTTGCCCTTTATTAGATGCACTACCCGTTTCAGCCTTTAGCTCATGACTGTTTTGGCGTTCATTTTCGTAGTTTATTTTAATATTTTGAGGGTATAAGATCCCAGCAAAATTAGCTACCGCATCAATATAACTGGAAAGCCCCGGAGCCAATGCCAGTCGAACATCGGTATAACTACCTACTATAGAAACATCAGAAAAATTGGGAGCAATTCCGAATTTTGCTTTGCCATAACCTACATCTATATCAAGGATATCCTGTACTCTGCCAATAATTAATTGGGTATACTTGGAATTGACTTGTACCTTCTCAGCAGATTGGATGTCAATATTATCGTATAAACCAAGATTTTTGAAAGTTTTGACTTTACCCAAATCGTAATCATCGTATTTGGTCTTACAATCGATTTCTTCTGCTTCTGTAACCTGCACCACAGCATACCTACTGTCAATTTTGGCATCCCTGGTCTGTCGGATATAAAACTTGCCATAACTGACATTGACATTGATATCTTTACTGCGTTGAATGCTGCCATTTCCGTAGGCCAGGATTACTCTGGAATCATCACCCACCTGGCCAGCTCTTAAATTGGCGTATTTGACCATTAAATCGGCTTTGCCTGAAATGTCTGCGAGGAAAACTTCACCATAGCGGTGTTGAAGTTGCAGTTGATTGGAAGGAGGCATGTAAACCTCGTAATTGATGGAATAATCTAATTTGTTCCTGGTTTTTTTACCACCCCACCATCTTTTTCTTACTGGTTCAATGAAAGTAACCGCTTTTACAAGTTCTTCAGTATTGGTAAAGGTGATATCAATACGGTCAAAAACCTTCCGTGCACTTTCCTCATTAGAGGCTTTGACAATAATGCGCACATCAATTTTTACTCGATTTTTGTCCCAGGTTTTGATGTCCATCTTACCATATTTGTTAATAAGGCTGGTTGTACCATTAGGATGGATTTCAAATTCTTTTTTGATAGTTTTCGTATAATCTCGAGCATCATCAGCATAGGTAGTTTTTGGAAAAACGAGGGCCATCATCAAAAAGATGGCCCCTATGCTATATGCTAATTTCGTTTTCATTGTGATTAACCTTTTTGTGATTAGTTGATTGAATCCTATCGAGTACTCTCTCAAGGATGAAAACCTTTGTTTGGTAGGTTTTGATCAGGTTATCAATTATTTCAGCTTCTTTACCTTCAGGAGCATTTAGTAATTCTTCTCTCAACTCTTCCATCGTTGCATCTAATTGAGCAAATTCTTGTAAAACATCAGGTGTTTGTTGATAAGAAGTTAATACCTGGTATTTTTCCTGGATTTGAGTTTGGTAGAATTCCTCCATTTGTAAAATCTTGGGATCAATATGATCCATATCTGCCAATTGAGGAACATCCGCTGGCCCTATCCAATAAATTCCCATTGCAGCTCCAGTGGCTAATAAAAGAACAACAGCAGCAGCTATACTTGCTATCCTCACCATTCTCACCTTTAAAGGAACCTTTTTGGGAAGCTGGCGTTCAATGTTTGCCCAAATTTTCAAATTGGGCACCTCATCATCAAATAGCGGACGATTATTACGGATATACCGTTCTAAATTATCGTGTGCCATGTTTCTTAAAGCGTTTTGTTTTTATTATTTCTTTTATCTTCTTTCTTGCTCTGCTATACTGAGACTTTGAAGTCGCCTCAGAAATACTTAAAATTTGGGCTATTTCTTTATGGTCATATCCTTCCAACAGGTATAAAGTGAAAACAATTCGGTAACCATCCGGAAGTTCGTAAATAGCCTGATTGATCAAATCTACATTCATCTTTCCATCCTCCATGATCGGCTCTTCAATAATATTTGTATGCCGATTCTCTAATTCCTCAAAGTAGACCTTATTTCGTTTTAAATGATTAATACAATTATTTATTACAATTCTTTTGATCCAGGCCCCTACACTCGATTGAAATTTGAATGTGTGTAGCTTACTAAATACATCAACAAATGAGTTTTGTAATATATCTTCCGCATCCAAATCATTTTTGACCATACGCAGACAAATATTGTACATCGCTTTTGAATAAAGGCGATATAATTCAAATTGTGCCTGTCGATTACCTCGCTTGCACTTTTCGACAATATTTCTGTGGGTGTCGGCGTAATCCAATTTAATTACTTTACTCATTTCAGGGATAGGCCTAAATCCTAATTTACAAAGTGGTTTGATCCTTCTATGTAAAAATAGACAATAGCGACTTAAAAGGGTTGCATCCCGACTGGAAATCTATTTTTTTTCACTTAAAACATTGTTTATTCTTTCCAATCCTTCAAGAGCATTCTGATAATCAGGAGAAAGCCGTAGTGCTTGCTCATAATCACGTTTAGCAGCCTCATTATTGCCCATAAACTCAGAACTAAGCCCCCTGTAGAAATATCCTCTTATGTGCAAAGGAGAAATCTCAATCAAAAGATTAAATTGTTCAAATGCCTTTGCAATTGAATCCTGATCTAAATATAATAAACCCATATTGAAATAACTTTGTTCGTACTGTGGGTCGGCTCGTACCATTTCCCGATAGGTATTTACAGCATTTTCTAGTTCTCCCAGATCGGAATAATAATCAGCTTTAGCATGCAAGACTTCAATATTTTCAGGGTCAATACTCAGAGCGCTATTGAAGTATTGGAGGGCAATTTTATTCCCTAGACCTGCTTGTAATTGCCCTAAATAGATCCAGGATTCAATGATTTCAGGATCAAGCTCAACACTTTGCTGAAAACTATTGATCGCCCTGGCCGTATCTCCCATTTCTTTAAAATTCATCCCTAGCATAAAATAAGCATCAGCATTTTGAGGAGAAATTTTCAGAACCCGATCTACCGTCAATAAGGATTCTTGATATTGTTTGAGAATCATCTGAAATTCTGATAATTTAAGTAAGGTAGGAATACGCTCCGGATAAAGTTCGGTTGCTTGCTTCATTACTTGCAAGGCCTGCCTGGATTTGAAATAGTCAATATATACATCAGCTAAAAGATGCAAATAATCAATATTAGTAGAATCCAAAGTCAAAGCTTTATTCAAATCTAAAATAGCCTCATCAAAGCCATCATTTTTGTAAAACAATTCCGCCCTTGCATAATACAAATCAGCTTGATCAGGATTTTGGGTGATTCGTTGACTTATGGAATTTATTGCTGGATCATTATATTCAAGGGCAGGTGTTTCAATAGCATCTTTTTTATTTTGACAGCCGGCTAACACAACAATCAGGAACACTATCATCACCGATAACATCTGACTATCTTTACTTATCCTATATTTCATAATATTAAAATGTGTATGATTTTTCACAAACCTATTGAAAATTACTTAGAGCATCTACAAATGCTTAAGGCATATAAAGTTTTATTCCTCCTTAACGTATTTCTGTGCCTGGCTATTTTTCTAAAAGCTAATGAGACCTTTCCTTTTATAATTAAAAGTACCGGTGCAGTCAATCTGCAATTTATGGAATCGGGTTCATCAAATAACATTATTGTAGCCGGAACCTTTACAAATACCATATCGTATCAGGACTTTACCCTTTCATCAAAAGGTGAAGAAGATCTTTTTTTGCTCCACCTAAACTCCAATGGTACTTTAATTTGGATGAAATCTTTTGGAGGAATTTTTGAGGAAGACATTAGCTCTCTTCATTTTGACGGACAAAATATTTGGCTGGCAGGAGGTTTTAGAAATAGAGCACAATTTGATAGTCTTAATTTAGCAAGCCCTGATGGAAGTCGATCCTTATTTCTATTAAATGTTGATGAGAAGGGAAAGATACTTCAGCATCGACAATTCGACGGACAGGGTTTAAAATCAATTAAATCCATAATTGTCGATAGGGATAATGAAATTATTTTGGGAGCCTATTTTCAGGGAGCATTAACCTACCAGGATACCAGCTGGCAATCAAAAGGGAATACCGATATTTTAATTTTAAAACTGAGCGATGACCTTTCACTTGACTGGAACCTACAAACTGGGTCTTTGGGTAATAACCGACTTGAACAGCTAATTCGGGATTCAGAAAACAATTTAATTTTTGCGGGTACTTTTGACAACCAAATTATACTAGGAGGGGATACTCTGAAGGCCAACACATTGGATAAAGATGTTTTTGTGGCCCAATTAGATGATTCAGGTAATTTTGCCTGGAGTCTTAAGGCTGGTGGTGTTTTTGACAAAGAAATCGTGCGTTTGGCTACGGATGAAGAAGGCAATATTTATGGAGCGGGGCAATTGGTAGGAATAATGAAATTTAATGAAAACATAAGTATTCAAAGTCAAAACGGTAATACTGATATGTATTGGTTTCAATTATCCTCTGAAGGAGCGCCTTTGCAAGCCTTTTCATATGGAGGCGTTTTGGCTGAGAATATTACCGATATGGAAGTTGATGCTTCTTCCTTCTATTTATCAGGTTCTTTCCAGGGAAATTTTGAACTGCAAAATGAATCTTTTGATGCAGGTGATGGAGTTGGCAGTTTTGTTATTCAGCTGAATCTTCAAAATGGAGAACTAGAAGAGAGTCAAAATTTACCAGGCGAACAGTTCGTTTTTATCAATCAAATTTTAATTAACAAAGAACAGAAAATAGTGGCAGGCAGCTTTGGCGGCTTACTGGACCTTAATGATCAAATGTTGAATTCGGGATCGTTTTTCTATGGAGTTCTTGGTAATCTGTTTCCCATGACCACCAGTATTGAGGAATTGCCAAGTTTCAGACTCAATATTTACCCCAATCCATTTCATCAAAGCCTATTTTTAGAAAGCCCTGAAGTCATTGAAGAACTTATGATTTATGATAGATTGGGCCGACTGAAAATAAGGAAGAAACACCCAGGGCAAGAACTGTATTTGCCAGAGCTTGAAAAGGGAATTTACCTTATTCGTACTCGCAGCATGAACAAGTATTGGAATAAGCAATGGGTTATAAAAAATTAAACACCTTCCTTTATATGGCAGCCACTGCCGCCATATAAAATCAATTTACTTATTAATTTTTTGAGAAAACCTATTTTTATCGACCCCTGGAGATTATGAATAATAGTGATCTGATAAATCGGCGATAGTAATTTAGCATAAGCAAATCATTTAATTATCTTATTTTTTTGGGTTTTTTGGGGCCGGTGCTAATGTGTCCAGCCCATAAAGCCCAAAGAAATTTTTTATTGGGTTTTTGCTGTGTTTTTTTTTCTGTTTTAATCATACTTATACAATTTCAGGTCTTCGATCAGACCAATTATTTTAGGCGCGTAATTTTTGTCTGTAGCATATCCAGCCTTTTTCAAGCCATAGGCCCAGCCTTTATAATCTGATGATTTAAGATTCTTTAAATGCTTATATCGATTATTTTGAAGCAGGATGCTGTGTGCCCGATAACTTTCCCAGACGTTTTTGTATTTTCTAAAAAAATCTTTATGAGAATCATCCGTGAAATTGGAGCAATGGCCCTTCTTGCAGGTTCTTGAAAAGCATTTCATGCCAAAATGGTTGTTGTTGTGCACAGCAAGGCGACTTTCACCTACATTGCTTTCCAATAACCCCTGTGCCAATTTTATACTTGCTGGAATGCCATATTTATCCTTTTCCTTTTTTGCGATTTCCGCATATTTCTTTACATAGGCAAGCTGCTTTTTCCGCTTAGCTGCCTTGGCCGGATCAGCATAATTGCTGCGGTCAAAATCAAGGTTGTCGTAGGTGTTGGCCAGATTATCGTCTGTTCGTTTTGACCTTTTGTTTTGAGAAACATTTTTATTGGAACTTGGAGGTGCCTGAGCCGTTCTTTGATGGTTCTCCAATGGCTTCCAATAGGTCTTTTGTGAAACGTTTCTGGTTTCTTCTTTCCTCGAAGATCTTTCATTTTTTCTCCTGGCAGGCATAGGTTGGAAAGCTACCGTATTGGCATTTATGCTTGTATTTTGCTGACTTGGCCTAGCATTAAAAGACATGTCGATGCTTAAATCCTTCTGGCTGATCACACTACCAATAGCAATAATAGCGATGGATTTAACCCAATGGCGCCGTACCTGATGGAGGAGGTATTCACTTCGGATTAATTTTGGTTTAGGTTTATACCTATTGTGTTTTGTATAGTTATTGTACATGACTGATGTTGATTTTAAAACAAATTAAAACAAAATGTTTGATAAAACAAAATGTTTCAAAAATTTGTTTTAAAATTGTTTGCTTTTGTTAAAATTCTATTAAAGAAAGGAAATGAAGCACCTTTTTTTGAGATGATGCCGTCTTTAGGATAGTATTTAGATTTTTACCTATCTGAAAAAGCTCCTCTCTGGTTCCTAATAAGTTTTCACCCATTTTTTCATAAAAAAAACTGTTATTATGAAACGATTCACCGGTATGTTATTGGCTTTCGCATTATTATTGCCGGGCCTCACAACCTTTGCAAACTCATCAACTCAAGACGGACCAAAGAAGGGAATTAAAGTCAAATCCACCACCAACGAAGATGGACAGCTGGAAGTGCGACTAATTAATTTACAAAAAGAAGATACGACCGTTAAGCTTGAAGACATGGACGGCAATGAGTATTACAGAAAATTGATTAGAAACCATAATGGTTTTGCTCGCAGTTTGGATCTTAATGACCTAGCCAATGGCAGATACATGCTTACCGTAGCCCAGGATGGACAGAAGTGGGTGCAGGTGGTTTTAATTGACGATGACACAGTACGCCTGTCAAAGGTAGTGGCTAAAAGCTAGGGATTGATTAACAGATAACTCGCTGAAAAGTAATCTATATCATCAGTTCGTAAGTATAAATAAGGGTTATTCCAGTTTGTTGGGATAACTCTTGTTTTTTAAACTTTGGTTAAAAATTAGTATAGTTTAAAATGGAGGATTACCTTTGTAGCGTTTTTAAACTATGTAATTAACTATGAAGAAGTTATTTTTTATTTTACCAGTATTTATTTTAGGGAGCTTGCAGCTTAGTGCACAAAAATATGGCCACATCAATTTCGGAAATCTTGTGGCTGCAATGCCTGAAACGAAAGCGGCAGATACACAATTGGAAACTTTCCAAAAGGAATTGGTTGCTAAAGGTGAGGACATGGTCAAAGCTTTTCAGGAAAAATATGGAAAGTTTGTTTCCGATGTGCAAAGTGGAGGAATTGCACCCAAAGATCAGCAGACCAGAGGCCAGGCTTTGCAAGCTGAGCAGCAAAGCATTGCACAATACGAAAATGAGGTTATCCAAAAAGTTCAGGAAAAACGTCAGGAACTACTCAAACCAATTATCGAAAAAGCTCAAAATGCCATCGACGAGTATGCTAAGGCTAATGGATATGTCATGGTTTTTGATACCAGTGTCTTTAATGCCGTACTTTTTGTGGAAGAAGGTGATGACCTGATGGAGGTGATTAAAGCTAAGCTTGGGCTATAAGTAATTTTTCTTGTGTTCAGAGTTCAATGTTCCGTGTTCCGCGTTTAGTGCTGCAAATTTTAAATGTGAACTGTTATTTGAAAGATTTTTAGGCACGCAAATCTCGCCGATTTAGCAAATGTTAATCTGCGAAATCCCTGGTGACCGAAGGTGGGTGCCTGAGAAAAGAGCTCCAATAAGCATCTATACCTTCAGTAAAGCAATCCCTAAACAACGGGAACACGGGAACACGGGAACACGGGAACACGGGAACACGGGAACACGGGAACACGGGAACACGGGAACACGGGAACACGGGAACA
>JANQPA010000076.1 GCA_028285545.1 Saprospiraceae bacterium | reverse complement strand
TTACGTGTTTACGTGTTTACGTGTTTACGTGTTTACGTGTTTACGTGTTTACGTGTTTACGTGTTTACGTGTTTACGTGTTTACGTGTTTACGTTTAGGGATTGCCTTAATGAAGGGATAGTTGCTTATTTGAGCTCTTTTTTCATGCAAATTTCGCAAATTATACAAATAAAAATTTGGGGAAACTCCAGCGACAGAAGTTGCTGGGAACTAACATATCCATTGATTAAATAACTATTTACTCAATTCTCCTAAAAACTCAACGTGAACACTTGAACACTTGATAACGTAAACACGTCAAAAAAAAATCACCTCACTTTGTAACACTTAAAATTTTCATCCGTCTTGGATGTGAAATGAATTGGAAAACCTTCCATATGAATATACAAGCCATAAAAAACAAGCTGTTTCGATTTGCTGTCAGCATGTTGAAAGATGAAGCGGAAGCAGAAGATGTTGTCCAGGAAGTGGTTATTAAATTGTGGAAACAGCGAAATAACCTTGACCATATCCAAAATCTGGAGGCTTGGACGATGCGTTTAACTAGGAATTTGTCAATTGATAAAATTCGATCCAAACACCGCAGATATGAGTCCTTGGATAAGGTAGTGCATCTGGAAGTAGAAAATCCTTCTCCAGCTAAGCAAACAGAATTAAATGACACAATGGAACAATTGAGAAAATGGATTAAAAAGTTACCAGAAAAGCAAAGGCTGGTTTTTCAGTTAAGAGATATTGAAGGGATGACTTACAAGGAAATAGAAGAAGCGCTGGATATGCCCATCAGCCAGGTTAAAATCAATTTATTTAGAGCCAGACAGCAGGTAAGAGCCTACCTGCTTAAAAATAATATGTATGAATAATATTAGCCAATTGATTGATAAATACTTTAGGGGGGAAACTACTTTGGAAGAGGAATCTCAGATAAAAACCTTTTTCCAGCAAGCAGATATACCACAGCATTTGAAAGTATATCAACCACTATTCAGTTTATTGGATGAAGAAAAAGAGAAGCAGCTGAGCCAGAAGTTTGATCAGGAAATTTACAATAAAATCAAACCTACACAAAAGAAAACTTTCAGGTTGAATACTATCCATCGATGGTCAAGTGCCGTAGCAGCATCTCTGGTATTAGTATTAAGCATATGGTGGCTTTATCCAAATGTTGAACAAGAAGCTTCAAGTGCCATTAATTGGGAGCAATATGAACCAGAAGATCCTCAAGAAGCTTATCGCATAACCCGTGATGCTCTCATGAAGGTTTCAATGGGCTTAAACAGAGGAGCCGAAAAAGCTGCTAAGGAAGTTGGCTTTTTGAAAAGTATTTTAAAAGAATGATTTTTTGTATTTACCAATCAAAGCATAAAAAGATTATTGAGGTTAATCAGGTACAATATATTTACGCCGATCCATTTTAAATTGACTTTTTTTAACAAAAGCATCCTAAAATGAGATACCTATTATTTATTTTTTTATTCGGCATGAACTGGCAGGTCATTCTTAGTCAAGAGTTTGAAATAAAGGAAACCACCTTTAAAAATGGTGAATTAACATTAGTTGCAGACATATATAGCCCCAATAAACCCAAAAAAGAAAAAATTGGCATTGCTCTCATTCAAGGTTCTGGGCATAGTGGCAGATCGAATGTATGGTCCTTTTTAATGGCAGAGTTTCTTTCTGAAAATGGCTATTATGTACTACTTCCGGATAAAAGAGGGGTAGGAAAATCCCAAGGAGATTGGAAAAAAGCCTCCCTTTTGGATTTAGCGGATGACGCGATCCATTCGGCCAGACACTTGAAAAAACTCCATTCATTGGACCAAGTGGGAGTTATGGGACTTAGTGAAGGAGGGACCATTGTGCCAGCGGTAGCCACTCAATCTGAGGTAGATTTCGTAATCAATATGGTAGGAGGTGCTTTGCCGCCCGAAAGAAAAATTATCCATGAGGTTACACATACTGCCATGGAGGAAGGCCTTAGCCCAGAAGAGATAAATGGAGTGCTGGAATTGCACGCTCTTTATGACGACTATATTTATTCAGAAAATAAAGATTGGACTGTTTTGGAGAAAAAATTTGAAAACATCAAACAATCCAGTTGGTCTGAATTTGGAGCCACCTTTCCTAACACCCCTGATTCGTGGGTTTTTGATTGGGTTAAAAGGAATTTTAAATTTGATCCTATGGAATATTGGGTTCAAGTAAAGCAGGACGTTTTTATTGCTTATGGGGCCAATGATCATAATGTGCCTACTTATGAATGCGCCTATCAATTGCATCGGGGCTTTCATAAGGCTAAAAAGACTAATTATGAACTGCATATTTATCCAGCAGGACATTCTTTATTTGAATCAGGTACTACCTTTAGACAAGATTTTAGAAATGACCTATTGAAATGGTTAGATAAAAGATAAAGTGCTATTTATTATTGTTCAATTATTTAACAAAATGCAATGAAGAAATTAATCGTATTATTTGCAATGATGCTGGCAGGAATGAGTCTGAATGCTCAGGCAGATGCCATCGACTCTTTTTTTAAACAATACATTGACGACCCCAGGTTTACCGTCGTATTTATAAGCCCTCGTTTATTTAGTCTTTTTGATAAAATGGATTTTGACGATGATGATTTTGATGATGATGAAGATGAAGCCATACTTCGTGCTACCAAAGGATTAAAAGGCCTGCGCATTCTAACTGCAGATGATTATTCGAATGAGTTGTATGATGAGGCCATAAAAAAAATCAACACAACTGATTATGAAATTCTAATGAAAGTACGGGATAGAGATGGCTCCAACCTGGATTTTTACATTAAAGAAAGTGCAGAGAATAAGATTTCGGAGCTTTTCCTGATTGCCGGTGGAGATAGAGATGAATTTGTTTTGATCAGCTTTGTGGGAAGTATGAATCTTGATGATGTAACAAAAATTGCTAAAGATATTGAGAAGAAAAACAGATATTAACTACTCTTTAGAATAGCACTCTCCTTATTTATTTGGTTACACCACTTTCTTAAATTCACCCTAAACTTATACGTATGAAAACGTACTTATTCATCCTGGTGATGGGAGTCAGTCCTTTGCTTTTATTCAGCCAAAGCAATAAAACGGTTAAAGATTTTTTTCAAAAATACAAGAATGATGATCGTGCTGAACACTTCAGAATAGGAGGACTTTTACTAGATGTAGCAGTATCTTTTTCGGATGATAATGCTGAAAAAAAGATCCTAAAAAAAATGAAACGCCTGCGTTTATTAGCCTTTGATGATGCCAATCCGGTAAGTTCATCCGATTATCAATCTCTGATGAAAGGCATTAATGCCGATAACTATTCTCCATTAATTAAGTTTAGAGAGAAAGGACAATCAGTAGATATATTTGTTCAGGAAAATAATAATAGGATTTCGGAATTGTTATTAATTGTCCGGGGTAATAAAGAATTTATTTTACTCAACTTTGAAGGTAATTTCCGATTTGAAGATCTCAATGATTTTGATCTGGATACTAAAGGAGGAGACCATTTGAGAAGATTGCCCGAAAAAAGAGCAGATTTGCCAAAAGCCTGATTGTAGTAGTGGGTAGTGAGTATTTGGTATTGGGCATTTTACTATTCCATATACTCATTACCCAATACCCAGTACTATTTAGGCTTCGCTTAAAGCCTTATTTTTAGCACGTTTACGCTCATGTTCTTTTAACAATATTTTCCTTAATCTTAGGGAGTTGGGGGTCACCTCTACATACTCATCCTCCTGAATGTATTCCAAAGCTTCCTCAAGAGTAAACTTCTTAGGTGGCACCAATTTCACCTTGTCATCTGCACCGGCAGACCTCATATTGGTCAGTTTCTTAGTCTTGGTTACATTGACTACCAGATCCCCTGCCCTACTGTGTTCACCAATAACCTGTCCTTCGTATATATCTTCATTATGAAAAATAAAGAATCGACCTCTTTCCTGTAGGTTATTGATACTATAAGGAATGGATTTCCCTTTTTCCATACTGATCAGGGAGCCGTTGATACGGCCAGGAATTTCTCCCTTATGCTCCTGAAAATTGATAAAACGGTGAGTCATAATGGCTTCTCCAGCGGTTGCCGTCAGCATAATACTTCGAAGGCCAATAATGCCACGAGAAGGAATCTCAAATTTTAATAAAACCCGGTTACCTTTGGGCTCCATCGAAAGTATTACTCCCTTCCTGCGAGTAACCAACTCAATAGCTTTACCCGAGTGCTCATCCAGAACATCAATATTTAATTCTTCAATTGGTTCATGGACTGCCCCATCCACTTTCTTGGTGATTACCTGTGGTTGTCCGATTTGTAGTTCATATCCTTCTCTACGCATAGTCTCGATCAAAACAGATAAATGCAGAACTCCGCGACCATAAACCCTAAATGATTCTGCTGAATCTGTTTCTTCAACTCTCAAGGCCAGGTTTTTTTCCAGTTCTTTTTCTAAGCGTTCTTTAATATGGCGAGAAGTAACATATTTACCCTCCTGTCCAAAAAAGGGTGAGTTATTGATGGTAAATATCATACTCATGGTAGGCTCATCAATAGCAATTGTGGGGAGAGCTTCCGGTGCCTCGGGATCAGCCACTGTATCTCCGATTTCAAATCCTTCCATCCCAACCAAAGCACAAATATCCCCGGCTTGAACTTCTTCTACTTTAACTTTTTCAAAACCCTCAAATACAAAAAGACCTTTAAGTTTGTATTTTTCCAGACTACCATCCCGCTTTACTAAGCCTATCTGCTGGTTTTCCTTAATCGTTCCTCTATTCAAACGTCCGATAGCGATCCGTCCGATAAACTGAGAATAATCCAGTGAAGTAATTAACATTTGGGTAGGACCTTCTTCCACTTCAGGAGCAGGTATATGTTCAATTATGGCATCCAACAGAGGAGTAATGGTCTCAGTTTTATCATTCCAGTCTTCACTCATCCAGCCAAATTTAGCTGAACCAAATAAAGTAGGAAAATCCAATTGATCTTCTGAGGCATCCAAATTGATCATCAATTCAAAAACTGCTTCCTGGGTTTCATCTGGTGTACAGTTTTCTTTATCTACTTTATTTACAACAACTATTGGCTTTAGGCCAAGCTCAATTGCTTTTTGTAAAACAAACCTCGTCTGGGGCATAGGTCCTTCAAAAGCATCAACCAGCAATAGAACCCCATCAGCCATATTCAATACCCTTTCCACTTCTCCACCAAAATCGCTGTGACCAGGGGTGTCAATAATATTGATCTTTACTCCTTTATAACTAATCGATACATTTTTAGATAAAATTGTAATTCCTCTTTCTCTCTCCAGGTCATTATTATCCAGAATTAACTCACCTGGTTTTTCATGATCCTGAAAAAGCCTTCCCGCTAAAAGCATTTTATCTACTAATGTAGTTTTGCCATGATCGACGTGTGCAATAATGGCAATATTTCTTATTTCTTTCATAACCGCGTGTTTTCGACGGCGCAAAAGTAGATACTTTTTAGTTATGATGAAATAGTAAGTTGAAAATCTTTAGGATAAATTATTGAAAAGAAGAGAATTGTACTGAAAAAGGAGATAAAACCAGATGAAAAAAATTAAAGGAAAAGAAATAAGGATACTGTTCTCTGAAGAGGTCAGAGAATTGGGATTGAAATCAGTCTTAAGAATTTATAGAATTACAAGCCATAGGCATTATTTGTGTACTTAAAAAAAGGATTAACGCAATTGAAAACCTTGAACCACCTGAGTTTTTGTTCTTGGATTTAAAACTAGATCAACATTCAGCGTACAATTTTCAAATTGCATTGCGTAAGTATGTTGGATATTATTTCTGTTCAAACGGTTGTTATTCACTTCTGTTAAGCCTAAAAAATTTCCAACTTCTCCTTTGAATGTACACATTTGCTCTTTGATGACCTGGAGGATATTCCCAGATTCTGTGTTCATGAGGCCCACCGAAAGGGCTAATTTAATTTTGCGGATGTTCATGATAATAGGTTTTATGATTTTGTTTTAGTATAACTTCAAAATTTTGGACTTGTTGTCAACTTTATTTTAAAGTGTTGTTAAATTATTACTGAAAGATTTTTGGGCGACATTTTTTGCTGTCGTATGTCCTTTCATATTATTAGTGTATTGAAATTCAAAAAGGTCAACACTTTTGCCGCACTTTTTTTATTTTTTTTTCTCTTTCAGCATTTTTCTATAACAAAGACTGGGAAAAAGGCTAAAAGTTTCATCTGAACTTCTTAATTTTTTATTAAATCTATGTAGATTCCTAAGATTTTGGAATTAATATGGAGTGAAGTGGGAAAAAACAGGTATGAATTGTAATTTTAGTATACTCAGTAAAAATTGATGACAGATTTTTCTTAGGCTAGGTAATTCAACCATCCAATACCGATACATAAAAGCAATGCAAATACGCCAGTTGACCTATATTTTTCTTTTGGCTTTCATACTCCCTAGTGTTGTGAAAGGGCAGGAATCATTGGTAGATGAAAAGTTGACCGAGGCCCGAGAGCATATGTTCACAGATCCGGTCAAAGCTTTACAATTGGCAGAATCAGCCCTCGAATTGGCCACTGAGGATAATGATAAAGTAGCTCAAGGCCAATCCAATAAGATATTGGTAATGCTTTATGCAGAGGCTGGTCGGTATGCAGAAGCACTTTCCTCTGCTTTTGAAGCCCTAAACATTTATCAGGAATTGGGGAATGCGAAAGAGGTTTGTAGAATGTACATTTACCTTGGTATAGTTTACAAATATCAAGTTCAATTTGACAAAAGTCTTGAATATTATCTAAAGGCAGACGAAGTTGCTACACAAAACAATTTTGATACCCTAAAAACCAGCATACTTGGTAATACAGGCAATGTTTATCTTCAGTTAAGGCAACATGAAAAGGCATTGGAATACCATGAAAAAGCACTTGCTGCCAATCAAAAAATGAACAGCCCCGGAGGGATTGCCAGTTCTATCCACAATATTGGGATGGTTTATAGAGCTCAAGGCCTCTTTGAACAGGCCATCAATCATTACTCTCAATCTCTGGCTTATGATATAGAGCAAGGAAATCAAAGAAATATATGTCTTTCCTATATCGAGTTTATGGAAATTTATATAGAGCTTGAGAACTTCCCCAAGGCCCTACAGAATGCGCAAAAAGCATTACAAGTGGCTGAAGAAGTCAATTCTTTGCGCTTACAAACCAAGATATATGAACACCTGCCTCTTATTCAGGCAGCTATGGGAAATTATGACAGCTCTATTTCTTCTCTAAAAAAATACCAAAAACTCTCTGATAGTCTTCAGACTACCTCTCTGAATGAAGAGATAGCAGAAATGCAGACTCGTTTTGATACCAGAGAAAAAGAAAAAGAATTAGAAATCCAGCAAATAAAATTAGACACTCAACAATCCTCTTTAAATCAGCAAAAATTATTTATTATTGGTTTAATAGTGGTCCTAATCCTGGCAGCACTTTCGGCCTACCTTTTATTTAACCGATATAAGCTCAAGCAGAGGAGCAAAAGAATGCAATTAGAACTAGAGACAAAAAACATCAAGCAGCTAGATCAAATGAAGTCCCAGTTTTTTGCCAATATTTCTCATGAATTTCGTACCCCCTTAAATCTTATTCTTGCTCCGCTACAGAGTAAAAAACATCCAATTCCGCCCCAAGAACTCGATATGATGCGCCGAAATGCGGGCCGCCTCCTTAGGTTGGTAAATCAATTATTAGATCTTGCCCGTATAGAGGTTGGCTTGATGAAACCAGACAACAGGACAATTGAAGTTTCTAGTTTTTTAAACAATATAGCTGTTTCTTTTTCTCCACTAGCTGAGATCAAATCCATCAATTATCAAATTGATATTCCTGAAAGGGATTATTTCATCAGCACAGATCCAGATAAGCTAGAAAAAATTGTCTATAACTTATTGTCTAACGCCTTTAAATTTACTCCGGAAGACGGCAAGATTAGCATTCACCTAAGCAAAGAAAAAGTCGATAAAATTCGGTTGTCAGTTTCAGATACCGGTATTGGAATTAATAAAGATCTCAAAGCAAAAATTTTCGAGCGGTTTTATCAAATAGATGCTAGTCAAACCAGAGAATATGAAGGAAGTGGAATTGGCCTGGCATTAACAAAAGAATTAATTGATCTTTTAGGAGGAGAAATTCACCTGGACAGCCAGCAAGGGAAGGGCAGTACTTTTACCATAATCATTCCAGCAAGCCCTGTTGCCCCTGACGAATCAGAAATGAATGAGGAGATATTCGAGACTTTTGTTCCCCTGAATCCACATTTGGAGGAATTGACCCTCCCATCTTCTAATTTAGCTCATACACCAACCTCAATAGCAGAGGATCAGGCCCTTATTCTTTTTGTAGAAGATAATTCCGATCTGAGGCAATATGTAAAAAATCAATTAGGGCATGTTTTCAGGATACAGGATGCATCGAATGGGATCGAAGGCCTAGAAATAGCAAAAGATAGCATTCCAGATTTGATCATATCTGATGTTATGATGCCCAAAATGGATGGAGTTGCTATGACCAAACAATTACGGCAAAATGAATTGACCAGTCACATCCCCATAATTTTATTGACAGCACGTGATGACGGGGAAACTAAAATCAAAGGATTTGAAACTGGGGCAGAGCAGTACCTGCTTAAACCTTTTCAAATCGATGAGCTCAAAGCAAGAATCGAAAGCCTTTTGTTACAACGTAAGCGACTGCATGAAAAATTTGGACGGGAAGTTACCCTTGCTCCCAAAGAAGTAGTCCTAAACAATAAAGATGCCACATTTATTGAGAACCTAATTCAAATTGTGGAGGACAATCTTGAAAATGAATCTTTTTCCATTGAACAATTACAAAAAGAAGTAGGCGTTTCTCGTATGCAATTGCATCGCAAATTAAAAGGCCTGGTGAATCAATCGGCTGGCGAGTTTGTCCGCACTATTAAATTAAAAAGGGCAGCCCAATTACTTAGTCAACCTGGTATGCAGGTTACAGAAGTGGCCTACCAATCTGGATTTAATCATCTCTCCTATTTTGCGAAATGTTTCAAAGAATTTTATGGCGTTTCTCCTTCGCATTATGCAGAGAATCAGGCTAAACTCAATTAGTAATTTGATAAAGCTATGAAAAAGAATAAACATGGGCTTGTATAAAAAATGTTGGCGGTGGATCGCCACCAACATTTTTTATACAAGCCCATGTTTTAATTTTTACCACTTATCTCTGTAACACCACCTTCTGGTTAATCAAAGCTTTTCCTGCTCTCAATCTGATCAAATAAATTCCCGAAGGTAGTGGCTGTCCATTTTGATCCTTTCCATCCCACAAGACTCGGTGCTCTCCTTTAGGTGCTATCTCAGATAATAGGGTATGCACTCTTTGCCCCTGAATGTTGAAAATCTCAACCGTGGTTTTTTCTTCCTGACTCAAATTGAAACTCAAATTGAGATCTTCTTTAAATGGATTGGGAAAAGCCTTTAATTCCGTAATGATGTTGAGTTCTTCTTTTCCTTGCTTTTTCAAACTCCAACCTCCCCATCCTCCTGGGTTTGGATCTGGATTGGAGCTTTCTTCACAAGCATCTCCTGTTCCATTATTATTGCTGTCCTTTTGGTTTAGATTATAAGTGTCCGGGCAGTTGTCACAACTGTCCAAGATTCCGTCATTATCTGTGTCAGTGCCTTGCAGGGTGACTTTGGCTTGGCAGTATGCCGTATTGCCTTTTCCATTGGTCACTGAGAGTAATAGATTTTGCTCTTTACCATTGACACAATGAATATCCATATTGGATGCAGGAGGGAGACCAGTACCAAAAATTGAACCACCTACTGGACTGATGAGTAAGGTAACCTGACTACAGTCATCAAAAGAACCATTGTCTATATCTGATGCACTGATGTTTACAGATCCATTCCCAGCCATGGGCATGGAGATGTTTTTACAGAGGGCATTAGGAGCAACATCACCACCTACAATCACCCACTGAGTCTGAAGGTTGGTGTTTCCATTGCCATCATCGTAAGTCCAAAGGATAGCATAAGTACCTTCCTGGTCAAATTCCAGGGGACTGTCTGTAGTAGCCGTAATGGAACCGGCACAATTATCGGTAGCCGTTGGGAAATTGGTGATCATAACCGAACAAGATCCTGTCAAAGCAGGCAGGTTGGCCTGATCTGGAACTGGTGCCTTATTATCTCTGATGACCACTCTTTGGGTTTGCGTAACCGCATTTCCATTTCCATCATCGTAGATCCAGGTGATGATGTGAATTCCTTGAGTGTTATAAGTCAAAGGATCAGAAGTCGTTCCTTGAATTATTCCACCACAACGATCAGTAGCCGTTGGAATCGCAGTCACAGTAGCCGAGCACTGTCTTCTAATAGTAGGCAGAGTTTGACGATCAGGAACTGGAGCCACATCATCCTCAATGACAATGGTTTGATCCTGTGAGGAGGTATTTCCATTTCCGTCATCATAGATCCAAGTAACAGTATAGGTCCCTTCTTCATCAAAATAAAGTGGATCAGAAGTAGAGCCAAGAATTTGACCTTCACAATTATCGGTAGCAAAAGGAGGCTCCAAACCCACTTCACAGTTTCCAGTGATGGTAGGCAAAGTTGCTACATCAGGCACCGGAGCAGTGACATCATCAATGATCACGGTTTGCGTTTGAGTAAACGTATTTCCATTTCCATCATCAAAGGTCCAGGTAATGGTATGGATACCTTGAGTATTATAAGTCAAAGGATCATTAGTGGTCCCAATAATGGTTTGACTAGTACAATTATCCATTGCTGTAGGAGAAGTAGAAACAGTTGCAGTACATTCACCTTTAACCGTTGACAAACTGCTTTGATCGGGAACAGGAGCGGTATTATCCTCTAGTATCAGGTTAGCAACACAAGTATTCTCGTTGTCATTATTGTCAATAACGGTTAAAGTCACGGACTTATCTGCACAGGAAATGATCGTTTTATCAAGGCTCATACTTTTTATACCACAAGCATCTGAGGAACCATTATTAACCTCTGAGCTAGATATTTGTCCAGTTCCTTGGTCGTCTAGTTGTACAGTTACATCTTTACAATTTGCTGTTGGAGCGACCTTGTCTTCAACTATCACATGAGCTCCACAAGTGCTTATATTGTTTTGTTCATCGATGACACTCAAGAATACTCTGTTTTCACCAATATTAGAGCAATCAAAATCGGTGACATCCAGCTCTAGACTAAATTCACCACAAGAAGTGAATGATTGACTATCGATATCTTGAGGAGTGATGGATCCCTTCCCGTTTGCGTCTAATTGGACTGTAAAATTCTTGCAAAATGCATGAGGAGTGTAATTACCTACCACTGTTACTTTACCAATACATTCATCTTTGTTTCCTTGATCATCAGTCAAAGTGAGGGTAACCGTATTGGAGCCAATGTTGGAACAATCGAAGCTGGTTTTATCCAACTGAAGGTTAAATTCCCCACAGGAACTATAAGATCCATTGTCGATATCTTCAGTAGCGATTGTATGATTCCCAGTATCATCCAACTGGATAGTAAGTGACCGGCAACGAGCAGTTGGAGCATTATCATTGACAACTGTTACGGTAGCTTCACAGGTGCTGCCCTGACCAGCGGCATTTAGGGCTTCTAGGGTAAGCGAATACTGACCTACATCCCCACAGTCAAAAGTAGTTTTGCCAGAAATGATGGATAAGGTAATTTCATCGCAATTGTCCCCGGAGAAATCATCAATTTGTTGGGCAGTTACAGTGGTCGAACCTTCTTTATTTAGTTCCACCGTGATATTTTGACAATATGCTTGAGGTACTGTATTATCAATGACTTCAATAGTAGCCTCACAAGTACCCTTATTCCCATTAACATCTACTCCTGTTACCGTCAGATTATGTTGTCCTACCTCACTGCAGAATAAGGTCTTTAAAAAACTTCCGTTATCAAAAGTGAACTGCAGGATCGATCCCACGCCACAGACATCACTGGCTGATTCAATTAATTCATTTGTGTAAAGCCGAACAAAACCTTCCGATTGACGAATTTCTTTTGTAATGACTTCCGATTTACATACTACCACAGGAGGAGTATCATCTACTACCGTTAGATTTGCAAAGCAAAATACACTATTATTGGACCCATCGGTAGCGGTCATGGTTAATCGCTGGGTTCCAACGTCCTGGCAGGTAAAAATAGTTTGGGAGGCAGTGAAGGAAATCTCTCCACAATTATCGGTCCCACTGATTAGCAATGTTGGATCCAGATTGTATTGGCCATTTTCATCCAGGCTTACCGTTAAATTATTACATAGTATCTCAGGTAGAGTTTGGTCCACCACCCTTACACTTGTGGTACAACTTGTGGCTCTACCGGCATTATCTGATACTGTTAAGATTATTTGATTATCACCTACATCAGAACAATCAAATACTTTTTGACTTAGGCCTATTTGTATAAAACAATTATCAGAACTGCCATTATCTATATAATCGAAAGGAAGAACAGCTCTATTATTTTTATCCAAAATTAAGGGGGGAATATCTGATGCAGCTTTACATTTTGCCACCGGAAGACTTTCATCTACCAGGTTGATAGTAGTAGTACATGTGGAGGTGTTTTCAAATCCATCTGATATTGTTAAAGTAATTTCTTTTTCACCTAAATCAGTACAAAAGAGGCCAGTAGGACTTACAGAAATATCCAATTCTTCGGCACAAGTTCCAAGAAAAGAATTATTGTTGATCATATCTACTGTAACTGGTATATCTCTTTGGTCAATATTCACTGTAAAATCATCTACGCATCTGGCAATGGGTTGGTCCGCATCACTTAACTTGACAGTTACTGTTGTGGTACATTCATTAGATACGCCATTAGATCCGATCACTGTCATTTTAATATTGTTATCGCCAATATGGCTACAATCAAAGGATGATAAGTTGACGGAATAGTTTAAAGGATCATCACAGGGGCTGCTTGATCCATCATCGATAAGTTGCCAAAATTTATTATTACTGTAGGAGCCATTTTGCAAAGTAACGGTTACCGGTTTGCATCGAGCTACGGGTGCTTCTTCATTTACTTCTACTTCAATTTCTATTTCACTAACCACTACATCCAGTTCTGTATTGACGATCTGTGCCGTATAGGTTCCTTTTTTTACTGCGCGGAAAATACCATCTCCCATATAAATATGTCCGTTTTCCGGTAAAAGTCGATAATCGAGATTTGCTGTACATTGGTTTGCCTGGTCAAGAATAGGCAATAGTTGAATTCGGCCTCGCGCATTATCTCCACAAAGGGCATTGATGTATTGAAAGCCTGTAAGAGAAGCTTCGCATATCTCTGCAAACTGATAACTAATTGCTCCATTATAAGCTGTAGAAACGGTTTCTCCTTCTATGATTTCATTATCAAAGACCGTGTAATTATCGTTTAAGTAGCTTCCGCCACCGCCACCGGATCCCTCAAGGCCACCGCCTCCACCACCAGAGTAGCCACCACCACCGCCACCGCCTTCATCACCTGCACCACCACCTCCGAATCCAAAACCTCCTTCTCGTGGGCTGACGTTTGTAAGAAAACAGTAAGTGGCTCCACCTTTTCCACCTTCTATTCCACCTTTTTCCCCTTCATAGCAACTTGCACCTCCTCCATTAGAAAGGTATCCACCTCCGCCACCAGATAGATCGCCGTCGTCAATGACTCCACCTCCTTGTCCACCATGACCATTGTTACCTCCACTTCCTGCTAAATCTCCTCTGCCATTGCCTCCATTGATGGTAGAACGACCACCCTGACCGTTTCTTTTGGAGACACAGATGCTAGCAATATTACCGATATAGCCGCCTCCTCCGCCTCCTGCTACAGCTAAGATTTTCCAGCCACTGCCAGTATCAATCAAAATAGCAGATCCTCCTCCGCCGCCTCCAGATTTGTGGTTCAATGGAACACTGGCACTTTCTGAGGTCCCTGCTGCACCAACTATAACCCGAAGCAAGGATCCAGGAGGAATTTTGCCTTCTTCATTGCCGATTAATATACTAAAGTTTACGGTAGCTCCTTCTCCTCCGTTGGCTTTGCAGGCTACTACTTTTGAAACACCTCCATCTCCCCCCTTTACACTAAATGTTATCGAGTTTTTCTCGGTGTTCTCTGGGACAAAAAGGTCATAATAAGGTTTCTCTTCATCATAGTATAAATATCTGATGGTTCCATTGTCGTTCATTTTGTTCTGCGCCAATAAATGCACTGAAAAAGTTAGTACACATACAACCATTACCGTTCTAAAAATACCTTTGTTCATTTTATAGTTTTTTAAAAAGGAGGTAAGCGTTTTTAGCACCAGCCCCAATTCTCTTGTTGTATAAGTGATAGGTAACATTTGATTGTTTTTATATTTTGGGTAAAAAAATGTTTGGTGGGACAAAGGTGTAGGCAATAGGATTTTGCTGCCTATGCTGAGGTAACAGAAGAGTATATTATTGTTCCAAGGAAGAAAAAAAATCTATACTATTGTTCCATTTGAAGAAAGGAATCAGATGTAAGTAACTGATGGTGAGTCATTTGGATGTTTCGCTGGGGCGAATACCAAATTCTTCGAAATAAGCATTAGAAAAATTGTTGGGATGACGAAATCCGACCTCATAAGCCACTTGAGAGACATTCAGATCAGTACTCGTGAGTAATTCTTTGGCCTTATACAGCCTGATTTTTCTTAGGAAATGGGAAGTGCTTTCACCTGTAAGGGCTTTAATTTTGCGGTGCAGTTGGGTCCGGCTAATATGAAGTGCATGGCAAATTTGTACGATACCATAATTTTCCTGATCAATATTTGCTTCCAAATGCAGTCTTACTTTTTTAAGGAATTCATCTTCCTGAGTAGTGTCATCTTTTAATGGTGAAGAGTTTTGAGGAGCTTGCTGAAAGTGTAGTTGGAGTTTCCGTCGGATTTCCAATTGATTATTAAGGCGAGTCAGCAATTCTTCCTCATCAAAGGGTTTGATCAGGTAATCATCTGCTCCCTTTTTTAGGCCTGTCAAACGCGAATCTGGGTCCGCTTTAGCCGTCAATAGGATAATAGGAATATGACTGGTTCGTTCATCTGTTTTTAAGGTATCGCAAAGTTCAAAACCATTTTTTTGTGGCATCATAACATCACTGATGATGGCATCCGGAATATGTTCTATAGCCTTTTCAATACCTTCCTGGCCATCTTTCGCTGTGATCAGGTTGAAGTTTCCTTCTAAACAAGCGATAAGATATTGTATAACATCTGAATTGTCTTCAACCAAAAGAACAAGAGGAGCATTTTCATTCATTTTGAGCATGCTCAAAACTCCACTGGCAGAAGTAAGACCCAAACCGTCTATTTCTGACTCATTTGGAACACTTATTTCCTGGTCTACATCTCCTTGTTTTGTTGCTTTATTCGTGATGGGCAAATTAATGGTGAAGACACTACCTTTGTTTATCTCACTTTCAACTATGAGTGTTCCACCCAATAGAGTTACCAATTCTTTAGAAAGGGCCAATCCAATTCCAGTACCTTCATTTTGAGTCGTATCCCAGGTGCTGTTTAGGTCTGCCTGGTAAAATCGATCAAAAATGTGAGGTAGTTTTTTAGCTGGTATTCCTTTGCCAGTATCTTTTACTTGTATGGTTAGCAATGCTTCAAAGTCTTGCCTAACAATAAAGTAAATTTGCCCTCCAGAAGGGGTAAATTTGATGGCATTAGAAAATAAGTTTGATAAAATCCTGAGCAGTTTATTTGGGTCATAATCCATTACCAGCTTACCTTCTTCTATTAGCAGGTGCATTTGAACTCCTTTACTCCCCGCCAATGATTCAAATGACTCAAACAGGTAATTCAGGTATGGAATAATATCTGCCTGAATCATGTTAAGTTTCAGTTTATTGGACTCCAATTTGCGTAAGTCAAGAATCTGGTTTACGAGGTTTAAAAGATTATCGCTATTGCGCTTGACCATATCCAGGTTTTTATCTTTCCGTTCTCCCGGATTCTTTTTCATTTTACTGGTCAGGCCAGAAATTATGGTAAGGGGTGTGCGAAATTCATGAGAAATATTGGTAAAAAACAAAGATTTTGCCTCATCATTTTCTTTTAGGCGTTCAGTTTGAAATTCAATAATTGCTTTATCCTCCCGAATCTTTTTGGTGGCTTCATCTACTTTAACCTTTAATCTTCTGATCCAAATCACAATGCCCAAACCAGCAAGGAAAATCAAACCTAAATAAAACCAGAGAGATTTGTAAAAAAATTGGCGCGCATGAATGGAAATTGCAATGGGTTCGCTTGTCCAGTTACCGGAATTATCCTGCCCTTTGATTAACAAGCGATACTTACCTGCCGGCAAACTGCTTAGACTCAACTCATTTTGGTTGCCTATGTAAGTCCAATCCATATCCTTCCCTTCCAACATAAAGGCGTATTGATTTTCTTCGGGATTGAAGATATTGGAAAGTGCAAAGGAGAGGTTTAGATAACGTTGGGTGGCAGGCAAACGCAAAGTAGCCAAATTATTTAATTGGTAGGTTTCATTAATTTTTTCTCCTTTTTTCGCATCATAATATCCTAAAGAGGTAAGATATATTTTTAAATCGCTAGTAGATTTAAGTCTATTTTTGACCATTTTTGGATCAATTACATTCAAGCCATTAATGGTCCCAATTAATAATTTTCCATCCTTAGTTTTTAGTGTAGAAAAACGATTATTTTCTTTTTCAATAAGACCATCCTTTAAACTTAAATTAGCAATCAATTCTCCATTGTTATTAACAATAGAAATGCCGTTGTAGGTACCCAACCACCAGTCGCCATCATCATCTTCAAGGATATTTGCTATCGTATTATTTGCTAATCCATTTTCATTATTGATAATACTGAGTGTTTTGGCATTGGGGTCATAAATATTCAATCCTGCTAAAGGAGTACCCAGCCAAAGCCTACCCTTGTCATCTGATTTCATGGATAGAAAACGCGAATCCGGAAAGGGATTATCTTTACCCAGCAATTCTATTTCCTGACCTATTGGATCCACTTTCCAAAGTCCTTTGTTTGAAGCAATCCAAAGCCATTTTTTTTTGTCATAATAGGATCCATTTATAGTAGTTGCAGTTAAAATGGCTTGGCCATCCTTTAATATAGGAGTGGCTTGATTGGTTGAGAATTGATAAAGGAATAATCCAAGTGATCTGGATTGAATCACTAAGCGATCTTCATCAATAGGAATAAAATGATTGATATGGTCCAGATCGGTAGTAAAAGATTCACAGCTTTGGGTAGAATGGTCGAATTTAATAATTTCATTTTCAAAATACAGCAGCAGCTTTCCATCCTCTCCCAAATAAAATAAATTATAATTTCTTTCTTCATCAAAGGGGCAACCTGGAATAATAAATCTTTCAACCTTCCTGGCATTAAGGTCAAGCAAATAGGTTCCTGCACCTTGCCGACTAACCAGAATTTGACCATTAGGCAATTCCAACATTGTCCGTATCGATTGACCAGGGAGGTAATGTTGAATACCTGAGGTATTGGTAGCTTGTTGGATTAATACCCCTGAATAGGAACAAATTATGGAGCGATTTCTGAAGTCTTCACTCTCTATACTAAATATGATGCTTCGTCCTATTTTTGTAAAAAAAGAAGAATAATCATAGCGTTTTCCTGTTGTATCCTCTAATATAGCCTTATAGCTGCCATCTTCTATCAAAAACAAAAAGAGGTAATTGCCGACTTCATCCTGAAAAACCCGGCTTCCAAGCATTGAGAGGTCTGGCTGACGCTCCACACGCTCAATGAGGTCTTTAGTTTCATTAAAGGTAAGTAATTCAATTTGCCTTCCTTTCTTTAGGCTGGTTAATCTATAGTAAAAAAATACTTGGTCTTGCTTACTATCAATCGGGGCAGCCATAGGAAATGCCCCCCCTTCGTAGGCTGAATGTGTTTTAGGATCAAATCCTGAATAAATATACTTTTTTGAAGTATTGGTTTTAAATTGATAGCGAAGCAATTCGCCGTTTTTTTCCCTAATATCAAACCAGGCTTCCTCCTCATTTAAAAAGATCAAAACAGCTCTTGGGTCAATTGAGTTTAGCTCACCTAGTTGTTTAAAATCCCCTTTACCCCATTGTGCTAATGAAACTTTGTTGCCCTGCTTGCTCACTAGAAGTACAGTTTTTTGAGAAGTAAGAAACCCACCAATGATTTCTCCATTTATTGGAATTTCCTCATGGCGAAGTTGATGAGTTAGAAGATCATAAAAAAAAAGTTGGTTACTATCAGCTTGTGAGCTGGAATAGCCTACTAAAGTGTGCCCTTCCTCTATTCCTATAATATCATGGGGAAAAGGAAGTTTTTCAATTATCCCACTTACTAGTTTGAAGTCATATCCATCGAACTGGAATAGAAAAAGAGAAGATTGTTGTCTTGCTGATCCGCAAGGAATTAACCACCACCTACCATTTTTATCCTGAATAGCTCTTTCAAAGCAAATAGAGGGATAACTGCTAACATCACTAAAGTCTTGGGAATAGGCTGGATAGTGCTTAGGAAGTGACTCGAAATCCTGAGCCTGAAAAAAAGAAGCATGCAGAAGAAGGAAAAATAGGATCAGGCCTTTATGTCGATTCATCTGTCTTCCAATCTTGTTTTTTCCAAGTAGTTAATATAGGAATGTAAATTTAATAAAGAATGATTGAATTGATCAGAAGATCTTAGTTTCAGGATTAAAATGCTTTGGGAAAGCAAAATATTCGTAAAAAGAAAATGCTCAAAACAGAAAAGCTCCAGTGGAGCGTAATGTGATAACTTGCTTGTCATTCATTACGCTCCGCCAGAGCTTCCACTTTCCCCCTTCCGCTTTCGTCCTTCCCCTTTCTATCGCTGTAACACCACCTTCTGATTAATCAAAAGGTGATTTTACAGAGATAAGTGAAAAAATTAAGACATGTCATTTCTAGAAATGACATGTCTTAGCAATTCCCTCTCATTGCTTATGCAATCAATAGTTTAGGCTTTTTTACTCCAAGGGAAATCTCCTGATTTTTCGGACATGTCATGTTTAAACATGACATGTCCTTTTTAAAACCAAGACTCTGTTGTACTACTAAAACTAAGTTTTTTACTAGTAGTCAGATATAGTGAGATTGTTCTTAGCTTAAGGATTATTAAGAGGCTTATCTTTTTATTCTAGGCGACCGTCGTGAATTACTTTCTGTAGCATACATTCTCAAACGACTAGATACTGCTCTATGGGAGCTTCCAGGATACTTTTTTAAGGCTACTCTTACCAAGTCCGGTTTAACATTTCCAGCGGGCCTTCTTTGTAAAACTGCTCTTTCGAAAGAACGAGTATAATACAAAAGAGAATCTCTGATGGTAAAATTTTTGGAAATGCCGACAGACGCTTTTCGTACGGTAGGATGAACACTTCTTTGCTTCGATAAACTTCTGTAGAAGGAGCTGCTATTTTGAGCTATAACTGGAAAGGAAAGACCAATAAAAAATAAAGCTAAAATTAGATTTTTCATTGTTGCAAGATTTATAAGGTGAAATTTGAATGCTCAATCGGATGATTATTTTTAACCACCCTTCAATAGTATGTGTATTAAGGATTAAAAATGTCCTTTAGGTTTTAATTTTTTTTTGAAAAATCTCTAACAATTGAAAAATACAAATATCCCTCCAAATTTTTCAAATCATTTTCTACCCTACTTCTACCTTACTTCTACCTTACTTCTACCTTACTTCTACTATACTTCCATACTTCTATCCTCAACCAACATCCCTCAATTTCCTAATAAATAGGCCAATGTTACAATTATGTTGATAAATGATACATCTGTGCTAGCCCGTAAAAGCTGTGCTAATGATTCCATGGTCTTCATCAAATAACTGGGATAATTTTGTCATCCTTCGGGAAAATCCTGTTAGCCATTCCTCTTGATCTCACCGACATTTGTATCAGACAATTAAACATCTTTTTTACCAAAAAACTAAACAAATGAAACTTTTCAAAAATGTATTTTTAAGCCTGATCCTACTTTTCTTTTTATCGGGGATAAATCCTTTAAAAGCCCAGGAATGGAAGAAAGCGAATGGTAATCTCTACACAATGCCTGTAGTTAAAGTAGGGATAGGAACCCTCAGTCCAGCACGACCATTTGAGTCTAGATTTTTTTCTACCAATTATATTAGAGTTTCTTCTGTAGGTGGAAATCAATTCAGTCAGTATTCAGCAGGTATCGAATTAAGGAGATCGCTCTTAAATGGAGGAGGTCTGACCTGGACTTTAGAAAATAACAACCTTTTTAAAATAAAGAGAAGTAATCATACCATACTTTCTATGTCTCGTACTGAAGCATGGCTTGGAACTTCTCTTAGTAATCCAATAGAATTTACAATTTACGGAAAAAGTATCTCTGCAAATGGAAATTCCATTTCAGGAGGAGCCTTAAATCTACAGTCAAAGATCGGAAATGCAACCCACAATCTAAGGATTGACGGAAACCAAATGGAGAGTAAGACGAATCTTTACTTTAATGCTTCCTCCGATATGGATTTAATTATGGCAAAGGGCGGTGGTGATATCAGAGTTGGAAATAGCGGAAGCACCGCCCGCCTTAATGTAGAGAGTGACAATAAATTTCAGTTAAACCTCACCAACCCAGGAACGGGAGGTGGAACCTGGAATATTGGTGTGGCAAACCAAGGTTGGGCAGCAGGCTCAGGTAAGTTGGTGTTTTCAAAAACGACCAGTTCAGCCAATGCAAGTATGGTCATCACCCCTGCCGGTAAGGTCGGTATAGGACTTACTACCCCTTCCAGAACGCTACATGTGAATGGAACTACCCGAACAAAAGTATTGGAAATAACCGGTGGTGCAGATTTGGCAGAACCGTTTAAGGTATCCGAACAAGAAGTTATTGAAGCTGGTACAGTAGTCAGTATTGATCCAAACCAAACGGGTCAATTGAAGCAATCCAATCAGGCCTACGACAGAAAGGTAGCAGGAGTAATTAGTGGTGCCGGAGGTATTAACCCGGGGATGATTATGGGTCAGGAAGGAACTATTGCCAGCGGAGAACATCCAGTTGCCCTAAGCGGACGGGTATATTGTAAAGTAGATGCGAAATATGGTGCTATTCAAGCTGGAGATCTTTTAACAACTTCTAAAACCCCAGGCCATGCTATGAAAGTCAGTAACCATGATAAAGCACAGGGTGCCATCATCGGAAAAGCAATGTCCTCCCTTGATGAAGGGACGGGCTTAGTTCTAGTTCTCATCAGCCTCCAATAATTCCAAAAATCCAAATGAAACAAACCATGAAAAATTTATTCATCCTATTCTTTGCCGGGTATTTTTGCCTGGCACTGAATACCTTATCAGCTCAGGAAAGAGTCCCCTATAACTTTGAGTTTCTGGCAGATATAAGCAAAGAAGAAATCATTGAAGATGCTACGATAGTAGAATACTCTGATGCCCAATCATTACGACTATTTTTTAAAGATGTAGACCTGGGAGAAAAGAGCTATTTAATTTTGGAAGGACCTGATGGGGTCAAACAGGAACTTAATGCTACCACCATTGCATATTGGAATAACAGTTCGGCCTATTTTAATGGATCCAGGGTTAAGGTATCCATATATGTGGCTCCAGGAGAAACTCCTTCATTTACCATCTTTAGTTTACAGGTTAATAAAATATCAACTACTATAAGAAAAAATGATAAGGTAGTGGCACTAACAAAGAGAGGATCTGGTGGAAGTCGCTCAGGTAGTCCACGAAACGGTCAAAATATTCCTTATGCAAAAGCAATAGGTCGATTTACAAACGGTACAGATAGCCATGGTACGGGTTGGATTACACCAAATGGATCCATAGTTACCTCCTGGAAGATCTATCACCAAAAAATCAAATTCGGGTATGATATTATAGAATTCAATGTACCTGATTCTGATACAAATGGAAGTATTAATCATCCACCACCTCAGGATCAGTATCCCTTAAAAACAGGTGTTAGTCAGGTATCACTAGGATCAAAAAATATTAATTTCAAAGGACCAGCCGGTACACGTTTAACTGGATGGGCTGTATTGGAAGCGCTTCCCAATAGTACCGGCTTAAGGCCGGGCGAACGTCAACAGTCGTATCTGCTACTTGGCCTTAATTCAACCAGTAAGCGCATTGAAGATGCCGATCAAATAATAATGCATCTATTACATTATGGTGACTGGCCGGGCGATTTTAGCACTGGTAAATTTAAAACTCTCCATGATAATTATGTCGGGTTAAAAGAGCAGAAGGAAGAGTTACGAATATTTAATACAGACGGAGACCGGGACAGTTACATCCTTTACAGCATGCCTCAATTTAATGGAAGTGATAGTGGAGGTCCTATTATCCATAGTAAAAGAGTAGCGGTAGGTGTTCATAATCAATATGTAAATGGGATACCTTCTTATGGTGTCGGATTTAGAGAGCATACTTTCAAGAGTCATGTCCAAAATTTTTTCACTCCACATGTCACTTATGTAGATGGGTCCGCTTTAACGAATGCTAATGTGGGGAATATCATATCACCTATTCGAAAGGTTCAAATGGGAATAGAAAAAGCAGCTCCCGATGATGTCGTTTATATAGCGAAAGGAGATTATCCAGAATCGGTGTACGCCAATAAACCATTGATCTTAAAAGCAGCAGTGGGATTGGTAAGAATTGGAACCGGTCAGACCAGGATGCTGGAAGAACCGCAATTTCCGATTGATGATGAATATTCTGCTCCTGAGCCTTTGAATCTTGATCGACAAGAAATTGAGGTTTATAAAAATGTAGGATTGAATGCTGCTCCCAATCCATTTAGGAATCAGGTGGACATTAACTATAGTATCGAAGAAGAACAATTGGTAAACATAAAAGTAATCGATTTATTCGGCAAAGAATTAGTTACACTTGTAGATAGTCAGCAAGGTCCAGGTGCCCACACAGTAAGATGGAATGGAAATAGTGTACAAGGAGCACCTGTTCCTGCTGGTATTTATATGGTAAGAATCCAGCACGGAAAACAATTGAACACTTTAAAAATCGTCAAACGCTAGGCTAATCATAATCTCAAAACTATTCCTTAAGTAAAATCAAAAAACCATGGATGCTTTACCATCTATTTTAAAAGGAAGCCTTTTTTGCCTTGGATTGTTATTCAGTGTATCCTCATCGGCTCAATCAGATCTATGGAGTTTAAACTTGAATGCCAATAGATTGTACATCGATCAAGATGTAGATGAGCGACCTGAATTTCCGGGTGGAAAAAAGGAAATGGCAACTTTTATAGATGACAACCTTGTCTACCCTCTAAAAGCCAGGGAACAAATTATCGAAGGAATAGTAAAGGTGGCTTTTACCATTGATCCAGATGGAAGCATACAGGATCCTGAAATTATAGAAAGTTTAGGATTTGGCTGCGACGAGGAGGCAATGCATTTGATAAGAATCATGCCTAATTGGGAGCCGGGAGTAAAAAATCGTTCTAAGGTAAGTACCAGATTAGTTTTATCAGTAAATTTTTCCTTAGAGTAAGAATAAAGAAGAGGGGGTCTCATATCCCGATAGCTATCGGGATATGAGACGCCAAATAATTTTCTTTTTGAGAGAGTTTTTTTAAGAAAAAATTTCATTTTTTCTTAAAAAAACTCTCTCAAAGAAATAATATTGGCTGGCGAATCCGTACGGATGAGACAGCCTCTTTTTTATTTTTTAATCAATATTATCGTGTAAAAAAGAGTTATTGGAATTTATTTCCGGCTCATCATCATCCGATATGGTGTATTTTGAATATGCTTCTTCTGAAGAATCAGGCACATCATCCAAATGAACTCCCCTGCGGAGGTAGGCAGGTTCATTTTCCAATTCAATAATCGTGTTCGGATTATTGAGTTTTAGATTATGGCTTCTCAGTCTTTCCTTACGTTTTAACTCCCGCTCATAAATCTTCTTTTTTTCCTCCTCTTCTGAAGAAGAGTTATTTTCTTTGACATAAGGATCTTCATAAGAATATCTATTTCTTTGATAACGCTCAATGGTATCCCGGACATTATCAAATTCATAGGTATTATCCTCACTTAGTTTAGAATCTTCAAATCCAATATCAGCCAATGGACTCTTTTTTGATTGTGGTCTGTTTTTTTCTGGTTCATCATCCAGAGACACAATTATTTTTTTGTCCTTTTCAGACTGAACAGTTACTCTGTTTTTATGCTCAAAACCAGTAGCGATGACAGTAACACCAATCTTATCTCCTAATGTTTCATCAAAACAATTACCCCAGATTAAGTCTGTACCATAGCCGGCTTCTTCCTGGACAAATTCAGTAATCTCGAAGATTTCATCCATAGTAACCTCTTTATTTCCAGAGGTAATATTAAGAAGTATGTGTCTGGCACCTCTGATGTCATTATCCTCCAAAAGAGGAGAATGCAAGGCATCATCAACTGCTCTTTTGGCTCGGTCTTCTCCTTCAGCAGAAGCCGTACCCATAATGGCCACGCCGCTAGCCCGCATAACGGTATTAACATCCTCAAAATCAACGTTCACATAACCGGGAACTGTTATAATTTCAGCAATTCCTTTGGCAGCGGTTGTCAGGATATTATCCGCCTGACTAAAGGCATCGGATAAAGACAAATTACCATGAATCTGGCGTAGTTTGTCGTTAGACACTATGATTAAGGTATCTACAGAATCTTTCAATTCTGAGAGTCCTGACATACCCTGAGAGGTTCGTCTTCGCCCTTCAAAAGTAAAGGGCAGGGTTACAATACCAACCGTTAGGATGCCCATTGCCTGAGCTGTTTTAGCAATAATTGGAGCTGCACCGGTACCGGTACCTCCCCCCATTCCTGCAGTAATAAAAAGCATTTTGCAGTTGTTGGTAAGATATTGCTTGACCTCTTCGATGGATTCTTCACAAGCTCTTTTCCCTACATCAGGTTTCGAACCTGCTCCCCTTCCTTCTGTTAAATTTGGCCCCAATTGAATTCTGGTTGGGACCGGGCTAATTTCCATCGCCTGAGCATCAGTATTACAAATGGCGAAGTCTACACCTACAATGCCTTGATTGTACATGTGCGTTACAGCATTACTTCCTCCGCCTCCAACACCGATAACCTTTATTATCGGGCTTTCATCTCTTGGCAAATCAAACATCATAATGACTAGTTTTTGTACGGACTTCCAGCTGTAAACAGAACTTAGAGAGATATAGATTGTCTTCGTTCATCATGCTCAGCAGCTAGGGTACTTTACCGCTTAGTTTTTAAATATCAGTATCAGAACGTTTATTAATTCCTTAAATCCTATTAAAATTCAGAGTCTGGTTCGGTTTCAAACCACTCTTTGGTCTTTTTAAACAATTGTTCATACCATTTGGGCCCCATATCTTCGCCTTCTTCAGCATACACTTTCTTGGAGCTTCCTTTTTCTATATTTTCCTGATGTGCTTTTGCATATTTGCCCTTTTCCATATTTTCTATGCCCTTTAGAAGCAAACCAATTCCGGTAGCATATATAGGGCTGCTCAATTGTTCATTATAGCCATGGGCCAAATGCTCAATAGGTATGCCGATTCGAGTGCTCATGCCGGTATGATATTCCGTCAGTTTATCGATGTGGTTTAATAGGGCTCCGCCTCCTGTAAGGACGATCCCTCCAATTAACTTGCGCTCAAATCCAGATCGGCGAATTTCCCACACCACATAATCCAGAATTTCCTCTACTCTTGCCTGAATAATTCTGGCCAGATTTTTTTCAGAAATCTCTTTGGGATCCCTACCTCTCAAACCAGGTATGGTGATGATTCTGTTATCATAAACTTCCTGGGCTAAAGCTGATCCAAATTTTATTTTCAATTTTTCGGCTTGCTGAGTCATGACGGTACAGCCTTCCTTAATATCTTTGGTTATCACATTTCCACCAAAGGGAATTACCGCAGTATGTCGGATGATGCCATCCTGAAATATGGTAATATCGGTAGTTCCTCCACCAATATCTACAAGAGCAATGCCCGCTTCTTTTTCCTCTTCACTCAACACGGCAGCAGCAGAAGCGATTGGTTCCAACATCATATCGGCTACTTGCAGGTCAGTACGTTCTACACAACGATAGATGTTATTTGAGGCGGTTATTTGTCCGGTGATGATGTGAAAATTGGCTTCCAGGCGTATACCAGACATACCGATAGGGTCAGTAATGCCTTGCTCATTATCAACAGTGAATTCCTGTGGAATAACATGAAGGATTTTATCACCAGGAGGCAAGACCAGTTTAAACATATCACTGATAAGCTTATCGATGTCTTGCTGGCCGATTTCTGTATGGTCATTATCTCTTACCAAGATCCCACGATGTTGCAGACTCTTAATATGCTGACCAGCAATTCCCACATGTACTACCTTAAAGTCAGTACCAGAGCTACGTTTGGCAAAGCTGGTCGCCTCTGAAATAGCATTAACGGTTTTTTCAATATTAGAAACTACACCACGCAAAACCCCATTGGAATTCACTTTTCCAAGGCCTAAGATTTCCAATTTTCCATGTTGGTTTTTACGCCCAGCAATAGCACATACCTTTGTTGTACCGATATCTAATGCTACTACTATTTCCGAATTTGATGCCTGAGTCTTCATCATGTATCCACTTTTTTGTTTTTGGAGCTTATTATCCTTACTCCTGTAAGTTTGAGTATCAGCAGGATGAAAATTTCCTTTCACCCGTTATTTTTTGATTCTATTGATTCATTAATTATTATGTTATCGCTTTTCGCAAACAACCTGATTTTTATACTTCAGATTAATGGTCTTGTATTTGTTCCATCCTTCATAGGGTAAAGCCTGCTTGTAAAATATTATCAGCTTTTCTAGTTTTTGATCTATATCTTCATATTTGCCCAGCAATATTTTGTGAGCTCCCACTTTTGGGTTTAGAACCAATTCACGAGTGTTGGAAACATAAATTTGTTCTACCTGTGCATTTAAAAACTCATCATTCAAAATTGTATTCGTCAGTTCAAAAAGATCTTTTAGTCCATGATTATCTTTTTCTAAAAAATCCGGGGTATAGGGCGGCAAGTTTCCAGTCACGACCATTACCCTTGCGGTAAAATGTTTGGATAGAGGCATTTTAAAGCCTCTTTTATCCAAATAATAATTCAATCCATTATTATCGACAACCCTCATTATCGGTTCTCTTTGCTCAATGGTGATGTTGACATAATTTTTGGCATCAACAAATACATTGGCATCTAAAATGAAGGGATCTTCTTCTAATACTTTTTCCAGCCTGGCCACATTCAAATTGGCGATCTGAATTCCCTCCAATTGTACTCCAAAGCTCCGATCAATACTCAGCAATACGTCTTCCTGAGTGATGAGTAAATCCTCTTTATCCAGAGGTTCAATATTGACAAAAACTCCTTGAACAGGACTGGCTTCTTTTTGCTCGATAGCAGATACTATAAAGATGGCTGCTCCAACTATGATGAAGAGCCATAGTGCCTGCTTACCTAATTTTATGTAGTCCAATCCGTTCATTTATTTCCTAAATCTTTTTACTCTTTAATTCTTTCAATTTTATTATTGGCAATTTGATCTTCAATTATCTTCTTTATTGGGCTTCTTAAGCGATCAATATCTCCCGCTCCCAGTGTTAAGAGGACTTCAGGGTTTTTATACTTAAGAACATCCAACACTTTTTCTTTGGAGAGTAGTTGCTTTTTCTCAAGTTGCATCCGATCCAGAATTATTTGAGAATTCACTCCCTCAATTGGCTCTTCACGTGCAGGATATATATCCAATAAAATAGCTTCATCTAATAAATCAAGAGCCTCTGCAAAACCATCCACAAAATCGCGAGTCCGGCTAAACAAATGTGGTTGAAATATGCCGGTAATTTTCTTTTCCGGATAAAACTCTTTTGCTGCTCCGATGGCTGCTTTTAACTCTTGAGGATGATGTGCATAATCATCAATGTAAACTTGTTCCTCTGTTCTTACCAAGAAATCAAATCTTCTGGCCACCCCTCGAAAGGATTTAAGTGCTGCCGGTATTCTTTCTGGCGATGCTCCCAGATGAATGGCCATCGTTATAGCTGCTGTTGCATTTTCAACATTATGCCTCCCTGGTAAAGGAAGGCACAAAGTCTTCAAACTATGGGTCTTACTCACATAATCGAATACGAAATAACCATTGGCTACATGTATATTGTTTGCCTGAATATTTCCTTTTTCAATGCCAAAGGACTCAAGGTCATTTACTCCTTCTAAGGTATCCTTCCAATTATCCTGCACCCATAGCTTACCCTCTTTTTTCAATTGCTTGGCAAAAGCTAAAAACCCGGTTTCATGTAAAGCTTCTTTATCCCCATAAATATCCAGGTGATCAGCATCCATGGACATAATGGCTGCTGCATCGGGATGAAGATGAAGAAAAGACCGATCATATTCATCAGCTTCAACAACCACCCAATCTCCATTTCCCCAGACAAAATTGGAACCAAAGTTTTGAGCAATCCCTCCCAAAAAAGCAGTGACCGGAACTCCACAATCTCTCAGCAAATGAGTCAAAATGGAAGTAGTAGTTGTCTTTCCGTGAGTACCAGCTACGGCCGCCGTTTTTTTACTTCTACTAATGATTCCCAGAACTTCAGCCCTTTTTTTCACAGGGAAATTATGAGTTCTGAAATATTGAAGCTCTTCATGTTGTTCTGGAACAGCAGGGGTGTATACCACCAAGTCAATATTTTCAGGAATCAACTGAAGATTTTCTTCATAGTGAATAATCATACCTTCCTCTTCCAACTTTTTGGTAAGAGGACTCGAAGTACGATCATAACCATAAACCGCCACTCCATTATAAAGGAAATAGCGAGCCAAGGCACTCATGCCTATTCCCCCGATTCCAATGAAGTAGATTTTTTTTATGTCATTTAGGTTCATGGTTATTTTGTTGTTCGTTGTTTGTTGATTGTTCTTCTAGTAAGCTTTGGGCGGTTTATAACGTTCTGGGCGGTTTATAACCGCCCAACCAAACCCAGTACTTCCGCTGCTATATGCTCTGCCGCATCCGGTCTTGCCAGCATTAGAATATTTCTTGCCAGCTCTTCTTTTTTAGCTTCATCATCCAACAATAAGAATGCTTCTTTAAGCAGTTGTTCGGATGCTGCGCTATCCTTTACAATAATAGCGGCCGATTTATTTACCAGGGCCTGAGCATTTTTGGTCTGGTGATCTTCTGCCACATTAGGAGAAGGAACCAGGATGGATGGTTTTCCAACCATACATAGCTCAGCGATGGTTAGTGCTCCTGCCCGACAAATCACAATATCTGCGGCCGCATAGGCCAGGTCCATCCGATCAATAAAAGCCCGGATAGTTACATTTGGCAGTTGAGCAACAGGATTTTGAAGATATTCCTCCAAATACAGTTTACCTGCCTGCCATAGTAATTGCACTTCTTCATGCTCCGACAACAACTTGATATTTGCAGCTACTGCTTTATTCAAAGATCTAGCTCCCAGGCTTCCCCCAAATAAAAAAATGGTTTTCTTTTTGGGGTCCAGTTTAAAATAGCTGAAAGCATCTTCTTTCCTGGCTATTTGCTTGAACATAGCTTTGCGAACCGGATTTCCAGTGAGTACTATTTTATCCTCAGGAAAATACTTTTTCATGCCATCATAGGCCACACATATTTTGTCTACTTTACGAGCCAATATTTTATTGGTCATTCCCGCATAAGAGTTTTGTTCCTGGATTAATGTTGGAATCCCCATCCTGGAAGCTACATCCAGGATTGGTCCACTGGCATATCCTCCAACCCCTATAGCCAGGTGAGGTTTAAAGGATCTTAAGATGGCCCAGGATTTAAATAAACTAGTAATTAGTTTAACTGGAAATAACAAGTTCCTTAATGTCAATTTGCGGTGAAGGCCGCTTATCCACAATCCTTTGATGGGATATCCTGCTTTGGGCACTCTCTCCATTTCAATTTTTCCCAGGGCACCAACAAACTGAATTTCAGCAGAAGGTATTTTCTCCTTTATAGCATCTGCGATAGCTATTGCTGGAAAAACGTGTCCTCCGGTTCCTCCGCCACTGATCACGACTTTCAGTTGTCTTAAATTTTGCTGCCTATAAGTCATCCCCAAAGACTAAATTTTTAAAATCTTTTTCTTCGCTATTAACTAAATTCTTATAATCTTTTTCTTCGCTACTAATAGTTTTACTTCCTATTTCTACATACTTACTTACACTCAATATTATCCCAAAAGCAATACAGGTGAATAGTATAGAGGTCCCTCCCATACTTATCATAGGTAGTGTTAAACCTGTAACCGGTATGAGGTGAACCGATACCGCTATATTAGCAAATGCCTGTACAATGAGACTCATTCCCAGCCCCAGGGCCACCATAGCCCCAAAGGCTTTTGCACTTTTTGTCACCAGACTGGTAATCCGGACAAACAACAGCACATAAATCCCTATTAAAATAAAGCCCCCTATAACACCATATTCCTCACAAATGATGGCATATATAAAATCTGAATAAGAAGCAGGTAAATAATTCCTTTGCACACTATTTCCAGGGCCCAGCCCTATCCAGCCTCCATTTGCAATGGCAATTTTTGATTGCTCCACCTGAAAGCCCCCTTCTGGGGAGGTCACAAATTCCGACATCCTTGATTTCCAGGTTTCCATCCTTATCACATTGGCCTCAGGAAAGGTTTGGTGTATTACGATGAGGAGTGAAAAGACCACAAAGCCCAGCATCAGTAATAAAAATATATACTGTAAAGCCACCCTTCCAATGAACATCATGATCATACAGATTATGAACAAAACGATGGCTGTAGACAGATCCGCGGGTGCGATTAAGCCACAAATGATCAAAATCGGAATGATAATGGGCAAAAAGGCACTTTTGAAATCTTTGATATAATCCTTTTTGGAGGAAATCTCTCTGGCCACATAAAGAATTAAGGCCAGTTCTGCCAAATCAGAAGTTTGGAAGGTTAGGCCCACAAAAGGAACCTGAATCCATCTTCTGGCCTCATTCAATTCTTCCGTAAAAGCCAGAGTATACACCAAAAGAGGAATCGAAACCAGCAATAAAAAAGGAGCTAGCTTTTTATAATTCATGTAATCCATCAGGTGGCAGATATAGGTTAATACCAATCCTCCCATCAGGATGATACCATGTTTTAACAAGGGCGCTTCTGTATTACCACCATGAAACCTATAAGCCAAAGTACCTGTTGAGCTGTAAACTGCTAATATGGAGAATAGGGATAACAGCACGATAATGCCCCAAATGGCCCTATCACCTCTTAATTCTGCAAATATTCTGGCTGCTATGTTCATAATGATATAATTCCTTTGTTTTATGCTTTTAAGGCATTAACTGCTGCCTTAAATTTGTTTCCTCTGTCTTTATAATTATCAAATAAATCAAAACTGGCACAGGCAGGAGACAGTAATACGCTCTCTCCTTTTTTGGCTTGTAAATAAGCTACCTTCGCTGCTTCCTCTGCCGACCGAGTTTCAAAAATGGGTTTTCCCAATTGTTCAAAGGCGGTAATAATTTTGGAATTGTCTATTCCCAAACAGACTATGATTCTCACTTTTTCCTTCACCAAGGATAAAAGTTGATCATAAGCATTGCCCTTATCCTGTCCGCCCACAATCCAGATGACTCCTTTGTCCATGGCTTCCAGAGCAGAAAAGACTGCATCTACATTAGTGGCCTTGCTGTCATTATAGTAGGATACTCCTTCAAAGTCCCTTATCCATTCTAAGCGATGAGGGACATTGACAAATGTATCCAGGCCTTTTTGAATAGAATCAGTGTTTATTTCCATAAGTAAAGCCGTTTGAATGGCAAAAAGAGCATTCATCCGATTATGCGGACCTTTGAGAGAAGGATTACCAATGGTAAAAACCTGGTCTTCTATTTCTACTTTTTCAAATTGGGCCATTGACTTTTCAATGGTTATCGTTTTAGCCTTTATTTTTTTTGCTGATAAAAATCCTACAATATTCTGATCATCAGCATTATATATAAAATAATCGCTTTCTTGTTGATTATTTGTTATCCCGAATTTTGAAGCGATATAATTTTCAAGTTTATAATTATATCGATCCAAATGATCGGGGCTAATATTTAAAATCATGGCGATATTGGCCCTAAACTCAGTCAGTCCGTCGAGTTGAAAACTACTAAGCTCTAAGACATAAGCTTTTTTTTCTTTTTCCTCATAGAGGCTGCGAGCAAAACTAAAACCAACATTACCTACCATTCCAATTTTTTCTCCTGCTTCCAGAAGAATATGGCTGATCAAGCGAGTGGTTGTGGTTTTGCCGTTTGTACCAGTAATCCCAATAATTTTTGCCCTTGTATATCTACTGGCAAATTCAATTTCTGAGATAACAGGGATACCTCGTTCTTTTAGCTCTTTAACCAAGGAAATGGTATCAGGAATTCCTGGGCTTTTGATCACCTCCTTAGCCTGGTAAATTTTGTTTAGGCTATGAATTCCCTCCTCAAAATCTATTCCCTTGTTGGTCAAAATGGCTTTCCTATCTTCCTGGATGGCTCCTTTATCAGATAAAAACACCTGATATCCTTTTTTTTGAGCCAACAGGGCAGCTCCTACCCCACTTTCTCCACCACCTAGAACAACCATTAAATCCATTGCTGACATTTCCAATTCATTCCTCATTTCTCCAGTCTATTTACCGAACCTTTAAAGTAATTATGGTAATAACCGCGAGTAATATGCCGATTAACCAAAATCGTGTGACGATTTTCACCTCATGCATCCCTTTCTTTTGATAATGGTGATGCAAAGGAGCCATTTTGAATATTCTTCGGCCTTCACCATATTTCCGTTTGGTATATTTGAAATAAGATACCTGTATAATGACTGAAAGGGTCTCTACGAAAAAGATGCCGCATAATATTGGTATCAGCCATTCTTTTCTTAGCAGTAATGACATAGAAGCAATAATTCCTCCCAATGTCAGGCTACCTGTATCTCCCATAAATACCTGGGCCGGATATGCGTTATACCAAAGAAAGCCCAGACAGGCTCCTGCAAGGCAAGCTGCATATATTACCATTTCTTCCGCACCAGGAAGGTGAAGAATATTTAAGTAATTGGCTGTTATGGCATTACCAGAAACATAGGCAAATACACCAAGGGTTAAGGCAATGATACCAGAAACACCGGTAGCAAGGCCATCTAATCCATCTGTCAAATTTGCTGCATTCGAAACGGCGGTCACAATAAAAATGGCCAGCGGAACGAATAATATCCAAACCCACTTTTGGGCATTGGTTTTATCAAAAGGTAAAATCCAAGCGTAATCAAGGCGATTTCCTTTAAAAAAAGGTACATTGGTCAAATTCGTCTTATAATCCCCCTTGTAAACTGTTTCTCCCTCTTCATTAAGAACCGGAATCAATTCTCCAATCCTTGCATCTTCAGTGAGGCCAATTTCTATAGCCGAAGCCTCATCCATCCGAACAACAATGTCATCATTCAATACAAAGGTCAAAGCAATTATTAATCCCAGGCCAACTTGACCCATTATTTTAAACTTACCCTTCAGCCCCTTTTTTTCTTTCTTAAATACTTTTATGTAATCATCAATAAACCCGATGGAAGCAATCCATATGGTGGTAATTATCATAAGGATTACATAAATGTTATTCAATTTGGCAACCAGCAAACATGGAATCAAAATGGCCATGATAATAATTAGCCCTCCCATGGTTGGAGTTCCCTGTTTTTGTATTTGCCCCTCTAAGCCAAGTTCCCGGACCGTTTCGCCAATTTGCAAACGTCTTAGGTAATTGATAATTCTCTTTCCAAAAACCAAGGAAATTAATAGAGAAACAATCACTGCAAATCCTGCTCTGAAGGTTATGTAATCAAAAAGACCTGCACCCGGTACATTTTCAAAAATTTCTTCCAGCCAATCAATCAGATAAATAAGCATCTTTAATTGTAGGTTAGTTTCCCAGACAAGAATCCATTTTTAGCTTTTTATTCCCGATAAAATATGGATGTATCTGTCTAAGTAAGGTTGAGGAAATATTTTTCATAAAAAAAATAAAAATTATTGAGTTCCCTACATTATTGACTGTAAAGAGCATATTAGTTTTTTGCTTTCTCGAGTTCCTCCGGCAAGCACAGTGATCAGGGACCGAAGTCCCTGAAAACTGCAATAATCCAAATTGCTTGCGGTAAAATATTAGATCTTAAATGCTTCTTTCAGCACAGCTTTGTCATCAAATTCATATCTGACACCCTTAATTTCCTGATATTTTTCATGTCCTTTCCCAGCTACTAGAATGATGTCCCCTCTTCTTGCCAGTTTGCAGGCTGTCCGAATAGCCTCTCGCCTATTGCTAATGGTGAGGGTTTGGTCCTTTTCATCAGCATTTAGGCCCTCTTCCATCTCTTGAAGAATAAGGTCAGGATCCTCGGAGCGGGGGTTATCTGAGGTGAGGATCACCTGATCACTTAGCGCAACTGCTGTTTTTGCCATAATAGGCCTTTTCCCCTTGTCCCGGTCTCCTCCACAACCCACCACGGTAAGAATGCGCGTTTCGGTTTTTTTTAAATTATTGATGGTATTAAGAACTTTTTCCAAAGCATCCGGAGTGTGGGCGTAATCCACTATTCCGGTCCTTCCTTTAAAATCATCAATCACATAATCAAATCGGCCTTCAGCAGCTTTTAGCTGGCTAATTGCTGTGAGGACTTGAATTTTGTCCTGTTGTAACAAAATAGCAGTGCCGTATACTGCAAGTAGGTTATAGGCATTAAATTTGCCAATCAAGCGAGTTGCAATCTCCATTTCTCCCATAGCCAGAATCAGTCCGGTAATGTTATTCTCAAGTATTTTCCATCGGAAATCGGCAATACGTTGAATACTATAGGTAAAAACAGCTGCTTTAGTGTTTTGAACCATTACCTTACCTCTTTTGTCATCGATGTTCACCAAGGCAAAAGCCTCTTTTCCCAGCATGTCAAAAAACCCTTTTTTTGCTTCAATATAGGCTTTAAAGGTTTTATGATAATCCAAATGGTCATGCGAAATATTGGTAAATAACCCTCCCGAAAAGTGTAGTCCGGAAGTACGATTTTGGACTACAGCATGAGAACTGACTTCCATAAATGCATAATCACAGGAGGCCTCCACCATTTTTCCAAGCACCTGATTAAGCTGCAAAGGATCAGGAGTGGTATGGGTGGCTACCAGAACCTCATCATTAATTTTATTTTCGATGGTGGATAACATTCCACATTTATATCCCAGTGCTCTGAACAGATCAAATAATAAATTGACTGTAGTAGTTTTGCCATTTGTTCCGGTCACACCTATCAATTTCAGCTTCGAAGAAGGTTTTTGATAATAGCGATCAGCAATATAACTCAGGCAATGAGCACTATTTGATACATTTATCCAACAGATCTCTGGATCTTGATGAGGAGGCAACTTTTCTACAACAATTGCAATTGCTCCTTTTTCTATCGCCTTGTCAATGAACTTATGGCCGTCAAATTGAGTTCCGGGGATGGCCACAAAAAGATCCCCTTGTTCTATTCTTCTCGAGTCAAATTCAATTTTGTTAATGACTGTATTTTCTTGCCCGCTTATTTTCCTATCAGAATATCCTTTAAATAATTCTTCAATACTAATTGCTCTCATTGTCATCTCAAACTTAGCTGAATGGTCTGCCCTTTGGCAGAAGTTCCTGGTTTGATAGATTGTCTACTAACCTTTCCCATGCCCGAAAACTTTACCTTCAAGCCTCTGTTTTCCAAAACATACAAGGCATCTCTTAAGCCCATCCCTATTACACTGGGAATAACATCATCGGGTAGCGTTCTCTGATTAAAAATGATGCTATCTGATCTGGACTGAATCAGGGTAAAATCTGTTTCCGGTTTACCATATTGAGGTAGTTCAAAAAAGTCAAGTACTGTTTCTATATCTTCTTTGGCTCCTACATCTAAATCAGGCAAATCGTAACTTGCCCGGATGGTTTTAGGGCCTCGATTGTATGCTTCATGAAGTTCCAGACGGGTAGCATAACATTTGTCTGCAATTTCCCTAAAAACAGGGCCCGCCACATCACCACCATAAAATCCATTCTTTCGCGGATTATTGATCATTACAATACAGGAGTACACTGGATTGTCAGCAGGAAAATAACCAGCAAAAGTAGCTCGATATCCATCTATCCTGGTACGATTATTAGCCAGACGCCTATAATTAATCTGAGCAGTACCCGTTTTTCCAGCAAATAAATATTGATCAGATTTAAGTTTATAAGCGGTACCTCTTTCTACAACTCCCAACAATAGGTTTTGCACTTTCTCAATGGTTGCCCGCGATGCAATTCTGGAATTAATGACAGTGGGTAAAAATCTTTTTTTGGTTTTTCCATAATGAGAAATTTCTGATACCATATAAGGTTTCATCATAATTCCATTATTGGCCACTGAATTATAAAAAGTCAGTAATTGCAAAGGAGTGATTTCTAACTCATAGCCTATGGCCATCCAGGGAAGAGTAGTTCCACTCCAATTGTCTTCCTGGCTATAAGCTTCTTTAATATACGGGGGATCTTCTCCCTCAATTTCAATTCCTGTTGGCAAATCCAGGTTAAAAGCTTTTAATCTTTCAATGAATTTTTCGGCATTGTTTTTTTCATTCTGAGGATTATTTGGTCCATAATACATATTGACCAATTTGGCAATCCCTACATTGGATGAAATCTCAAAGATGCGTTGAACGGTAGTCGAATCAATGGTATAACTAAACGGAGTAGCATCTACCATTGTACGGTCATAAAAAGTAGTCCGTCCTTTTTCAATATTCACAGAGTCCGCAAGCTTGATATAACCATCTTCCAGCAAGGCCATTATGGAGGCCAACTTAAAAGTAGATCCTGGTTCCACTGCACGGCCAACCGCAAAATTGCGTGTTTCCCACCAGCTGTCTTTCCATCTTCCAAGGTTAGCCATTGCTTTGATGGCCCCTGTTTTCACCTCCATAACTACTGCGGTCCCCCAATCGGCATCATGATAATTCATGGACCTAAGCAGTGCATTTTCAGTTATGTCCTGCAAATTAATATCAAGGGTAGTATGAAGGTCATCGCCACTTTGTGGTTCTACATGAGTAAGATCATCCATAGGCAGCCAAAGGTCTTTGGCATCATCTACCTTAAACATCAATTGTTCCCCTTCTTTTCCCCCCAGGATTTCATCAAAGTACCCTTCCAGACCTACTGCTGACCCATCGTCTCTGGTAAAGCCGATGGTTCTATGGGCCAGAAGGCCAAAGGGCCTCCTTCGTTCACTGCTTTTAATGGCAATAAACCCTCCACGCATTCTTCCAAGGTTAAACAAAGGGAATTGCTCCATTTGTCTTTTTTCGGAAAAGGAAACCCCTTTTTTGATCAGCACAAAACGGGCACTATCCTGCCTTTGCTGAATTAAAAAATCCCGGAAAGCTCCCACTGTAAGGTCTTCATCTACAAAGGTGGCAATACAATAAGCCAAGGAATCAATATTATTCACAAAGTCTTCCTCTCGCATTCCGGTAGAGTTTGGATCCATATAGATGTCAAAATAAGGGATAGAGGTGGCCAGCAAGCTTCCGTCAACTGCTGTGATGTTACCTCTTTCCGCCTCTATAGGGCGGGCATCTATATATAGCCGTTCTCCTCTTTCTCTCCATTCTTTACCCTGCAGGATACCAATGTCTATGGTACGATATAATAAAACCACCGCTACAGGCAAAATGAGCCCGAACAACACAAAGTAAACCCGATATAATACTTCGTTCTTAATGTCCATTCCTGGTGGTAATAATTATTAGTCTACTACAATTTTTTTGATCTTTTCCGAAGAAGATCGCAATCCGCTGCTTTGAACTCGCCTGTTGATCTCTGATCTTTTACTTCGATACATATTATCTGCTTCGATGGACATAAATTGCCATCTTAGATCTTTAATTTCTTTTTGTAAAACCTGGATTTCGCGCACATTGCGCTCGGCATAATGAGCATTGGCTATGTAAATAGTGCCTAAAAAGCCGAGGAATAGGAAAAAAAACAGATTGTTGATGATCCAATCTGAGGAGATAAAATTAAGGTCAATCAGTTTTTTCTGAGCCATGTTATATTTTTTCCGCTATTCGCAATTTGGCGCTTCGTGCCCTTGAGTTTTCAATAATTTCTTCCTCTTTTGGCACTACAGCTTTACGTGTTATCAACTTAAAAGGACGAGTAATATTGCCGTAAAAATCTTTCTCTACACGTCCTTCAATATTTCCAGTTTTAAAAAAATTTTTTACAATTCTATCTTCGATAGAGTGATATGAAATTACTACTAACCTACCTCCATCCTTGAGTACATCGAGGGATTGCTCAAGTAATTCGTGTAATGCAGTAATTTCTTCATTTACCTCTATACGGATGGCCTGAAAAACCTGAGCAAGATATCGATGTCGCTGCCCACGAATTAGAGGCTCAATGACCGCTAGTAAATCACCTATCGTTTCAATCTTTCGGATAGACCTTTGTTCAACGATTCGCAGAGCAAGTGACTTAGCATTCCTCACTTCTCCGTATTGACTAAACATCTGCTGCAAATAATCCGCCGAGTATTCGTTTACCACTTTTGCAGCTGTGACTTCGTCTTTTACATTCATCCGCATATCCAACTGATGATCAAAGCGATAAGAAAACCCTCTGGACCCTTCATCAAATTGATGAGAGGAGACTCCTAAATCAGCCAAAATGCCATCTACTTTGCTGATCCCATGCAGTTTTAAAAAGCGCTTTAGATATTTAAAATTTGCGGCTACAAAAGTAAATCGCGAATCTTCTAAAACATTACCTACCGCATCTTCATCCTGATCAAAACCAAGAAGGTGACCTTTGTCACCAAGGTGTTGTAAAATCAAACGAGAATGTCCACCGCCACCAAAAGTTACATCCACATATGTTCCCTCTTCCCTGATGGCTAAACCTTCTATACATTCTTTGGCCATTACGGGTTGATGATAGAGGGTCATAATTCAGGTGGCTTAGGTTTTCCTAAAACATCCTCCGCTAAATCAGAAAAATCATCTGGTTCGTCATCCAGAATGCGTTCATATTCCTCTTTGGCCCAGATCTCAATTCTATCATTATATGCTGATAAGATCAAGTCTTTTTCGACGTCTGCATATTCTAGTAGCCTTTTGGTCACCAAAATACGATCGGCACTATCCATGGTTACCTTCTGAGCTCCTCTATAGAAGTAGCGAACAAAGTCTCTATTTTTCTTTGAATACAGATTTAATTCATTGATTTCCTCTGTAATTCGATCCCAAACTTTTTCAGGATACAGCATCAGATGTTTTTCAAATCCTCTATTTATTACAAAATTATGAGTTTCACTTTCTCCAAGTTGATTTATTAATCCACTTGGCAGCCGCATCCGTCCCTTGGCATCAATCTTGCACTCATATTCCCCTAATAGCTGCATTTTAGAAAGATTTACATCATTATTTATTCAAAAATACTACTATTTGACACACTTTACCACTTTTTCCCACCTTTTTTAGTTAATTTTTAAAACATTTCTTTGAAAAGTTTTCCACAATTGCATTTTTTTAATTACATAATTTAACATATGTAACCAAAAAAGTTTCAATCTAAACTCCAAATCAAGGAGTTTGAAAATTTAAGTCTAAAAAAATATTAGAAAAAGGTGGTAAAAAGTGGGAGAATGGTATCTGAGTAAGATAAAATGGCTATCCTTCTACCAAATCGGTTTTGTAAGAATTGAAAAAACTATTCCACTTCATTTGCAAAACACCCATTATTGCTTCTTTGACGATTCCGGAAGACATTTTGGAGGTGCCCTCTACCCTATCGACAAAAGTTATGGGTACCTCTTTAATTTTAAAACCCAAGGAATAGGCCGCAAACTTCATTTCAATCTGGAATGCATATCCTATAAATCTGATTTTGTCCAGGTCAATTTTTTCTAAGACAGGGCGGCTATAACAAATGAAGCCGGCGGTAGGATCTTTAACCGGCATCCAGGTAATTGTTCGTACATAGAGAGAAGCGCCATAAGAAAGAGCTATTCGGTCAAAAGGCCAATTGGCTACCTTGCCTCCACGTGTATACCGGGATCCGACAGCTACATCTGCACCTTCATTTACACAAGCTGCCCTTAAGCGTACCAGATCTTTGGGATTATGCGAAAAATCAGCATCCATCTCAAAAATGTAATCGTATTTTTTTTCTAATCCCCATTTAAATCCTTTGATATAAGCGGTACCCAGACCAAGTTTACCGGATCTTTCTAAAATAAAAAGGGAATCTGGATATTTTTTTTGCTTTTCTTTAACCAGGGCAGCAGTCCCATCCGGTGAGCCATCATCCACTACCAAAATATGAAAGGGAACCTCTAGTGAGGACACTGCTTCAATAATGTTTTCAATATTCTCTTTCTCGTTGTATGTAGGAATAATTACTAAACTGTCTGCCAAGGCCTTTGTATTTTAACGGTAATGTGAACTAGTATTTTAAGCGTGAAATCTAAATGAGCAGTAAAATAATGACTTTTCGATCGCTTTTCCAAAATAGCACTTAAATAAAGTGCCTGCTTACTTTCCTTCTCTCCTTTAGGTTGCATCTAACATATATTAACTTTAGCCTACCTAAAGGTTCAGCAATAGTTACAAGTTGCTGTAATAAAATTTCCCTTTGTTGATAAAACGACATATTGGGATTTGTATTTCTTATATCATTGTTTGGTTTGGATGATAAAATAGAAGTAGATAGAAGTATGTAGAAGTATGTAGAAGTATGTAGAAGTATGGATGAAATAGGTAGGATTGCAGGGGGGTAATTAATTTGATGAACTAAGGATTTTAGGGATAATAAACAGACTTGCCTAAGCCAGGGAAAATGAAATTAACAACTGTTATAAGCTTTATTTTTACTTCTTGTATTGGATTGCAGTTATTAGGACAAGGTCCCATTACAGGGTTTATGCCAGGAAGGTACGGTACAGACATTGCTTTGACCTACTCTTTTGAAGGTTTTGAAACCTATTTCTTCGGAACAGAAAAAAGTGAAATTACCAGCAAGATAAATTCTGTCAACTTATTTATAGAGCATGGAATAACAGATAGTTTTTCGATTGTGGCCAATATTCCTTATTTAAGAGCAGACCAATTTAATAAAGGACTTCAGGATGCTGCCCTTTTTTTAAAATATAAGAGTTTTTTCAAGGAATATAGTTCTGGCAGACTTACCCAGATTATTGCAGTAGGGGCAACATTTCCTTTATCGAGATATCCTGTACTCAGTGAAAACCCTATTGGTCAGAGAAATACCATTCTCCAGGGAAGATTCCTGGGTCAATACCAATTCAATTTCGGATTATTTATTCATTTGCAGGCAGGAGTAGATTTCCAAATATCTCCAAATAATCAAACCGCAGTGCCCTTAATCACACGCATTGGCTGGGGCAGTTCAAAGATTTATATCGATGGATGGTTGGAATACTTTCACACTTTTAATTCTGGAACAGATCGGCAGATCCTGGGTGGACAGGGATCTAGGTGGTTGAAGGTTGGAGGAGTGTTTTATTATGCTATAAATCCACAATTTGGTGCCTTTGTTGGGGGAGCTCAAATTCTCAGTGGACGAAACATTGGACAATCAAGCAGGATTAATGCCGGATTGGTCTACAAGTGGATTCGAAAATGATATTAGACCAATTCGTCATCCTGCCATTTATTTTTTTCCTTTCTGATTTCCCGTAATTCCAGTTCATCAAAATCATCCTCAAGTCCAGGGGAAGAGTTTCTTTTTTCTAATTTCTTTAATTCTTGCTGGATCTGGCGTTCTTCCCACTCCTTTGACATTTCAGGAATGCCAGGAAAACCAAATACTTCAAAGTAATGAAACAATACTCCTATTCCCCACCCAAGAATAGGCCAATAAAACCACCAATCGCCAAAAGAAGTTAAAGCGTTTAACATAAAAAAGAATACACTCATTACGGCATACACGGTAATATGCTCATAAAATTCCTTCTTAGTTTTTACTCTTTTTTTAGCTTCTTTATATTTCTGATGGCTCATTTCTCAGAAGTTTTACAAATTATAAACGTCAGATTAATTCAAATTAATTGATTTATTACAAAGATGCAGCTAAAAATAGAAATGATGTATCACGAAGAGTGAACTTTTTTGGAAAAAATTAAAATTTCTGGCTTAGACAAGATCTTTATCACGCCAGCGTGGAGCCTTTCTCTTCTCTTTAATAGATTCAACTATTTCAAAATCTTCCTCTTCAAGATAATCAAGCTCATCCATTCTGTGGTTTCTTTGGCCAAAAACCTTAGAATAATGATTGAGAATTCCTATTCCCCAAAAAAAGCTGAGATACATAAAATGAAAGTTACCTCCATTTTTTATTGCGAAAAAGTATAATAAGCCATTTACAATCAAAAAGGTTTTTAAATGCTTATAAAACTTTAGCTTTTCAATACGATCATCTTCAGGTTTATCAGAATATTGATAATGGGAACGGCACATAGTTATATTGTTATTGGTTAATTGTTATTGGTTTTTTATAAAAATGGAGAAACTATTCTGTATGCGCCATATAATTGGACTAGTCTATGGTTTTTTTCGAAATAAAATAATGTCCACCTTTGAATATTGAGATCTCAGGATCCATTACTCACTACTCGCCACTAAATTTCTGCCTAAACTTCCCACCAAAGCTCCCAGGCTTGCGGTAATCCCGCCTAAAACAGCAGTAAACAGAGGTACTGCTGCCCCAGGCATACCCCCAAGCATAGCTCCTATCCTTGAAGATAAAATTCCCTGATTGGCACTATCCTGTAATAAAGCAAGCACCCCCCACAGAATAAAGCCTCCCAAAAAACCTGCAATGGTACTTTTAGTAGGGGACAGTTGAAAAATAAGTACAATGATTAGCGCAATAGGGGCTAGTGACCACCAGGGAGTATGTGGCTGAATTAAATATCCTGCTAAAATAATGAGGAGAAGAGCTATATAGAGCTTGTATTTTTTCATTTGATGTTCGTTATTCGTTTTTGTTATTCGTTATTTAGTTATTTGTTAATAGGATATTAGAATATAAGGAAAATTATTGTTTTTGCTACTTATTCATGATCTGGGCCACAGATTTTAGCGGATCTACGGATTTCACTGATTTTGGATTTTCTCTTTCATCTTTGCTAATTTAGTATTGGTAACCGTATTTTAGGCCAAGACCAGACTACCAGACTACCAGACTACTCTAAAGACCAAGTAAAAAGTGTTCCCTTCAAGGATTCAGGTGAATTAGGTATTTGTAATTCATAATATTTCCCTTCGGCCCATTGGTCGACCGTATTATCATAATAAGGGCTTCCAGGATTGCCCGATGGTCCACCGGGGAAAACACCATAGGCTTTAATAGGCTTACTCATTTCTACAATCATCCGCCAGGAAGGTCCATTACTTTTTTTGACTGAGTTGATGGCATCATTATAACCTCCATTTTTCAGTCTTTTGGAAGCCATACCAGGAATATTGCCGATATGAGGAATAAAAGTACCCTTAACCTCTGCCCAATCTCTGGAATCGGCAGATCGTTCAAAATATTCTTTAGAAGCTTTCCGGAAGGTTTTGAGGGCCAGTGAATCTGCAGTTTCCACTTGTTCTGTCTTCTCGATATCAAAAATTTTGTGACTTGGACTTTCTTGCATCAATTCAATAAAACGCCAATTTTCAACATAATCCATATCTACTTCTTGCCCCTTATTAATAATTTCATCAAAGGTAACATTGTACATTTCACGTCTCCATGAAAGGAAAACCGCAGGTGCTTTTGCATCCGGATCGAATACAAAATCCCAGTCTTTCAATAATTTTTTAACTTCTTCTTCTTCTTCAGAAAGATCCGCCTTGTCTATTAAGCGCAACAAAGCAGGTAAGGCATCTTCTGGTAGGATACTGTAGTTGTCATTTTGCATGGCCATCATATCCTGGATGGTTATACCTTGCATTGCTTCCAGTTTCCTATTAACATATCTTCCTCGATAATCATCAAAAGATCTTCCGTAGTAGTAATAGGGGTAAGTATCATCAGTAGAACGCTGATTGGCAGATGAAACAAAGCCTCGTTCAGGGTTTTTGACCGCGGGTACCTGACTCTTTGGAATAAACTGTTTCCAGGCATTAGCTGTAGTACTACCATCTTGAATAAAGCGTCCTTGTTGATCTTTGCGGACAGGAAATTTACCATTAACGGTAATTCCAATATCTCCCTGATTGGAGGCAAAAACAAAGTTCTGAGCTGGAGCATCAAAACCAGTTAGAGCATCTCTGTATTCATCATAATCTTTTGCCCTCATGAGTCGGATGAAAGTCCCCATTTCGTAAAAAGGTTTGTCATCCGGTTTGTCATGAGCGATCCATCTCATAGCCATACCATCATAGCCACTTTTTTTATCCTCATAAGATACAGGGCCCCACTCCGTATATTTCACGGTATCCAGAACGGGATCTTTTTTCCCTTTGACATAAATTTCTTCAATTCTATAGGTTACTTTTTTGGTCTTACCATCAAGCAGATAACTTGTTCTTTCATCATCAGCCCATTTGATGGAATACCAATCCAGCACATCCCAGCCTACATTGGTTTGACCCCATGCTATATTTTCGTTAAAACCAATAAGTATGCCAGGTGTTCCAGGAGCGCTAACCCCATAAGAATTCATTTGAGGAGTATGAATTTGAATTTCATACCATATAGAAGGTAAACTCAAATCTAAATGGGGATCATTACAAAGGATGGCATTTCCGGCAGCAGTTTTACTTCCGGAAACGGCCCAATTATTACTTCCAATATAAGGAGGAGGCATAGGCATAGACCGATAAGGCACCATACCAATAAGATCCTCCTGAGGAAGTTCTTCATCTATTACTATCCTTTCAAAATCAAATGTAGTGCCCACCGGAATAATTGGAGATTGTTTTGGATTGTGTTCAGGATAGAGTTCTGAAAATAGAGAGTCTCCAAGGAAAGCTCTGGTATTGGTTGCCTGAAGGTCATCATGTCCAAAGCATAGGGTATTGGCAAATGTTTTAAAGGATTGAGCGCACTTTAAAGAGGACCAGGCTTCTGGTTGGATGCCAAGGATTTTATATTCCAAGGGGTATTCTTCAGGAGATAGAGATTCAATGTAGGCATTGACACCTTTGGAATATGCTTCGATGGCCCTTTTTTCTTCTTCGGATTTATCAAAAGCTGATAATGCGTTTTCTGCTGCCCAACCAAGACCTTTGCGTCTTTGCCTTTTATCATAATTAATGGCACCAGCCCCTAAAACCTCCGAAATTCGTCCGGCAGTGGATCGCGTAGATATATCCATCTGGAAAAAGCGGTCGCGAGCATGAAGATATCCTTGAAGAAAAAAAGCATCTTCATTATTTTCGGCAAAAATATGAGGCACCATTCGTTCATCAAAAACCACCTTTGCGGGAGCGGAGAGTCCTTCAAGTGCAAAAGACTCATCTTTTAATCCATTTACTTTTTCTGCATTTTTCCAAAATCCATGGAAAGGACTGAAAAATGATCCTATTGCAGGTAGTTGGGAATTAAAAGGACCAGAGGTATTGGCTAAATAAATAAAGGCAATAGTAAATAGAAGAACTAAAGTAAACCGAAGTATCCGCATTTTGTTAGGATTGTATATTGGTCAAAAAAGTATAAAATAAACATATGAAATTTAGATTGTTTTTCCTATTGGCCATTCTTTTTTCTTGGTCATGTGCCAATTCGCCTTCAATAGGCCCCTCTGAAGAGGTAGAATTCTTCCACATTACTGCGCCATCTCATCTTTATTTTAAAAACATAAGAAGCAGTTTTTATTTGCAAACTGTGGCAGACAACAGAGGTATTGATGCTTATCGTCTTAGGAAAATTAAACTTGAAAATCAAACACCTGCTGTCTTTGCAGAAATTATTATTAACTGGCTAAATGATCAGGCTTTTTTAAGCATTAGGGCCAATGGGATTGAATCTGCACCTCAAGATACACTCCAAATATATTGGACTGATGGGATTAAAAAAGGAGTGCTAAAAATGCAGCCCAAACCAAGCTATATGGATCAGTACACTTTTGCCCTTTCTTTAAAAGAAAAAATGGACAATAATTACAAATTGAGTTTAAAAAATGGAAGCGATGAGCATCATCCTGTTTTTAAAAACCACATGGAAAGAGTCTGGTTTATGACTACTTTGAGAGATTTTCAAAAATTAATTGAAGAAGAATAATCTCAATTTATTAATAAAAACCTTCAAATACCTTATTTGGTAAACAGCCATTCATTTTCGGTAGACAAGTCCTCGTTAAAGAAATAATCCTCCCAGTCAAAAGATTTTATTTGTTCGATATCCTCTATTCTATTCTGAATAATATACCGACTCATCAGGCCACGTGCTTTTTTTGCATTAAACGAAATCACCTTATAAGAATCGCCACGGTATTCTTTAAATCCTATGGTTAACAAACGCCCTTTTAGCTTGGGGGGGCGTACTGCTTTGAAATATTCTTTTGAAGCCAGATTAATTACTGTTTTATCTTCTAAATGTTGAAGTTCAGCATTCAGATATTTGGTTATTTTCTCTCCCCAGAAATCGTACAAATTTTTCCCTCTCCTATTTTTCAATGGAGTCCCCATTTCCAAACGATAAGGTTGAATAAGATCCATCGGCTTCAGCAAGCCATATAAACCAGACAAAATTCTTATATGATTTTGAGCAAAATCAAGATCTTCTTTATCTAATGTTTCGACTTCTAATCCGGTATAAACGTCTCCTTTAAAAGCCAGAACTGCTTGCTTGGCATTTTCAGGAGTGAAGGGTAATTCGAAAGATTGATACCGCTGAGCATTTAGTACAGCCAGATTATCGCTAATGCTCATTAAAGATTTCAAATCTTTTACTTTCTTTCTTTTAAGAATATTAATTAGGGTTTGGCTTTCTTTTTGAAATCCCGGTGAGCTATAGTTTTGATATTCGGGTTCAGAAAAATCTAAAGTTTTGGAAGGAGACAATAATATTAGCATATGGTAAAAATCTTACTTGTTGTTCTAATGATTAGTCAGTTAATTAAATTAAAGTAGAGGCAAGTCTTAAAAAACTAAGTATTTGCTTTGTTAAAAACAGTATTTAATACCCCAAAAAACAAGAATTAAATAATTCTTTAAATAAACTGGAAAATAAGGAGATTGTTCGATTTTTCACATTTAAATAATATGCAAATAATTGTCTTATTGCTGAAAAGGTATTATACTTGTACTAATTCTTAAAAGTAGTTTTTGTGTTTATTTGTTTGGGTTAGATGCCCTTGCTTAAAAAAGCAAGGGTTTTTTTTGATCCGAAGCGTTTTTTTTAAAAAATAAGTAAAAATCTGCTGTCCTTTTCAAAGTAAGTGCTTATAAACCTTATTAGAATAGTAAGAAGCACATAGAACAAAAAAGCATTTTGGAAATCCAAAATGCTTTTTTGTTAAAGTCTCAAATGAGTACGTAATAAAAGATTACATACTTTTTTTTTATTTATTTAAAATAAACCTAGTTGTTATTATTGTTGTTAAAGGAATTAGCTTTAGAAGGAATGCCTTCTGATTCAGCTGGTTTTTTCTTTACTTCACCTTTAATAGTTAGCACAACTTTTTCTTCCCCTTGATTAGTAGTTAGGGTTACTGTTTTGATAAATTTACCTAAGCGCTTAGTGTCGTAACGCACCTTAATTTCACCTGTCTCTCCAGGTCCAATTGGGTCTTTAGAATACTGAGGAACGGTACATCCACAGCTACCTTTTGCATTGGTGATTACAAGAGGTTCGTTTCCGGTGTTTTCAAATTTAAAAGTTCTATATGGATCAGATTCTTGTGCAACAACACCATAATCAATGGTTTTATCCTGAAAAGTAATCTGAGGGCCTTGAACTTGCTCAGTAACCTTGACGGCCTTTGTCTCAGTTTTTACATCTTTAGCCTGAGCGAAGGAAGTCGCAACGATGACCATACAAAGTACTAATACAGAGAATATTTTTTTCATTTTGGATAGATTTTTGTGATCGTTAATTTGATTAATACAAAAGTAGCCGAAAAACAAGCAAAAAAAAAGTTTTATTTGAGCGAAATCGTTAATACAACGTTAATCCAAATTCAGTAGCTTAAAAATAAGGCTTTGTAAAATGAATTATAAGGTAAGGTTTAAAATCAAAAAATAAGATTTGTTACCTAATTTACTAATCGCACTACTTATTAATATAATTGCAAACAATACGCCCTTAGTATTGTAATTATTGTAAAGAAGATTGTCTTTTTTTTTATATTTTTGCACTAAGCCAATCAATTTTCCCAAACGAATAAGAGGGATTACAAATGTTCTTTCTAATGATCCTTTCCACGATTAACGAGATTAAATTTTATGACTTATGTTAGAAAATTCAATCGAAAATGATACCACAAACCCGATGAACATTACATCTTTAGACTTAAATAAAGAGACCATCCTAAAAGATTATGAAATCTGTTGTATCAGCAGGGAAGCTAGTCTCCTGGCAAGAAAAGAGGTATTAACAGGAAAAGCCAAATTCGGCATTATTGGTGATGGTAAAGAGCTGGCCCAATTGGTTTTAGCCAAATTTTTCAAACCAGGTGATTTCCGCTCCGGATATTATCGAGACCAAACCATCATGTTTGCTCTGGGCTTATCTTCTATTCAAGAATTTTTTGCCCAACTTTATGCCGATACAGATAATGACCCCTTTTCTGGGGGTCGGCAAATGAATAATCATTTTGCCACTCCACTAATAGAATCCAACGGAGAATGGACCGCACATAAGGACTTACTAAATGTCTCATCTGATATTTCTTGTACCGGAGGACAAATGGCTCGTGCCCTCGGTCTTGCATTTGCCTCAAAAAAATACAGAGAAAGTCAGGCATTAAATAATGATACTCCCTTCTCAAATAATGGGAATGAAGTGTGCTTTTGCACCATTGGCGATGCTTCTACTTCTGAAGGGATTTTCTGGGAAACCGTTAATGCAGCTGGAGTATTGCAGGTTCCTCTTGCCATTTCTGTTTGGGACGATGGCTATGGCATCTCTGTACCTAAAAAATATCAAACTACTAAAGAAAGTATCTCTAAGGTCTTAAGTGGCTTCGAAGCCACTGAAGATGAAAATGGGCTACATATTTTTGAAGTTAATGGATGGGATTATACGGCCCTGATTGAAACCTATCGCCAGGCCATTCATACTGCTCGCACACAGCATATTCCAGTGCTCATTCACGTTACGGAAATGACTCAACCTCAAGGGCATTCTACCTCTGGGTCCCATGAAAGATATAAGAGTAAAGAAAGACTAAAATGGGAAAAAGAGTTCGATTGTATCCTGAAAATGGAAGAATGGATAATCAAAGAGGGCATTTCAACTGAAGAAGAGACTAAAAACATCAGAAAACAAGCCAAAGCTTTTGTAAAGGAATGCAAGGAAGAGGCCTGGAAAGCCTATAATGATCCAACGCTGGCCAAAATGAAAGAATTAAAAGCCATTTACGAGGATCTTCCAAGTAATTCAGATATTAACCCTGTTAGAAGAGAACTTGACCGGCTTCTTAACCCACTAATTGCGGATTTGGTTAAGAACGCCCGAAGAATGTACTACAATCTGATCGATTCGGACCTTCCCGCTAAGGCATTAATTCAGGAATGGCTTACAAAAGAAAATGAGCTTGCCGAAAAACGATATCATACTCATTTATATAGCCAAAGTCCTAAAAGTGCACTTAATGTACCCGTAATCAGACCAGAATACGATTATGTCGATGAACGGATTCCAAATAAGAATGGCTTCGAAATCCTAAATACATTTTTTGATAAGGCTTTTGAAAAAGATCCAGCCATCTTTGCCTTTGGAGAGGATGTCGGCAAAATTGGAGATGTAAACCAGGGTTTTGCAGGATTGCAAAAAAAATATGGTAAAGAACGAATTTTTGACACGGGTATCCGTGAGTGGACCATCATGGGCCAGGCATTAGGTATGGCCATGCGTGGTATGCGTCCAATTGCCGAAATCCAATACCTTGACTATTTAATTTATGGCTTGGAACCACTTTCTGATGATGTGGCCACCTTGCGATATCGTTCTAATGGCATTCAAGCCGCACCCGTCATCATACGTACTAGAGGCCACCGTCTGGAAGGGATCTGGCATGCCGGTTCTCCACTGGGTATGATCATTAATTCTTTAAGAGGAATGTATGTGCTGGTGCCAAGAAATATGACGCAGGCGGCCGGTTTTTATAATACCATGCTTCAATCAGATGACCCAGCTTTAATTATTGAATGCCTGAATGGTTATCGACTGAAGGAAGATCTACCGTCCAATATAGGTGAATATACCGTTCCATTAGGGGTTCCTGAAGTCCTTCAGGAGGGAACTGATGTTACACTTGTCACTTATGGTTCCTGTGTACGTGTAGCCATGTCAGGAATCAAACTACTCGAAAAGGCAGGTATTTCTGTTGAATTGATTGATGTTCAATCCTTATTGCCATTTGACCTGGAGCACCGTATTGTAGAATCTCTAAAAAAGACAAATCGGATCGTTTTTCTTGATGAAGATGTTCCTGGTGGAGCTACTGCTTTTATGATGCAGGAGGTTCTAGAAAAACAAGGGGGCTATCAATTTTTGGACAGCACTCCATTAACCCTCACCGCCAAATCACATCGTCCACCTTATGGCTCCGATGGAGATTATTTCAGTAAACCAAATCCGGAAGATGTATTTGAGGGTATTTACAATATGATGTATGAGGCAGTACCTTGGCGGTTGAAGGGAAAATTGTAATTCATTAAAAAGAATTTTAGCCTCAGTTGAATTTACCTTTTAGATATTGTTGTCATCTAATAACCATCAGTTTATTTTGAGTCCAGGTTTGGTCTGAAAAGACTATGCTCAAATAATATATTCCTGATCCAATTGATTCTGGTAATTCGAAACTCTGCAGGTTGGAGTCCATCCAAAATTCTGTGCTCCAGCGTTCTCTTCCTAACAGATCTAGCAATTTTAATTGGGTTTTGCCAATGAATCCATTTCCTAATTTTTTAATATAAAATTGATGATTGAGGGGATTAGGAAAGATTTCTATTTTTTTTGCCTCAACAACTTCCTCTTTACTGAAAGTATTTCTATCCAAAGTAACCTGTGCATCACTTAAATCAAAAAATATCGAATTGTGCCCCTTGATTTTTAAATAGGCTTTACCTGTTGGCAGATTATCTGGTATTTGAACGATTGCTTCGCCCGTATTAGGAATTGATTCTGCCAGTAAAACATTTTCATTCCCCATGCTATCCAGCATAAAATAAATATCAACATGCTGTATTCCTACCGGCGCTTGATTAGTATTGGCTACCTCCCAACTAATGGTTTGAGTAGATCCTAAAGCCCAGGTTTCAGGCTCACTAAGGGAAATGACCCGAAATGGTCCTGCTTGATCCGTTACCTCCAATTCAATTTCTTCCCAACTAATTCCTCCGCCCCTAAAATGATTATCCCTGACGGTTAATCGAAATTTTAATGCCCCTGAAAAATCAGGAAGCTTTTCTTCCGGCTGAGATTTGTTCTCTATTAAATCATACAGAGTAGGAAATGCCCTAGTAGAAAAAGCTACAGGAGGACGTGATCGAAATAATGGGCTACCTTCTACTATTTGCCCTAAAGGAAGTTGGACTTCCTGGTCTACCTGCTCCCAGGAAAAACTCAAGGTATCTCCATCCGCATCCTTTACCTCCATCGGAGATAATTCGAAAGGGGTAAAAGCAGGAATAACATAAATTTGATCGCTCAATTTAATTTCAGGTTTACTATTCGGGAAGTTAATGATGGTTGGACATGCATTTCCGGCATTGTTTCTAGTATAATTATATATCTCCTCAATACTTTTACTATGGAAATAATCATCTGAATTATTAACAAAATTATCCTCTTCACAAAAGGGTAATCCGCCATAGGCCATTACAGTAGAACCACTGCCAGGCTCAACAGGAATGGGTCCCCCCCCAATATTTCCACAATGACTAAAGGTATGATTGCCTCCCAGCTGGTGTCCTAGTTCATGAATTAGGAAGTCAATGATAAAATGGTCATCCGATGGGTCTGGCAGGATAGAAAAACCACTTCCCTTCTGCCCATCTAAGCACACACTGCCTATTGCACCAAATCCACTTGCCACATCGTCTATCATTAGCAGATGACCGATATCGTAATTATTACTTCCCACATTTCGATCTAAAAATTGCTGGTTTTGTACATTTTGATTGCCATTCAATTCAAAAGGGTCATTAAGAGGATCATCAAAAATGGTAAACTTAATATCATCAATCAACTGAAATCGAATGGCTAAATCTCGCTCCAGGATGGCATTCATCCTATTGACAGTACTGACCAGGGCAGCCAGAGTGGAATTAAAATCTCCCCAAAATTGAGTGTATTCTCCACTTGCTGTTAAGGCCAGGCGGTAAATGTACAATTCACCAGCAAAATTGGATTTATTTTTTTGAACAGTAATTGAGGAATAACTTTCAGGAGAAATACATAGTTTATCCTGTAGGGTTTGCTGTTTTTTCTCAACAGAATAAAGAAAGTCACTTGTTGAATTTAATATCCAGGTAGTAGATTTTCCATCAAGAATATAGCCACTTATCCGATAAGGACTCACTTCTAGTTTTAACTTAAGATTTGAATTGCGATCCCCTACTCCAGTGTAAGTCTTGAATATAATAAGAGAAGAATCAGCAGTTTTTCCAAAAATTGGGGTTTCATATACTCGAAAAGGCTCCATCTGGCCAGAGATGGAAGGAAGTTCAATTAAGAAGCCATCCTCGATGGTTTTGAGATCTGTTTCAGCAGGAGCAAATCTTAGTTCATTCTTAAACAGCCCTTCATCTAATTGGTAGAGAATTTGGTCTCCAATAATTTTCTTTTTCCAATAACTTGATTGAGCCTTGGTAGAGGTCCAAACAGAAATGATAAAAAGAGACAATAATACTGTAATACTAAGTTTATTCATGGGCTATAAAATAATTATTCTAAATTCCACCTTCCACCTTCCACCTTCCACCTTCTAAAAGTCTTTCTACTTTTTACTTTCTACATTATACCCTAAATTAAGTCCGGCTTTTTTACATTTGCAAGCTAATTCTAATAAAATAAAGAATAGAGGCTTACAATTACTTAAAAACAGGTATATGAATCCCAAATTCCTTCAATTAATTGTTACTCAACTCAATATTTCTGAAAAAAGTGTGAGGAGTACCCTCAATCTTTTGGAGGAAGGCGCCACCATTCCATTTATTGCCAGATATCGCAAGGAAGTTACTGGTTCACTGGATGAGGTTCAGATTGCAGATATTCAACGAGAATGGAAAAAACTGCAGGACCTCCAAAAAAGGAAAGAAAGTATTCTCCAATCCATAGAAGAACAAGGCAAACTGACGGATGAACTTAGGTCCCGGATTGAAAGTACTTTTAATATGACTGAGCTAGAGGACATTTATCTTCCTTATAAACGTAAAAGAGCAACACGAGCTTCTAAAGCTAAAGAAAAAGGATTGGAGCCTTTAGCAAAACAAATCTTCAAACAATATGATAATGACCAGGTAGAAAAGCTTGCTCAGGCTTATTTAAGCGATGAAGTGCCAAGCATTGAAGATGCCCTCCAGGGAGCCCGCGACATCATCGCAGAACAAATCAATGAAGATGAAAAGGCTCGAAACCTGGTTAGACAGGCATTCCGTAGAGAAGCTACCATCCGGTCAAAAGTAGCACGTGGAAAAGACCAGGAAGGTGCCAAATACAGAGATTATTTTGATTTTGAGGAATCCCTAAAAAAATGTCCTTCTCATCGTTTATTGGCTATCCGAAGAGGTGAAGAAGAGGGTTTTTTGAGGGTATTGATCAGCCCCGATGATGAGAATACAGTTTACAGATTAGAGCAAAAGTTTGTTAGAGGTTATGGTGAATCCAGTGAGCAGGTCAAAATGGCACTGGAAGATGGTTATAAACGTTTATTGGCTCCTTCCATAGAAACAGAATTTAGAAACCTGTCCAAGGATAAGGCTGATGAAGAGGCTATTGTAGTATTTACTCAAAACCTACGTCAGTTACTCCTCTCCCCTCCCCTGGGGCAAAAACGGGTCATTGGCCTCGACCCAGGATTTCGTACAGGCTGCAAAGTTGTGGTTTTGGATGAAAGTGGAAATTTATTACAAAACACTACCATTTTTCCTCACCCTCCCCAGTCTCGCACTTTGGAGGCCAAGAAAACGATTGAACATATTGCTATTACCATGAATATTGATGCCATTGCAGTTGGTAATGGAACGGCCAGTAGGGAGACGATGGCTTTTTGTCGCTCCTTGTCTTTCCATAATCCGGTTGAAGTATTTTTGGTAAATGAAAGTGGTGCTTCCATATATTCTGCCTCTGATATTGCCAGGGAGGAGTTTCCTGACCATGATGTTACAGTTCGAGGGGCGGTGTCAATTGCTCGTCGGCTTATGGATCCATTGGCTGAATTGGTTAAAATAGATCCAAAATCCATTGGAGTAGGTCAATATCAACACGATGTCAATCAGCCCAAATTAAAGGAAAGTCTGGATCAAGTAGTTGAAAGTTGTGTTAATTCAGTGGGGATTAACCTAAATACAGCTAGTAAACACCTCTTGACTTATGTCTCAGGTCTTGGACCTACCCTGGCTCAAAACATCGTAAATTACAGGGCGGATAATGGCAGTTTCAAGTCTAGGAAAGAACTCAGCAAAGTACCAAGAATGGGGGCTAAAGCCTTTGAACAATGTGCAGGGTTTCTCAGAATCCGGGATGCCAAACATCCACTTGACAATACAGCAGTCCACCCCGAATCTTACCACATTGTTGAAAAAATGGCCAAAGATCTAAATTGCAGCATTTCGGATCTGATCCAAGATGCCAACCTCCGTAAACAGGTCAACTTAAGAGCTTATACTTCTGATACGATTGGTCTCCCTACCCTGAATGATATTATGAAAGAATTGGCAAAACCAGGCTTGGATCCAAGAGGAAGCGCTAAAGCAGTGGAATTCAGTAAAGAAATTAGCAGTATTGAAGATCTAAAAGAAGGCATGGTCCTAAATGGTATTGTAAACAATGTCACTAATTTTGGGGCATTCGTAGATATTGGGATAAAAGAAAGTGGCCTGGTCCATATCTCCCAAATGGCCAACAGATTTATTAAAAGCCCCTCTGAAGTAGTGAGTCTTAATCAAGAAGTGACCGTTCGGGTGATGAGTATTGATTTGCAACGGAAGAGGGTGCAGTTGTCTATGAAGGATGTTTAAACGTGTTCAAGTGTTCACGTTATCATGTGTTCGGGTTAAGGGTTGCTAGGTAGTAGGTAAAAGCTGATCAATGGAGGTTCCTAAATATTACTATTAATCATATTACTTCTTTATTGAAAAAGGTATAAGTTTAATTCAGCATCGACTAAAGCTGTGAAAGTCCCTGTCTACCGAAACGTAAGTGTAGGTAGAAGTAATAGTCAGCGTACGAAGTCAATGTCAAAAGGAGAGTCCTTAAAGTAAGTAATCCATACATTTTTATTGAGACATCTGTTAAGATAGTTTGGAAACGCCTAATTAAATTAATAAAATAAATGCGGTCCAAAATCGGGTATTTCTCCATTACTGATTAAATACTGCCATTCCGGGTTTTTGTTCAAGGGCAAATTGGGATTCCAGAAGGTTTCACAAAGCTTCAGGTATTCGAGAACCACTTCTTTCTCTCCCTTTTCAAGCAATTCTTTAGCCAGGTACATATTGGGTCCGAATGAATTGAGCTGAGGAGATCCTGGTGAATTTCCTGCTTTGATTAGAAAAGATTTTGCTTCACTGAGATTCCCCTTTTTAAGGGCTATCCTACCCAAAATAAGATTACCATGGTGAATGGCATTGCCATAATTCCAATCTTGTTGGTGGGATTTTGCCAGTTCCAGGTATTCTTGTCCGAGTTGCTGGGTTTTCTCCAACTCATTTTCGCGGAAGAGGATTTCAAAATGTTGGCGGAGGGTGTGGAATTTGGATGGTTTCATTTTTTTTATGAAAAGGTCGTTACTTTTTAGTGTAGGTTCCATTTTATTAGATGAAAAACTAAATAACCAGTTTATGAGAACTCTAAATTTTCTGCTTACTCTTTTTTTCTTACTCTCTTCTAGTTATCATGATAATACTCCCTCGTTTGACTACAAACAAGCAATCCAAATGCTAAAGCAGGAAATTAAAGCTTCCACAAATTTTTACCCTAAAAGATTAATTCTTGAACAAACAGATAGAATTATTAATGAAGACTCTCTTTTTTACAGAATTCACTCCAATCATTTTGATATAGAATATGAAGAACGAAAAATTATTAATAATGCTTTAAATGCAAAGGACTTTAGGGAATATTCTGTTGAGGATAGTATTGAGGCTTATCGATTGGAAATAGATCGATCCTTTTATGATGAAATTATATTTATTACCGCAGAAAATCGAAAAGGAGTCAAAAAGTTAATTGTGCTGAGTTATTCTATTGATGATGAGTGTAATTATATGGTAGGTTCAAAGAAGTTTGACATATCTTGTTTTCATTTATTAAGAAATAAGGAAAAGCTATTGGATGATTCTCAATGGGATACTTTGTTGCAACTTGTTGAGGAAAATGAATATTGGGATTTACAAGAAATCATCGAAGCACAGCAAATAGATGGTTCCTATTGGTCCCTCCATGGAACAAAAGTGGGTACGTCTCTAAAGGATGACTCAAAAGAACAAAAGGTTCATTTTTTATTTCGACAAACCCCTAGAAATCATCAAGCTATCCATATCATAGGAAGCAAACTTTTAGAATGGTCTGGAGTGGATTGGGGTGAGATATTTTAATTAGCCTTTTTCAGCATAAATGCTGAATTCCAGACATCCTAAAGGATATAGTACAGTGCAAAGGGGCCAAATATCTAATTCCTATCCCACCAGAAAACTAAAAAACGAGACTACTATACTACCAGACCACTAGTCTACTACTTCATCAAACCCGTTTTCTTCCCAATAATCCGATCCAACATTCGGGCAGGTAGTAAGCGAGGTAGGATCCACCTCTCCAATCTTTTGGGAACATAGGCGTAACGAACTTTGGGTTTGGGGTTAAAGAAAATGTCGGCAATTTTTTCTCCCAGGTATTCTGAAGGGAAGCCAGCCTTTCCTCCCTTAATGGCGAAAGCCTGGAAATTTCGGGTAGATTCTTCATAGGCCGTCCCCTCATACACAGGAAGGTCTTTTGCTTTATCCCAAATAGGAGTGTTGACCGCTCCCGGGCCCACAATAATAACATCAATACCATAAACCATTAACTCTCTTCTAAGGGTATGCGACATGCCCTCAAAGGCGTGTTTGGATCCTACGTAAGCACCCAGGAAAGGAGTAGCAATTTTTCCAGCACCAGAGCTGATATTGATAATTTTACCAGGGGATACAGGATGATCTTTGCGCCCTCCTAGCAAGGGTAAAAATTGTTGGGTAACATCCAATTGCCCTATTACATTAATCTCAAATTGTTTTCTAAACTCTTCTAGTGGTATATGTTGAAGAGGACCTCCAATGGCAACCCCTGCATTATTTACTAAGCAGCCCAGACCACTTCCACTCAAAGCATATTCTACTTGTTTCCTTGCTTCTTTTATGGCATCAGAATCTGTAACATCAAAAATAAGTGGAGTAAATTTATCACCGAAGGTTTCCTTCAATCGTTCGGCATCGCTTTGTTTGCGGACACTGCCAAAAACCTGGCAGTCTCTTTTCATAAAAGCCTCTACGGCCGAGTAACCTATACCAGTAGAAGCTCCTGTGACAAGAATGGTTTTGGGAATATTCATTTCATCAATTTTTTAATGTGCAGATGAGTAGATGTGCAGATGAGTAGATTTGAAAATGTACAGATTATTGATACTACAATGCTTCGATGTTTTATCGTAATATTATAACAAGAAAAATTTGCCCATCTGCATATTTACACATTTGCACATATTCTCATTTAAGTTTTTTGGATACACCAGGTAGTCATACTTCTGAGATTTTGAACATTAGTGGTTTTTATCCTTTCATATAAGGTGCCTTTCAATTCTTCGGTATAATACAACAAAAAATCCTGATCTACTAAAAAACGCTCAGTACCATCTGGCAGGTGAAATCGTCTTTTCCCCAATGGTTGAACTAGGTTTTCGGTACCTATATTTGAGGCCAGTCGACTAAAAAGGAATGCTCCAGGTTTGAGTACCCTCCAAATTGAGCGAATCATCTTATCAAAATGATCAGGGTCACTTGCAAAATGAAGAACCGCATTACAGATAACCAGATCGAAAGATTCATCCACAAAATTCATGTTTTCAATATTACTTAGCTGAAAATTTTCGGTAGGTGTTTGAGGAGAGATTTCTCGTGCTAAAGCCCGTACCGAAGTAATAGCTTCAGGCATCTGATCAATTCCAAAGACTTCAACATCTGGTTGTTGAAGAAAATAAATGATGTTTCGACCTCTGCCACATCCGGCATCCAGGATGGTTTGGCAATCTTGATATCTCCCTTTGAGTAATTGGTCAAAAAGGTAAATGTCTATGTTTCCGAAGGTCTCGTTTAATTGTTTTGTTGTCATATTTAATTTTTTAGCCGTAGAAAAACGCTGGTTAAGCTGACCTGCGCTGCAAAGTTATCTTAACTATTTATGATTTGAGGATTTCTTAGAATGGGTTAAAATGCTTGAAAAAAATCAGGTCGGTTTGTAGGAATGTCCATAAATGAGTAGGTTACTTTTGATAAATACAAACCCTGAGGATAAGCCAATTTCATAAATTGGGGAGCTACTCCGGATTTCAAATGATATTCAAAGGCATCGAGGCTCATCTTTCCTTCTCCTATTTCTAATAAATTGCCCACCAACAGTCGAACCATACCTTTCAAAAACCGATTGGCCTCTAACTGAAATTGTAGGCGTGTTCCATTTTTGTTTATGAAAAATTTGGCTGCATGCATTTCACAGTGCGTATGATTGTGACGATCTGGAGTCTTACAAAAAGCGCGAAAATCGGTGTAATTAAGAATTAGATTTAATGCCTTTTTGATAGCAAATTGATCAATTTTTTTTAAGGGATAAAAGGTGCTGAATTCACTTAAAAAGGGATTTTCAGAGGTATGGACAAAATAATCGTAAGTTCTGGAAATGGCATCTAGTTGGGAATGGGGCCAATCATTTCTTGGAATGAGATCATAGATAACGATATCATTGGGTAGATTTTTGTTTAAGATTTCAATTAGATCAACTTGTAGTTTAGATTCTAAATCTGAATGGAAAAAATATTGAGAAGCATGTACTCCAGCATCCGTTCTTCCACAACCAATACATTTAATATTTTCTTTTAGAACTTTATAAAATGTATTTTCCAGTTGTTCCTGAACGGTATTTACTCCTCTTTGTCGCTGCCAACCCGCATAGGCTGTCCCCTTAAAAGCTATGTGAAAAAAGTATCTCAAATCATTAATTTTTATTCCACCATTCCGTTGGGGCTTTTCTCTGGCCAAAACCAAGGCGATCATCCAGCCAAAGCATAAATTTCCGGAGGGGACTATTGGCCAACATTATTCCAAGGCGGTTCCACCATTTTGAGTAGTCTTTATTATATGGGCATACTCGAATACAGATAGCACAATCCGTGTTCATTCCTACCCAAAATTTAAAGCATTTTTCGGCATTAGTAGTCCATTTTTTAATACCTGACAAGCTAGATATATTAGGAGGTTCTTCTTGGGCCTGTCCCATTGGTATAGCCTTGACAGGGCATTTTTGAGCACAATGATTACAGATTTCGCAAAACTTTCTTACCCCAAACTCAACTGGTTGATCAGGGATAAGGGGCATATCTGTAAATATTTTGGCAATCCGGATATTGGGTCCAAATTCAGGGGTAATCAATAAGCCGTGGCGGCCGTATTCTCCAAGTCCAGCCTCTATAGCCATGGGAATACTTAATGCAGAATCGTTTAAAGAGGCAATGGCATTATATCCCAGATTGGTAATAAATTGAGCCATGGTATTAGCCGCTAAAAGACCTACTCCATACCCTAGTCCGGTAGCTGCTCCACTGAGGGCAGCAGGGAAGGTTTTACTCAAATTATAATCCATCGGAATGATCAAGACAATGGCATATTTATAATCTTCTGGAATATCTAATGGTTGGGCATCCTCTATTTTTCGATTAAAATGCTGGGAATAAATCCATCTTTGATCCAGCTCACAGATCCCTACACTTCCTGCTCCAAACATTTTAGCTGCTTGTTTGACCCTAGCCGTAGTTTCTTCTGGTGTTTTCAGTTCTGCCTTCATAGGCGGCCCCTGAGTATGAAGAGAATAATAATCTGTGAAACCTTCTACTTTTCCTTCTGATTCCAGGTTGTACTCCCCTACTACATCCGTCATGTGCCAGCTGGCATTGCGAAAGGCATAATCCCAATGATCGAAGCCTTTTGCTTTTTTAGGGGCATAATTGGCAATGTCATAGCTGATAAAAAATTTCTTGGGATTAACCTTATCATCCCACATGGCCCGATTGAAAATATCGTATTTTTGGTTAAATCGCTGGAAGCTCGACTTAATATCAAAAAGTCGATCCAAATATTGATTGGAAGCTTCCCGAATGGTTTTCTTGAAAAACATATGTACACATTTACATGCTCTTAAATATAGGCCTTTTAAAATTATGCTTATGAAAAATTATAGCCTTCTTCTCATCTTCTCTATTTTATTCTTTGGTAATCATCTCGTTGGACAAAAAAAACTAAGCAAAGATCAAATACAGCAAATAGATGCTATTTTCTCAGAATGGAATAATGAAGATAATCCTGGAGCAGGAGTTGGAATCGTAAAAGATGGTCAACTTATTTTTAGCAAGGGATATGGAATGGCTAGCCTTCAACATAAAATTCCTTTTGGTCCTAATACGGTAGCTGATCTTGGTTCTGTAGCCAAACAGTTTACCTCTTTTGCCATTGCTCTTTTGGCGGAGGAAGGAAAATTATCGCTGGATGATGATATTCGGAAATACTATCCTGAAATATCAGATTTTGGTCATAAAATTACGATAAGACATTTGGTTCATCACACTAGTGGGTTGCGGGAAATCTATGGAGTGTTTACCCTTCAGGGATGGTCAGGTCCTGGTGTCCGGCAAGAGGATATTTTTCATTTGCTCAGACAACAGAAAGAACTCAATTTTAAACCCGGAGATCAATATTTGTACTGTAATACTTCATATGCTCTATTAGGTGCTATTATAGAAAAGGTAAGTGGTCAATCATTCGAAGATTTTTTTCAAAGTCGCATTTTCAAACCTTTAGGAATGAACCACACTTACATCATGGACCATTTAGGAGAAATTTTCCAAAATGGAGCAGATTCTTATATGCCTACTGATCGTGGCTTTGTTGAAAGTTATGACAATAGCTCAATGTTTGGCCAGGGAGGCTTTTATTCCAATATTGAAGATATGAGCAAATGGCTGGCTAATTTTCAAGAACCCAAAGTTGGGAATAAAAATGTAATGGAGCAGATCCTCGAAACTGGAAAGCTAAATAGTGAGGAGGAATTAACTTATGCCTTCGGTTTACGAGTTGGCAAATACAGAGGAGTAAAAGTGGTTGAACATTCTGGTTCAAGTGCAGGTTTTCGTACCTGGATGAGATGGTGCCCTGAACAACAAATTGGAATAATCATACAGACCAACCGTTCTGATGCAGGTCAACTTCAAGCCATAGATAAAATCACAGATATTTTGTTGTCAGATCAATTAGGGCCTGTACCTAATTCATCTCAAAATAATTCAAAAGAAGAAGTAGTAAGTAATCAAGAATATTCATCTGAACAATTAAATAAATTTGTGGGCACCTATTATAGCCCAGAAATCGAAATGGTATACACCTTCTATTTTGATGAAAAAGAAAAAGGATTGTTTGTCAAGAGGTTTAGATCCGGCTCTAGTTTGCTATCTCCAAGTCCAGAAAAAGATTTTTTTTCCACACCTGGAATGAGGTTCAAGTTTGAAAGAGATGATACAGGGAGGGTAATTTCGTTTAGGGTATCTAATGGCAGGATATTGAATATGAAATTTTTTAGAGTTATGCTTCCGTCATTTTAATTGAGATATCATCAATGACAATTAGTTTGCACCACCCCGATAGGGCGGCACAAACCGAAATTATAATCCCATGTATTGTGCAACTTCTGGAGCATATCCTGATACCAAGGCTACGGTAAAGAGTATTAGGACGCCCGAAGTGATGAGTTGATAAGCATAAAATCTGGCCGGATAAGATTCCAATTGATTTCTTTCCTGTTGAGTAGTTTTAGGTATGGTACCTTTAACTGCAAAAAGGCTATTCCGATTAGATCTCAAACGGTTAAGGAATGATTGATTAGGAAGTGATCTTCTGTTAGGGTCTTTAAACATCATCCAGGTTTTCATAGGTGTTTGTTGTTTGGTTATTAATGGGTTGAATGTTGATACGAAAGTATACCAGGCCCGGATTATCCACATTTTTTCACGGCGAACACATTAAAAAACTCGACAAAATTATGTTTTGCAATGATGTTTGATGCAGAATAATAAATTAAATAATTAAAATTAACAGAATATTTATTATTTTATTGCTGAAATCTTAAAATATGTGATAATTCAGTTCTTGGAAAGGAAATCTTTAGAATTGATTAATACATTAAGGCAATACCTATTGTTTTGGAAGATGCAGGTAAGGTAATTAGCAGATTTGAATATAAATCATCACGAATTTTCTAAAGTTATTCCTCAAAAGTGATCTCAGGACGGAGACATATAACTGCCTTCGGCAGTCTGGGAGACAAATTGAGATATATGGAGATAAATTGTCTTAGCCATGTACTATTTTCATATGGAATATCCTGATAATTAAGGCCTAGCTTGTCCAGTACGGGAAATTCATTAACATAAAAGACTATATATCTCTATTTATTTTCCATTTGTCTCAATTTATCTCCCATTTTTTTGATGATTAAGAATGAAATCGTGACTAACCTTAAAATTTTCGGATGATTCATGTTTCTCGCACTCGCACTATTTTCTCTTCCCTCCTCTCGGTTTTCGGTTTTGTCTTTTCTCTTTCTGTATTTCTTCCCACTTCTTAAATTGTTCCTCAGAAAGGATCTCCTTCATTGCAGCAGCATGGTTATCACGTAAACCTCTCATCTTTTCTCGCATACTTTCTCTATCTCCTTCTTTGCGTACTTTTTGTATTTCTGCAAATAAGGTTTCTTCGACTTCCGACACCTTAGTTTTTTGTTCTGCCGTTAATTCGAGTTTAGCAGCCAATTCATCAAGATTCTTGGCTCTTTGTTCCGCATTTGGAGGCCCCATGCGCTGACCTCGACCTTGGGCGTACACACTCACATTGACAAATAGAAGGGCAAAAAAGAACAGGCTAATTTTCAATAGTTGATTTCTCATGGTTGATGATTTAGACATTTATGATTTAATTTTCACCCATTAGATGCCAACTCAGTGAGAATCTTTCCCTTTGAAGTATTAAAAAAACGTTAATGATAGTATTGGATAATGGGTAGTGTGTAATGAGTACACCCGTGAGAACTTGAACATCTACCTGTCGGTAGACAGGCGTGAACACATGAACACGTATTCTAAAACAAATTATCAATCCTATCCTTTTCAATAGCCTGTAAGGCAGTCATACACAGGAGGGCAGCTGCTTGATTAAGGTGAGCAAAACGTTGATCAGTCGTATAACCTTTTTTATAACGATAATAAATTTGCTGTGCGATAACAGCTATTTTAAATAAACCGTAGACATAATAGAAGATCAAATGATCGATGGTCCGGCCTGATTTTTTTTCATACCATTCCACGATTTCTGTTCTACTGGGATTTCCTTCAAAAATAGTTGGAGAAGGGAGGCCGCCTTTCATAATATCGGGATCAGAATGCATCACCCAATAGCCAAGTGAGGTACCTAAGTCCATTAGTGGATCACCAATGGTACACATCTCCCAATCCAATACTGCCTTTACATCCGTCCATTTTTCATTTGCAAAAACAATGTTATCGTACTTATAATCATTATGAATTAAACTAAATTGATATTGCCGGGCTTGGTGGTCTTCCATCCATTGCATAACTTTTTGGGCTGCCGGTACTTCCTCAGTAGCTGCTTTTAGATACTGTTTGCTCCAGATAGCTACCTGTCGTTGGACATATCCTTCGGGCCGACCTAAATCCTCCAAGCCTGCCGCCTGGTAATCAGCTTGATGCAATTCTACAAATGTTTCCAGCCAGGAATTTGCAATGATTGGGAATTCTCCAGGCCCGATATTCCTCTTTTTTACTTCTTTAACTCGAATAATAATACCATCCACCTTTTCCATAATATAAAAAGGAGCCCCGATAATGGTCTCATCATCGCAAAAGGAAAGGGCTTGGGGAGCTTTTGGAAAAACTTTAAAAAGACGACACAACACTTTATATTCTCGTCCCATATCATGGCCTTTTTTCACCTGAGTACCGATGGGTGGTCTGCGCAATACAAATTCTTTGCCTTCTATCTGCAACAAATAGGTTAGGTTGGAATATCCTCCCGAAAATTGACTGATCGCTAAAGGGCTTTTTTCACCTTCGATTAATTGTTGATTTACCAGAAAAGATTGAAGGTTTTTAACATTAAGTTCTTCGCCTTTCCGGACGGCTCCGCTTGGATTGTTTTCAGACATGGTCTTATATTTTTAAGCCATATTTTTTCAAAACTAATTTGGCGACACGTGATTTATGAACCTCATCGGCACCATCATAAATTCGGGCACCTCTTTCATGGCGATACCAATAAGAAAGCATTAGATCATCGGTTATTCCTTCTGCGCCATGTACCTGGATAGAAAAATCCAGTACTTTTTGCAGCATATTGGCACAGTAAAACTTTATCATTGAAATTTCTTCACGAGCTTCATAGGCTCCTTTTTGATCAATTTTTCTGGCAGTATCCAAGACCATCAAGCGAGCAGCGTACATTTCTGCTTTACATTCAGCAATCCAGTTTTGAATAGTCTGTTGTTGGGCCAGCACTCTATTTTCCCTGATTTTCCTGGTGGCTGCTCTATGAACCATCATATCAAAAGCCCGCTGACAGATACCCAACCAACGCATACAATGGTGAATCCGTCCAGGGCCCAGTCTTGTTTGAGCTATGGCAAAACCTTTTCCTTCAGCACCCAATAAATTTCCTATTGGCACTTTGCAATTTTCCAATAAAATTTCGGAATGACTGGCCCAGCCATATCCCTTATCTCCGCCAACCGGTATTCTTCTTACATGTTTATAGCCTGGAGTATCGCAGGGTATGATGATTTGGCTGGCTCGGCCATAGGGATTTTCGGAGTTGGGATTGGTCAGGCACATGACTATGCAGAAGGAAGCCTGATGTGCCCCAGAGGTAAACCATTTATGGCCGGAAACAACATAATCCTCTTCTTGAAGCTGAGCTAAAGTTCCCATCCTCACTGGGTTAGATCCTGCAAATTCAGGCTCTGTCATTCCAAAACAGGATCTGATTTCACCGGCCAACAGGGGTTTTAAGAACTTTTCCTGCTGCTCTGGAGTACCAAATTCTATTAGGATTTCCATATTACCCGCATCGGGTGCCTGACAATTAAACACATAATGCCCGTATGGACTTTGTCCAAGAACTGCACTTAATTTTCCATGTTCTTCCACACTAAGGCCAATACCCCCCCATTCTTCGGGGATTTGGGGGGTCCACCAACCATTGGATTTAACTGACTTTCTTTTTTCATCCAATACGGGCAGTAGCTTTTCCCAGTCATGAGCAAAAGCTTCTTTTTCCAAAGGGAATAATTCTGTTTTGACAAATTCCTGAACTTGTTGGAGAAGCGAATTTAGTTGATCCGTTGTGTATTTTGGACTGATAGTTTTGTGCATTGAGTTTGAAAGTTTACAAGTGTTCAAGTTTAAGGATTGCATAATTGAAAGTATAGCTTCTTATTTGAGCTTTTTTAGACACACAACCACCTCCGGTCGTCAGGAATCTCGCAGATTCAATCATCTTTAATATCATTGTATCGCAGAATGGTACCATCAAAGAATTTGCACATCTGCCCATTTACCAATCTACAAATCTATTCATCAAAAAATCATAGCATCGCAGAATCATAGGATCAGGGTAATTAACCCAACATATACCCTCCGTCGTTGGTATAAACCCCTCCAGTCATGTAGGCACCAGCATCAGATGCAAGTAACAGAGCAAGGCCTGCCATTTCATCGGTGGTTCCGAGTCGGCTGCTGAGTAGGTTCTTTTTTATAGAATTCATTAAAGGCTCGTTTTGCCAGATGGTGGCACTGAACTTTGTTTTCACTAGACCAGGACAAATGGCATTTGAACGAATATTATATTGTCCCCATTCTTTGGCTTGATTTTGAGTTAACATGATTAAAGCTGCTTTACTGGTACTGTAAAGCCCTAATCCAAGTCCAGGTTTCAATCCTTCAACTGAGCTAATATTGATCACACTACCTCCACCTCTTTCTTTCATGCTTGGCAATACCAGGTTTGATAAAATCCAGGGAGCCTTTAAATTGACATCCATTATTTTGTCAAAAGCCGCTTCCTCAGCTTCTTCAATAGGGCCATAGATAGGGTTAATGGCAGCATTATTTATTAAGATATCTACACCTCCAAATCGATTGATGGTTTCGTTAACTAAATTCGTTCTTTGATCTGCCTTTCCCACATGACAAGCAATCCCTATTGCTTCCAGGCCAGCTGCTTTAAATTGGTCAACAACTTCATCTACTGCTTCCTGTTTGCGGCTACTAATGACAACATGGGCACCATGTTCAGCAAGGCCTCTTGCAATAGCTTCACCGATACCTTTACTAGATCCAGTAATAATAACAACTTTACCTTTAAGGTTAAATAAGTTTTTTATGCTTTCCATTCAGAGAGAGAGATTTTATTTTATTGAAAGCATAATATATAATAAAAACGGGAATGAGTTCTAATTATAAGTTTATAAGTTTTCACGTGTTCAAGTGATCAAGTGTTCACGTTAAGGGAAAGTTGAATTGAAGGGGTGGTTGTTTATTTTAGCTTTTTTAGGCACGCTAATTTCGCAAATTCCGGAGATTCAATCATTAAAGTATTTCAGAATGTTAATATCAAAGAATCTACGCCTCAGCAAATTTATCTATTTCCAAATTTACACATCAAAAAATCGTAGCATCACAGAATCATAACATCAAAGAATCTGCTCATTTACAAATTTACACATCTACTAATCTATAGGTTATCCCAAGACCATACAACGCATCACCAAATCAGCATGGATGGTACTTTTCAGGGAAGTACGATGGGAAGACTTTTTCATTTCCTTTTTTACGGTGATCAATAAGGACCGAATAGGAGATTCTTTATGAGAAGAATTATCTAAAGAAGATTGGCCAATGCTATTTTTAAATAGCCTATGAGAAGATTTCATTTCAATTGGATTTAAATATTTAAGTGCTTGTCATTATAAAGGGTAAAGAAAAACCAAATGGTAAGGACTTAATCCCTTTTTATTCTCCAAAAAAACCGATTCCTTTGGCCATTAAGGAAGCAGTAATTGGAATGATAAATAGTATTAATAATTCCAAGCGAATCATATATTTTATAGACGCAGGAACCTCTATTAAGTCACTTTCTTCTCCTTTTTTTTGTTTATTAAAAAATCTGGTGGGATAAATAGAAAGTAAACCAACAATAACAAACAAGCCAATTTTAAGATGAAAAATCCAATTTTTGCTGTAAAATTCGGCGGGTTTACCCACCAAAAACCACAGGCTGAATCCAGCAGCTAATAATAATATGGTGGCAAAGCCATAAATAGAATCAAGGACTGCGACTCTTTTTATCTCTAAACGGGTCATTTGGGGTTTGAGCAATAAATGTTCTGAAACAATACTGGACACAATTGTGAAGATGCAAATGAAGTGAAGGTATTTAAGAAGGATTTCTGTTGTCATGTTATTCAATTTCAATAGCAATGGCAATAACAATAGCAATGAAAATGACAATTTTAATGGCAATAATTCATAGAACATTGAAATTGCAATTGATATTGACATTGATATTATCATAATTTTCTAACTTTCCAAAGGTCTTTATATCGTACCGGTTTAGCTCTGCTAATACTATTAATAGCATGAATTCGATGTTGTTCAACTTCTTTATTTAAATGTGTAGAAACGGCCAAATAATATAGGAGTTGGTTTGAGTACACCAGCCATTGGATAATAGCCAGCAGAATCAATTTAAGGGCAAGAGCCAGGTAGGAAAAGACGTTCATCAAAATATTCTCCAGCGCTGCATTTTCAAAACCAAAGGAAAGGGTTAAGAAATTAAATCCTGGTTGAATCACGATATAAGTGATTAATAAGATGAAAAAGAATTCATTAAGTCCTAAATATTTAGAGTTGAGTTTTGAAAAAAGCATTCCAAAAGCTACCCCACCAATCATTCCGGAAAGCAAACCGAATATTTTTTGAGCATCTCCACCATAATATCCACTAAAAAAGAAAGATAGTTCTACTGCCGTGAAAATCAAGAGAAGAATATAATATTTACTTTTATTGATGTTTGAGCCGATGATTTCTTCGGCATCAAAAAAGACATCCTTAATTTCTGGCAACACAACCTTGATACTTGATCCATTTTGAAAGGAAGGATCCTCTGTTTTTTTCTTGGATCTAAATGTATCCTTCTGAATTATATCATAACAAACAAAAATAGCTAGAGAGGCCAGATTATTTGCCAGATGAATCAATATATTAAAAAAGTGAACGTCTGAAGTAGCAGATAGGAAATAAAAATTTTCAGCAATTAAATTTGAATTTCTTAAACTTAAAAATAAATATAGGAAAAACCACATCACCCATATCAGGCGCCACCAATTCCAAAATTGAGAAAGTCCCAAGGAAGCTCTATTAGCCTCTAAATAATAATTTGGAGCAGGACAAATGAAATATAACCAGATGGTGGTTAGGCCAATAACCAGTAATTGAATAGAATAGGCATTTAACCAAAGCCAGTCCATTTCTATCCAACCAACCAACAGAAGAGCACTTGCCAGCGTAAATGCAGGACTGATCCCAAAGCTTATCCCAGCTTTAAAGTTCCCAAAGGACCTGGCTAACCATCTCCCAAAACCTTCACTGGGCTTAGGATAGAATGAGGGTAAATGAAAGGTAGGTGCTTTGCTCTCTACTGGTACATCCACAATGAGAGGTGAGTCCTCGAGATCTACCTCTTTAAGCACTTGTTGGAGGTCCTTTTGGATTTTACTTTTCTCTATCTCATTGATCCCCTGGAATAATAATAACTCAAAATCAAATTCCTTTTTTAGATCCGGCTTGGAGGACAAGTCTTTTTCAAAAGCTTCTCTTTCAGATAAAGTCATCAGATCTTTGAGATATTGAAATATTCTAGTTTTATTATTATCCATGCTTCTCCTTTCTATTTTTTAATCCCCATCAATTCACGCAATTTTTCTTTGCATCTGTATAATTGTTGTTTCACTGCTTTTGAGTTTTTGCCCAACTCCTCTCCGATTTCTTCATGGGTCCATCCTCTCCAGTAAAAGGCAGTTATTAGTTGCTGGCATTTGACGGTCAATTTTAGCATAGTCTGCTCCAGGATTTTTTTTGCATCCAGTGAGTTTTGAGAATCCTTATTCTCAGAAAGTAATTGCATCATTAAAGTATCTAAGTCAATTTTTTTAGCATTTTTGAACTCCTGGATACATAAGTTTTTCGCCACTCTAAAAAGGAAGGTTTTAATACTTGCCTCTTGCCGAAATTTTCCCTTCTGCACATTCATTACAAAAGCGGTAAGGCTTTCCAGTCTTATATCTTCGACTTCTTTAATGGAGCCATCCGGTAACTGTTTCATAATGTAATAGCTAAGCCCTTGTGCGTAGTGTTTTGCCAAAAGTTTGTATCCCTTATGAATATCTCGTTCATTTCCGGATCCCAGCAAGCGAATAATTTCTTCCTCGGATATTGACATTTGCTCTTATAAATAGTGTGATTTCAAACAAAAGGTAACGGTATTTTATAAAAAATAAAAAAAAACGTTACCTCTCTCCATTTTGCTCCACTATTAGGGCATTATCAACAATTTAATAGCAAAATTAAGCGCATTATCATGAAAAACTCTTTATTAAGAATTCTAATATTATTTCTAATATTTTTTAGCCCTGCCCAATCCTGGGCCCAAGAAACCAAAGGAATCGATGAAAAAATCAATGAATTTGTACAACCCATAGCCAATCAAGTCAGCAATGTCGTTTTTGTATCCATCCCATTTAAGCTTCCCGGAATGGAACAAGCAGTAGGAGTCCCCATTGTTTTAATGATCTTAATATTTGGAGCTTTATATTTTACCATATATTTTGGTTTCCCCAACATCCGATTGTTTGGATTAGCTGTTCGGATCATCAGAGGCAAATACGATAATACCAAATCCGATAATCCTGAAAAGGATAAAAAACAGAAAAACATAGGAGAAGTTTCTGCCTTCCAGGCATTAACCACTGCCATATCGGCTACCGTAGGTCTAGGGAATATTGCCGGGATTGCATTGGCTATTGGTAGTGGTGGTCCTGGGGCTACCTTTTGGATGATTTTAGCTGGCTTTTTGGGGATGTCCTCCAAATTTACGGAATGTATTTTAGGAGTAAAATTCAGGGAATTTGATGAAGAAGGTCATGTTTTAGGAGGCCCACTATATTATCTTAGAAAAGGATTCGCCAAAAGAAAACTTCCTGTTTTGGGAAAGGGTTTTGCTTTTTTTTATGCCGTCATTATTATTTTTTCAGCTATGGCAGCTGGCAGTATGTTTCAGGTGAACCAGGCCAGAGAACAAGTAGTACCTATCATTACCAATCTTTTACAGATTGAATCCAATGCAACAGGATTCATTTTTGGAGTATTAATGGCTTTGCTGGTAGGCATCGTAATATTGGGAGGAATTAAAAGGATTGGCAATGTTGCTGAAAAGATTGTACCCCTCATGGTCAGTATTTATGTAATCTCTGCTCTTATCATATTAGCCCTTAATTTTACCAGTATCCCACAAGCCTTTGCCCTAATCTTCAGGGAGGCCTTTAACCCGCAAGCTATTCAGGGAGGCGTTTTAGGTGTAATCACAGTAGGATTAACCAGGGCTGCATTCTCCAATGAGGCTGGGTTGGGTTCTGCCTCCTTTGCACATAGTGCGGTAAAGACCAATTATGCAGCCAGTGAAGGGATCGTGGCACTATTAGAACCTTTTATAGATACCGTAGTAGTTTGCACCATGACGGCATTGGTAATTATCATTACTCAATCTGATTGTTCGGACGGTTCTGGAATTGCCTGCACAAGCAGTGCTTTTGAGTCTGTTATCCCTAATTTTTCCCTAGTTCTTGGGATAGCTGCTTTGCTTTTTGCATTTTCCACCATGTTGGCATGGTCTTATTATGGTTTGCAAGCCTGGAAATACATCTTCGGGCACCACAAAATGGCCGATATTATTTATAAACTATTATTCTGTGGTGCCATCATAGTTGGAGCAGCCATTACTCTGACCGCTGTCAAAAGCCTCGCCGATGCCATGATGCTGGCACTGGTTTTCCCGAATATGTTAGGTTTATTATTATTAGCTCCTATGGTTAAAGAGGAAGTTGAAAAGTACCTGAAGGCGATTAGGTCTGGAAAATTAGATAGGAGCTAGTATTGAGTACTGGGTGTTGAGTATTGGGTATTAATGGTGAATTTTAAATGAGGAGAATGATCAAGTACTCAATACCCAATACTCAGTACAACATAAATATAGGTTTTGAGCTAACAAAACGATAAAAAAACGGTCTACCTCCATTTATCCAAAAACTATCGATGGGTCCTTAATCATAATTTAGCAATCCTTCTTATATTATTCCTTCATTTTGTACTTAGCTATTTAAAACTAAAAGAAAGATGAAGAAATACACCCTTTTAATTATGATGATCTGGGCAGGGACCATTTTTGCTCAGGAAAAAATAAGCCTGGATAACATATGGGATTTGCCAAGCGTTTCAAGTCCAATCCCTTCTCCCAACGGACAACTCATTCTATACAGTGTTAGCCAAACAGATTTAGAAAATAATACTGGCCGTTCTATATTGTATGTCATGGAGGTGGCCAGCAAAAAGTACAGCGAGCTCACTACAAATGTAAGTGATCCTAAATGGTCACCAGATGGACAACAAATTGCCTTCCGAAAAAGTGGAGCTTTACAGGTTGCTGCTTTCTCAAAAAAGGGATCCAATTATAAACTTGGAATCCCTAAAATGGTAGCTAAAACCCCTCAAAGTAATCACTTTACCGGACATAGTACCATCAAGAATTATGAGTGGAGTCCAAATGGAGAATACCTGGCTTTTGTAGCCGCAGATACCAAAACCGGAAACAAAAGGACCAATCCAAATGACCCACTCGTGGTAGAACGTACCATGTATAAGTCCCGAACTTCATTTTCCGATAATATGTTGACCAGGATCTGGATCGTAAAAAAAGATGGTAGTGGACTAAAAACCGTTACTCCCGATCCTTTTGATAGTCACTCCCTATCCTGGAAGCCGGACAGTAAGTCCATTGTTTTTCTTTCAAACAGGACCGAAAACCCAGATCATAATTATAATAATGACATTTGGGAAATCAACTTTGAAACCAACCAACTCAAACAATTGACCGAAAGTATAGGTACAGAGCATGATCCCAATGTGTCCCCTGACGGAAAATGGATCGCCTATCATGCCACCAAACGCCCTGTCAACACTAAAGACAGTCCTCCTGAAAACACTTTCATCTATGCTCTTTCTATTGATGGTCAAAAGGAGATAAACTTAAGTAAAGAACTGGATAGAAGGGCTAGTGGTGTACAGTGGCATCCTGAAGGAGAATGGCTATATTTTGGTGCCAGAGATAGAGGTAGTCGATTGATTTATAGAGTCAAACAAGGGGTAGCTCCAGAAGCTGTGGTCAACAAAAAGGGAATGGCTGGGGGATTTAATTTTTCCAAGGATAAAATGTTCTATACTTTTAGTTCTCATAAACATCCTACTGAAATTTATGTGGCCAACTTGGATGGAAGCAATCCCCAAAGACTAACCAATCATACTCAAGATTGGGTAAGCAACAAAACTTTTTCCAAAATGGAGGACTTTTGGTTTTCTTCATTTGATGGGACCCAGGTTCAAGGATTCATATGTTATCCTGAAAACATAAAGTCGGGAACAAAAATTCCTGTTGTACACCGAATTCACGGGGGTCCACATGGAATGTATGGATACTCTTCTGATGTGATGAATGAAATGCTGGTTGCCGAGGGCTATGCAGTAGTATTTATTAATCCAAGAGGATCAACGGGATATGGACAAAAATTTGCTGATGGGACCTATCAGGCCTGGGGAGGAGGTGATTATAAAGATTTGATGCTGGGATTGGATGCAGCACTGGAAAAATATGCTTTTTTGGATAAGGATCGAATGGGGGTTACCGGAGGTTCTTATGGCGGATTCATGACCAATTGGGTTGTCACCCAAACCGATCGATACAAATCTGCTATTACCGTTGCTTCAGTTAGTAATTTGATTTCTTTTTATGGAAACTCTTTGTACCAATTATTGATTGAGACGGAATTTGGTGGACTGCCCTGGGATAATTATAGCTTGCTTTGGCATTTTTCTCCAATGGCACATATTAAAAATGTCAAAACTCCTACCCTTTTGTTACATGGTGAAAATGATATTGATGTTCCCATTACCCAGGCTGAAGAATTTTATATCGCTTTACAAAAATTAGATGTCCCTACCCGCTTTGTTCGGTACCCTAATGAGGGGCATGGAGTTAGACAACCTCAGCATCGGGACCATTATTTTCGAGAAATTATGCAGTGGTTTGATAAATATTTAAAAACACTACCTTAATAAATGCCAATTGAAGAAAATAGAAGGATATGTTTTTCTTGAAAAACATATCCTTCTATTTTCTTCAACCATATTTCTCTTTTCCTTTTTTCGAACCAAATTTAGTTTCAGACCTTATATATTATTATATTTGTCATTAGAGCAAATGATGTTTAATATATTTGTCTTTTTGCTCAGACGACCAAACAATTCGACCAAAGTACACCCATAGCAATTTTGCTACAAAATCGATCTCATGGAAAAACGTTTACTCTTCCAAGTCTTGGGAGTGTTTTGCTCCCTGTTACTCTTAATTCCTTCTAATTCCTTAGAAGCAAAAAATGAATCATCTTCTAAATTGGCCGGTTGTTGGGCACCCCCAGACATTACCCTAGATTGTCTTGAACTTACCTTTGACCCTTCGGATTTAAATTCCATCAGAGCCGCCTTAGGTTCAGTAGACGAGTTATACCGTAATGGCAAGTTAACGATAGAAGTTGATGGTAATTTTACTTTGAAGGAAAAAATTGACTGGAAGTCAGAAGAGTGTTCCGCTGGTACTTTGGTTCGCACATTCATTGTAAATGTAAACACCTATAGTGGCCCTAGACTGGTTGAATGTAGCCAAACCATAAAAATTATTAACAATAATGATTACCTGATAAAATTTCCTGCAGATGGTTCTGAAACTTGTCGCGGTGATGCAGGCAATGATTTAAGCACTACCAATTTTGGTTGTGATGTCTTAGCCATCAATCGTGATACTTCAGTATTTGGATCTGCCGGGGATGCCTGTTTTAAGAGAAGAATCGTTTATCGCGTTATCAATTGGTGTGAATATGATGGCTTAACTCTCCAACCCACCATAATTCCAAGAGATGTGGACTGTGACAGCAACTTAGAGGAATGTACCTGGGTACGCGTGGAGGATGGGGAGGTATGGATTGATGATGATGACAAACCTAAAGACGAACCAGTTATTACTTTTAAAAAAGGCGCAGCTTCTTATCAATCCTTATCATGTGATGATAAAACTTACCCCTATACCAGAGGCTTTTGGCAATACACTCAATTTATCAAAGTTTATGATAATGAAGCTCCTGATATCATTGTAAATGGAGATTTTGAATTTTGTGCCAATGGACAAAGCGGTGCAGCCGATTGTATGGCAGAGGTAATGATTCCTTTCATTGCCAGGGATGCCTGCACCCAAGCGGTGGAATTGAGAAGCGTAAAAATCTCTGTCAATGGTGCTCCGGCTGAAGATTTAAAAGACCAGTTATATACAGTTGAAGAGACTAGAAGTTCTTTTACGATAAGAAGTATTGCTGGTGAAGGATTACCTGAAGGAAATCATGTTTTCATCATTTCAGTAGCAGATGAATGTGGAAATCTGACAAGCAAAAATATTCCCTTTACCATAGAGGATTGCAAGTCCCCTGCTCCAATTTGTACGGCAATATTAAGTGTTGATCTAATGCCTGTTGTGGAGAATAAGGAAGTTATAGGAGGAGAAAACGAAATTTGGGCAGTTGATTTTGTTGCTAGTGGTGTTATTGATTGCACTCCTCACTCTAATCCCGATGTCATTCCGGGTTCTGCCAATAATATTCGTTATTATGTAGTCCGGCTGGATAGCCTGGAGGCCAATGGTCTTCGGAGTCCTAATAAGGATTATTTGACGGATGATTATCGAAGTGTAAAATTTACTTGTGAAGACAATGGTTCCTCCCTGGTAGTATATGTTATCGGAGAGGACGGAGTTGGTAATTTTGATTTTTGTACGGTCCTTGTAAGTGTTCATCCAGGTGTAGACCCGGATCCTTGTAATTTGGATATTGACACTACATCAAGGGTTGCTATTGCTGGATTAATAAGTACCGCTGATGGAGATGCCATTGAAGGAGTTGAAGTATCCTTATCTGGCCAACTACAAAACACTTTGCACACGAACGAAGAAGGATCGTATAGTTTTGAAGGTTTGAGCGGTGGATATGACTACACCATTACACCATCTCTTGAGGAGGATATGGTGAATGGTTTGTCGACGTTTGATTTGGTCATTATCACCAAACATATATTGGGTGTGGATACTCTTGACTCTCCTTATAAAATACTTGCCGCAGATGTCAATAATTCCCAGTCCATTACAGCTTTGGATTTAATCCAGGTCCGCAAATTAATTCTTAGCATTGATACGGAATTTAAAAATTCAAGTAGTTGGATTTTCGTTCCCAAAAGTTATGTGTTTAATGATCCTCAAAACCCATGGGATGAGGAAATGCCCTATCTTCTAAATCTAAATAATCTGAGGGAAGATCTGAATACAGCTGATTTTATCGGCGTCAAAAAAGGTGATGTTAATGGAAGTGCAATTGCTAATTCAAGGATGGCTCAGCCTAGAAATGTAAAAGGCAAATTCGAAATAATTACTAAAGATCTGGCTATGAAAGCTGGAAATGAGTATACCATCCCCTTCACCAGTGAAGAGCTGACAAATATTCAGGGATATCAATTTACATTGGGCTTTGATCATACAGTTCTTGAAATCGTTGATATTAATTATGGAATAGCAACAGAAGAGCACTTTGGACTGACTCATGTAGCTGAAGGAGTGATTACGACATCGTGGAATCATATGGGCGGTTTGAAATCGCCCAAAGCGGTTAAAGCGACGGAGGACTTATTTAGTATAGTTGTAAGAGCTAAATCAGATGCGATTTTAAGTGACATGATAAGCATAGGATCTCGTTACACTCAAGCTGAAGCATATAATCAGGCGGGTCAACATTTGGATGTAGCCCTCAGTTTTGGAGAGCGTAATCCTGCCTTTTCCGGTTTTGAGCTTTATCAGAATAATCCAAACCCATTTGTGAACCAAACTCAGATAGGATTTGAATTAGCAAATGCTGCCAAAGTGACCCTCTCCATCAATGATGTAACAGGTAAAACTATAAAGGTCATTAGAGGCGATTTCAGTGAAGGTTACCATAATTTGATTTTGGAAGACATTCCTGCTGGAGTGATGTATTACACCTTAACGGCAGGAGAGTTTACTGCCACTAAGAAGATGATTAAATTTCAATAGCGGAAATTTAATCAAGAAAAGGACTCTATTATAATACCTAAATGAGCTTGTGCGAAATGAAAAATTTTGCACAAGCTCATCTATTATAATGTCCTAAACCAATATCTTTGGGGAAGCTTCTAAAATTTCCTGCCGAGCCTTATCCTTAAATTGTTGGAAGTTATTAACGAAAGATTGAGCCAGCTCATTAGCTTTCTCATCATAGGCGCTTTTATCCGCCCATGTTTGCCTTGGATTGAGTACTTGCGAAGGAACACCTGGGCAGGAAACAGGCATCTTGAAATTAAATATTTCATGTGTGTTATACTCCACCTCATCCAACAAGCCGTTTAGAGCCGCAGATATCATGGACCGAGTATACTTTAAATTAATTCTCTCCCCCACTCCAAAAGCCCCACCAGTCCAACCGGTATTAACCAACCATACATTGGTTTGATGGTCTTGCATTTTTTGCCCTAACATTTCAGCATAGAATGTTGCATGTAATGGTAAAAAAGGAGCACCAAAGCATGCAGAAAAAGTAGCTTCAGGATCCTTCACACCTTCCTCTGTACCGGCTACCTTGGCAGTATAGCCAGAGATAAAATAGTACATGGCCTGTGAAGGTGTAAGTTTTGATATAGGAGGTAAAATTCCAAAAGCATCTGCTGTCAGGAAAAATATATTTTTGGGATGCCCACCTTGAGATGGACATACTGCATTTTCTATATGCTCAATTGGATATGAAACGCGGGTATTTGGAGTAATAGAATAGTCTGAAAAGTCTGGGTCCAAAGTCCCTTCATAAAAACCTATATTTTCTAAAATGGCTCCTTTTTTGATGGCCTTAAAAATTTGAGGTTCTTTTTCAGGATTGAGATCAATAGTTTTTGCATAACATCCCCCTTCAAAGTTGAACACTCCTTTTTCGGACCATCCATGTTCATCATCACCTATTAATCTTCGTTTCGGATCGGCAGACAATGTCGTTTTACCGGTACCAGAAAGGCCAAAAAAGATGGCCACATCACTGGATTCACCCATATTAGCAGAGCAATGCATGGACAATACCGAGCGATCTTTTGGCAAAATATAATTCAGGACAGAAAAAATTCCTTTTTTAATTTCGCCTGTATACCCAGTACCTCCAATGATAATACATTGTTTTGTGAAGTTGATAATCGCAAAATTCTCCTGGCGAGTACCATCAATTTGTGGATCTGCCTTAAAACCTGGAGCACATAGGATTTTCCAGTCCGGAGAAAAATTAAGCAGCTCCTCCTCACTGGGTTGCAAAAACATATTATAGGCAAATTGATTACTCCAGGGATATTCAGATACCAGTCTGATTTTCAATTGATAATTCTCATCTGCACAAGCATAGGCATCTCTTACGAAAACGTCTTTATCCTCAAAATAAGAAGCTAATTTTTGGTATAATTGGTCAAATTTATTGGGACTGAAAGCCTTATTAATATCGTTCCAATCAACACTGTGTTCAGTCAAAGCATCTTTGACTATGAAGCGATCTTTTGGAGATCGACCTGTAAATTTACCTGTTTTAATAGAGAGGGCTCCTGAGTTGGTCAGGAGCCCTAGTCCTCTTTTTATGGTTTCTTCGGTTAAGTCCTCCGGGCTGAGGTTCCAATGTGCAGTGGCAACATTAGAAATGTCTAAGTCTAAAAGGGTAGCAGTTGGATTTTTAATTCCAGATTCTTTCATCATTCATGGTTTTAAAACGAATAGAACAGTTCCGGACTGTTATATCCGACCCATACTGCTCTAATTTGGTTAGGACTTAAAATTGGTATTATTTGGTTTTTATAAACATTTAGTGCAAAATATAATTTTTTCTCTATTAGAGAAAATTTCTCTAAAAGATTTTTTTTCTTATTTTCATAGTCTTGCTTAGATTTTGTTAATTTCATACTTATGGTAAAAGATATGGACAGCCTGAAAATCATTTTAGGCCTTAAAATTCAACAACTCAGAAAGGATCAAAAACTTTCCTATCAGCAACTTTCAGAAAAGACAGGTTTAGCCATTTCTTATCTGCACAGTATTGAAAAAGGGAAAAAATATCCTAAAGCCGATAAGATTCTTACCCTGGCTAAAGCCCTGGACACCGAGTATAACTATCTCGTTTCTCTAGATGCAAACAAACGTCTACAACCGATTATTGACCTTATTCAATCGGATTTTTTAAAAATGTTTCCTCTTGAAACATTCGGTATTAGTCCTTCCAAATTAATTGAACTAATGGCTGAGGCACCTGACAAGGTGAACGCTTTCATCAGTACCATTATTAAAATCATGCGGAATTATCAATTACAAGGGGAAGATTTTTTCAAAGCCGCCTTGCGATCTTACCAGGATTTTAAAGAAAATTACTTCATTGAACTTGAAGATGCTGTTAAAGGATTAAGAGAAAAATTTGATCTGGATATTAAGCAATTTGATTCCAGTGCAGCCATCGAAGGCATCCTCCGAGAAGAATATGGAATTGAAACAGATAGATTCCAACTGGGTACCCTAGCCCATTTACACGAAGTAAGATCATTTTTTTCTCCCCAGGAAAAAACACTTTTTATTAATAATGACTTAAGTCTGGCGCAGCAAAATTTTCTGATCGGAAAGGAGTTGGGGTTTCAATTTTTACAACTAAAAGACCGGCCCTATGAAACTAGAATGATTGAGGTCGACTCTTTTGAAAAACTACTCAACAATTTTAAAGCCTCTTACTTTTCGGTAGCATTGCTGTTAGACAAAGAGGAGATCATCCAGACCATTCTGGAGATGTCCACCTGGAAAAAATGGGATAGCAACCGATTCCTGGATATCCTGGATAAATATCAGGTTACCTCCGAAATGCTTGTTCAGAGATTAGCCAATATTTTGCCTCAACATTTTGGGATCAGCGATCTTTTTTTCTTGAGATTTTATACGGGCCCAGATCAGGAGAAATTCGAAATGACCAAAGAAATGCATCTATCCCAGTTGCATAATCCTTACGCCAACCAATTAAATGAACACTACTGTAGAAGATGGCTCTCTATTTATTTAATTCAAAAATTAAAAACCCTTCAAGAAGAATTCAATTTTGAAGGCCCGATTGCAGATGCCCAAATCTCTGATTTCTTTGACTCTGATCGAAGTTATTTATGCCTTACCATTGCTAAGCCGAGCCAAGACTTTCCTCAAAATACAACCAGCATTACCATCGGTTTATTAATCGATGAAAAACTTCAGCAATTATTCCCCTTCCTCGACGATCCAGATCTGATGACCAAACAGGTTAATAATAGTTGTGAGCGTTGCCAGATTTCAAATTGTGAATCTCGAGCGGCGGAACCTGTTGTTATTCAATTGCAAAAGGAACGACAAATGGTAAAGAACTCACTCTATCAGCTGAAACATAGAAATAAGAATGTCGAATTAAATGGATAGGAAGTGACTTATTCTAATTCAATCACTAAATCGTCCTGCTCTACCAGAGTTTTTTCTTTCAAATGAATCAGTTTTACCTTCCCTTCTACTGGTGCGGTTATGGTGCTTTCCATTTTCATGGCTTCAATAGTGAATAAGGGGGTATTGACGTCCACCAAATCTCCCTGATTCACCAAAATTTTTGAAATACTTCCTTGTAGAGGAGTCCCAACTTCATTATCCCCAGAGGCCTTCCGGTGAATTTGGCCTTCTACCTTAATTTTTCTATCTCTTACCGGAATAGAACGCGTTTGCCCATTGAGTTGAAAAAACACCAAGCGTTTACCCTGTTCATCGGGCTCGGTCATATTTAGATATTTAATTAAAATATTTTTTCCTGGATCAAGAGTCACAATAATTTCTTCATTAGGCTTTAATCCAAAAAAGAAGGCTGGAGTTGGCAGGCAGCTGATGGCACCATACTCCTGGAAATGATTTACAAAATCAGCAAATACCTTTGGGTAAAGCTTATAAGAAAGGAAATTTCTTATATCATGACCCAGCCCAAACTCCTTTCGAAATAGTTTAGTTTCATTGTCAAAATCAACCGGAGCCAAGTGAGCATTAGGTCGATCTACATAGGGCTTTTCTCCCTTTAGGATCAATTTTTGAATTTCATGGGGGAATCCACCAGGTGCCTGTCCCAGATCTCCCCGCATCAAATTTTTCACACTGTCAGGAAATGAAAGCAAGTGTCCTTTTTCTATTATATCCTCCTTATCTAATCCGTTTGCAGTCATGAACATGGCCATGTCTCCCACTACCTTTGAGGAAGGAGTAACCTTGATTAAATCACCAAACAACTCATTAGCAATTTTATAGTTTTCTTTAATGGTTTCGAACTGATCTTCCAGACCAAGTCCTCTTGCCTGGGGACGAAGGTTAGAGTATTGTCCTCCTGGTATTTCGTGAGCGTAAACATCAGCCGTACCCGACCTCAATTCAGTTTCAAATGGATAGTAATATTTCCTAACACTTTCCCAATAAGCAGAAAATGCATTTAACTTTTTCAGGTCTATTTTCTGTTCTCTGGGATGGTGTTGCATCATAGCCGCCATCGAATTAAAATTAGGCTGAGAGGTCAAACCAGATAAGGAGCTTATTGCCACATCAACGATATCAACTCCTGCCTCAATAGCCTTAAGGTAAGTAGCCGATTGGATGGAGGAGGTATCGTGGGTATGCAAGTGTATAGGAGTTTGAACCGTATTCTTTAATTCTCCAACCAATATTTCTGCTGCTAATGGTTTTAATAAACCTGCCATATCCTTAATGGCAATAATATGCGCTCCAGCATCTTCCAATTGTTTGGCTAAATCCAGATAATATTCCAAGCTATACTTAGTACGGTTTTTATCTGTTATATCTCCGGTATAGCAAATACATGCTTCTGCAAGGGAATGAGTATGCTCTCTGACTGTTTTTATGCTGGTCTTCATGGCATCCACCCAATTGAGTGAATCGAATATTCGAAAAACATCGATACCTTCTTCGGCAGCCACTTCTATAAATTTCACAATCAGATTATCGGGATAGGCAGCGTACCCAACAGCATTGGAACCTCGTAGCAACATTTGGAATAAAATATTAGGAATTTTTTGTCGAAGCTTTCTGAGGCGATCCCATGGAGATTCTTTTAAGAACCGCATGGCTACGTCAAAAGTTGCACCACCCCACATTTCTAAGGAAAATACACTATCGGCAAAATGCTGAGAATAACTATCTGCAACTTTGAGCAGATCATAGCTACGCATTCTGGTGGCCAATAATGATTGGTGTGCATCTCTGAAGGTAGTATCTGTAAATTGTATTGCCTGCTCCTCTTTTAACCAATCGATAAATCCTTCTCTACCCAGTATTTCAAGTTTGTTACGCGAACCTGTAGGGACAGGGGTTTGTGATTGATGTCCGGGTATTTTGGGTTCAATAAAAACTATTTTGGGATCTTCAAATTTTACATCGGCATTTGAGTTAACAATGACATCAGCCAAATATCTCAGCAGTTTTGTGCTCCTATCCCGCCAATTTCGAGATTGATTCAATTCCGGGTGATCGGGAATAAAATTAACGGTAGCCTGACCTTGATTAAAAGTTTGATTTTCCAAAAGATTAAGCAAAAACCCAATATTTGTCTTAACCCCTCGGATTCTAAACTCCCGCAAGGCTCGGTTTAATCTATGGGCTGCCTCAGGCATGGTCCTACCCCAGGCCGTAACTTTAACCAACATGCTATCGAAAAATGGTGAAATTCGAGCTCCTGGATAAGCACTGCCTGCATCCAGCCGAATTCCCATCCCAGCAGCACTTCGATAGGCAATCAAGCTACCATAATCTGGTTTAAAGTTTTCGGCAGGGTCTTCAGTGGTTACCCTACATTGTATGGCATAACCAAATTGTTGAATACTCTCTTGATTCTGTATTGCAATTTCCGCATCATCCAGTTGATGGCCTTGAGCAATAAGGATTTGTGATCGCACGAGATCTATTCCCGTAATTTCTTCCGTAATGGTATGTTCTACCTGAATCCGGGGATTAACCTCGATAAAATAAATTTCTTCTTCTTGATTCACTAAAAATTCTACCGTACCTGCATGACTGTAATTAACGGCTTTGGCTAATTTTAAAGCATAATCATAAAGTTTGTTTTTAGTAGCTTGGGATAAAGTTACACAGGGAGCTATTTCTACCACTTTTTGAAATCGCCTTTGGACAGAACAATCTCTTTCAAAGAGGTGTACAATATTTCCATACTTATCTCCTAGTAGTTGTACTTCAATATGCTTCGGATTTTCAATAAACTTTTCAATGAAGATGGTTCCATCTCCGAAAGCATTTTGAGCTTCATTTTGGGCTTCCTCAAATTCCCTGGCTAGATCACTTTCTTTTTTAACGACTCGCATACCTCGGCCACCACCACCAGCTGCAGCCTTTAAGATAACAGGATACCCTATTTTTTGAGCCTCACTTAAAGCAATCTCGGCATTGGTAAGCTTGGCTTTACTATCCTCGATTAATGGCACTCCTAACTTTCTGGCCAGCTGCTTAGCAGCAACCTTATCTCCCAGTTCATCCATTGTCTCTGGTGAAGGTCCGATAAAAATGATGTTTTCTTCCAAACACCTTCTTGCAAAAGAAGCATTCTCAGATAAAAATCCATACCCGGGATGAATGGCATCCACATTTTTATCCTTAGCCAATTTTATGATTTCTTCAATATCCAAATAAGGCTTCAATGGCTCATCTTTCATTCCTATTTGATAAGCTTCATCTGCCTTATAACGATGTAGGGAATATCTATCTTCGTAACTGTAAATGGCAAGTGTTTGTATTTGTAATTCAGATGCAGCTCTCAATACCCTAATGGCAATTTCTCCTCGGTTGGCAACCAGTAACCGATTGATTTTTTTAATGTTTTTCATTTTGTGTTGATTGTTCGTTCGCTAACAAAAAAATATTGCTTGTCTGAACCAGTCAGACAACTATTTTATAAGTTTTTTTGATTAGAGCTGTTAGATGAAATACTTATTTGGTCAAGTTGTTATCCATTAGGAAGTAAAACATTAGATACAATGAATAAAGTCCTAATGATAAAATGCAACACGCTTAGGAGTGAAGCTTGCCATTAGCAGGCAAACAAGCACAATTTATTTGGTTTCAAATTAAATGGAAGGGTTGAAATAAAATTTTTGCTATTCAAGCAGAAATTCAATATCCCCTTTGGAAAGGGGTGACTTTTTGACATTTTCAATAATGTCTTCGGCCAATTTAGATTTACGTTCCTGAAGTTTAAGTATTTTTTCTTCAATACTATCCTTGGTGATGAATTTCACGGCAAACACATTTTTGTCTTGTCCAATGCGATGTGCTCTGGCAATGGCTTGCTGCTCCGTTGTCGGATTCCACCATGGATCTAACAAAAATACATAATCTGCAGCGATTAAGTTCAATCCTGTACCACCGGATTTTATTGATATTAAAAAGGATTGTACTTCTTGCTTATCGGCAAACTCTTTAATTTGGACCTCTCTGGCTTTATTACTCATATCTCCAGTCAGCAGAGCATAGGGTAAATTTTCTTTCTCAAACTGCTGTTTAAATAAATTTAAGTATTGAACAAAGGAACTAAAAAACAGCGCTTTATGTCCACTTTTGCGGATTACATTCCATTGTTCGAGAATATCCTTAAACTTCCCACTATCCCGTTTATATTCACTGGAAACAAGGACTGGGTGGTTGGCGATTTGGCGTAATTTGGTCAATGATCTAAGGATCATAATGCGGTACTGGGGATTGTTAACTGCATAATTTTCAAGCAAGAAGTTCCTAGCAGCAGATTTTTCCTTTTCATATAATCGTTTCTGCTCCTTTGTCATTTCTGAATAAAAAATCTGTGTTGTAAGTGGGGGTAAATCCTTAGCGACCTCCTCTTTTGTTCTTCTCAACACATAAGGAGAGACCATTCTGCGCAGTCTTTGTTTTTTTTCTTCATCCTGTTTTTTCTCAATAGGTGTTATAAACTCTTTTTTGAAAAAAGAAAAATTACCCAATAAATCAGGATTGATAAACTGCATTTGGGACCAAATATCTGAGAGCGAATTTTCAATTGGTGTACCACTCAAAGATATTTTATGGTTGGCCTGTAGTCGATTTATGGCTTTAAAAATTTTGCTGTCTCGATTTTTAATTTGCTGACTCTCATCCAATACGATATATTCATGCTCAATTTGTTCTAATATATCCACATCTCTCAAAGCTGTTTGATAGGTGGTCAGGATGATATCATATCGAACCAAAATCCTAATGTCTTTATGTCGTTTTGAACCTACATGTCTATAGACAGAAAGTGAAGGAGCAAATTTTTGAATTTCTCTTTCCCAGTTAAACACTAAGGAAGCTGGCAAAATGATCAAAGCATTCAGAGGTGCCAAAAAGGCCTGATCTTCTATGCTCTGAAACAATTGTAGCTGAACGTCTTCCTGATCTTTTTCTGGGATTGGGCGCTGCGCCTTTTCTTCTTTAGCATGCAATAGAATAGATATGGTTTGGAGTGTTTTTCCCAAGCCCATGTCATCGGCCAAACAGGCCCCTAGTCCATTGCGATATAATTGTACCAACCACTTTACCCCTTCTAATTGATAAGGTCTAAGAGTAGCATTCAAAAGGGGCGAAAGATCAAAATCAATATTTTCTAAATCCTTGGTTACAGGAGGAGTATCATCTACACCTAAATCATTAAGAAGAGTAAATTGATTTTTTTTGATCCTTAGTTGCTCGCCGTCTTTTTTGGCAAAATTCATCAAGGGCCGATATTTATTCATCCACTCTTTAGGGATTAAAAAATAAGTCCCATTGGGCAAGCGATAAAGGCGATTGCCATCTTTGATGTGTTTGGAAAGCCTGAGAAAGGGAAAAGTAAATTCTCCTACCACCACCTCCCCATGGATATCAAACCAGTCATTTTTTTGCTCTGTTACCATTTGCAAGCTGGGTTTGTATAAATAAACCTCTTGCTGATCCTCAACCAAAGTACGTTCAACTGTAAACCCTTTCTCTTCTAAAGTCTGTTTTTGCTTAGACAACCATTCTAATAAAATCCATTGATCTTGATCTTCATTTGGCAGGACAAAGAAATTTCGTTCTCCTTTTTCCAGTCCAATTTGCTCAAGTTCATTAATATACTTTTGTTCAGAGCTAAAATCCCTTATAACCTGAAGAATTCGTACTTCCTCATCTCCAAATTCAAGAGTTGTCCTTTTCTCTCGGGCATCATTCCAGGGAAATTCTGCATTGGAGTACATCATATTGACAGCAATCCCCCACTCGTCACTAAAAAGATCCTTAACAGCTTCAATTCGACAACCCCTCAAGGTATTGAAATGAATTAATCCAAATCCTTCTGCTTCAATATCTACCTTAGAGGCTACTCTAACTATAAACTTCCGGAAATAATCTTTTACCTTATCCTGGGGGATGGTAATAATATCCTTATTACGGAAAGGCTTTACCATGTTACCGTTAATATAAGCGACCTTATACAAACGGTAATCCACAAAAATCCAAGCCGGATGATTGGTAATGGGTAAAACATCTTTAGAGCTTATGGTCCAGGTTTTATCATTTTCACTTAAACGCAACTGATAGGTGACACCGGTATTTGTTTTGCGGAAAGATAAATGAGGTTGTAATTCTACCCTTTCTGATTCCATCAAAAAGTCCTTAACCAATACTTTTCGTTCCAAATGCCAACATATGGGTAGCTCATATCTAACCACAACAGAAAGTAATTCATCTAATCTGCGATGAACAAAGGCATAAACATGCTTTTTTATCTCCTCAGTTTCGAGAAGCTTCTCAAGTGGTTTTATTCTTTTTTTTGTGGGATTGAATCGTTTTTCTAATGCCTTAGGCTGCAATTGTTCAATAAGTGAAAAGAGTTGTTTTCTTATTGGGTCCAATTCTAAATCAAAACTACCAATGGTCTCTTCAATCGCTTTTTGCTGAATATGGGCCAATAGTCCATCCTGATCCTTACTTACAATATAGGCAGTAGGAAGATATAGTCCTGAAGCAAACTCCTTCAGATTATAAACGACCTCATAAACTTGCTGGACTACGCTTTGGGTACGAAGCATCTAAAATAATAGTTTACAATAATGATAGCTTTCACGCTTCTATTGTATGGGTTGTTGTATCAACAAATGGCTGCCCCTAAATCAAAATTACTTTTTTGGGCAGGATTGTAATATTAATAAAAAATATTCTTACCCAAAAAATCTTAGTATAGGATAAAGTATGAATAGCGGATTATTTAAAGTTTGGTTAATACCTAACAGTAAATTAATATGAGACGCCCTCATATACTAATTATTCTCTAAAAAGGCTTCAATTTTTTCAGCTAGCACTCTTGCATGTCCAACTTTAGCTTCCATGGACCATCCTCCTATATGAGGAGCCAAAACAGTTCTCTCTGATTGTCTTAGATACTGGAAAGGTTGAGGAAGATCTGCCAGGTCCAGATTGACAAAAGAAGTTTCTTCATATTCAATTACATCAATAGCAGCTCCAATAACCTGACCAGACTCCATCGCTCTTACCAGATCCTGTGTTTTTAAAACTAAACCTCGCGCAGTATTTACCAAATAAATATTTTTATGAAAAGAAGATAAAAATGAAAAGTCAATAAAATAATGGTTACTTGGCATATAAGGAATATGGATGCTTAATACATCGCTTTCAGCAAAAAGTTGGTCCAGCGAAACAGCAATAGCGTAATCATCCCCATAATCTTCTCGATATTTATCATAAGCAATTACTCGAGCTTCAAAACCTGCCAATCGTTGAGCAAAAGATTGTCCCATATTGCCATATCCAAGAATCCCTACAGTTTTACCCTTAATTTCAAGGCCTCGATTAGGTTCTCGCCGCCAGTGTCCTGCCCTAATTTCACGGTCAGCTCTTCCCAAGTGATTCATAAGCATTAAAAGCATTCCGAGGGTATGTTCTCCTACCGCATCTTTACTTCCTTCTGGTGAATTAAAGACTGGAATTTTATGCTTAGCAGCAAAATCAAGGTCAATGTGTTCAAGGCCCACCCCATAACGAGCTATAAATCTAAGCTGGCTTGCCTTAGATAACAGAGGGGCCTGCAGTTTTATCCTGGAACGAATAACCAATCCATAATAGTCCTGGATTTTTTCTTGGAGCACCTCTACCGGGCTATCATAATCCATTTCCAATTCAAAGCCTAGATTATTGAGGCGATCTATTAATAATGGGTGAGGAGGGTCCAGTACCAGAATTTTTTTAATGCTCATTTGTTCTATCCGTTGAAAAAATCTAATTGATGGGAACAAATATAGGCATCAAATACTTAAAAAGTTTCTGTTCCTGGTAAACCTAAACCTTTTCCTGAACCTTCCATCCGTCGAGCCCCCAGTGATCTTCTGTTTCTTAACCTGTAAGCCGATTTTGGAGATTCAAAAATGGTGTCTTTTAATAAGGCACCAACACGGGAGGCAATGGATTTAAACTCAATTAAGAAGCCATCATGTCCATAAATGCTATCTATAATTTCGAGTCTTGCATTTGGTATATGATTGGCGATAAAGGCTTGTTCTTGAACGGGGAATAGTAAATCAGATTCAATCCCTATTACCAGTGTTTTAGCTTTTATACTATTCAAAGCATCTTCCACACTTTTTCTTCCTCTACCCATATTATGGCTATCCATTGCTCGGCTAAGACTAAGATAAGAGAACACATCAAAGCGTTTTTGTAATTTTTGCCCTTGATATCTTTGATAGGAACTGGCTAAAAAATCATCTAATTTTTCATCAGATTTTTCAGATTGTGTTTTTTGATAGGTATGGTAGGAACGGTAGGATAACATCGCAATGGCCCTGGCTGCTTCAAGCCCTGCTTTGCCGGCATCTCCTTCCTCGTCCAATAATCCAGGATCTGCCATTATGGTCATCCTTTGTGCCTCATTAAAGGCAATCCCCCAGGGCGAGTGCTTGGCATTAGAGGCTAATACAACAATATTGTCAAATAGATCAGGCACCTTTGCCGCCCATTCCAAAACTTGCTGTCCACCCAAAGATCCCCCCATTCCTAGTTTTATCTTTTCGACACCAAGATGCGTCTGCAGCAGCTGATGGGCAGATACCATATCTTTAATGCTGACTAATGGGAAATTGATTCCATATTTTTCTCCCGTTTCCGGATTAAGGCTGGCAGGACCTGTAGAGCCATAACAAGATCCTATGATATTAGCACAAACAATAAAATATTGATTTGGATCTAATAATCTGTCTTTACCTACCAGGCCAGGCCACCACTCTTCAGGATTGGAATTGGCGGTAAGTGCATGGCATATCCAAATGACATTGTCTTTTTGTTGGTTTAATTTTCCGAAAGTGTGATAAGCAATTGTAAGCTCTAATAGGGAGGCTCCAGACTCTAATAAGAAAGGTTCTTTTGAATAGAAATTTTTCATCGCTTTGAGTTTATATGTCCAAAAAACCCGAATCAACGGATACTTGGCGGGATTTGGCACCTTGGATTAAAGTAATTCCAGGTTGCCAGGGTTTCAAAGAGCCCGATCTCTCCACCCTTCGTTATAAAGTCAATTCTTAAATAAGAAATGATTATAATGAATTATTAAAATAGATGTTCCTTTTAACATCCGGCTACAAATGTATTGTCAGATCTTTAAAGATGCAAGAATTTCTTCCATTTTATTCCCAACTACTCAAGAGGATAGGTTTGATTTTATTGGCTTTTACTCTACTTAATCCTGATCAAAGGTCGCTCTCCTACTCATTAGGTTGACCTTTCTAAGTTTTTTTTAAATTTGATTTAATTAATTTGACAATTATTAGTAAAACAATTATTTTTGGCGAAAATTTAAACTAATTAACGCTATAAAAAATAATCCTGTTAACAGCACAAAAAATCAATTCATGAACACATGGAAAAAACTAAGCAACAAAGAGATTAAATCCAGAATTTTTGGCGCATTGCAACAAAATATCAACTTTTTTAATGCTCCATTACTAGGGGTACCTGCCTCTCATCTAGATGGCAAGGTATTTTATCAGGATGCCCCATTTTTACAAGATGCTCCATTTTTGTCAGCCTTAATCCATAACCCCAATCATATTGGATGCCATACGATAGGAGAATCTGAATCTTTTTTTAGTGGAACTCAGGAATTAGAAAAAGAAGTCATTAAAATCTTAGCCGAAGATATTTTCAAAGGCAAGGAAAATGATCAGGATGGATATATTGCTTCCGGTGGTACAGAGGCTAATATCCAGGCTATTTGGATTTATAGGAATTATTTTATGAAAAAAATGGGAGCTTCTGCACAGGAAGTAGGGATTATCTGTTCTGAAGACAGTCACTATTCTTTTACCAAGGCGGCCAATCTTTTACAAGTGCAAATAGGACAAGTGGCAGTTGATAGAAATACCAGAAGTATCCATGATCAGGAACTACAAAATACCATCGAATCCTTAAAAAGTAGAGGAGTTAAATATTTTATTGGAATTGTCAATATGATGACTACCATGTTTGGCTCGGTGGATGATGTTGAACAATTCGTTCAACATTTCAAAACAGAAGGTGTTCCTTTTAAAATTCATGTTGATGGAGCTTATGGTGGTTTTTTCTATCCTTTCAGTAATCTGGAAAACAAGTTGAACTTTGCTCATCCATATATATCTTCTATAACTTTGGATGCACATAAGATGTTACAGGCACCTTATGGCACTGGGATTTTTCTGGTTAAAAAAGGAATGATATCCCATACCATCACGGAATCTGCAAAATATGTTGAAGGTCTTGACCTTACCTTAATCGGTAGTCGATCAGGTGCAAATGCTATTGGAGTATGGATGATTTTAATGAAGTATGGTCCTTTTGAATGGTATGAAAAAATCCATACCCTCTTAATGCGTACGAATTGGTTATGTGGTCAGTTAAAAAAGATGGGCTTTTCATTTTACAGGCATCCACATGGTAATATTGTCACCATTAAGGCCAATCATCTAGATCCTAAAGTTGCCCAAAAATACAGTTTGGTACCAGATGATCATCATCAACCTAATTGGTATAAGATAGTCGTAATGGATCACGTAACCATCGATAAGCTCCAGGAGTTTGTAGAGGAGATTCAAATTCACGCAACACAATCTGCATAATGAGTGTTAATTTAGAGGAAGAGTGATTAGATGATAAAATTAAAGTATGCAGTCAAGTTTTCTAAGGCAAAAGCGAAACAATTTTTTGAGGACGATGGTGTTGTCTGGTGCAATGTTGACTTTGATGTTACTATTGGGATATTTGTTTTTTGGAATAAATGCCCTGATTTGGGTAGGTATTGTTGGTTTTTTGGCGCTTTTGGCCAGCACAAATATGCCTACAAAATATATTATGCGCTTATACAGAGCTCGTCCTTTATCTCCGGTAGAAGTTCCGATCGTCCATAATGTAGTAAAGCAATTGGCAGACAGGGCTGAGTTAGTCAAGTCTCCACAATTATACTATATCCCCTCCACAGCGATTAATGCATTTGCCACTGGTCAAAAGCATGATCCTGCTATTGGAATAACCTATGGCTTATTGAGGCAATTAAATGTGAGAGAAATAACAGGGGTATTGGCTCATGAAATGAGTCATATTTATAATAATGATGTACGTTTTCACAGTATCATCAATTTGATAGGGAGAATAACTCGGCTTTTCTCTTTCTTTGGACAAATTCTTCTCCTTGTTAATCTACCGCTATATCTGATGGGTGAAGAGCATATTTCCTGGATTGCCGTGCTTCTCCTCATCATCGCTCCTGCACTGAGTACCTTAATGATGTTGGCCATTTCCAGAACGCGTGAATTTGATGCAGATTTGGAAGCCTCCAGACTTACTGGTGATCCAGACGGATTAGCAAATGCCCTCCAAAAGCTACATCACATTAATTCTCTAAAAATGCCTCCCCTGCAAAGAGCCATCCCCAAATGGATGAGTACACACCCGGACATGAAGGAAAGGATAAGGAGATTGCGAGCTTTGGCCCCAAAGTATGAATTGAAGATGAATTTTCCAGGAACCTATTGGGTATAAAAATCAAGCGGGCCCGTGGCCCGCCTGATTTTTATTTTTTATAAAGTTCTTTTCCTGCTTCTTCGTATTTGTCTCCTTCCTTCCAGGTCGGTTTCTCTATATTATTGGCAATAATTCTAGCCAGGTAAGTAAAAGATTGGGCGTATTTTAGTAGGTATTCCATGTCCACCGCATCCGCCTCATCTGCAGGCTGATGGTAGTACTTTTGAATTTCGGCATCAAAATTTTCGAAAGCTGGGCCAAAATTAAGTGCAGGTACACCTTTAGAAGCAAAAGACACATTATCAGAACGATCAAAAAGCCCTTGCTCAGGAGCGGGGTCTTTAATAATTCCCAAACCAAAAGCTTCAGCACTTTTTTCAATGGCATAGTCGGTTCCCGTTCTCCCCCAACCTATTACTGCTATTGAGGAAGTAGTATTATAGCCAGCACCATCCGTATTGAGGTTAAAGATGGTTTTTTCCAGAGGAACAAGTGGATTTTCAGAATAGTATCTAGAGCCTAAAAGACCTTTTTCTTCGCCTGTACAAGCCAAAATGATTACCGAGCGTTTGGGTCTTTCTTTTGAAAGGGATTCAGCAGCAGTAAGGATAGCCACCGTTCCCATGGCATTGTCCCTTGCGCCATTAAAAATTGAATCCTGTCCTGGCCCTCTACTTTGTACCCCAACATGATCAAAATGAGCAGAAAGAAGAATATATTCATCTTTTAATTCAGGATCGCTTCCTTCCAATACTCCTACCACATTATGAGAAGGAGCTTCTTGTCGCACATAACCTTCACTCATAATTTCACCTCCCAGAGATTTTCCTTCCCTTACCTTTGCCAAATCCTCCTGGTCCTGACCTTCTTGCATCCAACCGTACAGCATGGTGGGTTCGCCATTGTTATTTCCATCTGGTTGAGATAAGCTTTCACCTCCGAAATACCGCTTAAAAAACTGCCATGGAAATTGTAGTCGGTACAATTCTATTAATGCAAGAGCTCCTTTCGATTGGGCAATTTTCCGCTTTCCGGCTGCAGCTCCAAAAGCAGCTTGATCAGACTGATCCTCTTCCGTACCGGGAAGCACCACCACAATCTTTCCTTTTACATCAAGATCATCATAATCATCACGACCAGAGGCTTCGTCTACCCATCCGTGTCTAGCAAAAACAACTTCTGCTGTTGTATTTTCCAAATTTCCTGAGATGATCATTAATTCCTCTCCCTGATTGAATGTATTAGCACCAATTTTTAGCATTCCCCTGGAGGGGGCTTTTGTCTTTAAGAAATTTATGGTCTGATAAAAAGATGATTGCCCCTCTGCTGGTTTGAAGCCATAAGCTTCTAAATGAGCAGCAATAAAACTGGCGGCAATATTGTTTTCCTCAGATCCGGTATCTCTTCCCTTTAATTCATCAGAAGCCAAAAATCTTAGTTTGTATTCCACCTCCGGAGTTTTTACATCAAACTCTGGATGATTTCCATCTTGAGCCCACATAAAAGCGGGGGTCAACATAAACAAAAACAATAGGTTTTTCATATAGACATACTATTTATTAAGGTTGGATTAAGCTTGGAAAATAACAATACTCTGGAAAATTCTATTTTTCATTCTACGATTCAAATAATTCTATCTATCAGTTCTGGGAATTAAAGGACAAGGCTAGCCAAGTCTGGGTCTCTAATCAACTGATTTAACTGCCCATTTTCAGAATTTGCCCAATCCTGAGCCAGGATAAATCTAAAGTCTGCAGGGAGTGCATCCATAGTGAAAAAATGTTTCAGGTTGGTTAACTCAAAGGGTTTTAGCTCTAATGATTTTTTACTTAGATAGGCATTTAAGCGATTGCAAAGAATGGAAAATAGATCTACTCTTTGACCTTCTACTGGATTATTCCATTGATTTAGTAGTTGGTCTACCTGATTTTCAAAATCGGGGTGTTTTAATAGCTCATGTATCATTGGTATTTGATGAATGCCTACCGTGAAAAAGTTTTTAAGGGTCATACTTACCTTTTCCCCGAGCATAGAATGAGCCAGTAAAAGAATGGCATCCAAATGATTATCAGGATCCCATTTTAGTCGATTCAATTGATAGGCAAACTGAGAAAAAGTCCTGGGAGTATGCCGTTCTTGCTCAAATAATTCCTGCTGAAGAATGGCAAAATCAATACACCAATTAGGAAGTTTTTGCTTTTCGGCCCAAATTACCCAATCTTTAATATCGAAAGTTAAAGTTAAGTGTATCATCCGGGTTAAAGTGGCCTGATCCAATGGTGTTACTTGATATTGGTGCGATTCCGGATTAGCGGTCAATACAATTACCCATTTAGGAGGTAATGACCAGGCGATCATTTTCTTTTCCTGGAGCAGCTGCATCAATCCTTTAATAATTCGCTCATCAGCTCTATTAAAATCATCCAGCAGAAGAATTCCTGGTCCTTTCTCATCCGGAATCCAGGATGGTTTTCTAAATGTGGTTCGAGTTCCCTCAATAGCAGGCATGCCCAACAAGTCTCCCATTTCTTCAATCTGAGCTGGGGCCAAATGCACCATTTTATACGCCCTTTCTCTAGCAAAATCATGAATTAAAGCTGTTTTTCCAATACCTGCGTTCCCCCAAATACAAAGTGGTAACTGCCACAATCCTTCAATGACAGGTTTTTCAGAAAAGTCCAAGACTTGATCCAACAGTTCAATTAGGCCTTTTGCATTAATTTCTGGTCCCCAACTCGCAGGTAATTCTTCCATATATATGATATTTATTTCATGGTAGTTACTCTTCCTGGCCATGTAGCCAATTTGTCTAATATTTCAGGATTTTCGCCTCTGATAACCCAAAGCAGGGGGCGTTTTGGAACAATAAAAGGTTCTGGCCCCAAGCCATCAGTAAAATAGATTAATCCGCCAAAATAAGAATCCTCATTTAATAATTCGATTGGCGGATTATAATTGGTACTGCCTCTTCCCTTAACCATGGTGGGGAAGTTTCCCGAAAAAAGATATCTCTGTTGGATGGCAGCATCACATTCCACAATTTCAATTTCCAGTTTATTTTTATGTAGGCGATTAATTTCTCGAAAAAAAAGATTGATTTCTTCTTCCCTAACACTGCCCGAGGTATCAAGAGCTAATAACAAACGATGCTGCCTTTTTATCCTAAGTCCAGGAGGCTGGCCATAGCGTCTGGAATATCTATTTTTCCGATATTGTAATTTGGTTTTGATGCTGCTCCGCACTAACCAATAAAGATGATCTTTCCAGTTTATTGGTTGGCTTATGGTATTATCCTGATTTAATAAGGTGTAAAGCCCTTCTGGCCATTCAACATTCGAATTGGAATTCAGTTCCTTCCTCAACAGGGCATGTATGTTCCCTGGCTTTCCTGTATTAGCCTCCCATAAATCATGTTTATTAAATTCCAAGCTTCTTTTTGCCAACAAGTCTTCCAACTTATGTTTTTCTGCAGTTGAGTCTCCTTCCATTACTCTAGTTATTAATTGGTAATAATAAGAGGCGGATTGAGAAGCTGGCCAGTTCAGATAATTGATTCTCTGCAATTCCAACAATTCTGGAGCAGGGGAATGTATAAAATTCTCCACACAAATATCAGAAGCCAGGTCGAAATACTCCTTTTTTTTATTATCCATTTCTCGTTGTCGGGGATGGTCTAATAAAAAATGAAGCAATTCGTGTTGAATAAGAGGAATAAGGGCAGGATTTTTCCATTGAGCTTCCAAATAAGAGGGGAATTGAAGTGATAAATTTCCCACTGAATTAGAGACTAAACTTATTTCTGGCGAATTGTCCTCCATAATCCTGGGCAACTGGCGGAAAAGCAATCCATAAAATGGGTCTTGCAAGATAAGCTGTATACCAATTTTTCCAATCCAATCTGAATGCATAGGGCAAAACTATAGTAAACTTTCCAAATCTGCAGGCGAATAATTTATTGACTTTAGCGTTTTGTTGTCTCCCTTTCTAAATACAAGATATTGTTCCCCAACCTTTTTATAATAACTTTCAAAACCCCTTCCTTCATAATGCTTCATGGTGGCCACTGCTTCTTCTTCCGAACTACAGGATTTACTCATATTTGATCGGTGCACTTCATTAAATAATGCTCCAAATTTCTCTCCCAAGCCAAACTCCAACACAGCCCCGGACAAAACATACTGTATATCACAAAGTGCATCGGCTATTTCAATGATGTCCTTGTCAGCAATAGCTTTTTTTAATTCTTCCAGTTCTTCAGCCAGTAAAGCAATTCTTAATTGTTGGCGCTCGGGTGCAGGGATAACAGGGTTTTCCTCAACAGGATGTTGAAAGGTTTTGTGAAATTCTGCCACCTGATTCAAGGAATCTAACTTTTCCATTTATCATTTGTTTATTGAAAGGTCCGTAAGTAGATAAAATTAATTCTTTTGCCCGAAAATACACTTTCAGGAGGAAAAATTAATTAGTGAATGAAATTTAAAAAATTACTCACTTGGAATTTGATTTTTATCTACATTTGCAGAATGCTTATTGCGCCTCCAAAAACCTCACAAATATCTGAAAATCAAATAATTAACACAAAAATAAATTTCATCCAAAGGTGGCAAACAGGTACTTTGACTTAATTGATCAAACTTTTTATTTCCCACAAGAAGGTTTTGATCTTGAAGATGGCTATCTCCTATTTAACGGCATGCCTTTAAAACATCTTATAGAGAAATATGGGACTCCCTTAAAAATCACTTATATGCCTAAAATTGGCGCTCAAATTAAGAAGGCAAGAAACCTTTTTACTCGAGCGATGAAATCTGCAGGTTATAAAGGGAACTATTATTATTGTTACTGTACCAAAAGTTCACATTTTAGTCATGTCCTTTATGAGGTATTACGACATCAGGTCCATTTAGAAACATCCTCGGCATTCGATTTGGATCTGATACGCAAACTATATGATAACAGAAAGATCGAAAAAGACATCATTGTTGTTTGTAATGGCTTTAAAACCCAGGCCTATATGCAAGCCATTGCTGATCTAATAAATGAGGGTTTTGAAAATGTCATTCCGGTTTTAGATAATGAGGAAGAGCTGAGATTTTACGAAAAGACCATAAAAGGTCATTGTAATTTAGGAATTCGGGTTGCCACTGAAGAAGAACCTAATTTTGAGTTTTATACTTCCAGGCTAGGATTCAGGAGCATTGAGGTCATTCCATTTTTTGAGAAAAAATTGGCCCATCATCCCAAATTCAAACTTAAAATGCTGCATTTTTTTGTAGATACAGGAATAAAGGATAGCCTGTACTATTGGGGAGAATTAAACAAAGTCCTGAAACTGTATTGCGAATTAAAGAGTAAATCAAAAGACTTAAAAGCCATTAATATTGGAGGTGGAATGCCTATTCGAAATTCATTGGGCTTTGAATTCGACTATAAATATATGGTAAAAGAAATTGTCAATAACATTCTAAGCAACTGTGAAGAAGAGGGAGTTCCTGAGCCTGATATATTTACAGAATTTGGAAAGTATACCGTCGGAGAAAGTGGGGCCCATATTTTCTCCGTTTTGGCGCAGAAAAGACAAAATGAATCCGAGCTTTGGTATATGATTGACAACTCTTTGATGACTACCCTTCCGGATTCCTGGGGTATTGGCGAACGTTTTATCCTCCTTCCTATAAATAAGTGGACTAATGAGTATGGAAGGGTAAATATAGGTGGTTTGAGCTGCGATAATTCTGATTACTATAATTCGGAAGTACATGAGAGTCAGGTTTATTTACCCAACTATCCCGCTTCTGATAAGGAACCTCTTTATTTAGGTTTTTTTCATACCGGAGCTTACCAGGATTCCTTAAGTGGATATGGGGGTATCAAACATTGTTTAATTCCATCTCCCAAGCACGTCCTAATTTACAAAGATAATAAAGGTAACCTGGTAGATGTCCTTTACCAGGAAGAACAAAAAGCAGATCAGATGTTGAAAATATTAGGTTATTAATCAATAAAAATTTATAGTTTTAGGGCTTTAGATACCTATCTATGATTAAATTCCAAAACTATAACCTTAAATATGCTCAACTCAATTTGTCTATCTTCCGATCAAAGCCTTTTATTTTTAATTGATAACGGTGACGCTTTGGCTTTTCCATTAGATGAAAATAATGGAGTCATCATCGGCATTTTGGGAGATCAACTTAGTGCCTCCTCCGCTCCTGATAGCTCAGGACTTGACCTGGAAAGATTGCCCTTTACCCTGGATACAGCAAAGTTTCAATGGCAAATCATGTTTATTCCTAAATCAAATCTATTATACATAACAGGTATTCCAAAAGAGGGTATTCAAGAAATTGAGGAAAGTGAAAATATCGGCTCTACGGATATTGATCCGGGAATTGACGGCAGCTTACCGGAGGATGAAACAGGAAGAACCATTGGCTCTACAGATATCGACCCGGGCAGAAGTATAGGTTCCACCGATATTGATCCAGGAAGAACCATTGGCTCTACCGATATCGATCCGGGAAGAGGCATTATTGATGATTCAGGAATGGATATTAATTTTGACCTTAACAAAATGGTTGTCCACCTGGCAAAAGAAGAAGATCAAATTATTGTCAAAACTCAAAAGAGGTAAATTAATCAAAATTCATTTTTAGAACCTCCCTGCGTTCGTTATACAATTTTAATATCAATTCACCGAATAGAGTATTCGCCCAGGCAAACCAGGAGCGGTTAAAGTCTTCTGGCTTGTCTTTGTGGAAGGCTTCATGCATAAATCCAGTGTCGGCATGGGTTTTTCTTAAAGCTTTAAGACAAAACTTTATTTCGCCTTCATCCAAACTGGTCATTGCCCTCAATATAATTCCCATTGGCCATATTTTTTCTTTCCCGGTATGTGGACTGGCTTGGCCTTCTGCAGCACTTCCCTTCAAATAATAGGGGTTGGCTTCGCTTAATAAAAATTTTCGAGTTCGTTTATAGATGGCGTCTTCAGCTTGATGAGCTCCCAAATAGGCAAGAGACATCAGCGAAGGTACATTAGCATCATCCATAAATACTTTATTACCAAAACCATCTACTTCGTAGGCATAAATTTTTCCAAAATTAAGATGCTTACTTATCGCATATTTTTCTATACCCTCTTCTACTTCTTTTGCAAAATCAGCACATTCTCTGGCAAAAAGGGGGTCATCCAACACCTGGCTGTAAATAGAAGACAATTGTTGTAGAGAGACCTGAGCGAAAATATTTGAGGGGATCAAATAAGGATATAAAGTAGCATCGTCAGAGGGCCTAAACATAGAACAAATCAAACCAGTGGGCTTAATGGGTCTTCCTGTACCACTAAAAGTTGGCGCATCAATCATTTGAGTAGTTCTCCTGCTGAAATAATATGGAGACTTGCCATCCTTACGCTGTTCAGTACGTAGGGTTTTAACAATTAACCTCATGGCCTTATCCCAATCTTCATCAAAGACCGATCTATCCTCGGTAAGTTGGTAATATTCATTTGAAAGAGGAACTACATAGCAAAGGGAATCGATTTCCCATTTTCGTTCATGAACACCCGGAATAGGACTGGGTTGATCACTTTTCCAATGTGATTCTTTTGAAAGGTCTTTATAAAAAGCATTGGCATAAGGATCTTTCAAAACACATTTTACCTGTCGATTTACTAATCCTAAAACAAGGTTTTGCAACTTTTCCTCTTTATTAATAAGGGGCATATATGGCCATACTTGAGCAGTGGAATCTCTTAACCACATCGCATCAATATCCCCTGTGATAATAAAGGTATCGGGTTTGCCATCAATTAGTTCATAATCCACAGTGGTGTCCAGCGTATTCGGGAAGCAATTTTCAAACATCCATGCCAATTCTTCATCAGCAATTACAGATTTAACCAACTGTATCAATTCTTCCACAGTTTGGCTGGTAAAGGTTCTTTTTTCTAATGGAGGACGCCTGGTAGGGAACTTATTATTTGTTGATCGTATCGTCCACAAATCAATTGGGTTAAGGGCAAATGCTCCCACCATTCCCCCCATATTCAAAACAAATTTCCTTCGCTTCATTTTCGAATATCTTTAATGTGATCTTTGACTGGATTATGGACAAATTGCTTCACCCTGATTGGAGACCAATTCTATTTTTGAGAAGCTGATACTAAAGGTGCCTCTCGTCTTAAGTCCAAAAACGGTGCTTAAATTTGACATATCTGTGCCAGCTTCGGCAAAACAAGATAAACTAATTTCTTTTTTAGTCCAGTTCCCCTGGCTATCTTTTGAGAATAGCTTTCCAATCTCTATTTCAGTTACCTTTTCATCCCCTGATTCCATAAACAAGAACACTGGATTTTCTGGTAATTTGTCTATTCTATATTCAAAAGAAAGAGCCATTTCTCCATTTGTTTCTCGGCTTAAATCCACCGGAAGACCAGAAATAAGTATCGCTCCTTGGCTTTCACCCTGCCAATTTATTTGCTTGGCATCTTCTTGTGCATTATGATCAACAGATTTAATACTTAATTCCTGAGCAAGCTGAAGGGGAGCATCCTGAACTGTTTTTTCTTCCGATTCCGTTTTTGCAATCAATTTCCAGGGCCCCTGAGCATTTCCTTTAACAAAAAACAGGTTTTTCAAGTCAGCCTGTTCTTCCATTCCAGAATCTTCAGACAACTGGGCCAGGTTCCCCTCATCTGAATAAGTTAAACCATATCCATAAGGAAAAAGCGGATCATAATCCGAATCATTTCGATTAAGTTTGGTTTGATTTGCCCTTCCAGGCCAGGAAAAGGAGAGTTTACCTTTAAAATCAAAATTAATGGAACCATCTGCCTGGTTTATTAATACATCAGCAATTCCTGCACCTTGACTACCAGGAAGCCAGGCAGCAACAAAAGCATCAGAAGCATTAATTTCCGGGTTTACCCACATTGGGCGGCCTGACAAAAATATTCCTATTGTTGGAATGCCAGCATCGCGAAAAGACTTTAATAAATTAAGACCTTCATCGGGTTTAAACTTTAAATCCTCCCGGTCTCCCATAAATTCAGCATAAGGTTGCTCACCAAAAACAACAATGGCAACATCCGGCTTTTGCTGGTAATCTCCACCAGGGCTAAAGACCGCTTCTCCACCTCCTTCCTCCACAGCATGCTGAATACCTTGCCAAATAGACTGTCCATTTGGAAAATGCGCATTGGCATTACCGGTTCCCTGCCAGGAATAAGTCCAACCTCCACATTGTTTGCCTATATTATTAGCAGCCTCTCCTGCAACAAGAATTCTTTGATTAGGAGATAAAGGCAATAATTTATTTTGGTTTTTAAGCAGCACTAATGATTCCCTGACAGCTTGTCTGGCAACTTTTAGGTGATCTGGTGCCCCCAATAATTCAAATTGACCGGCAAAGGGTCGTTCTGAAGGTTTAGGCAAATCAAAAAGCCCTAGGCGGAATTTGACTCTAAGGATCCTGCGAACCGCATCTTCTATTCTGGATTTAGGAATCTTTCCAGATTTTACCTGAGCCAGCAAATTCTTATATAGGCCTCTCCAGCTATCGGGAGCCATGTACATATCTAAACCTGCTATCATACAAGCAGGGCTATTTGTCTTATCAGCACCAGGTAATTGTCCATGGCCATTCCAATCTCCCACAACAAAACCATTGAAGCCCATCCGTTCTTTTAATACTGTAGTTAGAAGTTGTTTATTGCCATGCATTTTTTGGCCATTCCAAGAAGAAAAAGAGGCCATTACCGTTTGCACACCAGCCTCAATGGCAGGAGGGTAACCTGCTCCATGATGATTCCTGAAATCCTCTTCGCTATCCAGATTGTCTCCTTGATCTTTGCCATTCTGGGTTCCCCCATCGCCAAGAAAATGTTTTGCACAAGCTAAGACATGTTCTTTATCTAAAAAATTATCTGTTCCGGGAATTCCTTGCAAACCTTCTACCATAGCGCCGGCGTAGTCTGCGACTATTTCGGGATCTTCAGAATAGCCTTCATAACTGCGTCCCCAACGATCATCACGGACTACTGCTAATGTAGGAGCAAAGGTCCAATCCATTCCGGTTGTTTTTACTTCTTTAGCAGTGACCTGCCCTATTTTGCGAATCAAATCAGGGTTTCGTGTTGCACCTAAACCAATATTATGTGGAAAAATAGTAGCTCCTACTATATTATTGTGGCCATGAACTGCATCGGTTCCCCAGAGCAAAGGAATGGATGCTCCATTTTTGTCGGTATCGATGGAGGCAGCATAGAATTCATCGGCCAGTTGGAGCCATTCTGTTGCGGGAGCTCTCACATTACCACCAGGTGCAGAATTTCCTCCATTCAATACTGAACCGAACTTATACTTTTTAAATTCCGAAGGAGTGATTGAGGCAATATCAGGCTGTATGGTCTGTGCTACCATTTCTTCCAGAGTCATAGAAGCAATAAGATTACTAATCTTGGCTTCTATTTCTGCTTCTATCGGAATCCCCCCGTTGGTAAGAGGCCAATTTTCGGGGTTTATGGGAATGCTTCCCTCTTCTTTTTCTAAAGTTTCGGTACAAGCTGTCATACTAAAGAGTACTATTAAAATTGTTGTCAGGTTAGTTAATCGTCTTTTCATCGCCTGTTTTAAAGTTGTTTAAAGATACCGGGTCAGCACCTTATTATTGTAATGGAAAAATACAGTCTTCACATTGAAGTGTGTAAAGAAATAATAAAAAACCATAAATTTACCAGGCTTAATACGCTGTGACAAAAATTATTGATGTTACTGCGTATTTAAGTAGGTACACCATAATTTTTTAATGGTAAATCTGAAGCTGGAATACTACAGATCAGTTATTACAACCATCTACCAATGCATTTGGAGATAATTATAAATCTTGGTTAGGACTTCATTTGCTATTTGAAAATTAAATATAATCCATCTATATTTAAAATAGAGCAAAAGCAAAAATTAAAAATCTACTTTTTAATATGGTGATCTTCCAATAACTAATCATTCTAAATATAATTACCGACTGTGCAAATAGACTTCGTTTCAGTATTACTTTTTTTGGGCATGGGCCAATGTCTTTTTTTGATGGCCTCTGTACTCATTAGCAAGCAAGGAGTAAAAACAGCCAATTTGTTATTAGTTGCTTTGCTTTTTGCATTTTTGTGGTATCAGGTTGAGTTTTTTTTCATTCGACACAAAATGGATGCTCATGTCCCCTTTATTTATAGTACCAGATATGGTTCCTGGCTTCTGGTGGGGCCTTTAATTTTATTATATAACCGAGCTTCGCTGATAAAAAATTTCAGGTTACGACGAAAGGATATTTTGCATTTTCTTCCATTTTTGATATTCACTCTTATTGTCCCGGCCACTTTTGATGACATCATCACTTCCAGGTCAACAGACTACGGAATTTTAACCGTATTTGATTCTTTTAACCGGGAAACCATCACTCAATGGCATTATTTATATGCGACTATTTTTTTACTTCAGTTTTTTCACGCCTTGATTTATATTTTCTTCGCCTATAGAGAAACGAATGATGTTGTTGCTTTAGCTAAAAATCAACAGTCTAGTCTCCCTATGAATAAGATCCAGACCCTTCAGTATTTATATGGAGTAGCCATTGTGATCATACTTTTGTGCTCAGGTTTTGTTCTCTATCAATTTGCTACCCGGATGTGGCAGCGAAATTTAGATTATTTCTATGTTCTTCCCACCTTAATTTTTGTTTTTGGCCTGGCTTACAGGGCTATGAAATATCCTAATTCTGTACTCATTTTTGAAAAAGAACAGAAAAAAATTAAATATGCTAAGTCAAGTCTTGCCGATAGTGCCAAGGCAGCTTATTTAAGGTTATTGGATGAAAAACTGGAAAAAGAAAAAGTATATCGCAATAATGAATTGCGATTATCTGATCTGGCAGCTGATCTTGACATGTCTACTCATCACCTCTCACAAATAATCAACGAACAAAAAAATCAAAATTTCTTTGATTTTATTAATGGGTATAGAATCAGGGAAGCCAAAGAAAAAATTGCAAGTGAACAGACGCGCACTTTACTAGAAGTAGCTTATGAAGTTGGATTCAACAATAAAAACTCCTTTAACAGTGCATTTAAAAAACATGTCGGGATGACGCCCTCCGCCTATAAAAAAAGTGTTTAAATAGGTAAATCTTATCGGATTGGGCGACATTATGCCAATTTCATGGAATTTTTAGCGCAAAAATACCATGAAGAAATTAACATTACCCGTTTTTCTGTTTATCCTATTTTCAGTTTCTGTTCAGGCACAAAAGTTCGATGTCGGCAACCTTTTTCCTATTGATAAGGGGCACAGTTATGTTGAATTTGTGGCCACCTACATGGGCTATGCCAAGGTGAGAGGAAATTTTGGCAACTTTTATGGTTCCATTTATTATGATCCGAATAATGTAAATCAAACTTCTGTCTCCTTCCAAATTGATGTCGAATCCATTAATACCAATCATGACTGGAGGGACAAAGATCTTAAATCTGAGAATTGGTTTGGCGCTGAAAAGTTTCCACACATCAAGTTCATCAGCTCAAAAGTCCAGAAAGAAGGGGAAGGATTAAAAGTCACTGGAGAGCTTACCGTTAAAGAAACCACAAAAACCATTAGTTTCAATATGGCCCCTGCCATTGGGGTTATGCAGGACACAAGAGGAGATGATCAGGTTATTTTTACCGGAGAATATACTTTGGATCGTTCAGAATTTGGAATTAAAGGAGAGAGATGGAGCCGGATAAAGGAAGGTATTGCTGCTGTCTCCAATAAGGTAAGCATTGAATTCAGCATGCTTGGCAAGCGTTTTAACGAAAGGAATTTGAGTAATTTCCTCCGCAACCCCAAATCTCCTCCCGGAGCAGTATTTGCAGCTTATAAAGAAGGTGGACTTGATGCGGCCCTAAAACAATATGATACGCTTAAGTCAGAAAGAGATGATCTCAACTCTAATGCTTTAAACCTGGTAGCTTATATGTTGATGAAACAAAATAAGGATAAGGACGCTCTAGCCATCATGGAACGCAATCAAAAAGAATTCCCAGATGTGTCTAATGTTTATGATTCTTTGGGTTCCATCCATGCTAAAATGGGAAAAATGAAAAAAGCCAAGGATTTTTATAATAAATCATTGGAGTTGAATGAGAAGAATTTTAATGCAGTGGAAGCGCTGAAACACCTAAAATAAGTTTGCAAGTGTTCAAGTTTAACTTGTTAACTTGAACACTTGAACACTTTTCACCTCAACTTCTCATTTAACTCCTTAAACTTTAATCTAGAGCAGGGCAGAACGGTATGATCCTTCAGAATGATTTCGTATTTGCTTCCGGGATAACGCTGGATTCGTTCAATTTTGTTCATTTCGACCGCATAAGAACGGTGAATACGTTCAAAGTTACTGGGCAGCAAGGTTAATAATTTATCTATCGATTTATTGTGTAGTTCTTTTTTCCCATTGGTCAGATGAAGTTCAGAGTAGTGGCCGGCAGCCTGGATATAATTGATGTCTTTAATATCAATCATTTCAATTTTGCCATGTTTTCTAATGGCAAGATGTTTAGTGAAATAATTAGTGTGGGTTTGAATATTTTGGCAACGGGCGATGGCCTGTTCAAGTCTTTCTTTATTAAAGGGTTTGGCTACAAAATCAAGGACTCCATATTCAAAGGCAAGTATGGCCTTATCTGTATAAGCGGATACAATAATGGTATGGAAGGATCCTGCTACCATTTCTTGCAGCAAGGTAAACCCATCATAGCCTTTCAGATTTAAATCCAGGAATAAAACATCAATGGTATTACTCAAAATGTAATTTCTGGCAGCATTCAAGGTTTGACAGACATTGAGTCTGCTAATTTCTTTACCTAGAATTTGTCTTATCAACTTTTCCAGCTGATAGGCAATTCGTTTTTCATCCTCAACGATTAATATTTTCATTTTATCTGAGCAGGTTAATTTTTATTTCCCAGCCATTATTTTTTTTAAAGGATTCAATACTCCAGGCATCTGCAAAAGTTTCTCTTAAGCGGGCCTTAATATATTTCATTCCGGTTCCATCCTTAACCGGCTCATCATCATATTCAACAATGCTGGGTGAAAAAAATCGATAAGTCATTCCGTCAAAAGACTTTTCTAGCTGGAGTTCAAAAATGATCTTATTCATCTCACTCTCATTATGGGTAATTCCATTTTCAAGTAAGGTTAAAAAGATGGCAGGGGGAATGGTCAGGCTAGGGTCCAAATCAATACACTTTAACTGATAATCTACTTCATGACGGTAACTCATCACTTTCAAATGTGATTCGCATAGTTTAATTTCTTTGGCTACCGGAATTTTATCCTGCTCTGCTATGTCTACTAGTATGCGGAATTCTGCAGCTAGAGCCTCAATAAATTTTACCGCTATAATTGGTGCTTCTTCGACCCAGGAAATCAGAGAAGCCAATGTATTCATAATAAAGTGGGGTTGTATATTTTTTTTTAATAGTTCTAATTTCAGGCGATTACTTTCAATGAGATATTTCTCTCTTTCCTTCTTCTGTACTCCCATCGTTTTGCTAAGAGTATATAAATTAAATATGATAAAAATGAAAAAACTAATGTACATCATTAGGTTAAAGAAATACAGCTCAAGAAAAAATAAGATGGTGAAGGGTGCAATTAGGCTATACAATGAGGAGCGACTATACTCCTTTGCTTTTACTAAGGCCCAAATTGTGATCATTAAAGAGATTAAGACGACTTCCTTGTATAATAAATAGGATTTCTGATTTATTCCATTTGGATTAAATGCTAAAAAGCTTACTGCAAACACAATGGCAATGACTGTTAAGAAAATCCGGGACTGTTTTATTTTATACAAAAAAAGGAAGTAAGCACTTAGAGAAATCCCCAAAAACATGATAATGGCTTCAAGACTTATTCTTCTAATGAGGTGAAAAGGATAGGGGTATTTATAATAGAATTTGAAATAGTGAAGAAAAGAACCTGCAAAAAGTAATAGACAGATGATGGCAAATATAAAAAATACGATCTGTCGATAGGATTTAAAATAAATGAAGAAATAATAAATACTAATGATTAAAAAAACACCAGTAAGAATATGAATAAAAGCTGCAACGATTATTAAATACTTAATCTGAGCTTCATATTCCTCAATGATTACATAAGGTTTGGTGCTTAAAGATTTACTAAATTGTTGGGATGCTCTCATTGCTATAAGGTGCTGACCAACTGTAAGAAGACTATCCGGAATGCTAAAAATTTTATCAATTTGCCCAGGTACTTCTTCTGACCCTATTCCCGGTATTCCATTACTTCCAATATGGACACCATCCCAGTAAAGATCATAAGAACCAGTGTATGCCCATAAGCCCAGACCAAGCATCCTTCCAGCGACCTGGTTACTGTCCAGGTTTATTCGCATCCGCATCCAGGCAAAATAGGGTGCCTTAGGCAATTGAAGCCCCCAGTGGGTGTCGTCATAATTTTCTTGAAGCCAGACCGCCGAATCCCCCTCATGAACTCTTATGGTTGTTTTTGCTGCATAGCTGGTATAAATACTTACATACCTTTCCTTTATTGCTTCACAGAATAAATAGAGGAGAGCAAATAAAATTATAGGATACACAAAGTTTTTCAGCAAAGACGTATAGGACATTTTAAAAAAATTGAGGGATAACTCATCTTTAAAGGTAAAAATCTCTCGGTTCTTCAATTTGATATATTTTCCCTCCACTTTAAAGATAAATTCATAGAGATCTTTAATATCATTAAATTTCAAATCATTGTATGCACTTTGTTTAATTGCAGATAATGGAATTCCAATTATTAACAGGGATATAGTGAAAAAATAAAAATTCAGACATTCTTTTAGGTTCTTCTCTCAAAAGAAAAGAATCCATTGTCAGATTCAAAGAGTAAAATCTTCAACTTCTCATACCCATCATGAAATTCCGTAAATATGAAACCATATGTGGATTTCATGATTTCTATGAGCAGTCAAAGTGAATTGTTTTGAACTATTAAAAAAAATACGATTTCTTTCCTTCACCTCTTAAATTGAAAAATTCAATGAAAAACTTATTACTAATAATATTGTGTTTTTCCTTCATCACCACATATGGCCAATATAATGAGCTCAAGTCTAGTGCAGAGGAAGGCTTTGTGGATAATAAAGGAGTTAAAATCCATTACCTGGAATGGGGGGAAGGGCCATTAGTCATCATGCTTCATGGATTCCCTGATTTTTGGTACTCCTGGAGGCATTTAATTCCTGAGCTTTCCAAATCCCACAAAGTAGTAGCCGTAGATTTGAGAGGTTATAATTTAAGCGATCGACCAAAAGGGGTTGAAAATTACACAATGAGGATTCTGATGACTGACCTGGTAGCTATAATCAATCATTTTCAGGATAAAAATGTCACCCTCATTGCCAACGATTGGGGGGGCGCCATCGCCTGGAATGTAGCCCTCTATTACCCCAATAAAGTGAACAGATTGATTGCCTGCAACATCCCCTACCCTGCCAACATTAGTAAATATATCGCTGAACATCCTGAAACAGCTCAGTATGCCAAAAATTATCAAGAAAATGGTTCCGAAGGACTTACTGCTGAGTTATTAACCTCCTACATACCTGATGCTAAAGCACATAAATATTATCTGGAGGCCTTCCAACGATCCAGTATTGAGGCTATGCTTAATTATTATAAGGCCAGCTATCCTACTTCTGGTAACAAGAGCTCTTCTCAAAAGTCAAGTCAAGCAGCTGTCGTAGTGAGGAAAATAAAGTGTCCAGTATTAATGGTCTATGGGCTAAAGGACCAGGCACTGCCCCCCGGAATGATGAATGATACCTGGGATTACATTGATAATAACCTAACCATCCACACTATACCTGATGGCGGTCATTTTATTCAGCAAGAGAAACCCGAAATCGTAAATCGTATTATTAAAGCATGGTTAAATATGTCCCTTGAATGATACTCAACCGACTGCTATTCTTTATATTATGCTGAAATAAAAATCACCACAAATGAAAAGTATACAAATGAAGGCCTGCCTCCTAATCCTCGTTTTTTTATCGAGTCTTGTTATGTTCAGCTGCTCAAAAGAAAACAAAGATTTAATACTAGAACATTTAAATGAGGAGGAATATAATAGACTAATGAGCATGCCCTCATTTGACTTTGACCAATCTGCCGATGGCTTCAGAAAATATTCCAACAATTATGAGTTGACCTGTTTGTTGGTTCCGGAATTTATAAAGGTGAATAAGCTTTCAGACCGGGAAGCAGGAAATCTTCACTGGCATCTGGGTCAGATACATGCCTTTAAAGGTGAAAAGGATGCCGCCATATCAGAAATGAAACAATCTTATAGGGGAGATTTTGTTACCTGGGATAGTTATGTAAAGGGGAGTATCGCCTTTTTGGAAAATGACAAGGCTTCCCTGCAGGAAGCCTTGGATACATTAAGAAACCAGGAAAATCAAATGAACATAGAATTTCTTGAAAAATTCATCACTCATTTTGATAAATCATATGCTGAGGCTTACAGCGCCTCCGACTGGTAAATATCAAAATAATAGGTATGCGGGCCGACGGGCCGCATACCTATTACACACAAAAGATCACCCAAAACATAAAATTATGAATAGACTGTTATTTGTACTAGTCTTCTTTTGTACCATCATTAACTCCTGTATTGGTCAGGAAGCAGAATCCAAGCTTAATTGGCTAGTGAATTTTGAGCAAGCCAAAAAAGAATCTGAAACTAAATCAATTCCCATTTTAATGAGGTTCGGTGGATCCGACTGGTGTGCGAATTGCTGGCGATTAGATGAAGCGCTTTTTGAAACGGAGGCCTTCGCACAATATGCCACTGACGCCTTTGTATTACTCAACCTGGATTTTCCCCAAAAAAAGGAAAATCAATTACCTGAACAAGAAAGTCTTCAGAATAGGAAATTGCTCAAAAAATATAATCCCAAAGGTTTTTTTCCCGCCGTTCTGGTTTTAAATACTCAGGGAGAAGTGCTCGGACAAATGTCGGTTGCTCCTAATTCAGCAGAAGGGTATATCAGTCAAATAAAAAGCATTTTAAATTCGAAATAAAATCATTTTGGGATTAAATAAATCAGTCGTGAAAATTGTAATTCTGATCCCTCTGCTTATGGTGTTGTTGGGTAAGTCTGCCTTCCCGCAGACCTACCCTTTTTGGGATAAGCTGCAGTCAGGACCTTATGAAGTAGGGTTCCAAACCTCCTGGCAATTGGATTACTCAAGAAGTTACAACACCATTTTTAAAGACAGTACCAGCTATTCTCCTTCGAAGGCACCAAGGCCTATATTTGTTTGCTTTTGGTATCCAGGCCAAAAAAATACTCAGGCAAAAGCAATGGTACAGGCCAGCTATTTGGATATCCAAAGCAAGGAGCCCTTGTTGGACAAGTTTTCGAAGCACTTTATCGATTATACCAGGGATATAATGGCAACTCAAATTATGGGAAAGCCAGAAGAAGGTTTTTCAATGGCTGAAAAAAAAGTATGGCAACAATATTTACTAAGCCCCAGTTTTGCCTATAAGGACATCCCTCCTGCCGATGGAAAATTCCCGCTTATTATCTATCGCTCCGGATCAGGGGCATCTTATGAAGATAATGCAGTTCTTTGTGAATACCTGGCCAGCCATGGTTACGTGGTTGTTGGAAGTGCCTTCCAATACACTGATGGTTACTCATTGGATACGGATAGTGGAGAGACTTCCTTAGCAGACATCTCTTTTTTGATTTCTAAAGCTCAAAAATTACCCTTTGTAAATTGGAAAAAAATTGCTCTGGGAGGGCATAGTGCCGGAGCACAAGCCATCATGCGATTTGGAGCAAAGCCTAATTCAGTAATTAACGCTCTTTTTTTATTAGATACTACCCAGGATTACCATAGTCTCTCCAATCCTTTATGGGATTTTATTCATCCGGTGTTAAAAAATATTGAACAATTCATCTATCCTTCCCTTGTGGTGGCAGGGCCAAGTGCCATATTTCAGTTGCTAGATCGTTTAAAAGAATCCAATCGGTATTACCTCACGATTGATAAGATGAAGCATAATGAATTCATCAGTCAAGGGATCATGAAAAAAAAACTAGCTCATTATTTATCAGAATCCTCCAAAGTTAATTCTAAGTTAGATTCTGAAATCGGGGAAAAAAAACTACAGTTGGAATCCCTAAGCAAAGACTACATTACTCTAATAGAATATATCCTCATTTTTTTAAATGCACATCTAAAGGATGACCATCAATCCTTAGAAACATTAAAAACTTTGCATAGGAATACTCCAATTGGTACTGCACCAAGCGTGGAAATAATGCCAAAAGGACAGAATTTCCCGCAGCCTTATTTTTCAGAAAACAATAACCCACCGAGTCCTCGACAACTAAGGCTATTTTTTGAAAAGAATGGCCTTAAATCAAGTCTGGAATTACTTGATAAATTTTGGACTAAAGAAAACCCACATCCCATTTATAATCAGACCTTTGGTTTTGTCTGGGTCTATGAACTACTGGAACAAGGAAAGGAAAAATCAGCACAAGAAATTTATAAGCATTATTTTAGGTACCATGAAAAGAGCCTGGAGGGAAGGTTTTTGAGGTATGGCAGAAATATGGAAATATTAGGCATAAAGGAGGAGGCTCAAAAGACATACCAATACCTAAAAAAGGTGGATCCAGAAAATGAAGTGGCACTTGAAAAATTAAAGACATTTAAAAAAAAATCACCATAAATGACCTTCTACTTAAACATTAATTTAAATTCATTCCTTCCGTTCAGTTTGCTTCTCTTTTTATTTTCTTTGAATTTACAGGCTCAAAAAATCCCTGAAGAAAGTCCCAAGGCTACCCTTATTCAACGAATCGGTTTAAGTGATATTACCCTAGAATATTCAAGACCAAATGTAAAAAACAGAAAAATCTTGGGGGGGCTTGTGCCCTATAATCAGGTTTGGCGGACGGGAGCCAATTACCCTACCTTCATTACCCTTACCGACACCACCATTATTGAAAAACAACAAACCCTTCAACCAGGTAAATATGCCCTTTATACTATTCCGCATAAAGATAGCTGTACGGTAATATTTAGCAAAAACATCAATTTATGGGGTGCATTTGATTATTCCCAAAAGGACGATGCACTAAGGGTTAAGGTCCCTCTTAAAACCTTTGAATTTACCGAAACCTTCACTCTGGCATTTGAAAACCTGACAGATCACAGTGTTCTTTTGGCCATTTCATGGGATAACTTTAAAATCCCGATTCAACTGGAGGTGGACATTTATTTAAGAGTTTTAAAACACATAAAGCAACAAATAGCTCAATCGCCTTCTAAATGGAGGATATACTGGAAGGGAGCAAAACACCTTCTAAAACATGAGGTTCATCTACAGCAGGCAGAAGAATGGATAGATGAATCGTTAAAAATTGAAAAAAATTGGATGAATTTGTGGACCAAAGCCAAAATTCTAGCTTTAAAGAACAATTATCAGGAGGCCATCACAAGCGGAGAGCAAGCCCTGGCAAAAGGGATAGAAAGCGGTCAATATTTTTTTTATAAAGAAGCCTATCAAAAAGAAATGGAAGATTGGAAACGGAAAAAATAAATTTTTTATCTCCATATTGAACCTACTAATTTTTGAGGTGTACCATAGCTGAATTTATTATCGTAATTACGATGAATACCTGATGAGTAGATCACCTAAAAAAAATTCAAAGAAGTTGTCAGACGAAATGCTGATGGAAGCATTTATCCAGCACAGGGATAAAGAGGCCTTCATCCATATTTACAACAGGTATTTTTCAACTTTGAGCAAATATGTATCCTGGCTGGCCAATGATTTGGATTTGGGAAAGGATATTGCTCAAAATATTTTTATGAAAATATATCACCGCCCTGAAATGTTTGATCCTTCTCGAAACCTTAAGGTGTGGTTATTTAGTGTAGCCAAAAACCAATGGAAGAATGAATTGAGAAATAAGGCCAATAAGTTAAAACATCAGCCCTTCATCATTAAAAACTCAATAATAAACATCCAGGAATCAGATGATGATATAAAAATAAGAAGATTAGAGTCTTTAAACATGGCGCTTGCCAGTCTTTCCGAAAACCATAAAGAAGTTGTGATTCTAAAATATTCTAATAATCTTACTATAAAGGAAATTAGCAGCGTATTAAATTGTAGTGAAGGGACGGTGAAATCGAGATTGTTTTACGCGCTTAAATGTTTGAAAAAAGAAGTTGATATTTCTAAAACCAGCGAATTATGAATATTGATCATTTGCCAAGCGAGATTTTTGATTTGCTCTCTGAGAAGCCCTATTCAGTGCTTTCTTCTGTGGAGAAGGAATTGGTGGCCCCTTTTATGAGCCCTGAAGAATATTCAGAATATCAATTACTAATTGCTGATTTCAAGTCGATAGATGCGTCAATCAACATTTCAACTCCGCCACTGCCTGTGTTACAAAATAAGCAATCAGGTCTTCATTTTATGTTCACTCACAGAAGTCCAATCTATCAGCTAGCCGCAGGATTTTTATTACTGGCTGTAGCTTCCTTTATTTTTGGCCTCTGGGATAATAAACCTCTACCTTCAGGGCAAGAGCACCAGGAAATCAGGATTTTTCCCGATGCACAAATTGGCAAACCTCAACTTGAAGACAACTACCCTGACTCAGTATACTTACCTGAGATAAATACCAAAAGTACTATAGAGAATTACTAATTCAGGTTGCTTTGCAACATAATGGTAGAAAGTAGAAAGTAGAAAGATATTAGTAATTAATTTCAACTCATAAATTAGGGCATTCCAGTATAGTTGGAATGCCCTAATTTATTTATTTTTGGACTAGAAACACTCTGAAGAACCACTAATTAAAGACAATTGAATTAAACCTTTGAATTATTTTTACCACATCAAGTATTAAACTCCTTCTGCGGGGAAAGCATTACACCTCAAAGATGGAATATCCAAACAATAAACCATGGAAAAAATAAAAATCCTTATTGTTGAGGATGAGCCCATCATTGCGGTTGATCTTAAACGTTCTCTCCAGAAGATGGGCTACCAGGTCATCAATATGGTAGAATCTGGTGAGGAAGCTTTGGAAAGTATCCATCAGAACCTCCCTGATTTGATTTTGATGGACGTTCAATTAGAAGGCGATTTGGATGGTATAGATACCGCTCATCAAATCAGCAAACAATATCCCATCCCGATTATTTATCTAACTTCGAATACAGATGAACGCACCTTTAATAGAGCAAAGCTCACCCAGCCCCATGGTTTTTTGTCAAAACCTTTCCGCCTAACCGACGTCAAACACAGTATCGACCTGGCTTTTGTAGATAAGGAATCGAGCCCAGAGGCACTCCAACAAAATGAACAAGACAGTCTTTCCGTCCAACTCCAAGATTGTGTGTTTGTTAAGTCCAAGGATCATCTGGTAAAAATTAAGCTGGAAGACATCAACTATGTAGAAGCAGACAGCTGTTATTGTTCAATTATCACAAACAATGAACGGCATGTCATCGTCAGTACTTTAAAAAAATTTGAAGCTTCTGTAATCCACCCCTCTCTAATGAGGGTACATAGATCCTTTATAATCAATCTGAATGCCATAGAGAAAATTGGAGAAGGGCATCTTTATATCCAAAAAAAGATGATACCCATAGGTCGGTCTTATAAAGCTGAACTATTTGAAAAGATCCCGAAATATTAATCCATTCAAGTTATGATTCAACTTGGTCAATTATTCCAAATCATGCGTTCAATTTTTAAGATTCAAATATTTGTATTAGCCTTCCTATTAGTCCTTGTTTCTAACGGTCAGAATCCTTTAAAGGCTCAAACAAATGACTCTTTAGACTATGAAAAGGAATTCTCAGATATATGGAACCTACCACTTTCGGTAAAAGAAAGGTTAGTTCGATTGGATAGCATGATAAATACCATTGACTATTATGTCTCCGATGTTCCGCTAATCTTACGTCATAGATTGATGGATTTAGCTGATAAAAATGAGGAATATTATGAGCTTGGAATTAATCAAAATGTAGTGGGAATTTTTTTCAGTAATAAATTTTCAAATTATGATTCGGCTTTTTATTACTGGCAGGCAGCCTTATCCAGCTTCAAAAAAATTAATGATCTGAAAATGCAGGCAAAGTCTCATGGTTATATCCGATATGCTTATACTGAATTTAAGGAATTTGACAAGGCCTTGGAGCATTGTTATGAAGCCCTGGCTATTTTTGAAAAGCTCGACGACCAATTGGGAATTGGTTCCAATTATAATGACATAACGGATGTATTGATTGCAACCGAAGACTATCAAGAAGGACTTGAATTTAGTATCAAGGGAATTGAGATTCTTGAACAGCAAGATGACGTCTTTGAATTGGGAAATGCTTATGAAAAACAGGCAGAGTGCTACTTCCATTTAGGGGATACTTTAAATGCCTTCAAGGCTTTTGATAAAGCCCTAGAAACCATTCGACTCCTTCCCCCTGAGGATGCCCCTTATTATGAAGCTGAATTCCTGTTCTGGCTTGGAGAAATGTATGCCCAACTTGGTCAATTAGATAGAGCTCTGGCTACCTACCAAAAAGCATTAAATATAGAAGCAGCCGAAGGCATGGATGCCCTTTATCAGGTCGGATTCTATACTTATGTAGCAGATGTCCACTTCAAAAAAGAAGAATTTCAAACTGCTTTAGATTATTATAAACAATATGAAGCCACTCTCCCGGAAGACAAATCCATTTATGAAAAAATTGCCAATTGTTATAATGGATTAGGCCAGTACCAGATAGCTTTCAATTATCAAAGGAACTTCCAAATATATCAGGATAGTATTCAACAAAGGGGTGCTCTGGTCAAAATGGAACGGCTGAAAACGGAGTTTGAAACCGAAAAAAAAGAAGAGCAAATTGCCCAGCAGGAATCCCAAATTAAACAGCAACGTCAGGTTCAGCTTCTCAGTTTCGGGATTTTGGCCTTGCTAGGCCTACTACTTGTAGGTTTGTTCATTATCTATAGAAAAAACCAGGCTAAAAATCAGAAACTTGAGCAATTGAACAGCGATTTGGCCACAAAAAATGAACAAAATGTCACCCTAGTTAAAGAAATTCATCACAGGGTAAAAAACAATTTGCAAATATTATCAAGTTTGCTGAGTCTGCAATCAGATTACATCAAGGATACAGCTGCTTTGGATGCAGTTATGGAAGGACGCAACCGGGTACAATCCATGGGCTTAATTCATCAAAAATTATATACGGAAGAAAATCTTGCCTCCGTAAATATGCAAACCTACATCCATGATCTAACAGATCACCTCTTGGATTCTTTCGGTTTTAATGGCCAGGTAAGCATAAAGGCAGTAAGCGATGTTCCACCTCTTGATGTAGATACTGCTATTCCCTTGGGGCTCATCATTAATGAATTAGTGACCAATTCATTAAAATATGCTTTCCCAGATAAACAAAAAGGGCTAATCCAAGTAAACCTTTGGATCGACTTGGAAAACAACCTTTGTCTCAGTGTAAAGGATAATGGAGTGGGAGCATTAGCCCAAAATAACAAACAGAACTCTACTTCTTTTGGGACGGATTTGATAAAAATTTTGAGTAAAAAACTAAAGGGAAATATCCAGCAATCCTCTGAAAACGGATTCTTGACCAATATCCAATTCAATAGATACCAAAAGGGTTATGCTTTTACTTAAAGAATAAGGCCTTCACTTAAAAAATTCGCTCCTCAGTTTAAGAATCTCTAAACTTGGGTATGAGTAGTTTTAAATCAGTTTTGATAATAGAAAAGGACACTATTATTGCCTTAGACCTTAGTAGACAGGTAAAAAACCTGGGGTTTAATTTGTTTGGGGTTTTTGAGGATGAAAAAGATGCTTTTTTATCCCTGAGTGCTACTCCTTTTTTTCCCGATTTAATTATTATGAATCTGGCATGTGCAAATCTTGCCTTTGCCTACTTTATGGCTTGGAGTTTTATTTTTATGTATCGAACACCCATAATTATTACCACTGCTCTGCGGCCTGAAGAGATCTCTTTATTTTTTAATCATCCAAAGATCCCCGTCATCTTATTCAAACCTTATAATTACACCCAACTAAAAAAGGCTTTAAAGCATATCACTTAATTAAAAATCCCTGCCCTTACTTAAAAAAGCTGCTGCTCACTTAAAATAATCGCCTTTCAATCCATTAGCTCCTACTTTGTAATCAAAATCAAGTCCATTTTCTCACTCAAAACCTTATGATTATGCCATACAAAGGTCAAGTTTTAACAGACAGAAACACTGGAAATATTTTTGAATTTATTGAAACAGCCAGTGATACCAATGGAGAAAGAGTAGTTGTTAAACAAACGCTCAAGAGTAAAGTAAAAATTGCTCCTGACCATATCCATACCAAACAAGACGAAACCTTTAAAGTAATTTCTGGCCAATTGACTTATTTTCTGAATGGAGAAGAAAAGACACTCCAGGCAGGTGAAGAAATACTACTCCCAAAGAACGTCGCTCATAATCATTATAATACTCATGATGAGCCCTTGGTAATGCTTCAAATATTTGAACCTGCTTATGATATTGACTATTTTATCGAAAACCTGATTGGCCTTTCTGATGATGGGAGAGTCAAAGACGGGAATCTTGAATTTTTGCAGGCTATGGTAACCCTCAAATACTTGGACACCCCTTCTTATTTGGCAGGTCTACCCATCTCTGTACAAAAATTTTTGGCTACCATTCTTACACCAATTGCGCGCATGTTAGGCTACCGTGCATTGTATAAGAAATATACTGGTATTGAGAAGTAGGACTAAAGTCAGATAAATAAAAAATTAGGAATCGCTGATAAATCTAATCTTAATTTGGGAAAGGTTATTTGTTATTGGGTTATTTGTTATTGAGTTATTCGTTATTAGGTTTTATAACGAATAACTCAATAACGATTAACGATTAACTCATTTTCATTTCTCTCTTAAGGAAATTACCGGATCCTTTCGATAGGACCAGATACTCTGCAGCGTAATTATTGTGAGGGTAATGAAAGTTAATAATAGTAGAGGGGTCAGCAGCATCCACCAGGAAATATCAATCCTAAAGGCAAATTCAGCTAGCCATTCATTTGAAAAATAATAGATAAAAGGAATGCCGATCAAACCCGATAAGAGCATAAATTTGGAGAATCCTTTTCCCAATACTAAGTAAATATCCCAAAATCCTGCCCCTAAAGTCTTTCTAATCCCTATTTCTTTAATTTTACTAGATGCAATAAAATAAACCAAGCCAAGCAAACCCAATGCAGAGATCAAAACGGCCAAAATAGAAAAAATACTAAAAGCCTTTAAGAAGCGGCTCTCCTGATAATATTGTTGATCATAAAAATCATCTAAGAAAAAGTAATTGAAAGGGTTACCCGGGAATATCTTAGCCCATGAAATTCTCAAAGCATTGAGTTGCTCCGGGGCAATTTGGGAAGAAAATTTCAGGTAGTAAAAAGCTTTAGGAGTCTTTCGTGCTTCAAAAATTATAGGCTGAAAATTCCTTTGTAAAGAATATTGATGAAAGTTTTCGACCACCCCCACAATCGTAGGGGTAGAATTAATCCGGTATACAATCTTTTGGCCTATGGCTTCTTCAATGGATTCAAAGCCTAGCAGACGGCAAGCCTCCCTATTGATTATTACAGTTTGTCTAGGGGTTCTATCCAAAGCATAAGAATCATCAAAAGCTCTTCCGGCAATTATTTCGATATCAAAATTGGGGATAAAATCAAAATCAATTTGAGTAAAAGAATAAGCATTAGCATTTTCCTCTGGCGTCCCCACTTTGCGCACATAGCCTTGTGCTTCACCTCTTATTTCCTGCCCAGGTATAAAATTGGCGGATGTTACATTTTTTATGTTGCTAAATTTCAGGGCTTCCGTTTTGAAATTACTAAGTCGAGCAAAATAAAGAGAATCATTTCCATTGTTGACACTAGGTCCATTGACAGCCAAAGTTTGTCCTAGTTCCAAACCAAGGTCTTTATTTTGCATAAAAGACATTTGCTGGAAGAGTGTCAGGGTACATCCAATAACCAATATCGAAACAGCAAACTGGAACACCAGGAGGCTATTTCGAGTTCTTGACTTTGAAAACAAGCTGTTCTTATTCCCCTTAATTAAGTTATCCGATTTAAGCTTTGAAATCAAATAGGCAGGATATAATCCGGTGATCAAAGTAGCGATACCCAAGGCCCCTAGATTAATTAACCAAAATGTTAAGCCTCCTAATCCATCCATTAATGAGTACCCTATCAATTGGTTTGAAATGGGCTCGGTAAATTTTAATAGAAAAAAAGCCAGAAGAAGGGATAAAGCATTGAGAGCGAATGCTTCCCATAATAACTGATGGAATAGCTGTTTTTGGTTAGCCCCAAATATTTTCCGAATGCCAATTTCATCTTTACGATAAAAGGATCTGGCAGTAGAAAAATTGATATAATTGGTTCCTGCCACTAAAAGTAATATAAAAGCTACCCCCAATAAGAGCCAATTAAGTTTTGCATTTCCATTTACCTTTATCTCATTGACCAGATTAGAAGATAAATGGATACCCTGCATTTTTTGCAATTCCAAATTTATATCCTGGCCAGATCGATATTGATCTGAAATACTGGCCATACCACCTGCAATTCTATCCAATTGCGACTCATCATTGATTTTTATATAGGTATAAAAGCCATCTCCCCAGTTTCTTAATTCGCGCTCCAGATTAGAAAATAATTTAAAAGATATTAGGATGTCAAATTCCAGATGCGTATTAATGGGTAAATCGTCGATAACTCCTGAAACAATATAATTGGTTTGTTCAACATAGCCAGCACTTGTCCAGGTGCCATAGGCGCCGTGAATTATCAACTCTTTTCCAATTGGATTAGCATCGGCGAAATATTTTTGTGCCAAAGACTTACTAACGATTACTGAATTGGCCTGGCTAAGTGCAGAAGAAGCTTCTCCATATATAAACGGAAAATTAAAAATATTGAAAAAGCTGGTATCTACTCCAAGTAGTTTATTTTCTCTATAAACCTGATCCTCATACTTTACTGCAATATTACCTGATAATCGATGTATCCTGCAGCTTTCCTTAACTCCGGGATAATTCTGTTTTAATTCTGGTCCTACACTCGAAAAAGTGGTGGCGCTTTCCATTAAAACACCTTCCCTCTGTAGATTCTGTTTGACTCGATAAACCTTTTCAAAGTCAGGGTGGAATGTATCATAATTCCACTCAATAGATAAGTAGGCGAAAATGAGGATGCAAGCTGCTAAACCAATTCCTAAACCAAATATATTGATGAAAGAAAAGAGAATATTCTTTTTAATACTCCGGAAAGCCAGTTTCAGGTAATAAAAATTCATAGGCATTTTTTTGAGTGCTTTAGTAAACATACGATTTATACATCCTCTTGGATCACCATCTCCATTAAATAAAAAATATTCCGTAAGGGAACCAATTATTCCTAAATTTGCTTGACATAATTGAATTTTATTATGTGGTAAACAACATATTTATGAGCTTCCCAGCCAGATTGCATATTCTGAGTAGGCCCAACTTAAACAAAGTTCTCATCATTAGAAGAGGCCCTTCCAAAAGAGTTGGCTTTTTTGGCTTTGATCTTGCTACTTATGAACTCACTCAAGGACAATGGCTCAAAGGCAAAATTTATGAACGCAGAAGTGACCTGTCGCCGGATGGAAAATATATTATCTATTTTGCTTTGAATGGAAAATGGAAAAGTGAAACTAAGGGTGCCTGGACGGCCCTATCCAGATTTCCCTATTTAAAAGCCATTGATTTATGGGCCAAGGGAGATGCCTGGAATGGGGGTGGCTTGTTTCTGGACAAAAAAACCTATCATTTAAATGAGCGTTTCCCGCATAAATCCCTCTACAAAAACTCTGATTTTGAAGTAAAAAGAGGGAAAATAGAAGCTCCTATTGTTACCAATGAGTGCCGGGGAGTTTATTTTCCCAGATTGATTCGAGAGGGATGGACCATGATAAAATCAGAAGGTAAGAATCATTTTTTTGAAAAAAAATACGACAAAGAATGGCATATTCTTAAAAGATGTGGGGTAAACCAAAGTGATCAACCTGGTCGAAGCGTCTATTATGATTCTAACCAACTCATTCATAAAAATGCTGGTCTTATATTGGATATTGCCTCTGACTGGATGGATTTTAGAGATGAAAAAATCTATTGGACCAAGCAGGGGAAAATTCATAAGGCCGATCTTGGCAAGGAAAAAATCATAGATGAACGAGTTATTGTTGACATGAATGAATATCAGTTCAAGGCTATTCAAGCACCCTATTAATTTATTTTTTTCTCCATTAAACCTTTTATAATAAGGCAGGTCTAAGCTTATAATCAGAAATATTTCGCACCTTCTTAATTGTAAGCTATACACATGAACATGAAAATAAGCAAGCTTTATTCTCTGCTTTTTATGGCAGGTTTTATTCTTTTTTTATCCTCCTGCCAAAAAGACGAAGACCCCACCCCTACTCCCAATCCAATGCCGAATCCAGGAACGGGAATTAGTGATACGGATTGCCCTAATAATAATTCAACCAGTATCGTAAATATTGGCTGTGATATCGCCCCATCATCAACTAGCGAATATGCTGAAAGGATCAATAATGATTTGAGGACCATTACAACTAATTCTTATCCCAATCATATTTTTGGCACTCGCCCCGGAGTGGTAGTAGAGCCCATCAATCGAACCTTAATGGTAGATGCTAGTCCTAGCCTAGCCGCCGAAATTACCAGTGTGCTTAGAGACAATAATCGGCCTGCTCGTTTTTTTGGCGTAGCACTAAATGGTGTTTTATTGGCTCCTGCTCCTGCCGAACCTTTTATTTTTGAAAACACACAAACCGGAGAACTCAACTGGGACTGGGTTTTTGAACCTACTATGAATCAAGGTAATGGAGCAGATTTGGTAGCATTGGATTGTTCTTCAGCCCACAAAGGACCTCAGGGATACCATTACCATGGAAATATGTTTGAATATGCTGAAACCTTCCTCACAGGTATTAGTACGGGAGCGATCCCGACAGCTCCGGTCCAGATTGGCTGGGCTTCGGATGGTTATCCTATTCTTTACAGGTATGCCCCTGATGGTACCGGAGGTTTGGCATTATTAAAACCTAGTTACAGATTGAAAGAAGGGCTAAGACCTGGTAATGGAATTTCTGCACCCTGCGGTTCTTATTCTGGGAAATATACAAATGACTATGAATACGTTAATGGCCTGGGTGACCTTGATGAATGCAATGGCATCCAAAGAGATGTTACTATCCCAACAGTTGAGGGAGACAAAACCTTCAACTATTTTTATGTGATTACAGATGATTTCCCTCAGATAAGCAGATGTATTTCCGGGACTCCACATCCTTCTTTTGAAAATTAATAAAAGTAAAAATCATGGATATCATCACCCTTTCATTTTTACTGCTTAATGCTTTATTGCCTGCACATGAGATTCCTCTAGCAACTTATGATCTACAATTAAAAAATAATGAACTTGAATTGGTAATGGTGTTTGATCAGGGAGATTTTGAAAAAGCACTTCTTTTTGATTTTAATAGAAAGTCTCTTCCCTATTATCATTTTAGAAGGAATAATTTGGTGAAAAAATATTTGAAAAGACATTTAAAATGGACCATTAATGACCAGGAGGCATCCGTTTCTTTTCAAAAAATCACTCTAGAAGATCATCACTACGAAATCAAGGCAGTTTTTTCGGATTTTGGAGATGCTGTTCAAAAAATAGGCATTTATAATTCCTGTTTGGTTGATGTCATCGAAGACCATTCCAACCTTATATATGCTCATTTAAATGGAAAAACCAGGGGATTTAGACTCCATAAGGATAGAATGACTACTTTCATTAATTATTCGGAATAATTTTACAAGGCATGAACAGCAATCAACTTAAAATTTTCAGATCCCTAAAGGTGCGATTCTTTATTTTTTTCAGTTTATGTTTTGGTTTTTCTTTTGCTCAAACACCTAATATTTTGCTCATCATTTCAGATGATGTAGGAGTCGATGTTAGCAATGGTTACCATCAAGGGGCACTAATGCCAAATACACCAACGCTCGATAGCCTAAGAGATTCTGGAATACTCTTTGACAACGTGTGGGCTACTCCAAAATGTACGCCTACCAGGGCCGCAATAATGAGTGGTAAATATGGGGTTAAAACAGGGGTTACCCGATCACCAGGGAATTTGGATCTAAGTCATACCTCTATTTTCAAAGCCATTGAAGAAGGCACAAATAGACTATATTCTGACGCATTAATTGGCAAATGGCATATCTCCTCACCTGCCGATCCTTTGGCACCACTAAATCATGGGGCGGATTATTTTATGGGAATACTACCAGCTCAGGTGGATGATTATTTTCAATGGGACAAAACAGAGGCAGGCACTACTAACAGTGTAGATAGTTATGTGACCAGTACCTTAACAGACACGGCCATAAGCTGGATAAATCAGCAATCACAACCTTGGTTTTTATGGTTAGCTCATGTTGCTCCGCACAGCCCTTTTCATGAACCACCCCAAGAAATGTATTCCATACCTGCAACGGGATCAAATTTCAGGAAATATATAGCCATGATTGAGTCTGTCGACTTTGAAATCAATAGATTATTAAATGCTATACCAGAACCTGTCAGGTCCAATACCATCATTATCTACATTGGTGATAATGGAACTCCAAGTAGTTTTGTACAAGATTATCCTGCAGGAAGAGGAAAAAGCACCCTTTATCAAGGCGGAATAAGAGTTCCCATGATTATAAGTGGCAAAGGAGTTTCCAGGAAAGGAGAAAGAGAAGAGTCATTGATCCACGCCGCTGATCTATATGCAACTATAATAGAAATGGCAGGAATCGAATTATCCAATGGAATTTATAATAGCCTTAGTTTTCATCATCTTCTAAATAATGAACAAGGAGCTACTAGAAACTATAATTATTCAGAACTTTCGGATGCAAATAATGGAGGTTGGACCATTCGAAGTAAGGAATACAAATTAATTAATTTTTCAAATGGTTCTCAAGAATTTTATAACCTTCTGTCAGATTCCCTAGAGGTGAATGATTTAATGGCAATTGGGCTAAACCCAGACCAGCAAAGCATTAAAGCAGATCTTGAATCAGAAGCTGAAAAAATAAGGGATTCCTGGTCCTGCCGTGATTTTATCCAGAATGGGAATGAAACAGGGATTGATTGTGGTGGAAACTCCTGTACTCCCTGCCAGGTTACAGATACTGATGAAATATCCCTACCAAATGCCTTTAAAGTTTACCCCAATCCTGCTTCGCATATTTTAACCATAGAAAAACAAGATATTCAATCACAGAGTGATTACATAGTAAGAATCTCAACCATTCTGGGTCAAAGCTTGCAAACAGAAAATATACCCCAAGGGCAGGATAAAATCCAAATTGACCTTGCTTCTATTGCCCCTCAAATGTTAATCGTTAATATTTTCCCAAATACAGGCACTGAAATACTAGAACCGTTTCATTATACTTTTAAAGTCAGTATTTTACGAGACTAATTTTAGGATCTTTTTTAAAACCATTGATGACTAACCTGCCAGTGTCATCCAATGTCAGTTTTGTCTATCCACTAAAAAAACCAAAAACGCCTTTATTATGAAACGAAATTTTGTACTCGTGCTTGTCTTAACACTCAACATCCTTGGAAGTCAAACTTTATTTGCCCAAAATACTATAAAAGTCACTGGCCATTCGGAATACAATCTTTCACCTAATGAGATCATTATCCGAATTGCCTATCAGGAATATTTTACAGATAAAGAAGAATCCTCAGAAAGTAAGGTGGCTATAGAAGATATTGAGAAAAAGGTCCTGAAGACTATTAATAAATTAAAATTGGATGAAGATAAAATCACCATGGGTGGAGTTGAAATTGTTAGGCCTTATGAAAACAGGACGTATTTAAAAAGAAGGTTAAAAAAGAGTTTGATTATCTGCATCGAGAACACCAAACAGTATGTTGATTTAATCCGACATTTGGAATCAAATGACTTATTTGATCAAATGGTGGTTGATTTTAACATAACAGAATACAGACATACGGAAAGGGAAGACTACCTAAATAAAAGCCGAGAGAAAGCTTTTGAGAATGCCAGGCAAAAAGCAGAATTAATCCTAAAAAATTCCGGCCGCAAACTAGGAAAAGTTTTAAACATCGCAGAAATAAACAATCGAAGTGGTATTAACGAGCGCGCTAATTTCTATCAGACAGAGCAAACACAGACAGTAGTTTCCGGGTTCCAGCCCATAGTAGTGACCTATAATTTAGAAGTGATTTTTGAGATAATATAAAAAATATAGCTTAGGGGGCGCAAGGTTTTCAATTTATTGACATCTAAGAGTAAAATCATTCAATAAATTGAAAAATATGAAAACCAATCGGTCATTCATTCTTATGTTTATCGCCTTAGCCTTTTTCACTGGTTGCAGTTCTGATGAAGAAGGTTCTTGTCCCCTAACTACCTGGTACCAGGATGCAGATAATGATGGCTTGGGAAATCCCAATGTCAGCCAAAGTGCTTGCCAACAACCTTCGGGATTTGTATCCAACAATTCAGATACAGATGATAGTGCCAATGCTGAAATCACCTTACACAGTGCATTTGATGATTTTGATAAAGAAAATTTTACCATCTACCTGGATGGTAGCGACGTTGTTTTAGAAACTAATGGACATCCAAACCACACTTCTCCCTATTGGTCTTCAGTTAACGGCCGAGGAAGAGCCACTGTTACTTCCAATCATCCTCTTTTTGTAGAACCAACCGTTACCTCATATGATCAAATGGCTCCAGGATTCATTGATGATTTTGATGGTTTCTTTACCCTTAGAGTGTCAGCAAATCCCAGCAAGGCCTCAAGATCTTCATCAACTGGATTGGGGCCCATAGGTATGGCTATAAGTGGTGCGGTGATTTATAATGATCAGGAAGGTCCCAATGTACCTATTGACAATGCCATCAGTTCATTAGATTATACCGGTGCACATACCGGACCACAAAGTTATCATTACCATATCGAACCCATTGCCTGGTCTCTGAATGATGATAAACTAATTGGAATTATTGCTGATGGCTTCTTTCTCTACGGCAGAAAATGTAATTCAACCGGAAATTATCCTAATGATTTAGATGCTTCAGGAGGGCATATTAGTACCACCCAGCATTCAAATACAGCTGAATATCATTACCATATTCAGAATGAGTTATACTTGAATCAATACTATATTTTATTCCCCGGCGATTATCAAGGTACTCCCAATGCTGTTCAATAGCCTGCTGTACATCATCCTGTTAATTTCCCCTTCATCCGAAGGATACCGTAATACCGATGTTTCTTTTCTTCAGTCATTAAAAGTCCATCAAATAATTTCTCAGGACTCCCTTAAGTTACACCCCAATGAAGGTTTGGTATATCATAAGGATAATGTCTTTACTGGCACTTCAGTGTTCTTTGATGAAAATGAAACTAAGAGGATCTCTATCGATTATTTACAAGGAAAAAAACATGGCATCTATAAGAAATGGTTTGAGAATGGAAGGCTTTCATTCGAAGCCCAATTTTCTCAAGGCAAACAACATGGTCTTACCCAAACCTGGTGGAGAAATGGACAGTTGAGATCCAAATCTCAATATCAGGAAGGTATGGCCCATGGGGTTCAATTACAGTGGTATAAAAGTGGTGCAAAATTCAAACGGCAAAATCTCGTCAAAGGTCAAGAACAAGGTTTACAGCAATCATGGAGAGAAAATGGAAAACTATATAATAATTACGAAGCCAAAAATGGACGAATTTTTGGCTTAAAAAGAGCAAATCTTTGTTATGAATTGGAAAATGAATATATCCAGACTCAAAATTAATAGCCTAATCCTCTTTTCAAGTTTAATGATAACAGCCTGTAGTTCCTCCGAAAAACACCAAAGCAGGGTAGAAAATCTCCCTTATTATGGAGACGCTTCCTTTACCCCACATTGGTTAGAGGGGGATAAGGAAGGACTCAGGCACTTTCATCAAATTTCGCCCTTCACCTTAATTAATCAGGAAGGAGACACGATATCAGAAAAAACTTTTGAAGATAAGATCTATGTTACGGATTTCTTTTTCGCTACCTGCCCTGGCATATGCCCAAAAATGACGGCCAATATGAGCATTTTACAACAGGCCTTTCTGAAAGATGATGATGTTCTTTTATTGTCTCATTCTGTCACCCCAGAACGAGATTCTGTTTCGGTATTAAAAAATTATGCAGAAGCCAAAGGAATCAATAGTGAAAAATGGCATCTCGCTACTGGTGATCGACAAGAAATCTACAGTTTAGGAAGACAAGAGTATTTCGTTGAAGAGGACCTGGGCCTGGAACGAAGTATTGATGATTTTTTGCATACTGAAAACTTTGTCCTTGTTGACAAAAACAGGCATATAAGAGGCATTTATAATGGCCTTAACAAAGCTTCTATTCAACAGCTTATTGCGGATGTAAAAAATTTGAAGAGAGAAAGTTGAATAATCCCACTCTCCTTTGCAAAATCACCCCTTTGGGTGAAGCACTGCCTTCATTTTCCCTATAATTTTGTCAGTGTACAAAAGCGGGTTCTTCTCCTGCATATTTTTACCACTAAAAACAATAAAATGAAAGCTTTACTTCCAAAACCGGCTTTACTGCCGGAGCTACCAGCAGAAGTAGAAAATAAAAAGATAAGGTAATAAGATAGCAAGTTTAGCACTGATCAATGAATGTTGGTCAGGGTTTTTGTATTCATCAGCATAGATTTTATGATAATGCTTCTAAAATGGAAGGGGCAAGATGCTCTTTAAGATTTAGCTGTACTTCTATAGTTGTACAATCATTAAATTGGGCAAATTCCTTTATTGCCCGGACAAAAGAATGGTGTAATTTTTTGCTTTGTCTAACTTTAGGTTCCCATACCAGATTTTTGATCCAAAGTGTTTTCGTTTTTCGATCTGCCTTAAGATCCATTTGGCCTACAAATTGGGTCCCCAGTAATAAGGGCAAACTGAAATATCCCACCACCCGCTTAGGGGCAGGGACATAACATTCCAGGATGTATTTAAAATCAAAAAGCTCCTCAGTTCGTCGTCTTTGGATCAGAACATTATCAAAAGGTGATAAAATCCGCATTCTACTAGTGTTCGGAGATGGAATATGCTCTAGGGTCTCGGGCAAAGCAAAGTAAGGGTGCTGGTCATGGCCTTTGACTCGCACTTCTTCAATCCGACCATCCTTTACCATGGCCTGAAGCTGTTTTTTTAGATCTCCTTTTATATTTTTCACCAGATACCCGATATCTTTGGCTTTGATAAGTCGATGGGCTCGAATGTCTCTCAAAATCAAATATTGGAGATATTCTTCATGGCTTGGCATGCTTTGATCTACTTCGGTTGGCAATACTCGTTCGGTGAGGTCGTATACTTTTTGGAAGCCCTTACGAGACTGCACCATAATCTGCCCTTCCATGAATAATTGGTGTAAGGCTCGTTTGGTTGGGTTGGAGGACCAAACGGGAACAGTAGTCGATTGTTTTTTTTCTGGATTTTTAAAATCTCTGGACATTAATGGACCTTCATCGCGAAGCCGATCCAGAATATAGGCCATCAATTTAGGCTGTCGTTCATACCAGAAGCCATCGCCATCACCAATTGTAGCTTTCCGAGGTAAGGTAAAACGAAAATCCTTCATGGGTAAATAACTGGCCGCATGAGCCCAGTATTCAAAAACAGTTCGATCTTCCTCCTCAAGGGATTTTAGGTATTCCATCTTATAATCTGAAACTCTGCTACGCAAAACATGATGATGGGCCCGGGCAATAACAGAAAGAGTATCGATTTGTATATAGCCCAAATGCTGGATAACATCCAGGGTAGCCGCCTTTCCTTTCAACTTAGTCTTAGGGTCTAGGAGCTGGCTTTTTAGAATCAAGGCACGTGCTTCTTGTATGTCGAGTGTTTTCACAGTCGTAAGGATTTTATTGGAAGTCAAATATAGAAAAAGTGAGTTTTAATATTTTATAATCCAAAATCAACATAGTCAAGTGGAGAATGAAGTAAATGGAAGTAAATAGAAGTATGCTCTTCGGGCGAAGTAATTAGCTTTGCTTTTTTCAAACTACTTCTATATACTTCGGCGTTGTTGCATGGATATATAAAATTTTGTTTGATACTAGATTACTAAGCCCGAAATGAAATGTAGGGATTGGTAAGCTGTTGGTCCGCAAAGGCTTATCTTTCCAAGCATAATAATCCTCTGCTTAATCTAATTTTTATTGTTTACAGAAGATTTTCCAAACTTTGTTCTTCCATGCAACAAGGTTCTTTACTACTATCCAATACCACAGATTTTCAAATAAAAGGATCTAATAAATAAAAGAATTTATTTTCATAACAAACCGTAAAGAAATGAAAAAAGACAACAACTATCCGCTAATAGTAGCAACAGCGCTGATACTCACCCTTTTTCTAGCTTTTATTGATGAAGGAAACTATAATTTTGCCTGGATTAATGATTTAGGATCTTGGATAGCGATGTTAATTTACACCTCCTTTTTCTTTTTGATATTATTTTTAATTGTGAAAGTGATTTTAGGAAGATTCCAAACGGTAGGCAACCTTTTTCTAAGTGCTATTTTTCTGGTAACGCTTGGGATGATGATTTATACTGGCATCCTTAACAACTAAAATTCCTTTTTTTTCGATAAAGATCTGAAGTAATGAGAAATCTGTTTATTGTTTTTTTACTGCTGAGCATTTCCCTATCAGCACAAGAAAAAACCTTTACCAATCCTATAATTCCGGGAGGCTACCCCGATCCTTCCATTTGCAGAGTAGGTGATGACTATTACATTGTCAATTCTTCTTTTGAATATTTCCCTGGCTTACCTATTCATCATAGTAAAGATCTGGTCAATTGGGAATTGGTAGGCTATGGTTTGCATAGGGAAAATCAAGTTAATGGAGTTGTCAATTTAGTTGATGTGAATTCCAATGGGGGCATCCACGCACCTACTATGCGTTATCATCAGGGTTTATTTTATATTATTACTACTAATGTTTATTATCATCAAGAAAGCAATACAACAGATTTTGTCAACTTTATAATCACTGCAAAGGATATTAAAGGGCCCTGGTCTGAACCCCATGTCCTGGAGGGTGCACCCGGTATCGATCCTGATATATTTTTCGATGAAGATGAAAAAGTTTGGTATGTAGGTACTCGTTCTCCTGAAAATCCCAACTTCTCCGGAGAAGGGGAAATATGGCTCCAGGAAATTGATTTAGAAAATTGGCGTTTAGTGGGAGACCGAATTGCTTTATGGCGTGGCGCTTGTGGAGGCACCTGGGTAGAAGGGCCCCATATGTACAAAAGAAATGGAAGATATTATCTAATGGTGGCAGAAGGAGGTACCGGCTTTGATCATGCTGTAATGATTGCCGTAAGCGATGATATCACAGGTCCCTATCTTTCTAATGCCAGAAACCCAATATTAACAACTCGGCAATTATCTTACGACAATTGGGTGAACAGCACGGGGCATGCGGATTTGATAGAACTACCTGATGGAAGATGGTACATGGTAGCCCTAGGCATTCGGGGAGATGAAGAACGAGGATCCAATATGGGGCGAGAAACACATCTCCTACCCGTAAAATGGGAAAGAGAACCTTATGAGTGGAAGGAGGTTAAGCATGAGTGGCCTGTTGTAGCTCCCTTAACAGGTCGGGTGGAAAGGCATACGCCTCTACCTTTTCCTTCCAAACCGCAATATCAAAACATAAGTTTTACTGATAATTTTGATGCCTCTTCTCTTAATCTGGAATGGAATTTCCGACGAGTACCCAGGCCAGGAGTTTATTCTCTAACTGATCGAAAAGGATTTCTCCGCATAAATGCCCATCCCGACAACATAAAAGAAAGAACTTCCTGTTCTCTTTTGGGAGTGCGCCAGAAAGAAAGCGATTTTGAATATTCGATAAGCATGGATTTTTCTCCCCAAAATAATGGTTCTGAAGCGGGGATGAGCCTTTTCCAAAAAGATGATAACTACCTTAATTTTACCGTGAAAAAAATCAATGGCAAGATCCAGTTACAATTAACACAGGCTATTCCAGGCAAAGCACCTGAAGTTTTAAAAGCCTTAATCCTGGAAGAATATGATCAACAGATTTTTTTAAAAGTAACATCAAAAGATCAGTCTTACTTTTTTCATTATAAATTTAAAAGGGATGCACCTTTTTCACGATTTAAAGAAACCCCTTCTAATCTGATATTGAGTAAAGGATATACTGGAGCTTATTTAGGATTATATGCTACCAGTAATGGTCAGGAAAGCAATGATTATGCTGATTTTGACTGGATAGATTATAAAGGATTCCAACGGTAGTCTAAGGATTAAAATATAGACATTAGATTTAGGGAAAAGATAATTTGCTTGTTTCCTTTGTATCGCTGCGCTGCAGCTTGGCCATATGACATTTTAGTCCTGAGACTTGCGTCTCAGGCAAGGTTATTTCGCGGCTCTGCCGCTATAACTGGCTATACTGACCCTACAAAAGGTCAAAGGATTCAAAAACAAATTGACTTAAAAAATCATCTTTAACAGCAAAGTGATTACGATATGACCTATTCGCAAATTATATCCAGGCTTCATGAGCTCAGTAATCCCGAAAAAGTCTTGTTTAAGGAGAAAAAATTTGGGGTAACCTCTAAAAATGCCCTTGGTGTTTATATTAAAGATCTAAAAGAGTTGGCTAAAGAAACTGGGCCTAATGATGACTTAGCACTTCAATTATTTGACAGTGGTATTTATGAAGGCAAAATTCTATGCAGCAAGATTTTTAACCCTAAAAACCTCAGCGAAGAATTAATGGAAAAATGGGTCACTTACTTTGACAACTGGGAAATTTGCGATTCCTTTTGCATGACCATATTCGCAAAAAGTCATTTGGCCCTACCTAAAATTATAGAATGGACCCAAAGGGAGAAAGAATTTGAAAAAAGAGCAGGCTTCGTAATTATGGCTGCCTACTGCATGGCTGATAAAAAAGCTCCCAATGATTTTTTTGAAAACTTTTTCCCCATCATAAAAAGAGAAGTGAGAGACAATAGAATTTATGTAAAAAAAGCAGTTAACTGGGCATTGAGAAGTATCGGTAAAAGAAATAGAGACCTGAACAGGCAAGCCATTCAGGTCTCTAAAGAAATTTTATCTGTTGAGCATAAGGCAGCTCAGTGGATTGCTAAAGATGCCTTAAGAGAACTAAGCAAAGAAACTGTAAATATTCTAGACTACCCAAGGGCAATTTACCGCCCTGCTTAACTTTTTACTTCTGAAGCATAATCGTCACCATAATATTTACTGGTAATATTGGTATGGAATTTCAAAGCAGAAATAGGTTCATATTTAGGTTCTCCCAAGCCTGGCAATACTTCCAAAATTTCATCTTCCCATACATAAACAGCCATTGGGAAAGTAATTCTAGGTTTATTAAAAATAATTTTATCCTGCGGTTTACTCACCCTATGAGTAGTAGAAGGTAGTCGATCATTGGTAATGCGTTGCATATAATCTCCTGTGTTGAGAATAATGGTTCCAGGCTCTGGGTTGAGGCGAATCCATTTACCATTTTCCCGGTTCAAGACCTGGAGTCCTTCTACTTCCTGGGCAGGCAGAATGGTAAAGAGGTCTACATCTTCGTGTCCCAACATTCGGCCGGCACCGCTGGCATCATCCTCTGCTTTAATAGGAGGATAATAATTGAGGCGAAATCCAAAATTAGTAGCTTCCATTTTTTTATCATATAGATGAGGATCACAACCAAGATAGGTCAATATACTCTGCATAATGGGTTGGATCAAGGCTTCATGAGACTTGACAACTTTACGGAAGAATGGCTCGTAATTGGGCTTTGGCCAATAATCTTTTTCTTGAAAATTGGGATCTCCGTCCAGGTCAAAAGCTCTTCTGCAAAAGACCCAACCTTCAACCAGATCAGGATGAATGATGGTGGTTGTTTTCATAGGAAAATACCCTTGATTGACAGATCCATGTCGCTCTGCTTCAAAAACTATCCTTTCATCATAAGTGGTATTTTCAAATAGATCCGCAATCTTCTGCTGAGCTTTAGGGTATAATTCTGGGTCCACTCCATGCCCACTCAAAATAGCAAAACCTATCCCCTCCAGGGCTTCACCGAGGTCTTGAGCAAACTGTTTTTTGCCTTCTTCCCCTCCTTCAAAAAACAAGCTCATATCGCAAGTTCGAATCTGATATTCATTATCAAATTCATCCGAGGAGCCATCTTCCACTAATCGATAAGTCTGTTCTTTATTAACCTGATCATATTGTCGAAAATCCTGGTTAACTGCTTTAATGCCATCTTCTTGCTCTTTTGACATAGGTTTGTGGTTTTGTTGTTTGTAATTAGTCTTTCTTGAGTTCCGAGTTCCGGGTTATGAGTTCCGTGTTTTTGTTTTTTTTTGACTTGAGGTATAGTTACTTATTTGAGTTTTTTTCTCACGCAGATTCCGCCAAAATTCATCTGCGATATTTGCGGAATTTGCGTGCTAAACAAGCTTCAAATAACAGAAATCCCCATACTTCAGCAATACTATACGCGGAACATGGAACCTAGTAACACGGAACTTAGATCAAAGAACTATAAATATAGCCAATTAAAACAATTAGTAAAACGGCAGGAACAACCCATCGGATCCAATGAAAATAAAATTGTGAGATAGGACTAGATACTCCACCAAACACTTGCCCTAACACTTTCATTTTCCCCATTCCCCAACTCAAGGCAATCAAAGCCAGACCACTTCCAATGACTTGCATCCCAGAACCAAATACCAGATCCAACACACCGATTAGATTGGGGTTTAATGCAGAAGGGAGGACCAAGATAAATTGTATCAAACCAACTATAATAATTGTCTTTTTTCGGCTCCATTTCTGCTTACTGATGGCTATAATTTCATTTGCTGCTACTTCAAATGCTCCGATTAAGGAAAGCATAGCCACCAAACTAAGGGCTAACATAAAAAGCAGACCAACCCATTGTCCTCCTCCCATCTCACCAAATAAATGAGGAAGAGTAGAAAAGATCAACCGAGGTCCGGAGGTTATGTCGACACCAAAAACTAATACCGTTGGCACAATAAAAAGAGACGCCAATAAAGCAGCTCCTACATCACCTATATTAGTTAAAAAGGCAGTTTTAGGAATATTCTGGTTATCCTTGAGGTAGCTTCCATAAACAAGCATAAAGGTCCCTCCCAGTCCAAGTGAATAAAAGGCCTGGCCCAGGGCAGCAAAAATATTGGTGGCAGTAAGGGAAGAAAAGTCTGGTTTTAAAAATTCCTGAAAATACTGAGGAGCGCCCTCTAAAGAAAAGGCTGTATAGATTAAGTATAGAATAGCTAGTAAAAAAAAAGGCACAAATATTTTGCTGACCAATTCAATCCCCTTATTTAAACCCCTGTAAATAATCAATAAACAAGTAGAAAAAATGGCCACCGCAATTGCAAATTGTAACCATCCATTATTTAGTTGAGCTTCATACCCTGCAATATTGCCTCCCTCAAAACCATAAACCATAGCATAGAAGGCCGTATAGACCACATTAGCAATTACCACTACATAATAAGAACTGGCCATCATGATGGTAAGTAATAAAATGTAGCCTATCCCTCGTCCCCATTTTTTGCCAAGAGCTTTACTAAAAGCCCCGATTGGCCCTTCTTTGGTCTCTCTCCCCAGGGCTATTTCCCCCATCAAAGCGGGTGTTGCAAAAATGATGGTAAAAAGTAAATACACCAGTAAAAATGCACTTCCCCCATAACGCCCCATCATATAAGGAAACCGCCAGACATTACCCAAACCTACTGCCACACCAATCATAGTTAAAACAGTAGCCATTGAGGAGGAAAATACAGGGCGTTTGGACATGGCAGCTTTTGATTTTTTGCTTTTGATTAAAATAGATATTTTAAGCGCGGGCCTCCTTTAGTGCTGAAGACCTAATTTGCTGGCCCCAACAACTTTTCCAGGGAAGCGAAAAGTAAAATAACAAATGTTAGCAGAATTTAATAACCACTACTATGATTGATGATTACGATAGCGGCACCGCTAAACATTATAGGCTTTACCGTCCTCCTTTACATGAGCTTATCCTAAAGGATCAATTAGAAAAAGATACAACATTTAGTAAAGGACTGGATATTGGCTGTGGTACTGGCCAGTCTGCCCTTAGTTTAAAACAATATTGTGAGAAGGTAATAGGCCTGGAACCAAGTCAGGATATGTTGGATAAAGCCATTACTCATCCCTGTATTGAATACTATTTACAGAAAGGAGAAAAGCTAAATTTTGAGGATAACACCTTCGGTATTATTACTTTTGCAGGCTCTCTTTTTTATGCAAAATCATCGAACCTTTTCAAAGAAACTATTCGTGTTTTAAAAAATGAAGGGGTTATTTTAATCTATGACTTTGAGATTATTTTGGAAAAGATGTTGGGCGCTCTGGGAGTAGAAAACAACTTATTGATCAGTGATTATGATCATGAAATCAACTTTGACGATTTTTCCAGCTCTTTTATCAAAAAACAGCTACAGGTCAAAAAAAGGGATCAAATCATTATTAGGCCCGCACAAATTGCTCATCTAATCCTATCTTTGGCCAGTATTCGCCAATTTTTTGAAAATAAATTTCAGCAAAAAAACATTTATGCCAGGATGGTTGAATTGATTATCCATCATTTTGGCCCCAATACCATTCCTCTGGATTGTTTATTATATGCGACCAGGTATCAATGTCAAAAATAAATGTCATGAGAAGCCTCATTTTAAATCTATTCCTCTTCCTGCTTATCCAAAGCCTTTTGTCAGGATGTAAAACAAAGCAACAACTTCCCGATCCACTAGCAGCAGGCTGGAAAAATGAAAAAGTTTGTGAATTACTGGAAGACAATAAACACCTTCGAGTTTTAAAGTGCACTTTTGAGCCTGGTGTAGGTCATGAGAGACATTATCACTCTCTGCACTTTGGTTATGCGCTTAGTGGAGGTACTTTCAGAATTAAAGATCAGAACGGAGTTCGTGAAGTAAAACTAGTAACTGGCAGTCATTTTTTTAGTGAAGGCACAGAATGGCATGAGGTATTAAATATTGGAGATAGTACAGCTGTATATCTGATTTTTGAACCTAAGTAGCTTCAATTTACATATCCTTTACATCATTTTACAATTGGGAATAGTTACTATTTAAACACTTTAATAGGTTTGCCAGATATTTGATCATTTTAAAATTTCTTATTAAAGATGAAACAATTGGCTTTCTTATTAAGTCTAGTTTTTTTGAGCAGCTGTTCACAAAAAAATATACCCTGGGTGGAATTAAGTCCAGAAGATTGGCCTCCAATAGCCTTAATCAACAAGGTAAAGTATAAGAATGGAGATCAATACATCCATTCTTCTTTTGAATATGCAGGCACCGGGTTTTTAATAGATAATGAGGGGGAATTGCTGGCAGCTACTGCCAAACATGTATTGTGGATAGCAGCGAATAAAAATTCAAATGCAGTAATGATCAATGAAGACCTGCAAGAATGGCTGATGACTACAAAAGACAGCTCTGAAAATAGTGTACATATAGATCAATTAATCAATGAAGATCCAGAAGAGGTTCTTCAAGGTCCACAATCCAGCATTTTAGAAAGAGATTGGCTTCTTTTTTCAGTAAAAAATATCACTGGCAACATCCAAGCTTTGAAACCTCGATATTCTCCCGTTCAGGTAGGGGAAAAGGTTTATGTTTTAAGTTGCGCTTATAGTAATCCTGATTGCACCATTACAGAAAGTAAAATTTTAAGAAAAGAAGGTATGGACTTGCTAATTGAGAAAGTATCAGAAGAAAACATCGGCGGCTCCAGCGGATCACCTGTAATTGATGCAGAAGGAAATCTAATAGGAATATTATCATCCAGCACCAAAGATAATACCACTGGAAAGGATGTCATTGTGGCGGTATCAACTGAATATTTAAAAAATGTGTTAGATAAGAAACCTAATTTAAATAAAGCGAAGAAGGACTATGGTGAATTAATTTTTAATATCGCTTTAGAAAAAGGGGCAAAAGAAGCCATAGCTTTGTATCGGGAACTAAAAAGTGCCCAAAAAAATTATTACCAGTACAACCTGAGAAGTGCCAACAGGAATGGTTTGCGTGAAGCCGGAATAAAATTAATGGAAGCAACAAAAATTCAAGAGGCCATTGAAATATTTGAGCTAAACATTCAGGAAAACAGTCATTTTTATTTGAATTATAATCTATTGGCAGAAGCCTATCTTAAAGTCGGAAACAAAAAGTCAGCAATTCAGAATTATAAAATTTCTACAGAAAAATATACCAATGCTGAAGAAAATGAAGCCTTCTCAGCATTAGAACAATTAAAAAATAAATGAAACAACCATATTTGTACCTCAAGATAATTCTAGCTTTGAATTTCCGCATCCATTAATCATTGCATTTTTAAAAGCTTCCATCTCATTAAAAATCCCTTTGAATTTATAAGGAAGGAATCTATGAAAAAAGAATCTAGCAAATACGAAAGAAGCTTAGCAGAACAATTGGTTTTAGAATTTTTTGATCAGGTATGGCATCCTCCTCATAATCTTGATGCCATTGATGAATTGATGACAGAAGATTATAACATCCATTCAGCTGGAAAGACTATCGAAGGAAGGGAGGCATTTAAATCCTGGGTCAGGTCTTTTCAAGAGGTACTTCTAGATGCCAAAACGCAGAGTATCGATATTTTTAATAATTCCGAGCAAAATAAAGTGGTCTCCCGTTGGATTTGTAGTGGTCGGAATAATGGCATTTTTGATCTTCCTGCTGATGGTCAGGAGGTTTCTTTCACAGGGATAGCTATTTGGACCATTAAAAATAATCGACTGGTGGAGTGTTGGGTAGAGCGTAGTGCCTTGGAATTATACCAAAATCTTTTATCGAAATAAAGGATTTATTCATCACAAACTATCCAATCGAATAATTTTTCCAGTAGAATCCCTCCGGATAATATGGACTTTATTTGGTCCCAGTTGAATTATCGTATCCTGATTTTCATCATAAATTAACAGTGGAGGTTTTTTATACTCCTCAACTTCTTTTTTTTGAAAAATGAAAAAACAAGCAATTATTACCGCAGCTATTAATCCTATAGGGGCAAACTTTTTATAGGTTTGATATGGAGCGATTTTAGTTCGATGAATGGAAAGGCGATATCCTTTTTTGGGGATGGTTTCGATGGTCAAAATGGAATCCAGCTGATGCTTTTTTAAAATGGATCGCAGCTTGTAAATATTTTTGGTTAGACCTTCTTTCCCAATTAAACAATTCCCTTCCCAGATTTCGTCAATAAAAATTTCTTTTTCAAGTAATTCTCCCTTGGCTTCCACTAAAAGCAAGAGAATCTGAAAAATTTGAGGTTCTAATTTGATAGAGTGTATTTCTCCATTTTTGGCAATAATAATTTCAAAAGTAGATTCTCTAATCTGGATATATGGTGTTAATTGGATCATCAATCAGTATTTAGTCAAATAATTCATTCCCAATGCTTGAGGAAATCCTCTCAATACTAGTGACTTAAATTTTACCCAAATAGTTTAAATAATCATGACTTGAAATAAAATCCATCCTAATAAATTTCAGCTAATTTTCACCCCTCCCTTAAAATCTTTCTACCTTCTACTTTTTCTGGCTGCCTTAGGCTGCTACCTATTTCTTTCTGCCTTATTTTTGTCCCACAAACCGAAAAGATCTACAACATGATTTATATTGAAGGTGAGGTTTTTAATGAAAAAGATTACTCTGAATCATTTCTTCAAACAGGAGAGTATGAAAATTGTAGTTTTTCCAATTGCAATTTTTCAAATTCAGACTTATCAGAAATAAAGTTTATCGATTGCTCCTTTCACGAATGTGATTTGAGTATGGTGCAGCTCCATAAAACTGCTTTTCGAGAGGTTCGCTTCAACAATTGTAAAATGCTGGGCTTACATTTTGAAGACTCTTACCAATTGGTTTTCTCAGTAGATTTTGACCAGTGTTTGCTTAACCTTTCTTCTTTTGTTGGAGTAGGTTTGCAAAACATTACCTTTAATCAATGTAGTTTACAAGAAGTTGACTTTGCCCAGGCCAATCTTTCTAATGCCCAGTTTTCGAATACGGATCTTAGCAACTCCGTTTTTGAAAAAACCAATTTAGAAAAAGCAGATTTCAGGACTGCTTTCAATTTTAGGATTGATCCGGAATTAAATCGTCTTAAGGGAGCTAAATTTTCATTAGAGGGAGTCATGGGCTTGTTGGATAAATATGGAATTGTGGTGGAGTGATTGGGGTATTGGGGTATTGGGGTATTGGGGTATTGGGGTATTGGGGAAATAAATAATTTTAAATTTTGAATGAATGAATTTTGAATTAAAAACCAAAATATACCATTGGATTTCCCTTATAGGGGATAGAGGTGTGAGCGAAGGCATAATCTTTTTAAAAAAATACTTAAATGAATAAATACTCAAACACCCTTAGAAAAATAATATCCCAGGCTCTTCCTGGTTTACAGGCAATAGCGGAGGAGCAATTTAATAACAAACCGGCACCATCTAAATGGTCAAAAAAAGAGATTCTTGGCCATCTTATTGATTCTGCCTATAATAATCATCAGCGGTTTGCCAGAGCGGGGGAACAAGAAAATTTAATTTTTAATGGCTATGATCAGGTAGCTTGGGTTCAAAAAAATCAATACCAACAACGCCAAAAAGAGGAAGTCATTAACACCTGGTTTGCTGCTAACCAACATTTGAGTTTTTTAATAGATACCATTCCTCAAGATTTATTGGAAAAGAGAACTTCTATACATAACTATCACCAAATTGCCATGAAAAGAATTCCAGAAGGAGAACCTTCTTCTTTATCCTATTTAATTGAGGATTATATTTTTCACTTAGAACATCATTTGGTACAAATAATTACAGGTTATAAGCCTAGGCTGAGTATAGGACAATAGGAGATTTAATTTTACTCCCCATAATCTCACCGTCGGCTAGGAAATCGTCCATGTTGAAGAATTATACACTTTTCGAACATAAGTTCGGGCAGTTTCTGCTTGTTTGAACAAAATCCCTCAGTTCTCGGTACATATCCTGCTCCTCAACAGCTCCTGTAATGATTATATTTTGGAAGGCTCAACTAAAGGTTTTATCCGTTTTATCATACCTGTTGAAGTTAGGACATGCCTGAACCTTATCGGTATTCGGATTAATGGCCGTAGGCCGTGTATTGCGACCGCTAGGAAGCATACATCGACCTACATCCATCGTACTTCTACCGTTGCAGTAAAACTTTCTCATTAATCAAAGCCTTTCCTGCCCTCAATCGAATCAAATACATCCCCGAAGGCAATGAGGTCCCATTCTGATCGGTTCCATCCCATAAGACTCGGTGCTCTCCTTTTGGTGCTATTTCTGATAATAGGGTATGCACTCTTTGCCCCTGCATGTTGAAAATCTCAACAGTAGTTTTTTCTTCCTGACTCAAATTGAAACTCAAATTGATCTCTTCCTGGAATGGATTAGGAAAAGCTTTTAGTTCAGTGATGATGTTCTCTTGATCATCACCTTGCTTTTTCAAACTCCATCCTCCCCATCCTCCTGGGTTTGGGTCAGGATTTGAGCTCTCTTCACAGGCATCTCCTTTGCCATTATTATTGCTGTCCTTTTGATCCGGATTGTAGGTATCCGGGCAGTTGTCGCAACTGTCTAAGATTCCATCATTATCCGAGTCTGTTCCTTGTAGGGTAACCTTGGCTTGACAATAAGCTGTATTGCCTTTTTCATTGCTCACCGAAAGCAATAGGTTTTGCTCTTTACCATTCACACAATGAATAGCCATGCTTGGGGCAGGGGGAAGGCCAGTACCAAAAATAGAACCACCTGCATGACTAATCAGCAGCGTAACTAAACTACAATCATCAAAAGATCCATTGTCAATATCTGATGCATCAATGCTAACTTTATCAGCGGATCCTAGTGCTACGGAAATGTCTTTACATCGGGCATTTGGAGCAACAGCCCCACCTACAATCACCCACTGAGTTTGTGTGCTGATGTTTCCTTTTCCATCATCGTAATTCCAAAGTATGGCAAAGGTTCCTTCCTGATCAAACTCCAGTGGACTGTCGGTAGTAGCCGTAACCTTTCCTGCACAATTATCAGTAGCGGTAGGGAAATTGGTGATCATGACCGAGCAAGATCCAGTCAAAGTAGGCAGACCGGTTTGATCGGGCACGGGAGCTTTGGTATCCCGGATAACAACCCTCTGAGTTTGAGAAGAAGTATTACCATTGCCATCATCATAGATCCAGGTGATGAGGTGGATACCTTGGCTGTTATATGTCAAAGGATCAGAAGTCGTTCCAACAATGGTTCCAGCACAGCGATCAGTAGCCGTTGGTTTTGTAGAAACGGTTAACCCACACTGAGCCCTAAGGGTTGGCAGATTATTCCGATCAGGAACCGGAGCGATGTCATCTTCAATGACAATGGTTTGCTCTTGACTGGAGGTGTTGCCATTGCCATCATCATAGATCCAGGTAACGGTATAGATCCCTTCTTTGTCAAAATAGAGTGGATCAGAAGTGGAGCCGATAACCTGACCGGCACAATTATCGGTAGCAAAAGGAGGTTCCAGACCAGCCTCACAATTTCCATTGATGGTAGGAAGGGTAGTCACATCAGGAACAGGAGCAGTGACATCATCAATAATTACCGTTTGAGTTTGAGTGGAAGTATTTCCATTGCCATCATCGAAAGTCCAGGTGATGATGTGAGTTCCCTGGGAGCTATAGGACAGGGGATCATTGGTAGTGCCTATTATAGTACCTTCGCAGTTATCGGTAGCTGTAGGGGCAGAAGAAACGTCCACAGAACATTCAGCTTTAATATCTGGTAAAGAACTTAGATCTGGAACAGGCTTAGTCACATCATCAATGATCACCGTTTGTGTTTGTGTTTCCACATTGCCATTGCCATCATCAAAATTCCAGGTGATGGTGTAGGTTCCCTGGTCTTTATAGGAGGTAGGATCATTTGTGGTAGCGGTAATAGTCCCCGCGCAGTTGTCCGTGGCCAAAGGAATCTCCTTAACATTTACACTACATTCTCCAGTAAAAGTAGGCAAAGAGGGGATAAAAGGAACAGGTTTGGATTCATCCTTTACAGTTATTTGTTGTTTTCTCAATAGAATATTACCATTGCCATCATCGAAAGACCAGGAGATGGTGTAGGTTCCTTGCTCGGTGTAGGTAAGGGGATCATTAGTAGTTCCGATAATAGTTCCTGCACAATTATCAGTAGCGGTGGGAGCTTGATCAATTGTAACCTCGCATTGGCCTTGTCTAGCCAATAGGAATCCATCCAAAACAGGCTTGGTTTTATCTTCAACGGTTACAGTGGCTTCACAGCTGGAAGTTACTTCGAAATCATCGGTGATCGTTAAGGTGACTTTTTGTGCTCCCAATGTACTACAATCAAAAGTACTTTGACTGATTTCCATGTTTTTCAACCCACAGGCATAGGTACTTCCTCCATCTATATCTGAAGCAATGATTGAGGCACTATTCTTTTCATCTAGTTGAACAGAAATGCTTTTGCAGATGGCCTCAGGATTAGCACATTCGGCAACAGAAAGGGCCGCTCGTTCTGTATAGACTGGCCCACAATTATCTTTAAACCCACGTAGCGCAAATTCTCTGCCATCCCAACTTACAGGAATATTACTCAAGTTGAGTGTATTGGTGCTTGCGCCTGATACAATAGGTTCTGCGCCTCCATCTGATAAGGCGGTCCATGAAACTCCATTATCGGTAGTGTACACCCATTCTAAAGAAGTTGTTCTATCAAAGCTAGCTGAAAATGATGCATCTTGTCCTCTTACCGTAGTTGCCTCTGTAGGATTGGTTGAAACAGTGGGTAATGCTGTAACAGATAATTCTACCTCCAAAGTAAAGTTTTCTTCACAATCATTATAGCCCTTAAGTCTAAATAGCTTTCTGTTAAGGGAACCAGGTGCATTCGTAATGGTTAAAGTTGTCGTGCTAACGCCGCTGTAGTTAGCATCATCACTGAGGTCGCTCCAACTTTTGCCTTTATTTGTAGATATTTGCCACAGGAAACCAGTTGCACCGGATAAAGAGCCACTGAAAGAAGTACTACCTCCCTCACAAACAATTACTTCTTCAGGAGGACTAGAGACCACACTTGGTACTTGTGTGAAATCAAGCTTTGCACCATTAGACCAGATAATCCCCTCTCTACACGGATTAGTTGCTCCAAATCGGAATAAATACCCTTCCCAGGATTCAGGTATATTTGACAAACTTAAATTTATGGTAGTAGCGCCTGAAATAGCTGGTGTTGATCCTCCATCTGTCAGGTTATTCCAGGTAGCACCATTATCATTGGAGTATTGCCATTGCCGGGAAGTCGGATTATTTCCTCTAGTCCGAACCGTAAAGGTCGCATCTCCATCTTTACAGGCTGTTTGATCTGTGGGTTGTGTTCTAATATTAAAAGGTACGCAATATAAAACCTCCAATAACGAACGATTTTTATCAAAACTTACAAAGCTACACCCTCTTCGACATGCAGATCCATTACCGGTATAAGCGAACCCAATTTGAAACTTGTTTTCATTCAGCCTGCCTTTTAAATCCGTGGCCGCCCGAGTTCCAAAATTGAACCATGCCTCAATTTGAGGATATTGACCCTCTCTAAAACATGCAAAACTGAAATAGGTAGGGCCAGTTCCTATATCCTGATATACAGCAAGTGCTTGGTTTCTATTATAATTACCATAAACACCAGCTACTTGTCTCACATTAACTGTAAGGCCTCCATCGAAAAGTGATCCTGTTTCAAATGACCCTCTTACTCGATCAATTCTGGAATCATCAGGGATACTTCCCGTATTAAATTGCATCCACCCTCTGATATTGTCTCCATTTATAGTTCCGGTAAGTGCGTCATTGGGATCGTTTCCAGCAGCAGGACTATCATTAACAAAACCAGATTTAGATCCAAAGAGACGGACCGTGGGGTCCAAAACGACGGGATACTCTCTTGATTTATCCTGTAGCCAAGCTTGTTCCACCTGCATATTTAAGGTCAATACCTGGCCGCTTTGCTCCAATATCCATTTGGCTGGTAGTTCATCTCCGGGGAGAACCTGATCACCAATGCTGTAAACTTCTGGTGCTGGAATATGCAAGCGTGTCATTCCTAATTCATCCTGAAGCACAAATCCCCCTTTAGTTTCAAGTACTTTACCAGTGGATAAACCCTCTAGCAATCTAACGGTCCAACCTTTAGGTAAATCTATTTGCTCGCTCAATATGAGATATTTTCCTTTGGCTTCGGGCCTGCTTTTTAGGATCAGTTTATTTTTAACCACATCGGGTTTTATTTCAAATTCATTATCTACTCCGGGGAAAAAAGCATGATAGACTACCTTATTACCGTCTGCTTCAGGAAAGGAAAAAGTAGAAGTTTGTCGCTTTAATACCTTGCCATCTTCCTCTTCCCAAGTCAGGGACATATTCCCTCCGATAGATAAGAATTCATTATCAACGGATACTTCTATTGTTTCTCCTGTTTCATCAGGATACCAGGTTCTAATTCCATTGCGAGTATTTTCAAAAGCATAACCGCTCACTTGAGAGGCTTTTAAACGGGTGTCAATTTCCTGCCATTTACCAAATTCATCCAGATAATGAATGGCACCCCCACTGATGACCGCCACATTCCCATTTGCATCAGGAAAATGTTTGGAATTTTTATCTCGCAATTCAGTTATCTCATATTCTCTAATGTAACTGCCAAAAGGACCATCGGCTTTCCAGTAATCAGGATTGTGATCATCCAAAGTGACATAAGAGGCAATAAACTTGTCTCTATTTTCATCATTGGTTTCGTTGTCCAAATTGTGGTCCATCATAAATGGTACCATTAATATTAATAGCATTGAAAGGATCCATACAGATCGCTTTAATAGAATAGTATTTGTTTTTTTCATGGGAAAAACATTAAGTACAGATGAAGGAAATATTTGACGTTCGTTTCTTTTTTTCATGGCTTAAAATTAGAAGTTAAGTAGTCAGCCATGGACACAAAAAACAGTATTGTATGCCTGGCCATTTCGTGTTTGATTTGTATGTGACAAAGGTGATTTAATCCACGAAAAAGGGGATACAATATCTGTTCAAAAGCATATACTATATGGTCAAAAGCCTACGAATCCCTAGTATTACTGGGGCTTTCGCCAAATTCATCTGAATAACTATTGGAAAAATAGTACGGATTGGAAAAGCCTACGTCATAGGCGACTTCTTTGACGGAAAGTTCTGAGGATAATAACATTTGCCTTGCTCTTTGTAGGCGTAGGGAACGAAGATATACAGCTGGAGAGCGGCCGGTTAGGGCCTTGATTTTTCGATAGAGATTGGAGCGACTAAGACCGAGTTCTTTGCTGAGGCCGTCCAGATTAAACTCAGGATCGATCATCTTCTCCTCAAAGATGTCTTTTAGTTTTAGAATAAAAGCATCTTCAACGTTTGGATTAGTAGTTTTTACTTTGGGCAGTGGCTGCTCATATACATTTTGGTATCTCTCCTGGAGCTTACGGCGAATTTCCAGGAGGTTTTGCATGCGTATCAGTAATTCTTCTTCATTAAAGGGTTTGGCCAGATAGTCATCAGCTCCACGCTTTAATCCAACGATTCGAGATGCCACGTCTGATTTGGCGGTGAGCAAAATGATGGGAATATGGCTTGTCCTGATATCTTCTTTTAGTGTATCGCAAAGTTCAAAACCATCTTTTTCTGGCATCATCACGTCACTGATGATAATGTCGGGAGTTAGTTCTAGTGCCTTATTAATACCTTCTTGTCCATTTTGAGCAAATTCCAGTTGGTAACTCCCTTGCAAGCATATCTGGAGGTATTTAGCAATGTCAATATTGTCCTCTACTACTAAAGCAACGGGTAGATTATCAGCGGGGGGTGATTCCTTTTTAAACGCTCCTTTTTTTCCAAAAATGGCTGCTTGGATTTTTGAGGAATCTTCTTCCTGAAAGGGTTTAGCCTGCTGTGTAATAGGTAGAAAAACCTGGAAGGTAGTACCTTCGCCAAGCTGACTGCTTACTTCAATTTTCCCATCAAGCAATTTTACAAGTTCCAGCGTAAGTGATAGTCCAATACCTGTTCCGGCTTCTGTCCCTTTGGTTGGCGAATCAGCCCGGTAGAAGCGGTCGAAAATATAAGGCAATTGATTTGGAGGAATTCCTGGCCCTTTATCCTCAATGGTCATTATTAAGCACTGATTAGTCGTTATTGCAGGATGAGTTCCTGAGGAAACCGAAAACTTAATTAATCCTTTTTCAGGACTATATTTAATGGCATTAGACAAGAGATTAGAAACAATCCGCAGTATTACTTCCGGATCGTGATCCATATTAAGGTTTTCTACATCAGCATTGAATTCCAACTGTTGTTGACTGCTGTAGGCAAAAGCCTCAAACTGCTTCGAGATTGACTGTAGTAAGGGAATGATATCGCCTTGCTGCATATCCACTGTTAGATTTCCAAATTCTAGCTTTTGGAGCTCCAACATCTGATTAACGAGGTTGAGTAGATTTTTACCATTACTTCTGATCATTTGAACGCCTTCTTTTAACCAATTTTTCGGATGTTTTTCAACCTGGTCTATCATACCCAATATGATTGTTAGCGGGGTGCGAAACTCATGCGTGATATTGGCATATAATTTGGTTTTTAGGTCATCTATTTGTTTTAGGTTTTCGGCTTCTTGTTTTTTTAATTGATAATAAAGCTGAAAACGATAGATAGAAAAAATCACCCCTCCGATTAATAAGACATACAAAGAATAGGCCCACCAGCTTCTCCACCAGGGAGGAAGTACTACGAAAGAATATTCCAAAGGCACTGACCATTCTGAATTGGCTCCTATTGCTTTTAACTGAAATGTATAGCTGCCAGGGGGTAAATTTTGATAGTCCGCTTTATTTTCAGCACTTATCTGACTCCATTTATTGGATAAGCCCTTCATTCGATAACTATATTTAATTTTATGCCGAGCAGTCCAGGTTTTAGCATTAAAATGAAAGGTAAGGTGGTTCAATTTGTAGGGTAAGGTTAAAGTGCTGGGTAAAGAAGAAAAAGAAGAAACTTTTTCCGCAGCAGCCCTTAGGTATTTATTAGAAGGAATTTTTGGCGTAAAATTGGGGTCCGATAATTGGGAGAAATCAATGAATTCCTGATTTATTTTGATGTGGCTAAGTGCTGGTTTAATCATTTTTTTGTCTTGACTCAAGGTCTTTAGGTCAAGCTGGATGATCCCTCTGCTCGTACCCCACCACATATTGTCAGAGGCATCCAGGTAGTCTGCCGAAGGCCAAACATCGGTGCCTATTAGGCCGTCTTCCGCTAAGTAAGTGTTCAGTAAGTAAAGGTCCTCTTTACCACTATCAGTGACTGACAATTGATTGATACCTCTTTCGCTCCCTATCCAAAGAGCCCCTCGAGGATCTTGAGTAATGGTATGCACCAGATCATGGGTTAGTCCACCCTCTTTAGTATATCGATAAATAATATCGAAATCATCAGATTCAGGATCCGATTTTGAAAACTTACATAGCCCCTTTTCTGTCCCAATCCAAATATTTCCTGAGTGGTCTTCCCCAATGGCACTAATAAAATTATCTGGGAGACCATTTTCCATCGTGTATTTACGAAAGAACTGACCATTAAAACTAAATAGAGCTTCCCATGCACCGACCCACAGGGTACCCTCAGAGCTTTCAAAAATCAGGAAGACTCCCTCATCCAGAATTTTGTCTATCCCTTGGTATGGGATAAAGGCTTCCCCGTCAAACTTGTACAAACCATCTCCCATAAAACCAATCCACAAGTTCCCATCTTTGGCTTCAAGAACTTTCTGGGGTCCTCCAGGTAAACCTTGATACTGATCGAAGTAAATAAAATGGCTGCCATCATATTTGATTAAGCCAATGGTATTAGAAGTATTAGTGATCCATAAATTATGTGCGCTATCCTCAGTAATTGTTATGCCCCGATTAGGTACAAAGCCTTCTTTTGAAGTATAGGTGGCAAATTCAAATCCATTGTATTTAACTAATCCAGCAGCGGTAGTGAACCAATAGTTTTTTTCTTTATCCTGATGAATACCTTGTACCGAAGAGGAAGGAAGGCCAATCTTTTCAGAGTAATTGACAAAATGGTTTGGGTTTAGTTTCATCAATCCCCCCCCATACGAAGTAAGCCACAGATTTCCTTCCTTATCCAGATAAACGGATCTAATGTTTCTATCTATTAGTCCTTCACTAATGGACATATTGGTAAACCTGGAACCATCGAATTTGAAAAGGCCAATAAGGGACGTAATCCATAAGTTATCCTGGTCGTCAAAAGAGATATCCCAGAAGATTTCATTGTTATTAAAGAAGTAGGAACTGTGTTTTATGATGGAGTCTTCTTTAACAGCAATCAATTCTTTAACAGCACCTACCCAAAGCGTACCATCTTCATGAAATTGTAAACAGTTAATATCACTTGAATCAAATTCTTTGGTTTGCTCATAAATCAAAAAGCTTTCTCCATCAAAATGCGATAGTCCCTGTCCATATGCAAAACTCCAAATCTCTCCCTTATCATTAATAGTCATCGACCAGATGTCATTACCTGGCAATCCTTGCTCTTCTGTGTAATGAGTAAAGCTGCTTCCATTGAATTTACAAATACCATTATTGGTTCCAAACCATATATTCCCTTCTGAGTCTTCCAGGATGACACGGACCACATTCCCACTCAGGCCTTCTCGGGTAGTAAAGTTGGTAAAAAAACGCCCGTCAAATTTGCTGACACCCCCATTGGTTCCAAACCACAGATTCCCATTTGAATCTTCCAGAAAAGCTTTCACCGTATTTTCAACAATCCCCTCTTTCTCAGTGTAATTGATAATATTTGAACCATCATACCGACACACACCCGCTGCATAGGTTCCAATCCAAAGATGGCCTCTGGAATCTTCTTCACAAAAATACAGATAAGAGGAGCTTAAACCTTGAGTCACATTCAAATACTTCATATTGTAAACGGGACTTTCTTTGATGGCCATAGTAGCTCCGGTAATTGGTTCAGGATTAATTGCCAGCATAGATTGAGGAGCGAAAATGGAGTCTCCATATTGAACTATTGCTCCATTTTTTGGGATGTCAATAATTTTCGGTAATGGGATGCCTTCTTTACCCGGTGTATTGATAATGGCTGATTTTCGGTTGAAAAATATTTCTTCTGTAGTGAACTGTCTGTCAGGTGCCAATTGTGACTTGGTAATTAGAGGCCTGCCATGCTTAATTTTTTGACCTGTGGTAATGATTCTTTTGAAGGTATCTTCATTGAAAAAGATAGGGGCGGGGGGGATTATTCTGACGGTGTCGGTTGGCTGAATATATCCTACCGCATTAGACTCAGGATTATTAGCATTTTGAGTGCTTTCCTGATTATTGCAGCTTAAGCAAAAAAAGAAAAGCAATGCAATTAATACTGAAAACACTACAGGAAAATCCTTCATCCAGATTTGTTTATTATCGAAAAGCATTATGGGATTAAAAAGGAAGTTTTGAGAGTCAAAATTTGTTGCAATAAAAATAAATAAAGTTTTTCATCTCTCAAGGAATAAGTGAATTTCAGCTATGAACAAAAAAATCCGGACACTAACTAAATGGTATTTTTTCGGGTCCATTGGTGTTGATTATCAAGGTGATTTTTTCTGAAAAAGATCAATGAAGGTGGATAAAGTTGCAAAAGAGATGTTATTCAAGCTATTAATATTGGGAAAACAATGAAATTATCAGAACTTTTCAGCACCATGATTTTTTTGTAAGCAAAACAGACCATATGAAATATTTACTAGCCTGGGGATTATTATTAGTAGGAATTAGTTTATTGGCCCAGGAAGAGGAATATCCTTATCCCTCTTTAAGTCCCAAAGGAAACATTTCGCAAATAGTTGGCAATACATTAATCGAAATCGAATACGAAAGACCCTCTGTACGACAGCGTAAGATTTTTGGACACCTTGTCCCCTGGAATAAGGTCTGGCGAACAGGAGCTGGTTATTGTACTAAAATCAAATTTGATAAAGCGGTAGAGATCGCCGGACAGCGAATACCCGCTGGACAATATTCCCTATTTTCAATTCCCAAGCCTGAAGAATGGGTCATAATTCTCAATACGGATACCAATTTATATGGCAGTTACGACTATGATAGCGAAAAGGATGTGATTCGATTGCTAGTGCCCTCTAAACATTCGGGAAGGTTTTATGAAACTTTAACCATTGACGTCGACCTGATTCCCAATAATGCAAGGATATACATCTCATGGGATCATACTCAGGTTAGTTTTGATGTGATTACCACTACTGATCAGGAAATAAAACAATTCATTACTAAAGAGTTAATAAGTGGGAAAAGCCAAAATTCTGATCATTATGCTGGTGGTGCAGATTATTATCTTTATCAGCATTCCAATTTAATGGAGGCTATAGAGTTAGCGGAGAAAGCTATTAAATTAAATCCTGAAAATGGATGGGCCCGTAGGGTTAAAATTGAAATTTATGAGTACTTACATCTTTATGGAAAGGCCCAAATGGAAATTAATGAGGCTTTGGAAATGACCAGAAAAAGATCCTTCGAAAAGGAGGAAGATAGAGCAGCAGAAATAAAATCGTGGAAAGAATATTCTCAACGAATTAAGGAGCTTCAAAACTAAAGTTAAATACCCCGAGTTGGAGCGTAATTTAATTAAAGAATGTAAAAGGTATAAAGTAGAAAGGTTTTGACTTATCATTAAAAATATCAGCCATTAAGGAAGAATAAAGGTAATTGTCCTTCCACTTTCTACTTTTTTCCTATTACCCCAAGTTGCAAAGCAACTTGGATCAATCCTTAAAATTTAAACAGCTTCTTAAATGTCTTCTATTTTAAATGGTATTGATTCCTTAATCCATCATCCCAAACCTTCGTTAAAAAAAATGAGCTGGGGTTTGGTCACCAATGATGCAGCCAGGCTAGTATCGGGAAAGCCCTCGCGAAAAGCCTTAGTAGATCATAAATGGAAGATAAAATGTCTTTTTTCTCCTGAACATGGCTTATCAGCAAAAGGCGTGGACGGGGAAGCACAAGAAAATCAACATGATGCATCAACTAATTTAGTAGTATATAGTTTATATGGCCCCACTTTTGGCCCCAGTCTTAAAAAGATGCAAAATATCGATGGCGTAATATTCGATCTTCCAGATATCGGCCTTCGATTTTACACCTACGTCTGGACTCTCAGTTATCTAATGGAAGCCTGTCAGGAAGCCCAAAAACCTTTGGTGATTTTGGATCGTCTAAATCCTTTGAGCGGCAATTTAGATTTAGCTGAAGGGCCCTTTTTGGATGAAAAAAATTTAAGCACATTTATTGGGCGATGGAATATTCCCATAAGGCATAGCCTGACCCTTGGCGAGCTTGCAAAATATTGGAAACATGAAAGGGCATTTAAAGACTTAGATTTAATCATTATTCCTGTTGAAGGATGGAAGCGAAAACAATATTTTTCAGATTCTGGTTTGCCATTTTATCCTCCCTCCCCTGCTATTAACTTTCCTGAAACACTCTTGACCTATCCAGCTCTTTGTTTTATGGAAGGACTTAATTTAAACGAAGGGAGAGGTACAGGCTTCCCGTTTCAACAATTTGGTGCACCATGGATAAAGGCATTGGACTTGGCAGATAGCTTAAATGACCTTCAAATACCGGGTACTGATTTTAAGCCTGTTGATTTTAAGCCTGGTTCCAATCGTTATTCAGGATTAGAATGTCATGGAGTGCGGCTGATGGTTCAGGACAGAGAACTTTACCGCCCTATACATACTGGATTAACTCTTCTAGCCTGGTTGAAGATTATTTTTCCTGAAAAAATTTCCCTGGCCAGGTATCCTACTCATGCTAATCCTACTGGTGAAAGACATTTAGAGTATTTGATTGGAGATACTGAGGTGTTCTATCTTTTAATGAATGATCCTGGGTTGTACTTAGAAGATTTAACAAAACTAACTTCGGCAGTTGGTTGGGGAGAAAAGGTAGGGCCATTTCTTATTTATGGTTAATGCGAAACAACGGTAGTATTACATAAACTGTGTCAGGGCTTCAGCCCGGAGTTGTGTAAAAAGTGTTGGCGGCGGATCGCTACCCACACTTTTTACACATAATAATTAGTTTATATATTAAATGCACTTTTTTGCTTTGTCCTATC
>JANQPA010000066.1 GCA_028285545.1 Saprospiraceae bacterium | reverse complement strand
TTACTAAGCGTAATATCTTCCACGTTCCAGTTATCTGGCTTTTTTAATACCTCAAAAAGTTCCAGGTCGGAAAAATCCAGGAGGTAGTGTTGATTGGGGATTTCTTGTGTTTCGATAATGGAAGCAAGAATCGTATTTACTCTTTGAAAATCTCTTGTTAATATTTTTAAAATTACTTTTGGAAGCATGCTATGACCAACAATGGCCTGATCAATTATGACCCGTGGCTCCTCTAATTTGTATAAAATATTATATTGTTCCAGGATGTTGGCCATATCCCTGGCTTCCTCAAGGTTAAGAAATTCACGAAAAAATTCGAACTCGCCTTCAGTATACTCGTGGTCTAAAATATCTTCCATTCAGGGTAGTTGTCTGTTAGCTGTTATCGTTAATCGTTATTGGTTATTCGTTATTAGGAAAAAACAATAACCAAGAACGATTAACCAAAATCGGCTAACGATTATAAGGGTATTCATTAATCCAGTGAAAACTTCTATTTACCAATAGAAAATCACTTGGATCCTTTCTGTGTGTTTCCAAGTGAGTGGTATCTCCGGAAATAATCCCAGTGAAAATAAACTTTTCATGTTCAGATACATAATTTAAATGGGATTTGTTGATTGTATCACGGAAGAGATTAAATTCTACTCGTTGCTGGACAGTGTCCACACTTAACTGGAAAAACGAAACATCACCTGTGGCAGTTTTGACCTGCAGGCTGCCATATTTATTAAAAACGAGGTGTTCCCAATAAGTGCTATCCGTCAACAATGCCGGGATGGTATCTCCATTAATGATGGTATTTTTTACTTCATATATCCCATAAAGAGGAGGGTTTGGGCTCTTAGTGCCATATGATTTTTGGCCTTTTAATGCAGATTGTATGTTCATAAATAAAACATAAGCTATTAGAAAGATTTTAAAGCCAAGGAAGATTTTTCTAAACCTTGGATTGGAAAAATAGGGAGGGAATTTTACAGCCTGGGTAGCCTTGTTGGAAAAGAAAAAATTGGCTAATCGTGGGGCGTCAATAGTCAGTAGGAAAAGTGCCATTAGGACTAAATGAGCAGAAAATAGCTTGACAGGAACATCATAGCCAAAATTGATCATCATTACATTGAACATGACTCCAAAGGCAAGAGCTGCACCAAATGTGCTTGTCCTTCGACTTAATAAAAACAGGCCTCCCAAAATTTCTCCTAATCCGGTAAACCAATTATAACTGGCTGAATAGCCCATAAAATTCCAGGCTAGACCCATAGGAGAAGATTCCCCATAAGTAGTTAAAAGACGCATTAAGCCAGGAAAAGGAAATTGGAGTTGAATTAGCTTTACCCAGCCGTAACTTAATAACACAAAAGCCAAATAATATCTAACTGCGGCAATGAACCATAAGGACATCACACTATAATTGATTCGTTTTTTATCTAAAATAGTCCATAGTAGGGTTCCCAACACTGAAAGGAGGAAAAAGGTGAAAACCGCTACGTAATTTGCTGTGGTATCTCCACTTCCATTAGGACCAACTGCAATATCATAATCAAATCCAAGAATCTGATTGCCCATAATAGGCATAAACCATTTCCATATTCCAAAAACAAGGGAAGAATACCAATCTGCTTTTGGTATATTAAAAAATTCTCCAAGGTAAGGGTCATTCAAAATATAGAGCGCAAAATAAAGGAAGATGAACCTGAAAATCATTTTTTTGCCAGAAGACCAGGATTGAGAGGCATCTAATAGACTGTTCATAATAAGGTATTTTAATTATGGGTTTCCGTTGGTAAGCCTGAAATTAAAAATTGAATTTATCAACTGGAAGGAAATTCCCGTCAAAAAGGTGGCATTTTGAGTAAAGAGCGACAAAACTCCAATTGAGTGGTAATTCTGGGCCTTAATAATTTACTAACCTAGCTTGTCTGTTACTTTTTGCGGGTCACCATTCGCCCCGATCTCCTTAATTTTTTTGATTTGACATTTTCAAATTGGATGGGAATGGATTTTTCCCCTTCTTCTGTAGGAATGCGAACCACAAAATGCAGATGGGGACCAGAAGAGAAGCCTGTATTTCCGGAAATACCTATGGCTTGTCCTTTCTCCACAGTATCTCCTAACTCTACCAAAACACCATTTTGTACTAAATGAGCATAGTGGGCGAAGGTTCCATCCTCATGGTAAATAACAATTTTATTACTGAAAGATTGGTATTTTCTAGTTTTCCCTCCTTTATTTGAATCCTCCTTTGCTGTTACCACAATTCCTCTCCTTGCCGCACAAATGGTATCTCCAATGTTCATATTAAAATCTATGGCATGCCTTGAACGATCATAATTATGAGAAAACTTCCCGTTAAAACCCTGGATTATTTTATAAGTTAAACCTTTTTGGAAAGGAAGGGTATATTGAAAATTTTCATCGGGTTTTGCGCCACCAGGATTGCCATAAGTTATCTTAAAATTAAATAAATCCACCGCTCTTGTTCTTATAGAATCCTCAGGTTTAAGAATGGGGTAACTAAATATATTTTTTAAGGTATCCTTCGCTGGAATGACAAATTTAGGCAAATACTTCCCTTTCCAACTGTCCTTTTCTTTAGGACTTAGGACAACAAACATTGGACAACTTACATTGTTTTTGATGTGGACAATCATACTATCTTCTTCTATTCTAGGCAAAAGTGTAAGGGTACTTTGAGTAAATCCTAATTGAACAAACAAACAAATAGTGATGATTAGAAATAGAAAGCTTGCTTTCATTTATCGATAATTTACCTCTGCTTTTGAGTATGGTTTTCTAAAATATTGGAAGTGCCCACATAGTTCCTAATATAGACAAATGACGGCAGCTTCTGTTGCATTATTTTTCACAATAGCCGACCTTTTTATTTAAAATTATATTTTTCTTTTGTTGATCTAACCTCTTCGGCCCAAGCTTTTTGTACATCGATTTTGGGCTTTGAACGATAATAAATCCAACCAGGATCCCTAGCTAAAGGGTTCTCAATACTGTCAACTAATAACATATTCTCGAACCAGGAGGATCCAGTTTGTCGTGTATCGTCTATCATAATCTGATTATCAAAGACTATATTTTCTTTATTCCAGATGATAAAACTGCTGTTGAAACTGTAGGCTTTGGGAAGTTTGTATTTTTTTCGATAAAAATTAACGACTCCTGCATGGGCATATCCACCTCCATAAATCATACATGTTTTTTGTTGGGCCTCAGGTAGAGAATGGTAAAGAGTACTCACTTTTTCTACAATTTCAATCCATCCATCCATATCTGCATAATCTTGGGGGATATCATAAATTTTGCCATCCTCCCATAATAAAGGGCTGGTCATGCCAAAATTATCTTTCATGAATGCACAATACTTTTTCATTTGGGGTAGTGGTAGAATAGGAAGTGCATAAGGAAGGAAGAGGCTATTAAAAATAAAGATAGCTGCCAATAAGGTAATTTTCATCCAGGTTTTTCTTAACCATTTTTCTAAAAAAATGCCCCCAAATACAAATAAAGAAGCATAAGCACCCATGGTATAGTAGGTTTTTCCTCCTAACAAAGCAATAATGATAAGCATCAAAAAATAGCCAATCCCAACAAATCGAAAGGCTTTTCCAGTTTTATGAAAAAGTAAATAATACAGCCCTGCTAACCAAATCAGTGAAGCTGCCAGATGTCGGTCTATTTGCCCCCATAAGTAATCACCTATTCTAACATTAACCAATTGATTTTGCCTCAATTCTTCCATGTGATCCAAAACTGGATAATTATGGGCATACTGCCAGTATATGTTGGGAGCTGCTATTAACAAAGCAATTCCAAGGGCGATATATGGATGTCTTGTCAAAAACCATTTACGGTGCTGACTTATTAATAAAGCCAGTGATAAACCCAGAGCATAAAATACGATTGAATACTTAGTTAAAAAGCCTAATCCAATAGCCATACCTGCATAATACCAATATTCTTTCTTTTCGGAAAGCACTAATTTAATCAGAAAAAAGGCAGTCAAAAACCAAAAAAACTGATCGAAACTCACCGGCTGGAAGAGGGTATTACTTCGCAGGTAAGCTCTCGAAAATATAAATCCTAGGCATCCAATTGCGATAGCCCAATTTTTACCTCCTAAATCACTAATCAATTTACCAATTAAAATTACAGTGATCACTCCCGCCAAGGCAGGAAAAAGGCGCACCATAAATACACTGCCTCCCAAAAAATTGGCAATTGAAGCCAAAAAGGCTGTAAAAGGTGGAATTTCCATATATCCCCATCCTAAGTGCTGCCCTTCAACCAGGTAGAGATATTCATCCCGATGGAAGTGGTAATTGGTATTGGTTAAGGCGTGAATCAATAGCTTTAAACTTGCTAATGAGGCTATGAGTTGTATAGGTTTCATAAAACAGGGATGTTGTCAAAAATTAAGTATCTAATTTAATTAACTCGATGCTTTTATATTCTAGTAAAATGTTAAATTAGGCTTAAATAGATTTAAAATTTGAATAAAACGGATGAAACCAAAAATATATAAGCTTTGTTTTCTACTATTCCTAACAGCAATTTGTTTTATAACCTCCTGCAATACAAGTATCCCCGAAGAAAATAAAAGGTCAGAAGCGATAAAAGATCAGGCCAGAGCTTATTTTCAAACTTATGCTGAAAGAGAAGATTGGGATCAATTTTTGTCTTATTACGCTGAAGACCTCCAATTTGAGGATGCTATTAGTCAAATTCATTTAGACAGTCTTGAAGCCTTTAAAACTTTTTATGATTGGCCTAATCCAGGCTTTAAAAAACATCCTGAGTACCCCGAAATTTTCCGATTGGATGATTTAGTAGCTAATGATAGTATTGCAGTAGGAAGAGGTGTTTTTTTCCCGTTTTATTGGCAAGACTCCTTATTTAGTATGGAATGGGATCCCACCTTTACCATCTGGCTTTGGTTTGATGAAAATTTAAAAATAAACAGGCAGATTGATTGGGTGGAATATTCCGGCAATGTGCTCATCGATATCGGAAAGCGTATTGAAGAGGGGGATTATTAACTTTTCATAAGACAATTGTTGAGCGCTGGATTAGATCCTCGGAAATATCAATTTTGTGACATTTAATAAAAGTGGGCAATATCGTATGTGATTTTGGCAGCATCTAAGCAGATTGGCAACTGAAAAATGTAAAAATTGACCAAAAGTCATGATCACTATGGAAACATTGCCAGCATTAAAATCTTTGTATTCACATCTTCATTGTTCTAAATCAGGACAAGTATATGATAAAAATGAGGTTCAAACCTATTCTTTACTCCATAAACCCCTCGTTGCTCAATATCAATTGGGTGATTTTCTAAAACCTTCAATCCTTGAGGGGCGAGAAAATACCATGTGGCGTTATCGAGAATTTCTTCCTATTGAAAAGGATGAAAACATTGTCAGTTTAGGAGAGGGTATGACCCCATTACTACCCCTAAATCAATTGAAGACTAAGTTTGGATTCGAACAATTGTGGTTGAAAGATGAAGCTCTAAATCCAACAGGTTCATTTAAGGCGAGAGGGCTTTCAATGGCTATTTCTAAAGCCAAAGAATTTGGTATTAAAACCTGTGTAATCCCTACTGCTGGTAACGCAGGCGGAGCTATGAGTGCCTATTGTGCAAAAGCCGGAATGAAAGCTGTAGTTTATATGCCCGAACAAACCCCAGCTCTTTTTAAGAAGGAATGTGAATTTTTCGGTGCCAAAGTAATTGAAGTAAAAGGAACGATTGCAGATTGCGCACAATTGATGCAAAAAGAAAAACAGACCGATTGGTTTGACGTCTCTACTATGAAAGAACCCTTTCGCCTGGAAGGCAAAAAGACTATGGGATATGAGATTGCCGAACAAATGTCTTGGGAACTCCCTGATGTTATCATTTATCCTACAGGAGGAGGGACCGGTCTGATTGGAATTTGGAAGGCCTTTCAAGAGTTGGAGCAGCTAGGATGGATTCCAAAGGGATTTCGACCCCGGATGGTAGCCGTACAGTCAGATGCCTGTGATCCTGTTGTACAAGCTTATCAAAAAAGAATTGATTATACTCCATCCTTTAAGGACCCTAGACCTACAATCGCTAATGGCTTAAGAGTTCCAAAAGCCTTTGGTGATGAAATGATTATGTCTGTATTAGAGCAAAGTAGGGGACGAGCTGTTAGTATTTCCGATAAACAAATTCAGGCGGGGATTGAAGAAATAGCTCAAATAGAAGGCTTGTTACTTTCTCCAGAAGGGGCAGCCGTTTGGATGGCTTGTCGTGAATTAAAAGAAAGCAACTGGATAGGGGAGAATGAATCGGTAGTTTTACTTAATACCGGTAGCATGTATAAGTATATGGAAAATGTATAGGGCTTTAAAATAGAATTTGCCTGCTCAGGACAAGGGTAGATCCTAATTTTCCCAAACAAAACGGTTAAAGATCAAAATAAAGAATACAATTACCTGATCAGGGAAATGGTACCTGTTTCTAATTGATCTCCATTGCCAATATTATACGTAATGATCCAGGTATAAACACCCTGGGCAGCTACTTGATTATTGACACGCCCATTCCATTCTTGATTAACATCATTTGATTGAAAGATCATTCCACCCCAACGGTTGAATATTTTTAGCTGAAAACTTTGAAGTGAGCAGTTGGTCAAAGCCCTAAAACTTTCATTAATGCCATCTCCGTTTGGGCTAAATACATTGGGAACAAATAGATTACAACATTCTTCGTCATTACTGATAAGAACTTCTTCAATGACTTCAAAACAACCATTACTTACAGTTACTCGATAGATCCCAGGAGTGGTAATGGTTAATATGGGATCTGTCGAACCATTACTCCAAAGATAAGATTGAGCATTGTTATTACTTGCGTTCAAAACTACAGTATCATTTTCACAAATTGACCTATCATTGCCCAGGTCTACATTTATTTCCTGACCGATTAAGCTTACCAGCAGACTATCTTTTTGACTCCCACACTCATTTGAAACCTCAACAATATATAAGCCCTCCATATCAACCAACAAGCTAGAAGCAGTACTGCCATCTTGCCATTGAAAAGAGGTAGCCAAAGGAGATGCAGCATTCAGAGTGAGGTTTTCGCCGGGACAAATTCTCTCATCTGGTCCTAAATCGATATCTGGTATTTTTAATCCCGAAATAATAATGCTATCTCTTTGAACACATGAGTTATTTTGAAATTCTAACCAGTATAATCCTTCTTGGTCAATGAGAATAGAGGAAGTCGTTGCTCCGGTTGACCACAGATAGTTTGTAGCGGCTGGGTTTGCCTCTATCATCAATTGAGTATTCTCGCATAAGATGGTATCTGAACCGAGCAGATTTTCTAATTTTTCTATTACCTGGATATTTTGAACGATGGTATCTTTTATAAAGTCATTGCCTACGATATGTGTAATTTGATAGGTGCCCGGATTGGAAAAACAAAGGGTTTCGGGCTGATTTTCAGTGCCTTGTGTCAAAAGCCCCCCATCAAAAGACCATAAGGACTGACCATTACATAATCGAAAAAAGGATTGATCATTTATTTGTAAACATTCATTTGCACAAATAATGGAATCGGAAACCAAAAAATTGGCACTTAAGTTGGGGTGGCTTCCAGAAGGACTAGGGGCGGTATAAAGTTCCTGAACGGCAGGTAAAGAAAGAGTTTCATCAAAGAAATGAATATCATCCATCAGCCCTATTAAAGAATTAAAAAAACATATACCTCCATTAGAATTCAGAGGAGTCCCTAAGCTTAAGTGAGATGTAGAATTGGCAATATCTGTAGCCATTCCAGACTGATCAGAAGATTTTTGAATGTCTTTTAGTTCTCCATCGATATAAATTTCTACTCGATCTAAACCATTATTTGTATCAATGCTGCCGTCATAATTAACAATAATGTGGTGCCAGCAAGTATCATTATAGGTATCGATGGTCTCAAATCCATTAAATATATTTACCCCAAGTTCGCTATAAAACAGAAATTCTATTTTTCTGTTATCGTTGAACCTTAAAATAAATTCCCTTTGTTGTTCACCACAATTACTATTGCCATATTTTGATAAAAATAAAACGTTAGTAGTCCTTAAGTCCATATTTTTTAGCCACAAGGAAAAGCTGAATTGTGCATCTGGAGTGGAAAAAATATCAAAATTATCCCCAAATGAAACGGCGGAACCATCACTAAATGCAAGAGCCTCATTTTCATTACCAAATCTATCAGGAGCAGGAGAGATATTCCCGACGGCAAAACCATTAACAGCGCCGAGATCAGCATTAAGACTACCATTACTGAAGGTATAACTTGCAAATGGATTTGGAAGGTTCTGGGCAACAATCGTAATAATGAAGAATTGAAAAAATATATAACATAAAAAGGGTTTCATAATAACAGTTTAAAACGGGTTTAGAAAAGATTAATTTCTTCAAAAATTATTATTTCATTATTGCAAATTATAATGAAAAAAATAAGCAGCTCGAAACCTGAATTAGCTAAAACTTAATCAAATTACAAAATTATTTAACGTGAAATCTTAAGATTAGGTATAATCTAATCAGAGAATAATGCTCATTCCATCTCTGGCCATCTGGCTGGAAGGAAATCTTGCCTGGCATTTGGCTTCCATATCAGCCAGAAAATCGTCATTATGGTCCGGATCATGATGGGTGAGATATAGGTTTTTAACATTGGCCATTTGTGCAACTTCCACGGCTTGTTCCCAGCTGCTGTGGCCCCATCCTCGCCTGACTTTTAGTTCTTCTTCGGTATATTGGGCATCATGAACCAGGACATCTGCATTTTGCGCTAACTCGACAACGCGCGGATCAATAGTCTCTCCATGTTCAATGTCGGTACAAAAAACGAATGACTTCCCATTTTCCAAGTCAAACCTGAAGCTGTAAGCATCACCTGGATGCTGATGCTTGATCACCCGAACCTGTTTACCTTTCCAAATTAATTCTTCATCCAGCATGTAGGCAAAGCTGAATTTGGCTCCCATCTTCCCCAGGGGGACTGGAAAATAGGAAGATTGCATCTGTGTTTTAAAAAGCGAAGGAATGTCTTGTTTCCTGCGATCCACCCCCATAGAATAAATAACAATTCGGAAATCAGGATCATAGGCAGGTCGAAAGAAGGGAAAACCTTGGATATGGTCCCAATGAAAATGGGTGAATGCAATGACCAATTGGCGAATGGGAAGGGAGTCTTTACGGTTCAGTAAATCTTTGCCCAATTTTCGAATACCTGTTCCAGCATCACAAATTAAAAAGTTGCCATCATCAAACTCTAAAAGTGTGCTAGAGGTATTTCCCCCGTATTTGATAAAATTGGGGTCGCAAACAGGTATGGATCCTCTGGTACCGTAAAATGTTATTTTCATTATCGTGCTATATCGTGTATCTCTAATTGATCAATATACCAACGATCTTTAATTTTTACAAATTGCCTTTGAGGATACTATTGGAAAAGGTACCTTCTGATTATCAAATTGCTTGGTATATTCTAGATTTTAATTAAAAAGAAAGTTAGGGTACTTTTGGACAATTCTTGCATCTCTTCCCTTTTTTATAACTTTTGCAGCATTTCTTTTTTTTCTTTTTTTTCTTTTTTCCCATCTATGCCTTATTCCTCATTGCCTTCCGATGCTAATTCGGCATTATTTATGGCTTCTATTTCTTTGTCAATATAATATAAACTTAAGGGGCCATCGCCAATCAACTTGATCTTGTCAAGGATGGTACGCATTAGATTTTCTTCTTCTCTTTGCTCTTCAATGTACCACTGCAAAAAGCTGATGGTAGAATAGTCATTATCTAATGTTGCCATGGCTACCAGCTTATTAATTGAAAGGGTAACCTTTTGTTCATGCGCATATACCTGCCTGAATAAAGCCTGAACAGATTCAAATTCATGTGGAGGTTGACTTATTGAAGGGGTCAATGCATGCTGATCCACCTCAGTAAGGTAATGGAATATTTTTAACATATGATCCCTTTCCTCCGCTGATTGCCGATGTAAAAATTCTGCACAACCTCCCAGTCCTTCTTTATCGCACCAGGAAGCCATTGATAAATATAAATAAGAAGCATAGCCTTCAAGGCCTATTTGATCATTTAAGGCTTTTGCCATTTTTTCAGAAATCATATCTAATTTTTTCAGTTCAATGAATGAAATCTCAATGATAACAAAAAAATGTAATTAAGGATCACCCAATTGAAAATTTTGTACCTTAATTTTCTTAAAAAATTAGTTATGTATAAAATATTATTTTTCATAAACCACTTTTCCTCCTACAATGGTCATTGCCATATTGGCTTCCAGCCATTCACTAGGCTGGGTTTCAAATAAATCCGTATCGATAACGGCCAGGTCAGCCAGCATCCCTTCTTTAAGGGTGCCGCGATCTCTTTCCTGGAAAGCACCATAAGAAGATCCCCAGGTATATGCTTTCAGAGCCTCTTCCAAACCAATTTTTTGTTCCGGAAACCATCCTTGCTCTGGTTCTCCATTTATGGTCTGACGTGTAACAGCGGCATATAAGCCCATAAGAGGATTGATTGGATAATAAGAAGCATTAGTTCCAGGCCAGTCAGATCCAAAAGATAAAATGCAGTCATTATCGCGCAAAGTGGCAAAAGCATAGGCTCCTTTGCATCGATCATACCCGATTCGTTCCTCCATCCATCGCATATCATCCGTAACGTGATAAGGTTGTACTTCGGCAACAATGTTTCTTCCTTTGAATCGAGAAAAATCCTGGAGGCTAATTACTTGTGCATGAACGATGCGAAACCTTCGATCCTTAACACCATTGTAATAATCCATAGTATCCAAAATGTCAAGTAAAATTGAATTAGCCTGGTCTCCAATTGCATGTATTCTCATTTGTATTCCAGCACTATCTGCCGATATTATCATATCTTTAAAAGACCCCATATCCTTTGAAAACTCTCTCCAACCGCCTCTCCAATTAGCATTTTCTAAAATATTGTCACTATAAGGTTGATAAAAGCGGGCGGTTCTGGCACCCATAATACCATCAATATGTGTTTTCAAAGTGCCAAACCCTATCCAATCATCACCAGAGGCTACCGGACCACCGCCTGCATCCCAGTCAATAGTCCAGCCTTTTTCCATCATACTTACATGTTCGATGAGCCTGGAAGGACTAAAAGTTACTCTGCAGGTGAGTTCTCCTTTTTCTTTCAAATGATTATAAACATCCAACTGCCTGGCATCTGACATATCTTGAACCGTCGTTACTCCCCATTTTCTGCACTCTTCTAAGGCCCTCTTTGATTCTGCAACTCTTCGCTCGAATGACTTTTCCGGGATTTTTTTTAAAGCATTTAATAACTCTTCTCCTATTAGAAGTCCACTTTCGGATTCAATTCCTAATTCTTGAAGGGCCAATCCGTTGGCCAGTCCTTCAGTACGATCATACCTGGTTACCAGTACCGGATGATTGGGTGTGATTTCATCAATCATGGTTCGATGTGGAGTGAATACCATGTCTTTGGTTTCACTACCTTCTGATCCTACTCCCCAGGCTTCATAAGCACCCCAATCACCACGTGTGATCCAACTTCCCCTTGGGAGTCTTTGAGTGGTTTCTTCAATTCTCTTGCGGAATTTTTCTTCATTGTTGACATCCAAAAGATTGATTCCCAGCAAGAGCGCTCCAGCTGATGCGAAATGTACATGGGAGTCGTTAAAGCCTGGAACAGCAAGCTGACCTTCCAAATCTATTGTTTGTGCTGCTTCGGGCGGACTATCACCCTCCTTCCCAATTTTCAAAATCTTATCTTCCTTTATAGCTATCCAAGAGGCCCAGGCCTGAGTGTCATCTCCTGTCCATATTTTTCCATTAGTAAGCACTAAATCTATTTCATTTTCAGGTCCGGATTCTTGTTGACAAGCCCAATTAAAAAATATGAGGATGGCAAATGAGAGAAACCAAAGTCGTTTTTTCATTTTGAAAAATTGATAGAATAATCAGGAAAATAATAAGTTACCAATTTAAAAATAAGAAAATCTACTCATCTCCCCATCCGCATATTCGTCCATCTGCATATTTGCCCATCTGCATATTCGTCCATCCGCATATTTGCCCATCTGCATATTTACTCATCTACCGAGACATTTATTTTAAAAAAACGTAGGATAATATTTTTTGACTTCCTAATTTAAGGGATCACAAAAGCAAAACATTAGTATGAAAAAGTATGCTGTTTATTTATTTGGTTTAATTGTTTTTATTTCTTCTTGCCAAAGTGCTCCACCGGTTGAATATGATGTGTTGATCAAAAATGCAATGATATATGATGGCACTGGTGAAGCGGGAATTCAGGGTGCCTTGGGGATCAATGCGGATACGATTGCTGCGGTTGGAGAATTGGTAAATGCTACAGGGAAAACAGAGATAGATGCCAATGGAAAAGCGGTAACACCTGGTTTCATTAATATGTTAAGCTGGGCTACTAACTCCTTATTGGATGACCCTCGAGGTATGAGTGATATTACTCAAGGAGTTACTTTAGAAGTAATGGGGGAGGGAACTTCCATGGGACCATTAAATGAAGAGATGAAAGCTGGAACGGAGAGAGAAGAAGCCTGGACAACATTAGGGGAATATCTGCAGCATTTAGAGGATGATGGCGTTGGATTAAATGTAGCCTCTTATGTCGGAGCAACTACTTTGCGTATTCACGAAATTGGATATGAAGACCGTCCACCTACTCCTGAAGAATTGGAAAATATGAAGGCTCTGGCTCGACAAGCCATGGAAGAGGGAGCCATGGGCATAGGAGCTTCACTCATTTATGCGCCTGCATTTTATGCAAAAACAGAAGAATTAATTGAATTGTGTAAAATTGCCAGCGAATATGATGGAAGTTATATCACTCATATGCGTAGTGAAGGAAATAAAGTATTAGAGGCCCTTGATGAAACCATAAGAATTGCTAATGAGGCTAATATTGATGCGGAGGTGTATCATCTGAAAGCTGCTGGAAAAAACAATTGGCCAAAAATGGATCTGATGATAGCCAAATTGGATAGTGCCCGGGCCGCCGGAATGAATATTGCTGCAAATATGTATACCTATATTGCAGGTTCAACAGGATTGAATGCTACTATGCCACCTTGGGTACAAGAAGGGGGGTATTCTGAGTGGGCCAAAAGATTGCAGGACCCTAAAATTAGAGCCAGGGTGAAAGCAGAAATGCAAACAGACGCCCAGGATTGGGAAAACATGTATATTGCCTCCGGCAAGCCAGAAAATATCATTTTGGTTGGTTTTGAAAACGATGACCTGAAAAAATATACAGGCAAAAGCCTTGCTGAAGTAGCCCAAATGAGAGGAACTAGCCCGGAAGAAACTGCCATGGACCTGGTAATTGAAGATGGAAGTAGGGTAGGAACTGTTTATTTTTTTATGACTGAAGAGAATGTGGTTAAAAAAATAAAACTACCCTATATCACCTTTGGTTCTGATGGCAGTGCCATAGCACCGGAGGGGGAATTCCTCCAATACCAGCCTCATCCAAGAGCTTATGGCAATTTTGCCAGATTATTGGGCAAATATGTTCGTGATGAAAAGATAATTCCCCTGGAAGAAGCCATTTACAAAATGACTCATCTATCCGCCCAAAAGCTTAAAATCAAAAAAAGAGGACTCTTAAAAGAGGGCTATTATGCCGATGTGGTGATATTCGATCCCAATTCAATCCAGGATCATGCTACTTTTGAGGCGCCTCATCAATACAGTACCGGAGTAGATCATGTTTGGGTAAATGGGGTACAAGTTTTGAAGGATGGTGAACACACAGGAAACCTGCCTGGTCGGTTTGTAAAAGGACCAGGATTTAAACCAAAGAATTGATTCAATTGAAAGCTCCAGCGAAGTATAAATTATTATAGCAATAATGCTACCTTGCACTTCGCTGGAGTTAATACTTCAATTTATTTGACGTACTCCTATTTCTGAACCAAATAAACTATGAAGGAAATAAAAGAATTAATTGATCTTTTGGATCTGGAACAAATTGAGGATAATATTTTTAGAGGGCAAAGTACCAGTATCGGGAGCAAAAGAGTATTTGGCGGCCAGGTCTTAGCACAAGCTCTAAATGCTGCTATTCGTACCACACCAGACGATCGATATGTTCATTCTTTGCATGCCTATTTTATATTGCCAGGCGATATTAACCAGCCTATTATTTTTGAAGTAGATAGGATCAGAGATGGAGGGAGTTTTACAACTCGAAGAGTGATGGCCATCCAAAAAGGAAAAGCTATTTTTTTAATGGCTGTTTCTTTTCAACTGATTCAGGAAGGTTTTGATCACCATATAAATATGCCAAATGTATCAGGACCGGAACATTTGGTGAGCTGGGAAGAAATAGCTACCAAGTTTAAAGGTATATTACCTGAAAACATCTTGAAATTCTTGAATATTGAAAGACCTATAGACTTTAAACCTGTAGAATTGATCAACCCGGCACTTCCAGGAAAAAGTCAACCATTCAGACACGTATGGATGAGACCAAAAGGAACTATGCCCGATGATAGAGGCCTTCACCAAACGGCTTTAGCTTATGCCTCTGATTACAATTTGCTGACTACTGCTTTACTTCCACATGGAAATGAAGCCTCTTTTAACAACATTCAATTGGCGAGCCTAGATCATGCCATGTGGTTTCATAGAGATTTTCGCTGGAATGATTGGGTTCTGTATGCTGTTGATAGCCCAAGTTCTTCCAATGCACGAGGGTTTACGCGCGGAAACATCTTTAGTAAAGAAGGGAAGTTGATTGCTTCTGTAGTTCAGGAGGGACTTATACGTCCAAAAACAAAATAATGAATAATCATTTTGGGCATACCAATCCCGGTATTCACGGTGTTGAATTATGAATACATCAAAAGATGGTCTTTTAAACTCCATTATTTGTTTTTAAATCGGCAGAAAAATGAAATTGGGAATAGTAAGCAACAGCCACTTAAAAATTAAATCAACTGTTGCCCTTTGGAGTTTTTCAATTGGATAATGCGCTTTTGAGTCAACTCTCCAAATTATTGATCAAGCTTTTTTAACTTGAACGAGGACAAAGCAAAAACCAACCCAACCAAAATGCAAAGATTGAATAGAATGTCTATGGATTGCGGTAAAACACTCATAATATCCCTCAATTTTAATGATCAAACAAAGTCCAAAATTAAAACTGTAGATTATCCTACACTGTAAATAATATCTTTTCTTGGGACTATAATAAAGGGATTACTTACTAAAAATATCGAATTAAATTCAAATTAACAATTATTATAACATCTCATTAATGAATACAGTTTCTTCTTTGGAGTTTTTAACAGTTTTATTCCGGCAAAAAAGCGTTCTGTCTTATGTGGGATAAATTATCTGATCTGAATGGCGTTTTCATCCTCCACAAAGATGGTAGGAGTACCTCCCAGGTTGACTACCTTACCTTTTATTTCTAAAATCTTGTTTTTTAGAAAATTTTCAGGGTCGTAGCTGAAGTTGGGAATGTTTTCTTTTCTGATAAAAACTGTAAATATCTGATTTGGGAATTGTTTATCTAGATTAATGAGTATGTTACCATTTCTGCTGGTCCTGCTACTTACTGCTGTTCCACAAACCACTACTTCATCATTTTTGCTCATGTATCTGGCTGCCTGGATGGTGTTAAAATGATTCGGAGCTAAGCTAACCGGGTCAAGAGGTTCTACATCTCCTGATGCCAAATCTGAGAACCATAATTTTTTTTCTAATTGTTGTTCAATTTGATTCTCTAAGTCATCAGGTAGCTGGGCGAAAAAATCAATCCCTGTTTTTTCTTCAATTACATCAATACTAAATGCGAAAGTACTTAATGGGTAATCTTGCCTCTGATGAGGAATTAAAAATCCAATGCCTCGATTATTATTTAAATCTATAGCTACCTTCCAAAAAGCTTTGGGTATGCTAAGACCATTTACACTCCTTTCAACTTTTGGAAGATTTCCTTCTAGAAGAGGTCCTGTCACAACTAACAAATTAACTTTTGGATTGGCAAAGACATATCCTCTTAGGCTGTTTTCCAAATCTGCCCATATTTCTCTATTAAAATCTGGTAACTGAGGAGACATATTTGAGTAAAAATAAGATTCAGACAAAGCTTGTTCCGACCACCTAAAATCTGCGGAGGGTGCAAGATGCCCTCGATCATAGCCAAAGCCATCATAAGAATAGGTACTGTCAGGATTAAGTGTTTTAAGGAAATAATCTTTTTCAATAGCCGATCCACTAACAATTTTGGGATCTATTCTAAAATCATTTGTGCGACTAACCTTTCCGGTAATTATTTCAGGACTTATCATATGAGCAACCCACTTGGCTTGTTCGTGATTTTCATCATATACAAGTGCTATAGCAGAATGATGAATTAATTCCTCTCCAGGTTCTAATTTGGGAAGAGCATATTTTTTTACTTGTTGCAGTATCTTAGCCAGTTTGACTCTTTCAATGCGTTGGTCAACGGCAGCTTTTTGTTCTAAAATTAAATCCAGTTCTTTATAAAGTTTTTGAAGCTGACCTTCAAAATCCTGGGATGTTAAGGTTGTTGAACCTAGTGTTAAAAGCAGAAAAAGGCAGATATATTTTAGCATTTCTTTTTTTTGTAATTTAATAGGAAATGGTAAAAAGTCGAAAATGTTATAAGATTAAAATTTCTCTAACAAAAAATCTTTAGCATATTATTTCATACCTACCAATACCATAAAAAGAAATTACTCCAGCATTTTTCCGTCCATATGTAAAAAATCTCTTACGATACCCCAAATTTGGAACTCCATACCATGTTCAACCTCGATAGTACTTAATTCTGTATTGGCAAAGTGAAGCCTTATTCCCCAATCGCCCATTTCAAGCCGGCAAAAAATAAATTCGCCTTCTAAATAAACAACAGCCAGGCATTTGGTCTTTGGTTCCATTTTGCGATCCACAATTAGTACATCACCAACAAAAAATCCTTCATCAACCATGGTGTTTTTGTGGATTTGTAAAAAAAAGGTGGTGGCAGGGTTTTTAATTATTACATTACTTAGGTCAAGTTGGACAAAATGAAATTCATCTCCAGGAATGGGAAATGCTTTTCCTTTGGTCTTGATTTGCATATATGGGTCCAAATCTCTTAGTGAAGTGATGGGAACGATTTGTTGAGATTCAAAAGCAAGCATAATGAATTATTTGTTTTATTTAATTCAAAATTAAAACATTTTGTTTCTTTTAAAAACTCTTTTGATTTTTTTTCTTGATTTTTTTTCCGGGACTCTCTTCAACTTCAAAGCTGTCATTTTGAAGACAATTCAAATTTGTATTTTGCCTTTAGTTTAAATTTTACTCCTCACACGAGCTCAAATAGCAAAATTAATGTACCCTATTCCAGATTATACTGATCCCATTCCCTACCTGGATACCAATCAGATGATTGAAGTAGATAGATTAATGATTGAGGACTACCGGATTGAACTCATTCAAATGATGGAAAATGCTGGTCGTTGCCTGGCCATCCTGGCAAAAGAACGATTCTTATCTTCTGATCTTCGTGGTAAGAGGGTCGTGGTTTTGGCCGGTTCGGGGGGCAATGGAGGGGGAGCAATGGTTTGTGCTCGACGCTTATTTAATTGGGGGGCTGACATCAGGGTCTATACCACACGAAAAAAGGACGCCTTAAAAGCCGTTCCTGCCCATCAATTTAATATTTTGAAAAACATGTCCCTGCCTGTTTTTGAGGAACAAATTCCCGAAGAAGCCTTAGAGGCGGATTTAATTATTGATGGGATTATTGGATACAGCCTTCAGGGTAATCCCCGTGGTTATTCCGCTAAATTTATCAGTTGGGCCAATCGCAAAAATACACCAATCCTTTCATTAGATACTCCCTCGGGCTTAGATTTGACAAGTGGAACCATTTTTCAGCCTGTAATCCGGGCCAACGCAACACTGACCTTGGCCTTACCAAAGAAAGGCTTGGTAGCTAATTCAATAGAGGAAATACGTGGAGAGCTTTATCTGGGAGACATTAGCGTTCCCCCAGCATTATACCGCTCAGCATCTTTACAATTAGAGGTTGGGCCTATTTTTGAAAAATCTGATATTTTAAAAATTCAATAAATGTTTTCATCCATGTCCGAAAAAGTAAAAGTACTTGACTATTCCGATCTAATTGATCCCGTAAAAATTGTTGAATTTGTAAACCTGAAAGATCGCCAGCCGACTCATGCTCTGGTGGAAAACACTGATTTAGTGCTTATTCGTTATGGGGACGAATTTTCTGTTTTATATGGCAGATGTCTGCACCGTGGAGCTATGCTTGCTGATGGGCATGTGGATGATCGTGACAATTTAATATGCGGTGTTCATCATTGGGATTATCGCATTGATACAGGCGTAAGTGAATATAATAATGAAGAGTACCTTTATAAATTTAGGGCTGCCCTTCATCAAGGAAGCATTTTTGTAGATCGGGCGGACGTAATAGCTTTTGAAGAATTACATCCTCAACCCTTTAAAAGAGATGAATATTTAGGAGCTTATGCTGATACCCACCCTGAGTCTACAGAACCCTATACCGGGTATATTAAAGAGTTGGCCCAAAATGGTTTAAAAAATTATGGTCACCATGGCCCATCGGCTGCTATGGGAGTTGATCGCAATACCTTACCAAAATGGGAAGACATTCAATTTTTGCCTGCTCAGCTGGCCTATCGCCCATTGGTGGATGACCACCCGGTATCCACAAAAGTTATTATTGGCCCTGGAGCCAAAAAACCTTTAAAGTTAGATATTCCAATTTTCGTTTCTGATATGTCCTATGGGGCCTTATCTCGAGAAGCAAAAATTTCATTATCAAAGGGTGCCGAACTGGCAGGAACGGGCATCTGTTCAGGTGAAGGAGGAATGCTTGCAGAAGAGCAAGCCAATAACAGCCGTTATTTTTATGAATTGGCTTCTGCAAAATTTGGTTTTGGATGGGAAAAGGTACAAAAAGCACAAGCCTTTCATTTTAAAGGAGGACAAGGAGCCAAAACCGGAACTGGAGGGCATCTTCCTGGTCATAAAGTGGTTAAAGAAATTGCAGAGGTTAGAGGACTTAAAGTAGGGCAGGCAGCTATTTCTCCGCCAGCTTTTCCTGATATGAAAACAGTAGAGGATTTTAAAAAAATGGCAGATGAAGTAAGAGAACGAACAGGAGGAATACCGGTAGGATTTAAAATTGCAGCCAGTAGAATTGAAGCAGATATAGATTTTGCTCTAGCTGTTGGAACAGATTACATTATCCTCGATGGTCGTGGTGGTGGAACTGGGGCAGCACCTACCATTCTCAGAAACAATATTAATGTGCCTACCATTCCTGCTCTAGCCAGAGCCAGAAAACATCTGGATAAGGTTGGAGCCAAAGAAGTGACCTTGATAATAACTGGTGGATTAAGAGTTGCCGAAGATTTTGCCAAAGCCATGATGCTTGGTGCTGATGCCATCGCAGTATCCAATGCGGCTATCCAGGCAATTGGTTGTTTGGGTATGCGTGCCTGCAATACCAATAATTGTCCTGTAGGGATTGCAACCATGAAAGATCATTTGCGTGCCAGATTGGAAATTGACAAATCAGCTCAACAGCTATATAATTATTTTACCGCTACCAATGACCTGATTAAAGTCGTTGCCAGAGCTTGTGGCCATGATAATATTCAAAAATTTAACTTTAATGATCTAAGTACCTTCAATTTAGATATACATAAATTAACTGGTATTCCCTATGCAGGTGTCAATCCTTTTTGATACTGTGATGTTGTGATTCTGCAATACTACGATTTTATGATGTTGTGATATTTCTATGGTTTGGTTCTTTAATTTTATTATTGCCGAAAAAATTTTAAGATCAAAAGATCATAAAATTACCCTGTATGCCTATCGTGCAGTAAGCATGAAAAGAAAACAATTTGTTCAGGGACTGTAGCCGAACGGACAAATATTATCCATTTTATAATCCATATTGATAAAGTGGTGTTATGTTTTTGTCAATATCAATGTCAATATCAATGTCAATATCAATGTCAACTTTATTAATGAATTGACATTGATTACTTGAGGATTGATTTTTTATTTGATATCTAATCCTTTTTTTTTATCAAGGAAAATATATCAATTCAACTAACAACTAACAACTAACAACTATTAAAGACATGAGTATCCTAGATCGCCTTTTTGGCACCTATGAAGAAACTTTACATGAAGATTGGAAAAATCTTAGTGATGAGGGACAACTAAATCAAATTATCAAGGATTCCTTTGAAAAAGGTATAGTGATATTTAAGCATAGTACCAGATGTGGAACAAGTGCAATGGCCAAGCACATGCTGGAAAGTGCTTGGGATTTTGGCCGGGATGAATTAGACTTTTACTATTTAGATATTTTTGCCCATCGCCCCATTTCGAATTTAATTGCAAAAAAGTTCAAAGTAGTCCATCATTCTCCTCAAATCATTATCATAAAAAACGGAGAGGCTGCTTATGATACTTCTCATCACAATATTAGTATAGGAAATATCCGAAAAGCCTTATGAAGTTGGAAGGGGGAAGGGGGAAGATTTTTGAATAAGTGAATTTACAAAAGAATTGATTATGAAAGCTATTTGGAATGGTCAAGTTATTGCAGAAAGTGATGACACCATCAATATTGAAGGAAACCAATATTTTCCGGCGGATTCTATCAAAGAGGAATATTTTAAATCCAGTGAAACACAAACTGTTTGCCACTGGAAAGGGACAGCTTCTTATTACAACCTGGAAGTTGAGGGCAAAGTGAATTCGGATGCAGCCTGGTATTACCCCGATACCAAAGATGCAGCAAAGGTAATTGAAGGACGAGTGGCCTTTTGGAAGGGGGTAACTATAGAAGAATAAACAGATTAATGCGCATCGTAGTAATTGCTGCCAAATCAGATAATAACGTTATTGGCAAAGAAAATGATTTTGTTTGGCATTTGCCTGCTGATCAGCTGTTTTTTAAGCAACAGATAGAAAACAGCCTATTAATAACCGGTAGAAAATCATTTGAATCTCCGCATGGTCAGTTGATTTTCAAGGATAACCCAGCTGTTATTGTCATTAGCAAACAAAAAGATTATCCTATAAAGAATGCAATGATAGCTCCCTCACCTCAAAATGCAGTTGAAATGGCACGTAATTTACCCTATGAAAGAGTTAGTATCCTGGGTGGAGCTGCCATTTATGAGGCCAGTATGGATCTTGCTGACGAATTAATTATTACAGAGGTACATGCCACCTTTGATGGGGATACATTTTTTCCTCAAATAAAAAGTGAAGAATGGAAAGAGAGTAGGAGAGAGGATTATAAAAAAGATTTAGAAAACCCATTTGACTATTCCTTTGTATTTTACAAGCGTATTTAATCCTTTTTTTGTCCCTAATGCAGTTGTTGATAAGCATATTTTGAGTATTTAGTGACCAATACAACACCTGATTTATCCAAACAAATAATTACCTGTCTGAAGTTTTGGAGGATGATGTTTTCCAATTAAAATTCTATGGAAAAATACTTGTCAATCATCCTTTTTTATTACTGTATTACTTTTTTTCCTTTTGAATACCCATCTTTTAATAATTTGGATACTTCTCAACATATTAAAGAGGAGAAAAAGATTCTGTCTTTAGATAGACCTGCTATTGGGAACAATTGTAGGAGGCGCGATTCCTTGGCCTTGGTAAAAGTCTACCAATCAACCGAGGGTACGAATTGGAATGTATCCTGGAACCTGAATCGCCCCATGTCTGAATGGGCAGGAATATCACTCAATGAAAATGGCTGTGTACGAGAATTTGCTTTAATTGACAATAATATTAAGGGTAAATTGCCTAATGAATTAGGGCAGCTTCATGCTCTTGAGTTTTTGATTTTATCAATCAATCAAATCAGTGGGAACCTACCTGATTCGATGGGCAATTTAGAAAACCTTAAAGTCCTAAGATTATGGAGTAATCAATTGTCTGGTAAAATTCCTTCTTCTCTTTCCAAACTTCGAAAACTTGAAGACTTAGATTTAGGTAATAATAATTTTGAGGGAGAAATTCCATCAACACTTTCTAAGCTCGATAGCCTATTCCGTCTGGCTCTAAATGGAAATAAATTAAATGGCGAAATCCCCCCTGCACTTTTCCAATTGCCCAATCTTGAACATTTAGTCCTTGGACATAATAAGCTGTCAGGCCAAATCCCTGCAGAAATCTCTGCTTTGGAAAATATTCTGAGTCTTGGTTTTGAAAATAATGAATTAGAAGGATCTATTCCTACTTCCATTCAAAAATTGAGGGCATGCAAAAGTCTTAATCTTAGCTTTAACCAACTTTCTGGGCTGCTGCCAGAATCAATTGGCAACATGAGGGCTTTAGAAGAATTGTTTTTGGAGCACAATAATTTAGAAGGACCTATTCCTACTTCCATAAACCAGCTTAATTCCTTAACGGCTTTAAGGCTGCAGGTCAATAATTTTAGTGGAGTGATGCCAGATGTATCCAACTTAAATCTGAGGTATTTGACAATGGAACAAAATAACATCACAGAACTTCCTGATTTAAGCAAGATAAAAACTTGGGACCCGGGATCTATTCATGGGCTTAGAATTGGGGACAATAATCTTACCTTTGAAGACATTCTGCCCAACATGGAGATATTTAATTCCTTTGATCTCAAACAGGAGGTCTATGCTCCTCAAGCCAAAATTTTTGAACCTCTCACGGTTACTTTAGATCTAAACTCCAATTATACCATAGACTTAAATATTGATGAAGCCATTTCTACCAATATTTATACCTGGTATAAGAATGGGAAGCTTTATGTACAAAAAACAGATAATAAATTATCCTTTGAGAACATTCAAGCCCAGGATGCGGGTATTTACCGAGTAGAAGTTAGTAATCCAAATGTTCCGGATTTAACCTTATTCAGTCATAATATTAAGCTTACTATTGAATGTCAAACTTCTGCTACCATAATTGATACTTTGGTATGCAATGCCTCTAATAGACCATTTTTGTTTGATGGCCAAAGTTTAGAGACCTCAGGGACTTATGAAGCTACTTTTAAATCTCTCACTGGGTGTGACAGTGTGGTTACACTGAATTTGCTTGTTGATGAGATTTCTAAGCAAGAAGTTGAGAATATACCAAATCAAATAAGCTGTTCTTCTGTTTTTCAACTAAAAGGAAATTTGCCTGATGGCGCTATGGGCAGATGGGAAACGAATACGCAGGCTTTTATTCAACAAATAGAATCTTCAGAGACAGATGTGCAGGATTTAGCATTAGGCGAGAATGAATTTACCTGGTACCTCTCCTCTGAAAACTGTCCGGATTACAATTCTACAAAAACCATTGTTTATTATACTCTTGATCCTCCTTTAGCTGTTGATGATTATTTTTTCATGCCAGGTGATTCTATCCGGATTTCAGGGAACTTGCTGATCAATGATAGTATTTGGCAGGATGCTGAAATTCTTTTTGATTTGGAAAAAGAACCCGACCAGGGATTTATCCAATTGTTTGAAAATGGAACATTCACCTATACCTTGGATGGCTTCACAGAGGAAGTGAATTTTACTTATCGGCTTGCTTACCCAGCTTGTGAATCCATACAAGATGTGGCTGATGTAGTAATTGAAATTGAAAGACCAGATCTAGAAATTCCCACAGGCTTCACTCCTAATGATGATGGCATAAATGATGTATTTTACATACCTGAATTGGCCAATTCCTCAGATCTTTTCCCCAATAATGAACTTCTTATCTATAATCGATGGGGCGAGCTGGTCTATGAAGCAAGTCCTTATAAAAACGATTGGCAGGGAACGCTGAAAAATACCAGAAATCCGCTTCCTGACGGTACTTATTATTATGTGCTAAGGCTGGATTTTGGCAATAAAAAAATCAAATCAGGACCCATTACTATTATTAGGTAAAAGGACCCATTATCAGTTGTCGCCTCAGGGACAGCTAGGCTTTTCAGCTTATCTTAACTTAACAGGAAAAATTGGTACTATGAGAAGAATTTGGTTTTTATTTTTCTGTTTGGTTTTTGTTATTCCCAGCATCTCTTTTTCCCAGGGAAAAACAATTTTGGGCTTCAAGGTTGAAGATCCTCTAATTCCATTCCAAGAAATCAAGCATGGTGGACCTTCAAAAGATGGTATTCCTTCAATTGATCAACCCAATTTTTCAGAAGCATCATCCTATGACTATTTCCCAGACGAGGAAAGGGTTCTTGGAGTCTTTCATAATGGAATAGCAAAGGCCTATCCTATAGGTATTTTAAACTGGCACGAAATAGTAAACGATAAGTTTGGGAAAGAGAAAGTAGTCATAACTTATTGTCCTCTTTGTGGCAGTGGCATTTCTTTTAAATCCTCCATTCAGGGAAAAGATCTGGAATTTGGGGTATCCGGTTTACTCTACAACAGTGATGTTTTATTATATGACAGAGGTGAAGAATCTCTTTGGTCACAGATTCTAATGAAAGCCATAAGTGGCCCTTATAAAGGCCAGGAATTAGAAATGCTTCATACGGCAAATACTACTTTAGGGGAATGGAAAAACCAGTATCCAAATACGCTGGTTCTTAATCACAATACTGGTTTTTCAAGAAATTATTTAAAATCTCCCTATGGTGATTATGACTCGAATACTAAACTCTTTTTTCCTGTTGCTGATACCAGCAGTAGATATCATCTGAAGGAATTGGTTTTGGGCTTGAGTCGAAATGGTAAATTCAGGGCCTATCCTTTTAAAGAATTAAAAAAGCTTAAGAATGGTATAGGTATTGATAAATGGAAAGGAGATATTTTTGAGGTCCATTATAACCGAGAGGCTGAATCGGCTAAAATTCTAGATTCAAACGGAGATATCATACCAACAGTAACTTTATTTTGGTTTGCTTGGTATGGATTCCATCCGAATACAAGTGTTTTTAAAGCCAGATCAAAAGCAGTTAGAAAAGAATAGCAAATTTCATTTTTTTCTTTTGTTTTTATGATATGTATAAAAATGAGATAAGCGAAAGGGAGACGCTCCCATACGCCAGGCAATAATTAGTAAAGTGTTGAGACATAATTGACGCAGGAGGCCCTTTTTTTTGAATCTTCGGGGGGAGGTAATAATTGGTCTGCTGATTTTCACAAAAGGCCCTTTTTTTCTTAGTCTACCCTGGATTTCTAAATCCTCAAATATGGGAATGGATCGAAAACCTCCGATTTCTTTGAATATGCGACTTCTGATTAACAATCCCTGGTCTCCGTAAGTAGCAAATGTGGTATTCCATCTGGACAAAAGGGAAAGGATTTTATATGGCCAGCCAACCTGATTAAATCGAATAAAAAAACTTGCAGCAACAACATCTAAAGAGTTGAACACCCTTTCGATTTGCTGGACTGCATCTACTGGAGGATAGGAATCTGCATGGAGAAAAAATAAAATATCACCACCTGCCTTCGAAGCACCGAGATTCATTTGTAGAGCGCGACCCTTTTTAGGGCTCTTGAACAGCAATACCTCTGGAAAAGAGTTTTGGACAATAGCATAAGTTTGATCCTCACTATTTCCATCTACTACAATGACTTCAGAATCAGGAATATATTTGGCTAGGTGTAATAGCGTTCTACCAATATATGCTTCCTCATTATAGGTGGGAATGATAATGGAGATGGTACTTGCTTTTCTGGACATATATTAACAAAAATTGAATCCCATTTGACTTGAATAAAACTAAAGCAGGTCAGATATCGACACTAATATACTCATCCCTTAATAAAGCCCATTCTTCCAATTATATTACCTGTTCGTCGTATTGCAAAAAAAGGCTGTAACCTTTGCTTTCCCCTACTTCGTCTTGTTAGCGATATTAGTTTTCCATAGAGAATGATAAAATCAAACAACCGACTTTATTAAAATAATATTCAAGACATGAAAACTTTCACGCTAATCTTTGCATCACTTTTTTTATTCACCCTGACTTTGCCTGCCCAAAATAATGCGCTTATCACAGGTAGGGTTGTTGATGATAAGGGACTGCCAATTGAATTTGCCAATATTTTATTATTGAAGCCTTCAGATTCTACTTTAATAAAGGGTAACGTATCAGATTCTTTGGGGCAGTATTCATTTGAAAAAGTAAGTGCTGGTAGCTATTTAATTTCTGCTACAATGATTGGTTTGCAAGCTGCCTATAGCGAAGTTTTTGAATTCTCCCCAAGTAGAACCTCCTTTAAATTACCCATTCTGACGATCAATCAATCTGCCGTTGAACTCGATCAGGTAGTTGTAAAAGGGCAAAAGCCATTTATGGAGATAAAAAACGACCGTTTGGTAATGAATGTAGAAAGCAGCCCTGTAGCTGCTGGAAATAATGCTTTGGAAGTATTGGCTAAGGCTCCTGGAATAAGCCTTGATCAGGATAATCGAATCAGTTTGAAAGGAAAACAGGGAGTTCTGGTCATGATTGATGGCAAGAATACCTATATGTCCACTGAAGAGGTCGTCAGAATGCTGGAAAATATGCCGGCCAACAGTATTGAGTCCATTGAAATAATTCATAATCCTTCCTCAAAATATGATGCTGCCGGAAATGCGGGCATAATCAATATTAAATTGAAAAAGGACAAAAATCTAGGATTGAATGGGAGCATCAATCTTAGTGTTGGAATGGGGAATTTCCCAAAGAGAAATGGGAGCATGATTCTTAATTATAGAGACAAAAAGTTTAACTTATTTGGCAGTTATAGTTATTGGTATAATAAACGATTTCAAGATCTGGACATCTTTAGAGAGATACCTTTTGAGGGAGACATTACCTTCTTTGATCAGTTGAACCACCAGGTAAATGAAACCAATAGCCATCGCTTTAGAGCAGGTGCGGATTATTTTATTAGCAAAAAAACGACGATTGGCGTATTGTTTAATGGGCGTACTGGCACCTGGGATCAAAATTCTGTCAATACTACTATGATTACGGGTGATAATTCAGCTCCCTATAATGAAGTTCAGGCTGGGAGTGATGGAGGTGATCATTGGGACAATTACACTTACAACTTCAATATTAAACATCAATTCGATGAAAAAGGCAAAGAGTTGACTTTTGATGCTGATTATTCAAGTTTTAAAAGAGGAGCGGAAAATGACTATTTTAACTTGTTTTTTAATGAATCAGGAGAAGAAGTTATCAGCCCTAATATTTTGAGGTCCGATAACTTTTCAGGTGTGACCATTAAAGCCTTAAAGTTGGATTATACCCACCCTTTTAGTAAGGGAGCACGTTTGGAGGCTGGTTTGAAAAGCAGCTTTGTTTCTACCGATAATAATATCTTGTTCCAAACACTGGAAGAAAATATCTGGATTGATGACAGTAATCTGTCTAATCAATTTCTGTATGAAGAAAACATTCACGCTGCTTATGTTAATTTTAGTACTCAAATCAAGAAGGTAAATCTCCAGTTGGGCTTGCGAACGGAAATGACAGATGCAGAAGGATATTCAGTAACCCTTCAGGAGCAGTTTATGCGGGATTATTTTAGTTTGTTTCCTAGTATGAGTATTTCTCATGGCCTGGGCGAACACCATCAATTGAGTTATTCCTATAGTCGAAGAATTAACAGACCTACTTACCAGGATTTGAATCCATTTGTTTACTTTTTAGACCAATTTACCTTTGGAAGAGGAAATACCAACCTTGGACCGGAGTTTGCCAATACCTTAGGCATTAATTATGCCTTTAAAGGTAGGTACATGATTAATTTAAGTTACAGCAGCACCACTGATGCCATTCAAGAAGTTCTTGAACAGGATGATGAAAATAAAGTTACTTTTCAGACCTATAAAAACCTGGCCAGGCTTCAAAACTACAGTATTACCTTGTCGGCACCTGTAAATTTTGCAAAATGGTGGAATACTAGAGTGAATTTTTCAGGCTTCCTCAATCAAATTAATTCTCCCTTTTCAAATGAAGCTATAAATAAGGATCAAACCTCATTCTTCCTTAATGTGACCAATAATTTTAATTTACCAGGAGATATTAGAGCTCAAGTTTCTGGATTCTACCAATCCAAATTGATTTGGGGAATTTTCGATCTGGAGCCCCGATGGTCACTAGATTTTGGCTTCAGCAAAAAGATATTTAAAGGTAAGGGTAGTTTAAGATTGAATGTGACGGATATTTTTAACAAAAACCAGACCTATGTCAATGTCAATCAAGGAACCATGAATCTTAATATAGCAAATATAAGAGAGTCTCGTAGAGCCAATCTTACCATGACTTATAATTTTGGAAATAATGAAGTTAAGCCAGCCCGTCGTCGAAGAACGGCCACCGAAGAGGAACAAAATAGAGTCAAAAGCGGAAATTAGGAGTTTGGTTTAATAAATCTTTATCAAAAAAGGGATTTTAAGGGTAATTTTGGTACCAATTAGGGCTAGAATTACCCTTAAAAATTTTTGTATGGGGTCCTGACTTTTTTATAGTCTTTTAATTAGGACCAAAGAAAAATTGAGATATTTTCATAATTTATAAAAAAAATAATATTTTTGTTTAAATACCATGCCACCGTAAGGCGACTTTAATAACATCATCATAATCTCTGAATCATGTTGACGAATTTCTATGAAAATAGAAAGGTGGCGTATGTTCTTGTGCTTCCCGCTCTTCTGATGGGTATACTCAACCTATCCTATCACACTAATTCTGAAAGCCTAAATACATATCTTCCCTCTGAATTAAAAGAACCTAATTTTGAAATTCTTAGCAACTCGATTATTTCTAAGATTGGCTTTAGCGATCAAACAAATGTGATTTCTACTGGTCCCTTCGATTGTACAGCCAGCTGGGTATTTGGTCCACCTAAAGTGGAATCTTGTAAAGAAGGAGAAATTGATTATTCCATAAAGATTTATTCCTGGGTAGAGCAATTAGACAAATTTGGTGTGCCGTATAAGCCAGCAAAATATGCTTACGAACTGGCCAATGTGCCCATTTCAAAAACTTCAGAGGGCTGGCTAGCCTCAGAATTACCCATCGGTAAACATAAAGTAATATACAGTGTAAATACTCCTTGTCAACAGGGCGAAGCATACAAAGAATTCCACGTTAAGGATTTGACCGCTCCTGTAGCAGTATGTGATGATGAATTGAACATCAGTGTAGGAGGTGATGGAATCGCCAGAATTACAGTTAATGATGTAGATGAAGGAAGCTGGGAT
>JANQPA010000126.1 GCA_028285545.1 Saprospiraceae bacterium | reverse complement strand
CCTCGTTCTGATCCGCCAAATAATTTTCTTTTTGAGAGCATTTTTTTAAGGAAAAATTTCATTTTTCCTTAAAAAAATGCTCTCAAAGAAATAATATTGGCTGGCGAATCCGCCTCAGGCGGATGAGACAGCCTCATAATAATTATTTATCCAATTATTTTTCGCCCAATAAATTCATATCCTTAAAAGAATTTAATCCGCACTCCAGAAAGTTGGCGTATTCAAATTTATCTGGCGTGTATCCTACCGGTTTATTCAAGAGTGTGCCGTCTGGGCTTAACAAAACATAGTAAGGTTGAGATACATTTTTAAAATAAGTGAATTGTAGATGGGTCCACTTTTCACCATAAGTTTCTAATACTTTCTTTTGGCCACGCCAGTTTTCGACAGGAATTTGCTCTTCTTGTGGCAGAGGTTTTCTATCATCCACATAGAGAGAAACTAAAACATAATCATCATTTAATATTTTATAAACCACATCCTCAGGCCAAACATGCTCTTCCATCTTCCGACAGTTTACACAGGCATAGCCAGTAAAGTCAATAATAATTGGTTTGTTAACTTTTTTGGCAAAAGCCATTCCCTCTTTTAAATCTTTAAAACAATTGAGATCCTGAGGACAATCACAAGGGCGGAACCAACTGTAGCATGCCGGAGGAGCAAATCCGCTCAACAGTTTTAAAGGGCGGTATGAGTTTGCTTTTTGATCAAAAATAAATCCTGTGGCCAGATAGATGGCAAAACCAATAGAGGCCGCTCCCAAAATAATTCGAGTAAGAGATAACTTTTTAATCGGTGAATCGTGTGGGAATTTAATTTTTCCAAACAAATACAATCCTAAACCTAGGGCAATAATTATCCATAGTCCTAGGAATGGTTCTAGTTTTAAGATACCCCAGTGTTTTACCAAATCAGCATTGGAAAGGAATTTTAATGCCAGAGCCAATTCAACAAATCCTAATACGACCTTTACAGTATTCAACCATCCTCCAGATTTAGGCAATGAATTCATCCAGCCTGGGAAAGCAGCGAATAAAGCAAAGGGTAGTGCCAGGGCTAATCCAAATCCAGACATTCCCATTGTGAGTTGCCAGGCCCCTCCATCGGCGGTCAAAGCACCTGCCAAAAGAGTACCCAAAATTGGGCCAGTACAGGAAAAAGAAACCAAGGCTAAAGTAAGGGCCATAAAAAAGATGCCTATAATACCTCCTATGCCTTCCGCTGAACTAGCTCGATTAGACCAGCTGGATGGCAGGGTCAGTTCATAATATCCGAAAAAGGAAAAGGCAAAAAACAAGAATATCAGGAAGAAGGCAATATTCAACCAGGGATTGGTAGAAATGGTATTTAGAATTCCTGAATCAATACTCTCCACCAGATGAAAAGGAACACTGAGCAAGAAGTATATCAGAAAAATAAAAAATCCGTAAGTGGCTGCTTTGACAATTCCAGTCCTGCGGGTTTGATTTTTTGCTTTGGTAAAGAAACTAACCGTCAATGGGATCATTGGGAACACACAGGGGGTGAGCAAAGCTACCAGTCCTCCTAAAAAGCCCAGTACAAAAATTTGCCACCAACTGCTCTGCTCCATAACTTCAGGTGCTTCCCCACATTCACCTTGTGGGTTCTCAATATCTGGCTGTTGAACGCCAAAAATGCTAGCCATGGTTCCCGCATCTTTAACCACCTCAAGATCTTCTTTAAAGGCTTCGGCGGCCGACCCAACTAAAACTTTATTATTGACAAAGTCAACAAGGAAGGATGTTGCTGAAGGAGTAAGACATTTTCTCTCATCACAGACTTGATTAAATACCTCTCCCTTTAAAATATTTAACCCCTCCTCAATTTTTATTTCTTGAGAAAATACTGCCGATTTTTTTAGCTTGATCAGCACCATATCAAAAGAGTTGTCATACTCTTTGACTCTTTGTGGAGATTCTTCCTCTGTTTTTCCTATTAATTCATATCCTTCTATTTCCTCAAAAATCACCTCCGTGGCAATAGGTCCGTCATCACTTTCCAGATATTGAGAATACATGTACCAGCCTTCTTTAATCAGGGCATTGATATTGACTACAAAATTACCATTGTCCAACTTTTGTAGTGAGCCATCCCACTGGATTGGATACTTATTATCTCCTGGAGGATTTATGGAAATATCGGAATCCAGATTGTCCATTGAAACGATAGGCTCTTCAACTTGAAATTCAAGAGTGGCATCCTGACCTTCCTTTTTATCTGATTCGGATTCTACAGCTACTGCCTGTGGGCTGATTGAAAATTCTTCGACTGTCGGGGGTAAGCATTTTTCATTATCGCAGGCCATAAACTCGATTTCCAACTTAATTGGCGTACCTGCATCCAGGACTTTGACTCTTTGAGTAAAGACTGCTTTCTTGAAAAACTTCTTGACATTAATCTCAAAAATAGGATCCATTCCTTCTTTGAATTCCCCTTCTTCCTTGGCTTCTCCTATTAATTCAAAATGATCCCCTTTTTCAAATATAAGGCTGGTGGGGATGGGGCCTCCGTCACCGACAAATTGAGAATAGATATTCCATTCATCGTCAATGGCGGCAGTGAAAATCAAATCAAACTCGTTATTGGAGACTTGTTTGGTTTCTGAAGACCAGGTAACTGGCACCATTATTTGAGCATGGCTCTGAATAAAAAATGATATGAATAGGAGTATGGCAATATACCTCATGTGCATTATTTTTATAGACATCTATACAGAATACGTCCTAATTTTATTCTGGTTGTAATTCGAATGGTATTTGTTTTGGTGGGAGGCATTTATGTTGATCGCATGTCATAAAGCGAACATTTCCTTTTAGATATTCTAATTCCTTAGCACTTATTTTTTGGGAAAAAGAAACATTGGAAGAAAATTTAATGACATTCATCCCAAACAACTCATCAAATCCTTCAACTTTTTTCCCTTCTTCTATAACTTTTCCGATGGTAGCAATATTATCAGGGCTTGAAAATGAAATTGAAGTAGGAATTGGGCCTTCATCAGATGGTAGGTTAGCAGAATAAATATACCAACCTTCCTCTAAATTAGCATTTAGTTTCACTTCATATTTCCCCGATTCTAGCTCTTTGATTTCAAAATCCCAGGTTACAGGATCCAATATTTGAGCAGAAAGCCCAAAAGGTAAAGCAAACATCAAAAGCAACATCAACTTTTTCATAGTGTGCTGTTCAATTTGAGATGATATAAGTCAAGCATTTTTTATAAAACACAAATATAAGTCATTGCCAATGGAAAGACATTTGTGTCAAAGTGATTAATAAAAGATTAACATCAGTGTTATAGTAGTCTAGTAGCCTGGTGGTCTGGTGTATGGAGATCTGGTAGTTGAAACTTCTTTTAATTTTTCGCGGCGTGAAAGAAATTAAGGCAAGAAATTTCAAAAATGATCAGCACCTACAGTCCATAAAATCGTATTAAAACATCATCCAATAGAGGTTTCCAGTTTCTCCAATTATGTCCTTGAGGGACTTCCTTGTATTCAAAATTATAACCTTTTTCATCCAGAATATTTTTCAATTTACGAGTAGCCTCTTTTTTATCATTGACGGTTCCTGTACTTAGATAAATATCTATTGGGAGTTTTTCTCTTTTGCTGTACTCGCTATAAATATCAGGACAAGGATGAGGTGCAGGCGATTGGATGCCTATCTTACCAAATACATCATGGGCGTGAATACCAAAATACATACTATTCAATCCGCCAAAAGAAAGTCCTAACATTCCTCGGGTCGATTGGCTGACTTGGGTAGAATATTGATCGTCAATTTCTGGAATTAGCTCTTCTTGATAAAATTTTACATAATTAGGATTACATAGAAACTGACTATTTCGTCGATTCTTGCCTGAATTATCCGGGTCAAAGGCATCCACATAAATCGTGATAATGGACTCTATTTTCTTTTCTTTCATCAATTTATCTGCAATTTCGGGCATTTCTCCCTGGTTTTTATACCATAATCCATCTGTCACATAAAGTGTTGGGTATTTGGTTTCAGAACTATAACCAGCCGGTAGATGAACCCAATATTGCAGGTCATATCCCAATATTTTACTGCTTATTCTATGCTTGGAAATTTCACTTTTCTCTAATGGAGGAATTGGAGTGCTTGTCTTGATCGGGGCAGGTGTTTCGGCCTTTGTTACTTGTTGTGAATGGTCAGTTTGATTATTCGAGCACGACCAATAAAACATACCTATGCTTGAAAGCATCAGTAGGGTGATTAACTTTTTCATGTAGTGCATTTATTTGAATAATAGCTTAAAATAAAAAGCCTATTACTACAATATAATGGTATTGTGAAAAGAGATGGCTGGTTACTGGTTGGATTAATAAAAGATTAACAGGGGTAGAGTAGTCTGGTGTTATAGTAGTCTAGTAGTCTGGTAGTCTGGTAGTCTTGGGATAGTAATTCAATAGTTTGATTATTAACCATCACTTTGAAGCTTCAAATAATGCTTGGACATATCCTTTCAGCCTTCCTTTGAAGACGGAGGTCGAATACTAAATGGGGGAGGACCAAAAGACTTTCCAGGTTCCATGGAGGCTTCTAATGCTCCAGAAGCAGCCCAATGTTCAACCATAAATTCAGAAATACCGAAATCTTGTAGGAGAGTGTTTTTAACTTCTTGCGATGAAAGTTCCTTTACCTGTACACCCTCTTTTGTTTTTGTATGTTGTTGGCAGCCGTGGATCGTTTGAATTTTTTCGGAAAAATTTTTCCGTATGTGTAGTTTTTGATTGAATGGACTATTGGTTCGGGAGTTTTCATAATGACTTAAATAATACTCTAAATTAACCGGATCGTGCAATAATCGACATGGCACTAAAGAGGGCACATTAGGAACACGAAACCAGATAATGGGCATGTCTTCCGTTGGATCGGTTTCAATGTGAATTAAAGGATCAAAATCCTCAATTAGAACTTTATCTCTATAAATTTGAATAGGATGGTTGGAAAGAATAGAGGAATCAAGGAGGTATTCTTTCCCTTCTAGTGTTACAATAATACTACCGTGATTAGGAAAGCCTATATCCATCATTGACCCTGATATTCGGCGTGCTTCAAAACCTGTACTGCTAAGTAACGAAAATAAAGCATTGCTTCCTGCCCAGCAAGTGCCTCCAGTCCCATGCTCAAGCCAGGAGTTAAAAAAATCATCTGCTTCTGCACCTGGTAGCGCCCCTGGTTCAGAATTAAAAAGAGCAGACATTTTACGAATATTATCGAAAGGGACATTGAAACACCATGCTTGATATAATTTTGTTAAACCCTCTAAATTTTCAGGTATATCAATAGGGATTCCAAGCTTTTGGTATATAGAGACTAAAAGTTGTGATGATATCATTTCAATTATTAAGTATGAAAACGGAACTGTCTCTTCCAATCCCCAATATAACCTCAAATTCATAAATTCCTCCTGAAATTAGGGTAACTTCTTCAATTACTAGCTTATTGAAACCGATATATTCCATATGGATTTTGTGCAGCCCTTGTTCAACATAAAAATAAACTTCGCCATCTATATCCGAGATGAATTCATGAGATTGATTAGAATCTAAGTTCAGTATTTTTCCTTTTGTCCCAATCATCAGATCTTTTGGATCGCTTTTTGAATATTTACCAAACATTTGACCTCTAATTAAAACCATTGTTGTATCTGCTATTCCGATAAGCTCAAATTTTGTCAGGACACCTTTTATATTTTCAGAAGGTAGAGGATCACCGAACCTTAAGCCGCAATTTCTTGAAAATTTTGAGCATGCAAAAAAGCTTAGAAAAACCAAGCTAATTATTATGGAAAGCTTATTCACTGTAATTAGAATATAAAACCTATTTCAATAAATTACCAGACCACCCGACTACCAGACTACTATAACACCAGACCACCAGGCCCCCTCACACATTCTCCACAAAATTTGTAGCGGTATGGATCAAAGATTCAAACAATATTTTTCCATCCAAATTGCCTAATGCCTCTTCACTAGCCCGTTCGGGATGAGGCATCATGCCAAAAACATTACGCTGGGCATTACAAATACCAGCTATATTTTCCATAGATCCGTCGGGGTTAGAATCTTGATCAATCTGTCCTTCTTCAGAGCAGTATTTAAAAAGAATTTGGTCGTTATTAATCAATTCATTAAGAGATTGCTCATCGGTGTAATAGCGTCCATTTGCATGGGCAATTGGGATTTTAAGCGGGATTTCTCTGTTAAGAATATTAGAAGTTAAGGCAGAGTGGTTGGTCATGGGTTTAAGATGGATATTTTTACTGATAAACCTCTGGTTTCTATTTTTTAATAAGGCTCCTGGCAAAAGACCAGCTTCACAAAGAATTTGAAAACCATTTCCAATTCCCCAAACAAATCCCCCCTTCATAGCAAAATCTACTACGGATTCCATGATGGGAGAGAAGCGCGCTAATGCCCCAGGACGCAGATAATCCCCATAAGAAAAGCCTCCCGGAAGGATCAGGCAATCACCTAGTTTAAGGCCATTAAGATCCTTTTCCTTATGCCATAATTTAAATACCTCTTTTTCCATAACCTTTTGCAGGACATAGACTATATCTTCATCACAGGTGGAACCAGGAAATACAATGACTCCAAATTTCATTTATGTTTGATTTTAAGACGTAATTCAAATTTCAATATCAATGTCAATATCAATGTCAATAGCAATGCATATTCATTATTGAAATTGCCATTGAAATTGCTATTGCTATTGCTATTGTCAAGGTTTTGCTTTAATTCCTTTCACATGAATATCATACCAATTGATCCATCTTTTCAATCTGTCTACCCGAAAACTGGGACGGCGTATTCCGTGGTGCTCACCTGGATACACTATCAATTGGGTGGTTCTTCCCAGGCGTTTTAATGCCTGGTATAGCTGTTCTGAATTGTGAATAGGAACATTCCAGTCGACTGCTCCTCCCATGATCAGGGTAGGAGTCACTATATTTTCAACGTAATTAAATGGGGAAATACGTTCCCAGGCTTCTCTGTTTTCCCAAGGCAGGCCTAATTCTGCCTCCCAGTGGCGTTGGTAGTGATCATGACCATAATTGGCTACATATAAGACCTCGCTTGCACCCGTCATAGCTCCTTTGAAACGATCCGTTTTGGTGATTACATAATTCGTTAAAATACCCCCATAAGACCATCCACCCACACCGAGGCGATTGGGGTCAGCAACACCTTTTTCTATTACATGATCTACAGCAGCCATGACATCTTGGTAGTCTTTATTTCCCCAGTCAGCAAAGATGGCTTTGGAGAATTCTTGTCCATATCCTGAGGACCCCCTTGGATTGGCTAATATTACTGCATATCCCTGTGCAGCATACATCTGGGCTGTAAGATTAAAACCAAAATGATATTGAGATACAGGACCTCCATGTATCCATAAAATGGTTGGATATTGCAGGTTCTTTTTGTAACCAATGGGTTTATACAAAAAACCTTCGATTTCGGTTCCGTCCTCACTTTTAAAATGGAGGTTTTCTACATCAGAAAGTGAGACTTGATCCAGCCATTTGCTATTGACCTTACTAATGAGCTTTGGGGCACCATCGTCAATAAAATAAACTTCAGTAGGTATCATCGGAGAAGTAATCAAAGCTGCTATTTCTCCCTTCCCATTCATTTGGTAAGCATTTACGATTTGCTGGCCACTTACTATCTTTTTGATGTTCTTACTAGCTAAGTCTACACTTACCAGCTGTTTTTCACCGCTATCTTCTAACATACTGATGATAGACTTGCCATCCTTTGAATACTGAGGGCGCGAAAAGTTTCTATCTATTTCCATTGTCGGATATACGGGCTCACCTTTTCCGTTTGATTGACTGATGGCAAGATGACTGGTTGCATACCAGATTAGTTCGGGTTCAGTATCAGAAATGTGGACAATATGTTTTCCATCCGGACTCCAGGCAGGAGATCGATCTGCTCCCGGATTTTTTGTGATTTGTAATAAAGTTTGACCTTTATCGGTATTATCTGCAGCTACTACCCAAATGTCTGAATTGTCATTTCCATCAGGATTTTCGGATCGATTACTTACGAATGCGATAAGGTTGCCATCGGGACTCCAGGCTGGTGAACTATCATCATAGTCTCCTGAAGTAATTTGAGTGGTGAGGGTATCACCAATATTTTGGATGTAGAAATGAGTACGACGTCGATCAAGGTAGCCAGCATAATCTCGCTTAAACTGAAGGCGGTCAATGATATGAGGCTGAGGCTTTTCCTTTTCTCCTTCTTTTGTTTCTGGCTTTGGGTCTTTTATGGAAAGAAGTAGCTTACTTCCATCAGGCGACCATTCATAAGCACTAACACCTTGTTTTATTTTAGTTAGAGCTTGTGCTTCTCCACCTTTTCGATTCAATGCCCAAACTTGACTTTTGGCTTTTTCGCCTTTGCTTGCAAGGAAAGTGAGATATTTTCCATCGGGACTCCATTTTGGAGAACTGGCAGAATATCCTTCAGCAGTCATAGGAATGGCTTCTCCACCATCAGTAGGGGCCATCCATATTCTGGTACTGCTTTTGTCTGATTTTTTATCCGTGCTTGTAACAGTATAAGCTATCCAATCCCCCTCTGGGCTGATTTGAGAATTACCTACATTTTTTATTTCAAAAAGATCATCTAGATTAATCGAACGTTTTTGGGCCAAAACAGATATGGCCATCAGGAGGAATGCCATCACCAGGGGAATGGATGGGAAAAGTTTTTTCATACTATCTTTTTGACTCAAAAGATAGCATTAAAAAATGAGAAAACGGTATTGGAAGAAGAGGACAATTAATAAAAGGAAAAAATGTAATAATTCGGCCCAGCTAGCCTGTAGCTGAGTAAAGTTGAAAGATAATAAAATCCCCAGGGGGAAGGCTATGATCAGCAAGTGGTCCAATTGCATATCTGCCTGAAAAAATAAACTAAGGATAGCCAAAAGCAACATCCAATAAAGAATTCCTACTTTTTTTTGAACTTCACGGACTCTTCTGGATATATTTTGATTATAACTGGCAATTACAATAAAAATTAAAAAAGAAATAAACCCCAGTTTAATATATCCATCTGAATTCAGGCTGTTTTGGCTAAAAATGGAAAACCAACTGATGTTTTCAGAAATTTGGTAGGAGAAAAAATATTCGAGCTGCCCATACCAAAAATAATATACGCCTAAGAGAAAATAAGGGACAAATGCTCCTGCTAGAATCATCATTCGCTCCCGAATATTAAAGGCCCTAAGAATGTTTAAACCCATAAATCCTACCAGTATTAAAATGGCATAAGAAAAATAAAAAAGGCTGCCAACCCCGATCCAAAAACCTGTATTAAAGATAGCTCCTGCACTTTTAGGATTATTATAAAACATCATCACATTCACCAAAGCAATAATGTAAAATGTATTGGCCATTAACACAGGGGAAAGGTGTGTAAATTCAGGAATGCAACTGGCAATCAGTATGTAAAACAAACCTGGAAACAGTGTGATTTCCGTATTGAGTCTATTCTCAGAAACCATGAAGTTGATTAAAATGGCTTGTAGTAAAACCAAAACCGCTGCTACAACATAACCTGTTAGGCTATTCCATGGTAGCAATCCGTAGACAGAATAGGCTAATATACCAGGTCTGGAAGGTTCCCATGATTGAGGTATGACAAATACATGGATATATAATACTGCTACATAAAAAAGAAGCAGAAGGTTCGTTAGTAGTTGGTTGGTTCTAAATAAAGATAACACAGTTGATGCTTGCTTGTATTTTTTGCTTGACTAAAGGTAAGAAAATATATCATTGGCAGATTCCAATTTTTGATAGAGGAACTTAGCCGGTACTTTTTTTATTTTCCTTAGGTTGCAAATTTAAAATATTACCCATGAGATAACATGTTCGGCAACGGGCTTCATAGTGATCCTTTTCACCTAACAAAACCGTTTCATCCGATTCATTTGGCAGTCGATAGGAATGGGTAGCCAGGTTGCCACAATGTTGGCAGATAGCATGGACCTTGGTAATGTACTCAGCCATAGCCAACAAATTAGGAATGGGACCAAAAGGCCTGCCTTTAAAATCCATGTCCAGGCCCGCAATAATCACTCGGATACCTCGCAAGGCCAATTGTTCACAATGATGAGGAAGCTCCATGTCAAAAAACTGGGCCTCATCAATACCTACAACATTGACTCCTTCGGTAAATTTTAATAGTTGGGACGAATGTTCAATAGGTGTTGACAATATATAATTGGCATCATGTGAGACCACTTTGGTTTCATCATAGCGAGTGTCAACCTGTGGTTTAAAAATTTCAACTCTTTGATTGGCAATTTTCGACCGTTTAAGCCTACGGATCAATTCTTCTGTTTTTCCCGAAAACATGGATCCACAAATGACTTCTATCCATCCACTCCGTTGTCCTTTAAAATGAGGCTCTAAAAACATCTTTTTCTGGTAATGGGTATTGAGTAATAAGTATTGAGTATAAAACTTTTATTTTCCACAACAAAATTAGAGAAATATCTCATTCTACAACAAACCTAGGGCTGATATACTCAAAAAAACTTAAATTTTTATATACTCAATGCACAATACCCATTACTCAGTACTCCCAAAGGAGGTTTGGCAAAAAAAAAATAAATATATTTGGAACTTTAAAACACCTTAAAGATATTCTGTCATAAAAATTATCTGCTCACATCTATGGAATGGCAACAGGCACAACTTATTATAAAGAAGATCAATTCATTGCATAAAAGCATGTCGATGGGACAAGGAACCATCACTTCCATTGAAAAAGATCTGATGCTCAATTACATCCGGCAGCTCTACGAATTATTTCTGCATCAGGATGTAGATGAAGTCCCTGGAGTTAAACAAGCTTATAACCCTCAGCTCGATTCCAAAGGAACTCCTGATTTTGAAATAATTGATAATGATAACGAATGGAGAGATGTCGTCCCTAAGGAACAGCCTAAGCCTAAAAAGCCTAAACCTCCGAGAATAATTGAAATACCCGAAAGTCTAAAAGATCTAGAAAGCCAAGTGGAGGAACCAATTATGCCTCCTCCTGTTGAAGAAAAAGTAGTACCCCCACCTGTAGAAGAACCTCCAGCTCCTAAGGTAGAAGCTAGAATCATTCCTTCCCCGGCCACTTCTGCACCTAAACCTAAAGAGGAAAATGCCAAACCGGCAGCCATAAAAAGACCAGATCTTGAAATTCTTTTTGATTTTAAAAAAGGATCAGAACTAGCTGATAGATTGAGTGAACAGCCAGTCAAAGATTTGACAAAAGCACTTTCTATTAATGACAGGTTGCTTTATATGAACCAATTGTTTGGAAAAGATATGTCAGAATTGGATGATTCTCTTAAGCTATTAAACCGCTTTGAGAATCTGCAGGAAGCCAAAAGTTTAATTTATAATTTAGCCGAACAGCACGACTGGACAAATGAGGATAAGCAAGAAATTGCAAAAGATTTTATTAAACTTGTACGACGACGATATCTGAATTAAAAATTTAGAAAACAAACAGGGGGCCTCGGTCCCCTGTTTGTTTTCTAAATGGAATTTTTTAAGTTGCCCACAGCCTTTTCTACTTAAATTTATAACTAAAAAATTATTGCAATTATGAATCGAATTGCAGTTTTTACTTCAGGAGGGGATGCTCCTGGTATGAACGCATGTATTCGGGCTGTTGTACGTTCGGCCCATTATTTTGGTAAGGAAGTAATAGCTATCCGCAGGGGATATCAAGGAATGATTGAAGGAGATTTTGAGTTAATGAAACCTCATTCAGTTAGTAATATTATCCAATTGGGAGGGACAATATTGAGGTCTGCCCGCAGTCAGGATTTTAAAAGTAGTGAAGGACGAAAAAAAGCCTACGAAAACCTGAAAAAAGAAAATATCGATGGCATTGTTGCCATTGGTGGGGATGGTACTTTCACAGGAGCTAATATTTTTATGCAAGAGTATCCGGATATATCAATGGTGGGTTGCCCCGGCACAATAGATAATGATTTATTTGGTACTGATTATACGATCGGGTATGATACGGCCATCAATACCGCCATGAATGCCATCGATAATATTAAAGATACAGCTAATGCTCATGATCGTTTGTTTTTTGTCGAAGTGATGGGACGTGATGCAGGATTTATTGCCCTGAGGGCAGGAATCGCTACAGGAGCAGAAGCAATTTTAGTACCGGAAAGTAAAACGGATGTTGATAATTTGATCCTCACTCTTGGGCAAAGTTATAAAAAGAAAAAAAATGCCTGTATTGTAGTAGTAGCTGAAGGAGATGATGCTGGTGGAGCATTAAAGATTGCCGAAACAGTAGGCAATAAATTCCAGGAATATGAAATAAAAGTTTCCATCCTTGGGCATATTCAAAGAGGAGGCAGACCTACATGCATGGAAAGGGTGCGTGCTAGTAGAATGGGGATTGAAGCGGTTAAAGCTTTACTCAATGGACAAAAAGGAGTTATGGTCGGAGTTATTAATGATACTATTACCTACACTCCCTTTTCAAAAGCATGTAAAACACACCAGGAAATGAAGGCTGACCTTCTGGAGATAGCAAAAATTTTGTCTTGAATTTTGGGTTCAAGGATTCCAGGGTTTTGTGTGGCTGATTTTAAAGGGTTTCTGTTATTTGAAGCTTTTTTCGCACGCTGATTTCGCTAATTATGCAAATGACAATTTACGAAATCAGCGAAATCAGCGTAAAAAAGGGCTCCGATAAGCAACTATACTTTCAATAAAGCAATCCCTAAGTAACCAAGTAACCAAGTAACCAAGTAACCAAGTAACCAAGTAACCAAGTAACCAAGTAACCAAGTAACCAAGTAACCAAGTAACCAAGTAA
>JANQPA010000087.1 GCA_028285545.1 Saprospiraceae bacterium | reverse complement strand
GGGTTGTGTAAAAACTAAAATTTTTAAAAATTTTAGTTTTTACTTTAATATGTATCTGCTTATAAAAAAGCAAAAAATATATTTTTTAAAAGTCAATTTTTCCAAAAATCGACTTTTTACACAACCTCTTGCTATTCTTTATTGGTTGATATTCAGCTTATTCTACCATATCGTAGCGCCAAAGGAATGCTTTATACATTTTTTGGGCCAGTTTGTTTTTCTTAGACAAATTCTTTGCTATTGTATAATTTTCCATTGCCTTATACAAAAATTCTGCCTCTTCTAAGGCTGTGGCCTCCAACATAATTCGAGTAGTAAGATCGGCTTTCTGATACATTTCCTCTCCTGATAATTCTTTTAAGACATCAGCTTGATCAGAAGCTGAAACGAAATCAAAAGAAACATTAGGAGTGCTTTTCCCAGAATCATCAGCCACACTGACTTTCCATTTATAAGATTGACCAGGACTCAGCTGAAAGTCGGAGGAGGTAAAATGGTAAGAGTTTCCATCTATTTCTTTTTCAAAAAGCACTTCATCAGAGGAAGAGCTCAAAACAAATTTGAAGAGTTTGACCTTTTTATCCTTTTCACTCAATTTCCATCTAAACAGAATGGTATTATCCGCTATTTTTCCTCCGGTAGGCTGTAGCCGGATAATTTTAAAGTTTTTATTACCGGCACCATCTCTTCCCTTTTTGGGAGGTGGGGGAGTTCCACTATCACCAGAGGTAGAAAACCCCATATTCTGGACTTTTACAATTCCAAAATAAGGATGAATTGCATTTTCCAGGTATTCGCCAAAAATTTCTGTGGCATCACCTTCTTGAAAAGCATTAATATTGGATGCCAGGCTTTCTACAGACTTCTCACCAGCTTCTTTAAAGATGGCATATTCTTCATCCTGATATAAAGCCAGTGAAGCTCCAGGTAGAATCTTTAAGGTTCCTTTTAGGTCTAATTCTGCTCCCGCATTCAGGTTTTTAAATTTAGTAGATCCGGGAGCCGCATATTTTACCTTCCCAGTTTTGCTATATACGATAACCTTAATATTGCTTTGTGCTATTGATTCTGCAAAGCAGAAAATAAGAAAAAGGCAAATAAAAGATAGTTTTTTCATGTTTGAGGATTTTAGAATATTATTATTCCCATAGTCAAGGAAGCTGAGCAGTAAATACTACCCATTGAGTTAATTTATCCTGGTCATCTAAAATAAACAGAATTTTCTTGTCTTTATAAACCAAACAGCTCCCTTTTGTTAATTCCAGGATATTTGTTGGGCTTTTGTAAGTATTCAGAATATTTTCCTTACTGGCTTCAAGTTGTATCCCCCAATTAGTAGTCCCTTGATATGTTGGGTAGGTCTGATGAAAAAGGATATATTCCTCCCCTTCATTTGCATAGTGGAGAAACAACTCTGATTGACCCAGCATTTTTTTTCCACAATAAACTTCATTACCTAGATTGGCCAGCCCCTCCAAATCGGGATTCTGTAAAAAATCATCTAAGAGAAGACCTTCAATCATTTCGATTCCTTTTGCTTCTCGTCTCTCCAGGTTTCTTTTATTTTTTTCCCCTTTAAGAATATCTAGATTGGCCTTTGCCAAATAGGTATTTCCAGCCAGAGCGAGAGTAAAATGGGTTTCAGCTTCCTTTTTTCGTTCCTGGATTCCTTCAATCACCCCCAGCGCTATCTGAGCATCAGCGATTTGTTTGCGATTATCAGCTTTTTGAGCTAGCCCATGGGCTTTTGTAGCCCAGAAGGAGGCATCTAACCATTCATTTTTTAAAATATACACCACAGACAAATTCAAATAAGCAGTTCCCTGGTCTGGTGCCAGCTGCATAGCATTTTTAAACCATCGCTCTGCGTCTTCAAGAAAACTAAGCCGTTGTGCTTCCGCATCATCAGGAAGTCGTGTAGCCAATTGATCCAGACGGCTGTTCATATCCAACTCCAAAGGGAGCACATAAGGAATTTCGTGTGGATCGAAGTACTTTAGGGCAGCCAGGCAGGCGTTTAATCCGGCATTATTATATACTTCATAGCTTTGGTAGTCTACCAATAGATGTTTGAAGTACTGGTTTGCAATATTGTGGGCTTCTATGAGGGTCAAAAGATTGGCTGTTTGAAAAACACTGTGCATCTTTTTTAATTCCTCAGCTGTATTTTCATTTATTTTCAGCCTTTCTTCCAGGCTGGGATATCCTTTAATTTGGTTGTCAAAACGATATTCTTTGTAAGCCAATTTTAGAAAATCGTCATAGATATTATAAGTATTATATCCTGCCGAAATGGCTAAAATGCCCCCCAGATAATCTGCCTGTGCTTCGAGTTTTAAACCTTCATCCAGGCTTTTTATTCTATCACTGGCATCCAGATCTTCATTTTTACTGGCAAAGTGACGACTCCAGTCATGTTTTTCGTAGTAGTGTGTGATTTCATGGGCAATCAAAGCGGCCATGGCATTTAAGGAATCTGCTCCTAATTGGGTACAAAGGTCATAAGCCTTTTCTTCAAGGCCAATTTCTTTTTTTATGGGATTCATCCAGGCTATATATTGCTTTCCGGTATTCATGACAAACTCGGGAACGTCCATCCTTGAATCCCCTCTGGCCTGGATAAGTTCTTTGTATAACTGTTTTGACACCTTAAATTTATAATTGCTTAGTTTTTTAGGAGCAAAACGAGAACTTAGCCTACTTCTTCCATAGGCGAACAAGCTGTCTTGAGCAGACAGAACATTTCCGGCTATCATTAATAGAAGGAATAGGAATGTATTTATGTGTTTTGGGTTCATGTGTTCAAGTTGAAAAGTTAGCAAGTGTTCAAGTTAGCAAGTGTTCAAGTTAGTTTAGAACTTGCTAACTTTTCAACTTAAACACTTGCAAACTTGAAGGTCACTTTCCTGCTTTAATGGTTCTTATTGCTTCATCCAGAGCGTTCATTCTTGCAAGAAAAGAAGCGAATAGTTGTTGGTTTAACTTATTATCGGGGTTTTCATTTATCAGCTTTTGATAGGTAAGGTAGGCCGTATGGTAAGCCCCTTCCTCTTCCAGGTTATACAGTAAGAACATGTCTTTTTCATAGTCTTCTAAATCCTGGTAATCATCGTCAGTTTTGATCTCTTGGATCAGATCGGCAACTTCATTGGGGACAAAACTAAAATAAGAAATTGGAGAAACTGCTAATTCCCCTGCTGGCTTTACTGCTTTGACCATCCACTCATATACTTCGGAAGGGTCGAGATTTAGTTCATCGAGGTTAAGAGATAGGGTATTGCTTTTAGTGATGGCTTTAAAAATGACCTGTTCTGTTTCTCGAGATGTTATTTCAAAAATATATCCATTTCGGACAGGAATTGAATCCCAGTAAAACTTTAAATGTGCATCTGCAATTAATTCAGAAAAATAGAGGGGTATTTTTATAGCATATTTGGCATCTCCAAAACCACTAATCCCAGCTCTTGCATTGGTTAGATATTCTTTATGATATTTTTCCAATTGGGAAGTATTATCGGATGGGCTAACAGAATTATTAACAAATTTCCAAAATCGGCTCAGGAAAGTTGATTTTTTCTCTGACTTCATAGAGTTCGCCAGTTGGGCCATATCATAGCTTGCTGGTCCCTGAAGTCGTTTTTTCTTTCCATTATACATTAGGTCCGCCCATTTACCGGCTTCAAAGACCATGCTTCCTGTGGAGGGTAAGGTAAGTCCAGGAAAAACACGCTTTTGGCTTTGCCCTTGTTGTTCAAAAACAATACCACTACTAGAATTAGTATACAATACTTTGAATTGAGGGGACTGAGCCTCACAAATTCCTAAATAAAAAATATTCAGGCTAAAAATTAGCCACAATTTCTTTCTCATAGTTTTCTTTTGATGATGAAAATATAATCAGGAATTCCATCAAGGTTCATTTTTTTTATAGGAGTTGCCGTAAATCTTCGACTGTTTTTTCTTATTGATCGGTAGTGTTTTGCTCATTAGTCTTTTCTATATCATCAATGGTCTGTCTTTTCTTAATGGTCAAAAGTTTGAAATTTATGTGATTGGGAATGCGATTAAATAGTGGAATTCGACGTTTTATTAAGCTTTCGTAAATCATGATAATGTCATAAGCAAGGAGAAGAGCTAAAATGCCCAATCTAAACTCAAGTTTTAACCGAAAATGGTAAAATAATAAGGCGATAATAAAAAATAAAAGAATGAACTCAATAATTTGGAGTGCTCGTGTAATGCCATGGAAGGCTTCATGAAAATTAAAATAAATCCAGTGTATGATCAAAACATTAAGATAGCAGAATATTACTGACAATAAGTTTGCAAACCATTTGGGCACTGTTTTGATATACTGGGATTTTAAAACCATATTAATGACATTGGCATGAATAACCACACCATACATATCAGGAATAGATTTGCCAACATAATTTTTATTCAATGGAGTGTAATGTCTGTCAGTAAGGGGATTTGCCCAAATATCCTCTGCCACATAACCCACCAATATTACTTTATTTTCAACTACTGACCTGAGTTCTTCAGTGCTCATTGAATCAATGAGTCTGTCTTGTTCATATCGAACAAAGTCGCTCTTATTTGCTACAAAATGGATATACTCAACTGGTCTGTTGCGTTCAAAAAGTTTATGGGCAGCCTCTGGTTTAAACTTCTGCACAATGGCTGTAGCAAAGGAAAAGGCAGTGTCCTGATTAACTTTTTCTTGAGGACTAAAAATTCTTATGGTTTTTGTCCCATTGGCTGGAAAATTTACAAAACCTATATCGCCGGCCTCTTCGAAATAAGGATGAATTCCAACAATTTTATCAAATTTATCATACATGCCATCACTATCTTGAAGCTCACAAGCCAGAATTACATTCCCTGCATTTTTAATGCTTTGTTGAAGGTTTGAATCAATGGTAGTATTTAATCTCTTTTCAAAAAGAATATCCAAGCCAATAACACCCGCTCCAGCAGCGGAAAGCTTATCCACCAACTGAGCAATACGCACACGATCCGGTTGGCCGGAATTAACCAGCACAATCTGGCTCATATCTTCAGAAGGATGCTCGAATAAATAAGAATATACAATATCTGTTATTTCGTAGTCTTTCAATCCATTATTAAATGGATCAAGATAGTGCATGTTCAGCTGCAAAAAATTGAGCAACCAGATAAAAAGAAAGATTAGAACCGTAATAATTATACTATGAGGTTGAATTAACCTTTTTAACATAACACGCTTAAAAATTCCTATATTGGAAAGTGAATCAGTTAGGTCTTAAATTTACGCAAAAAACGCCACAAACCTTACAAATGAAAAACGCCTTATTCGTCTTGCTATTTTTTTTTACCTTCCAAATTTCAAATGCCCAGGATTTACATATCTATTATGATGTAACTGAAGACTCCATTTTTTATCTAAAAAATGGTCAGCCTACCAAAGAGGCCGTACTTAAAAAAGGAGAAAAGGCAGTGCTTCATGTCATAAATTATAATGATTATATCTACGATGTAAGAGTCAATACTAGTAGTAGGGACTATAAGATTCCTTCTAGTGGCGTTGGGAAAATATTTTCTGTAGGAGGTGAAGGATCGGGCGCTTTTCAACAATTAAAAGACGCTGCCAGTAATTTTGGCATCCCCGGCTTTCAAATAAGTGAAAATTCAATAAGCAGTGATCGTGATGGAGCAGCCAATGCCGTAGAAGTTTCTGCAGAAGTAAAAAGATTAAGTGCCCAGTTTACGAGTATCTTAAAAGACATGCGTGATATCGAAGAGGAAATTGAAGATATTGGAGAAGATATAGAAACAGACATTCAAAGTCAGGAGTTTAATGCCTTTAAAGCCGAAGAAGCAGCCTCCCTAAGGACTAATCCCAATCTGAGTCCAAAGCAGATTAAAAAGATTTCCTTAGAATATATGGAAGAAATTCTTGGCGTAAAAGGAGATAAAAAATTTGACCTGGAAGATTTATTTGAAAAATCTGATCCTAAAAAAATAATTGGCAATCAAATAAAAGATTACAAAACAGAGACGGAACGTCTGGAAGCCGAATTCACTAAACTAAGCACTACCAATAAATTGCTTGCTGCTTCGCAACTCCCCCTTTCAGATCAGGCTAGTTTTTTGAGTTCCTTTACCGCCGCTGAAAACAGAAAAAACTCCTACCAGGAAAAAGTCGAACAAATGGAGGAGCAGATCGAGCAGATCGGCCAATGGGATATCAAGGAGCTTTCTAAGATCAGGTACCTTTACGAAGAAATGAAGGAGCATAAGTTTGAGAAAAAAATCATCCTTAGTCCTGAAGATGATCTGACTCAAATCAGGATATCCCTTACTCCTATCGATTCCGCCCAAATTGAAGGAGCCAAAACTCTTCAGCTAAATCCACTTCAAGTTTCTGTCTTTGGTGGCTTAAAAATAAATGCCAGTGTAGGTATAAGCTTCGCTAGTTTTTTTAACCGTCCTCAATTTTACTCTACCCGGGAAGATCGAATTATTGCGGATGATCTGGATCCTTTTACCCCTATCGTTACCTCGTTTATCCACTTCCATCCCCAAAGCAAAAACCAGGTATCTCTTGGTGGGGCTTTTGGCTTAGGTATAGGTATTGGAGGAGAGACTTCGGGCCTGCAAACCTATTTTCTGGGGCCTAGCTTGATCATTGGTAAAACTCAAAGAATTGTTTTTACCTCTGGTTTGATGGCAGGAAAAGTAGATCGCCTGGCACAGGGATTTAGCGTCGGAGATGCCTATTCTGAAAGTATTGTACCGATTAAGTCCGTTTATGAAATGGGTTACTTTTTGGGCATTTCTTTTAATTTTTTAGGAAATTAGTCACCCTATCTATATAATGAGACTGTGAACCCGTCTGAGGCGGGTTCACAGTCAATATTCTTTAACGTAAACACATTACTAATACCATTCGTGCAAGCTCCGTCCGAGCGCTTGCAATCAATATCCGATACCTTGTGCTCCATGTCCGAGTAGGAAAAGGACTCAGCATTCATCTTTGTGATATAGTTTTTTGAAAAGTATTTCTAAGCCGTGATGGATAAGGTAAAACATCTAAAACAGTTTTATAAAAAACCGTCATTCATCACTTAAAAATTTAAAAAATGAAAACGCAAAGATTCCTATTAAGCACCCTTTCAATGATAATGATGGTCACTTTAACCTTACAGGCTAGGCCAGCAGAAAAAGCAAACAGCATAATGGTTAAAATTGAAAAATATAATACCTCAACAATAGGACTACGATTGGCTAATCTTCAAAAGAAAAACACCATCATTAAGGTGGTAGATTTCAGTACTAAGGTTTGGATATCTGATTACATTAAAAATGAAATAGGCTATGCTAAAAGAGTAAATCTTAAAGGCCTGCCTGCAGGAGAATATCTTCTACAAATTGAAAACAATGGACAGTATTTTGTACAGGCTTTTTATAAAAATGATTTTGATTTTGATTTTTTTCAAGCACCAAACAAGATACAGCAAAAGGGAACCGAGGCAATTTTGGCAAGTGTCTCCTCCTCCAAGAAAAAAGGAAAAGTAATCAGTCGTTTTACCAGCCCTGGCATACAAAGTGTAGGAGTTCAGTTAGCTAACTTGGCCTCCCAAAAAACGGTCATTCAACTAAACCAGGTTTTTTCCAACAAGATATTAGCAGTCAGAGTAAATGGAGAGAATGGTTTTGCCAAAAAGTTCAACCTGGAAGGAATGGCCTATGGAGACTATTATTTTATTATCAAAGTAGGAAAGATGGTACAGCTTCAATTTTTTAGCTACAACCCAAATGGCATTCAGATGAAGGAGCAACAAGTTATACAGCATTTTATTCCTAAAACAAAGATGGCGGCAAAGTGATGGGGGTTAGTTATTTGGTTATTGGTTATTGGTTATTGGTTATTGGTTATTGGTTATTGGTTATTGGTTATTGGTTATTGGTTATTGGTTATTGGTTATTGGTAGATAAGCATTTTCAACTATTAACGAATAACTAATAACCATTAACTATTCACTATTTTAAAGGTGAAGAATTGTTATGATATGAATTTAAATTTTAAAATAGGTGCCTTCTTTTTCTGGGCAACTCTTTCCTTTCTCACTTCTGCCAGTGCACAGGAAGAAATTACTGCTTCAGAATTTCAATTCGAAACCTTTGAATTACCTAATGGTGTTTGGGGCAATCACGTACAGTCTATCACTCAGGATTCCTTTGGATTTATTTGGTTTGGCTCACAAGCCGGTCTGCACAGATGGGATGGTTATCAATTCAAAACTTATTTGAATAACCTCCTGGATTCCAGTTCACTTTCAGGTCGATATATAGAGTATCTATACGTTGCCAAGGATGGGACTCTTTGGGTTGGCACCTGGGAAACAGGCCTCAATCGTTATAATCACCGAACTGATAATTTCACCCGATTTATCCCAGACCCTGAAGATCCTTCAAGTCTTTTAGGTCATAATGTTCAACATATCATTGAAGATCAGGAAGGCTATTTATGGATTTCGACAAACCTGGGAATTAATCGATTTGATCCTTCAACTGGTAAATTTAAAAGGTTTGTCCACGATCCTGAAGATCCTGGTAGCATCAGCCATCCTGTATGCCGAGTGGCCTATATTGATTCTCAGGGGACGCTGTGGTTTGGGACAGGATTTCCGTGGCAAAAGGATGATGATGGTGGTGGATTAAATCGTTATGATCCCAAAACAGAATCTTTTACCCACTTTAAGCATGATCCTAATGACCCACAAAGCTTAACTTCCAATAAAATTACCGCTATTTATGAAGATTCAAAGGGAAATTTCTGGGTTGGAACCACAGGGGATGGCTTACATATAATGGATCGAAAAACGGGCAAATTCCAGCGCTTGAAGGAGGATCCCAATAATCCTAAAAAATTATCTGCTCCTAAACCTGATCAACCTTTATATGAGTGGCATACTCGCTTTATTTTTGAAGATCCCAATCAGAATCTCTGGGTGGGGGCCTGGACAGGCGGATTAAAATATTACGATACCCAAAAAAGGGAGGTCTCCCATTATTTTAAGAGTTCAAGCACGGATAATTTACCTGAGGATTTTGTATGGAATATGTTTCAATCTCGAGATGGGACGCTTTGGGGTTGGACTGCAGGAACGAAAGCGGCGGTATTTAAAGTACTTAAAAAAAGTAACATTAAGTTTAACCAAATTTCTATTCCTGATGCGGGCCTGATCACTTCCATTTATCAAAAAAAAGATGGCCAACTTTGGGTAGGAACCTGTTGTTTCGGTTTGATATCAATCGACCTATCTGATAAAAATGTTCATTTTTCTTATAAAAATGACCCCAAAAATCCTACTACCTTTGTTTGGTCAAAAGAAGAGAATGGTTACCTAGGATGGGATCGCAATCGGATTGTAGACTATATCTCCAAAAGGGAACTATTTGATGATATCAACCTAATTACTGAAGACAAGGAAGGGTATTTATGGCTGGCACGTCAAACATTCTATGATTCAGAGGAAGTAGTTTTACTCCGTTTCCATCCAATTAGAAAAGAGTTAAAATCTTTTTCTATTAAGGATTTCGGAATTTCCGCTAGCTCCAGCGTTTTTTTCCAAGATATCCTAAGCGATAAAGAGGGTAATATTTGGGTTGCTTCAATTACCGGAGACCTTTATCTTTTTAAGCCTGAAACTGAAAGCTTCCAAAGATTTTCCAATCCCTTACTCTGCGATAATGAACCTGCTGATTGTCGATCTTGTATCAATGTAAAAATAACTCAAGCTAGAGATGGGACGCTTTGGCTTGCAGGTCATCACTGTTTTGATATTAACGTACGTCCTTTTTTTGTTTTACAATTTGATCCTAAGCTACAGAAATTTAAATCCTTTGACATTAAAGAATTTGAAAGAAATGCTCTTTCCGAATATGTATTAGGAATCCAGGAGGATCCCCAAGGCAATATCTGGATCAATACTACTCAATCCTTAATAAAGTTTAACCCCTCTATCAAGACTCAAATAATAAAAGCTGATGAAATGCTGTCTTCTCGCTTTTTGAATAGACTAAACATTGACAAGACAGGTAAAATCTGGTTACTGGGTGATTACTTAATCTCTATTGATACAAAAACCGAAACAAGTAATGTATATTTTAAGATAATAAATGGAGTCTTGAGGTTTGCCAATATCTATCAAAGTCAAGAAGAACTGTTATTTATTGGTGATGACCAGCATTTACAATATTTTTCACTCAATCAAATCAAAAGTAGTCTTCCACAGAATGCAACTGAGGTATTAATCAGTGATTTTCAATTACTGGATCAGCCTGATGGTGGAGACAATCCTTTGTTTTCAGGAAATACCTGGAAGACCCCAAAGGTTAGGCTTCCATATCATCAAAACATGTTTGAATTTCATTTTTCAGCACTTGATTTTTATCAGCCAGAAAACAATCGCCATGAATACAGATTATTGGGTCTTTATGATCAATGGAGGCAGGCCGGTAAAAACCCTATAGCTAATTATTATAATCTTTCTCCCGGAGATTATACCTTTCAAGTCCGCGCCGCTAATGCCAACGGAAAATGGGGAACACCAAAATCCGTAGAAATTACCATTGTTCCTCCCTGGTGGAGAACATGGTGGGCCTATGGAGCTTATTTATTTTTTATTTCCTTACTGGTTTATTTGGTCTATCAGTATCAGTTGAATCGAAAACTGGCTGTTGCCGAAGCTCAGCGCCTGAAGGAATTAGATACTGTCAAAACGCAACTTTATACCAATATCACCCATGAATTCCGCACGCCACTCACTGTAATTTTAGGAATGGCCCGACAGGCACTGGATCAGCCAAAGGAATATTTTCGTCAAGGCCTGCAGATGGTTATCCGAAATGGAGAAAACCTACTTTCCTTAGTTAACCAGATGCTTGATTTGTCCAAATTGGAAAGTGGTAAAATGAACTTGAATCTACATCAGGGAGACATTGTCAATTATTTAAAATATTTGATCGAAAGCTTCCACTCTTTTGCTGAAACAAAAAATATTCAAATCCATTTTCTTACCAACCTTGAAGCCTTAAGTATGGATTATGATGAAGAAAAAGTGCAGCAAGTGGTTTCAAATCTTATTTCCAATGCGGTAAAATTTACTCCCCCTGGAGGGAATATTTACTTTACGGCGGGACAATCTGTGGAAAATGAAAAACCTCATTTTTTTATTAAAGTAAAAGATACCGGCAAAGGTATTCCTGAAGGTCAACTCCCCCACATTTTTGATCGTTTTTACCAGGTGGATAACACGGATACCAAAGAAAGTGGTGGTTCCGGCATAGGACTGGCTTTGACCAAAGAGCTCATCCATTTAATGGAGGGAAAAATTACAGTTAGCAGCATTGAAGGTAATGGTAGTGAGTTTGAAGTGTTGCTGCCCATTCATTTGAATAGCCCTATTCAGGTTTCCGATATTGAAAGAAAAAGAGAACTACAGAAAATAGAATTACCCATTATTGCTACTACAACCAAAGGCATTTCAACAGCAATGCTTGCTAATAAAGCCTCCAAATCTACTCCTACTATCTTAATAGCAGAAGATAATCCGGATGTAGTCCAATATCTTACTTCCTGCTTGGCTTCTGAATATCAGCTAAAAATAGCTGTAGACGGTCAGGAAGGCATTGACATTGCTATCGAAACCACCCCTGATTTGATCATTTCTGATGTAATGATGCCTCAAAAAGATGGCTTTGAAGTCTGTCAAACGCTTAAACAAGACGAACGGACCAGCCATATTCCCATTATTATGCTTACGGCCAAGGCTGATATTGAAAGCAAATTGGAAGGACTGGAACAGGGTGCAGATGCCTACCTTGCCAAGCCTTTTCACAAGGAAGAGCTCTTAATTCGGATTAAAAAACAATTAGAACTACGTAAAAATTTACAAAGTCACTATCTAAATTTAGCTGGTAGCAATGGAAAAACATCTATAATTCAGGAAGCTCCCAATATTAAAAAACCTGAAGACCATTTTGTCCAAAAAGTGAGGAAAGTAGTGGAAGACAATATGGACAATTTCGATTTTAGCATTGAAATGCTTTGCCAAGAAATCCATATGAGTAATTCACAGCTCCATCGCAAATTATCGGCTTTAACTGGCTTTTCGGCTACGCATTTCGTTCGGTATATTCGCTTGAGCAGAGCTAAAGAACTACTAGCGAATCCCGAGTTAACGATAACAGCTGTGGCTTTTGATACGGGCTTTCAAGACCCTAGTTACTTTGGACGGGTTTTTAAGAAGGAGTTTGGGGTGACGCCTTTAGAGTGGAGAGAACTTGAGATGGAAAGAAAACCAAACTAAAAAACACAAAAAAACTACTTATGAGTCTTAAAAAGGATTTTATATGGCCCTTTTTTCTGGCTATTTTTCTTCTGGCAGGCTCTAATAGCAATGCTCAGGAAGAAATCAGCACTCCATCATTCCGCATCGAAATATTTGATCTCCCCAATGGAAGGTTGGGTAATCATGTCCAGGCGGTGGCACAAGATTCTTTTGGTTTTCTTTGGTTTGGAACCCAGAATGGCCTCCATCGCTGGGATGGCTATCAGTTTAAAACATATATAAATGATGCCAAGGACCCCAATTCCATCGCTTCAAACTACATAGAAAGTATATATGTGGCAAAGGATGGTACCCTATGGTTGGGAACCTACGGTAATGGCCTGGATCGTTTTGATTATAGAACAGAAACTTTTACCCATTATCAATCCTCAAAGAATAAGAATAGCATCAGTAATAATAAAATCATGCAAATTCTAGAGGATAGCGAAGGTTATTTGTGGATAGCTACTGAATATGGACTCAATCGCTTTGACCGAGATAAAGAAATTTTTAAACAGTTTCTCCATAACCCAAATGACCCTACCAGCCTCAGTAATAATCTGGTCCGGGTCATCTTTTTAGATTCAAGAGGCACCTTATGGTTCGGTACGGGCCATCCCTGGATGTTGGATAGGCAAGGCGGACTCAATCGATATCATTCAGAAACAGAGTCTTTTATACGATTCCTTCACGATCCTATGGACTCAACAAGTTTAGTTTCGAATATTGTATCTGCTATTTCTGAAGACTCAAAAGGGAATTTCTGGATTGGCACTTCAAAAGGAGGTTTGCATTTGATGGATAGAGAAAGAGGTAAATTTCAAAGGTTAGAGATGACCTCATTTAGTCCTGAAATATCCACTTCTGTAAATTCAAATAATTCTTATGAATTACATACCCGATTCATTTTTGAAGATCAGGATCAAAAACTTTGGATAGGGGCCTGGCAAGGAGGTCTTAAATATTATGATCCCTCAACAAGTACGGTCATTCATTTTAAAGGCCCTCCACATACCGATCTTCCTGAAAATCAAGTTTTTAATATGTTCCAATCCAGCGATGGCTCTCTTTGGGCTTGGACGGCCTCCCAAAATGCAGCCATTTTTAGGATTATTAGAGAAAATGAAAAGGTCGATGCTTTTACATCTTATCATGATCGCATCATGACTATATTCCCAAGAAAGGATGGGAAATTGTGGCTTGGCACCTCAAATCGTGGTTTAATATTATTAGATCCTTCTAAAAAAACGGAACATCTAATTTACCAAGATAAACCTAAGAGTCCTGTCCGTGCAAACTGGTCTCAAGAGCAAAATAAGTATCTCAACTGGAATATGGATCAGACTATTAGGGATTACGATGAACATAAATTGTTTGACGGGATTTGGTTAATTGAAGAAGACCCTGAAGGCTATTTATGGCTAGCCATAAATAATTTTGAAAATCGAAAAGCTAAAGGATTAATGCGTTTTCATCCCGAAAGCGGAGAATTGAAACTCATACAGCATGATCCCAATGATTCAAGCAGTCTGGCTTCCAATATGGTGGTAGATCTTTTAACTGACAAATCTGGCCATATTTGGATATTAACAGATGATGGCACCCTTCAGTCTTACCAGCCAAAAACTCAAACATTTAAACGATTTCCTCTTCCCCTTAGCTATTCCAAAGAACAATTAAATTACATATTATCCAAAATGATTTTGGCTGATGATGGTACTTTCTGGTTGGCTGGCAGTAAAAGATGGATAGAGTTAGAAATTCCTCTTTTTTTATTTCAATTTAACCCTGAAACGGAAACATTTAAATATTTTCCCATTAAAGATATGGATGAGCCTCTCGAAGAGAATCCTGTTACTGGGCTCCAAATGGATCTACAAGGAAATATTTGGATCAGTACTCGCCGTTCAATTTACAAAGTATATCCAGGTAAAGAGGAGATTCAAAGGTTTACAGTATGGGATCTTGGCTTTTCTAATTATTATGGAATTGCATTTGATGATTCGGGCATTTTATGGATCATTAGCGAACAGCTTATTGCTTATAACCCTAGTTCCGGAGCCTATTCCATTTTTAATAGAAATGATCTTGGTCAATGGGATTCTTTCACCTGGCGATCCATCAAAAAAAATAGAGAGGGCCATATTTTAACTGGAGCCTCGAATGGTTATTTCAATTTTGATCCGGGACTTCTAAAGTCAAGATATTCTTCCAATCCTGCTGAAGTATTGATAAGTGATTTTCAATTAATGACCAGACCAGCGGAAAATGTCAATTTATTATATAGTCAAAGCCGATGGAAAACCCCTAAGATTCAACTTTCCCATGATCAAAACATGTTCTCTGTTCACTTTGCTGCTCTCGATTTTCATCAAATAGAAAATAACCGATTTCAATACAAATTAGAGGGATTGGAGAATCAATGGACAAAGCCTGACTTTAAACCAACCGCTACCTTTAATGATCTGGATCCTGGAAAATATACCTTCCAAGTGAGAGCTGCTAGTGCCAACGGAATATGGGGTCAGCCCAAATCAGTTAGAATTATCATTTCTCATCCCTGGTGGAAAACCTGGTGGGCCTATAGTGCCTATTTATTAGTTATTGGTTCATTCGTTTATTTAATATATAGATATCAATTGAATCGCAAATTGGCCCAAGCTGAAACTCAGCGATTAAAAGAATTGGATACCGTAAAAACTCAATTATATACCAATATCACTCATGAATTTCGCACGCCACTTACCGTCATTCTGGGCATGGCTCAACAGGTGGTAGATCAACCTCAGGAACATTTTCATCAAGGTATGGATTTGATCATTAGAAATGGTAAAAACCTGCTTTCTCTGGTCAACCAGATGATGGATCTAGCAAAGTTGGAAAGTGGAAAAATGTCCATTAATCTGATCCAAAATGATATCGTTAGTTTTTTAAAATATCTGATCGAAAGTTTTCACTCTTACGCGGAAAGTAAAGACATTCAGATCCACTTCCTATCCGATATTGACACCCTTACCATAGATTATGATCCCGAAAAAGTCCAACAGATTATTTCTAATCTATTGTCCAATGCTGTAAAATTCACTGAAGAAGGGGGGAACATTTATTTTTCGGTATTAAAAAAAATGGAAGAGAACGGGGAGCAATTAATGGTTAAGGTACGAGATACCGGAAAAGGGATTCCTGAGGAGCAACTCTCTAATATCTTTGATCGATTTTATCAGGTAAATAATACGGCTACCCGGGAAAACAGTGGGTCGGGTATTGGACTAGCCCTGACCAAAGAACTTGTGGTCTTGCTTGGTGGAAAAATCAAGGTCAAAAGCAATGCCGATGTTACTTCTGGAAACCAGGGTACTGAATTTTTGCTGAGCTTGCCTATCAATCGACAAGAGGATACTCCAAAGGCAGAAGCCCACATAGGACAAACGACCGTCTCTTCATTTTCCACAACTAATACAAAGCAGAATAATGGGAATATGGTCACTGCCAGTATAGGAAAAGGGACCGCCAAGGTTTTAATCATTGAGGACAACCAGGATGTAGTTCAATATCTCACTACCTGCCTGGCAGCAGAATATCAACTCAATATTGCCATGGACGGCCAGGAAGGTATTGATATTGCCATAGAAACCACTCCTGATCTCATCATCTCAGATGTGATGATGCCTCATAAAGATGGCTTTGAGGTATGCCAAACCCTAAAACAGGATGAACGCACCAGCCATATTCCCATCATCATGCTCACTGCAAAGGCTGATATTGAAAGCAAATTGGAAGGGCTGGAGCATGGTGCAGATGCTTATTTGGCTAAACCTTTTCACAAAGAAGAATTATTAATTCGCATCAAAAAGCAGTTAGAGCTGCGCAAAAATTTACAAAGTCACTATCTAAATTTAGTTGGAGGTAATGGAAAAGCATCCATTATTCAGGAAGCTCCTAAGCTTAAAAACCCTGAAGACCATTTTGTCCAAAAAGTAAGGAAAGTAGTTGAAGACAATATGGACAATTTTGATTTTAGCATTGAAATGCTGTGTAAGGAAATCCATATGAGTAATTCCCAACTTCACCGTAAATTATCTGCACTTACAGGTTTTTCTGCCACTCAGTTTGTTCGATATATTCGATTAAATAAGGCTAAAGAATTATTAGAAAACCCTGCCTTGACGATAACTGCGGTTGCTTTCGATACCGGTTTTCAGGATCCTAGTTATTTTGGCAGGGTCTTTAAAAAGGAGTTTGGAGTGACGCCGGTGGAATGGCGCCAAACTGATAATAATTCTCACCTCAAAGAATGACTTCCCTCATCAAATTATCCTTATGTCTATAGTAATATTGTAGATGCCAGAGGTCTGTTTATTTAATTGGGCAATTAACCCATAATGGTAATATCCTATGCATGAACTATCCTTAGTCCATAGTATTATTAAGCTGGCAAGTCAACATACAAAAGCCAATAATGCCACAAAAGTGGATCAGATTGAACTGGAAATTGGTACGCTTGCAGGCGTGGAGATGGATGCATTCCTATTTGCATGGAATGCAAGCATACCTGGTACCATCTTAGAAAATGCAAAACGCATTATCCACAAGGTTCAAGCAAAAGCCAGGTGCAAAAGTTGCGGAACAGAATTTGATATTCAGGAGCTGTACGATGTTTGTCCGCAATGTGCAAACTATGTTCATCACATTTTTAGAGGTAAAGAATTGAAGTTAAAGACTCTAGTGGTGAGTTAAGCAAAGATTTTTCCTAATCAAAACCATAACCTTATGTGCGGCACTTGCGGCTGTAGCAGCACCTCTAATGCTGTTACTATAACCAAAATCGGCGAAGAAGAAAAGCATGAACATCTTCATTCTCATCACCACCATCATCCTGAAGATCATGGCCACCACCATCACCATGGCCATACCCATACTGAAAATGGAGGCACCAAAACAGTCATCGAACTAGAGCAGGATATTCTTCACCACAATAATCTTCTGGCAGAACGCAACCGTGGTTTTTTTGAGGCAAAAAATATGTTGGTGCTTAATCTGATGAGTTCCCCAGGTTCTGGTAAAACTACGCTGCTGGAAAAAAGTCTTCATGATTTAAAAAATGAGCGGGATTGTTTTGTCATAGAAGGAGATCAACAGACTTCTAATGATGCAAAACGCATAGCTGAAACGGAGGTACCAGTGGTTCAGATCAATACCGGCAAAGGTTGTCATTTAGAGGCAGAAATGATCTATCGCTCGCTTTCTCAACTTCAACCAACCAATCAATCTTTACTTTTTATTGAAAATGTTGGCAATCTGGTTTGCCCTTCACTTTTTGATTTAGGCGAAAGTAAAAGAATAGTCATCATTAGTGTTACAGAAGGGGATGATAAGCCTATTAAATATCCTGACATGTTCCATAGGGCTGATCTTTGCATCATCAACAAAATAGATCTCCTTCCCTATGTCGAATTTGATGTAAAAAAAGCAAAGGACTTTGCTCGAAAAATAAATCCTCAATTAGAATTTATTGAACTATCAGCTACCAAGGGTACTGGAATGAAATCCTGGTATACCTGGTTAAAATGTGCTCAAGATGAAAAATAAAGATTCATTAAATACTCAAAATCGCTCGAGTCTCCTAAGTCGCTTATGGGAGTTTCAAGAAAACCATGGCTATATCCGTGATGAAAATGTAAAGACTTGTGCCAGTGAACTGAATATTTCTGAAGTAGAAGTCGAGGGTGTCATTTCTTTTTATCATTTCTTCCACAGGGAACCGACTGGGCAATTCATAATTTATCTGAACAATAGCATTATTGCAGAAACAAAAGGATTTCAGCGCGTCAAAGAAGCCTTCGAACGCGAAACAGGTGCCTTGTTTGGTGGTGTTGACCCTAGTCATCAATTTGCCCTGTTCGAAACCTCTTGTATAGGACTGAGTGATCAGGAGCCTGCCTGTTTGATCAATTTTCATCCTTTTACCAATCTCAATACCCTTAAAGTAAAAAATATAATTGCTCAGTTAAAAAGAGGTGCCTCACCTGCTGACATCTGCGATCCGGTGCCTGACCATATTCGCAGTACTCCAACGGAAGACAAGACCATATTTTTAAGAAATTATCAGCCTGGTGCTGCCGTCATGAAGTTAAGGGACTTGAGCCCTCAAGAAGTCATTGAAGAGGTGAAAAAATCCAAACTTTCGGGCATGGGAGGAGCGATGTTTCCCACAGGATTAAAATGGGAAGCTTGCCAGAATCAACCTGAGGATACTAAGTATATAGCATGTAATGCTGATGAGGGGGAACCTGGAACTTTTAAAGATCGGGTCCTAATGAATGCCTTACCGGGGCTTATGTTGGAAGGAATGATCATAGCTGCTTATGCCGTTGGCTCTACAAAGGGGATAATTTATTTGAGAGCTGAGTATAAGTGGTTGCTGGAAAAGCTCGAACAAACCATAGATCATTTTTATAAAATGAATCTTCTTGGGAAAAATATTGCTGGCATTGAGGCCTTCAACTTCGATATTCAAATTCAACTTGGTGCTGGTGCTTATGTCTGTGGAGAAGAAACAGCCATGTTAAATTCAATGGAAGGCAAACGCGGCGAACCCCGAACCAAACAATTTTTCCCTACCGAAAAAGGCTACCTTAATCAACCCACTGTTGTTAATAATGTAGAGACCTTCTGTGCAGCCGCAAGGGTAATAGAATTAGGTGCCGATTACATTTTGCAAACGGGGCATCCAGATTGCCCAGGCACCAAATTATTGAGTATTTCTGGAGATTGCAGGCGCCCTGGCATTTACGAAATTGAATGGGGAACCACTGTGGCAGACATCCTAGACCTTTGCCAGGCTGATCATCCTCATTTCATTCAAATCAGTGGACCTTCCGGGCAGTGCATTTCCATGAAAGAGAAAGATCGGAAAATAATGAAAGGCGACCTGCCTTGTGGAGGCTCCTTTATGATTTTCAATGATACCAGGGAAATACTCAACATTATGAACAACTTCGCTGAATTTTTTAAGCATGAATCTTGTGGGGTGTGTACTCCTTGCCGGGCTGGTAATTTTATTATTCAACGCAAACTGGAAAAAGTAGCCTTAAAACTAGCCTACGCCTCCGATTTTGATGACATACGGGAATGGGGAAATATTATGAAAATGACCAGCCGATGTGGCTTAGGGAAAACGGCTACCAACTCATTGGTAATGGCTCTGGATAAATTCCCCGAATATTTTGAAAGCAAAGTAGATCATCACAAAGAAGGTTTAAACAAGGAATTTGATCTCGAAAGATCAGTTGAAGAGTATGATCGATTTAAAAGTTAAAATTTAGTATTGATGCTGTCGGCAGTGGCCGGCAGCATCAGTACTAAACATATCTTCTGTTATTCTCTCTATACTTAAACTAAATATTATGGCAAAGAAGATTCAAATTAGTATAGACAACAAAAAAATAGAAACTGAGGAAGGTCGCAACCTGGTTACAGTGGCCAAGGAACATGGTATTTTCATCCCTTCCCTTTGTTATTACGAGCATCTTGATCCTCCTCTGGGCACTTGTCGGGTTTGTACTTGTAACATCAATGGTAGGCCCGGACCTGCTTGTATGACCAAGGTAACAGATGGACTGGAGGTGGAAGTGCACAATAAGGAATTAAAAAATACCCGTCAGGCCATTGTGGAAATGATGTTTTCTGAGGGTAACCACTTCTGCCCAGCTTGTGAAAAAAGCGGAGATTGTGACCTGCAACATATGGGTTATGAAATGGGAGTATCGCATTCACGTTTTCCTCATTTATTCAAAGATCGACTCATTGACTTCAATCCGAAGCGAATGGTCATCGAACACAACCGTTGCGTAAAATGCAAGCGCTGCGTTGAAGAAGTCCTTACTGATGATCAAAAAAGCGTCTTTTCTTTTAAAAACAGAGGAAATGAGACAGTAGTAGGTATTGACTATGAACAAGAAGCAAAATTGAGTGAAGAGCAAGCCTTAAATGCCATGCATATCTGTCCCACCGGTGCCATTTTGGTTAGAGGAAAAGCCTTTGCATTACCGTTTGGTGATCGTCGATTTGATATGCATTCTGTACAAAAAGAGCAAGCCCAAATATTTAAAAAGCCTGAGGAGAGCAATGGAAAGCCCGAGCGAAAAACAATTGCAACCATCTCCCTGGCCGGATGCTTTGGCTGTCATATGTCCATGCTGGATATAGATTTAGGGCTCCTGGATTTGATAGAACTTGCCGATTTCCACAAATCCCCTATAACCGATATTAAAGAGTTTTCGAAACAATGTGATATAGGGCTTATCGAAGGCGGATGCTGCAATTCTGAAAACATAGAAGTTCTTAGAGAATTTCGGAAAAAATGTGACATCCTGGTATCCGTTGGTGAATGTGCTATATGGGGTGGTTTGCCAGCCATGCGCAATACCATACCTCTAGGCGAATGCCTTGAAGAAGCTTATCTCAACGGAATTACCAGTGAACAGGGAGAATATATAGTACCCTATGATGAAAACCTACCCAAAATATTGGATAAGGTATATGCCTGTCATGAGATTGTTAAGATTGATTACCATATACCAGGCTGCCCTCCTACAGCTACTCATATTTGGAAGGCGGTTAAGAATCTGCTTTGGGGAGATCAGTACTCTATCCTTTACTCTGAATTCAAGTACGACTAAAAAAATTAAATAATTAGATGCTGCTGTCTTTTTATCAGTACCATTTTTAATAAAAAAATAAACTCATGTCAAGACAAATAGTTATTGATCCGGTTACCAGAGTCGAAGGCCATGGCAGGGTTACGGTTCATCTGGATGACAAAGGAAAAGTAGAAGATGCTTTTTTCCATATTGTTGAGTTCAGAGGGTTTGAAAGATTCATTCAGGGCCATCCTTATTGGGAAGCCCCCCTATTGGTACAGCGATTGTGTGGCATTTGTCCAGTAAGTCATCACCTTGCAGCGGCCAAGGCAATAGATCAGCTTGTAGGCTTAGATCCTTCTGACTTATCCCCTACAGCAACTAAACTTAGGCGTCTTCTTCATTATGGGCAGGTATTTCAATCACATGCACTACATTTCTTTTATTTAGCCTCTCCAGATTTATTATTTGGTACGGATGCCCCAAAGGAAAAGAGAAATGTAGTTAATGTAGCTATTGAGAATAAAGAGCTAGCCCGTAAGGGTATTTTAATGCGAAAATTTGGTCAGGAAATTATACAGGCCATAGCTGGTAAAAAAATTCATGGTATAGCTGCTGTTCCGGGAGGAGTTCATAAAACCTTTTATCCGGAAGAACGCGATTATTTTCTACAAGAAAATGACACTCCTTCCATTGATACTATGATTCAGTGGTCTAAGGAGATTGTTGAATTCATTAAAGATTATCACGACAAAAACTTCCACTGGCTGGACTCTTTTGCCCAATTTCCTTCAGGTCATCTTGGTTTGGTAAGCGATGATGGTGCCTTTGAGCTTTATGATGGACGGATGAGAGCTATAGATAGTAAGGGTACTATTACCTTAAATGATGTACCGAGTGATGACTATCTTAAATACTTTATTGAAGGAGTAGAAAAGTGGTCTTATATGAAATTCCCCTATCTGCGCCACCTAGGAAGAGCTGATGGATGGAATAGAGTAGGTCCCCTATCCCGTTTAAATGTTTCTGATTATATGACTACACCTCTTGCCAATCAGGAACTTAAAATATTCAAGGACTATTATAATGCCAAACCCAACAATAGTACCATGCATACTCATTGGGCTCGCCTAATAGAAATGCTATTCTGTGCTGAAGAAATGAAATCCCTTTTAACTGATGAGTCCATTTTAGATAGCGACCTATTGAGAGAAGGAATCAAGCGTCCAGAAGGCATTGGGATCATTGAAGCTCCCAGAGGTACTTTAATACACCACTATCAAGTTGATGAAAAAGGCATGATCACCAAATGTAACCTCATCGTTTCCACTACCCACAATAATGAGGCTATGAATAGAGCTGTGCGATGGGTAGCAAGTAATCATCTGGATCAACAAGAGGAGATCACGGATGGAATGCTAAACCGTGTGGAGGTGGCCATTCGTGCTTTTGACCCTTGTTTGAGCTGTGCAACGCATGCATTGGGTCAAATGCCTTTACAGCTTTTAGTATATGATCATCAAGGAAAAATTGTTCAAGAAAAAATAAAAGGTCATGAATAAGAATAAGTCAAAAGTTCAAACATTCGAAAATTCAGCAGGAACCTTAATTTTTGGCATTGGCAATAATGGCAGGTGTGATGATGGGCTGGGCTGGGCCTTCATAAATTCGATAAAAAAAGATGGATTCTTCAAGGGAAAACTCCTGCCACGTTATCAATTACAAATAGAAGACGCAGAACGAATTAGTCATTTTGATCAGGTCATCTTTGTGGATGCTTACAAAGGTGATTTAGAAAATGGTTTTGAGTGGAAAGAATGTGAAGCATCCAATTCCCCTGCCTTTACCACTCATAATTTAGCTCCAGACACCATAGTTTATTTGTGTCAGGAATTATACCATAAATTTCCCAAAGCCTATACTTTGCTTATCCAGGGAGAAGTTTGGGATCTCAATATTGGAATGACTTCCACAGCACAGGAGAATTTAAGAAAAGCCCTTCGTTTTTTTAACCGGTTTAATAGCATTAAAAATTTAGAATTGGAGCTTATGGCTTAAGATATTTGAGTGGTTTTTAAACCCTATTTTTAATAAAGGTTGGCATCAGGAATCTCTTAAAGTTTTTCCATTATAAATATCAAATTTATTAAAACTCTTTTACCATGTCCAGGTTTTTGCCTTGTTTTTCAAAGCATCCCAATTTCTTAAACCCGTGTTTTAAGTAGAAGCGTACAGCAGGTTCATTGGATTCCTGAACACCTCCCCATAGAATTACTTTTTGTGCCTGAGCCTTAGATAATTCCTTGAATATTGCTTTTAGCATCATGCTTCCTACCCCTTTAGACTGATGGGCATCTGCTACTGAGGGTGCAAGTGTATAATCATGTTCAAAGTTAAGAGATATATTATATTTGGAAAGGCGAGGTACCTCAAAGTCAAGATACCCTTTCTTAATCACGGAATAAGCTACTATGACATTTTTGTCATCAAGCATGACGAAGCATTTATAGTCTTTATACTCTCCTCTACATAAGGCGAGGATAGTTTCCCAATCAAAGGGGTGTGGACCATATCGGCTTTTGGTCAATGGGCTTAAATGGTGAAAAAAGTCAAAAAGGCGATTCTCATCGCTTGAGTTTAATGGGCGTAAAGTCATTGGAAATAGGTGAAATAAATTTTTGAGAATATGTATAATCTATAACATTATAACTGGCCAGAAATTTCACCAATAACTGATCTTTTTTAATATTGATTCAATAATTTTTCTAATTGTTGTTTGTAACCTCTGGAAAGCTTTAGTTTATCTCCATTTCTCATAAAGATAAAATATTCTCCATGAAAATGCGGACTTAGGGCCTCCACAAAATCAAGATGGATTATATATGATTTGTGGGTGCGAATAAATTTGTCTGGATTCAGTTTTTTTTCGAGGACACCTAATCCATGGTTAACGACCCTAAATCCTTTTTCCAGGTGCAGTTTGCAAAACTTCCCCTGGCTTTCAACCCAAATGATATCATTGACATCAATAAATTGAATTTTTCCATTTGATTTTACTGGAATTCTCTGATAGTATTTTTTTTGCTGCTGAATATAATCTAATACTTTCTTGAGTTTTTTAAAATCTCTATTGGGGTCCTTGGCTAGGAACATATGTTTGGCCTTTTCCAAAGCAGCGTTAAAACGATCGCGTGTAAATGGTTTCAATAGATAATCCAATGCACTAAATTCAAAAGCTTTAAGCGCATACTGATCATAGGCAGTTGTAAATATGACAATGGGGAAGTTTTCCTGACTAAGCTGTTGTAATAATTCAAAGCCATCCATTTGAGGCATTTGAATGTCTAAAAAAAGCAAGTCTGGTTTTAACTTACGAATTAAAATCAAAGCATCCTCACCATTATCTGCTTCACCAAGAATAATTATTTCAGAATCTTCTTTCAAATAATGCTTAACCACATTTATAGCTGCAATCTCATCATCAATAATTATAGTAGTCATTTGCATTTTTTTCAAGCTTATAAAGGTATGTTTAAAATACATTCCACCCCGGTTTGATCATCTTTATTTTTGAGTTGAAAAATATAGGTGTTGCCATATATTTTGTCCAGCCGCTCAATAGTATTCGCTAATCCTACATTAAGCTTATATTCCCAATCCTTATCTAATATTTTACCTTCATTGGATAAAAGAATATTTAGCCATGAATCAATACGCTGAATTTTCAACCTTATCATCCCTGCAGCTTTTGTTTTTCCAATGCCATGCTTAACTGCATTTTCCACTAATGGCTGCAAAATCAGGTTGGGAACCTTTAGATGGTAACAATCATCCGAAATTTCCTTATTAATTTGAAGTCGCTTAGGAAAGCGAGCCTTTTCAATCTGAAGGTACAAATCAAAAAATTCAATCTCTTTTTGCAAAGGGACCAACTGCTCGCCCTCAAAATCCAGTGTTCGGCGCAAAAAGGCAGACAAATTTTGAGTTACTGCTACTGAATGCTCTTTTTGGCCTGTCATGGTCAAAGAACTAATCGTATTTAATGTATTGAATAAAAAATGCGGGCTCAGCTGGAGTTTTAGGGCTTGAAGCTGAGCTTGAGTTAGCTGATTATTGAGCTGATTATTTTTTAATGAAGCTTGCAGGGCTCGGATTTCATGTTGTCTTCTAATCTCAAAACTGCTTAGCAATTGTCCAATAATGCTCAGAAAAATAAAGATGAAACAATCATTGAGGAATCGATATCCAAAATATGGAAAATAGGCCTTTAGGGTCCACCGATCTAAGTAACCCATATTAATTAATTTACCTGCCAGGACGATATTACTCAAGCAAAATACCAGTACGAAGCTTATAAATAAATGGGTCAGCAATTTTTTCAACTTGATTTGCTTCTCTCCCCAGGGAAATTGGAAGTTTAAAAATAATATCAAAGGCGTTACTAAAAGCCATAAAAACCAGACAGGAATTTCATTTACAAATAGAATTAGCCAGTTTGTATTTGCTCGACTTTTTAAAGCGGTCATATAATATTGAAAACTGACTACTGTATTCACCAGTAAATAAAAGCAGGCAAGCAACCCCCAGTTTCGCCTACCGAAGTCCCGATAAAATTTTAATACACTCATCCTTTAAATTTCCGTAAAATGACAGTTTTATTGGTCAATTAGTTTTAAAAAGGTCTTTTAAGGTCCTAAGAAGGATCTTTTAAGGTTTGAGCGGTACGAACTTAATTTTAATCACGTCAAGCCTTCTAACTGCCGGATTAATTATTTCTTCTTTTCCCTCCTTAAGTTACATCTCATCTTTATAAGCATACCAATCAACGCCAAAGATTGATATGCTTTAATGTCTTCATAGACATTTATCATTCAAAAATGAATCAATAATTATGAAATTAACAAAGCTTTTCATTACAGGATTTTTCCTATGCTCCTTAAACGGACTTGCTGCACAATCTATAACCGTAGAAGATCTTATAAATACCTGGGATAATATGACTACCATGGTAATAGAAACCGCTAAAAAAATGCCTGCAGAAAATTATGATTTTCGGCCTAATAAGGACATTCGAAATTTTGGAGAACAAATGAATCACATTACTCGCTCTAATATTGGATTGGGGTATATGGTTTTTGGGAAAATGCCCAACTTTCCATTTAATAAGAATAAACCACCCAAAGAAAAGGAAGGAGTAATCGAATTATTGGAAAATTCCTTTGCCTTTTTTAAAGAGCAGCTACAACAGTTTAATAATACTGAACTGGAAAAAGAAATTAAGTGGGGGAATCCTCGCAATCCCAGAACGGTTACTAAGCTTCAGGGACTTTTAATGATTTATAGTCACATGCAGTTAGAGTACGGAAAAATTACGGTTTATGCTCGCTCAAAAGGGATAGCACCGGAACCATCAAGCGGTTGGAGTTTTTAAATTTAGGTATAGAGAAGGATTTTAAGAAAACAAATTTGTTTTCTTAAAATCCTTCTCTATACAATATCCACATGTATTCTAGGAAAAATTTATTCGTCGATAAAAGCTGGCCAGGGAAGAAACCATCATATCTGGATGAGACAAAATATTATAATGGTTTTGGCCAAACATCTGCGGCAAATAAAACCGGGCAATGGATTCAATAGCAATAGCATAGGTACTTATATGACGCTCGTGCATTTCACGTAAGGCTTGCTTAACATCTGCAATGCCATATCTTCCTTCATATTTATCGTAATCATTAGGCTTGCCATCAGACAGTAATATTATCCACTTTTGCCTTGCATCATGTTGTTCAATTAAAGATTGGGAATGTCTTAAAGCAGGGCCGATGCGCGTATATCCCTGTGGCTCCACAACACTTAGTCTGCGCTTACCACTTTCCCAGTTTTCGCCAAATTTTTTTAGTAAATGATAGGCACAATTATTTCTAGTTTTGGAATAAAAGCCCCCTACCGCAAAATCAACATCATACTCAGAAAGCACTTCCCCAAATAAAATCACAGCTTGTTTTTCAACATCCAAAATCCTGTTGCCATCAGCATAACTATCTGTTGACAAGCTTAAATCCATTAAAAATAAGATAGCTAAATCGGCTTCTTTTTTTCGCTTGGAAAGATATATATCATCAGAGGGTGTCCGGCCCGATTTAAGATCTGCATACCATTCCACCAAACTATCAAGGTCTATACTTTCTCCATCTGGCAATTTTTTCACCATTCTTCGCTTTTGGTGAATTTGTGCAAATTTTCTACGCAGCGCATTTAGGTTTTTAGCATTTTCAGCAAGGCACTTTTTTGCATAATCAAGGCTTCCTCCCCCAATATTTTTCAGAAAAACTTTGCAATAATTTGATTTATATTTCTTTTGAGAGAAATCCCATTCTTTATAGGTTACACAGCGATCTTCTTCTGTATCCGCACTTTCAGCAATATTGGCAAGATCCCTAAAGTCTGCCTGATAGATCGAATGAGCGGCCTCATCCGTACGAACCAAATGTTTTAGATTAACTTCATTAAGCGCATCTGCATCTTCCTTTAAACTATCATCCCCATCAAATCCCCTCCAGACCCCAGTAAACTCTTCAATTGTTTCTACTTTTTCAAAATTATGGGTCATAACAAAATCTTCCTGCGTTTTTTTATCCACAGAAATAACTTCGACCTCCTCCACAGGCTTGGATTTTAATTCCGTACTAGGATGCAGGCTATCTTTTTTTAAGTTATTCTGATCATTGAAATCCCCGTGGCCATTTTCAAGCACATCTCGTTCAGTCATAAATTTGCCATATATCCAGAAAGAAGGATTTTGTTCATTCGAAAAATGAGGTTTTATAGAAAGGTAAAATTCCATTAGGGAGGGATATTCAAGAGCTATTTTATTTAAAATGATCGGTGCTGCCTCCTCCGCTTTTTTCCTGGAATCTTGAATGGATTGGTTCGCTCTTTGTAATTTCCAATTGAGATTTTCCTCTTTCTGAATACATAGATAGACCACCCTAAAGATGTAAAAATGGAGATTTTCCTCAAGGCTTGGAAGTAAAGAAAAAGAAGAAGGCAGGTAAAAAGTTATGTTTTTCCAGCCTCCCTCATTTTCAGCTGCAACAATATCAATATTTTCTCCGGTCAACGCTCGAGCAATAAAGGTCAGTCTACTGTTAATATCCGTCAGATGAATGGTTTTAGGGATTTCTCCTTTAGAAGGTTTCTCCCTCCATTTTTTGAGAAAAACCAGCAACTTTTTAAAAAGTACCTGATCTAATTCCAAAACAATTTCTTTTTATCAAATCATCAAATCTGCCAGGTCTTTTAAGGCAGTTAAAGTCTCTTCATCATCACTAAGTGGTTGTATCATTCCTACTTCAACGGATAATCTTTTAGGCAGGCCTGATTTTATCAGCTTGGCAGTATCCACTATCAAGCGAGTTGAAACCGTCTCCATCAAGCCTAACTCATTCAAATTCCTAATCTTTGAAGCGATTTTTACCAGTTTTTTGGAATCAGAAGTATCAATTCCAGATTCTTGCTCTACAATTTCCTGCTCTGCCTTAGTAGCCGGATAATCAAAGGCTATTGAAACGAATCGCTGTCTGGTGGAAGGTTTTAATTCTTTAAAACCTTTTTGATATCCAGGGTTATAGGATGCAACCAGCATAAAGGAATCAGTAGCATTGATTTCTTCAGGAACTTTATCTAAAAACAGCTGTCTTCGATGATCCGTTAGAGAATGTATTGCTACAATCACGTCCGGACGAGCTTCGGCAATTTCATCTAAATAGATAATGCAGCCTTCCCTCACTGCTCTGGTAAGGGGGCCATCTTGCCAAACGGTTTCTGCTCCTTTTAATATATACCGACCTGTAAGATCTGTGGCGGATGTTTCTTCATGACAAGCCACTGTGATCAAGGGTACACCAAGCTGATGGGCCATATATTCCACAAAACGGGTTTTACCCGTCCCGGTTGGTCCCTTTAACAGAACAGAAAGATTATTTTTAAAGCAATGGGCAAATACCTCAACTTCTTTGTCCATGGCTTTATAATATGGTTGATGCTCAATTAGCATAATTATTTTTTTGATTTGATAAAAAACAAAAAATCATATTATCTAAAAGGATTAACATGACTCATGCGAATCATGTTAATATAATTAAGCAGTAACTAGCGCCTCATTAGAAGGCGATCCGTATTTAAAAAAGTTAATAATATACAGCACAATCCCAAGGGTAAAAATACTAGCTGCTCCAATTAGAATAAGAAAGTGGACTTCCATGGCCAATTGAACATCTACGAAATCCATACCGACTTTCCTTTCTAAATACACCTGGGTTACTCCAGCCACCGCAAAAGCAGTTGTCATTCCAATCATCCCGATATTTGATAGCCAAAATGCATAATTTGCACCTGGCTTGGTATACATCTTCCTTCCTGTTATTAGCGGCATTGCATAGGTGATCATCCCTAATACTAGCATTCCATAAGCTCCCCAAAAGGCCAAGTGTCCATGCATAGCGGTGACAAAAGTTCCATGGGTCCACAGATTTACAGCTGGCAGGGTATGAGCTACCCCTAACAAACCTGCTCCTACAAATGATAAAATTGCCGTTCCCAGAGTCCAGGTCAAGGCCAGTTTGTTTGGATGCCTTTTTTCTCCTTTGCGATACATGGCAATAGCAAACAAGGCCATTCCCAAAAATGCAAGAGGCTCCATGGCTGAGAAAATTCCTCCAATCATCAACCAATATTTAGGAGTTCCTATATAATAGTAATGGTGGCCGGTGCCAAGTACTCCGGATAAAAAGGTTAAGCCCACAATGACATAGAGCCATTTCTCAATAAGTTCCCGGTCAACTCCTGTTAATTTAATAAGCAGATATGCGAGAATACCTCCCATAATGAGTTCCCACACGCCTTCTACCCAAAGGTGAACAACCCACCATCTAAAGAAAGAGTCCATAGTTTGATTATCAAACCAAATCATGCCTGGCAAATACAATAAGGCAGCAAAGAACAATCCCATGGAAAGCACCAGGGAAGTGGTTGTTCTCTTTTTTCCGGTAAAAAGAGTCATTAAAATGATATAAAGGAATAACAAAACATTGATTACAACCAGATAATCCAGCGGGCGGGGAATTTCCAAAAATTTTCTTCCTTCCCACCATCCTAAATGAAAGCCAATGACCGCAACCACTCCTACAATGGCCAAACTCCAAAATTGCAATTTCACCAGTGGAATGGATATCAACTCGCGTTCTGCCTCATCTGGGATAATATAATAGGCAGCTCCCATGAATCCACTTAGAATCCAAACAACCAATAAATTTTTATGGGTCGCACTAGCTGCGTTAAAAGGAATAATCTCATGTAATCCGTCATACCCAAGGTGGGCAAATGCCATAACAAAGCCGTAAGCGATTTGTAAAACTAGTAGAATGACACTGAGTGCAAAAAACCAGTAGGCTACCTGTTGTGATTTATATTTCATTTTGAATAAGTTTAAAGGTGTGATAGCGAGGCTTATTTTCTAAAAGCCAAAAAAGATAAATGAGAATCTAGGTTTATTCCGTGGGAAGTTTATCCTTCAAGTCTGGCTCTGGCGGAAAACCATTCAGGTCCATTTCCCCAATCCATTTCAAAAACTCGATTACATCCGCTGCCTCCTGCTCCGTCATGCCGTAAGCAACCATTTTTCTGCCGCGTGGCTGCCAGGGTTCTTTACTCATAAGTATTATTCTGCAGTACTCTTCTCCTTTCCGGTCGATTACTTTGGTAAGCTCTGGTGCATAATAAGCACCTTCTCCTAAAATGGTATGGCAGCCCATACAGTTGTTTTTGTCGAAAATACGTTTGCCGCGTATGGCTGATTCGCTGAGGTTTTCAGCGTTGGTTTGCTCAGGAACCTCCTTTGCTAAAGTGTGCCAGGACAGCACTAAAAAAATAAGGAAAAACACCACAGTCCCTCCTAAAAAGAATGTCCTTGCTTGATTTTTCGATAACATAATTCAAAAAATTTTACGATTGAAGGAATGTCTTTTCGGGTTCTGTATCTTTTAGGGAATGGAAATGAAGTTAAAGATATGAAAAATAAAGGACAAAAAGGTATTAATATCCTTTAAATAATTTAGAATACCACTTTCACTTGATTATCATAAATTTTCAGATATCAAAAGTAGAGAGGTGGCAGGAGTTTATTTCTGCCACCTCTATGATCATTTAGTGATTGAAAAAAATTGAAAAGAGGTAAATCTTAATATCTTGATGACCGAATCCAATGATCGGCTCTTGCCCAGCTTTTTTCGAAGGCTTTTTCTATCTCCGAATCTGATTTACCCTGTCCTTTAAGCGCTTTAAGCAATCCAAAATAGGACCAGCCATTTTTAGGATGATCATCCAATTCAGCCCGATAAACCTTTTCCGCTTCGGAGTATCTTCCAGACTCAATCAAAGCAGCTCCCAGCCAATGGCGTGCAGAAAAGGGTAATGGCTCAGGTTCATCATATCTCATGGCATCTTCGAATAAGACTGCTTTTTCGAAGGTTTGGATAGCGGTTTCGGTTTCACCCACCCCCAGATAAATTTCACCTTCAAGGATTGCGGCCAAGGTACCTAAGAGATGCTCGGCACTATGGCCTCTATATTTAGCAGAAGAAGTATCTGCAGAAATTTTGACTCTGCTTAAATAAAGTTTAGCAAAATCAGATTCTCCATTCCTCAGTCGAGCATAACCCTGAGCAAAATCCCAGAAGCCACCAGGAATAATCCTGTCCGGACGATCTTCAATGGCTAGAATTTCTTCAAAACGACCAAACCTCAACAAAGTCATCACATGAAACATGGTATTGCCCGTACTTTTAGCATAGTCCTTGGCCGCCTGAATCGCAATCGCCCCCTGCCCGTCAAAAGAAGCGGCATACAATAACATATGAAGGTTGTGAGATGGATAAATGGCAACTCCTTCACCAATTCTTGCTTTTTGATCAGAATGCCAGGCTTGTAAGTTGGCCCGGACTGATTTACTCCATTCTCCAATTTCATTCCAGGTATGAGAGGGCATGTGATTAATATGGCTTGCCCCAGGAATGGTATTTCCAAGATATTCAGCACAAGAGGCTCCTAGTTCCGGTTTTTCCGTGGATTCGGTAGCATGAATATAGTGATGACAAGCACCGGGATGTTCAATATTTTCCTCCAGTACTTTTTCCAATATTTTATGGATCAGTTGAACTTCTGGCTTATTGATATCCCGTTCTCCTCGGCGAGGTTCCATCACAAATAGAGCTTCTGCATAGATGGTAGCTACGTCATGGTCATTTGGGAATTTTTTGTAAACCTCTGCCATAGCTTCTGCGTAGGCAGTGTCTTGCGCTCCATGATTTTTGGGGTCATAATCTTCCACAAAACGAGCTTCGGAAGCTTTAATAAGTGCTTTTTCTACAGGGCTGGCATATTTTTTTGACAGTTTAAGTGCTTTTTGAGTGGCCTCATAAGCTTTGGGGGCATTCGATTTGCTTAACCGTCCATTCAGATAAGAGCCCATAGCCCAGGCTTCTCCCCAATAGCAGATGGCACAGCTTGAATCCCGTCTAATGGCTTCTCTAAAAGATTTGGCCGCTTGTCTGGTACCAAATGCATATTTGAGTTGCATTCCTTGATCAAAATAGGCTTGAACCTCTTTATTTTTTGATGAAATAGGGCGAGTAAATTTCCCCAATGCCTCTGGAAACAGCTGTATGGTGTCTTCCCTGACTTCTATCGTTTCCCCATGATCATGTTGGGCGATTAGTGGGGAATAAAAAAATAAAAACATTAAAAAAAGACAGATGGCGAAGGTGTGTAGTTTTTGCATGATTTATATTCTTTTGCTATGCATATGCATCAAATTAAGGTTACTAATATCAAAAAAAAATAACAGAAGCTTGTAGGGGTTGTGTAAAAACTAAAGTTTTATAAAACTTTAGTTTTTACTTTAATATATAATCTACATTTTAAAAGGAGAAAATATATTTTTTAAAAAATCTCAATCATTCAAACTATGAAATACCTTTATGTACTTCTAATCCTTTTTCTGTTAAGTTGTACTCCCCAATCGGAATCCATTGACTTAGAAGCAGAAACAGCAACTCTTCATGCTGCCTCCGAACGTTATTATGAATTCATGAACGATAATAACTGGCAAGGTTTGGAAGAAATTTATTCTGCCTCTGGCAAAATAATACCTTCTAATAAAGATATTATTACTGGGGAAGAAGGCATCAAAAATTTTGTCGATGCATTCAAAAGTCGGGTCAATTTTAAAGTAAGCTACAAAAATCATGAGATAAGTATGGGAGCAGGCGCTGATTTGGGATACTCGGTTGCTATAGTTTCCACAACTTTTCAGGATTCCCTTGGCAATGAATTTGGAGGAGTTAACAGGGATTTACATATCTGGAAAAAAGAAAATGGAGTATGGAAAGTCTTGATTGATATTTGGAACATTCCCGCAACTGATGTTTCTGACTCTAATACAGCTGACAATGATTGACATTTTTTTTTCAAGTAAATAAAAAAGGGTCGTTACTTTTTTCAGGTCCTTACGTCATAACAATGTTCATGGGATTTATGAGGATTTTGAGATGACTCATAAAGAACAATATTATTAGTAAGTCTAGGCTCTGATCAAGCTTAGGCTTATTGTTTTTTATTCCTATGGATTAAAAACAGTTATTTGGAAATAATAATATTTAAGGTTTTCTGTTAAGTCTCCTTAGTTTTATTAAGTTCCGCCAGTCTTAGCTTATAAGTATATCTAGGTGTGTCCTGATATAATTTTTCATATAAATCCTTCGCATGATTTCTAGCTGCCGGATCTTCAGGATTCATCCGAAACCACTCAAAGGCAATAGCAGCTTCATGATCTGCACTGGAAGCCATTGATTCTAACTCTTTTAAAATAGTGGTAGCTACTTCCATATTATCTGAATGCAAATTGACACGAGCTTGGAGAGTTTTTGCTTCAAATAATAAATCTGGGTTACCTAATTCTGTAGCAAGATGTAGTGCTTCATGACAAACCAAAAGTAAATTTCTTTCGTCATCAGTTTCCAATAATACTGCACCTTTTTCAACCAGGCTAAAGCCTAGAACTAATTTGTTTCCTATTTTTCTAGTTACTTCAATGGCTCGATCATAAAAATGAAGGGATCTTTCAAAATTACTGGTTAAATAAAACACATCCCCCAGAGTATTTAGGGCTTTAGCAATCCCTTTCTGATATCCCAATTCCTCTGAAAGCATAAGGTCTTTTTGTAAATATTCTATAGCTTTATAAAACTCACCCTGAATATTTAATAATTGACCAATCAAACCTAAAGCAATGGCAATTCCTTGTTTATCTCCTAATTCTTCACAAAGCTCCAGGTCTCTTTGATATTGCTCCATAGCCATATCATAATTCCCTTTCCGCTCATAAATTACTCCAATATTACCTATAGCTATAGGCATAAGAAGTTTATTTCCCAACTCTTCACTTAGCTCCAGGCCTTTTTCAAACCTTTCAAGAGCTTGATCATAATCACCGCTTTCCAGGTAAACGATCCCTAAAAAAGTAAGAATAGTGGCCATACCCTGCTTGTCATTATTTTTTTCGCAGATGGCTAATTGTTCTTCCTGTACTTTTATTCCCTCATCATAATTTCCCTGGTTCATGTGAGTAAGACCAAGATTAGAAACAATCTGAGCATTTACAGGAATTGAATCATATTTTTTAGATAATTCAATACTTTCCGTGAAAAAGGACTTAGCTTCATCATAAGCTCCTTGTCGAAAATAAAGGTTGCCGATATTTCCATAAACCTCTGAAATTCCCTCTTTATCATCAATAGACTCAAACAAACGAGCAGATGTTTGCAAATATTCCATCGAGGCCTTGTATTGCCCTTTAAGCATAAGCACTCGACCCATCCGATTATTGGCCAGTCCTAAAAGCATGGCATCACGGGTCATTTTGGCCAATTGAAGAGCATATTTATAAGCTTCCTCACATTGATCCCATTGTCCTATGAGTTCAAGAATTTTCCCTTTTTTCAGGTGGGTTTGGATCTGGGTATTAGAATCCTCCTTGGTATTGAGTTTTTCCAATAATTTTTCATAAAAATCAAGGGCTTGCTGATTTTGAAAGTTGCTTCGTGCATAATCAGCCGCTTTCCGGAGGTATTCGCAAGTTTTATCAAAAACATCTGCCTGCTCATAATGAAAAGCCAGATCCACATACTTTTCTTGAGTATTATTGCCATATATCTTTTCAATAGCTTCAGCAATTAAGCGATGTAGTTGTTGTAACCTAACACGTAACTGCATACTATAGGCAGCCTCCCTCAATAAGGAATGTCGGAAAATATATCTTAGCTCGTTCATGGCATGCCAGATTTGGCCTTTTTCTGCCATATGAATCTGCTCTTTGAGAATATCGGCGGCTTGTAACTCCTGGTTATTAAAAATATCATTTCCTTTCATCACCTCAGAAAGGATAGGAACCTCAAACTCCCGCCCAATAACTGCCGCTGCCTTCACTGTTTCCTTCACCAGAGAGGATAATCGATCAATCCTGGCCGTCAAAACAGCCATAATAGAATTCGATAACTTTATATTTTGATCAATGATATTCCATTCATCATTATCAAATTCCAGTAAATCGCTTTCATCGAAGTATTCTAAAACTTGTTCTAAATAAAAGGGATTGCTATTGGTTGTTTTGAGTAATAATTCATAAAACTCTTCACTGATCTTTCCCTTCAAAATGATTTCAGCAAATCTTCGTACAGCACTAGGTTGAAGGTAATTAAGATTAATTTCCAGAGTAGGTAAATGAAAAGACTCAATCAAACTCTGATTAATGATCTGAGGTTTAGAACCATCATCCCTGTAACGGGAAGTCACCAATAATAATATTGGAAAGCGGTTGAGATGGCGGACAAAATCTTCAAGGAGCTCTTCAGAGTTTTCATCAATCCAATGACCATCTTCTAATTGCAAAATCATTGGTTTAATCAATGATTCTGCCATCAATAAATTGACAATCGCAATAAGGGTATTTTGATATTTACCCTTAGCATCCAGTTGCTGCCAGATAGAATCCTTGTAAATGATACCAACCAGGGCAGCTAATACCGACTTGGTTCGTTGTATCTCTTTTAAAATATTTCCTGCAGCAGGGTGGTCGATCTCGTGAATATTATCAATAAGCCCTCCAAACTTATCTTCAAATTTTTGCAGGTTTAAATCCGCAGATCCATCTGGGGATTGTTCAAAATAATTTTTAAGAAAGTAAGAAAAAGGGTTAAATGGTTTGCGTAAGATCTGATCCGCCTGACAGGTATGCCAAATTACTTCACCCGATTCCGTTAATTGCTTCTTTAATTCATGAGTTAATCGGCTCTTTCCTATTCCAGCCTCTCCATAGATGTAAGCAATCCCTGCTGGTCTTTTGTCGTATAAAGGCTCCGCCACTTTTAGCAATTGTTCCAGTTCGATTTCGCGGCCTACCATAGATCCACTATAAACATTGCGAATCATGTAATTCCTGCCGATCAATTTAAAGGTGGGAACATTTCCTTTGATGCCCTTATACTTGATGTCTCCCTTATGTTGGAAAGTAAAATGACGATCTTTTTGTATTTCCTGGTCTACTAAAATTTCACCCCAATCTGCATATACCATTAGCCGGGCAGACAGGTTGACGCGATTTCCAACAGCAGCATACTGGCATCTTTCCACTCCACCTACAATTCCGGTATAGGCTGTTCCAATGGTAACCCCAGCCTTAAATTTCAAGCCTTTTTCAAACTGCAAATCTCGCAATTCGCTTCTCAGTGCATATATGAATTCCAGGGCTCTTTCTACATTATTTTCAAAAGTTACAGGAGCCCCGAAAAAGCCTACCATCACTCCTCCTTTATCCCCAAAATCAATTTCTTTAAAATAACCGGAAAAACTGATGATTTCTTCCATAACAGTGGAAGCAAATTCGTTCATCAATTGGTGAGTTTCGATTCCTTCAAAGGACAAAAAGACGGCAATAACAGTTCGAAACTCTCCTTCCTGATTATAGTTAACAACAGACTGGGGTAAAAAACGCTTAAGCACCTCTTCTCTTAATTCAGACAATTCACTTTTGTTGGTAGCCTCAACGTACTCATATTTAATTTCACTTTCGAGTCGGAAGCACTCCTGGCTCACAGGTATCAAAACCACATTCTCCACACTCAAATGTTGGTGCAAAGCTTTATCAATAATAATTTGTTGATTTCGGGCTATGGTTTGGCAAAAATTACAGTGATCAATGGCAGGGCCTCTGAAGTAAAAGGCCTTGTCTTTTTTACCAACGATTCCCCATTGTACCTTACCAAAAGCAAGGCCAATCTTAAGACCGATGGTAAAATCATTGAACTTGTATTCTCTTACCTGAAAAAGATCCCTGACGGACTGGGCAGCATCTAGTAAGGCTAAGGCATTAGTGTCTTCCTGGTGCATAGGGAAAATGGCCACAAAAGCATCCCCGGCAAAATAGGGGATAAATCCACCTCTTGCATAGACTTGTTCTACCAGAGGAGCAAAAACTTGATTGAGAATGTTTGATAATTGTTCGGCACCGCGATTACCCATCTGCATGAGGGCATCTGTAAGGGCAGTAAATCCTGACAAATCAATGGACATGGTGTATGCCTCAAATTCCCCGTATTCTTCTTTTTCTAAAAATCGCTCGTGTATAAATTGCGGTATAAGATTCTTCACTGATTGCCTTTAATCCGTTCAAATTACAAGATACAAATAATAAAATTATCTGACGATCTGGGAAAATGTTTTCAATGAATTAACAATTAATTCGATATTTGGATTATAAATATAGTATTCTGGATAGGTCTGGGGAAATAACGTAAATTAATCATTAAGAGTATAAGTCAAACTAAGAAAAAGAGAGAACCCTCTAATGTTTTGCTTTATACGAATGCAAATTAACTGAAAAAGCTCTTTTTTCTCAAAACTAGTATACATCCTTTTTTACCCACTCCTCTTCACATAAATTGCAGGAGAACACTCTTTAACAAAGCTTTATGTCAAAATCCCAAATTTTACCTCTAATTAGGTCCTTAATTGCAAATGATCAGTTAATGGAAGCTATTGAACTTCTGCTGACTTCATTAAAATCTTCTAACCTGATAAATGAGGTTATACTATTATCCGCTCGCTATCAATCTATTGCCAGAGAAAGCAATCAGGGAAGAATTGATTTCGAAGATGCTCAAAGACAGCTTAACCAATTGAGGGGAAATATATTATCTCTTGCAGAACAATTGCCAGAGGATGAATTGAAAACCCAAAGCCCTAATGATTCCTCCTCAAAGGATCTCACAGAAGAGTTTTATCAGTCATTAGCCAGAGTTACAGTAGTCTGGCTATTGGCCCAGAAACCTCATCTGGAAAAAGGACTTAGTATCACAGAAGTGGTTAAACTTTCACGTCTGAATCAAAGAAAACGTATCGTTCAAACCTTGCAGGAGCTTGAACAGTGCGGAAGGATTGAAAAATATAAAAGTAATAATCTGATTTATTGGAAACTATCCAACAGCGGAAGGGAACTAGCCGAGGATTTTTTTGAAAGTGTTCTATTTGACTTTCTTAGAGGAGAATAATAGGCATTTTGACCCTACTCATATTTTACGTCATGAGGAAACGAAGATGTGCCAACTGCCATCTTAAACTCATCAAGCATTTTTTTTCAGCTTGTTCATATCCACTATGGATATTACTGTGGAAATATTTTTCCCGTGACCCAGTATTCAAGTAATCCAGGTCTTCCGTTTTTGGCACACTATATCGTGTACGCTTAATTAAATGGTTCATAATGTTTGTTTAAAAATTATTGCCGCTTCGAATAATGAAACAACAGAAATAAATAAAATATTTTTACAAAAAACGCTTCCTATGAAGAGCGTTTCTACATCTTAGTACTTCAATTTATTGTATGGTCAACAGAAATTTTGCTGATTAATAAATAATTAATATTTAATTAATTTTTTGTTATGGTGCATTTATAGGCATCTTTTCAGTTAAGCATAAATTCCGATAAAACTTCAAAGTCTGTCAATAGGGGTCTATCAACCAACTGTACATCTTAACCATAGACAAAAATTTGTAAAATGCACTCACTCAACACCGACTATTCCTATCTTTATTTTTTTATCCTTTTACCCTTACTATTTTTTACTGGCTTAAAAACCATCCACGGTCAAATCCTAAATGACCAACAAGTCAAATTGATAAAAAAAGAAGCTGTACCAATTAAAGACAATTCTACATCTGCAAAAAACAAATGGGCTTTTATTCGTAAACATTTAAAAAATAAGAAGCTCGTACTTTTAGGAGAGTTTAACCATGGTTCAAAAGAAGTATTTCAACTTAAAAATGACCTGATAAAATACCTACATGAAGATTTAGACTATGAGGTAGTATTATTAGAATCTGGAATTGGTGAGCTGATCATTAGCAACAAAGACAAATCTGAAATTTCAGCTAAATCCATGACCTATGGCCTAATTGGCCCCTGGCGAATACAGTCTTTTTTGGAAATGATGCAATGGGTAAAAAAAGAAAATATTGAAATTGCCGGCTTCGATGTACAGCGTTCGGGTGGCTCTTTTAAAAAAGTACTTACCAGGTTAGGAAATCAGTTAGAATGGAGAGCAGATGAAATGACTCTCTTGGAATCAGAATACACAAAACTGAGCAGACGACTTAGAAAAGAAAATTACGAGGTATTAAAACCTGCCACGGACAGCCTGGTCAGTAAGTATCAAAGCTTATTGGAAAGGCTAGAACAGATTTACGAACATTCCAATGATAAAATACTTGCCTTTTCTAAAAGAACCATAAAAAATCGAATTGAGTTCCTTCAATACTATCTTCGATTTACCAAAAATAAAGATTATCGCGAAAGATGGATTGCCAGAGACTCTATGATGGCAGATAATATAAGCTGGCTCATTCGCAATTTTTACGCAGATAAAAGGGTGATTGTACTAGCACATAATTTTCACATTGCCCGATACAATGTTAAAGAAACGGTTATGGGTGAGTTTTTGGCAAAAGAATTTGGTGATCAAATGTACAGCGTTGGAATATTTGCCGGTGCAGGAGATTATGCCAATAATTCAAGAAAAAAACAAGCGCTTAAAAAGCCTGATTCAGAGCATTTGGATATCAAACATGTCATTCAAAATCTGGAAGGAAAATTCCACTTTTTTCCTATTTCAAAAAGGAACAAGAAGAGGAACCCTTGGTTAAATGAAGAAATAATAATAAATGACACTTTTATCAACCTCAATAGTGGAAATCAATTAATCCTGGCAAAACATTTTGATGGTTTGCTATTTGTGGATCGAATATCAATGCCTAATTTTGACTACTAATCTAAATAAGTAATCGTTTAAAATATTCAGGAGTAATTCTATCCTGACTGGAGTTGAACCAGCTCTAATATTAATTTTATTTTTTGAAAATTTATGAAAAAAAAAGTAGTTGTTACTCCTTATAACCCGTCCTGGCCTCATGACTTTGAGCGTCTAAAAAGCATTTTTGAAAAAGCAGTTGGTGAATTTTTAATCGACATTCAGCATGTTGGAAGTACCTCTGTTCCAGGGCTAGCCGCAAAACCCATTATTGACATTGATCTGATCGTTGAGGATTCTGCCAAGATGCAAAAAGTTATCGATGGTTTAAAAACAATTGGCTATAAGCATAGAGGTGATCTTGGCATAATGGGCAGGGAGGCCTTCAAAAAAAATGAAGACTTGTCAACTGAAGCAGGAAACCAAGAAAAGTGGCCAGACCATAATTTATATGCCTGCATTGAAGGTATTCCAGCGCTTCAAAATCATCTTTATCTAAGAGACTATTTACGTCAGCATCCTGAAGACGCCAAAGCATATGGTCAGCTCAAAACAGAACTGGCTAAGACCTATCCAGATGATATCGATAGCTACATTGAAAAAAAGACTGCATTTATTATTTCCATACTTGCCAAAACTGATTTTTCTAAAAATGAATTAGAATCTTTTATTCAGCAGAACAAAAAAAATAAAAAACCATTTTGATCTTGAAGTTAAATTAACTTCAGAAATGATCCGATAATTTTTAGGCAAAAGAATCAGCAAAAATTCCTATTTTCAAGACACATCACCTCAAATCTTGAATAAATGAACCTAAAAAATAATTGGATATTTCTCTTACTTAGCTTCTCCATTGTAATTGTTTCTTGTAATAAGGCTCTATTTAAGGAGAAATGGATCGAGCAAGAAGCCCCTGAATATTTTACAGCCCGATTTGAAACCACCAAGGGAAATTTTGATATTGAGGCCAGAAGAGAATGGGCCCCAATAGGTGTAGATCGCTTATTTCAATTAATCAAGAATGGATATTATGAAGATATTGCCTTGTTTCGTGTAGTACCTGGGTATGTAGTACAATTTGGTATTCATAATGATTCAACCGTTAATAAAATATGGCGTAAACAACGATTAGAAGATGAGGCCGTATTACAAAAAAACACAACGGGTGCTATAGCTTTTGCCAGAGGAGGTAAAAACACCAGAACCACTCAGATCTATATCAATATTGGCAATAATTCTCCTAGACTAGATACCCTCAGTGGTCCTGGAGTGAGTGGTTTTCCTGTAGTTGCCAAGGTTACCGATGGCATGGATGTTATTTTATCTTTTTATGATCAATATGGAAATGCTCCTGCCCGCCGTCAGGATTCCATTCATACCTACGGAAACGCTTATTTAAAAAGAAATTATCCGAAACTGGACTATCTGAAAAAAGCCTATTTATTGAAATAAAAAATTAAGTATGAAGAAATTGTATTTTACCTGGATGATTGTGTTCAGTTTCATGTATCTATTCCAAGCTTGCGAACAGTCATCTTCCGGCTCAGATGCAGATACACAGGAAGTAAACCAAGCACCTTCTTCCGAAAAAGATGTACCTGAACCACAATATACACTTACAAAAGATCAAACGCATAATAAATTCAGCAAGACTATCCCCCCCGTTTTACGAGTACCCTCAGGGGCTGTGATTGAAGCCTTTACTGAAGATGCCAGTGATGAGCAATTCTCTTCTGAATCTGATGTTTCTGCTCTGGAATCCTTGAGTTTTGATCCCATTCACCCCCTCACAGGCCCCGTTTATGTAGAGGGTGCTCAACCTGGTGATGTACTGAAAGTAACGCTACACAAAATTGATTTAATGGATTGGGGCTGGACGGCTATTGTCCCGGGATTTGGTTTCCTGGCAGAAGATTTTACTGAACCCTATTTAAGGACATATGAGCTAAATAAAGACCTTAAGGAGATTGCTTTTACCGATAAAATAAAGGTTCCACTTCGACCATTTCCCGGAGTAATGGCTGTTGCGCCCGATACTGAGGAGATGCTTTCAACCATACCTCCACGTGCCAATGGAGGCAATATGGATGACCCTAATATTGTAGAAGGAACTACCGTGTATTTCCCTGTTTTTGTAGAAGGGGCCTTGTTTTCTATTGGAGACGCTCACGCAGCCCAAGGTCATGGAGAAGTATGCGGTACTGCTATCGAAGCACCGATGCGTTTTGTATATGAAATTGAAGTACTTAAAGGCGGCCGGTCAATCGCTGAGCCAGAATACGAAACAGACGATTACTACGCTGTAACTGCTTTTGCCGAAACCCTTGATGAAGCAGCCAAAAAGGCCGTTCGATATATGGTTGACTACCTGGTTGAGGAACATGGCTTGAGCCAAAATGATGCCTATGCTCTCTGTTCACTTGCTGGTGATTTAAAAATTGCGGAGGTTGTTGATGTTCCTAATATGTTGGTGGCGATGCATATGTCTAAGGATGTACTTGGAAGTAGATAGAAGTATAGTAGAAGTAAAATAAAAGCAGATTGTTTTTTGGTCAAAAAACAATCTGCTTTTATTTTACTTCATATTTTCTGGAAATACACTCGGATCAAATCCCCACAAATTAGGCAACAATAGAAAAACGATTAAGGTCAAAACGATAATGGATAATACATTCATCCATATTCCCGTTTTGACCATATCCGGTATTCGGAGATAGCCAGAACCAAAGACCACGGCATTGGGTGGAGTAGCAACGGGAAGCATAAAGGCACAGGAAGCGGCTACTGTAGCTCCTACCATTAAAATATAAGGATGAACATCAATGGTGAGGGCCATAGGTGCCAGTATAGGTAACAGCATGGAAGTAGTTGCAAGGTTAGAGGTGATTTCTGTCAGGAAATTCACGCTGGCAATCAAGATCAATAACAATAAAATAAGAGCTACCCCTTGCAAAAGCGTCATTTGAGAACCAATAAATTCAGCCAACCCACTACTCTTAAATCCTTCTGCCAAAGCCAAGCCTCCACCAAATAGCAATAAGATCCCCCAGGGTAATTTTACAGCCTCTTTCCAATTGATCAAGACCTTGTTTCCCCTTCTTGCAGGAATTAAAAACAAGACGAGAGCAGCGATGATGGCGATGATGGTATCATCAAGGTTAGGGATAAAATTATTCAACAAAAATGAGCGTGTAATCCAGGCAAAGGCCGCACTTGCAAAAACGACAAGGACCAATTTTTCTTCATAGGTAATAGGGCCTAATTCTTTTAATTGTTTTTTTATCTCTTCTTTCCCACCAGGAAAGTCTTTCTGCTTGAACGTGAAAGCAAAACGAGTCAGATATACCCAACAGATGGCCAGCAAAGTAATAGAAATGGGAAGGCCAAAAGTCAGCCATTTCATAAAACTTATTTCTATTCCATAAATTTCTTGGACTACTCCAGCTAATACCAGGTTGGGAGGCGTGCCAATAAGTGTAGCAATACCTCCTATAGAAGCACTATAGGCAATACTCAACATAAGTGCCTTACCAAAAATGAGGTTTTCATCTTCAATAGTATCCGGATTATCTTTTAGTTGATTGATTATTGCCATACCTATTGGTAACATCATAATAGAGGTGGCTGTATTAGAAATCCACATCGACAAAAAGGCAGTAGCCACCATAAAACCTAATATTATGCTAGATACATTGGTTCCTATGGCATTAATAATGTTTAAGGCTATGCGTTTGTGCAGATTCCATTTTTCTATGGCTATGGCAAGAATAAATCCTCCAATATACAAGAAGACATACTTATGGCCGTAAGAAGAGGTGGTGGCCGGTAGTTCCAAGCCTCCAGATAATGGAAATAAAATGATGGGCAAAAGGGCAGTTGCCGCAATAGGTATTGCCTCCGTAATCCACCAAATAGCCACCCAGGCGGAAGAGGCCAAAATGGCATTGGCTTCTTGGCTAAGCCCAGCAGGATGAAAAAATATTAAAATGAGTATAAAGGCTATTGGTCCCGTTATCAGGCCTATACGCTTGGAGGAGAATTTCATGAAACCTACGACTTTTTTTTGTTTAGGCTAAAAATTTGATCTCCTAAGGTAATGAAATTTATGAGCTTATTTTCCTCCGACTTTTTTTATTACCCTCATTAGGTTTTTTTGGTAGATTTCATTTTTCAAACCTTGTTTTTTAGCAACTTCTACCGCTTTTCCAAAATACAACTTTGCCTTTTCCCAATTCTCCATTTTTTCATAAGCTTCACCCAGGCTGTCATATGCATTGGGGTCTTGTGGAAAATGATCAATATTATATTGAAAAAGTTTGATAGCTGCCTCAAAATCTCCATCCCTCAATTTAGTATAGCCTGTCCGATTTACCATCGAAGAAGAAAGTGGAATTTCATAGCCATATACTCTCCCAAGAAGAGCCACATGCTCTTTTAAACCTTCAATTCCTCTATTTCTTTGATAAAAGGGAATAAACCAATGGTAGTGCAAATCTCTTAAGCCATCATTGAGCCCCCTAAGTTTTGTGGTTTCATGTGTTTCTTCCTGATAATATTTATAATGCCATCGTAAATTTTCCATTGGGTGATCTCGAAAAAGGCTGATCATATTATCAAAATGAATCCTCATCTCCTGAAAACGTTCATCTGCCAGGGATAAAAAGACATATTTTTTTTCTTTAGAAGGATTCTGAAAATACTGTAAAGCTTGCTTAAAAATAAGTCCATCATCATGAAATACACTTGGACTTACAGAAAGGTAAGCATCAAAGTGTTCAGACTGATTGAATAAGGCATATAGAGTGAATAATCCACCATAAGAAGCTCCATATAAAGTTCGATGTGGCTTGCACCTATGATTTGACTCTATGTATGGAATAAGTTCTTTTGATATAAAATCCAGGAAAAGAGCAGCTCCACCTCCTGTTGGTGACCAATCGTCTTTAGTTGGGGTTAAATCACGGTCACGATGCTGAGCATTGGATATACCTACTACTATGGTCTGGGGCATAAATCCTCGATTGGCAAAATAACGGACCGCCGAGGAGGCCATCCGGAAGTATTCGTCCCCATCCAGAACATACAATACCGGATAAGTATCTTTGGAATTTTGATAATTATCTGGTAGCGAAATATAGATTTCTCGTTCTTCCCCTAGTATCTTAGAAGATAATTGATGCGTTTTTCCAATAATGATATCTTGTGCTTGTGTGGATAGGCTTAACAAGAAAAAAAATGTAAACAGTCGAAATGATTTCATAAAGTATAGGTCCTTTTTTCCTATACTAAGAAAACAATTAATAAGTTACATAAATAAAGGAAAGTCATTAAAAATAACCAGGAAAGGAATAAATTGATATTTTGAAGATCAAACCAATCAAAGAAAATGGAGAAAGAAATTTTCCCAAAACATTATTTATATCGAAGGATTGTAAGAGCTAAAGTTTTTATTGATGAGCATTTCACCAAAGATATAAGCATCCAAGATCTTGCACAGATTAGCTGCTTTTCACCTTATTATTTTATACGTCTTTTTAAAGATTTATATGGTATTACGCCGCGGCAGTATATTGTTTTGAAAAAAATGCAAGCTGCAGAGGGCCTTCTATCTCAAGGTAAACCTGTTAAAGATGTTTGTTTTTTAATTGGCTATGAGAGTCTTCAAACTTTTTCCACTCAATTTAAAAAAATCAAAGGAGTTAGTCCTTCCAAGTTTAAAAAAGCCATGCAAAGGAAGTTAGCAAAAGAAAATCCATCTTTTATTCCAAATTGTTTTTTACAGCAATCTCATTACTTTATTAGATAAGTAATAACATATGGATTGGTGCCGGGCTGCAGCTATATAACTTAATTGTATTGCCGGGCACTCATTTTGGCAATTTATAATAAATTTTCAGCCTAATTTTAACCTACCTTTATCTAAAGAATAATGGGCAATTGAAAAATATACCAGCTGATACAATGAACATTACTCCCCAAAGCCGGACGACCTCAATTAGTTTGTCCTTATAGTTAATTTATACAATACTTAAAAAATGGTTTGTAAGATCACGCATTTTAGCGTCTTCGTCCTGGACCAGGAGGAGGCCCTGGAATTCTACACTCAAAAATTAGGGTTTCAGCTAAAAAAAGACAATAAAAGGGGCGAATTTCGATGGCTGACCATCGGCTTAGCCAATCAACCTGAACTCCAAATCATCCTAATCCCGGCAAAGGAAGGGATCATGTTTGATAAAGAAGCTGCTTTAAGTATGCGTACACTTTTAAAAAAGGGTGCCTTTGGTGTGGGAGTATTTGAATGCAAAAATATTTATGCTCTTTATGAAGAATATTCACAAAAAGGCATCAATTTTTTACAAGCTCCAAAGCAAATGGAATGGGGTTTAGAAGCACTCTTTGAAGATAATTCCGGCAATTGGTTTTCACTCATCCAAAAAGATCAATAATGATGGATTTACAATTCTCTAATATAAAATGGCTTAGTGCATTTTTTATCCTCGCCTTAAATGCCTTCCCTCCGGGTTTAACTGCTCAGAAGCAATATTTACAAATGGCACCAATTAATGATTATTTATTAGACCGAGACCGGGAAATTGACCTGGCCAGAAGTGCCGCACCTGACTATTATTCTTCGGAGGCTACCATTCTGGTATTAACAAAAAACGGTTATGAAACCGCCATTGAGGGAAATAATGGATTTGTTTGTATGGTTGATCGAGCCTGGACAGGCCCCTGGGCAAATCCAGAATTCTGGAACCCTAAGCACATTGATCCCATATGCTTTAATGCTGAGGGCGTCGAAACAGTTCTCCCTCATGATCTTTTTAGAACAGAATTAGCTTTGAAAGGGCTTTCTAAGGAAGAAATCCGCCGTAAAGTATATCAAGCTTATGGTGATGGCAGCCTCATTCCTCCCAAAGCAGGAGCCTTAGCTTTAATGATGTCTAAATATCAAAACCTGGGAGACGATATTGGTCATTGGCATCCACACATAATGTATTACACTCCATATAATAACTATATTAACTTGTTTGCTGCAGGCCAAAATGCTCCCGCAACCCCTTTTGAAGGGCAAAATGAGGCGATAACCACCACCCTAATTCCCGTGCCTCACTGGTCCGATGGAACTCCCGATTATGGGCATAGAGGTATTAGCTTATTGGAAAAATCCTTTGCAATAAATTATTTAGAAAAAACTTTGATCGAGTGGAAATTACTGGCTAAACAAGGTAGTATTCAAAAGGCGAAAAATAAAAACCAACTTCACCAAGCCATTCGAGATTTGATAGCTCTGGAAAAATGGGTGCAAAAAAAGTTAACTAGCTTTTTATCAGCTCCTACAACAATTTCTCATAGTGACATGAAAGATCTGAATCTTTTTACTGAATTGAAAAAAAGTCAGAAAAAAGCCAAAAATCTTTTCCAGGCATTGGATATTCAAAGTACAATAAAGGCCGGACATAAAACCAATGAGTTACTTTCAGAATTTGAAGCTTTAAGAGCAAAAACCCTGGACATTTTAGAAACACCGGGGAATATTTTAAGAAAAAGCACTATATCCCATCCTGAGTATGGCAATTTAGATGCTTTTCAATGGATCCTACTTCTTGGCATGCTTAATGAAAGCCAAATAAAAAGTATGAAAAATTAATTTACAGATGGTTTACTACCTATTGGAGGCAAATCATATGTATTTAAAAATTTAGGAACTATGAATGTCCAACTTTCTGATCCTCACCATATTTTCCTTTTTATTTTAGGACTTATTATTTATGGCTGCACAAATGGACCATCTAGCGAATCACAGGCCAATAAGGTTCTGATAGATGACGGAAAAATAAGCCATATTTCAAACATAATTGAGACGAATATAGAAAAAGAAATAATTCCTGGAGCAGTTCTATGCATTTCTCAAAAAGGCAAAGAAAAATTTTTAAAAGCTTATGGATGGCAAGACATTGAGCAAGATATACCTATGAAAATCAATTCTATTTTTAGGCTTGCCTCTATGACTAAGCCAATTACTAGTGTCGCAATTATGATACTTGTTGAAAATGGAAGCATCAAACTAGATGATCCTGTTTCCAAATACGTTAAAGAATTCTCCAGGTTAAAAGTGATGAAAAATGAACAGCTTGAACCTTTAAAGCGACCAATCACTATAAAAGACCTTCTTACTTATACCAGTGGAATGGCTTCGGGTTTTGAAAATTCTTCCTCTGATCAATTGATGCGTCGGATGGATCAAAACCAATTTCAGAGCCTGGAAGAACTAGTTGGTTTCCTGTGTACGATTCCCTTAGTAGAACAACCTGGGACCCGGTTTATTTATTCTTATAACTCTGATGTATTGGCACGAATTGTGGAGATAGTCTCTCAGCAAAATTTTGGCATTTTTTTAAAAGAGCATATTTTTGATCCCCTTAAAATGACAGATACATATTTTAAAGTGCCTCCTTCCAAACAAAATCAACTTAGCAGTATTTACATTTACCAGGATAGTCTACAATTCCTAATACCTGGATCCAAAAAATATGAGGTTTTTCCTCGAGGAAACTCAGGCTTAGTAAGTACCATTAAAGATTATTCCCATTTTGCTGATATGTTATTATTCAATGGTAACTTTGGTAAGAAGCAAGTCCTAAAAGAAGAAACAATTTCAAAAATGCTTCTAAATTATTTACCAGATAGAAAGCTCCCTTTTGAAGGTGGTGAAGTACTAAATGGAGTAGGATTTGGATTTGGATTTGCAATTGATTTGGATAATACCCTTAGAACAAATTCTCCTGCTCAACGATTAGCGAACTTGCCAAAAGGAAGTTTTTGGTGGCCAGGAGGATACAGAACTTATTTTTGGGTAGATCCGGAAAATGAACTCACAGTCCAGATCTTCATACAAACCAGAAACCTGGGGCACAATTTTATTACCTCCATTATAGACCTGATTTATAAATAAAAGTAAACTTTGGATGAATCACCTTTTTTAATTGTAATGTTGCGATGGAATTCACCTTTAGAATGAGAGCGACTCATAACTCGTTCCTCGTTCTGAGTCGCCAAATAATTTTCTTTTTGAGGGGTGATTTTTAAGGAAAAATGGAATTTTTCCTTAAAAATCACCCCTCAAAGAAATATTATTGGCTGGCGAATCCG
>JANQPA010000080.1 GCA_028285545.1 Saprospiraceae bacterium | reverse complement strand
TTAGATAGGACATATTGATGGTTCGATTTTTTGATCCTATAATGCTACGATGATTTGTAGATGAGTAGATTTGTTGATGGGCAGATGTTTTTCTCATTACTTGTCGACCACTAATAGCGTAATTTTGTATATTGTTGGATGATAAGCATTTATACATTCAGGCGATTCCCCATCCTATTGTCTTTTTGTCAAATCCTTATTAATGAGGCATTTATGAAGTCGTCGATAAGGAACTCAGATAAAAAATCACAATCCGCTAATAATCAAATGTTTAAAACCAACAGCTCTTTGACAATTATACAATTTTATGATATTGTAAAAACCTCATTATCAGGTCAATAATTATTTGGTGGAGTTTATTCCATTATAGGTAGGACTAAGACTTCATTACAGCAATCACATCATCCACATTACCTATTGTTTATTCCAATATAGGTAGGACTAAGACATGTAAGTAATTTCAAAAGCTGCTGCCTCGAAAATGGTTTATTCCATTATAGGTAGGACTAAGACATCATAGCTCACTAAGTGTACGTTGTTATTTCTCGTTTATTCCATTATAAGTAGGAGTCTTCTGAATATGAAGTTGGAAGGTGGAAATGGGAATTTTTCCACTAAATATGCAGGACAAAATCAGCGCAATCTCCAAATCCGCCAAATCCCTGCTTAGCGGGCAGGCGCGGTACAGACAATTAAGAGTAAAAATCAAATATTTTCAGGCAGGTCCCTGGTAATATTTTATAAAATCAAGCATTTCTTTTATTCTAGCGTAGAGGGAAAAAATGGAATTGGCAAAATAGATTCTATCCGAGTAAATCTCCTTTTTCTCTTTGTCAAGGAATTTGAGAAAGTAAATAATGTATGCATTCGTTTCCTCCAGGAAATAATCCAATAATTTACTTTCTGTAGCAGTATCTTCAAAACTGGGATCAAAAAGGATTATTTTGTAGTCATCAACTTCAATCGGTTGGTTTTCAACAATAGTATGGTAGGTTATATTTTTAAAATAATAGGACGAAAAGAATTGATGCATATAAGCTTTTCGATTTTCAGGACAAACCACCAGGATCTGATCATGAATTTCATCCAGTAGTTTACCCAATTGAGAAAGGTCATTTTCCTGTATGCTGTTGACGAAGCTAATATATTTATATCTAAGTAAGCTTAAGGCTTTGTTTCTTCCATCCATATCCAGAATGCCAATCCGAAAGTTCTCTTCCATGTCATTATGCTCGCTTATTAGAAGAAATAATTCATCACTGGTTCGAATTGCTTTAGCGAGTTCCTGCAAACATTTCCCAAAAGGTTCTTTGGTTAGTAAGTTTTTGTATTGGTCTTGAAAAGAAGTCAAATCATTATTCATAACATTCAGGTTTAGTTTTTAAAAATTTTTAATGTATTTGGAAAAAGGTAGCAGGTGTAAATATCCTCAAAATTTGGAATATTTAAACTCTTACCAAATACACAAATCAAAAAAATTGCAATTTCAAAACATAATTATTAAGTTTGGAATGAGCCCGAAATTTTTAAACAAAGCCCAATTCATCCAGTTATGTACTTTTTCCTTATCTATGAGATCCTCTTAGTAATTCTTCTCTGCATTTGTTTCCAAAATAACTTGATTCCTCAAAAAAATTCAAAAATTTGTTGCTATTAGTTTAATTTTTTGGACACCATCTTTATTAACTAAACCCATACGAGAATGCCCTATCTATACGGATTCAACATCAACAGCATCCAATCCTACATTTTTCAAACCGGTAAGCTAAAGGAGATAATCGGTGCCAGCGAATTGGTTGATTATATCTGCAAAGACGGTTTTATTGAGCAGCTCGGTTCTTATTATAAACCGGAGAAATTAGTCCAAAGTGCTGCAGGAAGAGTGCGTTATATTTTTGACGATGAAAGAAGTCTACAGGATTTTGTACTGAACTTAGCAATAGAAATCAATAAAAAGCTTCCTGGTGTTTCCTTTTCTCAAGCAGCAGTTAAGTTAAAAGGTGACATGACTCTACAAAACTGGAACGAGTTAGAAAAACGCCTTGAAATACAAAAAAACATACCTATCACCCCTCATAATCCAGGCTTAATGATTGCCGATCGGTCAGTCAGAACTGGAGGTCCACTTTATAAAAAGATTTCCGGAGAAGAAGTGGATGAAAGCCAATATGCTAAGATTGCTGCTAGTCATTCAGATAGTCTCTTATTTGAAAAATTTATTGAGAATACATCTTCTTTGAGGAATGCCTTTTCAAAAGATTTTGAGGATCTTCTGCCCCCTGGAAATGACAGCGGTTGGCTGGCTGTTATTCATGCTGATGGGAACGGGCTAGGTAAATTAATTCAGGAACTACTCAAAACATTATCAGATAGCCATCCCAAAGATCTAATTCCATTTTTAAGGGATTTTTCAACTATTCTAGAAGAGGCCACAAGCACGGCAGTAAAAATCGCATTCGAAACAGTTGCAAAACCTGTTTATGAAATAGATAAGACAAATACACAGGCTTGTTATATTCCTTTGCGCCCAATAATCCTAGGAGGAGATGATTTGAGCTTGATCATTCGTGGAAATCTGGCTCTAGAATTCACTGCTATTTTTCTTAAATCTTTCGAAGAGCAAACAAAACTTTTATTTAGTCCATTAGCTCAAAAATTTAATCTTAGTCAATTGAATCAAGGAATGAATGCTTGTGCTGGAATATCTTATATAAAGCACCATTATCCATTTCACTATGCTACAAACCTTTCCAACAGTTTATGTGATTATGCCAAAAACACCGCCAGGTCTATTGATGAAGAAGGAGCACCAAGTTGTTTAGCTTTTCATAAAGTTCAATCTTCATTTGTAGGTGAATATGATGATCTCCTAGAGGGATCGTTAAGTATTCCAGAAGAAGACATTCAGTTGAATAATAGTCCATATTTCCTAAATAACATTGAAGGGATTCCCTACCATTCCATAGACCAACTAAAAAAATGGCTAAAAGAAATTAAAAAAACTGATGCACCAAAAGGTAATCTCCGGGAATGGTTAACCGAGCTGAAAATTAGTACTGAAAGTGCAAATCAGCTTTTGGACAGGATCATCCAGGTAAATCCAAAATATGAACAAAAACTAGGTCTTAATAATCCTTTTCCTAATTACAGACCTTTGAAACCAAAAAGCAAAAATCAGTTACATCACACTCATATATACGATATAATTAATCTAGCCAGTTTATAAAAATACCTATATGGCTTCTATCAAATACAATATTACATTTTTCAATTATTGGCATTGTGGTTCAGGACTTAGTGGCGGTCCAGATTCGAATACTACAGCTATTAGAATAGAAAAAAATAATAACTTTTTGCCTTTTATACCTGGTAAAACATTAAAGGGGCTCCTTAGAGAAGCAGCAGAGCTTTATTTGCCTATTTTATACAAAGATCAACAAGAAGCTGTTCAAGAATTTATCACCGAAGTTTTCGGCCCTAAGGATGGTTCCTTTAATTATGATAAGCAAAGTAGTTTTTTTAGCAATGCCGAATTACCCGTTCATATATCAGCTAATATCTCAAAAGAAGATTCTCATTTACTTTTTGATCACTTAGTCTCTACAGCCATTGACAGAAATGGCCAGGCAAAAGATGAATCCCTTCGGCAAATAGAAGTAACTGTTCCTATGACCTTGGAAGCGGAAATCCTTGATTTCCCTTTGAATGAATACTATCTCGAATTTTTGGAGCAGTGTTTAAAAGGAATTAAACAAATGGGAAGTTATCGAACTCGTGGCTTAGGACGATGCCAATTTCTACTTAAAAAGAATGAATAATTATGATAAGATTAGGAATAAAATGTATTCTTCAAAGCGATTTGGTGTTGAGTTCAAGTCCAGCCAATGAAGGCTTTTATCAATCCTTGGATTATATTCCCGGATCAAAATTCTTAGGAATATTAGCGAAGGAAATTTATGATATGTCGCCCCAAATAGCTTCTCAAACCTTAGATATTTTTCACTATGGGAAAGTAAGGTTTGGAGATGCACATCTTCTTATTGATGAACAATTAAGCTATAAAGCTCCCCTCAATTGGATATACCCCAAAAAAAGTCGGGACTTTGATGAAATTAAGCTTTTCCATAAATTCGATCCTTCCATTAAAATTGAAGACCTGGATATATATGAATCTGTAAAAGACAAATACTTCACTTTAGACAGAAAAATTACCAAGGTAGATCAAAATTTTTCTATTAAATCAGCCTATGATCGTGAAAATTACCGATCCATGGACAAACAGATGTATGGCTATTTTGCCTTACCCAAAGGCTCAGAGTGGGTGGGATATATAGATTTTGATGATGATTCATACATCCAAATTATAAAGGAACATTTGCTGGGACGAAAAAGAATGGGGAGATCTAAGTCTTCCCAATATGGCTTAGTAATTATCGAAGAATTTAACCGAGACATATCTTTTGATCAGTCTACTGCTCAATCTGGAGAAGCCTACCTGTATGCATATAGTAATTTATGTTTTGTAGATCAAAATGGGAATTATACCACCCGACCTAGCTTAAAGGACTTAAAATTACCAAAGGATTCTACAATCTTATGGGAAAAATCAAAAATTAAAACGCGAAAATATCAGACATGGAATAAGAAAAGACATCAACCTAATCAAGATAGGTTCATCATAGAAAAAGGGTCTGTTTTTGTAGTTCAACTCAAAGAATCTCTTTCATATGAGGAGTATAAAATGGGAATAGGAAGCCATCGATCTGAGGGTTTTGGACAAGTTTTATTGAACCCCAGTTTTCTGATGCCTCAAATTAGATCTACTGAAGATCAAAATAATAAAGATAATTCAGCCCTTGGCTGGAAGTTTCAAAAGCCAGGCAAAGAAAGTACTCTGGTTGAGTCTCCAATATTAAATCCAAATGATCACCCCCTCCTGGCATTCATCGAGCAGAAAAAGAAATCCCTGAATTCAGAAAATAAAATGGATAAGTGGATAAATGAATTTATTTCGGAAAATGAAAATGAATTTAAGAATATTAATTCTAGTCAGTGGGGGCAAATTCGGAATATCTCAAAAAATATTGAAAAACCCGAGTTACTAGATTTCCTTTTGTTTGATGAAAAAATAGGATTTGTCCATAGTGGCCAGGCAAAAAGCCAATGGAATACGAAAAAAGAACAGTTATTAAAGCATTCCCTGGCTATAATTCCTCCTTATGATAGGGTAAGTTATTTGGCCAAACTGGCTTCTTTAATGGCACAATTAAAAGGCGACAATTAATATGAAAAATGAAATAAATCATCCTCTTCGGCACATCGCAAGAGTTACCATTGAAGCAAGTTCTCCATTAACTGTTGGCTCCGGTCGTTTTGGATTTGAAAATGAAAAACTAGTTGTAAAAGACTATAATGACCTTCCCTATATACCTGGGTCAAGCCTGGCAGGGGTTCTGCGACACTATATGAATGGAGATGATTCCAAAAAGAAAGAACCTGATGTAATAAAACAACTTTTTGGTTATCACGAAAAGGATAAGCCAAAAAATCAAGATCATAAGGAGGGGCAAGGAAGTCGCTTAATATTTAGCTCTGCTCATTTATTATCACCTGATGGAAAAAAAGTGCATGAGGGCTTAGAAAAAATTGATTTTTCTAAGCCCTACTACAAGGCATTACAAAATTTACCTGAAAGAGATCATGTTCGTATTACACATAAAGGGGTGGCTAAGGATCGTAACAAATATAGAAATCAACTTGTCCTTAGAGGCACCCGATTTGTATTTGAAGTAGAACTCAAGGATGACGGGAAATCGGCTGTTCAGTTTAATAAATTACTCCAAATTCTTAAAAGCCCATATTTTAGAATTGGGGCAGGAACACGCAATGGTTATGGTAAATTAAAAGTGATAGATATAAAACAGGCTACTTTGGATTTAAAGGATGAAGATGATTTAAGAACATACCTTAACAAATCTAGTTCTCTAAACTCTAATTTTCCTGTTAAGCTTAAGAATGAAAAAAATTCAAGTTTTGACCTTCACAATGATTGGGTAAAATATGAGCTAAATATTACACCTAAAAACTTTATTCTTTTGGGTTCTGGTCAAGTAGAAGCAAAATATACTCCACCAGTCAAAGAAACAGATACTGAAAAGCGAATTAAAGCCATAAAAGAAAGCGAACAAATTGACTGGGTGAATCAAACTTCAAAAAGAGAAGGTTATTTTGATTGGTCAATTGGGCAAGCAGAATTAATAGATGGGGAAGAAAGTGACTATATTATACCGGCCACAGCAATTAAAGGTGCTCTTTCTCACAGAGTGGCTTTTCACTATAACAAACTGACAGGCCAAACGATTGATGGTTTAAATAACGAGCTAAATTTTGATGATACTCCATTACTTAATGTTGAGGAGGCTATCAATTTTTTACAATTGGGAGTGGAAATCAAGGAAATGAATTATGCTTCAAATTCATCTGAGTGGGAACGGTGGGAAAAAGTAATCAATTCCTGGAGTTTAGAAAACTTGGACAACTGGAGTTATTTCATAGAAAATATAGAAACCGGAGTCCAAAAAGGAACGAATCAAAGTGATTTTCCAGTGGGAGAGAATAATGCGGCAGTCAAAGAATTATTCGGATGCGCAAAGGATAATGATAATAAAGAAGAAATAGGATTACGTGGAAAAGTAATCATCCCAGATATCTATCTTCCCAAAAAGAATGTTACCGAAAAAACCTTTAATCATGTAGCCATTGATCGATTCACAGGAGGAGCCATTGATGGTGCATTATTTGAAGAACGAGTTATTCAATATTCTAATCCAATCAACTTTAATATTCTCGTAAAAAATTCTATTCTGTCATCAGGCAAGATAAAAGAAGCCTGGGAACTTACTTTAAATGATTTGGTTAAAGGAAAACTTGCCCTAGGAGGAAATACCACCAAAGGACATGGCATTTTTGAAGGCACTTACACCATAAAAAATGAAAACAATGGATAAGGAAATCAATATAAAAGACATTCCGGAAGAATCTTTTGAGGGCTATTACTGGTATTCCGATGCTCATGATCCAATGCTATTAAAAGACATTAGATCTTTTAAACAAGAATTATTGGATTCACAAAATGGACTTCCCTTCATAATTGAAGCCAACCTGTACGATACCAAAAATCAAATTGGCCTTAGTGTTAGGCATATAGATGGGCAATACAAAATTGCACAAATTAACTTAAAAGATTTTCAGACAGATGAGTTTAGTATCGTCGAAAAGCATTTTAAAGGTATAGCTGAAAAATATAATTTTAAAATGCTGGAAATCTGGCAAGCCGAAAAAGATCCTCTCCTTGAGGGCTTGCTGGTCAAAAGACCTCTTTTATCTGTATTTGCCGGTTTTACCAATTAAAAATAATGAAGCATGTCCATTATAAAAGCACCCTATAATTTTGTTCCCCTTAATGATAAAGTCGTTACACCATATTGGGCTGAACACATTAGTCATGATATTCCCTTTGAAGATGGAGAATCCGGAACGATCGAGGTTACATTGACCACGCATAGTCCATTATTTATTCGCGATGGCAAAAAGGTCAGAGACAAAACCCAATTATTTTGTCAAACAGCGAATAAAGAATTTTTCATTCCAGGTTCTTCCCTGAAAGGAATGATTCGATCGGTGATGGAAATTATGACTTTTTCTAAAATGAAAATGGTCAATGATCATCGATTCGCCTATAGAGATTTTCACAATAAACATTTATATAATGTATCTGAAATCTCCAAAACAGCAGAATCTGGTTGGCTGTATCGAGATTCGAATGGAGAATATCATATAGAGGAATGTGGAGTGCCGGGCAGGATTCATATAAAGGAACTTGCAAAATTAAACCCAAAGCCACAAATCGATTTTTATTCATTTTTCACCCAAGGCGAGCCAGGCTTTAATTTTGATGCAAATAATGATGAACATAAATCAGCCAGGTTTAAATATGACCAATTAGAATCTCCCCATCCAAGATTGGAAGTAGCTTTAATTCCAAAAAAAACCAACAGCAAAGATAATAGAGAAAAATATTCTCTGGAGGGAATGGAAAAAGACTCATCAGGTCTCATAGGAAATAATAAAATTGGAACCCTAGTTTTAACTGGTCAGCCTGATGCCAGGAAAAAGGCGAATTCAAGCAAAAATAAGAGAGCAAGTGGAAAAGTGTATGAATTTATCTTTTGGGACCCTAAGAATACTTTTGACTTCGGTAATTCCTGGAATGATGAGCCTGAAGTCATTCAAAATATGAAATGGGCTTACCTCAACCATAAAAAGGACGATGAACAATCAATTGATTGGAAATTCATGAAAGATAAATTGAATCGTGGCGAAAAAATTCCTGTTTTTTATCATAAATCTGGAAATGAAATTACCAGTATTGGACTCTCCTTGCTATACAAATTCGCTTATAGGCATTCCGTATCACAAATGATTAACAATCGCCAAAAGACTGAAGGCATTAATATGGCAGAAGCCATTTTTGGATACACCATCCAAGAAGAAGAGAAATTGAAAGCTTTGAAGGGACGTGTGCATATTGGTCATGCATTCGGAAAAAGTGGAATTGAAGTAGATGAAGTAAAGAACGAAGTCCTTGCCAGTCCAAAAGCTTCCTATTATCCCATCTACGTACGTCAATCATTAAGCAACAATCGAGTCGGAAAATACAATACTTATAATGAGAATTACGCTACTATAGCTGGCTGGAAAAGATATCCAATAAGAATGGGGAAGACCATCATTCAGAATAAGCCAAGTTCAAAGGTTAAAAACCCAGATAAAATTACTACCGCATTTGAGCCCATAAAATCCGGAGCAACTTTTACTTTTTCCATTCAATATCACAATCTGAAAAAAGTGGAATTAGGTGCTTTAATCAGCGCTCTTAGTTTTCACAATTATGATAAGGCTTTTCACTCCCTGGGGATGGCCAAACCATTAGGATATGGTAAGGTCAAATTATCTCTTGAAAATATTGAAGAATATAAAGGAGCCATGGCGACTTTTGAAGCCTTTATGTCTGCTTCCTTGGATACAGATTGGAATCAAGCCTCAAATATCAGAGAACTGTTTACTATGGTTTCTGAACATGAGGATTCAGACAACTTGCTGGAGTATATGAATTTAGATGATCAGGATTTTGCAACCGCAAAAAAAAGAAGAGAAGGACTAAGCACCTACTCCAAAATGGAAGGAATTAGTGTTATAACGGTTCCAAGCTTAATTACATCAAATGATATAAAGGATGCCGCTGCTAAAATCAAAAGGGAACAAACCATCTTTGAACAGAAAAAGGATCATCAAAAGCAGTTGAACAATTACTTCCAGCAGCATAAATCAAAACTGGAAGCACTATTATCCCAAAAAAAGCAGCAGTTGATCAATGCACTTCATGAACAGAGAGATAAAATAAAAAGAGAGCAAAAAATTGATAGGGAAGCCAATGAAAGATTGAAAGCCAAGCAGAGCGGGCCTAACCTTGATTCAATAGACCCAAAAAGTAGAAGAGCATTTAAGGAGAGTCTTGAACCTATAATTAAAAAATTTATAAATAATCTCCATTATTCAAAAGAAGAACTTGAAAAATTAAAAGCAGCAAATGAAGGCTTGATTCCAAAAGAGTATCACAAAAAAATTGAAGAAAAGATTTTAGAAATCGCCCAAAAAGCCAATAATGCTGATAAAAAGACTTGGCTGAAAAAATACCAGAAAAATAATTGGATGAAGGTAACAGCGGAATGGCTTGGAGAACCTAAAGCCAGATCTCTTCATCAGAAAATTATTGACTATTTGAATAATTAAAAGTAAAAAATATGCAAGTCAAAACCCTACACACCACCTTCAACCTCCCACTACACTCCTCAGAAATACGCAACTGGAGGGGTGCTTTTGTCGAAATGGCAGGTCGACAATATGATTTGTTTCACAATCACCTAAGCGATAAAGAATACCAGTATCGCTATCCCCTGGTTCAATACCGTACAGATAAACAACAAGCCAGTATTTTGGTATTCAACCAGGCCATCCAAAGTTTTCAGAAGATCCTGGCCGAATCAGATTGGACACTCAATTGGAAACGCAATCCATTCTCCCTGACCATTACCCAGCTTAATAGTGAAGAGCATGAATTATCCATGTCTCCACATATGTTACCTTATCAGGTCAACAACTGGCTGGCTTTGAAACAAGATAATTACCTCATCTGGCAGAAATGCAAAAATATGACCGAGCGAAGTCAATTATTGGAAAGAGTATTAGTTGGTCATCTTTTAGGTTTTGCTACCCAAATGGGCTGGAAACTTCCGGAGCGACTGGAAGTCAATTTGCTTTATTTACACCAAATCAAACAAATTAATTACCGGGGTAATCCGGTCCTGGCTTTTGATATTTCCTTTGAAGCGAACATCGAGTTGCCTAATAAAATTGGTTTAGGAAAGGGATTGAGTCTGGGCTATGGTGTTTTAAATTATGGTAAAAAAGCCTTTTGAATCATGACTTTATCGAATTTAATTTCTGGATTACAGAATATTAATGCAATGAGAATCCTAATAATGATAATCATTGTCCTTTTAGGTCATTCCTTTGTTTTTGCTCAGGATTCCCCACCTGAATCTAAAGAAATTCAAGATCTAAAAAACCGAATACAGGTTTTAGAAAATCAAAAAGAAAATCTGGATAAACAAGCTGATATTCTTCAACAAAATTTTGACTTAAAAACCCGCGAATTAAATTCCCAGTTTACTGCCTATAAACTGGAGGTGGAAAAAAGCACAAGGCTGGTATACTTTATTTTGGGTGCATTAGGGCTTTTAACGGCAGGTGCCTTTATTGCCATTATTCTGCATTTTAGAAAGTTTATACAAAAACAGGCTGAAGCCTTTGCAACAAGTAAAGTAAGTATAGCATTAGATACAATCGTAGAAGACAAAAAAGCAGAGATAATTGCTTTAATTAACAACCAAAGCATCGAAAACAGAATAAAAGAAAAAAGCAGAATTCTAGCTTTAGTTGAATCGGAAGAGGATCAAAAACAGTTGCAGAATTTTTTTGATAATACCGGCTTCAAAAATATTAAATTTGAAAAAAGTGATCAATATAAACAACCCGGCAAAAAAATAGAATTAATCATTTTTGTAGATCAAAGAAATACCAAAAACAGGCATGATTTATTTAGGGAATACATTCAAAGACTCGAAGACAAAGAAACTTTGTTTATTTTTTATGGCCCTCATTTTAAAGTCGATAAAACAGATAAATTGAATTTTACTAATTCAAAATACACCTTTTACAGCCAAATCATCAATTCTCTTACGTACAAGGAAATAACTAAAAAAAATTGATAATTTGAAAATTCAATTCCTCTAACACGTTCTTTGACATCCAAATATTTTCACTCCTTCTACCCTATCACACATTAGGAAAAACAAAATAACACTCATTGTTTCAACATTATGTTAAGTAGAAAATTAAGAATTCTCTTATAATCAATTATTGATCAGTATGGTTACACATTATTGAAAAAGGCACTAACGGAAAAAGCTCATATATGAAAATAAAAATATATTTTTTGTTTCAAAGATTTCATTAAACGCCTGATTATCAAATCTTAATGATTTTATTCAAATATGTTTAATATCAATAAGCAGACAAATTTTAGCAAATACGTAAGTGTTAAGATGAGTTAAATTATGTTAAAATATCGATTTTTTGAGACATTGTATAAAAAATCAACATACGTAGTATGCTGTCGTTCTGATTGTACTGAACATATTAAAAACGTTTGCGGTATATGAGGGTTCCACTTAGAGATAGGACTTCGACTCATGTTTTTTAGCATTTTTACATTACAAAAAAGTATATGAGGGTTCCACTTAGAGATAGGACTTCGACCCTGCAGCCCTGTATATAGTTTTAATTTTAAAGTGTATATGAGGGTTCCACTTAGAGATAGGACTTCGACAGTCAAAACACATGTTTTTTCCGTCACTGCCAAGTATATGAGGGTTCCACTTAGAGATAGGACTTCGACGATTTCTTTTGTTTATCCATAATTTCTCCTGGGCGTATATGAGGGTTCCACTTAGAGATAGGACTTCGACGGTTCATAGCAACGTAAGTTATCGACAACTCCGAGTATATGAGGGTTCCACTTAGAGATAGGACTTCGACGGAGTATAACTGAGCACTACTTTTTCAACCAACATGTATATGAGGGTTCCACTTAGAGATAGGACTTCGACGAAAATAATTTTTTTTTACTGGCCACCCTAGTACCGTATATGAGGGTTCCACTTAGAGATAGGACTTCGACGAATGCCTCTAATACATTATCTAACTGCTCGCCAGTATATGAGGGTTCCACTTAGAGATAGGACTTCGACAACCATACAAGTCACGAACACTCCTCCACCAACCGTATATGAGGGTTCCACTAACAGATAGGACTTCGACAGTAGTTTACCTATTTTTTCTCGAATAATGAGAGGGTACATGAGGCTTCCACTAACAGATAGGACTTCGACGTAACTTGGTAGCCAAAATTCGAGACTTGGACGTACATGAGGCTTCCACTAACAGATAGGACTTCGACGGTTCCATCCGTGTATAACTTCAAAGCTCTATCCTTGTACATGAGGCTTCCACTAACAGATAGGACTTCGACGGATTTGTTCGACTCGAGTGTAGAGTTTCTAATACGTACATGAGGCTTCCACTAACAGATAGGACTTCGACGTCTGGCTTTTTCATTGTTGTAATATTTTAGATTGTACATGAGGCTTCCACTAACAGATAGGACTTCGACCAATAATCCGATTATTACAGCACCTCCCAAAAAAGTACATGAGGCTTCCACTAACAGATAGGACTTCGACCATTCTATTGATCGCACAATGTGCGATATACTATGTACATGAGGCTTCCACTAACAGATAGGACTTCGACTTCAACTTTGTCTTTTAACCATCCTCCAAAATTAGTACATGAGGCTTCCACTAACAGATAGGACCTTTTGATGGTTTGATTTTTTGATTTTACAATTCTATGATGATTTGCAAATGGGTAAATTTGCAGATGAGTAGATGGGCAGATGTTTTTCTCATTACTCAATACACAGTACCCATTACCCATTACCCATTACCATAGAGGTGGGTTCCAACATTACATATGACTCTTCGGAATGCGAAAGACGAAGGTGGAAAGCGGAAAATTCTCGCCACTCATTACTATTCCGAAAGGTTTCCAACAGTAGATAGGATCTTTAATCTTCTAATCTTTTAATGTGAAGGACACAAATCATAATAAGGCGGGCTGGACCCTTTAGGGAATTAAAGGGCGCGGGTGGATATTGTGATATTTAATGATACTATCATAAATTGGGTTTTCGAATAAAAGCAGTAGAATATTAAGCCAAATAAACGTATATTTGGTTATATATAGCAGCAGATTTAAACAAATTAATTAAACAAATGGCCAATACTCTTCAAAATATTCCCAAAAGCTTAATCTATGAAATGGTAGATGGAGTTCCCATCTATTATAAAGGCTATAAGGAATATTTAAAGGGAACTTTAAAAATGGAGGAATTAATGGGAAGTAGTTTGTTGCAGTCGGCTATCTTGACACAATTATTAGTTCTGCTATATCAAAAATTTGGAATCAAATACCATATATTAAGCAATGAGTTGGGGATCTTATTTGATAAAAATTCATGGAGAGCAGCTGATTTGGCGGTTATAAAGAAAGAAGATTTAGGCGGAAAAATATTAGAAAATAAATATTTGGACATTGCCCCCAAAATTGTGATTGAAATTGACACTAAAGCTGACCTCACTGAAGTTGAAGACACTTTCGGCTATTACCATAAAAAGACCAAACAATTGCTTTCCTTTGGTGTTGAAAAAGTCATTTGGATCTACACAGATTTAAAATCAGTATTAGTCGCCGAGAAAGATGAGTGGCAAATTATTGACTGGGAAACTAGCTTTTACATTTTAGAAGACCTGGAAATCAATATATCAGAGATTGTGGAATCATTAAACGATGATTTGATTCTGTAATTTTATGATGCTATGATCTTTTAATGAAAAAAAAAGATCATAGCATCATAAAATCATAGTATCTACTAATTTACAAATTTGCATATCTACACATCTGCTCTTGCAATTCCTTGGCCGCTGCTCTAGCCGCGTCTGCAAAATCCTCCCCATTGCTGGCATATAAAATACCGCGTGAAGAATTGATCAGCAGGCCGCATTTTTCATTCATCCCATATTCACAAACGGCCTGTAAGCTTCCGCCTTGAGCACCCACTCCCGGGACCAGAAAAAAATGATCAGGGACAATCTCCCGAATTCGAGCAAAAGATTCTGGATGGGTAGCGCCAATGACAAACATCAACTGATCGGGGCTCCCCCACTCCTTGGCAGTTTCTAATACCTTTTCAAATAAGGGTTGTCCACCCTCAAGCAGCTGAGACTGAAAATCCTGGCTGCCCTTATTGGAGGTAAGCCCTAGGAGAACCACCCATTTATTTTCGTATTCTAAAAATGGAAGGACAGAATCTGAACCCATATAGGGAGCTATGGTAAGGGCATCGCAATTGAGTTGATTGAAAAAAGCGTCGGCATATTTGCGAGAGGTATTCCCAATATCCCCTCTCTTGGCATCGGCAATAATAAGATGATCATCGGGGATCATCTCTAGTGTAGCTTCAAAGATGGCCCAACCTTCCGAACCTAATGCCTCATAGAAGGCTAGATTAGGTTTGTAGGCCACGCACAAATCTTTAGTAGCCTCTATAATCGCTCGGTTAAAAAGCAAAATAGATTGAGGCTCTCTGGGAAAATGAGCGGGAAAGCGATCTAAATCAGGGTCCAAGCCAATACAAAGAAAAGATTGCTTGGCTTGAATTCGCTTAAATAACTGATTGGAATTCATATTCACTAAGCATTCAATCCATTAACCGCCAAAACACCTTCTATTTGTGGAAGTTTTGCTTTAATGGCTTGCTCAAGGCCGGCCTTCATGGTCATGGCAGTCATACTACAAGTCTGACATGCTCCTAACCATTTGATTTTAACCACATTCTGTTCAGTTACATCCACTACCTCTACATTTCCACCATCTACCGCTAAATGAGGCCGAACATCATTTAATGCCTGATCAATTTTTTGGATCAATACTTCTTTTTCCTGATTTGACATATATTATATACTTAAATTTCATTTTCAATAGCAATGTCAATATCAAACTCAATTACAACAATGACATTGCTATTGACATTGCTATTTTTAATCATTAACCTTCTACTAACTAGTCGTAATATCCACCTTTCTGGTAGGCCCCAACATTTCATTTCTCAAGGCCACCTGCCTGGCTACGTTTTCAGCAACTTTGGTAAATGCCTGAGAAGAAATAGAATCCTCCTCCAAAATAGCAGGTTTGCCATTATCGCCTGCTTCTCGAATACCTTGTACCATTGGCACCTGCCCTAAAAGCACAGACTTGCTCATTTTAGCCAGCTTTTTTCCACCACCCTGCCCAAATAGAAAATATTTATTGTTGGGCAATTCTTCAGGAGTGAACCAGGACATATTTTCTACAACACCCAAAATAGGTACATTTACGTTGGGCAACAAAAACATATTCATGGCTTTAACAGCATCCACCACTGCTACCTCCTGAGGAGTTGTAACAATAACCGCGCCGGTTACCGGGACAGTTTGGACCAGGCTCAATTGAATATCACCAGTCCCAGGAGGCAAATCAACGATCAAATAATCAAGCTTTGGCCACAAGGTATCATTAAAAAATTGCTTGATAATTCCTGACAATCTGGGTCCTCTTAAAACCACAGCCTGCTCAGGTTCAATAATAAAACCAATGGAAATGACAAAAACCCCATTGGCTTCCAAAGGAACCATTTTGGGCTGATTATAAACAGATTGGATCTTTGGCCTTTGTCCCTGCAATCCAAGCATGGTAGGGATAGAAGGACCATAAAGATCTGCATCAATAAGGCCAACTGAAGCTCCCAATTGACGAAGTCCCAAAGCTAAATTAACAGCAACTGTAGATTTTCCCACTCCTCCTTTGCCTGAAGCAACTGCAATGATATTTCTTACATGTGGCACAGCGTTAGAGGGGCCAGCCTTTGCCTGCTGTGTTTTAGACATCATATGCACATTCACATTCGCCTCAGGGTAAATTTCCTGGATGGCCTGCATACAAGCAAAATTGAGTTCGGATTTATATTTTCCATCCAGGGAAGCCAACTCCAAAGTAAAATTTATATTTTCTTCATCAACCTCAAGATCTCTAACCATATTCATGGTAATCAGGTCTTGCCCTGTATTAGGATCATGCACTTTGGTTAACGCTCCAACAATTTTAGTTTTATCAAAAGCCATATTTTGAAAGGATCAGATTAAAAATGTAAAAATAAAACAAAAATTATCAATATTGGGTTTGTAAAAATATTATCTCTTTTTGCCTTTTTTTTCATTACTTTTCGAACCACAACCAGAATTTCAAAATTCGAAAAAAAGCCTTTACATTTGCACTAACATGAAAGTATTCTACGAACTTGAAGATCTTCCGAATTTCAAGAACTCTGTAATTACGATTGGTTCTTTTGATGGAGTGCATCATGGACACCAGAAAATCATCGAAAAAGTTAATCAACTGGCCCGCCAGATTAATGGAGAAAGCATCATAATTACTTTTCACCCCCATCCACGTTTAGTTGTTTATCCAAAAGATGATAGCCTGCAATTAATTACCAGTATTGAGGAAAAAATCAGCCTGATGGAACAGTTTGGTGTCGACAACCTTGTGATCGTACCCTTTACTGTAGAATTTTCCCAGCAAAGTGCAGATGAATACATCAAAAAGTTTTTAGTAGATAAATTTCATCCTAAATACATCGTAATTGGTTATGATCATCGCTTTGGATTAAGTCGTCAGGGAGATGTTAACTACTTGAAATGGCATGGGGAGAACAGTGGTTACGAAGTATTGGTAATCGAAAAGCAAGAAGTTGAGGATATTGCAGTAAGCTCTACTAAAATTCGGCAGTCACTGGAGAGAGGTGATATCCCCTCTGCAAACCGCCTGCTCAATCACCAATTCAACCTAAGCGGTAAGGTCGTCAAGGGACAGCAAATCGGGGCAAAATTAGGCTTTCCCACAGCAAATATTGAAATCCAGGATCAGCACAAACTCATTCCTCCTCATGGGATTTATGCTGCTTATGTCATTCATGAGGAGGAAAGGTTTGAAGGGATGCTGTATATCGGAAATCGTCCTTCACTAAAAAACTTCCACAATCGAACTATTGAAGTCAATATATTTGATTTTGAACAGGATATTTATGGCGCTGAAATTTCCATACAACTTGTAGAAAAAATCAGGGATGATGCTAGTTTTGATAGCATGGAGGAACTTAGCAAGCAATTAAAAGATGACAAACAAAAAAGTCTGCAAATTCTAAGCCTGCAAAATAAATTAGAAGAAGAAAAAAAAAACAATTCCTGGCCTGAAGTAGCAATTGTCATACTTAATTATAATGGAATTAGTTATTTGGAAAAGTTCCTTCCTTCTGTTCTAGCAAGCCGCTATCCAAACTTCAAGACTTATGTTGCAGACAACGGATCTTCCGATAACTCTCTTGCATTTCTTAAAAAAAGGTACAGCGATGTTCACCTTATTAACCTTAAAGAAAACTTTGGTTTTGCTGAAGGATACAATCGAGCATTGCAATCTGTAAGTGCTGATTATTACATTTTGCTCAATTCCGATGTCGAAGTTAATCCCGACTGGATAGAGCCGGTGATTGAATTAATGCAAAGGGACCCTAGTATAGCCGCTGTTCAACCCAAAATAAGATCTTTCCAACAAAAGGATCATTTTGAATATGCCGGAGCTGCCGGTGGATGGATTGACAAATTGGGCTATCCGTTTTGTCGTGGACGTATTTTTTCCGTTACTGAAAAAGATCAGGGCCAATATGATGATACTCAGGAAATTTTCTGGGCAAGCGGGGCTGCCTTTTTTATTCGCTCTAAATTATTCCATTCTATCGGCGGATTTGACGGTGACTATTTTGCTCATGCTGAAGAAATAGATCTTTGCTGGCGCTTGAAAAGAGCAGGTTATAAAATTATGGTCAGGCCTCGTTCTGTGGTTTACCATGTAGGTGGCGGCACGCTTAGCTATCTAACACCTCGGAAAACCTATTTAAATTTTCGAAATACGCTGATTACTATTCTTAAGAATTCTGAGCGTGATAAAATGTGGCGGATCATTATTTCAAGGCTTTTACTGGATTTTTTGGCTGCAGGACTGTTTTTGATGCAGGGAAAATGGAGGCACATTATATCTATTATTAAAGCTCATTGGAATTTCTTTGGAAACCTCAAACAATTTTTCCGCAAGCGTAGATTTTATAATGAATTGGTTCAAAAAGTAAGTATCCAGTCCTACTCTAACCTGGAAGGTAGATACCAAGGATCTATTGTCTGGCAGTTTTATGCCAGGGGAAAAAGGTACTTCAAGCAATTGTAAAAACTTATTTGCATGGGAAAAAAGGGCAAAGCATATGATTTACTTCATGAGGACGATGACCTCATTGTCATTAATAAATCGCCGCAGGTCCTAAGCCTACCAGATCGCTTTAGTCCCGAAAAACCCAATCTTTACCATTTGTTAAGTGAACGATTTCAAAAAATATACCTGGTTCATCGATTAGATAAAGAAACCAGTGGTATTATGGTTTTTGCAAAAACTGAAGCTGCCCATAAATCTCTGTCCCTTCAATTTGAAAATCGAGAAGTTCAAAAATTTTATCTGGCCTTGTGTGAAGGTGTTTTCCTGGGAAAAGAAGGCCGTATTGATAAGGCCATTGCTCCCCACCCCAGTATTGCAGGCAAGATGATCTGTAGCTCAAAGGGCAAATCGGCATTGAGTACCTTTAAAGTATTGGAAACCTTCAAAAGTTTTTCATGGCTTGAGGTTCAAATTCATACCGGCCGAACTCATCAAATTAGGGTACACCTTCAGTCCATCCATCACCCTTTGGCTGTAGATGCTCTATATAATCGACGGAAGGCTTTAATGTTGTCAGAGTTTAAAAGAAAATCCTATAATAAACCTAAGGATCAAATAGAATCGCCGCTTATGGCCCGATCAAGTTTGCACGCCCACAAACTTTCCCTAATCCATCCTTCTTCTCAAACGTTATTTAACATGGAAGCGCCCCTACCCAAAGACCTAAAAGCTACTTTAAACCAGCTCAGAAAATGGGGGAAATAATTTTAACCATACTCTAAGACCAGTTTTTAATATATTTGCACCGTTATTCAGAAAACGTAAACCTTTAATCAATGACCACCGTACAACAAGACACCCAGCAAAAGATCCTCGACTTAAATAGATGGGAAGCTATTGTTGATGAGAAAGCTAATGATTATCAAAGTGCTCATCCTTTCCCATATGGACAATTCGAGAATTTCCTGGAAGAATGGGCCGCCCAAAAGGCCATGAATTCTTTTCCTGCCGTTAAGGACAGCGGTTGGATACATTATGTACATTTTAACGAGAAAAAACACGGCTTAAATAAAATGGACCTCATCCCTGCTTTTATTCAGGAGGTGATAAAAGAATTAAACAGTGACGAATTTTTAAGGATATTAAGCAAACTTACCGGTATCAAGAATTTGAAAGCAGACCCCTCACTGGAAGGAGGCGGATTACATCAGACTCAAAGAGGTGGCTTTTTAAATATTCATGCTGACTTTACCGTTCATCCACATAAAAGAAACTGGCGCCGCCGAGTAAATGTTTTGGTTTACTTAAACGAAGATTGGCTCCCGGAATACAAGGGGGACTTAGAATTATGGACCAGAGACATGAAAGAATGTGCCGCTAAAATCGGCCCTGTATATAATCGTTGTGTTATTTTTAATACGGATGAAGATTCTTATCATGGACTTCCGGACCCCATACAATGCCCGGATGATATGACCAGAAAATCTATTGCTCTTTATTATTTTACGGAAGAAGAAAATGCTCCCAAGAAAAGAGCTACAAATTATCAGGCTCGCCCAGATGATGGATTCAAACGATTTTTTATTTATCTCGACAAGCAGGCCATCTCTCTTTACAACTGGCTAAAAGGGAAGTTGGGGATTAATGATGATTTTGTGAGTAAGGTATTGAATTTGTTTTTTGGCAAGAGGAAGAAGTAGCATAATTTTGAATTTTGAATTTTGAATTTTGAATTTTGACTAAGGAAAATTTAGTTGATCAGAATTCAAAGGAAGTAAATAGAAATATTGGTTGAAGTAAGGTAGAAGTATCTTGTTTTTATTTAGATCAACATTTCTTCTCCTTTACTTACTTCAAAATATTTCTAACTACTTCTATATACTTCAAATTACTTCTCCTTATCAATGTGTCTCTAATTGTCTCAAGGTATCTCTATATATCTCTTGAAATTTTCTTTATGCAAAACCAACAAACAAAATATTCCCTCTACATAGCTCTAATTGGTTCATTATTTTTTATTCCCTTTTTAGGTGGGGTCCATCTTTTTGACTGGGATGAGATCAATTTTGCTGAGATCACCCGGGAGATGATGATCAACAAGCAGTATTTTCGGGTATATGTAAACTTTCTTCCTTTTTGGGAAAAACCTCCTTTCTTTTTCTGGATGCAGCTCTTGGCCATGAAAGCATTTGGTGTAGGAGAATTTGCGGCGCGCTTGCCTAATGCCCTTTACGGTGTAGCCACATTGGTTCTTATTTATAATATAGGCTGTAAATTATACAATCATCGCTTTGGCCTGATTTGGACCTTAGCCTATTTTGGCTCAGTACTTCCCTTTCTATATTTTAAATCGGGAATAATAGATCCGATTTTTAATTTTTTCATTTTCCTAGGCATTTATTTGTTCATTTTATTTTACTGGAAAAAAGATCAATTTGAGGGTATTGAGCTTAAAAAAAGCAAGTGGACCTATTTGATATTGGCTGGAATTGCCATTGGAATTGGAATTTTGACCAAAGGACAGGTTGCTTATTTAATAAGTATACTGACCATGTTTGTTTATTGGGTTTATCAGCGTTTTCGGTTCTATGTTAATGTTCCCCAATTTTTGCTATTTACCATTGCTGCTGCTGCAGTAACCTTTACCTGGTATGGTTTAGAATACCTACAAAATGGCCCCTGGTTTATTCAGGAGTTTAACAAATATCAATATCGTTTATTTAGCACTCCCGATGCTGGACACAAGGGGTTTCCAGGATATCATTTCGCGGTGCTATTGGTTGGATGTTTCCCTGCATCTATATTTGCCATTCGCAGCTTTTTCAAGCTAAACACTGAGGGGGAACATCCCTACCAGAAGGATTTTCGACTGTGGATGAAGTTTTTATTTTGGGTGGTTTTGATTCTTTTTACCATCGTTAAATCCAAGATTGTCCACTATTCTTCCATGTGTTATTTTCCGCTGACCTACCTGGCCGCATTTGTTATTTATAAAATGATAGCAGGAGATATCAAATTGAATAATTGGATGCGTGGAGGTTTAATTGGAATTGCTAGCTTGTATATTTTAGTAGTAGTGGCTATGCCCATCATTGGTCAGAATGCCAGTCAGCTTGCTCCTCTATTTGATGATCCTTTTGCGGTGGCCAATTTGGAAGCCGAGGTTAAATGGACCGGGCTAGAAATTATTCCTGGTCTTCTTTTGCTGGCTATTTTGATCTTCAGCATCCGGAATTTTAACCGTCAAAACTGGAATAGAGGTTTAGCAATATTATTTGGGGGCACTGCCATTTTTGTGATGCTCACTCTTATTTTTTTCATCAAAAGAATTGAAGGGTATTCCCAAAGAGCTGCAATCGAGTTTTTTGAAAGTAAAAAAGAAGAAGATTGTTATGTCGTTTCGCATGGTTATAAAACCTACGCCAGTCTTTTTTATGGAAAAAAACAGCCCATCCAAAAAGAAATTGAAATGAATGATAAAGAGGCTTGGAAACAATGGTGCCTTACAGGAGATATTGATAAAGAGGTTTATGTGATCACCAAAATTCATCGAGTACCAGAATTAGATCCATATCAAGATCTGACAGAAGTTTACAATAAAAATGGTTTCGTAGTATTCAAAAGAAGTCCAGATTAACTCCCAATACCCCAATACCTAATACCCTAATACCCCATTAATATCAAAAATTCCAGATTTCATACTTCTTCCAAAAAAAATAATAAACACTCGATATGAACCTATGTTTTACATACGCGAGGTTTTAGTTAAAAAATGGTTTGGAAACGCACTGAGTTGTCATCTTTCGGTGCGTTCCTTTTTTTATTAATTCTCAACAAGGAATAATTATTTTAACTCAACTTTTAGTTCTTGTACTTCTTTTTGGGGATTGATCAAAATAATTTTATAGCTCCCTTGAGGAAGAATTAAAGGAATTATTTCCCCTTCATTCCGGAGTTCAATCACATCAATCGGAACGGCATCTTTTAATTCCTTAACATTCATTGCTTTTACTATAATTGGATAGTCAATCTTAATTTTTTCTTTCGGAATAAAGTAGGGAAGGTAATCAGGATCATTATACAAATAGGATGGTCTTTGATAGACATATTGCATTCGAGGATGAAAAACCAGCATATCGAATTTATTATGTCTGGGAAATCCAGTGTAGGTCTTTCCTTCGGGATCTACTAAAACACTTGGGCCGGGGGCATTGATATATCGATAATGAGGTGTTTCTCTACCTAAGGCAGCTTCAGACAAAACATATTGGTTAACAGTCAGGGGGTCAATTCCAGTCATCTGTTTTAGATGATAAGCCATAATCTTTCCATTATTATATTTAGTTTCTTCATCAAAAGCTTCAATTAGGTGGCCAAATCCACAAAGAATAATGATTCGAGCATTGGGATCTTTATCTAATATTTTTTTAATATTCTTTGCCTGCCCCAATTCTCTATCCTTACTAAATTGTTCATAGGAAAAGATTTTCAAACCTAGTTCATGTCCTTTTCTAATTAAATTGGACATTCTAGGTTCTCTAATATAAGTGCCTGCCGCTGGAGAAAACAATGGATATCCCCTTTTGCTGATTGCTGAATCGCAAGGTATACTCCATCCCATTTCTTTGATGAAATCGCAGTTCGCCAATGTCTCTAGCCCAAAATAATCATAGCCCATATTGACAAGTTCAGGAAGCATCTGTTTTAAAAAATGACGATGGGCTGGAAGTACATGTGATTCGCTAATTATCAACATCTGGTGCTTTGCCGCCTGCTCTAAGATATAAGTTTTAGCATCTATAGGTTGATATCTTTGTAAATCCAGTAAACCTTCTTGAGTGAGTGTATCAAATCCCCATCTATCCTCTACTCCATAATCATACATATCAATGGCTTCTTTTTCTCTGCCGATATAAGTATAGCGCCAGGCTGCACGGGATTTTCTGATTTTGGAATTGGCAACATCTTCAATAATCTGTTGGGAGAAATGAAGCTCATAAAGTGGTAAGGTATCTTGTGAATAACCTTTTTTCAGAAAAAAGGTAAAGAACAGGATGAGAAAAGTTACATTTTTGGTCCTCATAACAGGGCTGGTTTTTATGATGAAAATACTACTCTTTTTAATAAGGATGAATTATCCTTTATGACTGGTGCAAAAAAGAAAGTGGTCAAAGTGCATTTAAGTACTTTGACCACTCAGCATATGTATTAGCCTGATAAATCTATAGCATAATTTCAAAAACAATTACAAGTTAAAATTCTTCAAGCTGCATTTTTATGATAAAAATATTCGCAGTTGATGACAAATGTCACTATTTCAATAGCAATCGCAATTTCAATTTCAATTTCAATTTCAATTTCAATTAGAAAATATAAACTACCATTGCCATTGCCATTGACATTGACATTGACATTGACATTGACATTGCCATTGACATTGACATTGACATTGATATTGCCATTGATATTGCCATTGATATTGATATTGACATTGCTAATTAACCCTCACTGCATTAATTTCATGAAAGAAAATATCATAATTAGGAACGTCGAATTGTAATTTTTGAACCTGACCATTATTATCCAAGATAAATTGAAGGGTACCAAAATCAAACCAGGCATGCTCTTCCTTCCATTTAATCTCAAAGGTGTTCAAATGCCAATGATCAAGGGTGGCAGCCAATTGTGGAGCTGGTTTAAAGTCTATGGACAGCTTTCCATCTTCCATTTTCAATTCAATGTCTCCATACATCTCACAACGGAATAAGCCCGTATATTTTTCCAAGTCCAAAGCAGGTTTCGTTCCCTCTAAGCGATTATCTTTTATTCTTTGCAAACGTCTTTGGTGGCTTTGTTCACTTCTTTTTTGTCCCGCCAAGCCAAAAGCACTCCAATCTTGGCTTTCTTTTTGCAAGAATTGATCAAAAGTATAATACATCATAGGATTCGAAATACCCTTCATCGAATTGGTTAGGATAATAAAACCTAACTTTTCTTCAGGCATAACAGCTACTCTGGAATACATCCCATCATAACCTCCACTATGGCTAGCTACGAAACGACCACCATAGTCAAATACTCCCCATCCCAGGCCATATCCAGAAAAATGGCGAGAAGGATAGGTATTTCTGGCCCCCTGACTAAGCCGATAACTATTATGGGGAGTCCAGAAATCGATCTGACGATTGGCACTAAATAATCTGCCATCGTCAAATTGGCCCTGATCAACTTGAGCTTGCATCCATTTGAGCATATCATTTACTGAAGAGATGATGCCCCCAGCTGCTCCCATATTATCCCAATTGGTCCAGGCAATGGCTTTGTTTTTCCCATTCATGGGTTTATGTGGAGTAGCCACATTCTCCAATTTCTCTAAATCATTGGTCGAAGTGATGGTTCTGTCCATGCCCAAAGGTTTAAAGAAATGATCTTCAGCATAGTCATTCCAGGATTGACCGGAGACCGCCTTGATAACTTCACCTGCGGTAATAAACATTAGATTAGAATAGCCATAGCCACTTCTGAAATCATAAGCCTGGGGCACAGCCTTGATGCGTTTGACCACCTCTTCACCGCTATATTCGCTTTTATACCAAATGGCATCTCCACTGTAAGTTCCCAGGCCGGCCCGATGGCATAATAAATCTCGGACTGTAGTATGGTTAGTAGCATAATCATCATATAATTCGAAATATGGTAAGTACTTGATAACCGGATCATCCCAGTTTAACTTTCCTTCATCTACTAGCTGAGCTATAGAAGCAGAAATAAAGGCTTTGGTATTGGAAGCTATTGCAAATAAGGTATTCCCATCCACTTTATCACTTCCACCCTCTTCAAGAGTTCCATACCCCTTCGATAAAACAATCTCACCATCTTTGATAATACCGATGGCGAAACCCGGAATATTCCATTCTTTCTGGGCTTTGGCAAAATAGGCGTCTATTTTTTCAATAGATGGCTGAGCGATTAAGGAAGTCCCAAAAAGTATTAATAAAAAGAGTGTAGCTATTTTATTCATTTTAATTAGCAATAAATTGTTTAGTAATATATATCCTTGTTGTTGATTACCTGTGAAAATCCGTGTCGAAAATTATTTTGACACAGATTTACACGGATTTTCACTGTCTATCAGAAAATCATATAATTGTAGTTTCGAAGCATCAAAAAATCAAACCATATCCTTAATCCCTTTCACCAATACATCCAAATCGCGAGTGGTGGTGTATACATTCGGTGTAACCCTGACCCCATGGATATTTTCCCAGTTAATGCCCACGGTGTGTACTTTGAAGTGCCGAAACAAATGACTTGCAACTTCACCAGGAGTTTTTCCCTCTATGGAAAACATAGCAATGGCACAGGAATATTTTAATTGCTGGGAAGTGTGGATTTTCACACCAGGCAAATCTTTGACTTTATTAATCCAATAGTTTTTCAGGTAATGCAATCTGGCTTGCTTTCGCTCTGAGCCAATCATATGATGAAAGTCGACAGCCTGCCCGATGGCCTGTTCAATGGCAAAAGACCGGGTTCCCAAATGTTCAAACTTCCGTATGTCATCACTTTCTACTTCCGGAGCAGCAAACAAAGGATATAGATTGGCAATTTTCTCCTTTTTCACATATAATAAACCACTTCCAAAGGGAGCACATAACCATTTATGCAAGCTGGTTCCAAAATAATCTCCTCCTAAATCAGGGATTTTATAATCCAGGTGAGCAAATGAATGAGCGGCATCGATAACAACCTCTATCCCACGCTCATGGGCTATATCTGCAATAGCACGAGCAGGAAGAAGCTGCCCAATCCAGTTAATGAGGTGCGTTATATGAACTACTTTTGTTTTCTCAGTAAAGGCCCCAACAAAACGATCTATAATTTCTTTATCATTTTCAATGGGAAATTCGAAGTTTAGCCATTTCAAAACCACCCCATCCCGGTGGGCTCTTTGTTTCCAGGCGTGAATCATGTTGGGATAATCCTGTTTGGTTAGAACGACCTCATCACCTGCCTTTAAGCGCATCCCAAAAATGGCCGTTTCCAAAGCTTCAGAAGAATTTCTGTTGATGGCCAGTTCTTCCTTTGAACAACCAGCCAAGTCTGCTAATTTAGCCCGCAAAGGTTCCCTACCTTGATCCAAAATACGCCACATGTAATAAGAAGGAGCCTCATTACTGAGTCGATTATATCGTTCAACGGCTTCCTGCACAACCCTAGGCTGAGGACATACTCCACCGTTATTCAAATTCACTATCGAAGGTGAAACAGTGTAAGCTTGCTTAATTTGATACCAAAAGGTTTCATCGGTAACTAACTCATCTAGATTTTTGGATTGAGCCGATTCTAAAGCATTAATTAAGCTTTTTCCAGCAGCTGTACTAAAAAAAGGCAAACTTAGGGCGGTACTAAAACCTGTAAATTTTCGGAGAAAAGAGCGGCGGTTCAGATCCATCATTTGTGATTTTTTTCTGCCAATGATGACATTGAACCCAAATTATAAAAAATCAATTTATCGGAAGGCCGAGTAGCTCAAGTTTTTTATCCAAATAATAGACCTGCTTCTTTTTTGATGGCTACCAAGGCTTTATCGGAGCCTGACATTTCCCGCTGGCTTTCCAAATGAAAGATGGCTTCGGCTAGTTTTCTGGCATCGTCTTTTAAATCAACAGCCTCTGTTGCCTGTGTAATCACCTGGACAGCATCATCCCGAGAAAGTTTTATTATCTGCCAAAGTTGATCTGAAACATATACTTGCTGGGTAATATTGTGTTCAAATTCTTGTTGAATGGCCAGTAGCAAGGCCATTCTTAGTTGTGCGGCATTCATTCCCTCTTGTCGGATGCGTAAAATTAGACCAGACAGAGAAATCCGTTCACAAAATAGAGATAGCCTTTCATAAGCTTGAAGACGCAAGGGAAGAGTGTGTTCTTGTTTTCCCGTTTGAATATTGAGTAAATGTATATTTTGCTGATGTGCGAAATATTTTTTGAGCATCGCCCTGACTGTAAAATATACAATTAAGGCAGGAACGGTCAATTTAACAATCTCAAGTATTACAGCTAACCATTCTGGCATATTGAATAATTTTGGTGGGCGAAATTACAAAAAATTATGTTTTTAATAGGCCTGCCCAGGTTTTATAAAACCAAAGGAAGAGCTATCTTGTTTATTTTTGAAAAAATAGTCTGTTCTACATGAATGGGTTTATTATTTATTATTCTATAATTTTTCTTTAATTTCGCGAAAGCAAAAGTCTTTATTTAATGAGTACAATTAGCACAAAAGATACACAGCCCATTACATTAACCAATGGTGCCATTCAAGCTCTGAATTCAATTCGGTCTGAACAAGGTATACCTGAGGACTATGGTTTAAGAGTTGGCGTAAAAGGTGGAGGTTGTTCCGGTTTTTCTTATATCCTTGGTTTTGATGAGCAAAAAGATTCTGATGACATATATATTATTGGTGGATTAAAGGTATTGATGCAAAAAGCGCATGCCATTTATCTGCTAGGTATGGAAATTGACTGGCAAGAAGGACTTAATAATAGAGGTTTTGCCTTCAATAATCCCAATGCCGATGATACCTGTGGGTGTGGATCTTCTTTTTCGGCTTAAAAATATTCTTTCCTATTTGAGTTGATTCCACTCGAAGGTAAATACAATATCCCAGGGGTAAAAAATTAAATCAACAGCTCTGGAAGAGCTAAATATTGTAAGGCGCATGAATGAATTGAAAGTAAAGCTCCAGCGGAGCGAAATGTGGTAAATGTTTGACTTACATTTCGCTCCACTGGAGCTTTATTTTTTTTACAATTTCAATTTTAAGAATATTATGCTTCCTTGAAGCATTTTAGCCATGAAAACCAAATAAAATAGATGTTCTGTGAAATTCTTTTTTTAACTAAGCCTTTTAAGTAATCCTTCCAAATTTTTGATTTTCTTGGCTTTTATTTTCATTTCCAGCTTATTATTTCTGAAATTTGCACGTCAAACCTTAAAATCCAGTTTATATATCCTTTTATATCATTCATCTGACAATTTTAAATCAAAGGAATACTTTTGAGTTTGCTTGCAATCGTCTATTTTGTCGATTCATTATTGCAAAAATACTCAATAACTATTTTTTATTTCTTAATCTCAAATAAAGGGCTTCTATGAAAAAAGGCTTACTATTTTTTCTATTCATCGGATTAATCGTTCAAATCAAAGCACAAGATGTCATCTGGTCTGAGGATTTCAGCAATGGATTCACTGGTTGGACGGTAAGAACTAATTCTTGTGGTTTATTAGCCGGTGGAATAATTGGAGAATGGACTTTAACCAAAGCAGTTGTTAATAATGTTGAACTTAGTGGAGTATCCGGAGTTTTTTCTGTAGGTTCTGATGAACTTTATCAGGCAAGTTATAGTTCTGGAAGTGACCAGCTATGGGTACAAGGAAAATATTCAACTGCCAATGGTACCTTTACAAGTAATTTAACCGGTGAGACATTAAGCTTTGCAGGTGCAACAGCAGGGACTGCACAAAATGATACGATAACAAACTATTATTCTAATTTTACAACTACACAAGGAGCTTTTGACAATCTTCAGGCCAGTGTAGGAGTAGGATCTCCAAGCTTTGCCATCAATGGCCAAACCTTAACGCTTTCTCTTGGAGATGATGAATTCACTTATCAGAAATCGGGTAATTGTGGTGCGCTATGGGAATGGGATCAAATTGGATGGGTAGGTGATGGTGCCTTAATATTTCCTGAAGCGGCCACCAATTCACCAACCGCAGCAAATGGAGCAGCCAGAATGAATGCGGATTATTTTACTTCCAAAGGTGTTCGCGGGAATATCCCAGGACAACCTTACCCAAGCTATATTAGCGAATTAATTTCACCTACAATTGATCTCTCTGAGCAAAAAACAGGGGTTTTAATTGAATTTCACCAAATGATTCGCAAATTAAATGAAGATGATAGTGCGCCACAGGATCCTTTTACTCTGGACAGATATATCAACTCAATTTCTTACAGTACCGATGATGGAGCTACCTGGAGCGCACCAATCAATACTAGCCCAGACATTCCAGTCGGAACTTTTGTAGCAGGAAGAATTGACTCTTTCCCCTTGCCTAATGATATTTTGGGCTCTCCTACGGTAAAAGTTAAATTTACATGGGCAGGAGATTTTTATTTCTGGGTTATTGATGACGTCAAAATCGTTTCTCGTCCTGCATTTGATATGAAGGTAAATGAAAACTTCCTCGCCTACTATCCAAATAGAGCTATCCCTTTAAGTCAGGTTGAAGGTGCTAATTTTATAGCTGACATTCAAAATGATGGGGCCTCTACGGCTGAAAATGTTATGTTGGACTTGACTATTACCAATGATATAACCGGGACAGAGGTATATAAAAGCACCCTTTCTTATGGTAGTATCACCTCGGACTCCCTGGCTGAAAATAGAATTTTCCCGGATATGCTTAGCGCTGGTGCCATTAATCAAGTGGGTGCATATACCGGAACTTATAGAGTTTACTTTGAGGGAGGGCAGGATCTCTCTCCAGCTAATAATGAATCTACATTTGACTTCTTTGTGTTGGACTCCTTATTTGCTAAAGAAAATGGAGATGGTTTAAGGACCATTGCCCCTGCTGATGATAATAGCTATACCTGGGGTAATATTTATTATATGCCTAATGGAACTGGATATTATGCACGTACAATCGGATTTGCAGTAAATAATCCAGATGAACTTATTGGGCAGTCTGTAACCATTCTTTTATACGAATGGGAAGGAGATACCAACGGTGATTTTGAGGCCAATCCAGATGAATATGGTAATCAGCCTATCGCTTTTAATAGTTATACTTTTGATGGAAGTGAAGTGGCAAGGGTCATTCGCCTGCCTATTGATATCAGTGGTAAAGGGATAGCCCTTAAAGATGGAATGCATTATATCGCGATGATTCAATACTTCACCGATTCAGACCAGCCTATGTTTACGATTGGATCAGATGCCTTAGATTATAATGCTACTTATTTTGTAAGTGATTCATTACAGGCTACCCGATATTTTGCCGCTTTGGAGGTTGGACAACCCGATAACCCAAGCTTTAGTACCAGAGGTTTTGGAAGAGATATAGTTCCTTTAATCAGATTGTCCATTGGTGACAATGATGATTTAAGTAAGCCGGCAATCACCGTTACTTCAGCAGAAGAAAAATTACCACTAGATAATACAATTTCATTATATCCCAATCCAGTGTCTGACATGGTTCAGTTGGAATTTGGACTGACAGAAGTTTCGGATCAAATCGAAGTGAAAATTTTCGATCAGAGTGGTCGCACAATTTTCTATAGAAATTATGATCAGCTGCAACAAGGGAAATTTGATTATAATCTAAGTGAATTTCCTGTAGGTGCTTATTACCTTAAATTTAACTCAGATTTAGGTGCCCGGACTCATAAATTCATTATCAAAAGATAAGCTGAATCATATTTCCTGACTTGCATCATCAACATTTATACAAGTCAGAGCATCTATTTACAAATCGGTATCGAAGTCATTCGGTACCGATTTGTTATTCATAAGAAAATTCTCAAAAGCTAAAATCTACCATTATGAATTGGGTCTTAAAATCAATCACTTTACTCAGTTTTTCCTTTATTTTTTTGTTTCCTACGCTTAGTCATAGCCAATCAAGTATATTTGATGTAAATTTTGAATTTCAGGCCTACCCTACCGGATTGATACCTGGCATTCGGCTGGAAAATGGCTTTGGTGATCGACATGCAGTTCACTTAAGACTTGGATACAATTGGATACGACATCGCGATTTAGGGGAACATGATGATGAACGTGGAGATGGTTATGGTTTTAGCCTAGGTTATAAATACCATTTTAGGGATAATTTTCAGGGTTTCTTTTTAGGGCTTCGCAATGACCTCTGGTTTAACTCCTTAGATTGGGAAGACTATGATGCTGGCGGTGCGGTCGTAGCTAGTGGAACTAGCGACATTATAGTAGTTCAGCCCACAGCTGAGTTCGGCCGAACATTTGTTTTGGGAGATGGTGGCTGGACCTTTTCACCTAATATTGCTTTTGGCTTTGAAGTTAATGTAAAAACAGAAGGAGCAGACGTAGGACAGGGGGCCATACTTTTGTTGGGATTTAAGGTGGGACCCAGATTCTAAAATTTTAAGAAGGATGACATTAATCGGCCTGGGCCGATCAATGTCATTCCTCTTAAAAAAATCAAATTTATTCTACTTTCAAAAACTCTTTAAATATAGGCGGCGCATTCCCTCTGCTAATCCTCAAGAAATAAGTTCCATTTTTAAAGTGGTTGCTTAAATCAATTTCCAATCGATCACCGGCAAAAAGATCCTGTACTTGCTGATTATACAACTGTCGCCCCAACAGATCTAGCACTTCAACAGTTGCCAATCCAGGCATATCCTGCTCAACCCTGATGTTTAAAATATCTCTGGCTGGATTTGGCCAGATATTGATACTTTTGGTCAATAAGGTATTATTAGCATTAGGATAATAAGGTTTAGGGGCTGGTTTGGGAGCTCCAAAAGCTTTAAGAATAATATTTTTAAAATTCCCAACAGCGGTGAAATTGCTTCTTGCAGTGGTAAAAAATCCAACCTCAAGTGATTTATCTGTGAACCATTTTGTAAGCAATAATTTCCCGTCCCTGAATATCTTAATCTGATTTTTCTTACGCTCTACGCGGAATGTAGTGCCTGCCTGACCAGAAGCATAACCATTAACGATAACTTTTGGGTCGGAATACCCAGTTTCCTCCCTGCTTCCTATTTCAATTTTACTTTCCCGAACACCACTCACCGTAGAAATCCCCGCATATACCATCTTAGATTTTTCATCAAGGCTTGACCTAAGCATTACTCCGGCAACTCCAAATTTAACATGGACATTTGTTTTAACTTCCAGGCTAAAATCACCCGTCAGCCTGGCAGAGGTAAATTGTAACCAATCTTTGGCGCTTGAAGCCCTTGAACCTGTTTTTTTACTTTTCACAATTACGGCATCGGAGCAAGAACTTAGATATGATTCTCCTTTGGATTGCCCAATTGCTGTAGTTTTAAAATTATCAGGCAAGTCTTGTATATCGCTTACTCTGACCAATGAAGTACATTCTGCTTTTTTTCCGTTATTATCGGTAACTGTCAAAGTAATATTATTATATCTTGGGACTTCGTTGCATGTCAATAAAGTTTTAGATAAACTCAAAGAAGCTATCCCGGCATCTGCTGAAGAACCTGCATCAAGTTGTGAAGGGTCCAAAACATAGGTTCCATCACTTCCTAAATTTACCCTTACTATTTTCTTACAGTTAGCCACAGGAGGACCTTGAGTGATGGTGGGTGGCAAAATTGCAGGCTGTGTATAATCAACTTCCACTCCTGAGCATTTTCCAGTTCCCGACCAAGGAGTCTGCAAGTATGGAAAGGAAGTTCTAAAAGTTGTATCGTTAGCTGTGACTCCCGGACTATAGCTTAATACGTCGATCAAATCTTGTGTAACAGGATTTGTATCTCCAGCAGTAAAGTCATCATACCATAATCCAATAGCTGCTAAAACAACTCCTGAAACGGCCTGAAGCTCAATAGTAGTTACATCATCCTCTAAGCGGCGACCATTTGGGAAGCCGTCCATATTAGGGATAAATTCCAAATCAGTATTACCTGCAAAATTAGGATCTGTTAAACCCAATACGGCGGCCTGAACCAGCCCTAAACTACTAAAAGCCGGATCATCTCTTGGGGTTGGAGGCACCGCCATATTCAATCGTAACATATCACCACCATTGGGTAAGAAGTTATGGATAAAGGGTTTGCCAGTGGCCAAAGGGTCGCCATTTTTCCCACTGGCCAATTGATAGGGGTTTAAATTGGGAACCCCCGTATGAAAAATGGGCCATAAATCCACCGATCGTGCCGCTCCGGCTTTTGGTAATAATAATGTCCCAAAAATGGCATCATCTAAAGCCGTTCCTGTAACTGCAGGATTGCCTTTTAGGGAAAATAAGCCATCTTGACCAAACCCAAAATCAAAAGATTGAAGTGAGTTTCTCTGAATTCTCAATGGAGAAAAGGCGGGCACGGCTCCTCCAAATTGCTCATCATCCATATACAAAGCCAATTCAGGATTATAGAAAAAATCTCCAAAAACATCCAAATTTGCCAAATCATCATAAGGAGTGGTAGCATTCCATAAATCTTTAAATCCTATTGGAATAACCACTTCATTGGTAAGAGGCATGCCTAGGCGAGATACCTGAACCCATTCTCCAGAATAGCTTTCGCCATAGGAGGCAAGGTCTAAGGTTCTTATTTTAGGGCGACTCGCTGAGGCCCAAACGCCAATTACAAAGTCAGGATCCAAAATGTTAGTGGCCTGGCTTGCATCCTTTCCATCCATTTGAAGCAGTTCAATAGGAATCTGCAATGCAATGGTGGAAACATTAAAGCAGCCTACCCCATCCACTGGTTTGCCAGCCTGACGAGGCATATCTCCCAAGTCAAAAACTCCTCCTAAATCAACAAAAAATGGGTCATCAGTAGGGCCACAAAATACCTGTTCGCCATTTGAAGTAGATAAAATTGCCTGGTTAAACAAGGCTTCATAAGTAGTATTTAATCCTGCAGCTCCCTGAATGGAGCGATCTCCAATGTAATTAGGAGGTACCATTCCATTCTCAATGATGGTTTCAAAAGTTTGGCCTCCGTCCATACTTCTTTCCATCGTATAGCTTGTCTTATGGTTTTCTTTACCTAGACGGATGTAAAAGAAGGTACTTGGATCTTCAAAGGTTTTTTTGAAGGTAAATCGATAAATGATGTCATCACCAGCCGTATTAATATTATTATCTATGTGAATTTCATACCGAATATTTTCACCAAATCCATAATAATTAGGACCTCCATGTGGTAATTGCAGTGGAACGTAATTTGCTACTATCGTGATCATATCAGGATTATCCGGACTTCGAAAAGCATAGACATCCGTATTATCCGCCAAAGGGTCATTGGCAATTAAGGGTGCTTCTCTATGGCTGGAAGCCCAAATTAATTGGGACATCAAAAGAAAAGCTAAAAGAAATATATTTTTAGGTTTCATTATTTTTTTGTTTAAAATGAATAATGGATTGCTTCTCCCAGAAAGCTTAATCCTGTCTTACATCCGTTCCTCTCCAGGGTGAAGCCAAATAGGGAAATTCTGTACTAAATGGAGCATCATTGGATTCTACCCCAGTCGAAAACTGTAAAACGTTCAGCAACAAATTGGTCACAGGTGAAGGAGTGCATTCAGGATCAAAATCATCATACCAAAGCCCAATAGCTGCTAAAACAACTCCTCCTACTGCCTGTAATTCAATCCGGGTTACATCATCTTCCAAGCGACGACCATTCGGAAATCCGTCCATGTTGGGAATAAATTCTATGTCTGTATTTGCAGCAAATGCAGGATCTGTCAGTCCTAAAACAGCGGCTTGTACCAGACCTAGGCTGCTAAAATTTGGATCATCCCTAGGGGTGGCAGGTACTGCCATATTCAAGCGCAACATATCCCCACCATTGGGCAAAAAGTTATTAATGAAGGGTTTGCCGGTAGCAAGGGGGTCGCCATTTTTCCCACTGGCCAATTGATAGGGAGCAAGGTTGGGAACTCCTGTATGAAAAATAGGCCACAGATCTACTGATCTTGGTGAACCTGCTCCAGGCAACAACAAAGTTCCGAATACGGCATCATCTAAAGCCGTTCCATCTAAAGCTGGATTTCCCTTCAAACCAAATAAACCATCTTTCCCATTCCTAAAATCAAAAGCCCCGAGTGATTTGCTCTGAATTCGAAGTCCGGCAAATGCGGGTACAGCGGTTCCAAATTGACTATCATCCATGTAGAGAGCCAATTCAGGGTTGTAGAAAAAATTGCCATAATCAGACAGGTTTCCCAAATCCTGATAAGGCGTTTCAAAATTCCAACGATCTTTCATTGCCAAAGGAATGACCACCTCATTTGTTAAAGGCATGCCAAGGCGAGATACCTGAATCCAATCTCCTGAATCATCAGGCTTGCTTCCATCAGAGTTAAGAGTTCGGATAGATGGCCTGCTTGCAGAAGCCCAAACTCCGATAACAAAGTCTGAGTCTAGAATATTTTGTGCTTGATCAACACTCTTACCCTCCTTTTGTAACATTTCAATGGGCACCTGAATGGCTATGGAATGCACATTAAATCTGGCCAAACCATCCCTTATGGTAGAATTTTGCCTTGGTGAATCTCCCAAATCAAAAATGCCCCCCAGGTCTACATAAAAAGGATCATCAACTGGTCCGCAAAAGACCTTTTCACCAGAAGAAGCAGATACAATAGCAGCCTGGATTAAACTTTCATATTCAGCTGCGCCTAAACCTACTCCGCTTTCAATAGATCGTGGGCCGATATTATTTGGTGGCACTATCCCATTTTCAATTATGATTTGAAAACTAAGCCCTCCATCCATGCTCTTTTGCATGGTATAGGTGGTTTTTAGGTTTTGTTTTCCAAGGCGGATATTAAAAAAGGTACTTGGGTCTTCATTTGTTTGCTGAAAGGTAAAGCGATAGATGATATCGTCACCCGGAGTATTTACATTGTTGTCAATGTGGATTTCGTATCGAATATTTTCTCCGAAAGTAAAATAATTAGGGCCTCCAAAGGGAAGTTGTGCCGGTATGTAATTGGCAATAATAGTGACCATATTAGGGTTGTCCGGGCTCCTGAAGGCATATAAGTCTGTATTATCTGCTAGCGGATCATTTGCTATCAGAGGGGCTTCTCGATGACTGGAAGCTTGCAAAGTAAAGCCAAAAATCAGGACTAGCAAAAGCGTTCCCAGGCCTTTCTGCGCAGGCAGAAAGCGCCAGTGTAATGAATATTTCATTGACTGATATTTTAGGTTAAAAAATTGAGGTTATGCAAGGGTGCACCTTTGCCTAAATTTGAAATTCAATCATACTTACGGGGAAAAATCTCAAAGTGGATTTATTAATGGCAGATTTTTTCGAAAAAAATAATAAAGTTGTATTTTCCTCAGACCATCAACCTTATATTATATGCATCCTTACAAAGTGATTTTCTTGGAATCTACCTTTATGAAGAAAAAAAAGATAAGGAAAGGCTTCCTGGATGGCCTGACTACCTCCAGGGAGCTGGAAGCCCTTCTGGTTGACCAGCAGAAACAGGGCTTTGAATTTGTGAGTATGGTTCCCGTTACAGGTACCACAAGCATTACCTTAGGCACGGTTTATAATGAAACCCTTGGGTTCATGGTGACCTTTAAGAAAATGGAAATTTCAGAAGATTAAACAAGTATTACTTATCGTCTTTTAATACCGCAATACATTCAATTTCAACTCTGGCATTCAAAGCCAGGCCACTTCCTGCAACGGCACTACGGGCCGGATATGGTTTTTTAAAATATTCCACATATACCTCGTTCATGGCGGGCCATTCGGAGATATCAGCCAAAAAAATGGTACATTTTATGATGTCCTCCATACTACCACCAAATCGTTCAATCGCCTCCTTAATATTTTCCAAGGTTTGTCTGGTCTCTGCTTTGATACCTCCTTCAACTACCCCCATTTCTCCAGGCTTTGCTCCCAATTGTCCGGATAGGTAGAGCATATTCCCAACTCTTACAGCCTCCGAAAAAGGCAAATCCATTTTTTCTCTTTCCTCAGAATTTAAAAAAGTTACTTCTAAAGCATTGTCTTTTACCTGAGGCTGATTGACACAATTGCTAAGGGTCAGAATAAAGATTAGGCAAATAAGGGATAAAATTGAGTTTTTCATACTTTTTTTGTCAAGATAAAAAAAGTTATGAGTTATATGTAAAGAGTCCTTCTTACCCTTAACTCATCACTCATCACTCATCACTCTTCACTAACTTAGAGATGACTTTCTCAATCCGTTTGCGCTTACTTTCTTTTACTAATTCAGGAAGGCGGGAACTTAATACATCCAAAAATGCTGGTTTGGAACTTCCATTAAAAACCCCAATGCTTCTTTCGGCATACATAGGAAGTTGGTTGGTTGGGCAAGAGAGCAGCTGTTCTAAAAGTAAGGGCAGGGTATTTTTTTTAAAATCTGTAAACTCAGATAGCTTAATTAAAATATTAACGGCTCCATCTCTTGTAATTACTGAGCCCTTTTCAGCTGCCTCCAGGATCTGGGGTATATAAGAATATACCTCATTGGCTTTAAAAGTGACTAGAGAGTCAATTGCGGCCATACCTCCCCATTGGAGTCGGTTATTCTTATGTTTAAGTAGTTCAACAAATTCTTCCAGGTAATTCGCAATTAGGCCTGGTTTTTCAGCTCCAATTTCGTAGAGGACCTTAATTGAATCATTCTGTACAGCTTTACTTTTTTCACTTAAAAAAGAAATTAGAAACCGGATGGCTTCGGCATCTTCGGATTTGCAAATAGCCTTTGCCAATTCTTGATTAGGTTTCTCGTCCCTTCTTCCCTGGTTGGATGCCAACTGATTAAAAATCACCAATCTTTTTTCCATCGTTCTAATTTCGGTATACCTCTAGTAAAAAATCCGGCCACAAAGCCCGGGAAGCCCATCTCTTTCAGTTTGCCTTTAACAAAAGATTGCATTTGGGCAGCAGTCCAATCTGCCTGTTTAAACTCTCCTCCTTCGTAGCAATAGCTGCAATACATGGTACTTTTTTTACCATTAGAAGTAGTGCCTCCACCATTGGGATCTTTTTTCATTGGCATACCACAGCTTTGACAATTTTTGTAGCTTTTCATTTCAATTAATTTTCTTTTTCAACACAAATTTATTCTTGGTCACTGACAACCCTATGTCAGTCACTTTAGGAATTTTCTAGTTTTTGGATGTATTCTGATAAAGTTAAATGATTTTGAAAAAAAGTTTCTGTTGTAGGCCTTAATTCAATTACTCTGTTTAATGAAAAATCGCGATAGTCTTCTCTAAGTTGACAATAAGCAATCAGATGCCAGCTTTGGCTGTAAAAAGTTATCCCAATGGGCTCGATTTTCCTATTGCTTTCTACTCCCTTTATATCCTTGTATCTTAATTGCAGGATTTGTTTTTTAGCACAAGCTTGTTCGGAGACATGCAAATATTTAGGTGAATATTCTGGATGAATATAGGCTCCAACCCTAGACTCCAATGATTCAATATCTTCCAGTTGTTTTCCTCTAAGTTTGTTTTTTATTTTTTCTAAGGCTGTTGCATAATGCCTAAAGGTCTCTTGATCCACATATTTTCTAGCCAACTGCTCTACGAAAATAAACGATTTTGCCTCGTCTAAGGTAAAGGCAAGAGGTGGTAAAAAATATCGATCGACGATAAAATATCCCTTCCCCTTTTCAAAAGAAATTGGCACTCCTGCTTCTTCCAGGGTTCTGATGTCTCTAAACACTGTCCTTTCACTAATTTGAAATTTTTGTGTTATGGCAACAAGTGGAGTGTATCTTTTTGATTGTAGAAAGGAAAGAAGAGCAGTCAATCGTTCAAGTCTTTTCATTTTAAGCAGGAATTAATATTATCTAATTTCCAACATTTTTGCACAAAATAATATTCCCAAGTCTAGGAATTAAGTTGCATTTGCAAAAGTTCAAAAGACAATATTTGCATATTCAACTTAATTAACCAGGTTAATTTGTTTCAGAAAAAAATTTTTAACTCTTTCTGAAAAAATATTTTTGCTTTAAAATGGAAGTTAAATCACATACTGTTCACAATAGGTTTAAAAAAACCTACAGCTTTAAGATACTGTTAATCAAACACTTACTAAGTAAATAAACAAAAAACTCAATAAAGTGAAGCCTAGCGAAACATAAATTGGAGATTGTTCGTAGATGAAATATATATGTCTATCGAAAAATTTTTTGAAGAAATATTATGTTTAATTGTTAAAATACCTTTATATTAGTCCTATAATTAAGAATTCCTTAACACAGTTTAGCATTTTTTAAGAAGAATGATTTGTGTTATTGATTTTTGGTTAAATGGTTAATTTTTGATTATTTGTTTTCATTTTTTAAGGATATATTGTTATAGATCCTTCATAATAACAGTCGGGTGATTTCTTACAAGAGCGAAGCTAAGTCCTTCGCTCTTTTTTATTTCCTCAAAGCTCCCATTTTCTCCACTCTCCTTTCACCGCATTACCAAATAATACACTGGGATTTTGCCGTTGATTATTGATTAGGATAGATTCTTTGGGGACTGTAGCACTGAGATAATCTGCCAATTCTGCATAAGTAATATTTCCCTGACTGGTTTTTATTTTTTCCAATAAAAAATAGGTAAACAAACCATGCTGTTTATCAGAGTAAGGGCCAGAGCTTTCTTCTCCTGAGCTGGAGGTAAAAACTACCATATTTCCTTTGACTAAATCATTTTTAGGGCGTATGCGGACCCCTCTGGAAGCCAGTAGCCCTGCTCCCCTACCCGCTCCACTAAAGCAGGCATCCAAAAATACGGAGACTCTTTGGGTAGGAAACTGAGCAAGCTTAGCATACAGATCTCTTAATTTTATAGCTATCTGAACATTGGAACCACTCACATCTACAGGCATGATATAGGCTTCCTTGGTTTGTTGATCAGGAAAGCCATGTCCTGCATAATAGAAAATAAGTTCTGCCTGCCCATTACTAACCTCGGCCAATTTGATTAGACGATCAATAGCAGTCGTCATTTGGGCCAGGGTAGCATTGGTTAATAAGGTGGTGTTTCTAGCAGGCACGCCCAGTGTTTTAATACAATACTCTTTAAATATTTTTGCATCATTGACTGCAAACTGGACATTGGCCTCAAAATTTAAATTGGGCTGGTAGGAGCGATAATCCTCATTGCCAATGATCAAAGCATAAGTATTTGGTTTTTGCTTAGAGGTAAGGGGAATATCTGTGTCCACAGCGATTCTTTTAGTTCTTGATGAGCCTGGGTCATTCTTGGAAGCCAAGCTAGGAAGTCCTCCAAAATTATATCTGATTTCTGTGGGTTCATATGGATAATCAGTAGTATAATCCCAGGAATAGGTCCTGGAAAGGCTGGGATGCTGAATTTCAAAGTGACTAATTCGAAGATACTCACCATTAAGGATGTAATCCACATTTCCAAATAAAGCCTGGTCAAAAATCCCTTTGAATACAGGTGCTTCTTCATTTGGTACTGCAACAATGAATTTATTACCGAGGTAATACAACAAAAAAGTTTCATTATCGGCATCGTAATTTCCTATCTGGAAATCTTCCGCTCTAATCTTTCCTCTCAACTCATTTTTCAAATTATTTAAAACAATCCTTTCAAATTCTTTTGCCTTCTTTAAGCGGTTTTCAGCTGTTACCCTAGCCAAAAATTCTTCGGTTTTTTCAAATTCACTCTTTTGCTTCCATTCCTCAATTTTTTGATAGACAAACTGCTTGACTTTCATTTGAGGAGTTATAAGCCTCAACTGTTTTGCCCAGCCTTGGTAGGCATTTGCAGGATCACTACTGGAATTAATCTGTCCTGTTAAAATGATTTCTTCCTGACTCTGGTAAAAGGCATTGCTTAAATTACTATTAGCAGGAATATCAATTTTTTGGGACCAAACTGCGCTTAACTGACGGTCTAATCCGATAGCAATATTTTCTTTTTCATTATTGCTATTTTGTTTGGATCCTAAGAGCAAATAACCTCCTTTTGGGGTAGATCGGATAAATTGGAGTCTGTTAAGGCCAGAAAGGCTATTCTGAGCTTCTTCAAGAGTATTCATTTCAGCATCTAATCTGACCAACCAACTTTTTGAATTCCTGGATTGGTTGCTGTTTATGACTCCTATTGCCAAAAAATCACCATTAGTTCCTACCGCTACATCATGGAATCGACTTCCCAATTCATTCGGAAACCTCTTTTCTTGAAGGATACCACCATTACGGTCAAAATGGTATAAAAAGGCAGTTTGCTCTCTATCTGCATTCACTGAAAAGCCAGAAGCAATAAAAGTACCATCATTCAGCTGTTTAAAATTTCCAATATAGTTATCAACATTGCTTCCTAAGGTTTTTTCCCACTGAATTTCTCCTTCCCTATTTATAGAAACAAGCCAAGGGTCTAAATTTTCTTTGTTGATGAAATAAATGAGTCCCATCAGGATAAAGCCTCCGTCGGAAGTTTCAATAATGTGGAAAAGATTATTATTAATACCAGAACCAATAAACTTTTCCCATAATTTATTCCCTTGCGCGTCAAGTTTTAAAATCCACCCCTTTTTTTCACTGTTCACCTCAGTTTGACCAATGGCCACATAGGCATTATCTGAAGTCTTTATTATTTCATAAAACTGATCATTTCCTTTCTCTCCATTAATGTATTCCCATTCTTGATTTCCTTTGACATCCAATTTGACAATCCAACCATCTTTTTTCATGGCAAACCGCGAGGTGGTACTACCCGTAAGTACTATTCCTCCGTCACCAATTTCAACACCTGATCTTATAGGAAATTCAGAGTTGCTTCCTATTTTAAAATCCCATTGGGTTTCCAGGCCAATCTGCTGAGCTATACTGGGAACAGAAAAAGATAAGCTCAAAAGAAATATTGTTAGTTTAATAAAATTCATTTCATAAGGTTTTGGAGTTTTAAAACTCAAGTTGATCTACAATAAGTGCTTTTAGTTAATTAGTACAATTCATGCGATTTAAGTACCCAAAGGCTTACATCTAAAATACAAAGGAATCCTTAAGATCTCCGTGAAGGGCTTGCAAATTTGAATTATTTAATCTACTTTGCAATTCAAAGCACTTTAACATGACAAAGGCACATCAGCAATTAGAAGCACTGGAGCAAATCAGGTCTCTGATGGAAAAATCTTCCAGGTTTATTTCATTAAGCGGCTTATCAGGCATTTCAGCAGGTATATTTGCCTTACTTGGTGCAGCTGGGGTCTATCTGTATACAGGTCTTGCCCCCTTTAATAGTAAACGATTATATTATCATCAAGCTAGTGAGGATGGAATATGGGGACTCAATTTCATGGAATTTATATTGCTCGACGGTATCATTGTTCTAATTCTGGCCATCTCCAGTGGCATTTTTTTTACCACTCGCAAGGCTCGTAAAAACAATCAGGCTATATGGGATCCATTAACAAAACGGCTATTAATAAACTTAATGTTGCCACTCATTACAGGTGGTATTTTCTGTCTCGCTCTTTTGTATCATGGTTTCCTCGGTTTCGTTGCTCCTGCTACACTCATCTTCTACGGGCTAGCTTTATTAAATGCTAGTAAATATACCTTAACAGAAATTCGCTACCTTGGTCTTTGTGAGATAAGCTTGGGATTAATTGGGATGTTTTTCCTGGGCAATGGGCTGGAATTATGGGCTTTTGGTTTTGGAGTTTTGCATATATTGTATGGTAGTGTTATGTATGTGAAGTATGAGCGGGCGGTTGCAAACCGCCCTAAACGTTAAATGGTTGCAAACCGTCCTAAGCGCAAGGCATAGTCTATTCATGAATTTTTTTGACACTGACTTCGCACACTGACTGTTATTGACTTTCACTGTTTAAGTCGTTCATAAATAAAACTTGTGCCTATAGATAATAACCTAAACTCCTACAAACTTGCTAACTTGAACACTGAATACATGAAAAAAATCATCACAGGATTAAATAAACAATTTGACAATATGGTCCGTCTGGGGATCATGTCCATCCTGATGGTGAATGATTGGGTAGATTTTAATCAATTGAAGGACAAATTGGAATTAACAGATGGCCGCTTGGCGAGCCACATTAAAGCTTTGGAGAAAGCAGAATACATTGAAGTCCGCAAACAATTCATTGGCCGAAAACCTAATACTTCCTATAGAGCAACCAAGCTTGGAAAAAAAGCATTTAGTGAACACCTGGATGCACTTGAAAAATTGATAAACAGTACAAAATAATTTTTTTATCTACTAACTTTGAAATTCAAAGTACTTTATGTTAAACAAGAAATCAGACTTTCACTTTTTAATAGCGGCCTCTGCATCATGCCTATTGCTATTGTGCATCAGAATATTTTATTGGCAGAATTTACAGCTAGACATAGCCAGTATTGAGGGACTTATGAATTATAAAGGCAGCAATTTTATTTTCCTGATTTGGAATTTATTTCTTGCCTGGGTTCCCTATTTGCTCACCAAGTCCCTCCCTTTCTTTGACCAAGTCAGAGGAAAAATTGGCACTTTTCTCATTGGTTTCATTTTAATTATTTGGCTTTTGTTTTTTCCAAACGCCCCCTACCTCTTAACAGACCTTGTTCATTTAAAACCAAGGCCATTGGTTCCATTCTGGTATGATTTATTGCTCTTATTGTCATTTGCATGGACAGGTTTGCTCCTAGGTCTATTTTCTCTTTTTCAGCTTCAAAATTGGATACAAAACAGATTTGGAAAAAGTTATGATCGTTTTTTAGCCATAACCTTAATTCCATTGGCCAGCTTAGGTGTATTTCTGGGCCGCTATCTGAGGTGGAACAGTTGGGAAGTATTTACTCAACCTGAGTTACTCCTTGCTGATCTTTTCCAACTATTCACAGATACAGAATTATTAAGTACTGGTATTGGTGTGGTAGCAGGTCTTTCTCTATTCATCTTTCTTATTTATACGCCCTTTAAAATGCTTCAAAACAATGAAAACTGAATTGATCAAAAGTATATTGGTAATTGCAACAGGCTTAATGACGATTTTTTTATTTTCCAGTGAAATTATGGGGATCAACACCTTAATTTTCACTTCAATTATCATCGGCATTACCTATTTTTTGGACCCAGAATCCTTTCAAAATCCACGTTTACAATTGGTAATAGGTGGTACATTTATTTTGTCTATTCTAGTGGTCTGGCATAACTCAATTTTGTCAAAAACCATTTTTATTGCTTCTTTCATTTTAATGATTGGCATAATCCAGCAAAGGACTTTGCGGTTCCTTTGGTATGGCTTTTTATTGGGTATTGGCAGTTTATTATCTGCTCCAATAAATTTTTTCCAAAAAATGAGCACCTATACAAAAGGAGGAGGGAAAAACTTTATCAAGTGGGGTCAAATAATTGTTCTTCCAATGGCCATCGTATTCGTATTTTTTATGATTTATTATGTTGCCGTTCCAAGTTTTGGCAACATTTCAGATCGATTCACCAATTGGCTTGGTCAATTTTTCGAATGGAAGTTTCCTGGGCCTGCTTTTTGGTTATTTGTACTAGGAAGTTTCATTTGTGTGGCTATTGTTTGGGAAAATAACTTGGGCCATTTTTTACTCAGAAGAGATCAACAATTCAGGATTAATCTGAGGCGCAGAAAAAAGAAACAATGGTATCCTTATTCATTTAGCTTTTTAGGGCTAAAAAAAGAATATCTAATGGCGATGATTTGCATCAGCATTTTAAACGGATTACTGCTGATTGTAAACTTTAGTCATTTAACGACACTTTTATTTCATTCCAATGGATTACAAGCCAAGCATTTAAGTAAAAGTCTACATGCCTCGACCGAATTATTAATTTTTAGCATAATTATGGCGATGGGGCTTTTGTTGTTTTTCTTTCGACGAAACCTCAATTTCTATCCCAACAACCAACTGTTGAAAGTTTTAGCCTATACCTGGCTGGGACAAAATGGGATTCTTGCTTTGTTGACCTTTTTCCAGGACATTCAATACATCCTTAATTATGGTATGGCTTATTACCGTTTATGGCTGGCCTTTTTCTTATTTATGGTTATTATCGGTTTGATAAGCATCTATTTTAAAATAGCTAAAAAACGGAGTATTTATTATTTATTGGTGGTCAATGCCCTAAATTTATACCTCTGCTTAATTCTCATTTCTAGTTTTAACTGGGACCTCATTATGACTCGTTTTAACATTTTCCATGCAAAAAATGAGCAATTAGATCTTCATTTTCTCTTTCACAATGTTTCAGATAAAAACACTTATATACTTCTAGAACATAAGGAATTTATCCTAAGCAAAAAGCAGCCACATTATAGCATTTCCGAACAGACTTATGATGATAAGATGAAAATCCGCCGGCTCCAAATGGGTAATAGGTGGTCTAAACAAAGTTGGAAATCCTGGAATTTGGCAAAACAAAAAAACAAAAAGGCCCTTGATTGGTAGATACTGGGTAGTGGGAATAAATTTTGAATGACAAATTTTGAACGATGAATGATTCCATCTCAATACCCAATACCCAATACTCACTACTTATTAATGGCACTGTTCACTTTGCAAAACCAAATATCGTGTTTCGTCCAGGAAGAGTTGTCCGGAATTATTGGTGGATAAATCATACTCTACGACTTTACCGCTTTGGAAAGTTAGCTCCAGATAGGATTCCTGTCCCAGAGAATAAATTTTATAGGTTCCGCCAGTATCCTCACTAGATAATGTACCTCCTCCACTTGAGCTGACATTGGAATTATCAGCAGCTACAGAACCTGATGCAATCTGAGAAGAAGTATTAGAATAATAATAAAACTGCCCATTAGAGCATAAATCAATGGTCGTCTTTTCAGACAGGCCAACAGATCCTCCATTATAATCTGAGCTGGTATTGGTGTACATGTATTTCAATTGCCTTCCAATAAGCTTATTTTTCCAAAGCTTGGTATTGGTTGATTCTTTAGCCTGATAGAACTTAACTGAACGAGCTAATTTATTTGCTTCATCTTTATGCTTATTAGTAAAGACATTGGATTCGGTTAAAATTAAAATACTCATTCCGCTACCCAAGCCGTTTATCAGGCCAATAGCATAAGATTTCACTTGAGATCCATTAAAGTAGCCTGTATACATTCCTTCTACTCTATTGTCACCTACCACTTTGAAATCTCCTGCTGGGCTCAACTGAACCCCTTCCTCTCTTATTCCCTGCATGGCAGTATTCTTTAAATCTCCAGTACTTTGACTATTATTCTGGAACAGAATCATCAGGCCAGGCAATGATTGATGGCCTAGTAGAATGTATTCACCTTCCAATTGCCCTGTCCAACCTTGTGGGATGTCAAAGCTAAGTCCGAGTTCTTCTAATTCAATGTGCTGAGGCAATCCTTGAGCATTTATCATGCCCAAGCAAAACATCATCAAGACTAAAGTTAATTTCGTTTTCATGGCTTATTTTTCTTTTGGAATTCATTTTCATTATTAACAGAGCAAATCTATTCCTTCTTTAGTTTATAAAAAAGTAAAAGCTTACAATTGGCCAGGTGGAAGAATAGGTGGTAGGATTCAAATAATAAGTGGTAAATTGAAAAATTGTTAGAAAAAAGTATTGCGGCTCTCATTAAATGATAATATTACCTAATGACAAGGACCATTATAATAGATGATGAAGAAGATGCACGGGAAAGTCTTAAGCTTTTGCTGAATAAATTTTGCCCAAATTTGAATATTATCGCCATATGTCAAGACCCTATGGAAGGCATATCTGCCATCCAGACCCATCAGCCGGAATTGGTTTTTCTTGATGTTCAAATGCCTTTTATGAGTGGTTTTGACCTCTTGGAAAAAATTGGCAAGCCAAATTTTAGTACAATCTTTGTAACTGCTCACAACCAATATGCCATCAAGGCCATCCGATTTTCTGCCTTGGATTATCTTCTCAAACCTGTAGATGTAGATGAACTATTAACAGCAGTTAATCGGTTTCACAACTTGAGAAAAACCGACTATTCAGGACTTATTCACAACATTAAGTCAAGATTAGGTTTGGATGACAAACTAGCTGTTCCTACCCTTAACGGCCTGGATTTTGTTTATCTACAGGATATAATTCATTGTAAGGCCGAAGGTGCCTATACACAAATAATTCTAAAAGACAGTCAACAAATAGTTGTATCAAAGAGCCTAAAAGATTTTGAAAACATTTTAGATCCAAGCATTTTTTGCAGAGTACATCATTCGGCGATCATAAACTTAAAGCAAATTGACCGTTATATTAAAGGTGAAGGAGGTTATGCCTTAATGAGCAATGGCGATCACATTGATATTTCGCGACGAAAAAAGGAAGAATTCATGAAACTCATTGCCAGGCTTTAAATAGGTATTTTTACTTCTACCCGGGTTCCGGCAGGTAAAGATTGGGAGTCTTTTAAATCAATAATCTTTATCAGCTGGCCAATTTTAGTTTTATCAATTAATTTTAAACGAGCTTCAGTAAGTTTTAATGCCATCGATTTATGGTTCAAAACTGATTTGTTTTTTAATTCCAATGCTTTTTTCCTGCCAATGCCATTATCCTCGATGCTACAATGTAAAATTTCATCCTCCTGTCGAATGTTTATTTTTATCTTCCCCGCTTTATCATTTTTGTGAAATAGTCCATGCCATATTGCATTTTCGATAAATGGCTGCAGTACCATTGAAGGTACTTCGATGTATTCAGGATCTATGTCTTTGTCAATAGCAATGGAATAGTCGATATTTCCTTCAAATCGCCGAGTTTCAATTTCCAAATAGGTTGTTAGCAGTTCCATTTCTTCCTCTAAAGAGATGGTTTTCCGCTCAGAATGTTCTAAAATAAGGCGAATCAGTCTTGAAAATTTGGAAAGTAAGCGGGAGGCATTTTCATTATCATTTTCCAGAATTAAGCGATTGATTGAATTCATGCAGTTAAAAATGAAATGAGGATTCATTTGAGCACGGAGAGCCTTTAATTCCAACTCACTAACCGCTTGTTGGAATTGGACATCTTTAATTTTCTCATTTTTTATGGCCAAGAGGCGTTGATTTTTTATTGCTTGACGTTGACCATACCAGACTAATGCAGCTAGCAATAATAATGTTGTCATTCCCCCCATTAGGCTGTTTCTTTTAATAGCTTCATTGCTTAAAGCAATATCTTTTACTTTATTCTCAGATTTTAATAAGGCAATTTGGTTCTCCTTTTTTTCTGCTTGGTATTGCTCATTAAGCTCTGCTACTTTATCCGCAGTTTTTTGGTTGTATAGGGTGTCACCTAAGCTTTTGGCATTTAATAAATGCGCAAATGCACTCCTGAAATCGTTCTTGCTGGCAGCAATTTGACTCAGGGCTTCTTCACACTGCCTTTGATAATCCAGGGCACCAATATTACTACTGATGGTTAAGGCATTTTGGTATCCTGCTTTTGCTGCCTCCAGATTTGTTAGTGATTGTTCTGCCTCGGCCAGCATCATCAAAGCAGCAGCGTGAGATTTTGGATCATTATCCTCTTCGTACTTTAGGTGTTCTTTTAAATAGGAAATGGCCTCTTTGGCCTTGTTCAACCTAACAAGGGCAGTTCCAATATTACCTTTATTGGAAGCGACACCCCAATCTGACTCCAGCTTTTCAAAAAGTAACATGGCTTTCTTTGAATTTTCTATTGCCTCCTGGTATTGCTCCGTCAAAGTATACAATACCCCCAAATTGGTAATGGACATTGCTCTTCTGTAATCAGCAGATGGCCCTTTTAGCATTTCAATAGAATTCAAAAATTCCTCTTCGGCAAGTCTATAATTGCTCATCCACTTATGAACTAAGGCTACACTATTGAGGATAGCTCCTGCAGCAATGCTGTCTTCCATATTTTTAGCCATCTTAATGCCTTCATAATAATCAGAAATGGCCTTTGCATAATTCCCCTGATCTCCATTAATCATTCCTCTTAAATAAGTGGAGTGCATGATTCTTTTGTCATTTTTGGCCTTTTGAAAATAGAAAAATGCAGAGTCACAGGTATTCAATGCCTCCTGATAATCACCAAGATGCCAATGAGAGCTGGCCATTTTATAATTAGCCAAACCCACTTCATTAAAATATCCCAAAGAAGATGAAATTTGAGCCATTAACTGGGCATAATGAAGAAGACTATCATATTTTTCAATTGACTCTAACTCCCAACAAATATCGTTTAGTGTATTTATAGTGGAACTATCTTTAGTTTCTAAACTAAGAGTTGATTTTAAACTATCAATGAGTGGCGTTTGACCTGGAAGGATGCTTATCAAACAGCAGTTAAGTATCCCAATTGCTGACAGGAAGGAAAAAAAATTTGGCATAATTATCAACTTTAGTCTTCAATCAATAGCTGATTTTTATTTAAATGGGAAAGTAGGAACTGTTCATTAATTCATACATTAAACCCTATTGTTTATTAAAAACCAAAGGTTTACAAGCGCACAGACAAGTCACAATACACGGTACCCAATACCCTAATACCCTAATACCCTAATACCCAATCTATCTTTTCACAATAGAAATCTTGGTAGTCAAGTCTGTATTTTCTCCTTGAATCCTCATCAAATATACCCCTTGCTCCAAATCATTTACATCTACCACATATTGATGCGGTCCGGCTGTAAAAAATTGGCTGGAAAAGGGTGAATTGATTAATTGTCCCTTTAGGTTGTATATGTGCATCGCATAATTCCCCGCCTTGGCCAGGGTAAAGCTACTTGTTAACCTTTCCACAGCTGGATTGGGATATACTGGCAATAATTCATCTTTAGGAAAATTGAGGATTACTTCTCCGTCAACAGAAGTTGTAATATCATCTGGCTCAAAAATGATGTCTTCATCCCCTGGCAAATATGGAACAAAGAAAAATGGCAGGTAAAACATTTCATCTGAAGTACCCTCACCCCAGGTAATGGTCCGCGGAGGTACATTGGGATTTTTGGGGTTATTGGAAGTGTTATCATAAGTTGCAAAGGCATGAACTTCGGATCCTTTTTCAATTTTAATTAATCTTTTGAAAAAATATCCACCTTGCCAATTAAAATCCCAATCGGGAATAGAAATTAGATTAGTTGTATCACCAGAGGGTGATACAGAAAAGACTTCCCAATCTTTACCCAACAAGTGCATATGTGGCCCTACGGCAATTAAGCTAACATCAATAGGAGAAATAAACTTACAGTGAAACTTTTTAATGGTTTCAGGAGGCATAACAAATGGGCCATTCTGAATCAGTGGCGCAAAAGGAAGCATAATGGCCTGCTGGACATTCCTGGTAACCTGTTCTTTTTCATCAGCGAAAAAAATATTAACAGTACTAGAATCAGGCTCATCTATCGGACTTGGAGCATAATGCATCTGAATCAATAAATTAGAGCCGGCAGTCATCTTCTGGCCCATTCCTTCCGCATATAAACGAACTTTGGCACCTGGGACATAGCCAGTATAATTTTCAGTAACGGGAACTCCATAGCCTCCAAATCCCGGATATCCATATTCCGGTGTTTGAGCATCCAATGTCGAAGCCTGCCCGGTTTCATCTAATGCAAAGAGGGCGTGATGAACGATTCGGCGGTTTCCAGGTCTTAATTCTATTCCCTTCACAATTTTGTCTTCTGTCAAGCCGGTAGGCAGGACAAAAATCTGATACTGATCACGGTTGTTTCCTTTATGGGTATACGTCTGTTTAAAAGAAAGAACCAGATCAGGCTGTCCGATTTGAGAGCCTTCCGGAAACTCTGGTAGAGCTGGTTCATCAGAAAGATTACCCTGGGGCATTCCATTTTCTACCCAATTCTTAATTTTTGCAATTTCGTCATCGCTCAGGCCTCTTTCCCCTAAAAAACTGGAGTAATGCTTATCTGGTTTCCAGGGAGGCATATATTTTATTTCGGTTACATACTTTATGGTTGGTCCCCAATTGCGCACCTCATCATAACTGGTCAAGGACATGGGGCCAATTTCTCCAGGTCGATGGCAAACCGTACAATTGGTATAAATGATAGGGGCAATATCTTTTGAAAAAGTGATTTCCTGAGCTACACCCACAGAAGACAGACAGATGAGAAAACAGAAAAAAAGTATATTGTTTTTCATAATCAGTGAATGAAATTTTTGATCCTTCTTTTTGAAATGGGCAAAATACCTGACTTATTGGTTCATTCCCTGAGAAGGAAGATCCGATATCTCAAAAGGTAATCTATTTTTTAATTCTTGGTATTGAGCAATAATTTTTTCGCGCAGACCAGCATCGTTTTTATAGTGTTGGTAAGCATTATTTTTTGCAAATTGGACGATTCCTTCTTTCTCATCGTTCATGGTCTTCACTTTTTCATTCATCTCTGAAATAAAGCCCTGGTAAAAGGAAGTAACTAAAGAAGTATCCTCACCAAGAAGATTTACCAAAGCCTGAAATGCAAAGGCTTCCATTACTGGGTTGATTACAAGGTCTTCTTTAAAATAGGGGTTTATTCCTCCACAAAGTTTGGCCTGAAGACCTTTATCCTCATCATAGTCGTAAACATAAAAGAATTTAGACACTACTTCCATTAACTCTTCTTGAGTAGCAGAAACGGGTGGCTGAGGTTCATAATTTTGGACACTTACCCCTTTTCCCTTCAAATAATATGCCACTGAGGTTTTGTACAAATTAAACCAGGGCTGTTTTCTTCCTTCTTCAAAAATTTTTTGCTTGGTTCCCTCCAGAGTGTCTTGTTCAACTATAAAACTCTTAAGGTTAAGTTCTATAAAGGGTTTTCTGGTAAGAAAGAGGAGATATTGATTATTAAACCCATGGACCAGGTCATAATAAATACTTGTTGAATCAATACCCATTCCATAGTTATAAGCTAGAGATTTCGTTCCCTGGCTATTATCATACATTACAATATTAAAAAGATTCTGTAGATCATTTTCGAATTCCTGGTTTGAAATCTGCTTTGAGTTTTCACAACCTAAGGATAGAATTGCGATAAAGGGGAGAATAAGCAGGCAAATAATTAGAGTATTCTTTTTCATGAATTTAATTATTGTGCTTAATATTAAAATCCAATAGCTACAACAAAAAGTAGAGCCACTGATTAGATATTATATTGACAAAGGCTTTTATTTTATTGCCTCAATCTTATCTTTTGTTGGTTTTGGTATCTTTTGTATCGTAGTTACAAGGGCTAATATCCTTGAACAAAGGGTCGATTGGTGTTAGAAAGCAGCCTACAGCTTTTTTAAATTCAAAATCAAGTTCTTCCTTTTTGGTAATTGCTGATAAGACATCACTTAGTTCAGAGGTAGTAGTTACGGTACGTCTTTGTCCCAGGCCAAAATAGGTATTATCTATTCTACCTTGGTAGACGACATTTTGGTTTTTTACATCATAGACGACTATTTCGGGCGTCACTTTTATTTGAAACCTGAACACCTTTATATGAGCCTTATCTAGTTCAGTATTAAAGGGAAGTTTGTATTTAGACTTAAAGTTTTTTACCGTTTCGGAAGAAGAATAATTGCTTGGAAAAACACCAATAAATTGGATTCGGTCACTAGCGTATTGCTCATGAAGTTTATTAAGCTCAAGGGTATAATTTTGAGAAATGACACATTCTTCTCCCATGAAGACATAAACCAGGTATAAATTTTTGGGAGGAGTCGCAGCTGTAAGGAAAAAGGAAGCAAATAATGAAAGGATGACAAATCTGATTTTCATAACCTTGGTTTTATAGTCTAAATAACAAAAAACGGGTAAAATGAATAACAGTATTAAAGTTATAACAGTTTTTTGTATTTCACTAAAAAACAGGTAAATATATGAGTCATTTCAGACTTCTGTATTTGTTGGACGGAATGGGAAGAGATAAATTGAAACAAAGCTCTACTATTGATTGAGTTCTTCTTCAGTAAGAATTCGATCTTTAACTATTCTTCCCCTATCATTTTTTGTAAGGCTGACTGCAGCAATTTGAGGATCGTGTTCAAAAATCAGATACTGTTGTTCTTGGTAAGCATCTTCCAATATTCTTCGTTTTTCCTGTAGTGTCAATAGAGGGCGAATGTCATAGGCCATTACATAAGGTAAACCTATGTGGTGGGAAGAAGGAATTACATCAGCTGGGTAGACAAAGGTTTGATCTCCTTTTTGAATAAATAAAGCCATCATGGCCTCAGTATGTCCATAAACAAACCTAATTTTTATTCCTGGAATCCATTCTACATCATCATCACTTACTTCTATAAATTTAAGCTGACCAGAGTCTTGGATGGGGAGGATGTTTTCTTTTAAAAAAGAAGCACGCTCTCGTGGATTTGGATCTAAAGCCCAATTAAAATGCCTTTCATTTGACCAATAGGTGGCCTTGGGAAAGGTGGTTACTAAAGAATTATGATCATCCTTTTTTATAGCGCCGCCAACGTGATCAAAGTGAAGATGCGTAAGAAAAACATCGGTGATGTCTTCTGGCTGGAAACCTTTTTGCGCTAAGGAATTCAACAGGCTAGCCTGGCCATGAGGTTCAAAGTGAGAGCGAAATTTTTCGTCTTGCTTGTTTCCCAGGCCGGTATCTACCAAAATCAGACGGTCTTGAGTTTCGATCAACAAGCATCGCATTGACCAGGTACATAAGTTATTATCATCAGCAGGGTTTAATTTATTCCACAAGCGTTTAGGAACTACTCCAAACATAGCTCCACCATCTAGTTTAAAAAAACCGGTGTCGATAAAATGTAACTTCATAGTTAAGCTCTAAGCTTTGGCAGGAATTAATTTCCAAAGCCGATTCTCTGTTTTGCTTTGGAGAGGTCACGTTTCAGATCAGCCATACGGATAGCCGTTACGGCAGATTCGACCCCTTTATTTCCATGTTTACCTCCAGCCCTATCCTGAGCTTGGGCCTGATCATTTGGAGTAAGCACGCCAAAGATGAATGGGATACCTGAGGCGACACTTAAGCTGGTTAGGCCAACCGCTACCGAGTTATTAATGTACTCATTGTGCTTGGTTTCACCTTGTATAACACAGCCCAGACAAACTACTGCATCCACTTTGTGGCGGCTGGCTAACATTTTCCCCCCTACCGGAAGTTCAAAAGCTCCAGGAACCTGAACCGTGTAGATATGATCCTCCTTTGCTCCATGTTTGAGCAAAGTTTCAAGACAACCTTCATAAAGTTTATGGGTTATCTCTTCATTCCATTCTGAGACCACAATGCCGAAAGACATTTCCTCCGCAGAAGGAATGTTATCGGCATTATAGGAAGATAGATTTTTATTTGCGCTGGCCATTAGAAAATAATTTAGCCCTGAGAATCAACTCTAGTAATATATTTTTCCACATTTACTCCATCAGGGGTATTGGGGTAATCATTTTTGATTTGCTCATAAGCTTTTTTAGCCTTGGCTGGGTCACCCATTTTTTCATAAAGCAAGCCCACTTTCATAAGATAATATGCCGCTAAAGCTTCATTGCCATTTTGAGTGCTTGCCTTTTTATAGAATGACATTCCCTTTTCCATGTCTCCTAATTCTGTATAAGCATCTCCAAGAGCACCAAACTTCATAGCTGGTGATATCGATCCAGAAGGACTATAGGATTTTAGATAATCAATAGCAGCTTCGAATTTTCCTAAATTCAAATAACAAATCCCGGCATAATAATTTGCCAGGTTTCCTGCTTTAGTTCCTCCATAATTATCAATAATATCTAAAAAGCCATAATATCCTCCACCAGGATTAGTCAAAGCCAGGATAAAAGAATCTCTTTCAAATTGAATTTGAGCCTGGAACATCTGCTCGGTAGCAGTCACCTGGCGAGGTTTCTTATAAAAATTAGAATAGGCAAATAAGCCACCTATTACCAACACAAGTGCTACCAGACCACCGAAAATAATATTTTGGTTGCGATCATAAAAGTTTTGAGCCTGTGCTCCCACTTCTACTAAATCCACCAAGGTCTCCTCAGATTTCTTTTGATTTCTCTTCTTATTGATTTTTGCCATTACTCCAAACGTTATCGTTAATAATATCCTAGAATATAAAAAAGCGGTGCAAAAATAATTAATATTTGAAATACAGGGGGTCTTTAAGCTTAAAAAAAGCTGTTAATTAAGATTTTTTTGTGAAAATAAGGCAATCCTGTAGAATTTTGGAGTGGGTATGGTTACACGGGAACACGGAACCATGGAACCCCGGAACCATGGAACCTAAAATCAATCCATAATGAATGGATAATCCTTCTGTACGTAATTATCAGTATACAATTCTGAAGGATCAGGATAGTCAGATTGTTCGGCGAACCGCACTGATTCTTCAATTTCAGCTTTTATTTTGTCCTTTATTGCTTTTATTTCTTCCTCTGTTGCAATACCTTCCTCGACAATCTTTTTTTCAGTCACTTTAACCGGATCTTTATCTTTGTATTCATCAACCTCATTTTTTGAGCGATACTTGGCAGGATCAGAAACAGAATGTCCTTTATAGCGATAGGTTCTGATTTCAAGATAATAAGGCCCTTCTCCAGAACGAATATGTTCTGCGGCTCTTGTCACTGCCTCGTGTACAGATTCTGGATTCATACCATCCACTGCTTCGCTAGGCATTTCATAACTCAAACCTATTTTCGACATATCGGTAACGTTTGAGGTCCGTTCAACCGAAGTACCCATAGCATACCCATTGTTTTCACAAATGAAAAGTACGGGTAGCTTCCAGGTCATAGCCATATTAAAAGCTTCATGAAGAGCACCCTGTCTGGCAGCTCCATCTCCAAACATGGTTACACAAAGGTTTTTGGTATCTCTATATTTTTCGGCAAAAGCAATTCCTGCCCCGATAGGTATTTGAGCACCTACAATTCCATTGCCTCCAAAATATTTTTTACTCTTATCGAAGAAGTGCATAGAGCCCCCTTTTCCTTTAACAATACCCGTCTTTTTCCCCATTAATTCGGCCATACATTCATTGGCTGAAGCGCCTCTACCCAATGCAGTGCCATGCTGCCGATATGCAGTAACAATGGCATCCTCATTAGTAATAGCAGATTCAATACCTGCCGCTACTGCTTCCTGACCTATATAAACATGACAAAAACCTCTGATTTTTTGCTGACCATACAACATTAGCGCCCTTTCCTCGAATTTTCTTATCCTAAACATCAACTCAAACCAATGAAGGTACATTTCCTTATCATATTTAGAGGATCTGCTTTTTCTTGCCTTTTTTGTTTTGTCCGTAACTGTACTCATATGAATAATGAATTATGCCGGTTTTTTTGTTTCCTAATTTTAAAATAGTAAAGCTACTAAATTATTTTCTTTCTGCTCTATCTAAAGAACGTGTAATTGGAATCTTGGTTCATAATTTGTTCCCGTGTTCCCGTGTTCCCGTGTTCCCGTGTTCCCGTGTTCCCGTGTTCCCGTTGTGTAGGGAGTGCTATATTAAAAGTATAGTTGCTTAGTGGAGCTTTTTTCTCACGCAGATATCCTTTAGGTTTGTAAAGAAGGGCAAATATAATCTGGATAATTAGCGATATCCCTGGCGGCCGGAGGTGGCTGCGTGCCAAATAAAATTTCAAATAAGTGGAATGAACTCTATTTCACCGAAAACAAACCCAGAACTCTGAACTCTGAACGTGGAACAACTAAACAAAAACCATTATTTTGGCGGAAACCTTTAAAACACAAGCTTTGCATTTAGAGCGATTTACACTTACGCAATTTAAAAATTACTCCGAGCAGCAGATTGAATGTCATCTCAGCTGGAATTGTTTTGTAGGTAAAAATGGGATGGGGAAAACCAATTTACTGGAAGCCATTTATTATTTAGCAGTCGGTAAGCATTTCAGAGGATTACCGGATATATATTTAACAGAGCATGGATCAAATTTTTTCCGCTTGGAGGGAGTTTTTTGGGTCGATGAAAAAAGAGAACGAATTGTTGTTAAAGTCATTCCGCGTAAGAAAAAGGAATTGGAGCGTAATGGAAAAGCTTATGACCGCATTTCAGAACACCTCGGATTAATTCCTATTGTTTTTATCGCCCCCGATGATACAGATATTGTAAGAGAAGGAAGTGAAACCCGACGAAAATTTTTAGATAATACTCTTTCACAGCTAGATTCTCAATATTTACAACATTTAATCACCTATAATCGGGTTCTTAAGCAACGAAATTCTCTCCTCAAACAGTTTGGTGAAAACCAGACCTTTAATTCCAGTTTGCTAAGAGTCTATAATCATCAGATGGAAGAGCCAGCACGTTATTTGATGGAACGACGTCAGCAGTTCACCCTGGATTTCGAAAAAATATTAAAAGAAGTGGTCAGCAAATTATCTAATCATAACGAAACGGTAGCTTGCCGCTATCATACCACCCTGGCGCAAAGTGGATTAAATGAGCAATTGGTAGCAGCAGAGGAAAAAGATAAAGTGCTCCAAAGAACTACTGTTGGTGCTCATAAAGATGACTTAAAATTTATCTTGGAAGATCTACCACTTAAAAGATTTGCTTCTCAGGGTCAATTAAAAACTTTTGTTTTAGCGCTCAAACTGGCGCAATATGAGATATTAAGGAAAGAAAAAAACACTTTACCGCTATTGTTAATGGATGATTTATTCGATAAATTGGATCAAACCCGAGTAAAAAATTTACTTCAATATATCCAGCAATACCATTTTGGGCAGGTTTTTATCACAGATACTCATCCTGACAGGATAAGCACTATTTTGGAGCAACTGGATGTTGGTTATCAAAAATATTCCATTGATAAGGGTCAGGCCTTGAATAAAGATTAATTATGCGTCCAAAATACTCTGATAATAAAAACCAAACTACGCTAAAAGAGGCTTTAATGGCCATGGTTGAGCATTATCGACTTAAAGGAGGATTGAATCAAACCCGAATAGAAAAGATATGGGATAAAACCATGGGCCCCAGTATTGCCAAACATACAACTCAAATCAAATTGGTAAAAGACAAACTTTTTATAGATCTAAATTCAGCCTCTTTGAAGCAGGAGCTGTCTTATGGCAAGGAAAAAATCATCAAAATCTTAAATGAGGAATTGGGTGCAGAGGTGGTTAAAAAAGTATTTATAAAATAAAAGCTGGGGCCTGGCCCCAGCTTTTATTTTTAAGGAGTGACACTCTCCCAAATTTTCTTCCTCATAGCTGAATTCTTTTTATTCTTACCCTTTGTAGACATTGCAATTTCAAAAGCTTTTACCACATTTACTACTCCACCAGAGACGCTCAATTTGCGGAATAGTACTTTTTCTCCTTCTTCTCCACCAGGCAATTTGACCATTTGATTTTGAACAACTGAAGATTGCAAAATAATTCCCCTAACCTGTTTTGCGGATAAATCAGGAAAATAAGAACGTAGCATCGCAGCAAGGCCGGCAACTACCGGGCTGGCCATACTAGTTCCCTGTAAGTTTTGATAATCATTCTCTGGCTTTGTCGAATAGATGGCTACCCCAGGAGCAAACACATCTACGTGCTCTGCGCTATAATTTGAGAACTCAGCTACCATATCTTCACCTGATTTCCAACTGATGGCTCCTACTTCGATCCAATTATCAGCATATTTAGGTCCAAACAAGCCTTTTTTGGCAAATTCGTCATTTGGGTAATTATTATAAGTGAAAATTTCTTCATTTTCATTTCCGGAGCCATGAACCAAAACCACATCATTTTTTAAAGCGTACTTAACTGCTTCGTCTACCGCCTCCTTTCCGGGAGAGAAACTTTTACCAAAACTCATATTGATCACCTGAGCACCATTGTCTACAGCATACCTGATCGCATGGGCCACATCTTTGTCTTCCTCATCTCCATCAGGCACTGCACGTAAGGCCATAATCTTTACATTATTGGCTACTCCATCCATCCCCAGGCCATTATTTCTTTCAGCAGCAATAATTCCCGCAACATGAGTTCCATGATCTGAATCTGGGCCTTTCACATTATTATTTCCATAACCTAATTGATTGTAATCCTTGGGATTATCACCAATTATTCCCCGAGCATTAAACTCTGGGTTGAAATAATATTTAAGCGTGTTTTCAAAGCTTTCCGCTCCTTCAATCAAATCATTCTTTACATCTTCAAAAGATCCATCAACTTCTGCCATGATATCAGCCAACACTTGGGCTACCTGCGACAAAAGTGGATTATCAGATTTGTAATTCCTTAAATCTTCTTGGGTAATATTTGGTTTTCCTATAGCCTTTTCCAACCTATCAGCAGCATTTCCAATGGTTTTATAAAGAAAAGCATTTTCAGTAGCTTCTGCTTTTTTCTGTTCTATGGTTTCATTAAAAGAAAGGTAGCGCTTGTATTTTTCTCTATTACTTTTAGGAATCTCTGATTCTTTTACATCCTTAAATTGTTTATCGTATTCCATGTACAGGCGCAAAAGCTCTGTATGAGCATGAGCGGCATTTTCTCCTTTGCTATTTCCCAGATAATTCCAGCCATGAATATCGTCTATGTATCCGTTTTTATCATCATCAATGCCATTATCTGGAATTTCATCTTCATTTACCCACATCACATCATCCAAATCTTCATGCTTATAATCAACGCCGCTATCAATTACAGCTACAACAACCGACTGTCCCTTTCTATTTTTAATTATTTTCTTGTACAAGGTTTCAGTGGCTACACCTAAATATTTACTATCTGCATTGTCTAAATGAAACCAATCTTTGGGAGGTTTTAATTGACCAAACACCTGGCAATAACAAAAAACGATTACTAGAAAAAACCAAATTCCTTTTTTATTCATGTCCTTGAATCCTATTTAATTTTACAATATTTAAATCATAACATAATAATCAGAGACTTATTTTAAAATAAAACGTTAAATAAGTTTCTAAAGCAAAAAAAACGATATTTTACCCTTCCTGAGTACAAATTTTGAATATTTAGGCACAAACTTATGCATAAACACCCTGTAGTCATTCATTTGCAGCTTTTTTTAAGGTACTTATCCTTCTTTTTTAAAGCAAAGACAAAATATGACATTGACTCTCCTTTTGTAAGTGATTTTATCGAACACATTTTGGAAGATAAACGAAGGTATTATGCCTTTCCTCTTATACAATGGATGCGTCAACAACTGAGCAAAGATAAAGAAGAGATTACAATTAAAGATTATGGGGCAGGTTCTTTGTTGACGGATCAGAATCAGCGAAGTATTGCTCATATCGCCAGACATGGTGCCATTAATGATTCCCAAGGGCAAATATTGTTCAAAATCGTTCATCACTATAAATCGAATATCATACTTGAATTAGGGACCTCACTGGGCTTGTCTACCCTATATCTGGCCCTGGCAGATAAAAGAAATCAAGTAATTACTATTGAAGGAAGTCCCGAAATTGCTCAGAAGGCTTCAGAAAACTTCTATCGCCTTTATTTAGAAAATATTTTTTTGATAAATGATACCTTCGACAAAGCTCTAAATGTCGTCAGGCAGGAATTTGAAAATATTGATCTCATCTATATCGATGGGGATCATCGCGAAGGTAGTACCTGGGCTTATTTTGAAAGGCTCCTCCCTCAAATTCATCAAGACACTATCTTAATCCTGGCAGATATTTATTGGTCTAAAGAAATGAAAAGAGCATGGCAGAAAATCAAAGCCCACCAAAGGATTAAAGCCGCAATTGACATATTTGATTTTGGCTTTTTATTTTTCAATCCTATCGTTCGGCAAAAAATTGATGTTAAATTAGTACCAACCAAATATAAATTCTGGAGGATGGGAATACGACGCTAGAAAAGTGTTTTTAATTACTTCCTGAGGATTGCTGGCGAAATCCAATCGTTTTCTTGTTAAAGAGAAAATCACTTTTATCCAATTTAAAGGACGATACATCCTCAAGAGTAAGCAGAGTAAGGGATACATCCTTTCTTTTGCTCTTAGGCAGGCCTGCTATTCGCAGGTTTTGTTGTTTTATAGCTTCCGAGACGATGTTTCTTACCGTGCGGGCATTTCCAAAATACTTATCTCGATAGTCATGGATGAAAGATAAATATGCTTTTAAATGTTCTTCAGCTTCCGGGCTGGGAATGAGATGTTTTTCAGCAAACATCAATAAAGCTATTTGGAACAATTCTTCAGGCGAATAATCTTCAAACTTAAGCACCTTATCAAACCTGGAACTTAGTCCTGGGTTAGCTTTCAAAAAACCTTCCATGTTATCCGGGTAGCCGGCTACAAAAACAAAAAATTGTCCACGTAGGTCTTCCATCCGCTTCAAAAGAGTCTGAATAGCCTCGTCGCCAAAGTCTCCATGTCCTCCCGCGGAGTGTTTGGTAAGGGCATAAGCTTCATCAATAAATAATACTCCGCCTAAGGATTCATCAATTTTGTTACTTGTTTTTATTGCGGTTTGTCCTACATATCCAGCCACTAAACCCTGGCGATCAGTCTCAACCATATGTCCTCTTTCCAGCACTCCTAAAGCCTTGTAAATTTTTGTAAGAATCCTGGCAACTGTAGTTTTTCCTGTCCCTGGATTACCAATAAATACGGTATGCAGGAAAAAATTATTAAGAACATTTTTGTCTGTTTCCCTGTAAAACCGAACAAGTCGAACCAATTCCTGGATCTGGGCCTTGATTTTATCCATTCCAATCAAACGGTTTAACTCATTGATCGACTCTTCCAACAAAGCTTCATCTATTGGGATATTGGGAAGTCCTTTTTTAGGCTTGATTGCTATTTTAGAAACATCTTGTTCTTCTACCAGTGCCAAAAAATCCTTTTCTAGACCACGTGGATTGTCATCATTCATTACCCTTAAGCCCAAATTGATTTTACACTTCTCAATAAGATCAAATACGAATCGGGCATTTCCAAAAGATCGATCTCTACTTCGATAAGCGTTTACAATAATTTCATCAATCTCACGACGTGCTTCCAAAGTTAAATTAACTCCCTTTTGTTGACAGGCATATTCAGCAATCCTGGAAAGTTCTTGAGGAAGGTAGTCTGGGAATTCATAATATAGTTTAAACCTTGACTTCAGGCCCGGATTGGAATCCAGAAAATGTTTCATTTCACGAGGATAACCAGCTACAATAACTACAAAATCACCTGGTCCGTTAGACATTTCTTTGACCAGTATTTCGATCACTTCTCTACCAAAATCTTTACTATCATCATTAGAACGAGCTAGTGCATAGGCTTCGTCAATAAAAAGAACCCCTCCACGAGATTTTTCTATTGCATCTTTAACTTTAGGGGCAGTTTGTCCAATATATTCCCCAACCAGATCAACACGATCTACTTCATGAACATGACCTTTGGTTAGAAGTCCCATTTTTTTGTAGAGCTTACCCATCATGGTAGCCACTGTGGTTTTTCCAGTCCCCGGGTTGCCAATAAAAACAGAATGAACATTGATCTCTTCCTTTTCTTCGAAGCCTTTTTCCTTCCGCAATTGAAGAAACTGTAAATATTTGGCATGATCACGCACCTGCTTTTTGATGCTATTCAAGCCGATGAGGGCATCGAGTTTCAACATCACATCATCAAAACTCTGATCCAGATCTTCATCAGGGGTAAGAACCACAGGCGATTGACGGTCAGGGAGGATTACTCCAGCAATACCTTCTACAAACTCTTCACCAATCTCAAAGGGAATAACAGCCAGCAATCGATCCATAAAAACAATCTCCGCAGTATAACGATCTTCACGCCAGGAGCCTTTCACATTGGAACCCCAACCAGCGGTAATTTTGATAATTTCGTCTTTTTTCTCTATTCGCTGTAATCGTACAACTTGTCCTTTTAACTCTCTGGCATCATTATAGAATTTGGTAAATAATTCGCAATACCAGGATTTATTGGGTATAAGATTTCGCAAGGTAATTTCCACATAAATATACCTGGATTCCTCACTACTAAATTGTTTGTAATAGATTCTTTCATCTTCTATGACATCATCATAGGGGCCCTCATACAAACTTAAGGAAACAACATCTAGGTAGCCGTCCTCATCCGAAAGTGAATCTTTAGTGCCATCTTCTATATAAAAATATTTGGTAGCAACTTTTTCCCCTTCAATCCAGGCTTCCCAATAATAAGTACCTTTCTTCCAAAAAGCACCTTCATTTTTATTGCCCCATCCCTCTCTTATGAATACGATGTTATCATATTTACTGACCTTCTTTTTTAATGGAAGGGAACAGATTTCTTTCTTACCTTTTTTTAGGGAAAAACATTTCAACTCAACTTCAATCTCCCAATCTGCCTCATCAAATTTTTTATTATAAAATGACAGTTCCGCATAGATATAAGTCGTCTCATATCGATCAAAGACTTGCCGATACTTTTTCTTATTATCCGCAAGCCACTCCGTAGAAGCATAGACTTTAAGTTCTCTAAACTTATACTTTTTCGATTCTGGTATCAAATATCCTTCAGACATCAAGCCTCGTATTTAAATCTATTATTGCGACCCTAATATGTAAATAAATTTTTAAATAAAAAAGTGCACCATCAATAATGATGATGCACTCTGCATTTAGCTCCTAAATATGGTTCTTTTCAGACAAATTTATTAGGATTCTGCGTAAGAGGGAACCCTGATTTATTGAATGATAATCAATTTCTTACTGATTATTCCCTTATCTGAAACCAAGCTTAGGACATATTGACCTGTGGGTAATTCCGTCAGGTCGACTTTTTGCGTATAATCTCCTTTTGTTAATCTGCCCAAATCTAGGTTTTGGAATAATTGTCCATTCAATCCCATTAGTCTTAAATTCAGGTCTGCAGATTCTTCCAAACCAAAGTTTATGGTAGTACTTCCAATTGCAGGATTGGGTGCCACGCTAAATCCTTGTATAATTCTTTCTAATTCATTGGTACTAGTTGTAATAGGCAGCGGAAAGGTCATTCCATCTGGTAAAGCAACCCAGACTGCAAAGCCAGGAGCAGAGCCGCTGAAAAATCCACTTGCAAACACAACGGCTGCACCACCTTCTAAAGCATTAACGTTTGCTGTATAGGATGCTACAATCGTATTATTATCATCTGATGGAGTAATATCCAAGATATACTGGGCTGCCGGAACATTTTCGTATCTACTGGAAAAGCCATCATAAGCAATATCATCGTAAATGATACTTCCACCCGTCAAAACGTCTACGGCAGGGGCATCCGGTGATCCGTGATAAAGTAACAGATCTACCCCTGTCCCTGAAGCAGCCTGGGTTTGCCCCATATCATTTACAGCAAGACCGAAGGGAGTGTCCACATCTCCAAGAATTCCTTTTGCAAAAACGACATAGGTTTTTCCATTATCTAGTGTTACTGGAAAAGTAGCTATAGCGCTGGCTGCTGATGTAGAAGTATCGGGTGCTACTGCTAAGGTAATTTCTACTCCTGCCGGTAAAAATTCAAATGGTGTAGCGGTTCTAAACTCAAAATCATCAATCAACAATTCTCCATTGGCATAAATGTCTACTGCAGGAGCAATCGCATTGTGAATCACCTGTACATTGGCTACTGAGGCTTGCATCAATTCAATTACTGTACCATCTGCCAAGATCGCCAGCAAAGCAAAACTTGGATCGCCTATCAAAAAGCCAGAGGCTACCACCGTCACTGATTGT
>JANQPA010000042.1 GCA_028285545.1 Saprospiraceae bacterium | reverse complement strand
ACAAAGTTGATGTGAATGATCTTCCAGCTGGTGTAATGTACTACACTCTTGAGTCTGGTGACTTCACTGCTACTAAGAAAATGATTAAAATACAGTAAGATTAGAATGTAGAGCTGGCTTTAAGCCAGCTCTATAAAAAACTTTAATAAAAAAGCGGAGTGCTAATTAGCACTTCGCTTTTTTTATTTAAAAAATTCTAAGAGCAAGTAAGTAGATCGGTAAAGGACAAGAATTTTAGGTATTTCTTATTTTAGGATAATTTTACAGGAAAAAATCAGAGCAATAATGATAACATTAGTCACTGGCGGAAACAGAGGTATTGGCAAGGAAGTTTGCCGACAACTTCATAACCATGGTTTTCAGGTAATTTTAACGGCAAGAGATGAATTAAAAGCAAAGCAGGCCGCTGAAGAAATAGGAGTTGATTACTTTGTATTGGATGTAAACTCTAAGGATGGTATTGCTAAGCTAAAGTCCTTTGTACAAAAAAAATATGGGAGACTGGATATTCTAATAAATAATGCGGCAGTGCTGTTGGATGAAAATACTTCCATATTAAAGGTGGATCGGGACATGGTTAACCATACCATTCAAACAAATGCTCTTAGTCCATTTTTTATCAGTACAGAATTACAATCTCTTATCCCACAAGGGGGACAAATAATTATGGTTTCCAGCCAGGCAGGAGGTTTCTGCAACGGAGTTGGTAGTTACGCCAGGTTATACAGCAGTTCTAAAACATTACTAAATACCTTTACTCGTCATTTGGCTGCGGCCATGGCCGAAAAGAAAATCAAGGTAAACGCCGTTTGTCCAGGTTGGGTACGAACCAAAATGGGAGGGAGTGCAGCTCCTCGCAGCATAGAGCAGGGAGCCGATACCATTGTTTGGTTAGCTACTGGCGGGGCTGGCCAGGCAAGTGGCCGATTTTTTAATGATCGGAAAGAAAGAGCTTGGTAGTAATTATTGTTTAAGACCTAGGGATGCAATGGAAGATTCTGTAATGGTTTCCATATCTTCATCGAAATTAGGATAGGGAATAAAAAAATCCATTTGACAAATTGGTCGACCTTTTTCCATAAATAAAAGATGATAAATTACAAGCACTTGATTTACAGATTTCCATTCGTATACTTGCATACCAGCTTGTGAATATTGAAAATATTTTGAAGTTCTTGAGTTTTGACCAGAAGACTTTGTACTGCCGTAATTTTCATTCCATTTTTTCACACCTTCAGCGGGCCAATCGGTTATTTCCGAAATAGTAAAATAACTGTTGGTTGTTCCTGGACTGGAACAATGGTGCCGGATTTTAATTTTATGAGGGGTATTTTTATTGTACACTTCATTTAGTGGACTCATTTCCTCAACGCTATCTACCGACCATTTGATAGGAGGGGCAAAAGTGATTCCCAAAAGTGAATCCACGATTGTCTCACCCAAAAAGGAAGGATCATAAGCATAGGGGTGATGGTCTTCCAAAGATTTTTTTCCGCAGGATAAGTTTAAAAAGAATAAAAAAAGAAAGAAATACCCAAAAGAATATTTTATACTCATATAGAAGCAATATAATAGAGTAAGGGCAGTAAGTGATTACTGCCCTTCGAATCATTAAAAACTTATTTTAATGAGATTACAATCTGATAACCATAATCTTTAAAAGACTATGGCACAGTATATAATGAAAATAAATAAAAAGCTTTGGGAAATGTCCAAGGGGTGATAGTCAAAGACAAAATTGAAAAAATAGTATTAAAAAAAAAACTTATTGGCAGAAAAAATTAAGATTTAACGTTTTTTAGTGCATTTTTTCTAAAAACAGCCTGAAAATTAGGGTTTTGGAACCTGGAAGGCGAAATTTTTAGGGTGGAAATTAGAAGCCGGAAGGTAGAATTAAAAAAGCAGCGGACTCCTCCACTGCTTCTTCCAATGAATAAACCAAAAAACAATCATAGATGCTACTGCATCCTGAATAGAAACACTATGAAATTAACCTTCCGTATTACAACTCTCTCTCAGTGCTTTTAATTCTTCAATGCTATTTACTTCAGTTGTAGTTTCATCTTCAAATTCTACGGTTACTGGAAAAACAAGCTCAGGCCTTTCTGTACTATCCGGATTGTTGGCTTTCCAGTCTCTAACCAAATCTTTTAAAGCCATTCTATCTGCAGCTTCGGCCGTGGAGCCATCAGGGAAAGACACACTTACTGGAAAAACAATGGTAAAGCAGGAACCACATCGACCTGAATGTCCTTTGTGTCCTCGCCTATTAAAGAAATCTCTTCGACAGGCTCTTTTTAATTCCCGCAATTCTTCTTTATTAGCAACCGATATAACCTCTCCATCTTCAGAAAGAACTTCAACAGGGAATGCAAATTCTGGCCTTTCATTAGCTTCAGGATTGGCTTCTTTCCAATCGGCTATGGCTGCTCGAAGGGCATCATAATCTGCTACCTCTCCAGTGGAACCGTCCGGATAGGAAATAGTAATTGGAAAAACCAATTCATAACAGCCAAACCGTCCTACATTTCCACTTTCTTCCATCCTGAATACCACCTCATCAACATATTCCTGGACATCTGCCGAATTGATGTCATTTTCATTATTGCAAGCCAAAAATGTAAAGCTTAGTAAGGCCACTAAAAACAAAGGACGGGATAATCTCAAAAGATTTTTTTTCATTTTAAAAGATTTTAATTTTCAATTAGTTGTTTGTTGATATAGGCTACAGGTAGCCTGTTTCATGAAGAGCAATTCATTTGCTTCATGAAGGGTAATGGCATCCCAAAAAATTAATGTGACAAAATCGGAAGCAATACTTCCAGTCCGGACTTATTGGTTCTGTTAGGTATTTTTGGTCATTTCCTTACTTGGTGAATAAAAAATGGAAAGGGTTGCACGAACTTGTTATAAAAATGTTAAGAACTGATCTTTCTTTTTCGAAATGTCAGCGGGCTTACATCCATGACCTTTTTAAAATGACGCAAGAAGGCACTAGGGGCTGAATATCCTAGTAAATAAGCAATATCCTTGATACTCAAAGCAGAGTTTAATAATAATAGCCTGGCAGAGTTTATTTTTAATTCATTCGTAATTTGACGAAAAGAAGTTGCTTCAGCCTGCAGCTCTCGCTGCAAAGTTCGGGTACTCTTATTGAGTAGCCGAGATACCTGCTCGATATTGGGCAGGTAGGGAGAGGCCATGTTTAATAAAATCGTTTTTACCTTTTGTACCAGATCCGATTCCTTTCCGGAACTCTTCTTTTTTTCCATTTGAGACAGAAAAACTGACAAAAGACTACCCAGATGTAATTTTTGTAATTCATCCATTGAATGAGCCATCAACTTGGCTTCAAAATCAAGCCCTGTGAAATCATTTTTTTCTACAAAAATATTTTGTGTGGAATCCCAATACTGCTCATATTCAGAAAATAATATTATTCCTTCAGGATTGCGGACCATGGCCAGGATTTCCATGTACATTATCAACATCATATTCTCCTCAATCAGCCTAGAGAGTAAAGGATCATGAATAGTGGATCTTACTTTTAGCTGGACTCGGTTCGGGTTCTTGGCCTTGAAGAGCATAACCTCTGCTAAAGGATAGGATTTGCTAAGATATTGATTGAGATACTGCAGAGCCTCTTGAACATTGGTCACCAGAAGAGAGATTTGATAAATTAAGCCTAGCGATTTTAATTGGGTATTTAAGGCCAATTTATAAGCCAAATGTGGGTCTTGTAACTTATGAAATAATTCGTGCAAAATAGATGTAAATACTTCGCTTGGATAATATCGTTGCGGATCGATTGGAAACTTAGCGGCTTGTGTATTGACAAAATCCTTTTCTTGAAACTCCTGAACAGAGGCAAAAGTCAACAAATTTTGGATGTGTATTCCTTCTATAGTCACAAAAATGAATTTGGCGTAAAATGTAAATTTTTCTGTTAGGAAACAATACAAATTGTCTCTGAATCAAAACAAAAAAAATGAACATACTAAAATCAAGCTTATTGGCAAATGCTTCCTTCTCCATTTTGACAGGACTTACCTTGCTTTTATTGAATGGAAAAATGATAGCACTATTTGGACTTTCTTCAGGTACTGTTTTTTTTATTCTTGGTGCAGGCCTGCTTTTATTTGCAGCTACCGTCGGTATTGAGGCCCAAAAAATGCGACCAGCTAAAGTGAAATTTATCATTGTCCAGGATGCCCTTTGGGTAATTGCCAGCCTGGCCATTCTTTTGACAAAACCTTTTGCTATAACTTCTACCGGATACACCTTAATTGGAGTGGTTGCTTTTATTGTGCTTCTATTTGGAATTGGTCAGTCCTATGGTTTAAAGCAAATGCAAGCGAAATAGGGTTCACGGGTATACGGGTTCACGGTATACCCGTATACCCGTGAAACTGTATACCCTCAACCACCACTTGCCCTCTTCTTTACAAATACCTATCTTTATTCTTATATACTAATGCAAGTCTATTATAGCATAACATACTTCAAAAGATAGAAACTGCGTTTTACCGAAAATTGCTGTCCCACAAATCCCTAATCAGGTGTTAAAACATACTTATATTCAAGTTAGGCAATACAAGCATCTGCTATTATCCATTCTAATCTTTTTGTGGCAGGTCCCCGCTCATAGCCAGCAGGCGATTTTGGATAGCTTAGATGCCCATCCTCAACAGGATGCCAGACATGTTGATCTATTGAATGCCTTAGCCCATAGTTATTGGAATTCAGCCCCTCGCAAGACAGATTCCTTAGGGCGTATTGCACTTGAAATTTCAAAAAAACTAGATTATCAAGCAGGGATGGCCAAATCTTATTATGAGATTGGAGTAGGGCAGTGGATGCTTGGTGATTACCCCACAGCTTTTGAAAATATGTCACGCCAGCTAAAAATTGCAGAAGAACATGGCTTGACCGCTCAAGAAACAGATGCCTATGCCATGATGGCACTTATTACAGACGACCAAGGACTACTGGATCAATCCCTGGAGTATCATCAACTGGTTTTACAACGTCGCATTGAGAGTAAAGATTCTTTCAGTATTGGCACTGCCTATAATAATATTGCTGCGCTTTATTGGAGATTGAATAAATTAGATAGTAGCCTTTTGTTGTTTCAAAAATCTTATGAAATCCGGAAGGCTATAGGTACAAGAAGGGGAATGAGAGAATCGCTATCCAATATTGCATACATATTAAATGAACAAGGTAAGCCAAGAGAAGCTATGGTTATCATCAAACCTACACTCGATGATGCCATTTCCATGAATGATCTCAATGGTATTGTTAACATAAGTGAAACCATTGGTAATATCTATATGAAATTAGGAGAATTGGACTCCGCCGAACAGATCTATTTAGATGCACTTCCTTTGGCTGAAGAAATTGGGGTGAATAAAAGAATTATTGATTTGAATGAGCATTTGGCTCGCCTTTATGAGCAGAAAAATGATTTTAAAAAGGCCTATCAATACCTGGATATATATTGGACTATGACGGATAGCCTTGAGGGGATGGAATCTGCCAATCAAATTGAACGACTTAAGGCTCAGTACCAGGCAGAAAAAAAGGAAAAGGAAATTATTCAATTACAGCAGCAAAATCAAATTAGCCGTAATTGGCTGAGTATTTTAGCTGTTAGCTCTGTGGCAGGGCTAATTTTTGCACTATTACTTTACATTTTTTATCGGTATCGTCAGAAAAAGAACCAGGAGTTGATTGAAGCTAAGGATTTGCAGACCAGGCAACTTAAAGACTTAAATCAAATCAAGTCCCGCTTTCTGGCCAATATTTCTCATGAGTTCAGGACCCCTCTTAGCCTGATTTTGGGTCCAGCAGAAAAACTGCTTAGAGGTTCTAAAGAAGGAGAAGAAAAACAACAGTTAAGGTGGATTTATAATAATGGACAAAAGCTCTTAAAGTTAATTAACCAGTTGTTGGACTTATCAAAAATTGAGGCAGGGAAATTGTCGGTTAAAGCAAGTCAATCAGATATTGTACAATTCAGTAGACACCTTAGCAGCGCTTTTGAATCTATGGCCTCTCAGAAAGACATCAAACTGTTTTTTAAACCCAAAGTGGATAAATTATATGTTTATTTTGATCCTGAAAAAATGGATCAAATCTTAAATAATCTGATCCATAATGCCATTAAATTTACGAATTCCGGCTACGTAAAGGTTGAAATAGAGGAAGTTAAACTAAAAGAAACTCAATCGGCTAAAATAACAATTTCTGACAGTGGAAAGGGAATTCATCCTCAGCAGCTCCCATATGTTTTTGATCGCTTTTATCAGGCTGGCGAAGAGGATGAGCATTCTTTTGAAGGCACTGGCATTGGCCTGGCATTATGTAAGGAATTAGTGGACTTACATAAGGGGAAAATAGAGGTGGAAAGTGAATTTGGATCAGGATCGAAATTTACGGTTTTCCTTCCCTTAGGTAAAGCTCATTTTAATGAGAAGGAAATTGTGCTTAAAACAGACTATCCTTCAGATCAAGTTATTCCAGTTTCTGAAAAAGCGGACAAAATCACTTTGCCTGGCGTGGTCAATGAACACCAAGCACTTATTGTTATCATTGATGATAATAGAGATATGTTAGATTATATCAGTGCACAGTTGCATAGCCAGTTTCGGTTTTTGACCTCCCAAGATGCAGAAAAGGGTTTAAAGTTGATTCAAGCAGAATTGCCTGATTTAGTAATCTCCGATGTGATGATGCCTGGAATGAATGGTTTTGAATTGTGTGAAAAGATAAAAAATGATATTAAAACAGATCATATTCCAGTAATTCTATTAACCGCCAGAGTGGGAGATGAATTTAGGATAGAGGGCTTAAAAAATCAGGCAGACGATTATATTCAAAAACCTTTTAACAGCCAGGAATTATCAATCAGAATTCAAAACTTGATAGAAGGTAGAAAGCGACTTCGTAAGAGGTTTGCCGAAAAAATTGTTTTCCAGGCTGAGGAAATTGCCGAAAATCCACAAGAAGAACAATTCCTAAAACAATTGATTGATGGAATAGAAGAGAACCTTAGTGAACCACAGTTTGATGTAAATGCTCTCTGTAAAATAATGAATATGAGCAAATCTCAGCTCAATCGTAAGTTGAAAGCCGTTTTGAACAAAAGCCCCAATCAATTTATTCGTTCCTTTCGATTGGAAAAGGCACGGGAGTTGATTAAAAAGGGCCATGGCAATTTATCAGAAATTGCTTTTGATGTGGGCTTTTCTAGTCCCGCCTATTTCAGCAAATGCTTTCATGATGAATTTGGGTATCCGCCTAGTTCCATTTTAAATTAAAGGCACCCTGAATCTTGAGTTAAGATCATTTCAAGGAGGTGCTTTTCAAAATGGATTCGAATTAATAATTAATAGGGTAAAGTAAACATGAATGTACTACCTTTCTCTAAGGACAGCCCATCACTTGATTGTGCTTCATGAATGCTTTTTGCCCATATCTTTCCCCCATGATGTTCTACTATTTCCTTGCAGATGGGGAGTCCCAAACCTGTCCCTTTAGGCTTACCAGACTGGTTATCTTCCACCTGTTTGAACCTTTCAAAAACTTTGTCAATATGGCTTGGAGGGATACCTGAGCCGGTGTCTTTGACAAAAAACAGGAGTTCTGAGTTCCGGGTGCCATATTCCTTCCGAATGCCAATTTTGACATAGCCTGTGTCGGTAAATTTGTAGGCATTAGAAATGAGGTTGATGAGTACCTGTAAGATACGATCTTGGTCGGCAGTAATGGTAGGGAGATCTTCCGGAATGTCTTTGATCAGTTTCAGATTTTGTTTTTGTTCGAAAAGGGAGGAGGTCGCCAGAGTGGCTCTTTCGATAAGTTCAGCCGGATTCAAGGGGGCCATCTTCCAATCTACTTTTCCGGACTCAATTTTAGCTAAATCGAGTAGATCATTAAGAAGGGCTGTAAGCCTTAATCCTTCTGATTCAATTATATCCAGGTTGCCTGATATCTTTTTAGCCACTTTTTGAGTTTTGACATCATCAGGGGCTATTTGGGACATCAGTTTCTTTTCTAAATTTCTTTTATTCAATTTAGTAAAGCCTATTATAGAAGTGAGGGGCGTCCGTAACTCGTGAGAAACGGTAGATAAAAATAGGGACTTTGCCTCATTGGCCTCATTGGCAGCCGAAGCTTCAGCGAAGGCTAGCTTACGTTCATAATGCAGGCGGATATAATACAAGCGCCACCTGACAATCCCCCAAATAACACCTAATAGTATTAGCCCATAGCCAATATAAGCCCATGTGCTCAGCCACCAGGGAGGAAGCACAGTGAATGGGTATTCGAAAGTTTCACTCCATTTTTGGGGTGCTCCAATAGCTTTTACTTTAAAGGTTAGTTTGCCCGGAGGTAGGTTGCGATAGTCAACCTTATTAATAGCTTCGGGTTCACTCCAATCTTTGTCAAAGCCTTCCAACATGTAACTATAACGCAATTTTTGAGGGGCGGCCCAGTCGATGGCTGAAAAATGAAAAGTGAGGTGATTGTATCGATGAGGTAGATTTAGATTAACAGGAAGACCGTACAAGGACGTCAGGGAGTCAAAAGCTGTACTTAGCACATCGCCAAAGGCGAAGGTATTCTGATAGGTAGTATCAAAAAGCCTCTGGAAATTTACATATTGATTTTCTACATTAAGTTGAGTTAACTGCATGTTTTTTGGTGCCGCAGTTGGTAACTCAAATTTGTTGAGATCCAGGCTCATGATACCCGTTCCTGTTCCTACCCACAATTGATTTTTGCTATCTATATTTATGTTATTTAATCCTATAGGGTAAAGTCCTTCAGACTTAAAGAAATTATTGAGTTTAAAAAGATTATTACCTATTGAAACAGATCCTTCGACTTCATCTGTAGGGGTAAACACTGATAATCCCCTGGAACATCCCACCCATATATTTCCTTTATCATCTTCAAGAAATCCGGCCATTATAGAATTATTGATTAACCCTTGATCTTCATTAAATGTTGAAAATTGCTTGTCCTCATCATATAAAAGGATCCCGATTTCTGATACAGAGCCGAACCACATTCGCCCTCGGCTATCTTCAAATATGGTAAGAATGGGGTTGGGTGGATTCGGGTTACTTGCTGTTGGACTTAACTGACCACCAAGGTAATGTATGATTTTACCACTAATTGTATGGTTTTTTAAAACACCTGGTTCCAGAGAGTCTGGCTCAAAACGACTAATGGATCCATCATTATATCCCATCCAAAAATGCCCGCGACTATCTTCAAAAAATGAAGTGACCACACTATTCAGTATACCCTCCTCTTCAGTGAAGTGATGAAAACTATTTTCAATTGGATCATATCGACTCAATCCGAATCTTCTATGATCCCCTTCTGAAGGCCTGGTTGCTTTAACTCCTGAGAACCAAATGTTTTTTTGTTTATCCATTAAGATTCCAGTAACATTGTTTCCCACTACACCCATTGGTTCTCTGAACCATTCATATCTATTTTGGTTGGATTCAATACTTTGAAAATGTAATATGCCTGCCCCACCGGTTCCTACCCAAAGATGGCCTAGGTTATCTTTGGTTAAACACCAATTTGGAGCCTCCCATTTAACAGCAGAAGTTAGTTTTTTCCTGTCATAGGTCAAAAGGCCATTGGTTCTATCCAAAAAAACTAAGTTGCCATCATTATCTTCCACAACACCTTTAAACCTGTTAACTGTATACCCTTGATCATCTTTTAAAAGGGTAAAACCTCTGTCATTTATCTTGTGAACAAGACCCAAACCTATCCATATACTGCCATCCTCATTTTCAATGAGGGATTGGATATTGTAGCTGGCTAAACCTTGATTGGAAGTATATTTTTTAAAAGTTGCGGGATTACGCATTATCTGTTCGCTTTCTAATTTAATCAGCCCATTATTTCTCGTTCCAATCCACAGGTTTCCATAGCGGTCTTCGAGTGTTTTTGTTGGCCATCGTTCTGACCAACCCTTTTTTTCAAAATCCAGGGAAAACTCTGTAATCCCCTCCTTATTTATCCTAAAATAATACCTTTGGTAACTAAATGCCCAAGTATTGCCCTTTCTATCACAGAAAAATGGACTTATACCCTCATCACTAGTATTAATGTGATAGGTAGTATAAATCTCTCCATCGAAATAAGTGATTTCTTTATTCGAAGATCCAAACCAAAAATTTCCTCTTCGATCCATGATCTTCGTTGCAGGTAGATCTTTAAGTACGGGATATTTGGTGAAATGCTGTCCGTCAAAATAAACTAAACCACCATCGATTCCATGAAAAAGTATATTAAATCCTTTACCATTGTCCAAAGACCAGGGATAGTTATTATGAATTCGATTGAAATTAAATTCTCGTTTGAATCCATGGATATCAGCGATCTTAAAATGAGTGAAAAAATGACCATCATATTTATCAATGCCATTAGCACCAAAAAAATATAAATTTCCCTCACCGTCTTCGAAAATACGTCTAATGTCATTTGGCTCAAGACCTTCCTCAGTAGTGTATAAAAATAAAAAGGCACCATCATAACGAATTATGCCCATAGAACTCGCCATCCAAATATTTCCAAGTTGATCTTGGTGAAGGGTCATGATATTTATTGGAAGTTCTTCTTCCTCACCTAGAACTTGGATGTCATAAATACTTTCCTTTATTTTTTTAAATCTTTGGGCAGGGATAACTTTGGGATGTATACTAGGGATCACTGTTTTTATAACTTCCAGGGTGTCTCGGGAAAAATTTTGTAAATAAGCTAGCGCTGAACTATCTGCCTTTCTTTTAGTGATGGTAAATTCCACCTTGCTCCCTGTAGTTACTATATTGTCATGAAGAGGAATATCTAATTTTTCCAATACCACATTAGGGTGGTTTGGAGGGTCAGGCAGTATTTTCTGGTAATTGAGTTTATACACTTCAGGATCAAGAAGACTATCTTTAGGTATCAGTTTGCCCTTTATAGGTAGTGACACCCCATAAAGTATGGTATCTCCTTTGTGATTGATAAAAAAGGAATCTTGGGTATTGACTTGGGGTTTGTCAACCGCAACTTGATTACTTTGTTGGTTGAGGTTACAGGAAAAGGATATTAAAAAATGGGTCCAGATAATGAGTGTTAGTAATCCGGACGGTAATGGGTTAATTGACTTTTTCATTTAAACAGGGTTATAAGTGTCTTTTTATATAATCTCGAGGAGGCTTATTTAGTTCTAATAATATATATGATCCTCTCCAATAGAACCAATCGCCGCTATAATAAATACGATTACAAGAATGGCCACCATAAGAAAAATGGATTGCTTGGAAAGCATTTTTTTAGCTGAATTTTCCGGATTTTCAATCACAGGGGAGTAGGATTTTATTAGTTTATACCCTCTTTTGGGGATGGTTTTAATTTGGATTAAGTCTTGCAATTGATTTTCATTGATAATCTTTCTTAAACGCCATATATTTTTGGGAAGCGCTTCCTGGCCTACCAGCTTGTTATCCTGCCACACATATTCAACCAATTCCTGTTTTACAACCAATTCATTTTCGTTTTGCAAAAGTATGTCTAGCAACTTAGTCAATTGAAAATCTAAATGGATGGGATGTTGTCCATCCATTTTTTCTAAAATGATTTTCCCTTCTTCTGGATTAAATTTTAGATTCTTCATTGAGTGAGTGTTTTGAGAAATAAAAAAGAACTATTTAAGATAAAAAAAAGATAGTCCAAAGACCCCCTCTGGCTTAGTTTCGTTGAAAAATATTGTTTCGAATTTGACAATTATTCACCCTTTAAGAGAGATAAATTAGATGAAGACCATACTAAAAAAAGGCATAATTAAATTAATCATTTGCAGCGTGATATTTAATGCCTGCACGAAACTGTCTGAAAGCCAAAACGGAATTTCCAATAAAATGGATGTTTATTTGAATGCATTCGAGAAAAAGGGATATAGTGGAGCAATCCTCTTAGCCGAAAAAGGAGAGCTTACTCTTCATAAAGGCTATGGAATGGCAAATGATAGTTTAAAATCCGCTGTTTCAATAAACCACATTTGGACAATTGGATCCATTACCAAACCCTTTACCGCAGTAGCAATTCTACAACTGGAAATGAGAGGGTTGCTAAATACCCAGGATCCAATTGGAAAATATATTCCTGGCCTAGACAATGAAAAAGCAGCGCTTACCATTCACCATTTATTGACCCACTCCGCAGGATTGGTTGAATATGGCGGCTCCGATGCAGAATCAATCGACAAATCTGACTTTATCGAATTTGTAAACCAAACAATCCTGAGGTCTATTCCTGGACAGGAGTTTCATTATTCCAATGTTGGATACAGTTTATTAGGAATAATAATAGAAAACATAAGTAATGTATCTTATGAAGATTACTTGCAGAAGAATATTTTTGAGCCAGCTGGGATGAAACACACAGGTTATCAGTTGCCAAATTGGGAGCACCATTTGTTTGCAGAAGGATATTCTTATAATGGAAAAATCTGGGGCAATGTGTTTGAAAAAAATAATTACCAAAAACAGGTTTCCTGGAACCTCAAAGCCAATGGCGGGCTCCTTTCCACCCCTATGGATATGTACAAATTTTATGAAGCACTAAAAGGCGAACTCTTATTATCTGGTGCAGCGAAGGAGAAGATGTACCACGGCCATATTCAGGCACCTTCTGATTTTAGTCCCTTTAACGCCAAAGCCAAAGGCTTTTATGGTTATGGCTGGGCCGTTACAAAGGCCGCAGATGGTCAAAAAGTAATTCTGCATGGAGGAAGCAATGATATATTCGTGGCTGGACTAATGTTTTATCCTGACAGCGACCTATTCTTTTTTATCACTTCAAACAGAGTAAAGTACCCTGCTTCTGATGCAATTATTGATTTAGATAAAATCGTCAGTGGAAAAAAATATCAATTACCAGAGCCAGAGCTGGTACTGGATAAGAAAGAAGCTGAGAATCTTTTAGGCGATTATCTTTTCGATGATGGCTCAGTAGTTCATATAAGTGCCGGGGAAGATATCTTTAAGGGAAAATTGATAATTAGACCTGTCAATTCTGGTGCCTACCTGAAAATTATTGGCAAACCTATTGGAACAAAAAAAGAACGCCAGGTTTCTATTTTTGTAAATGAACTATTGGAAAAAAGCAGAATGGGAGAGCCCTTTAGTATTTTAATTCCTGGCTATGAGGATTCTAAGCAGACGCCATATTCGAATCCCAGAGACCAGGATAGCGAAGTAGTCATCGGAATAGACCCCAATGAGAATCCAGCTGAGGCACAAATTGCATTTTGGAAGAAAGACTCCGCAAGGATAGGTGAATATCAAAGCCACCAGTTCTGGGGAGCGGTTGGTGAAGAAAATAATATAGTAGCTTGCACAAAAGTAAGCTTTGAAAAAGAAATTCTCTTTATCGAACACATCTTCAAAAAAGGAAGATTGGAGAGGATTCGAAGCAGCAAAAGACCGGTAGGGTTAATTCTTTGGCCTAAATCAGAAGGCAGATTTGTAGAGAAAAATAATAATGCCAGCTATAGGTTTAAATCAAAAGACCAACAACAAAAGGTTGACCTTGATATTCGAATTCGAAAACAAAAATTTAAGGCACAAAAAGAACTTTAAACTTATAATCATATTTTTTCAATCAATTTACTGCTGGTCATTTTTCCACTTGTTCTATCCTTTATTCTAATGTAATAACTGCCTTTAGGCAAATCCTTTACATCAATCTGGATTTTGGACGAATGATTGATAAGTCTTTTTAATACAATCCCATTTAAATCTATTATTTCAATGAATTGATTTTCTGGAATGTGTGTAATATTTATTTGATCTGATGAGGGATTAGGGTAAACGGAAATGGGAGGATCTTTTTTTAAAATTTCATCTGTATTGGTAAGAATTGATTGAATATTGATGGAATATAAATACCTCCCAATACTTCCCGCCCATTCTTCATCAGTAATATAGAGTAGCGATTCGCTTACAAAACAAACAGCTTCTTTTTGTGTGTTAGAAGGGAAATCAATCTGCATATGCTGTCCATCCAGAAAGTTATCCCCTTCGAAATTATAAAAAATCCACATTTTATCCTGACTAAGCAAACATACTTTTGATCCATTAGGACTAATATCGGCAGCAGTAATCCAAAAGCTAAAAATATTGGTGTCCTCGGGACCACCAGTTTGAAAACTTCCCAATTTTTTAGCGACATAGGTTCCTGCCGAATCGGGAATTCTATACAAATTGGTACGCATGGGTAGAGTCCGATGTTTGCTAAACAGATATAAATGGTCATCCCACCAAAAAATGGCTTCACAGTCAAAATTAAGGCTGTCCTTAGGAGGAGGGAATGAAAATTGATCTTCATAAGAAAACTGGATCTCTTCTGCCTGGACAGGTTCTCCAGCAGCAGCTTTGGGATTTGTGATTTTATAAATGTTTAAAGCCCTGCTGGAATTGTTGTTATTACCCATGTTTCCAATAAAGAAATTCCCCTGATCATCCTGGGCCAGGTCTTCCCAGTCCCGGTTTTGACTACCATTAATTTTTAAGGTTTGGATTAGATTACCCGAAGTATCACATAAATACAGTTCTGTTTCTCCTCCACTGTCATTTATGTTCCAAATTTCATTTAGACTTGAAACTTCTATTCCGGAAGACTCATTAACTTTTGCCGGCAAGCGACTTAGTTTTTTTAATTCTTGCCCCATTACAGGATTTAATAATAAACATAAGAGGATTGCGCAAATGGGCAGATAATTCATTTGTCAGGGATATTTTTGGATGCTAATCAATAAAAAATATTTACAGATACCTAAAACTCACCAGATATCATTTGCATTAATTCTACATATTCACCGTCCGGACCTTTTAAAAATACATTTTTTGCGGCTACCCCATTTCCTTCCACCAAGCGGATGGGAGCCAATAATTCTCCACCAGCATCCAAGGCTCTTTGTAAAGCAGCATCTATATCAAGAACATCAATGCCTACATGCTGAAAGGCTGTTCCATTGAAGGTAGAATCGGGAAAGCTGGCTTGCTCTGATAATTCATAAACAAAATCCTGGCCCGGAAATTTGAGAAATGCCATTTTAACCTCTGCCTCCACCTTGCTGCTATCCGGCATAGTGATTTGGAGCTTATCAAGGGTTTTGCTTACTTCTAAGTCAAAGGCTGTGGTGTAAAAGTCTATGGAAGCCTGGAGATCAGATACATATAACATTACATGGTTGATCCTGGGAGAAAGGGGAGCAGCTTCCTGATTTTGATTGCAGGAGCAAATAAGAATTCCAAGAGCCAAAAGTATTGAGAGGTTTTTCATAGCGCATTTTTTATGTTTCAAATACCCTAAAGTTAAGCCTCTCAGATGTTAATTTGTAATTTAAATTTGAAATTAGCCTTCAAAAACAGTTTCGGCAATCTTTCTCCACAAAGATCCTAATGTAGCTTCTGTGTTAGCAAAAATAATGATGGCATTTCCCTTTCTTACATCTAGTAAAATAATCGTCCTTGCCCCAACATCACCTCCTTCGTGATTGTAATACATGGTGCTTTTATGTGCAGTCAGGTACCAGGTATGAAAGCCGCCATGGCCGATTACAGGATTGGGAGTGATTTGCATGACCGATGAATATTTCAACAGATCAGAATTTGTTTTGGCATTTAAATAGGCTTTATACAATTGGGCAAAATCAGAGATGGAGGCTCTTAATTGGCCGGCAGGATAATCCGGGTATCCATTATAACCTTTAAATTGATGCCCCGTTGAGTCTGTGTAAACATAGGTTTTGGCAACATTAGTAAGGTCAAGATTTTTTAAAAACCAACTGGTGTTTTTTATACTCAATGGATCAAATAAGTTTTTTTGACAAAAGTTTTCAAGGCTTTCACTTGATACCTGTTCAATTATTAAGCCTAATAATGCATAACCAGTATTGCTGTATTTGAATAATTTGTAGTCATTACCTTTTGCGTAATGTGTAGAGGGATCCATTTTGCCTCCAGGGCATAAATAATCTTGTAAAAAAACCTGGAGCTTTATATCTGAATCTCCTTTTGGGACCATCCAATGGGGTTCGTAAATTTTATAATTGTCAATAATTCCTGAGCGATGATTGAGTAATTCAGATATAGTAATTTTATCGTCCTTGTGGTGTGGGTTCTGGACAGTAAAGGGGAGATAATTGTTGATATCTACATCCAGTTGAACTTTTTTTTGCTCCAATAACTTAAAAATCGACAAACAAATAACTGTTTTTGATACTGAAGCTATGTGAAAAGCTGTTGAAGTTTTAGCTTCTATTTTTTGCTCTAAATCACTGTACCCATCAGCACTTAAGTGCACAATTTTACCTGATTTTATCACAGCCACTCCTAAGGCTGGTATATTGGCAGTTTTTAATTCTTCTTGAATAAGAGTGTGAATCTCTGGTATTGTTTGTCCGAAACAGAAAACACCTTTCAAAACAAACAAAAAGAGTAGGGACTTTTTCATATTGCTGGTTTAGAACTTCAAAATAACAGTCTCACAATTTATGTAATTTTTTTTACACTTTCCCAATACCCCAATACCCCAATACCCCAATACCCCAATACCCCAATACCCCAATACCCTCTAACACCCAACATCTATCCCATTTTTCCAATAATCAATAGCGCGTTCAATAAATTCTTCCAATCCAGTTTCATCGATCTTAATACTTTTTTTAATTCTGATGCAGCCTTTTCCTAAATCCATGCCCTTTAGCAATGCACCATCCGGATCTACCTTTTTAATGGTACCCACATAGAGGCTGACATAATTTTTTTGGGCATTCAGGTAAAATAAACCATTAGTTCCATCTCCATAACTCAGCATTTTATATTCTATCCCTTCAACAATATCTGGAGCCTTGGTTTTGATGATGGAACGAACCATTTGAAGTTTATCATAGCGCCAATCTTTATCTAAGGCTTCCATGTATTCTTCTGGTGTTTTGACGTCGTACAGCATAGCAATAAATTTTCTTCAAGGTCAATATTTTCCAAGAATTAGGCAAATCGATGACTTAATTTGCAGGAAAAAAGGTGAGAAATTCATTACAAAACTCCTTGAAAAGCGCGTCGGATTGGGTAGTAGAATATTTTGATAAATTAAAGGATCTTCCTGTTACACCAAATGTACGCCCCGGCGAATTATTCCATCAATTAGAAAAAGATTGTCCAACCGAAGGCTTAGATATTCAAACCATCCTTGAAGAATTTGACCAAAAAATCATTCCTTACGTAGGGCACTGGAACCATCCAGGCTTTATGGCCTATTTTAACTCTACTGCTTCAGAACCTGCAATTATAGCCGAGCTATTGATGGCAGCTATGAATTCAAATACTATGAATTGGAAATCTTCACCAGCGGGAAGTGAGTTGGAAAAGTTGACCATACAATGGATAAACAAAGCACTGGGATTAGAACATGAGGGAGTTATTTTTGATGGGGGATCTACCACTAATTTTCATGCTATTCTTTGCATCAGGCATTATTTTTTTGGGGCAGAATTGAAAAACTCTGGCTTGCAAAGATCGATAGCACCTATCCCCAGATTTTACCTAAGTGATCAATGCCATCATTCGGTTCACAAGGCCATTTTGGCAGCTGGCTTTTCTTATGATTCCATAATAGAAATTGAAACGGATGACAATTTTGCAATGGATAGCAGCCTGTTACGCCAACAAATTATTGATGATGAAGCCAATAGCCAGTTTGCACCCGCTGCCGTTATTGCCACCCTAGGGTCGACATCTTCTTGTGCTATTGATCCAATTGAGGAAATCTTAAAAGTGATAAAAAACGAGAATCGCAATTTATGGTTGCACATAGATGCTGCTCATGGAGGGATGGCCGCTATGCATCCTGCAGTACGGAAGAAGTATAAAGGATGGGAACAAGCGGATTCCCTGACCGTAAATCCTCACAAATGGATGTTTGTTTCTTTGGATACCAGTATTTTATTTTTTAGAGATAAAAAGAATATCAAAGAAGCTTTTTCTTACTCTGCCTCTTATCTACAAACTGATGAGGATGAACAGGTCGATAATTATATGGATTTTGGTATTCCTTTAGGCCGCCGCTTTAAGAGTTTGAAGCTTTATTTTACAATGAAATATTTTGGAAAATTTGGCTTGATCGATAAAATTGACCAACACCTGCAATTGGGAGCTGATGTTTACCAATTTTTAGACTCTGAAGAAGGATTTGAACTTATGGCCCCATTGAACTTAAGCACAGTATGTTTTAGAGTCATTCCCCATACCTCAAAAATTACCATCGATGAATATAATTTGAAGTTTATGAACCTTCTGAATAAAACTGGTCGATTCTTTCTGACACACACCAAATTAAATGGAAAGGTGGTCATTAGAATTGTTATTTCTAGTATCTTCCATACCCAAAAAGTGATAACAAATTTGAAAGAGGAACTGGTTTTGATTAAAAATCAAATGTATAATGAATATAACAGCCAAAAACATAGTCAGACAATGCCCTGAGCTGCGGGATATGCTTTTTGTAGCTGCAGACTTTAAACACCGGACTTTTGGAAAACACTTTCATGATCATTATGTGATTGGTTATAATCTGGAAGGTGCCCATGATTTTTATTTCAATCGTAATTATCACACCGCAGGAACCAGACAGATTATTATCATACCTCCCGGAGAAATTCATACGGGTGAGCCTTACAAAAAAGGTAGATGGGATTATATGGCCATTTATCCGGAAGAGCAGGCTCTTATTGACTTATTGGGAAAAGAAAATATTTCTAATATTTCTGAAAATTTTCCCTGGGTCAATTCGCCTCAGGCCGAGCATTTTTTTCATTCCTCATTTGTTCATCTACTAGCCGAAGATGTAGAAATGTTTAAAGAAACACTCATTCAATTTTTCCAAAGCCTTGATTTCAAAGGTTCACCTGATGATAATAGGAGAGAAACGAAGAATGTACCAGTTTTAGTCAATCAAATGGAACAGTTTTTAAGAGATGAAATTTATGCTCCACTTAAACTAGAGGACCTTGAAAATACTTTCGGGTACACCAAATATTATTTGATAAGACATTTTAAGAAGTACAAAGGCTTAAGTCCAATCCAGTTCCATAGAATGCTTAAATTGTCAAAATCCTTAATGGTTTTAAGGGAACAAGGAGATATTACTTCAACAGCTTTGGAGCTAGGATTTTATGATCAGGCACATTTTTCAAATTATTTTAAGAAATATTATGGTTTTACTCCCAATGCCTATTTAGCTTATTATACATCTAAAAGTCAACTAAGAAACCCCAGCAAACATCCATTGAATACCAAATTTATCCTTTAGCATACCAAAATTTTCGTCTAATGGAAATTGGATCTTTCCACCATCTGATAGATTGTCAAAAATCAGAATTCGCTTTTCTTCATTTTTGAAAGATAAAAATAACGAGATATTAGTTCCTGGCATTATCGGATAATCCGGCAAGTCATCAGAAGCTTTAAATCTAATGTTTTGGGCTACAAATTCCGAATCGAAAATACGATTCTGGTGAGCTTTGGCTACATCTACAGGCGAATCCTTAAAAGATTGGATAGACCGTATTTTTCCATCAAATATAGAAGCATAAAACTCGAGTGCTTCTTTACAGTTTCCTTGAAAAACAATATAAGGGATTAAGTCGGGCATATTTTGATTATTAGTTTGATCTAGAAATAACAAAAGGTTTTCAGTTTTTATTTCTTTTTGGAACTTATTTTCCAGTTAGGACTTCCTGTATTTTCATCTTCCAAAATCATGGGGTTCATCAATAACACGCTTAATTAGGGCTATCTGGCCGGCATGCCACATCGTATGCTTAATATTCCAGTCTATGGTCTCATATTTGGTTTTGGCAATAGGATGTGGCATTCGGGTAGGTTCCAAAGGCCTTTCCAGGTCAGCAGAGGTTAAAGAGTCAATAATTTCTAGTGACTGTTTTTGAATGTATTTAAACTGCAGATGTAAATCACCGGGGTTGAACTGGCCCATAGCTTTTTGTGGTAAACCAGTATCAAAGTAGTTGGCATATTCACGAAGTGGGATCTCCATTAAAATTTCCTTACGATGCCCTACGGTACACATGATGGTGTGATAATACAAACTCATGATTAAGTGCCCTACTTGCCAACTAATATTAGAAGCAACAACATCAGGTGTATCATCCCATTTTTCATAGTCTATCGGATCAATTAGTCTATTAATCCATTGATAAGTACCCTCGGTTTGGCGAGTTAAGAATTTAATTTGATCCATGTAAATAACTTCAAGCTTCTAAGATATTTTTTACCCTATCATTATAGGTCTTTTTTTAAATTTTGGACAACCTAATCCAGGATTTGGGAAAAGCTTAACGATTTTATGAGTTTGGAGGATATAATTGTTAATAATTTGTCTTGGTTAATTTTCATAAAACAACTGTATATTTCTACTTTAATCACTAGGCTCCTTTTTTGTTTGTAAAAATGCAGCCGTTTGTTTGACACTTTGGTAACCTACTTTTTTGTTGAGGATCTTTCCATCAGAAGAAAGCAAAATAAGACTTGGGTAAGCTTTAACATCAAATCTTTTTGCCAATTCAGGATGTTCATCACCATCTATCTTCACGGCGATTATATTTTTAGAGGCATCGACCACCAAATCTGCAGTATACACTATTTTATCCATGAGTTTACAAGGACCGCACCAAGTCGTTTCAAAATCTATAAAAAGCTTTTTATTCTCTTTTTTAGCTCTTTCCTCTGCCTGCTGAAAATCATGTCCAAACTTCACAAGCCCTCCAGAGTGAGCAGCTTTTTTATCAGGAGCATAAATATCCAGTTTTTCCGCTTCCTCTACACGACTTAAACCTGGATCAAAGGGCTCAAGTATCATCTGGAGGCCAGAAGGGTGTACTTCAACTATTCGATAGGCAAGGTCATTAAGCCAGGCATGGGTGGATATATCTCTGTTGTAGCGATAGTCATATAATTCTTTTAGTGCAGATTTTGGAGCAATAGCCCAAGAATCATTAGTATCTATGACTCCATCCATAAGGCTTTCTGTCAAAAGAACATTTGCTTCGACTCCTTCAACTAAGGCAGTACCCTCCATCCATCCCCTTCGAGAAAAGCGAAGTACCTTCTCAGGATTCTCCTCCCTAGGATCGAAAACATACCAAAAACTTATTGGATATACATTTTTTACTTCCTTTCCTGTCCACGGGTCATTAACAGTAAGTTGAACTACTTCATTAAAGCTGGACCAAATTTTTCCTCGAGATTCAGTGGGATCAATAATGGTTTTTTCAAATTCCTCAAACTGATTATTTTGATTATGGTCTACAAAAAGAGTATTATAATATTGGCTTTCGCTTGTTTTTATCAAACGTATAGACCAACTATTGTTTGGCAGAGCCCCTAATTTAAGTTGTGTTTCCAAACCCTCATTTTTTTCATTTAAAGCCAATTTTTCCCCTTTTGGACTCCATCTGGGACCACGGTTTTCAGCCACTTCCTGGGCCTCCAATTTTATTTCAATTGTATTTGATTGGCTACAAGAATGAAAAAAAATCAGGGATAGGGAAATCAAGATTAGAAGGTGACTCAATCTGTATTTTTTTATGGAACTTACCTTGGTCATACCTAATGATTTTACTTGAATTGCTTTTAGTTACCCTTTAATTTACCAAATCACACAACTCTCTGAATACCGCTGTCTTTTCCAATTCTACCGCATTTTTTCGGATTGCGGCTCCTGCACTTTTGGAAAGATACCTTGCCAGAGGCATAATAACCTTTCGATCAATACTGTCAATTGTTACTCTGAGTTCGTGGTTCAAATATATTTTGTGATATTGATCCTCTAGTCTACCCTCAAAATAAGCAGGCCAATAATTGGTATGACCAGAAAATGGAGTTCCTACAAAAGCATTTACTGGGACCAAAGCCTGAGGGGCCAGACTACCATCTGTTTTTTCTGAAACGGGAGGAGCATCAAGTTCTTTTTTCCCATTGAAAATGGTGAGAAGGTGAATTTCAACCAATGAATCCAATCCATTTGCTTCCAGGTAAGATTCTGTTTTATCCAACAACTCTTTTGCGGTAACTCCACCAATGTTTTCATAATAACCTCCATCAACAAATTGATCATCCGGACCGATAACTCCCCCAGGATTAATATAGGGAAATCGAGCACTCAAAAGTGCAGCTGTAGCAAGAGGAAGGTCTCTACCTTGCATTCCTACAAAGTCAAAAACTTCTGTTGAATGGTCGGTATCATCAAAAATCTTTATTGGACTAATCAATGAGCGATTTCCGGTACCAACATGAGTTGTATTGGGAAGATACAAAGGGAGGTCGGTTCGTATATTTCCCTGACTATCATAATAATGAGATAAATAGGGTTTTTGAAAAACCTGGACATCTTCAGATCCTCCTAATTTTGTTATGGCTCTTTGTACTCCCCTGCTCCATTCCCATTCCAGATGATGGGCTCTGTCGTCTTTTTCACTTATATAATAGAGTGGAGGTAAAACGGTGCGCCAAAAATCACCGCCCATAAATTGCACTAAACTGGTCGACAAATAATTGCCTTCAAAAGTGGATCCTTCATTTACAGAAGTATTCAATTCCATCCCCTCTGGTAATCCTTCTGATTTTTCGTGGTGGAGCTGTGCCAGATGTACAGCTGCTCCAAATGAACTACCCGACACTGTTGTAATGGCCAGGGTATGATCCTGAAAACGCCCTTGAGTCGCTTTATGAAAGGCGCCCAGAGTTAAGTTGGTCCAGTAGGCCGCTCTGGAGCCTCCTCCTTCCCCCATAATAATGAAAAGGGGAAATTTTTCCTGCAATGCCGAATCAGGTAAATTTGCTCTCCTGGCCTCAAACCACCTATCCAGATAATCATCCAGCAAAACGCGATTCGTTAAGGCTACTTCTTTTTCTACCGTTGATACTTTATGAAGATCGGTTTTCCAAATATTGGAAAGTATGATAAGACCAATGATGGTTAAGCTGAGAAAATAGGTTTGTTTGCTTTTCCCAAGAAATACCAGCAAACTTGTTAGGCCTACATAAAAAATCAATCCCTGCAAGAGAGCATTTAAGGGGAAAACACCTGCAACAGAGGGGAACATGTTAAGGACGATGAAGCTGATAAAAGAAATGAGGATCACCCAAAAGCTAATACCCGCCATGCCGAAATCATCAAAAAAATAACCCAGTGTTTTGACTTTGGTTCTAACAGAAACAAATATTCCAAAAATAAGGGCGGCAAATATCAGGCTTAAGGCTAGAAATGGTAATCCATAATTGGAATTATTTCCAAATAAGCCCAATACAGACATCAAAATGAATAGGATAATCAGGAAAATGAGCCATCTTCTGGAAAGAGAGAGCCAATCACTGATTTTGTTAAGGCCCCACGAAAAGCCATAAGATAATCCTACTACCAGGATACTCAGCCATAATGGAACCATAGCCGAATCTATCTCTAAATTATACCTTAGATAAATGAGCATAAGCCCTCCTGCTAAGACCAGAAAAGTAGAAATTCCCAATGCCCTGGGCAGGAGTTGAGATACCATCGTTTCCACCTTTTCGGCCATACTTCCCGATTCGGGACGAGCAGGCTCCCAAATGGTTCTATCTCTGCTGGTAACTACAGGTTCCTCACTCCCCTCGATCATGACATCATAAGGAGTTACGCTAATTGACCGTTCAGCAGTATACAATTCATCGATTCCTCTTTCTCTGGATTCTTTAAACTTCTTTAAATTAAACTTGGAAAAGGGATCATTGAATATTTCTCTAAGAAATGATCCTAAAGAATCAAATAAATGTTCATTGACAGGGTAAAAGAGGCGTGGGAAATACCAGTTTAACAATGCCATGGCAAAGATTAAGACAAAACTGGTCATCACTCTCATATGTGACTCTGGCATACCTACCAGAATGTCTTGCCCTTGTGGTGAAAACCATAAGGCGAAATAAATAGCAAAAACAGCAATTACATTTATACGTCCATACCTAAGTAAGGCAAAAATATGATTTGATATATTTTTTATTCCAGTGAGTATTTTGCTCAGGATAGATTGTTTCTGATCTGACATGATATTGGCTCAGGGTTTTGGTTAATGTCTTGCTTTAAAGTTAATAATTAATTCAAATTGCTATGTGATTTCCTTTGGCCAAGCATAGAATAATACCCTGGCGGCAAACAAATAGGCACTACACTCACCAATTTTACGTTACATTTTATATCTACAAATCAAAAACCCACATATCCATGAGATCAATTCTAGTTATTCTCCTACTGGGACTTAGTTATGTAGTCTCAGCACAACAAAGTACTACCTATACACTTTATTTTGATTTTAATAAGCACCAATTAAGCAAACAGGCCTCCCAGGAATTGGATTTGCTTTTATTAAAAATTGAGGACTTAGATAATTTTAATATTAAAATCGAAGCCCATACGGATGATAAGGGTACTCATGCCTACAATAAAAGACTAGCTCATAATAGAGCTAAAACAGTACAAAAGTTTTTAGAAGAAAAAGGCCTAAGCATTACCTCCAGTAATGTCATTAATTTTGGCGAAGATCGCCCTAGCTATGATAATGAGGAAGAGGAAGGCCGAAAGCTCAACCGTAGGGTTGATGTCATTCTCACTACTGTGCCATTTGAAAGTTTGGATGATTTAATGGCCAAATTAAGAGAGAATAAACAGCAAAAATTCACCATTAACCCCCATGAATCTCAGCAAATAAAAGCAGAAGAAGGAACCAGTTTTTGGATACCTGCCTCTTCATTTCAATTCAAGGATGGTAGTAGCCCTGAAGGTCCAATAGAAATAATCATAGAGGAGCATTATAACAAATCGGATATGGTGACCAGTGAATTGTCGACACACTCCAATGGACGTATGTTAGAAACTGGAGGAATGATCTATTTAGCTGCCCAGTCAAATGGGAAAGAGCTGGATATTAAAGAAGGATCTGCCATAACGATTGGAATGCCCACGGATAATCAACAGGAAGGGATGCAATTGTTTAATGCTCAAACGGATGGCAATGGCAGGCCGGTAGATTGGGTTCCTAGTGGGCAGGATTTTGCAAAAAACCAACAAGAAGCTCTTTTATTACCTCCTGCCCCTCAATATCCATTGTATATTCGATGGAATGTCATCTATAGTCGCAATTGGAAAAAAGGCCCTACTCCTCCTGCACCTATAAGTGTATACAAATATAGAGAACCTCAAAAACCTACCTTAGAAAGAGTACAGTATGATCCTCCTTTTTTGAAGAAATTGTTTATGGGGAAAGATAAGATCCAGGCCAAAAAACAAGAGATATATGAGGCCCAGTTGGTCAAATACCATAAAAATATGGTCAATTATGAAAAACGGCTGGTGCGCTATGAAAAAGCCAGGGAAGATTATGAAAAGGATATGGAAAAATATTTATGGAATTATGAGACCTGGGATGGAATTCACGTAGAAGATAGTCTGGAATTCGCAGGGATGCATTCCAAATTGGAAAATGAATATCGCGCTTTGGTTTTGAAAAATTATGAGGCCAAAAGGGCAGTTTGGAATGAACAAAAAGACAGCATCATGACGGCTTATTATGAAACTCAGAGAAAAAATGGAACCTTGAATATGGATGGCCTGAAAAATTATTTTTATAAACTCGAAAATCCTGGTTGGATCAATTGCGACCGTTTCTATAATGTTCCTGCTAATGAAAAAATGGCCTTAGCCGTCAATGACACCGATACCGAAGAAGAGAAAATATTTCTGGTGTTTAAGGAGATCAATAGTATGATGCGCCTGGCATATAAACAGGGGACAAACTATATTCAAAATGACCTGCCGAAAAATGCTGAGGTGAAAATAATTGCCTTAAAAATTAATAAAGGACAACCTAGTATGGCCGTTTTAGATACTAGAGTAGGAGCAGAGCCTGTTATTGATTTAAATTACAAGAATTGCAAGATTCGGGATATTAAAAAAGTAATGGAAAGTATTTGAGAGTGGGATACTTTCGGAGCTAGGGAAAAATAGTGATTAAGGTGGAGTTAGTGAGTAGGCTTTTGTTATTAGTTCCTTGGTTCCGAGCATAGCAGTTCAAAGATTAAGGTGTTTCTGTTATTTTGAAATCGATTTTTTACGCTGATGTCGCTAATTTTATGCAAATTAAATTTGCAAAATCAGTGATATCAGCGTGAAAAAAAGCTCAAATAAGCAACTACACTTCCAATAAGACAATCCCTAATTGAACTCGGAACTCGGAACTCGGAACTCGGAACTCGGAACTCGGAACTCGGAACTCGGAACTCGGAACTCGGAACTCGGAACTCGGAACTCGGAACTTTTACCTACCGAAGTAAAGCGTAGGTAGGCGGAACTCGGAACTTTTACCTACCGAAGCAAAGCGTAGGTAGGCGGAACTCGGAACTTTTACCTACCGAAGTAAAGCGTAGGTAGGCGGAACTCAAACCTCCACCGGAATGGCCTCAATATATTCCACTAATTCATCGAGATTCCAGGCATCTTCAATAGAAAAATCTCCCACCCTCGTTCTACGTAAGGCTTTCAGATAAGCGCCACTTCGTAATGCTTTACCAAAATCATGAGCAAGAGAACGAATATAAGTTCCTTTACTGCAGCTCACTTTAAATTCGACCTCAGGAAGGTTGATATTCGTAAATTCGAACTGGCTAATATGGACGGGCCTGGGATCGATTTCGATTTTTTCTCCTTTCCGTGCTTTTTTGTAGAGAGGCTGACCATCTACTTTTATAGCCGAAAACATAGGAGGAATTTGTTCCAGATCTCCAATAAATTGTAGGCGTGCCTGTTCCAATAAAGAAGGATCAATATGGTCAAAAGGGAAACGTTCCTCTATTTCGGTTTCGGCATCATATGAAGGAGTACTTGCACCAAGCATAATGGTGCCGGTATAATCTTTGGATAGGCCTTGGAGCTGTGTAAGTTTTTTTGTGAATTTTCCGGTGCAAATAACCAATAAGCCTGTAGCCATAGGATCCAATGTTCCGGAATGGCCTACTTTTATCTTTTTGACCTTAAGGCTTTTTTTGAGTTTATAACGAATTTTATTGACAACATCGAAAGAAGTCCATCCCTTGGGTTTATCCACTAAAAGTGTTGCTCCTGCTAAAAAATTATACCTCGGGAGGGGATTATCCTCTGAGTTCATGCTCTATTTTTTCCTTAAAAAAAATGGGCCCAATTGGTCCCTTTTTGCACTGCCTGCTTAGCAGAAAATCCTGTTGTTAATTTAGCAATGCAATGGTGATGGCAATACCACCGACTATAAAACAATATACAGAAAAATATGTCAACTTGCTATTTTTTACCAACTTAATCATCCATATGCAAGCCAGTAAACCGGTAAAAAACGCCACTATAAAACCGACCCCCAAGGCTAATTCTGAAGACGTGGCTTGGGATAATTCCCCACTTGTTATATCCTTAATCATTTTTCCCAGAATTAGGGGAATAACCATTAAAAAAGAAAAACGTGTGGCTCGTTCTTTATCAATTCCTAAAAGGACGCTGGTAGAAATGGTAGCTCCTGAGCGTGAAATCCCTGGAAGAATGGCAATGGCCTGGGAAATTCCTACCAGGAAAGCAGTGGAATAGCTTACTTTCTTTTCGGTATTCTTAGCTCTATCAGCAAAATATAATAGGATTCCTGTGACCCATAACATAAGACCAACAAAAAGGATTTGTGAGCTAAAAAGAGCCTCAATCTGAGATTCGAAAAGAAGCCCAATGGCCGCTGCTGGAATCAGAGAAATCAATATCTTAATACAGAAAGCTTTTTCTTCATTCCATTGTGAAGAAAATAGCCCTTTAAGAATCAGCCCAATATCTTTCCAGAAAACTACTATGGTACTAAAGGCTGTAGCTGCATGAAGGGTAACTGTCATCAGCATTCCTGGCTGATGAAGATTTTGATCTTTAAAGATAGCCTTTGCCAATTCAAGGTGTCCGCTGCTGCTAACCGGCAAAAACTCAGTCAGTCCCTGGATCAAGCCCAAAAGGGCTGACTGAATCAACTCTGACATTTATATTATTTTTTGAAAATGGCATAAATTTCTACACCTAATCCGGCTAGAATAAAGATAGGAGCTAATACGGTCCGTCTAAAACCATATATTCTGCTTTCGTCCCATACGTCAGGACTGGGCATAGCACCTCCACTCATGAGGAACATCCCCAAAATTACAAGCAAAGCCCCAATACCCATAAACAAATAATTCTTGCGGTTGAAGATCAATTCCTGCTTTGGAACAGCAGCCTTTTTTCGAGTCTTTCCTTTGGTGGATACGGTGGGCTTAACCTTTTTAGTGTTTTTCCCACTTGGTTTTTTATGCTGACTAACTTCTGCTTTCTTATTAGTTGTTGTTACAACCACTTTTTTCTTGGGTGGTTTATTTTTACTCATCTCACTTATTCTATGGTTTGGAATACTTTTCGCGAATATAGTTTATTTAATACAAATCATCTATTCTCATCTTTAAATACTTATTAACGACAAGATAAGTACTTAAGGTATTAATCAGAATGCCGATTGCTATCAGGAAGACTCCGAGAGCAATATATCCTGGGATATCTCTTAACTCTTGAATTTCTGGAATATCCAACCAAAACCAATACATAATACCAATTAAGGCGGCTATTGCTAATAAACTACTTATGATACCCTGTACAATGGCCCTCATTAAATAAGGTTTGCTGATAAACTCCCAATTTGCCCCTACAAGCTCCATATTTTTTATTAAAAAACGATTGGAGTAGAGGGCTAGTCGAATCGTGTTGTGAATTAAGGTAATGGCCACAAAAATAAAAAACAGAGATATTCCTAAGGCCAGGAATCCCAATCGACGGATATTTTTTCCAATATTATCTGTAAGACTTTCCTGGTAAAAGACATTATTGACCATCTCATAGCCCATTAAGTCACTTTTGATATTTTGTAAGCTATCCTGTTCTAAATAACTGGCTCTTACATTGAAGGTAATAACATCAAAAAATGGATTGGGAAGGTCTAATTTTAGAAAATCTTCGCCAAATTCTTGCTGCATTAAGTCAACAGCCTCTTCTTTGCTAATAAAACTTATAGACCCTTCTTTGATAAAAGGATATTCAGCCAGGCTTAACTGAAAACTATCGATTTCATTTTGTAGGGTACCTTCTTCTAATTCTACTATAATATTTACTTTTTCCTTAAAAACGACGATCAACCTTTGGGCATGTAAAATAATTAGCCCAAAAAACCCCAGAAGAAAAAGAACTAATGCTACACTTATGATAGAATAAGTGTAATTTGGTTTAGTTCTTTTCGTTGACTTATCAGAATACTCAGACATTCAGTGTATTTTCATTTGAAAAGCTAAATTAAAAAAATCCATGCGAAAATTACTGATCCTACTAATTACTATACTCTTTAATTTTCAATATGTTCAAGGGCAGATTTTTTTAAACAATTCCTCTTTCGAAGGGATCCCAATGGATGCCTCTGTACCGGTGGGCTGGTTTCCTTGTACGGATCGAACAACACCAGATATTTTGCCTGGCCCTTGGGGAGTAATTTTAGAAGCCTCTGAGGGTGAAACCTTCGTGGGGCTGATTACTAGAGAGGATGGTTCATATGAAAGTATCGGTCAGCGATTAAAGTCTCCTTTGATGCCCAATGAATGTTACTTGTTTTCCTTAGATATTGGTCATTCCAATTCCTATGCTGGTAGAAGATATGCCAATCCCCTAAAATTGAGAATTTATATTGGCCCCAGTCGGGCATCCAAAGATCAATTGATCTATGAATCTGATTTTATAGAAGAGGAAGATTGGACCAAGGTAGCCGTAAAATTTACCCCTAAAAGTAAAGCCTATTTTATCAGGCTAGAAGCCTTTTATGCTGAAGGCCCCTTTTCTTATCGAGGGAACATTCTAATTGATAATATTTCTTCTATTCGTAGGTGTATAAGAGCATCATTGGAGTAAACCGTGATCACGGGTATAGGGATTGACGGGTATACGGATTCCATATATCCGTGAACCCGTATACCCGAGATTATTTCTCCTGCTGCTCCATTTGTTGCATTACCTTTTCCGTTTTATCCAAAATACGACGCCATTCTTCTGAAATAGCCTCTCGTTGTTTTTGAGCCTCCGGATCATTACTTTCCATATCGGTGGTAGAGATGCGGTCTTTTAGTTTTTCCTGTTCAAATTCCAGGTCGCGAATTTCCTGCAAGGCTTTATTATCCTTCAATTTGCTGGCTTCCCCTTTTACTTTATCAAAAATATCTCCAATTTTGCTGAGAGCTTCATCATATTTGCCTTGATCAAACTTTTCTTTTTCTGCCTTGAGTAAACCCCAAGTCGCCTTTCCCAGATTTTTTACTTCCTGAAAAATTCTTTCCGAACTTTCTTTTTCTTCCTGTGATCCAAGAAAGTAGTTATAGGCCACTATTCCTATTACTAATAATAAACCTAAACGAATAGCTGTTTTTATCATGTTGAATGGTTTATGGTTATGGAGCTATAAAAAAGGGTACCCTTTTGAAAGGATACCCTGGTAACATACGTGAATTTTTGATTATTTGCAAAAAATAAAGACAAAGCATCTTTATTCATTCATAGTCCATTTTGTGGAGGAAGGAGTAGCAAATTTTTGATTATTGAAGGCAAATCCATACTATTATTGACCTACTTTAGAACCTGGAAAAAAGAAATAATGTTTTAATCATTAGTGGATCCAACTACCCGGATTCGGATGCTATGTTGGTGCCAGTCGCCACATTTGGTTTTTACTTTACATTTTAAATAATACACACCAGGTTTAGGCATGCTCAGTTCTGTGTCAATATTGTCATTTGGATTTTTTCCCCACTCATAGGGATAAGTTCTTTCAGTACGAATGAATTTATTATTCATATATAGTTGGACTTCTTCAATATCCTTATGGTTCTCAGCTTCAATCTTCACGTACACCTGTTTGCCATAGCCATATATGTATCCGTTCGGAGGGTATTTAAAATCAACTTTATGCTTGCATATTTTTTTGTAATCTCCTGCTGGGGAACCTCCTTTTACATAGAAGGTACTATAGAAATCTTTGTATTTCCCGCATTTGTCATAAACTCTTGATTTCAGTCGGTAGGTACCTGCCTTGAGGTTCCTAAGGGAAGCATCATTACTTCCTGTACCCTTGGCCCATTCATAAGGATAGCTGGTTTCCCGACGAATGAATTTGCCGTTCATAAAAAGTTCTGTATACAGGATGTTTTGTTGATCTTGAACATTCAATAAGACATAAACATCTGATCCGAATGCAAAAGCTTTCCCATTTTGTGGATATTTAATCCCGGCCGTATAACTACAATTTTGCCTTCCGGTCTGTCTGTTAGTACTTCGACCTTTGATAAAAATGGTACAATTCAGTTCGTGATATTTGCCACACTTATCTTTTATTCTGCATTTTAATTTATAAGTGCCCTTTTTCAGACGGCGTAAATAGTTGTCGCCAAACCCACTTGGCTTGCACCATTCAAAAGGGTAGCTATTCTCCCGGCGAATGAATTTGCCATTAATGTATAATTCCATAAACGCTATATCCTGGTATCTGGAAGGATCTACCCGGACATAAACAGCTTTATTCTCCTCAATACTAGAATTATTTTTAGGATACTTAAACCAGGATTTCCAGGTGCATTCGAAGGATTCGGAAATTTCGACGTCTTTTTCTCCTTTTAGATTTATGGAAAAGTTTAAAAATAGGGCTAAGAATATAAGAATTGTTTTTTTCATGATTCAAATCTTTATTTGACTATGTTTATTGTTCCGGTCCAGATGTGATCAGTCTGCCCTGTAGCTAATTTTACAAAACTGTCGGTCATTCCACTACCTGTAGCTCCTTCATATCGGCCAGTACCTCCAACAATGGTAAAAGGATCTTTAAATTCAAGGTCGTAATCAGGGTGAGTACTAGGGATTACTTGTCCGCTAGCTTGAATAAATATTCGATCACCATTGGAGTCAGTAAAATAGCCTTCGGCTGAGGGGCCGCCAAAATATTCCCCAGTAGCGAGGTTATTACAGAATTGTGAAAAAAAGTCGAAATCTCCCAATACAGTACCACTACCCGCTCCCTCTTGTTTGATCAATACAATGGGAGGACTCCCACAACTTGCATCTCCATCTACAGGGCCACCGATAGAAAAAAAGTTTAAGATAAAAGGCAAGGATTGGGGTTGAGGATCTTCCTTATCACATGAGATGAATAGAATTATTACCAATAAATAAATTGGAATTATTTTTAAAACTTTCATTATCTCTTAATTTTTGTTACGAATTCCTAGAGAAATTTTGATTTAAGATGTGGCCACAGCTTAAAATGTGATTCTATGCAAAGATCAGGGAATCAAAGACTTAGGAGGTATTAACTATGTTGCAGATAATTGAAAATTTTTGAAAAACTATGTTGCATCCCATTAGAAACCTGGAAGGCTCTTGTTTTTTGGAAAGGAGCAATCTTATGTTTTATCACTGGCTATTTGAAGCCCATAGTTTTAATGGCAGGTTTAATTTTTGGAACAATTCCTTAAGGCGCGGGTCATTTTCAAGAAGCTCAATCCCATCAAAATACTTTATCCAAGGCAAGGGGTAGACTTTATTTTCAAGACTCATGTTGAGATAATAAAATGCTTTATCTTCTTCATGAAGATTTGCACAAAGTATACCCATTATAGTGGGATTGACAAACTGCTCATTGCTCTTTTCTTCTAAATCATGGAATAAAGCTAAGGCATTCTCAGTTTGACCAGCAATGGCATAAGTTATGGCGAGAGAAATTTGATACATATTATTGGTGGAAGGCAATTTTTTATGCTCTGCAATGGCTTTTACAAATTCTCCACGGCGTACATAAATTATACCTTTGACCAAATGGCCATAATGAAATCCTTTCTGGAGATCAAGGGATTTATTTACCTCTATCATTGCTTCTTCATTATGGCCCAATAAAACATGTATCCAAGCCAACCAGGCAGTATAAGTAGGGGAAAGTGGATCTATTTCAACGGCAAGCCGGGCTTCTTTAATGGCTTCTTCATAATTATCCAGGAGAAGATGTAACCAAGCATAATGTGCATGGGCTATTTCGTTGTTTGGATTCAATAATAAAGCCTCTTTAAAAGAGCTTTCGGCAGCCGCCCAATTCCACTCCTGATATAAGTGTACCATTCCTAGTGCGGTGTGGGCATTATCAAGATTTTCATCCAGAGTAAGCGCTCTTTTGGCTGAAGCTCTGGCTAAGGTGGGAGCATTTTTTTCAAATACAGGGCCATGTCCCATTATTCCATACCCTACAGCCATACCCGCATAAGCATATGGATCGGCTGGATCAAGTTCAATAGCTTTTTGTAAAAAACCTATTCCTTTTTCAAACCCTGCCTTATCTCCTTTATTAAGGAAATACATCCCTCTTAAATAATTTTTATAGGTCTCCGTATTTACTTTTTTTGCCTGGTTTAGTTGATTTGCCTGAGGCTGAGGTACTTTCCCTTTCACCTTGTCAATGATGTTCTTGACCATATCTTTTTGGACAAATAATATTTGACTAAAAGCCTGATCATAATCTTTAGTCCAAATAATCTCTTCGTTTGGGAAAGCTCCAAGCAGGCGAACTTTAACTTTTAGGTTATTATCTTCTAAGGATACACTTCCTTTTAATAGCCAATTGACTTCTAGTTCATTAGCTATTTTTGACATTTGAATATTACTGTCAAGATATTTTACACTTGAAGTTTTTGAAATGACACGGAATCCTGGAATTTTTCCCAACTCATTTATCAGTGCATCATGAACTCCTGCTGAAAGATATTCTTCATTTAATTGATCCTCTTGCTGCTCAAAAGGTAATATGGCAATAGATATATTCTCTTGGTTTACAGGAAATAAATTTAAGGATCTAAGGACAAAAACTAAGGCCAGGGCAACAGCAAAAATTAAAAAAATCCCAAAATTTTTCCTGCTCGTCATTTGATCTGCTAAACTAGAATCTGATTCCTGGTTTTTATTTTCATAGACTCCAGGGTCTATTTTTTGTTCACCTTGCCTTTTCTTAGCTTCTCCGGGAGTGAAACCATAAAAATCAAGAAAGCATTTATGAAAATAGGAAGAGCTGCTAAAGCCCACTTTATAGGCAATTTCAGAAGAGGTTCCGACATCTTTTACCAGCATTTTCATGGCCTCCTCTAAGCGAACCTCTCGAATAAACTGGCTGATAGATTGTCCTTTTAATAATTTTAATTTTCGGTGTAAATGAGACCTGCTGATGCCTGCCTGCTTTGATAAGCTGCTGACTGTAAACTGCTCGTTTTGAAGATTGTCGAGGACAATTTGTTTGAGGTTTTCCAATAGAGCCTCATTTTGACCGAGTTCTTCTGAAGATGGCATGGAAACACAAATTTATTATTAAATGCAAAATCTCTGATTAAAGCCTTATTGCGATTAAGGCTTACTTATAAAAAAGAACTCCTTGGCTTAGCTTTTATTTTCTAAAGTTATTAAAAGTGTTTTGACATCTTCATCATTTGATAAATTAAGTTTCTTTTCCTTAATTGTTTTTTTGATGTCAGATGCATGTTTTGGAAGAGCTTTTTCCAGATTTTTGCTCTTTAACTTTAACTTCTCGAAGGTGGTTCCATCCTTTGAAAAAAAGTATTTTTTCTCATCCTTGTATTCATCATATCTGACATCAGTACTATAAGCTCCTTTGTAATCAGCCTCCTGAAATATTTTGCGGTAATTTTTTAATAAAAGATATTCGCCCTTATGGACTATCTGATAAAATCCAAGTCCGGGAACCTTAAGACCTTCAACTTGTTTTCTTGGTAGAGGAATAAATTTTCGTTCTGTGGCCTCTCCGTTCTCTTCAATAATAAAATTAACATCCTCAATATGTTGGCTGGGTAATGTCCCAACAGTTCCATTATAGAGCACAACAAAAAGAGTATGTTCGTAAAGATTGATATTCATTTTGAAGGTTTTTGCTTCTTCTTCTTTTTTGTTTTTAAAGTTGACATATCCCTTTTGCCAATCTTCATATAAATAAGGAGTGCCTTTGACACCCTCATATCTAAAATCAAAGGTGTTTATCATTTGAACATCATCCCCCATGGATATATAGGCCTCCATTGTGCCATCATTTGGAGGAACCGTGTTTTGTCCTTCTAATGAATTTGAAAGGATTAAGCTGAGTATAAAAATGGGGACTATTATTGTCTTTGGATTGCGTTTCATAACATGCGGATTTTGATTTTGAGAAATGATATTATTTATTTCATTGTATTGCTAATCTTGATGATTTTGCCTACAAAAACTAGATATTTTTGGCTATTTTCGCAACCTAAATTAAGCAAAGCACAATAAAAAATAATTTTAGAGGTCGAATATTTTGTCAAGATTTTGCCCAATTTTGGAATTATGTCTGAAAAATTATTGTTGAGACCATAATTTTGTTACTGGCAAACTTTTTGCCAATTCGATTTTAACTAATATACATTATTCAAGCCATGGACTATAAGCCACGAGATTTTGAACCTAAATGGAAGAAGTATTGGGAGGACCACCAAATCTATAAGGTGGATAATAATAGCGAACAGCCAAAATTTTACGTTTTGGATATGTTTCCTTATCCTTCAGGGGCAGGTCTGCATGTAGGTCATCCCTTGGGGTATATCGCATCAGATATTTTTGCTCGCTATAAACGTATGAATGGGTTTAATGTGCTTCATCCGATGGGCTATGATGCCTTTGGCTTGCCTGCTGAACAATATGCATTGCAGCATGGTGTTCATCCGGCCATTTCTACCAATAAAAATATAGACCGCTATCGGCAGCAATTGGGAAATTTGGGCTTTAGCTTCGATTGGGATAGGGAAGTGAGAACTTGTGAGCCCTCCTTTTATAAGTGGACCCAATGGATTTTCTTGCAATTGTTTGAGCATTTTTATGATACTGAAAAAGACAAAGCCGTTCCCATTTCGATTTTGAAGGAGCATTTCGAACAGAATGGCAGCCAGGGAATTCAGGCAGCCAACAGTGAAAGCATTTCATTTACTGCCCAGGAGTGGGTGGAAATGACAGCCAAGGAGCAGAATGATATTTTGATGAACTATCGTTTGGCCTACCGAAAATTGACCTATGTTAACTGGTGTGAAGCCTTGGGTACTGTTTTGGCTAATGATGAAGTTAAAGATGGGGTATCTGAAAGAGGAGGTTTTCCTGTAGAGCGCAAACCTATGTTGCAATGGTCTTTGCGCATTACCGCCTATGCTGAGCGTTTGTTGAATGATTTGCAGGACTTGGAATGGTCTGAGGCTATGAAAAAAATGCAGTCGAACTGGATTGGCCGTTCTACCGGAGCTCAGGTATTTTTTGAAATCGAAGGCTCTGATCGTAAAATAGAAATTTATACTACCCGCCCAGATACCATTTTTGGAGCCACTTTTATGGTTATTGCCCCAGAACATGATTGGGTAGCGGAAATTACTACTCCTAATCAGGAAGAAGAGATCAGCCAATATTTAGATTATGTCAAATCCAGATCCGAGCGGGAGCGCATGTCCGAAACCAAGGAAGTGACAGGGGCTTTTACTGGGTCTTTTGCCATCAATCCTTTTAATAATGAAAAAATTCCCATCTGGATAGGGGAGTATGTATTGAAAGATTATGGTACCGGCTGTATCATGGCTGTACCTGCCGATGATGAACGTGACCACCGTTTTGCCGAAAAATATGGATTGCGCATTATTGATATCATTGATAAATCAATGTATGAAGGTGCCAGTATTGAAGATAAGAAGGGAAAAATGATCAATTCCGACTTTTTGAATGGAATGGAAGTCATGGACGCTATTCAAGCCATTAATGATAGATTGGAGGAAATGGGGATTGGACAACCTCAGGTGAATTATAAATTGCGAGATGCCATTTATAGCCGCCAGCGTTATTGGGGCGAGCCCTTTCCCATTGTTTATGATAAAGATGGGGTTGCTTATCCCTTGGATATTAGTGAATTGCCTTTGGAATTGCCGGATTCTAATGATTTTCAACCGGCTTCTGGAACTACTTCTCCTTTGGGAAGGATTAAAGAATGGGTGAACTTGGACAATGGATATACCCGCGAAACGGATACCATGCCTGGTTTTGCAGGCTCCTCCTGGTATTTTTTGCGCTATATGGATCCTAAAAATAATGAAGAGTTTGCTGATCAGAAGGCCATAAATTACTGGAAAGATGTCGATTTGTATGTCGGAGGAACAGAACATGCCGTGGGACATTTGATGTATTCTCGATTCTGGCATAAATTTTTGTACGACAAAGGATTGGTGCCTACTAAAGAACCCTTCCGCAAATTGATCAATCAGGGGATGATCCAGGGAGTAATTGAATTTATCTTCTTGGAAAAACAAAAAGAGGGCAGTCAGTATCGTTTTGTCAGTGCTGAATTGAAGGAAACAGAAGAAAGAAATGGTAAAGAATTTATTCCTATCCCCGTTTTGGTTGATTATGTAAGTGAATACGGTTCAGATAATTCGCATTTGGATAATGAGGGGATTGAAAATTTTATTGGATGGAGACCAGAATACAATGATGCTGTTTTTGAAAGCCCCAGTGGCGTATTCAAAAATGGTAATTTTACTCCAAAAAATGGAGCCGTTAAAATGATTATGACTACTCATTCAGAAGTGGGGAAAATGTCAAAATCTAAATACAACGTTATCAATCCGGATGATGTGGTAGAGCAATATGGCGCTGATTGTTTCCGCTTGTATGAGATGTTTTTGGGACCTATTGAGCAAGCCAAACCTTGGGACACTCAGGGAATAGATGGAGTTAGCAAGTTTTTGAGAAAATTTTGGGGCTTGTTTTTTGATCGCAATGGTAATTGGTTGGTTAAGGAAGGTACACCATCAAAAGAAGAATTGAAAATTTTGCATACTGCCATCAAAAAGGTAAGTGATGATATTGAACGATTCTCTTTTAATACTTGTGTCAGTGCTTTTATGGTAGCCACTAATGATTTCAAAAAAATCAACAGTAATAACAAATTGATATTGGAAGAAATGGTGCGTTTAATCGCTCCCTTTGCTCCTCACTTGGCTGAGGAATTGTGGTACAAATTAGAAGGTGGTGGTAGTGTTCATCATGCTTCTTATCCAATATTGAATGAGGAATATTTGATTGAGGATAGCATTGAATATCCTATTAGCATTAATGGCAAAAAAAGAGCAACAGCTGAATTTCCTGCAGACGCGAGTAAGGAAGACTTGGAAAAAGAGGCCGTTGCCAATCAGGACATCCAAAAATGGTTAGAAGGTAAAACCGTTAGAAAAGTAATTGTTGTCCCCAAAAGAATGATTAATATCGTAGTGGGATAGTAAAATATCGGAATTTTTGTTATAAAAAATAGGGTGTGTTTTCAACATACCCTATTTTTTTTGCTTTTTATGACTATTTGACAAAAAAGGACTTATTGCTTTTTTTTAAATTGGAATTATTCCTATTACTTTACAGTACGTAATTATTTCACCCAAAAACCGGATTAAGTCTATTATTATAAACACGCTCTAAGACTTAATATCCGTTAGAGTATAATGATGTTGTCTTTTGGCCTTGGATACTACAGGAGCTTTAATTTACAGTGTAAAACCAAAGGATTATATTTAATACTCCCAAAAAAAAACGGAAAAATGAGAAGAAGGCTACAATCCCTGGTTCTTATTTTGTTTAGTATTAATGCAGTTACATTTAGGCTTTCAGCACAATCATCACCTTTACCTAATCCCCTCCCTTGTAATAGTGCCTTGCCTATACGGGATTTGAGTTGTCCTGAAAATCTCCCTGTCGGAGACCCAGATGAATTTGATTTTCAGGTTACCAACGCTCCTGGTACTGAATTAGGTACGGATGTATTTCTTAAAGAAGTAAGAATATTAATTCGTCATTCCTGGGTAGGAGATTTGGACATAAGTCTTGTCTCTCCACGTGGGCGTTCAGTGTCTTTGATGAGTGATGTTGGAGGAGGAGATGATGATGTTGGTCAGTATGATCCCTTTGATTGTAATGGATATGTCACCTTCTCTGTGACATCCTGTATCCCTATAGAAGCGGATTTTCCACCCTTTTTAAATGGCCCTTACCTTCCAGAAGAGAGCCTTCTTAATTTTAATGACCAAAGAACTGATCCAAATGGGATCTGGACATTGCAAGTTTGTGATGATGTAATTGAAGATGGAGGAACACTGGAATATTTTGAATTGGTTTTTGAGCCGATACAATGCTTACCTATTCAAGAGGCCCACATCGCAAAAGTTGATACCACTACAGTAATCATTGATTGGCTGCCTTCGGATAATTGTGGACCAATTATTGTAGAGTATGGACCTCCCGGATTCAGGCCTGGAACCCGATTTGCTGCTGACCAGGGAGAGGTCGTACAAGTTAATGGATGTGCACCCTTTGCTTTGGAGCGTCTTGATCCGGATACCCCATACGAAATATACCTGCGCAACTTCTGTGAACAATCCGGTCAGTTTTCTACCAATTCTTGTCCCTTGTTTGTTACTACCGGATGTTTGCCTCCACCTCCAAGCTTAATAACTGATTTTGATGACCAAACAGCATGTGGATTTACCTGTGGCTTAATATGTAATATTGAAGGAATTTGGCAGAATGATCAGGAAAATGATGATTTTGATTGGTTGGTTGCCTCTATTGGTACTCCAACTAATGGGACCGGGCCGGATGAAGATGTAAGTGGAGATGGTAGTTACATTTATATGGAAGCTTCCGGAAATACTCCTTGTGGTGAAGGCTCTGAAGCCTATCTGATTTCAAATTGTATTCAATTGAATAAAAAAGGAACGGATACTTGCCATGTTTCTTTTAATTACCACATGTTTGGCTTTCAAACAGGACAGCTGAGATTTGAGGTTTCCGAAGATGGTGGCTTTTCCTGGCAATCAATTTGGGAAAGAGGTGGTAATCAGGGAGAGCAATGGAATAAAGTGTATTTATCTCTTGCAGAGTTTCCGGATGGAGCTAATCTTCAATTTCGATTTGTGGCAGTGAAAGGGAACGGGTCCAAAGGAGATATTGCCCTGGATGAAATTGTATTTTATGGCTCTGAAGATTTAGGACGGCCTGACCAGGCTTTTTATGTAGATGCCGATCAGGATGGATATGGAGATCCAAATGTCTTTATTTTGAGTTGTGCCGCCCTTGTCCCTCCCGGATATGTAGATAATGGCTTAGATTGTAATGATGCCAATCCCAACCTTAATCCAGGAGCTGAGGAAATTCCTTGTGATGGCATTGATAATAATTGTAATGGAATGGAGGATGATACGGCATTGCCAAGCCCTGTAACTCAGGGTGATACCATTTGTTCAGGAGAGCAGGCGATGATATGTGCAGTACCTTCAGACCCAGAAAATTTCATACTGTGGTATGGTTCTAGGGATGGTGATGATATTGTAGGTCCTTTGGGAACTTGTTTTTTTCCGGAACTACCTCTTAATAACACTACAGCCCCTATAGAATACAGGTTTTATGCAGAAGAATTAGGTATTGGTTGTAGATCTTTAGAACGATCTGAAGTAATCGTGATTGTTAACCCTAATCCTAATTTGAGTTTGGAAATGAATCCCTCTGTGTGCCAGGGACAATTATTGGATTTGAATTCTGTTCCGATTGAAGATTTGAATTTTACCGGTGGCCAATTATTTTTCTCTGATACTTTCCCGGTTCAAAAAGATCAATTGTTGAACTCAAATATAGTGGATCCCGCTGAGCAAACTGTCATTTATTTCCTGATGGAAAGTAGTGAAGGTTGTATTGACCAGGATAGTTTAGAAATTCGATTTTCCTCAGGACCAGCCATTTCTTTTTCTCCTGCCAAAGAATTTGGACTTTGTAATGAGGGCATTCAACAGGTAAAAGTACAAATTGATGAAGGGAATGGCCCCTTCCAATTTTTATGGGAAAATGGCGAACAAACAGATTCGGTTACCCTACAGGCTCCTTCGGAGCGAAACGAATCTTTGAGTTTGGGGCTTCGAGTGACTGATGCGGATGGTTGTATTTCTACAGATACAGTTGTGATAACAAATACCGATGGTTTATTAGGAGTCCAAAGATCAGTTAGTTCGGTTAGTCAATGTGGGGGAAATGATGGACAAATAACGATTACTCCTTTAAGTGGTGCTCCTCCTTACCGATATTTTTGGTCAGGAACTAGTGGAATTAGTGGTGACTCTATTGTCAATGCCGGCACATTCCTCCTGGATAGTTTAAGTCAGGGGGCTTATGACATAACTGTCTCTGATGGCTCTTCAGCTTCCTGCGAATTTGTCGTTCGCTCTGTTTTGGTAAATGGCCCTGATGCGGTATTAAATACTCCGGTCGTACAGGAAGTATCTTGTGCTGGTGCTTCCGATGGTCAGATTTGTATTGATGTAGAGTTGGGGGTAAATCCCCGGTTTTTATGGAGTACCGGCGATACTACCAGTTGTATCGATAGTCTTCCAGGTGGATTATATAGTGTTACGGTCACTGAAGGGGAATGTCAGAATATTATTGAAGACATATTAATAAACGAGGCCGATCCATTAAAGTTGGTTTTTGAGCAGACTGCACCTAGTTGCTTTGATAGTAATAATGGAAGTATAAACCTAAGTGTGTTTGGAGGAAAACCAGAATTTGATGTTAGATGGAGTTCAGGACAAGCAACGGAAGACTTAGAAGGAATTGGAGTGGGACAATACAAGGTTACTGTTACTGATGATAATGGCTGTACCAACACAGATTCGGTTTTATTACAGGCCCCGGCACCCTTGGAAATATTTTTAGATTCTTTAAAAAATATAAGTTGTTTTGGCGATGTAGATGGCTCTATCCGTATTTCCACGATTGGGGGTAGAGGACCCTATAAGTATGAGTGGTCGAATGGTGTGCAAGCACCCCTTGTCCAACAGTTAGGAAAAGGGGATTATACCATCCTGGTCACAGATTTTAATGGTTGTTTTAAGACTGAAACCTATACTATTGGGGAACCCGATGTTCTTGAAGTTCAATTACAAGAAATTAGTCAACCGACCTGTATTGGAGATATGACAGGCAAAATTGCGGTAAGTGTCAATGGGGGTACTGCACCTTATATTTATGATTGGAGTAATGGAGGAACAGATAGCGTTTTACAAAATTTAGGGGTAGGTCGATACGACCTGGTGGTCAGAGATGCCAGTGGATGTTTTACAGATACCTTTACGGTGCAGCTCAGTGCTAGCTCCATCCTGGATTTGACAACTATTATTGAACAACCTGACTGTGTAGGGAAAGAAAATGGAAGCCTCGAGTTGCAGCCTAATGGAACTGCTCCCTTTAGCTATGATTGGGAAAATGGTGAAAGCGGAAATACTTTAAGCAATTTAGGGGTTGGATCTTATCCTTTGGTCATTACCGATGGTGACGGATGTATTTATGATACCACCATTGTTGTGGATGCCCCTCAAGCTATCGAAGCAGAAATTGACCTTCGACCAGCTACCTGTTTTCAAGGATCTGATGGATTGATATCTTTAAATGTGGATGGAAATTTAACGGCACCTATCCAATATAGATGGAGCGATGGAAATACCCAAAAAAATCGCTCAGGCTTAGAAGACGGCTTTTATGTGCTTACGATTACTGATGGTAATTCCTGTCAGCTGATCACAGATACATTGGTCTTAAAAAGTCCTGAACCTTTAGTAAGTACGGTTATAGATGTAGGACCTATTAAATGTAAAGGAGAGGCCACTGGTTTTATTGAATTGCAAACTACAGGAGGTATCCCTCCCTATCAATTTGATTGGGATGACCTTGAGCAAGAGACAGAAAGTGTCTTTGATATACCGGCAGGTTCCTACCGGGTACAGGTAAAGGATGCAAATGATTGTTCTTTTGAAACGAATATCACTATAGAAGAACCACAAGTCTTGAATGTGGCTATTGATTTGAATGTGGGTAATATTTGCTCTGGGGATACCACTAACCTTTTACAGGCGGAGGTGTTTGGAGGAACGCCACCATACAAATATTTATGGAATAATGGTACGGTCGCCAAAAGTATCCAAAATGTTAGTCCTGGTGATTATTCCGTAGAAGTGACCGATGCAAATAATTGTGCCGAGGCTGCTCCAACCATAAAAGTAAAGGATGCCAGTATCCAGTTGAGTCTAGATTCTTTTTATGTTGACGATATTAGCTGTAATGGCGCTTCAGATGGACAAATGACAGCAAAAGTGAGTGGTGGGCGAGCTCCCTATACTTTTCATTTTAGTAACAATCATCGGGTGACTACCTTGGATGATAGTGTAGTTTGTACTGGCCTGCCTGTGGCTCGAAATTATCGGGTGACCATTACAGATCGAAATGGTTGTACCATTATTTCCGAGAATAAATCCATTAATCAGCCAGCAATTCTTAGCGTTTCATTAAACAATATAAAAGATGTTACCTGTGTGGGTGGAGCAGATGGGGCTGTATTTGTAAACCCAGTCGGAGGAACTGGTCCTTACACCTATAAATGGACAAACTCGGCAGGGGACTCTATTTCCAATACACCCAGTTTGATGAACGTTGAAATAGGAACTTATGAACTATTACTAATGGATAAAAATGGTTGTGAAAGAACGCTCTCCAATCTTACGGTACGAGATAATGGGAATCCTTTGAACTTAGTGGACTCTCTATTGCAAATATTTCCTGCCAAATGTAAAGAAGGAGATGAGGGAGCCATCCTGCTTACTCTTACTGGTGGTAAACCTCCTTTTGAATACAACTGGAGTAATGGTAGTACTTTCGAAGATCAGACTCAACTTGGGGCAGGTACCTATACACTTACGGTTACAGATGCAGATAATTGTACTACTGTTTTCCCAACCTTTGAAATAGAAGAGCCAGATCTTCCCATCCTGGAACCTGCTCTTCAGGTTATTGATGCCTCTTGTTTTGGTGCTGTGGATGGAAAGGCATTGTCCCTAGCCACGGGAGGACTTGCTCCATATAGTTATTTGTGGCAAAGAGATGGACAAACGATTCCTGGTAGTGTTGATAGTGTCACCAATCTTAGAGCAGGGACCTATAAGATGGTTGTGGTAGATCAAAATGAATGCAGGAAAGAGCTATCCTTTTCTGTGGGGCAGCCAGATTCACTTAGTGTGCAAATAAACATTATCCCACCCATCAGTCAGGAAGAAAGTACTTTACTCCGGGCTATAGCTTTTGGGGGTGTACCTAATTATCAATACAGGTGGAGTAATGGTAAAATTGGATCAGAGATAGAAGGAATTGGGGGTGTTCAATTCGGGGTGACGGTTACCGATGAGAATCAATGTACTGCAGAAGATGAAGTAATGTTAACCTCCGTTTTTGAATCTGACTTACTGAATGAAGTAAAATTATTTCCTAATCCGGCATTAGATATTGCACAGGCCAGGGTATTTTTAAAAGAAAGTCGATCATTGCATTTAGAGATATTTGACTTAAGTGGGAAAAGATTGTTAAGATTGGCATCTGCCAAACAAATGCAGCATCAATTTCAATTGGATTTAAGTAGCTTTGGTGGGGGAGAGTTTATTGTGAGGATCAGCAGCAACAAGGAATTATTATATTCAGGACTTCTACTAATTATAGAATAAATAAAAAAGGCGCTCTTCAGAGCGCCTTTTTTATTTATTCTATAATTTTAAATGTTGTTCTTCGATTTTCCTGATGTTGCTCTTCTGTACAGCGGTTACAAAGGCAATCCACCTCAGGTGTTTCTTCTCCATATCCTTTGGCCAATAGGCGATTGGGATCTAAGCCTTTTTCAATCAGGTAATCTACGGCCGATTGAGCTCTTTTTTGAGACAAACCCAGGTTGTAGTTATCTCCACCACGACAGTCCGTATGTGAGCCTAGTTGAATGCGAATACTAGGATTAAGTTCAAGATTTTTAGCCAATTCATCTAAAGTAGGTTTGGCATCCTCACGAATATCCCATTTTTCAAAATCATAATAGATATTTTCTAAGGTAATTTCTGTATCAAAGAAGATTTGATCCAAAACTATTTCTATTTCAAATTTTTGAACCTTCATATTAGGATCTCGACCAATTCCTTTAGTAGTAAAATCCTCCTGATTGGTTAAATATTCAGGTTTGGAAGCAACAAATTGGTAATCGGAATCTTCTTCTAGTTCCAGGGTGAAAAAACCGTCTTCACCTATTGAAATAGTATCTTTTCTGCTTCTAAAATTAACCACGACCTTACTTTCCGGAAGAGGTTTACGGCCTAAAACATTAGAATTGGGATCATTGGGGTTTTCATAAATTTTTTCTAAAACATAGCCCTCTAGAATTATTTTATACTCTTCCACTACAGGAGGCTCATTTTCAGCTACTGGGGGTGGGGGCGGCGGTGGCACATATCTTTTTTCATATTTATAAATATCATCCCCTCCTAATCCTTCTATTCTGGTGGATGAAAAATAACCTACATGATAAAGATCGGGATCTGTTTTTGGGGAAGCATAATCAATAGAATATCCAAAGTCATCCCCTCCGGAGTTGATAGGCGGCTTGAGGTTAAAAGCAGGTCCCCAGCTTCCATTATTTAATTTAAAGGTTCTGAAAATATCCAGCCCTCCCATTCCGGGATGAAAATCAGAGCTAAAGTAAAGGGTATCTTTGTCAATGAATGGGAATTTTTCATTGCCTATGGTATTGATTGAACGACCCATCAAATTAGGGAGACTCCATTCACCTGAAGGAAGACGTTCACAAACATAGATGTCATAACCTCCCCATCCATCAGGATGATTACAGGAAAAATAAAGATATTGGCCATTAGCTGAAAGGCTAGGGTGACCATAATTAATCTCTTTTTCTTCAAATAAATCCAATGCTTCCGGTATACCCCAGGCACCATTGGAATAGGTGGATTTCATGATGTTGCAGTAGGAATCTTCTTTTTTTCCTCCATAGCAGCGAGTGAAATACATTTCCTGATAATCCGAACTAAAAGTTACCGTACCCTCATTATCCGGTGTATTGATGCTTAAATCAAATCGAGAAACGGATTCTGAATTAAGGTCTACAACATAAAGATCTGAAAAGGCATTTCCCGTCCAATTATAGACATCATCGCCTGTGCTTCCCGTACGGTCTGAGGTAAACACTAATTTATTATCCTTAAAAAGGGTAGGGGAGTAATCAGCATATCCGCTGTTAAAATCTAAAGGCTTAACGGTGTATTCCGTTTGCTTTATTTCTTTCCAGCCAAGGGCAATCTGGCAAGCGGCAATTTCTCTTCGATATTCATAAGGACTACCTATTTCAAGACCGAGTTCTTTAAAAGTGAGCATCGCTTCTTTATACTGCTCCGCTTTTTTTTGTGTATAAGCCAGCTCTTTTAAGGCATCAACCCCATAACCATTGTCATAGGCAGTCTGAAACCATTGCATGGATTTTTCACTTTCATTCAATTCCTGGTAAGTCTGCCCCAATAAGAAGGCCTTTTTACCTTTCTCTACCCTGCTTTTTTCTTTATTATATTCCTTTTTTAGCAATTTTTCTGCTACTGAATATTGCTTTCGATCTACTGCCATAGATCCATCTTTGACCTTGAGAGTGTAGGTGCAGGAAGCAAGTGCAAAAACAAGAAATAAAAGAAAGGAAGCGTTTCTGTATCCCATAGACGGCAAATTGATTTCTTAATGAGTCTAATATACAAGAAAAAACAGCTTTAGGAAAGGCTTTGTTTTGACTGACGTTAGCTGGCCGACGAAAGATATTAAAAAGAGAGTGAGGAATCCGCCTCAGGCAGATTCCTCACTCAATATTATTTTTTAGGGGATGATTTTTAAGAAAAATTAATTTTTCTTAAAAATCATCCCCTAAAAGAGAATTTGAGTTGAATCATAACGAGGAACGAGTTATGATTCAACTCATTAACGAAATTTATCTAGCCTTTGAAGCCACTTTTGTCATACTGGTTTTACCCTTTTTATTTCTGGTATCTTTGGCGCGCAACTCATCACCAGAAAGATCTGACATAATTGGTGTGGCTACAAAGATTGAGGAGTAAGTACCCACGATTATACCTACCATCAAGGCAAAGGCAAAACCACTGATACTTGATCCTCCGAAGAAGAACAAAATGGCTACCACCAGGAAGGTAGTTAATGAAGTAATTACCGTACGACTGACCGTACTGTTAACGGCTTTATTGATGACTTCTTCCTTAGTATCTTTCAAATAAGTATTCAGATATTCTCTGATACGGTCAAATACAACCACGGTATCGTTAATGGAATAACCGATTACTGTTAGAATGGCTGCAATGAAGTTTTGGTCGATTTCCATAGAGAATGGGAGAAGGCCTCGCCCAATACTGAAAATACTCAATACAATCAAAACATCATGGAATAGTGCAGCTACCGCACCCATACTGTATTGCCATTTGCTGAACCGTATAAAGATGTATAAGAAAATCAGCAATAGCGCGAAAATGGCTGCATATAATGAGGAGGTTTTAATATCATCCGCAATAGTTGGTCCTACTTTAGCGGAGCTGGTTACGTGGGTTCCTGATCCATCAGCGTTTTTGAAATTGTCGAATACTAAGGATTGACCAATAGCTGCTTCAACTCCCTCATGCAGTTTTTGCATTACGAGATTTGGTGCATCCTCATCGGTATTATCCACCTGGTAATCAGTCACTACGTTAAATGTATTGTCTGTATCTACCGCTTTTACCGTAGGTCTGCTTCCGAAGGCAGTAGTTAAACTTTCACGCAGCGTAGCCACTTCAACATCAGTACCTGGCTCGAAGGTGACATTATAAGAATATCCTCCTTTGAAATCTACTCCCAGTTCAAAGCCTCTGGTGAAGAATGAAATCATACCCGCCAAAATTATGGCTCCTGAAATCATATAGGCGACCTTTCTTTTACCCAACCAATCAATTTTTAGATGTGCCAATGCATTTTTGGAGAAAGGTGTGCTGAAGGCCATTCCTCTTTTCTTAGTCCACCATTCAATAACCATCCTACCTACCAAAACTGCTGTGAACAGAGATGAAAGAACACCAATGATCAATACAACAGCAAATCCCTTAATGGGACCTAGTCCGAAGTAGGCTAGTACGAATGCGGTTAAAATGGTGGTTACGTTGGCGTCAATGATGGCAGAATAAGAATTCTGGAAACCATCTTGAATGGACGCAAACAGCGTTTTACCCTCTCGTATTTCTTCCCGTATCCGTTCATAGATGATCACGTTGGCATCCACCGCCATACCGATCGTTAATACGATACCCGCAATACCAGGTAAAGTAAGTACGGTACCATAAGAAGCCAATGCACCAAAGATGAAGAATAAGTTCAGGAATAAGGCAATGATAGAAACGATACCACCAGTGGAATAGTACAAAATCATAAAGATCAATACCAAACCAAATCCTGCAATCAAGGCAGTGATACTTCGGTTAATGTTATCTTGTCCTAAAGATGGACCTACCAATGATTCCTGAATAATCTGTGTTTGCGCAGGCAAACGTCCGATCTGAAGAATGTTGGCAAGGTCTTTTGCCTCCTGAATACTATAATTACCGGTGATGGAAGAATTACCATTGGTAATCGGGTTTTGTACGCTTGGAGCTGAAACGACTTCATCATCCAATACAATAGCTATTTCACGATTATTATCCTGTGCAGCAGCTGTAGTCATTTGTCCCCAAATTCTGGCACCCTCACCATTCATAGTCAAAGAAACCTGTACTCTATTGGTCTGTGGGTCTGGGTTAGCCCTTGCATCAGTAACTTTATCTCCCGAAAGCGGAGCTTCATCTGAACTACGTTCCATTTTTAGAGCATATAACTCATATAAGTCTGTAGGCTCATTGGACTCTATATCTCGAATCGGATCTTTAGACCATCTAAACATTACATCTCTAGGGAATAACCTTCTGATATCTGGCTTGGCTAATAGAGAATCAATTGTGTTGCGCTTGTTGCGTTCAGCAATACCCATAGTGGAAGGTCCATAAGTACCTCTGTTAATCGTTAAGAGGTCAAATAAAGGTCCTTGTGCAAAGTTGAATTGATTATAAACGGTATCAAGCTTAGCAATTTGGGTAGAATCTGTATTTCCAAGGCTATCTACGACATAAGAAGTATCTACTCTTAAAATCTCTCTTTCAACGGTAGTCCCGGTGGTTTGTGCTAATCTTTGGTTGGCACTTTCAAAGGCTCCTGCAATTCCTGCATCACTAACCCGATAAACATTCCAAAATTCCAGATTAGCTGCTGCTTGTAAGAATGTTCTGGCCCGCTCAGGGTTATCAATACCTGGCAATTCAACTACGATGATATCACGGCTTGCGTCCAGAGAAACATTTGGCTGGGTTACCCCAAGTTTATCAATACGTTCTTTTAGTAGTTTAAAAGTTAAATCAACTGTTTCGTTGGCTTTTTGACGCAGGATACGCGTCATTTCACCATCTGATGTCTCAAAGTTTACCTGATCACTTAATGATTCATTTAATGCAAATATTGAGGCCAGTCTTCGGCCATCAGCCAATTGTCTCCAGGCATCTGAAAATAAAGTAATATAGTCGGCTTGAGCACTTTTTTGTGCTTCGCTTGCTTGTTCTAACGCGTCTCTAAAAGTTTGGTCTTGAGAACCATTTCCTAATGCAATGATGAATTCTTGTAAATTAACCTGAAGTACAACACTCATGCCTCCTTTGAGATCCAATCCTAATGCCAGCTGCTGTGATTTAAGCTCCTGATAAGTGAATGATTTCACTAAAGGAACCTTCATAATTTCTTCAGTAGACATAGAATCCAAATAGGCGGTTCTACTTTGTTTGAACACCGCATTCTGCTGTAGTTCATCCTCAATGTTGGCACTGGCAGTTCTTGCATATTCTTCTGCCTCCTTCTCTACTTTGCGAGTTGGGATGGTAAGAAAATATTGCCACATTGTCACCACTGTCATCAGAATAAGGAAGAACCTTACTACTCCTTTACCTTGCATAACTCAAAAATTTACTTTTTTAGAAAGTTAGATCTAGCGTTAAATAAAAATAATTCCAATTAAAGTTCTTTTAAAAAGTCTTGATAAACAAGTCCTTTTGAAAAAAACTCCGCAAATATAAGTTTTTCGCAAACAATATTAGAGAAATATCTAGGAAACATTAATAAGCAGTATGTTTCTACACTGTTAAATTATTTTGAAACAGGCCGTTTTTTTCAATTTCTAAAAAAGAGATGGGTGGGTTAAGATTAATTGAAGAGCGAGCTCAAAGCATTTAAGGCACGCAACTTCCTCCGGCAGTCAGGAATTTTGCAAATTTTACAGATCGATTTATCTTCCCAATAACCCAATAACCCAATAACCCAATAACCCAATAACCTAATCAAACAACTACATTCTGAGGAGTCCCTTTCAAAAAACTTGTAATGTTCTCAATAGTAATATCCAATAAACGCTCCCTGGCCTCCAGACCTGCCCAGGCAATGTGCGGAGTGATAAGACAATTATCTAAGCCCATAAGAGGATGATCAAGAGGTGGTGGTTCTGTTGACAAAACATCCAAGGCTGCACCCAATATGTTTTTTTCTAATAAGGCTGCTCTTAAATCCAATTCATTTATTAATCCTCCTCTTCCTGTATTGATTAAAATGGCGGTCTTTTTCATTTTATCCAGCAGTAGTTTATTTACAATGCCTTCATTTTGCTGACTCAATGGAGCATGTAGGCTAATCACATCACTTTTTTCAAATAAAATATCAATTGGAACAAATTCCACTCCATCCATAGCATCTCTTTTAGGATGCTTATGAGTGGCCAGTATTTTCATATCGAAAGCCTGGGCTATCCTGGCTACCTGCCTGCCGATCTTTCCTAATCCGTAAATACCAAAAGTTTTTCCTGATAATTCAGGAATACTTTGTAGCCAGTAGCTGAAATCCCGATTGGAGGACCATTTTCCTTCCTGAACACTTTTATTATGTAAGCCTACCTGGTTGCTTAATTCCAATAATAGGGCGAATACATGTTGGGCTACCGAAGCAGAACCATATCCTACCGCATTACAAACTTTCACCCCTTTTTCCTTAGCGGTCACAATATCAATATTATTAAAACCAGTAGCTAGTACACAAATGCATTTTAGTTTCGGCCATTGGTCCAGGAGAGATTTGTTTACCTGAAATTTATTAACCAGAATAATATCTGCTTCTTTGGCTCTTTGAAGACCTTCGTCTTCCGTACTAAATTCATATATGGATGTTTGTCCCAATGCTTTTAGTTTGTTCCAACTTAAATCTCCTGGGTTGAGAGTGTATCCATCCAATACGACAATTTTGGGGCGTTTTAGGGAATTTTCCATAGCTGTGTGTATCTTTTGTGAGGCGAATTACTGAATTATTACCCTGGTTGAGGTAAATTTAGGGACTTGTTTTTCATTTAAGGTTTTAGTAGTGCAATTATTAATTGTATTTCTTCTTATTGATGCTATTTTGGCACGCAGATTTCACAAATTGCGCTAATGTTTTTCTGCGTGATTGGCGAAATCTGCGTGAAAATAAAGCTTAAATAATTAGCAAAGCCAAGAATTTACCTAAACCAAACCTCCAATTAAAAATTTATGCTGCAAAAATACTGGAACATATTTATAAATGGCTACGAAGGGTACATGAATTACCTATGGAAGGAAATTACCAATCCTGGTTGGCACAATTATTTTTATTGGTTGTTGTTGGTATCTGCCTTCTTCCTAGCTCTTGAATGGATAAATCCCTGGCGAAAAGAACAGCCTAAATTCAGGAAAGATTTTTGGCTTGACTTCTTCTATATGTTTTTTAATTTCTTCCTATTCTCTTTGATCATTTTTAATGCCGCATCAATGGTGGTGGTAAATTTGTTGAATGATGGAATTATTGGATTGACTGGATTTGACTTGCAAGCGGCCAATCCATTACGCAACTTTCCAGCCTGGAGTATCCTCCTGATTGGATTTGTGTTTAGAGATTTTATTCAATGGTGGGTGCATCGGTTATTACATTATCATCCAAGATTATGGGAGTTTCATAAAGTCCATCATAGTGTGGAACAAATGGGCTTTGCAGCACATCTGCGATATCATTGGATGGAAAATATAGTATATCGAACATTAGAATACATACCATTGGCCCTTTTAGGGATCGGCCTTTATGATTTTTTCATCATCCATATTTTTACATTGTTGGTAGGACATTATAACCACTCTAATATTACGGTATCGGGCAAAGTAACTGGTGGAATTCTTGGAGGGTTAATCGGAATTGTATTGGCTACTAGTGCTTTTGATGTTCATATTTTTCAACTAAGCACTTTCTGGCAGGAATTATTGGTAATCGCCGGTGGAATTATGATCGGAGTATTTGTTTTGGGACCGGTTATGAAAAAAATGTTTAATCACCCGGAAATGCATATTTGGCATCATGCCTATGAAATGCCTGAAAGTCATCCATATGGCATCAATTTTGGTTTGACTTTAGCCATCTGGGATTATATTTTTGGTACTGCTCATATTCCTTATGAAGGAAGGGATATTAAATTAGGATTTCCGGGGGTTGAAGAATTTCCAGAGGGATTTGTTGGGCAGAATTTGCATGGGTTTTCAAGAAAAAAAAATATATAAAGCGGGCCGTACGGCCCGCTTTATATTATTATTTTGCTTTCAGCTTTGTTATAACATTAGCAGGAATGATCTGCTCAAATAACTGAGCCTGCTGCGGATTAGACACATTATATTCTATAAACTTCCATTCATCTGATCCACCGGCATTTACTGCCAGCATTGTTTTTTGACCCTTTAAAGCAAAGAAATTGCCTTCCTTATCATATGTTACATTTCCCTCTCCATACATAGTCGTAAATTGAGTTTTCATCTGTTCAATTACCATTTCATTGGTAAACTGAGGGCCAGAAAGGGTCAGTTTTTCATCAGCATCATAATTAACGATCACAAAATCAGTTCCATCTTCCTTCATTGTTTCAGAAAGCTTAGAAATTTTGTATTCTTTGACTTCCATTTTTAAACCCATTGTACTCATCTGGGAAAAAAGCTGCTTCATCTGATCTCTGGGTACAGTTTCGAATAATTTGTCGTATACCATATCCAGGACAGTATCCCATTCTCCAGCATTAGTGGCTTCGATATAGGTATTCAAACGACTTTTGATGGCACTTTCCTGAGCTTGGAGTTTGGAAATTCCGGCTCCTAAAAACAAAAATAGACTTGCAAAAAGTATTGCGGTTTTTTTCATTGTTATGGTATTAAATAAAATAAATCTGTAAAAAAATCGATTTAAAAACGTTTTAGGTATAACTTCTTTAATTGACAATGTTGTAGAGAAAAAATTAATGTTCAATTGAAAAGAATTGCGGCTTATATTTAGCCATCAATGGTGAAAATGAGAGTTGCTAGTTAATAGATGAGCTTAGGTAGCTATAAAAGTAACGAGGCGAAGGTAAGGCTTATTTTTTCTGATAATAACTATTTTATGCCAATATTTTCTGTTTATCTACAAGTATTAGGAATTCAAATATAAAAACAGTCCTTAGGGCAATTTGATTGAAAATGATTGGACAGATTTTTGGGAAAATAATTTATTTGTTAAAATTTTGTTTGTTACTATTTCCCTAAAATAGAATTATGAAGGTATTTAAATCATTGAATGCCTTTTGAACCGACTATAGTAAATTACCAAAAAATGATACGCTTTTTGTTCCTCTTGTTAGCTATTTTAACTATTCTGAACCATACAAATCTTTATAGCCAGGCCATTACAGCCAGTCCGATTGAGGAATGGACTACGGAGGACTTCCCAAATTCGGATTTTAATTTAAACTCTGCTTATGTCTATTTGGTTAATGGGCACCGTTTGAGTACTGTTTTTTCAGGCGAAGGTTTAAACAGGACTGAAAGAAAATCTGTAAATGTTAAAAAAGGGGACTTTCCTAAATACATGTACTTGGCTGTATCTCTTAAAAATCCTATGAAACAGGGTGATGATCTCACCATCCCTTTAATGATTCATGATGTTCGAGATCCTGCCAATGCCTCTAATGTAGTAGAATATGGAGGTCGGTTTTTAGAAAACATACCTGATGAAGTACTAAAAGATGGAGACATTATTGCCAAAGTTAAATTTGAAGCAATTAAAGGCAGCGGTTCTTCGGATTTTTGGAAAAAAACAGCACAAATCTCAGTCGATTTAGGAAAAACGGCCACTTCTCTAGTAGCTGCCCCTCTTTCTTTACTAAGTATGACCAATCAGGTTATTCCTCAAGTTTCTAAAGGCCTCAATACCCTGGAAGATGTAGGTTCTAAAGGAAAAATGAGCAGTGAATTCTATATCCGATTATTAAATAAGGAGATGAGTGCTCTTTTTCAGGAAAAGGTAGTATCTGCCACCTTATATAAAATTCACTGGGATGTTGATAAAACCAGAAATTCTAATTTCTATACTGAGCTTAGAACGGCTGATCGTGTGGATCAACTAAAAGAATTAATAACCTCTCGCAATAATTGCTATATTCTTGTGGTCCAAACAAAATCAGAATATAATACAGATCATTCTGAGCTGGCCTATAATCAGCAGTATATCGCCAGAAAATCTAAGGATTTTAGAAAAATCAGAAACATCGAGAAAAAAGAGGTGGAAAAAGAATTCTTAGAGATCCTAAAATTAGCCCTTGAACTTAGAAAACAGTTGCAGACCTTTAATAATAGTGTGGACACCAAATATCGGGATTGGCAGGCTTTTTCAAAAATGATTGATCTGTATTATGATGTTAGATTACTGAAAGAGGAGCAAGTAGCTAAATTAGCCAATGCCAAAGATCCTTTAATCAGAGATAAGTATGGTCGCTTATATGCCAATGTAATTAATGATGTCGACCTTTGGTTTACTTCAGAATTATTAACCAGGGCAAGATCCATCGCTTCCTACCTTGTGGATTATAGAGGATTTGTTGGCTATTCAACTAAGGATACAAAGTCCCTTTATGAAGATATCGAACTGCTGAATTTTTACCGCGATCGAGTAAAACAAACAGAGATTCAGGGTAAAATACCCAAAGAAATTGAATCTCTTGAGACCTACTTAATTACAAAGAAGCAATTGAATTTGATAGAATCTGCTTTATTTCAACAGGCGTTTAGGGTGCCTGATGGGGTAGTTGCTTCTGCCCAAAAGCATATGTTGTTGAATATGGCTACCAATCAATTTCCTCTATGTGAATTGTGTAGTGAAAAGGTCCAGGAAAAAATTATTGAAATTGACAGAGCCACTTATACTGAAAATGTAAATAAGTATATGCGGGTTTCTTCAGATTATTATAATAACCTCAATTGTTATGATAATATTTATCAAAAGCTGGATTCCTTTATTCGGGTAAATACTGATTCCTTGACTGTTTCTCCTTTTATGCTGAAAGCTATGCAGAAGGATAAAGAGGAACTGACTACCTTGTTTGATACCTATGGAAAAATTGCCAGTCAGGATTATTCAGCCTTAAAACCAGAGGAGTTAGCAGAGTTACTCGGTGAGTATGAGTTGATGAGAGAGAAATTAATGGTTTTGCTACAGAGATTGGAAGGGGTGGTGTATAATAAAAATAACTTACCTTGTTTTTATAATCGACCGTAGTTAATGAGGTGGATATATTAGTTTGGGGAAGTTGAAGGTAGTGCTAATTATTGAAGCTTTTTTTTGCACGGAACTTCCTCCGGTAGTCAGGAATTTCGCAAATAATAACTGCACGATTTACGAAATCAGCGTGAGAAAAAAGCTAGAATAAATAATTATACAAACAACGTTAAATTCCCTCAACTTGAACACTTGTTAACTTTTCACAAAGTCTTTAAATATTCAATAACAGCACTTCTTTCCTCTTCACTCAACTTATCCCCAAAATAATGCCCCATATTCCCATAACTGGGCAGGGTAGTATCATAAGTCCATTTGCCTTTGCTGTTTTTTTTCGAAACATATTTCCAACCTACCTTTTTAGGATCATAATCAGAAGTGCTACCTTTTCTCTCCCAAAACTTCGGTCGCTGAGGGCTGTTTAATAAATCTTCCAGGGTAGGAACGGAACCATTGTGCAAATAGGGGGCGGTAGCCCAAATTCCGTCTAGAGGTTGAGCGATATATCCTGCTTCAGGCTCAAAATAAGACTTAGGTTCACTTTGGGCAAACCAACTTTGATTATACCATTCTACTATTGGAGCTTTTACTGCATAACTTGCATAATAAGGATCTGTTTTTACTAAGCCTAAAGAAACCACCTTATTTGGATAGGTTTCATTTTCACCGTAAGTTCCGTGGCATTTACTACAATGATTTTCGAAAAGCGGTTTCCCCGATTCTGCCAGTTCCTGATTAATGGGGTAAGGATATTTTGGAGGTTCTAACTGTTTCATCCAGGCCACGACATGCTTAAAGTTTTCCACCGCATCTCGTGCTGCCGTACTGTCCTCAATTCCAAGGTAAGATGCTTGAAACAAAAGCTTGGTAAAATCACCGCGCCCCACTGCAGTATAATAAAGTGCATTTTTCTTTTTTACATTCCAAAGTGGAGGAACATCCGTGGCAATGGTGTATTTGGGCATCTCATACATTGGATCTTCGGTGTAAGTTAAATCTTTAGGATTTCTGTGGCGGACGATAGCCTCAGCCAATACTGCTGCAGGATTGGCACCTGGTTGGTTGGTTTTAATATATTTCCCTGAGGCTTTAAGGTAATAGTTCAAATCTTCGAAGGCCTCCCATTCTAAGGATTTTTTACCGTATTTAATACTCATCCCCAGGCTTGCCAAATTAGCGAATAGTCCAAAATTGGCCCTGAAATCCGAAAAACTATTACCTAAACCCAATACTACTTGCCCATTTAAGTTGCTGGCATGGCAAGTAAAGCAATTCCCATTAACGACCATAAGGCCATTTTTTGCGGGGAAGGCCGTAGCCCGATAATCTAGTGTGGCATTAAGACCTTCTCTTTGCAAAACATTTTTGGGAGAACGACCAAATTGTCTTTTTGCCAGTTTATAGGGAAGCCCTGATCCAACATAATCCCCATATGACAAATAGTTGAAACCTTTTTCAGCTACCCCATCTTCTTGCTGTGGGTAAGGATCAATAATTTTGGTCTTCCAGCTGGTATCTGAAACAATTTCGGGAAGGCCCTTGTAGGTAGAACATGCATAAATAATCAGGATTAAACACAAAATCAGCAACTTCTTCATTTCTATCAGAAAACTTTATAAAATTTTATCATAAAGTGCAAGTTTTCATACAACTTGCAAGTAGAAGGGAAAAAGTAGAAAGTAGAAAGAATTTTTTCCAATTAATTCTTTAGTTTGATTTTGTCCTTCAACTTTTTACTTTTTACCTTATTCTCAAGTCGGAATTTCAACTTGAATTATTAAAAAACAAACAAGGAGAGCGTGTAGATGTTTAAAGAGAGAATTGAATTTTATCCTCTGGAAGGCTGGCTGGCAAGTTGGAAGATAGCTCTGGCAACTCCCTCTGGGCTTTTAGAAAAATGGAACAACCTATCTACCACAATTAGCTCCAGGAAAAAGCGAGAACGATCAAAGGAGTTGGTATAGGATTCATTGAAATAAAATTGTATGTCCTCGAAGGGGACACATCCAAACAATTGAAAGCTGCTTTCTCTTACATCAAAAACTACTATGGTATAATAGTCAGATTTTGGTCCTAAATGACATAATAAGAAAATTGGGAAGTCAAAAAAGTAGGTTGGCCAAAAACCAAATAAATTCGCTTCGAAAAGAGGATAAAAAAGCCGCTGACTGAACATATTACCAGCTTTTAGCAGCTGTTGTAATTGACCCAGTTGCTGTTTCATAGCCAGGATTGGAATGTTTTTTTCCTCTAGTTCATGGTATGGAAGCCACTTTCTGCAACTTAAGTCATAATAAGAAACATCTCCAATCCGTAATTTATAATCAAATCGATCATAACCTGGAACAACATAACCTGGGTAATAATACTTTAATTGTTGCGATTGACAATACTCTATTTCTTTGAGCATGGTATAAATACCTAAGCTAAAAGAATGATATTCCGGGTCATAAATGCCAATGATGCTTGCTGCACTTTCTTTTCCTAAATCAAAATAACTTAAAGCAATAAGTTTGTCTCCATCATATACCGTTAACTCATAGGTGTTAAAAAGATTGATTTCTTCCCCATCTAGGAGAGAGTCGGTTAAATTAGGCGCAAGCACGCCCTTAAAATGGTATCGATATTTTTGATAGAGTGCCTCCCTTTCTTCGTCAATGACCGCCTTTTGAAAATGGGTGGTAAACCTATTTTTGGCGCGGCCAAGAATTTTTCGTAGGCTTTTTTTGAAAGTATAATTTTCTAAGGAGAGTCTTATCCAAATAGCAGAGTAAAACTCCTCACCAAAACAAAGGAAGTGAGTTGTAAAAATAGCCTGCCCCATACGATACCAACCTTTGGAGAGGTAAGCATCCAATTCTTCTGCTAGCATTATTTCTGGGTAGTGCTTTTCTGCAAACATCAATTCTATCTATGGTAATCTCGAAAATTAATAATTTGGATCAGGAAATGAAAAAAAATATAGCCTTAGTGAAAAAAATGTACAAAATATCTAACCCTAAATTAACTTTAATGTTTCATGGCCGTAAATTTTATTCATAGATTGATTCAGAATTAAAGGGATACTTTTATTTTTGTTACATGGTTCCACGGTTACATGGTTTTGAATACATCCCAATACCCTAATACCCCAATACCCATATACACATTACCCAATACTAAATAAAAGCTATGAGACAATACTTAGACTTACTCCAATACATATTAGACAAAGGCACTTCCAAAACTGACCGTACAGGGACGGGAACGAAGAGTGTATTTGGATACCAGATGCGTTTTGATCTGGAAGAAGGATTTCCAATGGTAACCACCAAAAAACTTCACTTAAAATCTATCATACATGAATTGCTTTGGTTTTTAAAAGGAGATACCAATGTAAAATATCTACAAGAAAATGGGGTGAGGATCTGGAATGAGTGGGCCGATGAAAATGGAAATTTGGGGCCCGTTTATGGTAAACAATGGGTTTCCTGGCAATCTACTGATGGCCGAACCATTAATCAGATTGAAAATGCGGTTGAAATGCTCAAAAATAACCCTGACTCCAGAAGGATAATTGTCAATGCCTGGAATGTAGGAGAGCTAAACCAGATGGCCCTAATGCCTTGTCATGCTATGTTTCAATTTTATGTGGCAGAAGGAAAATTGTCCTGCCAATTGTATCAGCGCTCTGCGGACGTATTTCTGGGAGTACCTTTTAATATAGCTTCTTATGCCTTGCTGACCTTGATGACGGCTCAGGTTTGTAATCTGGAGCCAGGAGAATTTGTGATCACTTTTGGAGATGTACACATCTATAATAACCACATGGAGCAGGTCAGCTTACAATTAAGTCGTGATCCCCGACCACTCCCTAAAATGAAAATCAACCCCGAGGTTAGAAATATCTTTGATTTTAAATATGAAGATTTCTCATTAGAGAATTATGATCCTCATCCTCATATAAAAGCTAAGGTAGCGGTCTAAAAAGGACTGTTTTTACCAAACAAGTGTCATCCTAATTTTTCTAAAATTATTCACAAAAAATGATCTCCCATCAGAGATATTTAACTGCCTTCTGCAGTCAGGGAGACAAATTGAGATATATGGAGACATATTGTCTTATTCACTTTCTATATCCCTGAAATATCCAGAAAATTATCGCTCAACTTATCTTGTTCAGGAAATTCATCAACATAGAAAGTAATATATCTCTATTTATTTCCCCGACTGCCGATAGAGCTGTGCATTGATTAGTTATAATTAGCTGTACACTGGTCTAACTGATTTTCGCTGTTATTTATCGTGTAGTAAACAGTGAGGATCAGCTTAATCAGCGTTTATCAGTGGCCAAATGTTTTCTAAAT
>JANQPA010000001.1 GCA_028285545.1 Saprospiraceae bacterium | reverse complement strand
TACCGGTGCTTTATTATCTCTGATGACCACTCTCTGAGTTTGAGTTGCTACATTTCCATTTCCATCATCAAAAGTCCAGGTGATGAGGTGGATACCTTGAGTATTATAAGTCAAAGGATCAGAAGTCGTTCCAACAACAGTCCCCACACATCGATCAGTAGCCGTTGGCTTTGTAGAAACCGTAAGGCCACATTGTGCCCTGAGAGTTGGCAGATTATTTCGATCAGGAACAGGAGCCACATCATCCTCAATAACAATGGTTTGATCTTGACTTGAGGTATTTCCATTGCCATCATCGTAGACCCAGGTAACGGTATAAATTCCTTCTTTATCAAAGTAAAGCGGATCAGAAGTAGAACCAAGAATTTGACCTTCACAATTATCAGTAGCAAAAGGAGGTTCCAGACCAGCTTCACAGTTTCCAGTAATGGTAGGCAAAGTAGCTACATCAGGCACCGGAGCAGTGACATCCTTAATGATCACGGTTTGGGTTTGAGTGACCACATTTCCATTGCCATCATCGAAGATCCAAGTGATGACGTGAGTTCCCTGGGAACTGTAGGACAAGGGGTCATTAGTAGAGCCTATTATAGTACCTGCACAGTTATCTGTGGCTGTAGGGGCCTGAGAAACGTTTACAGAGCATTCTGTAGTATGGGTAGGCAAGGATGCTACATCTGGAACAGGATCAATATCATCTAAAAGGGTCAGATTAGCAGTACAGGTATTCTCATTGTCATTATTGTCAATAACAGTCAAAGTGACTGAATTATCTGTACAAGAAACGATTGTTTTATCGAGACTCATGCTTTTGATACCACAAGCATCTGAAGAACCATTATTAACTTGTTCGACAGAAATGCTAGCCTGACCATTTTCATCTAAAGTCACCGTCACATCCTGACAAATAGCTTTAGGAGCAATAGGATCCACTACGGTAACTTCTGCTCTGCAAGTAGCATCGACGAAATGAGCATCCTCCACTAATAAGAAAGAATAAAAAGTGCCAACATCACTACAGCCTACCTCATAATATTTTTCCTCATATGTATACTTGTCACAATTGTCAATAAATTCCTTGAAGAGATTATAATTATAATATTCACCAAAACCATTTTCATCCAGTTCCACTGTAATATCCTGGCATTCAACCCTGGGGGCCACCACATCTCGAATGAATAAAGTTTGATCACAGGTGCTGGTATTCCCACTTTCATCAGTTATATGAAGAGTAAGATCAAGGGAAGAGCCGCTGTCACAGTCAATGTTCATTTCTGTAGAGCCATCGGCAAAGCTAAAGGTGACTTCACTACAAGCATCTGTTGACCCATTATCAAAATCAGAAGCCAACGCTACCGCTTGTCCATCTTTATCTAGTTCAACAAGAGCATATTTGCATTTGGCTTCCGGAGCCACACCATCTTCCAGGGTAAGCTCAGCAGAGCAAGAAGTTTCGTTTCCTAAATTGTCCAAGATGGTTAAGGTAACAGAGTTGACAGCACAGGAAATGGTGGTTTCATCCAAACTCATTTCAACAATACAATCATTCGCAGGGCCACTATATACTTCTTCAGGTGTAATAGTAGCCTGGCCATTGTCATCTAATTCAACATTAATATTATTACAAGTAGCTTTTGGAAGCTCACACTCCAATACAGTGAGTAGGGCTCTATTGGTATAAACGGGGCCACAACTGCTATTGAATCCTCTAAGAGCATATTCTCGGCCATTCCAGTTAAAGGGGACATTTCCTAATGAAAGGGTATTGCTTGTTGAACCAGATACAGGGTTACTTCCACTTATATCATCTACTTCAATCCAGTTAGCGCCTCCATCAATAGTATACACCCATTTTTGGATATTATTTATATTTAAATCCGCAGTAAAAGAGGCATTTTGCCCATTCACGATATTAACAGGATTGGGATGCGAGGCTACACTTGGTAATAAGGTCAAAGAAAGCGGAGCTGAATTTGTAAAATTTTCATTACAGCCTTGGTAACCTCTCAACCTAAACCTTCTGCCGTTAAAGTTAGCAGGTGGATTGATAATGGAAAGAGTAGAGGTGGTTACGCCGACGAAGTTTGCATTATCACTGAGTTCAGTCCAAGTCGTTCCTCCATCAAGTGATTGTTGCCAGTTGTAATCTGTGCCCACTTCAAAGGAAGCAGTAAAAGAAACATTTCCTCCTTCACAGGTCGAGCCTCCTTGTGGGTGCGAAATTACTGATGGAAGGGGGTGAAAACTTAATCTAGCCCCATCTGACCATGCCATACCATTGCTACATCTATTGGAGCCACCCGCTCTAAATAAATAATTTTCCCAGGATGCTGGAACATTAAAAAGTCTAAGATTAGGAGTATAAGCGCCAACAATTTTTGGAGCGGAGCCCCCATCGCTTAAATCATTCCAGGTAGCTCCATCATCAGAAGAATATTCCCAATGACGATTTTGGTAAGGCTGGGTTCCACGAGTGTAAACCAAAAAAGAGGCATTACCACCCCTGCAAATGGTTTGATCAACTGGCTGACGGGTAATGGCAAAGGGTACACAATAATCAACTTCAATTAGACAGTTGGTGTGTAAAAATTCAGCATAGGAACAGGTGCTAAAATTTCCACAACCTAGGGACCCTACGCCTGATAAAGCAACTTGAAACCTATTCTGGGGTAAGCGTGATTTTAGGTCATTTTTTGCATGACCGCCCAGATTTATTGGTCCCCTACCTGTAGGATAAGTCAAAGGCCCACCTACATATTCAAACGTAAAGTAGGTAGGACCGGTAGCAAAATCTTCATAGGCTTGAGGGCGATTTGCTGGTGAATGATTACCATAAGCACCTGCAACCTGATTTACATTGATGTCAAATGTATGTGAATGCATATTCGACGCTCCAAATGATGCACTGACTGCATAAATAATAGAGGCATCATTAATACTATTTGTATTCCATTGGATATATCCTCTATTAATACCTCCTGCACCTTTTCCGACCCTGGCTACATTATAACCGTTTGGACTTCCATGACCATTTGAGCTAACAAAACCTGCTTTAAATCCAGTTGTACTAAGGGTAGGATCTAAAACAACAGGGTATTGTAGATTGGGATCTTGCAACCATTGTTGAGCTACCTGCATTTTTAAGGTTAATATCTGCCCCTCTTGTTCTAAGATCCATTTTGCTGGTAAATTTTCTTGTAGATGTCTTTCCTTTTTTAGGCTATAGACTTCCGGAGCTGGAACATATAATTGTGGTATTCCCAGTTTGTCTACTATTGAAAAGCCATTTTTAGTTTCATAGACCTCCTCAACATCTTCTTCATTTAATTTTATGGTCCATCCATTGGGCAAAACCAATTGTTCGCTTAATACTAAATAACTTCCCTTTGCTGCAGGCCTCTTTTTTAAGATCAGCTTATTTTTTACCTTATCAGGTTCTATCTCAAATTCATTATCTACTTCGGGAAAAAAAGCCTGGTAGACTACTTTATTACTATCTGCTTTAGGAAAGGAAAAAGTTGAAGATTGACGTTTAAGTACTTTGCCTGCCTCATCTTCCCAGCTTAAAGTCATATTACTTCCGATAGATAAAAATTCATTCTCCAGGCCAACTTCTATAGACTCCCCCTTTTCATCCGGATACCAGGTTCGGATGCCATTGCGTGTATTTTCAAAGGCATAACCATTTACTTTAGATGCTCTTATTCGGGTATCAATCTCTTGCCAGTCGCCATGTTCGTCTAAGTAGTGGATGGCACCTGCACTGATCACTGCGACATTTCCTTTTGCAGTGGGGAAATGTTTGGCATTTTTATCTCTCAATTCTTTCAGTTCATATTCCCTAATGTATCTGCCAAAAAGTCCATCTTTTTTCCAATAATCAGGATTGTGATCCTCTAAAGTCACATATGAAGCCTCAAAATTTTCCTTGTTATTTGAATGACCCTGAGATTCAAGGTTAATAAAAAATGGCAAGGCCAATAAAATTAGAATAAGTATGATTCCTAAAGATCGTTTAAGTCCAATTGGGTTTGATTGTTTCATGTTATAAAGGTTTTAATCAGTAGCTAATACTGTCTTTAATTGGTATGAAACAAAGGTGTAGGAAACGAAAAAAAAGGAGATGGACTATATGCGCAATGACTAGGATTAAATGCGCATTATGCTAGGAAAGGCCTGTATTACTTGGGCTTTCGCCAAATTCTTCAGAATAAGCTCTGGAAAAATAAGAGGGATCAGAAAAGCCTACATCATAGGCTACTTCTTTAATGCTTAACGCTGAAGTAAGTAGCAATTGCCTGGCTTTTTGAAGCCTCAAAGATCGAAGATAAACTGCAGGAGATTTTCCAGTTAGTGCTTTTACTTTTCTGCCGAGCTGAGAACGGCTTAAGAATAATTCCTGACTCAGCTGATCCAGATCATACTGCAGATCATCCATATGAGCCTCAAAAACTTCTTTTAAATTCAGAATAAAAGCATCCTCTTTGGTGGGGGTAGAAGCTTTGGGTTTAGAGAAACCAGGATCAAAAGGATTTTGATATCGCTGTTGGAGTTTTAAACGGATCTCCAAGAGGTTCTTCATTCGTACCAGGAGCTCTTCCTCATTAAAAGGTTTGGCCAGGTAATCATCGGCACCTTGTTTAAGACCAGCAATTCGGGATTCTACATCCGATTTGGCGGTAAGTAATATGATGGGAATATGACTGCTGCGAATATCTTCTTTTAAGGCTTCACAAAGCTCGAAGCCATTTTTTTCGGGCATCATCACGTCGCTGACAATAATATCCGGAATCTGTTCCAGGGCCTGATTAATGCCTTCTTGTCCGTTTTTTGCAAAAAGCATGCGATATGATCCTTCCAGACATATTTGAAGGTATTGGGCAATGTCAGCATTGTCTTCTACAATCAGGGCTAATGGAAGATCTTCTTCCGCAATTTTTTCTTTTTTCAAAGGACCCTGGCTACCTAAAATGGCAGCTTGAATGGCCACCTGATCATTATTTTGTCCTGGCCTGGCCTTTTGGCTAATGGGAAGGAAAACCTGGAAGGTGGTACCTTTTCCAAGCTGACTGACCACCTCGATTTTTCCATTTAGTAATTTAACCAATTCCTGGGTTAAAGATAAACCGATGCCCGTTCCGCCACTACTTGTCTTTTCCTGGGAAGTAGCCTGATAAAAACGGTCAAAAATATAAGGAAGCTCTTCATGGTGAATGCCTCGACCTGTATCTTCGACGGTTAAAATGAGGTGATCTTCTTCTGAAAACTCATTTAATTTCCCTGAAGAAATTAAAACATTTACTTTACCATTCTCAGGAGTATATTTTATGGCATTGGACAAGAGGTTAGAAGCAATGCGAAGGATTTTTTCTGGATCGAAGTCCATTAATAGACTTTCTTTTTCAGAGATAAAGTCCATTTGCAAATTTTTACTTAGTCCTAAAGCCTTAAATTGATTGAAAATGGATCGAAGAAAAGGGATAATATCGTCTAATTGGAGATTCACTTTTAGATTACCGGATTCTAATTTCTGTAATTCCAATATCTGATTGACCAGTTCCAGTAAATTAGAACCATTATTTCGAATCATTTTAGTCCCTTGTTTCAGCCAACGCCCAGGTTGCTTTTCCACTTGATCAACCATACCCAAAATGATGGTTAAAGGGGTACGTAGCTCATGGGATATATTGGCAAAAAACCTGGATTTGGCCCGATCAAATTGCTGAAGTTCCTCCACCTGCTGGGCGATGATCTCCTTGTCCAGACGAATTTGTTTGGTGCGCTTATCCACTTCAATTTTCAATCGTTTTCTTTCAGTGAGTATTCTTCGAATCCAAAACCAGCCTCCTAACAAAAAGGGTAGAGCACAAAGAACATAAAACCACCATTGGCGATAGAAAAATTCTGCTACATGGATGGGGATTTCTAATGGAGTCTCCACTCTATTTCCTTGGTGGTCCACTCCTCTAATTTGTATATACCAATCACCGACTGGCAGATTATTAAGTGTCAATTCAGATAAAGAGCCCAGATTGGTCCATGGAACCTGATCGTCTTTTGACAATCCTAATTTGTTGGTACTTAGTCGGTAGGAATAAGTGTGTTCTTTCAAACTAAGATAATCAGAGATAGCGAAATCTATACTTAAATACCGATTTGTAGCGGGGATTTTAATAGACTCTTTTTGATTGAAGCTACCCTTTAAGGTTTGGTTCTCCCCTGTTTTTGGATCAAAATACTCTAGATGTGTGAGAAAAATACGAGGCGCTTCTTTTTGAGTCTGGGTTCTTAAAATTTCAACGGGATCCAGGATGTTAATCCCTTGGATGCCACCAAATGCCAAGCGGCCATCTGGTAATTTGGCATTTGAGGTAATGTTAAATTCACTGTGGGTGAGTCCATTCTCTTCTCTTATTTCAAATAATACCTCCGCATTGGGAGAGATAACCGTTAGACCGTCAAAGGTGGCCACCCATCTGTTGAGATTATCATCTGTTTGTATTCCTGCAATGGTATTATGTGAAAGACCATTGACCTGAGTGATTTGTTTGATCTTTTGGGAATCGGGCTGAAAGATAAGTACCCCTTTTTGAGCAGTGCCTATCCAGAACTGCCCATTTTTTCCTTTATCGATGCACATAATGTTGGCATCTTTTAATTCCTCCAATTGGTTAAAATGAGTGAATTGTTTTTGCTGGAGATCCAGCTGCCATAGACCATTTTGAGCGCCTATCCACAATAAATTATCTCCTTCAAAAAGTAGATCTTTTACTGGATTTTCTATGCTAAAATGCTGGCCATCAATTAGATAGGGTTTAGCGGTTTTTGTCTGGAGATTGTAAATAAAAAGCTTTCCCGATAAATCAAAAAATGCAACTTCAGTTTTGTTTAAAAAAGCAAACTTATCAAAAGGCTCTCCAATGGGATGGGTTTCAATGTTATTATTAAGCAAGTCGTGTTTTTGAAGCTCCCCAAATTGCGTGGCCACCCATAAGGAATGATCATCTGAACGTTCTAAAGAGGTTAATATTCGAATTACTGCATGGGTGGAGCTGAAAAAATCATATGCCCCACTCTTTAAATTCAGCCGAAAAGTAGGCCCATCTGAATGGACTAATAAATGGTTGCTATCCAAAAAGGCAATGGTTCGTGTTCCTTTATTGAGAGGATAGGCCTGGATGTTAAATTTCATTTGAAGATCTGTTATCACCATACCTCCACTGGAGGTCCATCCCAACTGATGTTGGAAGTCCTTACCAAAGAAATAACCTTCCCAGGAAAATAGCCTTTGATATTGGGCACTGGCTCTGATTTCCTCAAGCAAAGAAGTATAATTTTGAATTTGACCAAGTGGGTTAATAAGATAGGTTTGGGGAGGTTCTCGAGTATCGAAGTTGGCAAAGGGCTCCCAGTAGTCTATTTCAACCAGAATATTTCTTTTTTGATCTGGAGTACAGCGAACGACCCTATAATCGCGAACGGTCAGAGTGGAAACAATAGCATTAAGTTGAGCATGGGGTTTTAATTCAGTTGAATTCAAATCAAAAATTAAAAATCCATTTTGTAGTCCTAAATTCAAGAATAAGGACTCCTCGTCATATTTTAATAATTGCCAGATTAGAGATACGTCAAAAATATCATCTGGCTTTTTTTTAATTGTAGGTTCAGTTTGTAGATCTTTCCATGCCAAAAATTGAATGTCACCTGAGTCTAGATCAAATGAAACCATGCCCTGGCGTTGATGCAAAAACCAAATTTGTTGATTAAGAAACACTAATGGATGAGGATAAGCGTAAGTAGAGTCTACTTCGAAATGGGGACTAATCTCCTCTAAAAATTGCTTTCCCTCTTCTGATAAGCGATATAAGCGATAGGTCTCCTGAAGGAGCGTCAGCACCAGAACACTTTTGTCGGGTCCTGGGACCATGTTCAAAACTTTCTCTTTTTCTTCAAATTGGAAAAAATATTGGTCTTTGGAGTCAGGATGCCACATAAAGGCATTAGAAAAATTGAGATCCACTCCAAATAGAAAACCGTGCGTAGTTTCACCCGTAATGGTCCAACTAATGGTGTCATTCTTTTCAAGCCAGTCAGGACTCAACTCATAGAAAATGGCTTGTTTGCCATCATATTGAAAGAAATTCAAGGTTGTTGTTACCGTATTATAGGGGCAAGGATTGATCCACAATCTACCTTTACTATCCAAAAGACTTCCCTCTAAACAATTGACTGGGAGCCCTTCTTTGAGACCAAAACTACTGAGTGTGGCTATGGATGGAGAAGATACTGAACCACTGGGCAAGGTAGTTTGCGAAAAAGCGCAAATACCCAATAAGCAGCACATGATTATCAGAAAGAAGTGATCAGCTTTTGCCCTCATAAAAAGAGTTGTCCCTCTGTGGTTAATAACTAATGGAATGCTGTGTCAAATAAACTAATAAAGTTGTAGAATGACAATTCCAATCCTGGGTTTTTGAAGAGTGAGGGCTTAGGTTTGTAAAAATTGCATCTGTATTACCAGGGTTTTAATCGAATTCTTTGAAATTATACTAGGAAGTTTCTTGGCTAATTAGAATGGTTTGGAGTTTTAGGTGATGGGATTTTCAGATGTGAATAAAAAAAGACATGACCTACCGAAGCAAGCCATGTCTGAATGATGCGGAAATTATATTCCGCCCCTCGTTTATCTTTGTAAAATCACCTTTTGATTAATCAAAACCTTTTCTGGCCTCAAACGGACCAGATCAATAAGTTTAACTCAGTTCTTAGTTAATTTGTCTGGAACAAAGATCAGGAAAGGAAAGAAATATGACATTCACTATTTGCGCATTCACTTTCATTATATGTGCATTTACATAGAAATCCTTGTGTTACTGAGGCTTTCGCCGAATTCTTTCAAATTAAGCTTTGGAAAAATAGGCAGGATCAGAAAAGCCTTCTTCATAGACCACTTCTTTAATGTTTAACTCTGAAGCAAGTAGCAATTGCCTGGCTTTTTGAAGCCTCAAAGATCGAAGATATAATATGTTGTAAGCCTTTTGAATGAAAAGAAAGTAAAGCTCCAGTCATATTGCCTACAGGGCGGAGCGTAATGCGATAAATCTTTGGCTTTCATTACGCTCCGCCCTGCGGGCCGTATGGCGGGAGCTTTCAATTGTTTCAATTCTTAATCTATGAACATCATGCTTCGCTGAAGCATTTTTGCCTCTGCAGTCATTGTAAACAGAGCGGATTTGACTTTTCAATAGCTTTTAAAAAAGGGAGAGCATGCCCCTTACAGGTCATGTCTCCCAAAAAACAATAATACGTACTCTTAATTATCTTTGTAAAATCACCTTTTGATTAATCAAAGCCTTTCCTGCTCTCAATCTGATCAAATAAATACCTACTGACATGGTTTGCCACTCAAAAACAATTCTTAGTGGATTTGTCTGGAACAAAGATCATTGAAGGAAAGAAATATGACATTCACTATCTGTGCATTCACTTTCACTATCTGCGCATTTTGCTAATTTTTTTAGGACAGGATTGATAAGTAAGACAAGGAGTTGTGTAAAAAGTGTGGGCGGCGGATCGCCACTCACACTTTTTACACAACCCCATGTCTTAATTTTTACCATTTATCTCTGTAAAATTACCTTCTGATTAATCAGCGCCTTCCCCGCTCTCAATCTGACCAGATAAATACCTGCAGGCATAGACTGCCCATTTTGATCCATTCCATCCCATAAGACTCGGTGCTCTCCTTTTGGTGCCAACTCAGATAGCAGGGTATGCACTCGTTGCCCCTGAATGTTGAAAATCTCAACTGTGGTTTTTTCTTCCTGACTCAGGTTGAAACTTAAATTAACTTCCTCCTGGAATGGATTGGGAAAAGCCTTTAGTTCAGTGATGATGTTCTCTTGATCATCACCTTGCTTTTTCAAGCTCCAACCTCCCCATCCACCTGGGTTTGGATCTGGATTTGAGTTTCCTTCACAGGCATCTCCTGTTCCATTATTATTGCTGTCCTTTTGATCCGGATTGTAAGTGTCCGGGCAATTGTCACAGCTGTCCAGGATTCCGTCATTGTCCGTATCTGTGCCTTGAAGGGTAACCTTGGCCTGGCAATAGGCGGTATTTCCCTTTTCATTGGTCACTGAAAGCAGTAGGTTTTGCTCTTTTCCATCCTTACAGTACAAATCCATGCTTGGGGCAGGCGGAAGGCCAGTACCAAAAATGGAACCACCTACAGGACTGATAAGTAAGGTAACGGAACTGCAATCATCAAAAGAACCATTGTCAATGTCTGAAGCACTGATGTTTACTGAACTATTTCCTGCCATGGGCATGGAGATATCTTTACACCGTGCATTGGGAGCAACATCTCCACCAACAATCACCCATTGAGTCTGAGTGCTGGTATTTCCATTTCCATCATCGTAATTCCAAAGAATGGCAAAGGTTCCTTCCTGGTCAAATTCCAGCGGACTATCGGTTGTAGCCGTAACCTTTCCTGCACAATTATCGGTGGCCGTTGGGAAATGGGTGATCATAACCGAACAAGATCCTGTCAATGCAGGCAAACTGGCTTGGTCAGGTACCGGTGCTTTATTATCTCTGATGACCACTCTCTGAGTTTGAGTGACTGAGTTTCCATTGCCATCATCATAGATCCAGGTAATGATATGGATCCCTTGAGTATTATAAGTCAAAGGATCAGAGGTAGTCCCCTGGATAGTACCGAGACAACGATCAGTAGCCGTTGGAATAGAAGTTACAGTAGCTGAGCACTGTCTTCTAATAGTAGGTAGAGTTTGACGATCTGGGACGGGAGCGATATCATCCTCAATAACAATGGTTTGATCTTGTGAGGAGGTATTTCCATTACCATCATCATAGACCCAGGTAATGGTATAAATTCCTTCTTTATCAAAGTAGAGCGGATCAGAAGTGGAACCCATGACCTGCCCTGCACAATTATCGGTAGCAAAAGGAGGTTCCAGGCCCGCTTCACAGTTTCCAGTGATGGTAGGTAAAGTAGTTACATCAGGCACCGGAGCAGTGACATCCTTGATGATCACGGTTTGGGTTTGAGTAACTGAATTTCCATTGCCATCATCAAAGATCCAGGTAACAGTGTGAGTGCCCTGGGAGCTGTAGGACAAGGGATCGGTGGTAGTGCCTATTATAGTACCAGCACAGTTATCTGTGGCTGTGGGGGCAGAAGAAACGTTCACAGAGCATTCTGCAGTTATATCTGGCAAAGAATTCAGATCAGGAACAGGGCCAAGGCCATCTGCTGCGATCAGCTCGGCACTACAAGTACTTTCATTACCATTAACATCTTTAACGGTCAAGGTAACCGTAACATTATTAGAACAAGAAACAGTATTCTCATCCAAAGTCATTTCAGCAATACCACAGGCGTCCATGGAGCCATTATTGACTTGTTCAGGAGTAACCGTGCCGATTCCATTTTTATCTAATTGGACGGTTACATTCTGGCAGATGGCTTTAGGGGCAATACGGTCTACTACCGTTACTTCAGATCTACAAGGTGCTGAATGATTCCCAAATGGATCTGTAATGGTAATATCGTAAATCTTGGAACCTATGTCGCTACAATCAAGAGTATAAAATTGCTTACCGACCACTTCTAAAGTATAAGAAGGACAATTGTCAAAAGCGTATAGAACACTGGACTCAGGTCTATAAATGGCTTGGCCATTTTCATCTAAACGAACGGTTCTGTCATCGCAGATAGCTTCAGGGTGAGTACTGTCCTCAATAAATAAAGTTTGTTCGCAAGAACTAGTGTTCCCAAATTCATCACTTACAATAAGGGTGAAAGTAGAGCTAGGTCCCCTGGAACAGACGGCCAGTATTTCTTCCCTTCCAAAAGAAAAGATCATAGAAATATCTCCACAGGAGGCCGAAGAACCATTATCAAAATCGGAAGCCAGTACTGGAGTTTCACCCGTAATTTTATCCAGTTGTACCGTTACGTCTTTGCATTTGGCAATGGGTGCTGTAGTTTCTATCGTCACATCAGCCGTACAAGTACTTTCATTACCATTATTATCTTTTACCGTCAGGATGACCGCATTATCAGAACAGGAGATGGTGGTTTTATCCAAAGTCATTTCAGCAATACCACAAGCGTCCATTGAGCCATTATTGACTTGTTCAGCAGTGATAGTACCTATGCCATTTCCATTCAGCTGAACGGTCACATTCCGGCAGATGGCCTTAGGTGCGATACGATCTATTACGGTTACTTCCGACCTGCAGGGTTCTGAATGATTCCCAAATGGATCTGTAACGGTAATATCGTAAAACTTGGAACCTATGTCGCTACAATCAAGAGTATAAAATTTCTCATTGTCATCTAAAGTATAAGAAGGACAATTGTCAACAGCGTAATAAAGACTAGATGAAGTTCTGTAAGTAGCTTGTCCATTTTCATTAAGATAAACTGTTCTATCCAAGCACCTCGCCACCGGCTTATAGCTATCTTCGATAAATAGAGTTTGTTGACAAGAACTAGTGTTTCCAAATTCATCACTTACAATAAGGGTAAAAGTAGAGCTAGGTCCCCTGGAACAGACGGCCAATATTTCTTCCCTTCCTAAGGAAAAGATTATGGAAATATCTCCACATGCAGCCGAAGAGCCATCATCAAAGTCGGTAGCCAGTACGGGGACTTCACCAGTGGCATCTAGTTGGACCGTTACATCTTTGCAATTGGCAATGGGGGCTTTGTTTTCAATAGTTACCTCTGCGGAGCAGGAGGTTTCTTTGCCTTGATCGTCGATAATGCTTAAGGAAACAGAGTTAACAGCGCAGTTAATCGTGGTTTCATCCAAACGCATTTCTGCGATACAATTATTTGGGGGGCCGCTGTAAACTTGTTCAGGTGTAATGGTAGCCTGTCCATTTTCATCTAATTGTACGATGATATTATTGCAGGTGGCTGTTGGAACTTCACATTCCGACACAGTTAGCAAGGCTCTATTGGTATAGACTGGGCCACAACTATTATTAAACCCTCTCAGAGCAAATTCTCGACCATCCCAACTAAGGGATACATTTCCTAATGAAAGAGTATTGCTTGTTGAACCAAATACAGGATTATTTCCGCCAATATCGTCTACTTCCACCCAATTAACACCACCATCAACACTATACACCCATTTTTGAAGAGTATTTGTATTTAAATCAGCGGTAAAAGAGGCTTTTTGCCCCTGTACAATATTAACAGGACTAGGATGTAAGGCTACACTTGGCAATAGTGTCAAAGATAGCCTGGCGGGAATCGTAAAGTTTTCTTGACAACCTTGGTAACCACGTAATCTAAATACTCTATCCTGAAAGTTAGCGGGCACATTAAAAATGGAAAGCCTTGTTGTGTTTACCCCACTAAAATTTACATTGTCACGGAGATTTTCCCAGGTCGTTCCGCCATCAAGTGATTCTTGCCAGTTGTAATTAATATCTTCCTCAAAGGAAGCACTGAAAGAAGCATTTCCTCCTTCACAAGTACTTACTGATTGTGGATGTGAGGTAATAATAGGGTCAGGTTTAAGGTTTAATTTAGCTGAATTGGACCATATTGATCCATTGATGCATCTATCGCCGTCACCATATCTAAATAAATAATTTTCCCAAGAAGCAGGTAGATTGGAAAGGGACAGACTGGCCGTTCTTGTACCTGAAATGACAGGAGCTGAACCACCATCATCTAAATCAATCCAGCTAGCGCCATCATTTGAAGAATACTGCCACCGACCAATGGTTCCTTCAAGTGCGGCTGTAAAGCTTGCACTCCCACCTATGCAGGTATTTACATCAGTTGGATGAGCAGTTATACTGTAGGGGATACAATATCTAACAACAAGCATTGAGCTAAGGGGCGAAAATTCACCATATCTGCATGGAATATTCGAACAAATCGGGAAGATTTCTACACCAGCTAGTGCAATTCGAAACCTATTGTCACCTGCAAGCAATTGTGCATTTAGGTCAGCACTTGCTTGAGGGCCATAGTCTATTGGTATTCTCGAGGTAGGGTATACAAATGCTAAATGAAATTCAAAGGAAAAGTAAGTTGACCCTCTACCTAAATCATTAAATAGTTGTTGGCGATCGAATATCGGTATATGATTATCAAAATCAATATAATCTCCAGTGAATTGATTTACATTTACATCAAAGGGGGTTGCACTAATTAAGTTGGCTTTCAATAATCCGCTAACTTTTTGAACACGCGAATCATTAGGAATGCTTTCTATATTCCATTGGATATATGATCTATAATTACCATTACCATCATCCCTTCTTCCGATTGGAGTTCTATCAAAACTATTTGAGCGGGCATCAAAAGTTGCATCTACATAACCTGTGCTATTCCCATACAAAGAAATAGTAGGATCTAAAACAACAGGGTATTTTAAATTAGGATCTTGCAACCAGCTTTGTGCTACCTGCATTTTCAAAGTCAAAATTGCCCCCTTTTGTTCCAGGATCCATTTAGCTGGCAGCTCTTCTGGGGAAAGTTTTTTATCTTCCAAACTATAGACTTCGGGAGCAGGAATGTACAAATGTGGCATTCCAAGCTCATCTACCAAATGAAAGCCATTTTTTGTTTCATATACCTCTCCGGTGTTTTTTTCATTTAATCTTACGGTCCATCCTTTTGGCAAAACCATTTGTTCACTTAAGACTAAAAAATCTCCCTTTGCTTCAGGCCTCTTTTTTAAGATGAGCTTATTTTTTACCTTATCAGGTTCTATCTCAAATTCATTATCTACTTCGGGAAAAAAAGCGTGATAGACAACTTTATTGCTGTCTGCTTCAGGGAAGGAAAAAGTAGAAGATTGCCGTTTTAAGACCTCACCATCTTCATTTTCCCAGCTTAAGCTCATGTTACTTCCTATGGATAAAAATTCATTACCCAGACTCACTTCAATTGATTCACCCGTTTCATCTGGATACCAGGTTTTAATGCCATTGTGTGTATTTTCAAAAGCATAGCCAGATACTTGAGAGATTCTAATACGAGTGTCAATTTCCTGCCAATCCCCTTTTTCATCCAAATAGTGTATGGAACCACCATTGATGACGGCGATATTTCCATTTTCATCTGAAAAATGTTTTGCATTTCTATCTCTAAATTCTTTTAGTTCATATTCTCTTATGTAATTTCCAAAAAGCCCCTCTTTTTTCCAGTAATCAGGATTATGATCCTCTAGGTTAACAAAGGAGACCCTAAACTTTTCTTTGTCATCTTGTATATTATGAGCATCCTGTTTAATGAAAAATGGCAGGGTTAATAAAAACAGAATAAGTATGATCCCTATGGGGCGCTTATTTTCAAATAGCTTTGATCGTTCCATGGTTTATTAGATTTAGCAATAGTTATGTTGTTTATATTTTGATTGAAACAAAGATCACGGAAGCGAAAAAGAAAAGATTTACTATATGTGCAATCACTTGCACTATTTGTGCATTATGCTAGGAAAAGCCAGTATTACTAGGGCTATCGCCGAATTCTTCAGTATTGAACATTGAAAAAAACATAATCAAAGTAATAAGGATGGTTGTTTCATCCGCCTGCTACGGATGAGACAACCATCTATTTTTTTGCTACTCATCTCTGCAGAATCACTTTCTGATTAATCAGCGCCTTCCCTGCTCTCAATCTAACCAGATAAATACCTGCTGGCATAGCCTGCCCATTTTGATCTTTTCCATCCCACAAGACTCGGTGCTCCCCTCCAGGTATGACTTCTGAAAGTAAGGTATGCACTCGTTGTCCCTGGATGTTGAAAATCTCAATGGTGGTTCTTTCTTCCTGACTCAAATTGAAACTCAAATTGAGATCTTCTTTAAATGGATTGGGAAAAGCTTTTAGTTCCGTGATGATGTTGAATTCTTCTTTTCCTTGCTTTTTCAAACTCCATCCTCCCCATCCACCTGGGTTTGGATCTGGATTAGAGTTTTCTTCACAGGCATCTCCCGTTCCATTATTATTGCTGTCCTTTTGATTTAGATTGTAAGTGTTTGGGCAGTTGTCGCAGCTGTCCAGCAATCCATCTGCATCGCTATCAGTTCCTTCTAGAGTGACCCTGGCTTGACACTGAGCTGTATTGCCCTTTTCATTGGTCACCGAAAGCAGTAGGTTTTGTTCTTTTCCATCCTTGCAGTGCAAGTCCATGTTTGGAGCAGGCGGGAGGCCGGTGCCAAAAATAGAACCACCTGCAGGACTGATAAGTAAGGTAACGGAACTGCAATCATCAAAAGATCCATTGTCAATGTCTGATGCACTAATGTTTACTGATCCATTCCCAGCCATAGGCATAGAAATATCTTTACACCGTGCATTAGGAGCAACATCTCCTCCAACAATCACCCACTGAGTTTGAACACTGGTGTTTCCATTTCCATCATCGTAATTCCAAAGAATGGCAAAGGTTCCTTCCTGATCAAATTCCAAAGGACTGTCAGTAGTAGCAGTAACTGATCCGGTGCAATTATCAGTAGCTGTAGGGAATTGGGTGATCATAACCGAACAAGAGCCAGTCAAAGCAGGCAAGCTGGCTTGATCGGGTACCGGTGCTTTATTATCTCGGATGACCACTCTTTGAGTTTGAGTAACCGCATTTCCATTTCCGTCATCGTAGGTCCAGGTGATGAGGTGGATACCTTGGGTATTATAGGTTAAAGGATCAGAAGTCGTTCCGACAATGGTTCCAGCACATCGATCAGTAGCTGTTGGCTTCGTAGAAACCGTAAGTCCACATTGTGCTCTAAGAGTTGGCAGATTATTTCGATCTGGAACCGGAGCGATATCATCCTCAATGATAATGGTTTGATCCTGGCTGGAAGTATTACCATTTCCATCATCAAAAACCCAGGTAACGGTATAAGTTCCTTCTTTATCAAAATAAAGCGGATCAGAAGTAGTACCAACGACCTGTCCGGCACAATTATCAGTAGCAAAAGGAGGTTCCAGGCCAGCTTCACAGTTTCCATTGATGGTAGGCAGAGTAGCCACATCCGGAACAGGAGCAGTAAGATCCTTAATGATCACGGTTTGGGTTTGGGTAGAAACATTTCCATTGCCATCATCAAAAATCCAGTTAATGATGTGAGTTCCCTGGGAGCTGTAGGACAGGGGATCATTGGTAGTGCCTATTATAGTACCTTCACAGTTATCGGTGGCTGTGGGGGCAGAAGAAACGGTCACAGCACATTCAGCAGTAAGATCTGGCAAGGAATTCAGATCTGGAACCGGTTTGGTGACATCATCAACGATGACGGTTTGCGGTTGAGTTGCTACATTTCCATTTCCATCATCAAAAGACCAGGTAACGATGTGAGTGCCTTGAGTGGAATAAGTCAGTGGATCAGAAGTAGTGCCAATAATGGTCTGTCCATTGCAATTATCCTTAGCAGTAGGAGTAGATGAAACTGTAGCGGAGCACTCACCAGTAACAGTAGGCAAAGTGCTTAAATCCGGTACAGGTTTGGTAACATCTTCCACGATCACCGTTTGAGTTTGCGTAACAGTATTCCCATTACCATCATCGAAAGTCCAGGTGAGGGTATGAGTTCCCAGGCTAGAATAAGTCAAAGGATCAGAGGTAGTGCCTGTAATTTTACCTTCACACTTGTCAGTAGCCGTGGGTACAGCAGAAACACTAACAGAACATTCACCTTTAACAACAGGAAGACTGGCCTGATCAGGCACTGGATTAGAAACATCTTTGATGATCACCCTTTGAGTTTGGGTATGGATATTTCCATTACCATCGTCGAAGGACCAGGTGATGATATGAGTTCCCTGAGAAGAGTAGGAGAGAGGATCATTGGTAGTAGCCGTAATGGTCCCTCCACAATTATCGGTGGCAGTAGGAGCAGTAACAGTAGTAGAACATTCAGCGGTAATATCAGGCAGGTCAGTTACATCTGGAACAGGAGGAATCTCATCAAGGGTAATGACTGTGGCCGTACAAGAACTTTCATTACCGTTAACATCTCTCACTGTCAATTTTACTGTATTATCAGAACAAGAAACTGTGGTTTTATCTAAAGTCATCTCTGCAAGGCCACAAGGATCAGCAGAATTATCATTAATTTGATCAACATCGATTGTGGCTTGACCATTGTCATCTAAGTAAATAGTTGGATTTTTGCATCGTGCAAATGGACCAACATTATCTTCAAATAAGACAGTCGTTTTACAGGATCTGTCATTGCCAGACTTATCTATAACCACTAGGGTCAGTACAACACTAGCGTCAAGACCACCACAACTAAAAGTGTTTTCTGTATAACCATCTGAGAATTCAAAGCTTAGTGCCCCGCAATTATCCCTGGACCCATTGTCCAGTTCTTGAGCATTTATGGTGACTATTCCAAATTTATTCAATTGGACCGTATAGTTTTCTTTACAATTAGCAGTTGGAGGAATTTCGTCCTTAATAGAGACATTAGAAAGGCAGAAGCTTTCATTACCACTCTTGTCTTTTACAATTAGCGTCTCGCTTGAGTTAGGACTATCACAATTAAAGGTTTTTTCCATAGAGCCATCTAAAAATTCAAATGTAAGGATTCCACAATTATCACTAGAAGTCCCATTCAAGTCTTCCGCCTTTAAAATTCCATCTCCCTTTTGGTCTAAATAAACATCGAATTGGTTATTGCAAATGGCGTTTGGCGCTATTTCATCCACTACTGTTACAGTCGCATCACAGGTACTGCTATTTCCAGCATTATCGGTTACAGTTAGGACGACAGGGCGATCACCAATTTCACCGCAAGAAAAATCGGTTTGACTCAAACTCAATTCTTTAATGCCACTGGCATCATTAGAGCCATTATTCACGTCAGCAGCAGTGGTAGAACCATTTCCATTTTCATCCAATTTGACGGTCACATCCTGGCAAATAGCAGTTGGAGCAATATTTTCCATAACTGTAACGGTGGCCTCTTTGGAGCTGGTATTTCCATTAATATCCGTGACAGTCAGTATGACCTTATTTTCTCCAAGATGACTAGTATTGAAATCGGTTTGACTAAGGCTCATCTCCTTAATGCCACAGGCATCACTGGAACCATTGTCAATATCAGCAGCAGTAATGGATACAGTACCCTTGGCATCTAGTTGAATGGTAATATTGGTGGTAATGACCTCTGGAGCAGTTTTGTCTTCAAGGGTAAATTTGACACTACAATAAGATAGGTTACTAGAATGATCCTCCACAATGATATCAAACAAATCATAAACCCCAACATCACTACAAGTAAAGGATTTAGTAGATGTAAAATCACTAAAATACAAATCACTAATACCGCAATTATCCTTACTTTCCTTGTCGAAAACACTGGCATCGAGGGTTAATGTACCATCATCTTCCAATTGGACTGTAACATCTTGACAAACAGGATTAGGAGGAGTATCATCAACTATCTGTACCTTGTTTTCACAGGTGCTTACTGTACCATCAGAATGATTGATCGTTAAGGTTACCAGTTTGGAACTTAAGGAACAATCAAATTCCGTTTGATCCAGACTCATATTGGAAATCTGACAAGGGCTATAAGTGTCTACAAGCAATTGTTCAGGACTTAGGCTGGCTTTTCCCTTTTCATCTAATTGAAGATTTATGGGCTCGGAAACACATTCTATTTCCTTTTCTTCAGCACCTTCTATGGTAATGGTAGTTTTACAACTGACGGTATTCCCGATTTCATCCCTTACGATGAGTCCCACTTCATGCTGGCCACTATCCTCGCAATCAAATGTCATTTTATCACCCAAAGTATTTCTTTTTAAACAAAACTGAGTGCTGCTACCTGAACCAATATTCTCACAACTTTCTCGTATTAATGTCGATGAAATTGCATCTATAAGTCGAAAGTAACTATATGGATAAGAATCAGAGCAGTTAAATCCATCCCCAGATTTATCCACCCAATTAAACATATAACAACCCAATGGAAGAATGATGGTATCACGAAATTCTCTGATAGAGTTATCGTATTGACCGTAACCATCATTTTGAGCATAAATATGGTTGCCATCTAAACTGGTGATGGTCCATCTAAAGTCATCATTATTTCCATCTGATTGAATCAACAGAATCGCTTGACTACCCTCGAATTGATAGGATACAATATCTCCACAAGTACTAAAGGAGCCTGCATCTAAATCTGTGGCATTCACAATTGCTTGGTTGTCACTATCCAATTGTACCGTTACTGGCTGACATATAGCTTTAGGACCACCTTCTACACTAATGGTGGTTTGGCAACTCCCACTTTGGCCATTACTATTTGTTGCAATAAGTCCGACATGATGCACTCCAGGATTATTACAATCAAAAGTGAGTATATCGGAGAAAGTATCAGCTTTTACACAAAATTCGGTGCTCTGTTCTCTTCCAATTTCTTGGCATTCTCCGTAGGCTAAGGTGTTGCCGTCATTATCGGTTAATCGGTAAAAATACGTCCTACCCGCTGAACATCCAAAGCCATCCCCATGATTATCCCGCCAGTTGAAACGATAACAACCGGGCGGAATCTGAATGTCTTCTATAAAATTACTGGGACTTTGGTAATCGCCACGTTCAGCAAAAACAGTGTTGCCATCCAGACTTGTGATGCTCCACATCATATCTTGATTAAAACCATCTGATCGAACTTTTAATTTGAGACTGCTCATCCCATACTGTACGGAAGTGATATTGTCACAAAGACTGGAGGCACTATTAAGAATCGCTGAGGCAGGTAAACTAACAGCCTTATTCGGATTGACCTGAATGGTAGCAGGTTTACAAGAGATCTCTGGTTCCACACCTTTTATTATTAAATTAGTGTAGCAAGCATCTCTGCCACCATCTTCATTTGTCACTACAAAACCAACCTCTCCACCGTCTCCCCAGCTACAATCTACCGTCCACTGTTCCGCATACAAATCACTAAAAACATTAATGACTTCGTTAACTTCATTACCCATGTTTTCACAATCCTGATAGAAATAGTCTTGAACCGGATGTATTCTTGAGAGGCGATAATAAAATTCTTGTTCTGAACCGCAGGCCGGGCCCCGTCCATCCTTGTCTTTAAAAATAAATCTATAGAAACCTGGACTGAAACTGGGCGCTGGCAGAGCAAATTCTTCTTCAAAATAGGCATATTCAGCAGAAGGGTTAGAAAATTGAGGATCGTTTTCATAATTGTTTTGCCCGGAATGAACAATTACACCATCATGCCTTTGGATAAACCACTCGAAATCAGAATTGCTGAGATCTGTTCGTATTTCCATTTTAAAAGAGGACCTGAAAAATACTCTTAATCCATAGGATATAATGTCTCGGCCACATGGATCAAAAGAGCCATTATCGAACATATCTGCGGTTATTACGGTAGGGTTTTGAGCACTTAAATCTACGGTAATTGGCTTGCATTTAGCCACCGGAAATTGTTGAGATAAATCTATGGTAACCCTGCTAGTACAACTTGCTGTTACTCCTATTTCGTTTTCAGCTGTAAGTAATACGGTTTCTATATGGGGATTTCCGTCGGAACAATCATTTTCGAAAATATTATTATCCAGCCATAAATTGGCCGGTTCATCCAGGCCACATATACTTGAATATTCTTTCAGTAGTTGCTCTGGCTTTAAATACACCCTCCCATTTACGTCAGCTTCGACTTCAATATCCTTACAGCTTATAATGGGATGGCTTTTATCAACAATGGTAACAGTGGCTGTACAGTAGCTGAAAAAACCGCTTTCGGTTCCATAGACCTCAATGGGAATTTGATTGACGCCTTCATTTTCACAGCTCAACCTGATTGTGGTACCATTGTCAAGACCTTCAGGGGTGGTAATTGATAGATCTTCTCCGAAATAGCTGAAGGTGTTGCCTGCTAATTCCTCTATGTCGATAAATTTTGGATCGGGGTTGCTTACTTCAATAGTTATGTCATTACAAACGGCTACAGGGGCTGATATGATTTGGTATTCCACTCTTCCATGTTGAGGATTTGCAGTGGCTCCACGAAGTATACGATTTTGTGGATAGCTGCTCATTTTCATAGAAGGGTTCATATAACTGCCACCACCTATCCCCGCGTCACCGGTAAATCCTCCTCCTGCACCAGCAAACACACTAGTTTTACTTCCTCCTGAGCCTCCTCCAAATCCAAATCCTCCATTAATACCAGATTTGAGCTGTGCTCCCTCTCCACCCCTTGGTTTTACAGGACTGGTAGGAAGGGTACTGGCACCAGGCCACCCTATGCCACCTGCCGTATTGCATGTATAATATTTTTCATCTATTGGATTCTGGTATTGTTGGCCATTAGGGTTCCATAAAGCTCCTCCTCCAGCATCACATGGCCAAAAAGAACTATAAGGCCCCTCAGCAATGCAATGGACATCAAACTGACCAAATGATGAAGAACTATTATTGACACAGCCAACGATTTCACCTGGGTCACCATGGTATCCCTTGGCACCACCACCACCACCACCAGCCGCAATCAGGAGCGTCCAATGCCCATTTTTTTCCTGAAAAAAGATGGCACTTCCACCAGCGCCAGCACCTGCACCATCACCATCTTTTTCGACACTGTCTCCACGTTCACCAAGAATGAGCAATATGGTTGCCCCAGGAGGTATTTTATTAGGCCCTGTTCCAATTTCGAACCAGGCACCTATTTGGGCTCCCTGTCCTCCTCCACCTAAAAGTTCGTCACGATCTTCATTCCATCTTGCTCCTCCATCGCCTCCATAAGCACTCAGGTAGATCCGTCCATCTTTTATGTCGCTCGGTAATTTGAATTCTTGCACCTTTTTATTGTCATCATATTCAATGGTATGAAGCTGATAACTCGGATTCAGATTATTTTGGGCAAGGCTTGACAAGAAGCCTGTAATGATTATCAGACTTGTCATTAGAATTCCTTTGCTAAATAAGTGTTGCATGAGAAAAAATTTAGATTGTTAAGTTGTTTTTTTGGGTAAAAAGCTGGAAAAATACAGCAGTGGACTACCTGTTTAGACAAGCCTTCTCACAAAATTCCAGACTACGCTATTAGAGCCTGAAACAAAGGTCAGGGAAGAAAAAAAAATAGCCTTATACTGAATGCGTAAAGGCTTGCACTATTTGATCATTTATTGGATTTCGCGAGTATTGGAGGGTGTTTCACCAAATTCTTCCTGGTATGCGCGAGTGAAATAGGGGGGATTGAAAATGCCAACTTCGTAACTGATTTCTTTAATACTTAGATTGGTACTAAGCAATAAATGCCTGGCTTTTTGGAGCCGGAGGGAGCGAATGTAAATACTAAGTGATCGGCCTGTGAGGGCTTTGATTTTTCTACTAAGATGAGAGCGACTCAAAAATAGGGCCTGACTCAAATGATCGACATCAAAATCAGGATCGCTAAGTTGGGCTTCCACAATTTCTTTGAATTTTAGAATAAACTCATCTTCTTTAGAGACTACGGATTTTTCTTCAATGGGAGCTTGATCATATAAATTTTGATATCGTTTTTGAAGTTTCAAACGAATATCTAGTAAGTTTTTTAATCGTATCAATAATTCTTCTTCGTGGAAAGGTTTAGCCAAATAATCGTCTGCTCCTTGTTTTAGCCCTACGATTCGGGATTCCACATCAGATTTAGCGGTGAGTAGGACGATGGGTATGTGGCTGGTTCGGATGTCTTCTTTTAAAGCTTCGCAGAGTTCAAAGCCGTTTTTTTCGGGCATCATCACATCGCTGACAATAATATCAGGAATTTGATCCAAAGCCTGATCAATTCCTTCCTGTCCGTTTTTAGCGAAGTGCATGCGATAAGATCCTTCCAGACAAATTTGAAGATATTGAGCAATATCCGCATTATCCTCCACGATTAGGGCTAAAGGAAGATCTTTTTCATCTATTATTCCTTTTTTGGGAGGCCCTTGGGTGCCTAATACAGCAGCCTGAATGCTCATCAAATCTTTATTTTGTCCAGGCTTGGCATTTTGGGTAATGGGAAGAAACACCTGGAAGGTAGTGCCTTGCCCAAGCTGGCTGACCACCTCAATTTTTCCCTTGAGCAGTTTTACCAGTTCTTGGGTTAAAGACAAACCGATGCCGGTTCCACCACTACTTGTTTTTTCCTGGGTAGTTGCCTGAAAGAAGCGATCGAAAATATAGGGGAGTTCTTCATGATGAATACCTCGCCCAGTATCTTCTACCCTCAAAATCAAGTGGTCTCCCGGTGATTCTTTATTTATTTTTCCTGAGGAGACTGAAAAATTGATTGCCCCATTCTCAGGTGTATATTTTATGGCGTTGGATAAAAGATTAGAGGCAATGCGCAGGATTTTTTCCGGATCAAAATCCATAGTCAGGGTTTCCATTTCAGGAAGGAATTCCATCTGCAAATTTTTACTGGCTCCTAAGGCTTTAAATTGATCAAAAATGGATCGTAGAAAGGGGATAATATCATCTAATTGTAGATTTACTGTAAGATTACCGGATTCTAATTTTTGTAATTCCAATATCTGGTTGACCAAGTCCAGTAAATTAGAACCATTATTTCGAATCATTTTTGCTCCCCGCTCCAACCACCGTTTGGGCTGCTTTTCTACTTGGTCGATCATACCTAAAATGATGGTCAGAGGAGTTCGGAGTTCATGAGAAATATTGGCAAAGAATCTGGATTTGGCCTGATCAAATTGTTGTAGCTCTTCTACTTGTTGGGCGATGATTTCCTTATCCAGGCGGATTTGTTTGGTTCGCTTTTCTACTTCAATCTTTAATCGCTTTCTTTCGGTCAACACTCGTCGCATCCAAATCCAGGTGCCTAGAATAAAAGGAAGGGCACAAAGGGCATAAAACCACCAGGTTCTATAAAAAAATTGTTCTACATGAATAGAAATTTCTATAGGTGTAAGCGCTCTTCGGCCTTTGTGATCAACCCCCTGAATCTGAATGATATAATCACCCACCGGTAAATTATTAAGGGTCAATTCAGAGACGGGTCCTAAATTAGACCATGCAATACTTTCTACCGCATTTTCTTTCATTTTTTTGGGAATAATCCGATAGGAATAAGTATGTTTTGTAAGATCAACATATTCGGAAATAGCAAAATCCAGCTTTAAAAATCGATTGGCTGCTGGAATATTTATGGGTTTTTTGGGAGTTAAAGCCCCTATAAGGGTTTGGTTCTTAGCCTCTTTTTTATCGTAATAAGTTAAACTGGTTAGAAAAATATGAAGAGGGCTATTATCAATAAATGACTTTCTAAGTAGAGTGGGATCCAGCACAGTAATTCCCTCTATTCCGCCAAAAGCCATCCTTCCATCAGGAAATTTGAAATAGGATGTTCTATTAAACTCATTATTGATTAAGCCATCCTTATCTGATAAATCAAACAATACTTTTCCCGTTGAAGAAAGGATGGTGATCCCATTATATGTGCCTACCCAGCGATTGCCTTGCTCATCAGAAAGGATGCCTGTAACGGTTTTATGAGAAAGTCCGTCAATGACTGAAATTTGTTTTACCTCATTTGTTGAAGAGTCTAAGATAAGGACTCCTGAACTATAGGTTCCAAGCCATAATTTTCCATTTTCTCCAGGATGAATAGACATAATGTAGTTGTCGGGCAAACCAGTGGTGGAGTTATAGGAAGAAACTTCCTTATTTTGGAGATCAATTTGCCAAAGTCCATTTTTAGCAGCTACCCACAACTTTTCTTCTTTAGAATAATACAGGTCGTTAACTTCACTTTCAACACTGAAGGGCACATCTTTATAGATAAATGGTCTGACTTTTTGATCAATCAGATGATAATGGAATAATTCCCCTTTGTGAGATAATAGGAGAATTTCTTCCTTATTGATAAATGTAAATTTATTAAAATCAATTCCAACATGCAGGCTATCAATTTTATCGTTTTTCCAATTATATTGAATAAAGTAAGTTCCATTTGTCATCCAAAGATTCTGGTCTTCAGAGATATGAAGGGAGGAAAAAGTGGAGGATTTAAAATTGTCATGAGGTAATGGACTATCCTTTCCTTCTGGTAAATTTAGGGTGCCATCCCAGGAGTCCGTATTAAAGAATAAGGTATTACTATCCAATGCATCTATGGCCCGGACACCGGTGGAAATTGGATAGACCTTTATGCCTTCTGTTTTAATTTGAAGATCTGCAAAGATCAAGCCACCATATGAAGTCCATATCAATTGTCTTTTAAAATCCTGACTATAAAAATCTCCTTCCCACTTACTACCTCGCTCAAGTTGAGCAAAATTCTTCATTTCATTGATCAAGGCTGAATAATTGTATAATTGCCCTTTATTATCCATCAGAATATGAAAAAGATCCCTTGCTTGGATAATGTTTTGGGAGGAGCTAATACTTTTAAAAGTCAGAAATAAATTATTGACATTATCCCTTTTAATCCAAATACTTAAGTTGCTTTTTTCCGGAAGAGGATCTATGAATCGATTAAGTGTATGGTGTGGTCTTACTTCTAGGCTTGGAATATGGAAGGTATAAAAACCATGATATGGACCCAGATAAAGTAATAAGTTATCTGAGTTTAATATTGAAATTGAAAGTTCACCTTGGCGAAGTCCAAATTCATGAACGTTCTCAAACTGTAAAGTTTTATTAAAAAGATCCTGAAAGGAGTAAAATACTTTTTCTTTAGTGCTAAGGTCGATTCCCGCAAGGCCTTCAAAAGGGATAAATATCCAAGCTTTGTTGTCTTGAATTATAAGGGAGCGTGAGAACATTAAATTTGATTCATTGCCACTATTATTTTTAAACTCCCCAAGAATTTCCTTTTTTCCCTCCTCATTTAAACGATATATTCGGGATGTAGTAGAATCCCAGGTCAAAACCAAAATGCCTTCTTGAGGATCTTCAACAGCTTTTAGTACCCTCTCTTTAGGGTTAAATTGAAAAATGTATTGCTTTTTCGTATCAGGATTTAGTAAAAAGGTTAAAGGGTGTTCTAAAGCTGATCCAAAAAGATACCCTGTCTTAGTTGATCCGATTTGGTACCATTTCAGATTTTTTTCTATGGTTTTTAAACTATCTAATGCTAATGGATGGAAAAATGATTTTTTCCCATCATAATGAAAAAAATCATTTATTTCATCTTCTTTTAAATACTCACAAAATTCGATCCAAAGTCGTCCCTTCTTGTCTATTATTGTAGAAATGACACAATTAATTGGCAAACCTTCGTTTATACCAAAAGTCGATAGAGAGGATATAGATGGAGAGGGTAGTGCTTCCATCATTGGGTTTGTTTGCGAAAAGGAACAAATACCCTGGAAACAGCAGATTATTATCCAAAAAATACGACTTGAAACACCCCTCATGAATAGAGTTATCCCTCTGTTGTTATTAACTAATTCAAGTTGCGATGCAACTTGGGTAGATGGTAAAAAGAAGAAAGTAGAAGGACAAAATCAATTAAAAATAGCATTTTGATCATCATTCAGATAAATATCTTTCTACTTTTTACCTTATTCTTTCTTCTAGCAAGTTGCAAGGCAACTTGTGTTAACTAATTGAATGTCCTTCAAATTAACTAATAAAGTGGTAGAAAGGCAATTGTAGTCTTGTATTTTTGAAGACCAGATAGTAAAATAAGTAACATTAGCCATCCCAAAAATTTTAAGATTAGCCACGATTTCATTCTTTATCACCCAAAAAATGGGAGATAAATAGAGACAAATGGAAAATAAATGGAGATATATAGTCTTTTATGTTAATGAATTTTCCGTACTGGACAAGCTAGGCCTTAATTTTCTGGATATTCCATATTAATAGTACATGAATAAGACAATTTATCTCCATATATCTCATTTGTCTCCCAGACTGCCGAAGGCAGTTATATGTCTCCGATCTGAGATCACTTTTGGTGAATAATTTTAGAAAATTCGGGATGATTAATGTTATCTCCACACACTTATCTCTGCAGAATCACCTTCTGGTTAATCAATGCCTTTCCTGCTCTCAATCTGACCATATAAATACCTGCGGGCATTGGCTGCCCATCTTGATCCTTTCCATCCCATAAAACTCGGTGCTCTCCTTTAGGTGCTATCTCAGATAATAGCGTATGCACTCTTTGACCCTGAATGTTGAAAATCTCAATGGTGGTTCTTTCTTCCTGACTCAAATTGAAACTCAAATTGAGATCTTCTTTAAATGGATTTGGAAAAGCCTTTAATTCCGTAATGATGTTGAATTCTTCCTGTCCTTGCTTTTTCAAACTCCATCCTCCCCAGCCACCTGGGTTTGGATCTGGATTTGAGCTTTCTTCACAGGCATCTCCTTTGCCATTATTATTGCTGTCCTTTTGATCCGGATTGTAAGTGTCCGGGCAGTTGTCACAGCTGTCCAGGATTCCATCATTATCCGTGTCTGTGCCTTGTAGGGTAACCTTGGCCTGGCAATAAGCCGTATTCCCTTTTTCATTGGTTACTGAGAGTAATAGATTTTGTTCTTTACCATTCAGACAATGAATATCCATACTTGGAGCAGGCGGAAGGCCTGTACCAAAAATAGAACCACCTGCTGGACTGATGAGTAAGGTAACCTGACTACAGTCATCAAAAGATCCATTGTCTATGTCTGATGCGCTGATGTTTACAGGTCCATCGCCAGTCATTGGTATGGAAATATCTTTACACCGTGCATTAGGAGCAGCATCTCCTCCCACAATTACCCACTGAGTTTGAACACTGGTGTTTCCATTGCCATCATCGTAAGTCCAGAGGATGGCATAAGTACCTTCCTGATCAAATTCCAGCGGACTGTCAGTAGTAGCGGTAATAGAACCCACACAATTATCGGTAGCCGTAGGGAAATTGGTGATCATAACCGAACAAGATCCTGTCAAAGCAGGCAAATTGGCTTGATCAGGAACAGGAGCTTTATTATCTCTGATGACCACTCTTTGAGTTTGAGTAACTGAATTTCCATTGCCATCATCATAGGTCCAGGTAATGATGTGGATACCTTGGGTGTTATAAGTCAAAGGATCAGAAGTCGTTCCAACAACAGCCCCCACACAGCGATCAGTAGCCGTAGGAATAGTGGAAACCGTAAGCCCACACTGTGCCCTCAGAGTTGGCAGATTATTCCGATCGGGAACTGGAGCAATATCATCCTCAATGACAATGGTTTGATCCTGGCTGGAAGTATTTCCATTTCCATCATCATAGACCCAGGTAATGGTATAAGTTCCTTCTTTGTCAAAGTAGAGTGGATCAGAAGTAGAGCCAAGAATTTGACCAGCACAATTATCAGTAGCAAAAGGAGGCTCCAGACCCGCTTCACAGTTTCCAGTGATGGTGGGCAAAGTAGCCACATCAGGCACCGGAGCAGTGACATCCTTAATGATCACAGTTTGAGTTTGTGAGGATACATTTCCATTACCATCATTGAAATTCCAGTTAATGATGTGAGTTCCCTGGGAAGCGTAGGACAGGGGATCGGTGGTGGTGCCTATTATAGTACCAGCACAATTATCTGTGGCTGTAGGGGTCTGAGAAAGGCTTGCAGAGCATTCTCCTGTCACAGTAGGTAGTGTAGCTGCATCTGGAACGGGAGTAGTAACATCATCAACGATCACAGTTTGAGTTTGAGTGGCTACATTACCATTACCATCATCAAAGGACCAGGTGATGGTGTGGGTACCTTGAGTGGAATAAGTCAATGGATCTGAAGTAACTCCTATGATTTTGCCGGCACAATTATCGGTAGCGGCAGGAGGAGTTAGAGTGGCAGTACACTCAACAGTAACAGTAGGTAGTGTAGCTAAATCAGGCACAGGGGGGATGCGATCAACTACAGTTACCTGACCAGTACAGGAATGTTGATTATTAGAATAATCTGAGATAGTTAATTCCTGTTGAAAAGTGCCTATATCATTACAATTAAGATTCTCTTTAGGGTTATTATCGAGTTTTAAACCACAATTATCGAACGATCCATCATTTACATCTGTCGGAGAAAAACCAACGCTACCATTAGCGTCTAATTCTAGAGTAATATTTTTACATTTTGCCACCGGAGGAATATTATCAATGGTAGACACTGTTCCAGAACAGGTGCTTTGATTTCCATTACTATCCTTTACAATTAAGGAAATACTTGGACCAGATTTTAATTCTGATGGACACTGAATAAGCATCTCCTTACTGCCGTCTGAAAATTCAAATTGGACAGTCCCACAATTATCACTTGATCCATTGTCGAGGTCCTGGGGTTGAACGATTGCCTGTCCGTTTGCATCAACAGGAACATTTAAGTTTTTGCAAAGAGCAATAGGAGCTGTTTCATCTTTTATTATTACAGTTTGCATTTGTGTTTCGATATTACCATTGCCATCATCAAAAGTCCAGTTGATAATGTGTGTTCCCTGAGTAGAATAAGTCAAAGGATCAGAAGTAGTACCTATAATTGTTCCTTCGCAGTTATCGGTAGCAGTAGGGATAGTATTAAGAGTAGCAGAGCATTCGCCAGTTATAGTTGGTAGATTAGCAATATCTGGCACGGGCTTGGTGACATCGTTCACGATAACGGTTTGTGTTTGTGTTTCTATATTTCCTTTTTCATCATCAAAGGCCCAGGTAATGGTGTGGGTGCCTTGAGTATTGTAAGTCAATGGATCGTCAGTGGTTCCCAGAATAGTGCCTTCACAATTATCGGTTGCGGTAGGAATAGTAGCAACAGTAGCAGAACACTCGCCAATTATAGTGGGTAGAATATCAAGATCTGGCATGGGCTTTGTTTTATCCTGTACATTGACTGCTTGAAGTTGTAAATGGACATTTCCATTGCCATCATCAAAACGCCAGGTGATGATGTAGAATCCTTGAGAATTATAAATCAAAGGATCAGAAGTAGTACCTATAATTGTTCCTGAGCAATTATCAGTAGCGGTAGGAGGGGAGACGGTAGCAGAGCATTCACCATTTATAATAGGTAATACCGCATGATCTGGCACCGGTTTTGTTTTATCCTGTACGGTGACCATAGCCTCACAGGAAGAACTTGTATTTAAATCATCCGTGATGGTTAATTCAACTGTTTGATCTCCCAGGGTACTACAATTAAAAACCTGTGGTGTTACAGTCAAACTCTTCAAGCCGCAGCTAGCAGTACTTCCTGCATCAACATCAGAAGCATTAATAGTGGCAATATTATTGGCATCCAACTGAACGATAATGTTTTGGCATTTAGCCTCTGGAACAGCACAATCTACAACCGAAAGGAGGGCTCGATTGGTATAAGCGGAACCACAACCAGAATTGCGTCCGCTTAAGGCAAATTCTCTACCATTCCAGGTTGCAGGCACATTACTTAAAGTAAGCATATTGGTTGAGGCACCAGATATCTGAGGATTAAGCCCACCATCAAATAATGGTATCCAGTTTGCTCCCCCGTCAGTAGTGTAAACCCATTGTTGGAATATTGATCCACTAAAACCAGCAGAAAAAGAAGCATCCTGTTCCTTATAGATAGTTTCTGGACTTGGGTTTAAAGTAATAGTTGGAAAAACCAGCAAGGTTAAAGTAGCCGGAAGGCTAAAGTTTTCTTCACAGTCATTATAAGCTCGCAACCTAAATTTTGTACCATTAAAACTAGCAGGCGCATTTATGACATTGAGCGCAGTAAGGGTAACTCCGCTAAAGTTTGGACCATTACTTAAATTGACCCAGGTGGCTCCTTCATCAAATGATTGTTGCCAATTATAATTTCTGGCATCTTTAAAGGAAGCATTAAAAGAATAATTTCCTCCTTCACAAGTGCTTCCTGATTGCGGATTTGAGGTAAGGGATGGCACAGGTATAAAATTTAACTTAGCCCCATTTGACCAAACTATTCCACCGCTACAGTCATTGGAAGCACCATATCTAAACAAGTAATTTAGCCAAGATTCGGGGATGTTTGAAAGGGATAGGTTGGGGGTATTTGCTCCAGAAATGGCTGGTGCTGACCCACCGTTAACTAAGTCATTCCAGGTAGCGCCATCATCGGATGAATATTGCCATTGTCGGTTGTTAATGGAGCCTGAACCACGAAAGGTAGTCGTAAAATTCGCGTTCCCATTTCTGCAAGTGGTTTGATTGCTAGGCTGTGTTAGAATAAGAAAGGGTACACAATATTCTACAACAAGAGTAGAACCTGTACCCGTAAATTCAGCCCTGGTACACCTATTTCTGTTACAGAAAGTGGACCCAGCAGGGCTAAGCCCAACTTGAAATCTAATATCATTTTTCATCAACTGGGCTTTTAAATCTATTCGTGCTTGAGGACCATAATCGATCGGTGACCCCCAGGTGGGATACGTCAAGGGGCCTCCTAGTCCTCCTACATATTCAAAAGAATAGTAGGTAGGCCCTGTCCCCATATCCTCAAAACCTAGAAAACGATTCCCTGCCCAGTAATTACCATAGCCAGAGGTACCAGCGATTTGATTTACATTCACATCAAAGGGCCTAGAATGAAGATCTACCGCTTTCAACAATCCCTTAACTTGGTCAATTCTTGAATCATTTGGAATACTTGCAATATTCCAATTTATAAACCCTCTATGGATTCCTCCGGTATGTAATCCAACCAGTGCTTGATTTGCATTATTAACACTTTGGTGACCAGATTCATTAACGGAGCCAGCTCTGGTGCCGGTTTTGTTGAAAGTAGGGTCTAAAACAACGGGATATCGTCTTTCAGGATCTTGTAACCAGGTTTGCAATACTTGCATTTTAAGGCTTAGTACTTGCCCATCTTGTTCTAAAATCCACTTGGCTGGTAGATCTTCATCCGGAAATACCTGCTCTCCCAAGCTATAAACCTCTGGGGCCGGTACAAACAACTGGGGTATCCCAAGTTTGTCCACGATTTCAAAACCTTTTTTAGTTTCATAAACATCACCTGTACTTTCCTCATTTAATTTTACAGTCCATCCTTTTGGTAAAATCAGTTGCTCGCTTAGGACTAAATAGCTTCCCTTTGCTGCTGGTCTCTTTTTTAAGAGTAGCTTATTTTTTATTCTGTCGGCTTCTACCTCAAATTCATTATCCACTCTGGGAAAAAAAGCGTGATATACTACTTTATTGCTGTCTGCTTCAGGAAAGGAAAAAGTAGAAGTTTGTCGTTTATATATTTTACCAGTTCCGTCCTCCCAGCTTAAAGTCATATTGCTGCCAACAGATAAAAATTCATACCCCAGTCCGACTTCTACAGACTCACCGGTTTCATCCGGATACCAGGTTCTGATCCCGTTTCGTGTGTTTTCAAAAGCATAGCCGGACACTTGGGATTGCCTGACTCGGGTATCAATTTCCTGCCAATCGCCTTTTTCATCTAAATAATGGATGGCTCCGGCACTAATAACCGCTACATTACCATTTTCGGTAGGAAAATGTTTGGCATTTTTATCTCTGAATTCTTTAAGTTCATATTCTCTTATGTAGTTTCCAAAAGGTCCTTCTGTCTTCCAATAGTCAGGATTGTGATCGTCTAAGGTAACATAAGAGCTTATAAACTTTTCTTTGGTTTTAGCTTGAGTTGGCTTATTATACTTTATAATAAAGGACAAAGCCAATAATAACAATACAAAAATGATCCATAGAGATCGCTTTATTCCTAATGAATTTTGTTGTTTCATGGATAAATTTTTTAATAGAAAATATTGTTGTGTGTGAGCAGAAATGAGAAAAATTATAGTATTGAGAGTTAAACAATGGAGCATTAGCAATCTGCTCAAATACCCATATAAGGGATGATTTGAAAAAATTATGGAAGCAGGATCATGGCCCGTCAAAACAGGCCATGTCCTTTTTTTAAAACTTAAACAGTGTTTTCTTTTTAAACTACCGCTGTAAGATCACCTTCTGATTAATCAAGGCTTTGCCAGCTCTCAATCGAATCATGTAAACTCCTGAAGGTAGAGACTGTCCACTTTGATCCTTACCATCCCACAAGACTCGGTGCTCTCCTTTTGGCGCTAGCTCTGATAAAAGAGTATGCACTCGTTGTCCTTGAATGTTGAAAATCTCAATGGTGGTTCTTTCTTCCTGATTCAAATTAAATTTCAAATTGAGATCTTCCTGGAATGGATTGGGAAAAGCCTTTAGTTCCGTGATGGTGTTAAATTCTTCTTTTCCTTGCTTTTTCAAACTCCATCCTCCCCATCCTCCTGGGTTTGGATCAGGATTGGAGTCTTCTTCACAGGCATCTCCAGTTCCATTATTATTGCTGTCCTTTTGATTTAGATTGTAAGTGTCTGGGCAATTGTCACAGCTGTCCAGCAATCCATCTGAATCGCTATCGGTTCCTTCTAAAGTGACCTTGGCCTGGCATGAGGCTGTATTGCCTTTTTCATTGGTCACGGAAAGTAATAGACTTTGTTCCTTTCCGTCTTTGCAGTACAAGTCCATACTTGAAGCCGGAGGAAGGGCAGTGCCAAAAATAGAACCACCTGCCGGACTGATGAGCAGTGTTACTGAACTGCAATCATCAAAAGAACCATTATCAATATCTGAAGGATTGATGTTTACGGACCCATTTCCTGTCAAAGGCATGGAAATGTTTTTGCACAAGGCATTGGGAGCAACATTTCCTCCAACAATCACCCACTGAGTCTGAGTGCTGATGTTTCCATTTCCATCATCGTAATTCCAAAGAATGGCGAAGGTTCCTTCCTGGTCAAATTCCAGAGGGCTGTCAGTTGTAGCCGTAACTGAACCCACACAATTATCGGTAGCGGTAGGGAAATGGGTGATCATAACCGAACAAGAGCCGGTCAAAGCAGGTAAACTAGCCTGATCGGGTATTGGTGCTTTATTATCTCTGATGACTACTCTCTGAGTTTGCGTAACCGTGTTTCCATTACCATCAGCAAAAGTCCAGGTGATGATGTGGATACCTTGGGTATTATAAGTCAAAGGATCAGAGGTCGTTCCAACAACAGTCCCCACACAGCGATCTGTAGCCGTTGGCTTCGCAGAAACCGTAAGTCCACATTGAGCCCTGAGAGTTGGCAGATTATTTCGATCAGGAACAGGAGCCACATCATCCTCAATGATGATGGTTTGATCTTGTGAGGAAGTATTTCCATTTCCATCATCATAGATCCAAGTAACAGTATAAGTTCCTTCTTTATCAAAATAAAGTGGATCAGAAGTAGAGCCAAGAATTTGCCCTGCACAATTATCAGTAGCAAAAGGAGGTTCCAGACCCACTTCACAGTTTCCAGTGATGGTAGGCAAAGTAGCCACATCTGGCACCGGAGCAGTGACATCCTTAATGATCACGGTTTGGGTTTGGGTGGAAACATTACCATTTCCATCATCAAAAGACCAAGTAATAATGTGAGTTCCCTGGGAGCTGTAGGACAGGGGATCGGTGGTAGTGCCTATTATAGTACCTGCACAGTTATCGGTAGCTGTAGGAGTCTGAGAAACGGTCACAGAACATTCCGCACTGAGAATAGGTAAAGAATTCTGATCTGGAACTGGTTTGGTGACATCATCCACAATGACTGTTTGAGTTTGAGTGGCTACATTTCCATTACCATCATCAAAAGACCAAGTGATGGTATGGGTACCTTGGGTGGAATAAGTCAAAGGATCAGAAGTAGTGCCCATAATGGTCTGTCCAGAACAATTATCCTTAGCTGTTGGAGTAGTAGAAACAGTTGCCGAACACTCACCAGTAACAGTGGGTAAAGTAGCTAAATCAGGCACAGGTTTGGTAACATCTTCCACGATTACGGTTTGAGTTTGAGTAGCTACATTACCATTACCATCATCGAAAGTCCAGGTGAGGGTATGAGTGCCTAGGGTAGAATAAGTCAAAGGATCAGAGGTAGTGCCTGTGATTATACCTTCACAATTGTCAGTAGCCGTGGGTGCAGCAGAAACACTAACAGAACATTCCCCTTTAACAATAGGAAGACTGGCCTGATCTGGCACTGGATTAGAAACATCTTTGATGATCACGGTTTGAGTTTGGGTATGGATGTTTCCATTGCCATCATCAAAAGACCAGGTGATGATGTGGGTTCCCTGAGAAGAGTAGGAGAGAGGATCATTGGTAGAAGCCATAATGGTCCCTCCACAATTATCGGTGGCAGTAGGGGCAGTAACAGTAGCGGAACATTCAGCTGCAATATCAGGTAGATCAGTTAGATCTGGAACAGGAGGAATCTCATCAAGGGTAATAACCGTTGCAGTACAGGAACTTACATTGCCGTTATTGTCTTTGACAGTCATGGTAACCGAATTATCAGAACAAGAGATTGTAGTTTTATCCAAAGTCATTTCAGCAATGCCACAGGCATCAGAGGAACCATTATCAATCTGTGCGGCAGAGATAGTACCCTCACCATTTTCATCCAATTGGATTGTTACATTCTTGCAACGAGCTTCTGGAGCAGTTCGATCCACCACAGTAACCAGAGAGGTGCAGGTGCTTACATTGCCAGAAACATCAGAGATAGATGAGGAAAAAGGAATAGGAGAAACACTTATCATACTACAATCTCCTGCTAATAATCTTATCAGTATAGGACCTATTTCACAATTATCATAAGAGTTTTCTACATCAATATTCAATACTTCTAATTCTACATAATCCCCTCCTTCAGCTGGAAATTCAATGGTAACATCCTTGCATACCGCTACTGGTGGGATATTGTCTTCAACAATAATTGTGGTGCCACAAGAACTGGTATTACCCTTATTATCTTTTACAAATAAGTCCTGATCAATTCCACCGGTTGTGCAAGTAACAAGTTTCTCCGTTGAGCCATTACTGAATTCAAAAGTCAGTGATCCGCAATTGTCAGTGGATCCATTGTCCAATTCCTGAGCCCTAAAGGTGGCTTCTCCATTTTCATCTAATTGAACAACTAAAGTAGTTTTACAAATGGCATCAGGAGCAAGCTCATCTACTACCTTAACCATAGCCTCACAGGTACTACTATTTCCGGCATTATCGGTTACTGTAAGGACTACTGGATTGTCTCCAATATGATTACAGTTAAAATCAGTGAGATCAAGGCTGAGTTCTTTGATGCCGCTACCATCATGAGAACCATTATCTATTGCAGAAGCTGAAGTAGAACCATTTCCATTTTCATCAAGTTGAACGGTAACATTTTGACAAAGGGCAGTGGGAGCTAAATTTTCCTGAACGGTCACAGTTGCTTCTTGAGAAGCTGTGTTATTGTTATTATCAGTGACGGTGAGAAAAACCTTGTTTTGTCCAAGGTCATTATATGAAAATTCGCTTTTATCAAGAATCAACTCTTTGATTCCACAGGCATCATTTGAACCATTGTCTATATCATTTGTCGAAATAGTCCCCATTCCACTTACATCTAATTGGATAGTGACATCTTGAGTAAGCACTACAGGTGGAGTTTTATCTTCCAGTGTAAAGGTGACACTACAATAAGCCAGATTGCTATTATAATCTTCCACAATAATATCGTAGAGCTGATAAACACCAACATCGCTACAGACAAATGTTTTTGATGAAGAATAATCACTAAAATACAGATCACTGATACCACAGTTATCTGTACTGCCATTGTCGAAAACGCTGGCATCCAATGTTAAACTACCTTTGTCATCCAATTGAACGGTAACATCTTTACAAACAGGCGTGGGAGGGACATTTTCTCTTACCTGTATCTGGGCTTCGCAGCTGCTACTACTGCCATCTATGTGAGTAGCATTCAGGATGATTGTCCTGGTACCCAGCGTATTACAGTCGAAATCGCTTTGATCCAGACTTAAAGAAGTAATACTACAGGCAGTAGGACCCCCAGCTAAAAACTGTTCCGGATTCGGGCTGACCTGGCCGTTTTCATTTAATTGTACAACAACGGGCGCGCTTACACATTCGATAGGTTTTATTGCACCGGATTCTATGGTAATAGTAGATTGGCAGGAAGCCGTATTACCTGCTTCATCTGTGACGGTAAGAATAGCAGCCTGTTGTCCCGAGTCGCTACAATCAAAAGATAAAGCCTTAACAAAGGAATTGGCTTCCACACAGAACTTACGGCTTGCTCCTGAACCGATATGCTGACAACTTCCAGTCGCCAATAAATTACCTTCAGCATCCATTAAGCGATAGAAACGATCGCTATTGCCTGGACAAGCAAATCCATCCCCTTTACTATCCATCCAGTTGAACATATAACAGCCAGCAGGAATGTTAATGCTTTCTAAGAATTCAAAGCCATCACCATAACTGGAATTTTGAGCGAAGATCTGACTTCCATCCAGGCTGGTAATGGTCCAGCTGATGTCTTCGTTAGCCCCGTCGGATTGAATGGTCAGATTTATTTGACTGCCTCCTAATTGGTAGGATACAATATTTCCACAATCACTAAAAGACCCTCCATCCAAATCAGTTGCGGATAGGCTGGCTTGTCCCTCATTATCAATCTGAACAGTTACAGGCTGACAAATAGCAGTAGGCCCGCCATTAACCGTAATAGTGGTTTGGCAACTTGAAGTTGACCCGTTCTCAGCTATTGCAATCAATCCCACTCTGTAAACACCAGGATTGCTACAATCGAATGTCATAACATCTTTGTAGGTATCTGCGGTAACACAAAACTCAGTGTTTTGTCCACTTCCAATGGCACTGCACTCTCCATAAGCTAAGACATTACCATCCACATCGGTCAGGCGATAAAATCCAATATCATTACCGACACACCAAAAACCATCACCATGACTATCTGTCCAATTGAATCGGTAACAACCAGGAGGGAGTTGAATATTTTCTAGAAAATCAGTTTCATAAGAATTTAAACCAAAAGAGGTTCTTTTATGCGGGTAGCTGGGCCTTTCGGCAAAAACTGTATTTCCGTCCACACTGGTAATAGACCAGCTTAGATCACCATTAAAACCATCGGTATGAACTTGTAGTTTAAGATTGCTTTCGCCAAACTGATAGGAGTTCTTATCGCATAATAAAGAAGAATTGTTATCGAGGGCTGATGCCGGTAGGGTAATTGTTTCTCCAGGATTGACCTGGACTGCGGCTGGCTTACAAGAGGCCGGTAGTTCTCCCAGATGATCTAAATTTACAGTAACCATACTAGAACAGCTTACTGTTTCCCCATTTTCATTTTCAGCAGTTAATACTACGCTTCTGGAGGCACTATTTCCTTCTTCACAAGTAAAGGTGAAAAAGTCTTCATCAAGCCATAATTTAGTAGGATTTTGGGCACCGCAAGGATTGATATAGTCCCTTAAGATCCAACTAGGGTTTATAGAAAGGGTCCCATCACTTTTTGCAGATACTTCAATATCGTAACATTTAATTTTATGGTTAAATTCCGGAAAATTTACAGTGACCTGACTGTTACAATGCGACCAAATTCCTAAATGTTCGGACTGAGCATGTAGCCCAACTGTTTCTATTACAGGGCCTCCTTCGGCACAATTATATTTTAAATAAGTATAACCCACTGATAATGTATGTGGCTCAAGACTGCCGCAGGCATTTGAATAACTTTCCATCAATTGCTTGGGATCTAAGGGGGCATTTCCAAATTCATCAGTAGTAACTTCAATATTGCGGCAACTTAAAGTCTGTTTCGAATTGTCTCCTACATTAATAGTAACCGTACTGGTACAACTCGAGGTATTGCCTACTCCGTCGTCAGCGTTAAGTATTACTGTTTCTGTTTTTGGGCCTCCCTCTGCACAATCATAGGTGAAATTATTTTTATCGAGCGATAGCATGGCAGATTCAGATGGACCACAGAAGGTTAAATATTCATCTAATACCTGTTCAGGTTGTAAAGTTAAGGACCCATTTTCATCAGTATTTACGGTGATATCTCGGCATTTTACAACAGGGTTTGGAGATACAACGGTGACATTAGACGTACATTCACTGGTATAGCCAGTAACCAATCCCTCTACTGTTATATCATATTGGTGTGTGCCCACATTTCCGCAGTTAAACAAAAGTATGGTGCCGTTTTCAAGGCCTGTAGGTGTAGTAAAAGAAAGGGGTTCTCCTAAAAGAGTGGTGTAAGAATTTTTAGCTAGGTCGACTACTGGAACAACTAGGTTTCCAGGACCTTTAATCTCAAGAGTCAAATCATTACAAACTGCTTTAGGATCTGGAATAATTTGATAGATGGCCTTTCCATGCTGAGGGTCTTCTGTTGAACTGTGACGCACACGGGTTTCGAAATATTGAGTCATTTTCATATTTGGGTTAATGTAACTGCCCCCACCGGTCCCAGTGCCTGAGGTAAATCCTCCTCCGGAGGCAGGAGTAGTGCTATATACTTTTCCTGCTTCACCTCCACCAAAACCAAAACCTCCACCGATCCACTTATCACCTCCGCAGGATCCTCCCTGCCCACCAGTAGGTTTTACGTTATTAGTAGGAATATTATTGGCACCAGGCCAACCTCTTTTGCCTGCAGTGCATGAAGAACATGATGAAGGCTTATCAGAATCTGGAGGGTAATATTTTTGACCGACACCATCAAATAAGGCACCGCCACCTGTACCACATGAAAAAACAGAACTATAAGGTCCCTGAACTACACAATGGACATCCTGGCCTCGATGATCTGAAAGTTTATTTACGCAGCCAAAGGTTTCTCCAGGAAGACCATCGTTTTTTGAACCTGCACCTCCCTGTCCACCGCCTGCAACCACAAGGAGTGTCCATTGACCGTTTGATTCCTGGAAAAAAAGACCACTTCCTCCTCCTCCTCCTCCTGCTCCACTACCTGCTAATGCAGCGTTATCACCTTTCTCTCCAATGATAAATAGTACTGTGGCTCCCGGAGGAATTTTATTGGCACCAGTACCAATTTCGAACCAGGCCCCCATTTGGGCTCCCTGTCCACCTTTAGCTTTCACTTTATCGTCATCTTTATTCGATTTTGCTCCTCCATCACCGCCAAAGGTTTCAAGATAGATCCGTCCCTGGCTAATGTCATTGGGGATTTTAAACTCTTGCACCTGGTTATTTCCATTATAAAAAACGGTATGAGGATTACCATCTGGAATTAGATTACTTTGAGTTTTGCCTGAATAAATGGCTGCAATAATAATTAGGCAAAGGAGCAGTATCCTTTTGTTGATTAAATATAGCATGAGAAAAAATTTAGATTGTTAAGTAGTTTTTTGTGTTTAGAAAAATCAGCTAAGCTTCCTTTTTAAGCTTGTAAGAAAAGAAAGACAAGTTTTTGATAATCAAAAAGATAGAAGTTGTTGATTGCTTATGTCAACAAAGGTGTGGCGAATAAAAAAGGAGAGTTCTCCTTATTGTTCCGAATGTTCTCCTTATTGTTCCGAATGGAGATTTTTTCGATAATTAGAAGGAGAATTGCCGATTTCTTCAGAGAATACTTTGGAAAAATATTTTAGATTAGAAAAGCCTACTTCAAAAGCAATATCAGTGATGTTAAGACTTGGATCGTTGGCTAACATGTCTTTGGCCTTGTGTATTCGAATGGAGCGGATATAATGAGAGGTGGACCTGCCGGTCAGGGATTTAAGTTTATTGTGTAATTGGGTTCTGCTCATCCCGATGGAGCGGCAAAGTTCAGCAATGCCAAAGGTTTCATCTGAAAGATTTTGCTGGATAATATCTTGCACCTCCAAAATAAAAGCGTCTTCCTGCTTGTTAGGGTGGCTTTCAGAAATTGCAAGTGTATCCATTGATTTGTATCGATTCTGTAAAGTCTTCCTGATTTCCAGTAGTTTTTCCAGTCTGACAAACAGCTCCAGTTCATTAAAAGGTTTGGAAAGATAGGCATCAGCACCTACTTCCAATCCGCTGATCCTGGAATCCGCATCTGATTTGGCGGTAAGCATTATGATGGGAATATGACTGGTGCGTACATCTTTTTTTAAGGTATCACATACTTCATAACCATCTTTTTTAGGCATCATGACATCACTAATAATGATATCGGGTACTTCTTCCAAGGCTTTTTCGATGCCAACTTCTCCATTTACAGCATACGACAAGGTATAATGCCCTTCCAGACAGATGGTCAGGTATTGCCTTACATCTGAATTGTCTTCTATGATTAATAAATTGGGTAAATCTATCCCGGTATCCATATTATCAGTAGTTGCTAAGATTTCTTCTTCCCGTGTGGAATTGGGTAGAAGTACCTTTAACTGAGGGCTTTCTGAAGCTTTGGGACTTTGGTGGTGTATAGGCAAATAAACAAAAAAACTGCTTCCTTCACCTACTCTGCTTTCCACTTCAATTCTTCCATTTAATAATTTGATCAACTCCCGTATTAGGGATAAACCAATGCCCGTCCCTTCTCCTTTTCGGGTAGAAGAATCATCCACTTGGTAAAAGCGATCAAATATATAGGGAAGTTGATCTTCAGGTATGCCAAGACCCTCATCTTGTACCATGATCTTAAGGCTTTCGGGCGTTCCGACATCCAGGCTTTCATGATTAGAAACCGTCTCTAGCTTTAGGGTAACTTTGCCACCAGTATTTGAATATTTGATGGCATTGGACAGTAAGTTGGACACAATTCGCAAAATCATTTTAGGATCATGATCCATAAACAATTCATCAGATTCAGACAGAAATTTAAGCTGGATTTCCTTGCCTTCACCCATGGAATGAAAAGATTCGAAAATATAATTGATAAAAGGAATGATATCTCCATGGATCAATTCTGGTTTTAACTTGCCAGCCTCCAATTTTCTTAAATCCAAAATCTGATTAACCAGGTTTAAAAGTTCATCGGCATTTCGACTGATCATTTTGGTTCCTTGGGTTACCCATTGATCCGGATTTTGATAGATTTTGTTGGACATCCCACTGATGATGGTCAGTGGGGTACGAAGTTCATGAGAAATATTCGTGAAAAACCTGGATTTTACCTCATCAACTTGTTGAAGTTCTTCTACTTGCTTGGCAATAATTTCCTTGTCTTGCCTGATTTGTTCGGTCCTTTTTTCTACTTCGATCTTTAATCGTTTGCGTTCGGTAAGAATTCGCTGAATCCAAATCCATCCTCCAAATAAGAAGGGGAGGGCACAAAGCACATAGAACCACCATTTGTTATAAAAAAAATCATCTACATGAATGGGGATTTCCAAAGGAAATTCGACCTTATTCCCCTTATGGTCAACTCCCCGTATTTGGACAAGCCAATCTCCAACAGGTAGATTGTTGAGGCTTAATTCAGATACGGGGCCAAGATTTGTCCAAGGATTAGTGTTATCAATATTTTTAGTTGATTTTAAGGGTAGGATTCGATAAGAATAGGTATGTTGAGCGAATTCAATATAATCAGAAATAGCAAAATCCAAGGTCAAATATCTGTTGGCTGCTGGAATTTGAAGAGAACCCTGCTGCCTAAAAGAACCTTTATAAACTTGATCTTTATTGGTTTTTTTATCAAAAAATTCTATTTCAGTCAGAAAAATTTTAGGCGACTCATTCTGAATATACTCTCTTAATATCTCATTTGGGTTTAGAATATTAATTCCTTTTATGCCTCCAAATGCCAGCTTTCCATCCGGAAGCTTTTTGTATGAGGTAATATTAAACTCATTATGGGTTAATCCATTCTCTTCTCTTATTTCAAATAATACCTCTTCTTCTGGAGAGATGACCGTTAAACCATCGAAAGTAGAAACCCACCTATTGAAGCTATTATCGGTTAGTATTCCAGCCACAGTATTATGAGAAAGACCATTCAATTTGGCAATTTGGCTTATTTTTTGAGAACCCGGAGAAAAGATTAAAACTCCATCTTGAGCGGTGCCTAACCAGAGCTCTCTGTTTTTTCCTTGATTAATACACATGATGTTGGCATCCTTCAAAATATCTACTTGGTCAAAATGTTTGCTTTGATGGTTAAGTAAATCAACAGACCAAAGACCACGTTGAGTGGCAACCCATAGCAAACTATCAGATTCTAAAAGAAGATCCTTAACCACACTATTGACACTAAATGGAACACCTTCAATGAAATAGGGTCTTTTAGTTCTGGTTTTGATGTCATAGATGAAAAACTGTCCTTCCATAGAAAAAAGAGCGACTTCCGTTTCATTTATAAAAATGAATTTTTCAAAATCCAATCCAATAGGAAAAATATCTGGCTCTTTCTTGACAAGATCATATCTATGCAGTGTCCCCAAGCGATTGGTCATCCATAAATGCTGATCCTTTGTTTGTTGCACAGATGTAAGAATTCGCAGACTAGAGTCTGGTGGTTGAAAAAAATCATAAGAACCATCCTTTAAATTCAGGATTAAGCTTGGCCCATCTGTGTTGACCATTAAGTTAAGACTATCCAAAAAAGCAATTGCTCTGGTACCCTTATTTAATGAAAAGGCCTGAATGTCAAATTCCAACTGAAGTTCAACTAAAACCATACCTCCCAAAGAAGACCAGCCTAATTGGCGCTGAAAATCATGGCTAAAATAATGTCCATCCCATGATGGTATCCCCTCATACTCTGCACTATTACTTATTTTTTCAACCAATAAAGAGTAATTATGAATCTGCCCACGATGATCTATCAGATAGGCATAATCTCTGGTGTTTTTTTTCTTTGCAGCAAATTCATAATGGTAGCCCAGATTGATCAGGATATTATTTTTTTGATCTTGTGTTAACCGTACTTGCAAATTATCTAGGATGGGATGTGAAAAAAATACTGGATTGAAAACTTGATGAGGGGTGAGTTGAAAAGTGCTTAAATCAAGACTGAAAAAGCCATTTTTCATTCCTAAATATAAAAACACAGAATTCTTAGCATAGCTTACCATTTGCCAACTGAGTGCGCCACCCATTATATCATAAATATACCTTTGCATCGGTTGATCACCTGTCAATTCTTCCCATGACTTGAATTGCATGGTATTTTGATTAAGATCAAGCGAAACCAGGCCATCAGTCTGATGCAGAAACAAAATTTGATGATTAATCAAAACCAAGGGATGTGGATAGTTATAATTGAGGGCTTCCTTAAATTCTAGAGTGATTTCTCCTAAAACCTGTTTCCCCTCTCTTGCTAAGCGATAAATACGATAGGTATGCTCATGGAGAACGAGAACTAAGACTGTTCCTTCGGGTTCCGCCTCTATATTCAAAATTTGCTCCGATTCTTCAAAGTAAAAAAAATGCTGTTGCCTGGTGTCCGGATGCCAAAAAAAGACGATTGATTGAAGATACTCTTTTCCAAAAAGAAATCCTTGTGAAGTTTCTCCCCGAGCATACCAGGAAAAAGCTTCTTTTTCTCTTGACCCATCAGGTTGAAAATCAAAGTAGATGGATTTCTCACCATCATACTGAAAGAAATTAAGTCCCCTCTTTGTTGTATTGTGAAAACAAGGATTAAGCCAAAGTCTGCCTTTACTATCTAAAATCACTTTTTCCAGACAATTGATGGGGAGCCCTTCACTTAATCCAAAGAGATTCAATGAAGCTATGGAAGGAGAGGGAAGTGTTTCCCTTGAAATAATTGTTTGTGGATAGGAACCTATCCAAAGGAAACAACAACAAATCAGCAAAAAAAAGCGAACAGCCCAAACCATCATCACCAGATTTATTCTGTTTACATAAACCTCTGCCTAGAGAGGTTAAGACTTAGAAATAATATTCTAAAATTATAAACAAATGTACTTTATTTAAATATAGGTAAAAGGTGATTTTCTCCATTGATTTTAGACCTGAAACCTGTTCATCGAATCTTTTTCCAAATTAAGTAATTAAGTTATACAAAGGCAATTCAAGCCTTTTATTTTTACAGATGGCTGGCGAAAAACTAAGATATGTCATGTTTAGACATGACATGTCCAAAAAATAAGGACATATCCTCTTATAGGCAATTTGGTAAGGTGTTGATTTACAGTATAATGTGTGAAAATGGCTCATATGACATGTCTAGACATGTCATGTCTCCGAAAAAAGGACATAGCCCTTCAAAAAAAAATAAAAGTTTTTCCCTAGTGGATCGAACCCGAAAATAGCTGTAAAAATGGTGGTTGGATTCCATTGAACATATCATTGTAGAAAAAAAATTATGATGAAATCAACAATGTTCCGACTGTCATTATTATTGTTAGGCTTTTTTCTTTTAAACAACTGCGATAGTATAGCCCAATCTAAAATTGAAGAGCTTAAGGCAGAAGAATGGAAGGAAGACCTGAATTTTTTGAGCCAAAAAATTAACAATCAATTTGCTTTTTTTACTCCTCAAAACAAAAAGCAGTTTAATGATAAGGTGGTTCAATTAGAAAAAAATATCGACCAACTATCAGCTGATCAAATCGTAATCGAGATGAATAAAATGGTAGCTGCTCTAAAAGATGGTCATACTGAATTAAATTTGCTGCAAAGTGCTATAGCTTTTCACCGCCTGCCATTATTGATGTATTATTTTGGAAATGATTTGCACATTGTGCTGTCCAGTCCGGAATACAAACATTTATTAGGAAAAAAACTAGTTAAGATTGGGCAACACTCGGTACAGTCCGTATATGAGAAAATGATTCCTTATCTGGCTCATGAAAATGAAATAGAATTCTTGTTGGAAGCCCCTAATTACATGACCGGGGCGGAGCTATTAGCAAGCCTGGGTATTATTGAAAACATTAATGTGGTGAATTTGACCTTAGAAGATGAATCGGGTAAAACGGAAGAATTCCAAGTAAACACCCAAACACTTGCTGACTTTTCCCAAAATGATTGGCAATCTGTAAGGGGAGATAAGGAAGCACCACTTTATTCCCAACAAGGAAGCAAATACTATTGGTTTACTTACCTGGAAGAAAGCAAAACGATGTTCTTCAAATGCAATCGCTTTGGAAATCAAGATGGTCAGCCTTCGTTAAAGAAAACAGTTTCTAAATTGTTTCAGGAAGTAGACAAAAAACAACCCGAAAAATTGATAATAGATCTTCGACGGAATAGGGGAGGGAATTATAAGCTAGGAAGAATTATTATTTCGGAAATCAAAAAACGTCCTGGCCTGAATCAAAAAGGCAGACTCTTTGTACTGACAGATCGTTATACTTTTTCTGCGGCTGCCGTAACTGCCGGATTTTTAAAAAGAGATACTCAGACCCTGGTAGCAGGTGAACCTAATCGCAGCAGACCTAATGGAGCAGATAATTACGAACCTTATAAATTGCCGAATTCAAAAATCAGATTTGGAGTCACCAACCGTACTAAAGATCATTACCCTGAATTAGGAGATGCTCCGTATTTGCCACTTGATATCCCGGTAGATTTAACTTTTGAGGATTATAAAAATGGGCAGGATCCAGTGCTAATAGCGATAATGAATTATGAATAAAAAAAAAGCGAGGAAAATCGTGATTTTCCTCGCTTTTTTTTATTCATAATTCATTTATTACGATTTTTATCGTAATAAAATTTGCTATTACGGGAAAAATCGTACATCTTTGCTACGATTAAAATCGTAATAGCTTTTTTTTATGAGAAAAAATGACCAATCTAACCCAACTCCATCCGAACTAGCCATCCTTCAGATACTGTGGCTGGATGGACCTTCAACGGTTAAACACATCCACGAAAAATTATCAGAGGAAAAGGAGGTTGTTTATACGACCATACTCAAGACCATGCAGGTGATGAGTGAAAAGGGCATGCTCCGGCGAACGGCTAAAGGAAGAAAGCATATATATATGGCAGCTGTGAACCAGGATGAAACACAGGATGCCCTTCTGGATAAATTCCTTGATAAAACCTTTGGAGGATCCGCCTCCAAATTGGTGTTAAAAGCACTTGGTAATTATAGTGCCAGCAAAGAAGAACTCGACCTAATTAAAAAATTTATAGAAAAGAAAAAAAATAATAAGTAAGAATGAACCCGATTACCCAACTATTTTCAGATCACCTTATTCAGGCTCTTGGATGGACCCTTCTTCATTCTTTGTGGCAAGGAGCAGTATTTGCTATTTTACTGGCTTTAATGCTCATCTTAATGAGGAAGTTTACTTCCAAGACACGCTATTTAGTAGCTGTGATAATTCTGGCTTTGTTTTTTGCCTCAACGATTACTACGTTTTCCCTATACAGCAATAAAGTAAGTCAGGAAATCACTTATGTGGAAAATCCAATTCTTAATCCAGAATTCTTTGAATCCGTTACTCCCGAATATGAGGGAGAACAGCTGGCAATAGATGTTTTGGAAGAAGAAAAGTCCGGTTTTTCTGCTGTTTTGGCATTCTTTAACCAATATTTTCAGGATAACATCCCTTTGATAGTCACTATTTGGTTATTAGGAGTATTGGTACTGTTGCTAAGATTTCTGGGCGGCCTGGCCTTTGTACAGCGGATAAAATATTATAAATCCGATATTCTGCCTCAATACTGGCGCCACCAGGCAGAGAGCCTGAGTGAAAGAATGAACATTCGTCAAAAGGTAGTCTATCTCCGCTCTAGAATTGCTCACAGCCCTATGGTAATCGGATTTTTCAGACCTACGGTTATTATCCCTGCAAAGGTTTTAACGGGTCTGAGTGAAGAACAAATCGAAGCCATATTAATTCACGAACTGGCACATATTAAACGTCATGACTATCCTGTCAACATTTTGCAATCTCTAGTAGAAATACTCTTCTTTTTCAATCCTTCCGTTTGGTGGATGTCTGCTACGGTACGGCATGAAAGAGAAAACTGCTGTGATGATATTGCCATTGCCATGACCGGAGAGGCTTATGATTATGCCAGTGCATTAATCCAATTAGAAGAACATAGAATGAAAAACACAACTTCCACAGCGCTTGCCTTCACTGGCAACAAATACAATTTTACCTCCCGGATCAAACGACTGTTTAATCAACCTAATTTATTTGCTGATTTTAAAGAAGGCTTTGTGACCGCCTTTGTATTGCTCTTTGGTTTATTTTTAATGACTTTATATGTTCTGGATACTCCGAAAGTATTTGGAGAACAGGGAGAATCCCAGGATCTAATTATTGAGGATATTCTAGAAGATGAGCAGTCTGAAGAAGAGGATAATCCGAATTGGAATACAAACATAAATTTGAACGATAACTTTGATTTTGACCCAGAAATTGACCTTGATGAAGAAGATGGAGAATTTAGTATAAGCCTGGATGACAATTCCAAGGGAATGGTTAATGATAAGGATTTAAAAGTTTTGCTTGATGCCATTGAGGATGGTAGCTATGAGACGGTTAAATTCATCATCGATAAAGGCGTGAATGTTAATGGACAAACGGAAAGAGGCTGGACTCCTTTATTAGCAGCCATTGATGAAGGGCGCCTGAATGTAGTTCAGTTACTAGTTGAAAAAGGTGCGAATGTCAATTTGGCCAATAAACGAGGCTGGACTCCTTTAATGGAGGCTGCAGATGAAGGGCAAATTTCCATTGCCAAATTTTTAATTGAAAAAGGAGCTGATGTTAAAGCAAAGGATAGACAGGGTCGCTCTTTACTCCTGGAAGCCATCGATGAAGGTCATATGGAATTTGTAAAAATGTTGGTTGATAAAGGAGCTGATGTCAATCAAGCCAATAGAAATGGCTGGACCCCTTTAATGGAAGCCGCAGATGAAGGTCATATAGAAATGGCTAAATATTTGATTAGTAAAGGTGCAGATATCAATAAGACAGGTAGCCGAGGTAGAACCTTATTAATCGAAGCCATTGATGAAGGCCACATGGGATTTGTTGAAATGTTGGTCGATAAAGGTGCCGATGTCAATCAGAGTAACAGCAATGGCTGGACTCCTTTAATGGAAGCAGTCGATGAAGGCCATGTACAAATGGCAGAATATCTCATTAGCAAAGGTGCAGATGTTAAACAAACAGACCGGAATGGCAGGTCCTTGTTGCTAGAAGCAATTGATGAGGGACACATGTCTTTTGTAAAAATGCTGGTTGATAAGGGAGCCGATGTCAATCAGGCCAATAAAAATGGCTGGACCCCTTTAATGGAGGCAGCGGATGAAGGCCAGGTGGAAATCGCTAAATATTTGGTAAGCAAGGGGGCTGATGTCAATAAAACAGGGCGTAACGGCCGTACATTATTAATGGAGGCGGTAGATGAAGGACATGTAAGTTTTATTGAAATGCTTTTGGAGAATGGTGCCGATGTTAATCAAGCCAATAAAAATGGTTGGACTCCCTTAATGGAAGCAGTTGATGAGGGACATCTTGACATCATTCAACTTCTTTTAGATAAAGGGGCGGATATGTCTGCTACTACGAAATCTGGCCGCGGCTTATTAGCTGAAGCGGTTGATGAGGGACATACCCAAATAGTAGAAATGCTAATAGATAAGGGGGCTGATGTTAACGGGACTTCCAATGGCAGGACTCCTTTAATGGAAGCAGCTGATGAAGGGCATGTTCAAATAGCTCGTCTGCTAATCCAAAAAGGAGCCAATGTTAATAAAGCAAACAAAAATGGGTATACTCCCTTAATGGAAGCAGCTGATGAAGGTAATGAAGAAATGGCTGAGCTCCTAATTCAAAATGGTGCCAATGTCAATGCCACTGGAAAATCCAGTAGTAGTCCCCTTATAGAGGCCATTGATGGAGGAAGTGAAAGAATTGTTCGATTGCTCATCGATAAAGGAGCTGATGTAAGCGCCAAAACCAATAGAACCTGGACTTCAATTTATGACCGTGATAGAAAAGTAGTAGTCATCAAAAGGGAATGGAGCCCTCTAATGGAAGCAGTTGATGAAGGCCATGTCAGAATTGCAGGTATATTAATTGATAAAGGGGCTAATATAAATGAAGGAAGTACTCGCGTAATTACAGATGTTGAAGCTGAAGAAACCAATAATCAAACCAATTGGACTCCATTGATGGAAGCAGTGGAAGAAGAAGACCTTGAAATGGTCAAATTTCTAATTAGCAAGGGAGCTAAAGCCAATGCGACTACTGGTGAAGGCTTATCCGTCTTGGATGTAGCCAAGGGTACAGAAAATCAAGCTATTATCAATTACCTGTCAACTAAAACTAAAAATTAAGCATACATGGCCTTTTAAAGGCACCTTTAGCTTTTTAAATGTCAAAATGTAATTGATTTAGGTGGGAGCTTTTAAAGTTCCCACCCAACTTACCTATACCAGTTGGAATAATTCGTTTTGATGCGAATCAATAATTAAATACAAAAGAAAACCAATGTTTGGATTTAGTGACTAGTCTAAGCTTTTCATACTAATTTAATTTCGTGCTGGAGGCATCTCAAACTGGGAATATTCACCAATTCTGGTTAATGAATCTTATTTCTTAAAACAAGTTGAATTAAATGATTTCTTGCGCCTGATAATAAGCATCATCACCCGACTATTATTTGCAATCATTTATTTGACTTCGTTTTCTTCAATTCCCATCTCATATATTAGAGAAAAAAGAGATGTCTCCATTTTTGTTAACTCTTCTTTTTGTATAGATCTTCAAATAATTATAAAATGAAACATGCCATCATTTTTCTAGGATTGATGCTGGGATTCCTATACCCTGTACTCTCACAATCAGATGTGAAATTTCCCGAACTGAACATTACAGAATTTATTAAAGGATCTGAAGCAGATATAGGCTATTGGGGGGATGGAAAGATTTATGTAATAGAATTGTGGGGAACCTGGTGTTCTCCTTGCATCAAAAACATACCCCGCTTAAGCGCCATTCAGCAAAAATATAAATCTAAAGGCTTAGTTGTAATCGGCTATAGCTGGGAAAATCCAGAAAAAGTCAAAGAATTGGTAAATCAACTTGGAGATCTGATTAACTACACTTTGGTAAATGACCAGGAAGAGAAGTTTATGAAAATACTATCTGAGGATCTTGAACTTGTCGAAAGTTTCCCTGCCTCTTATGTTATCAATGAGGAGGGTACATTAGTTTGGTCGGGGCACCCTAAAAATGGCCTTGAAATGGTCGTTGAACAATTATTTTCAAAATAAGATAGTATGAAAATGAACCGTCAATTATTCTATATATCCATTTTTTGTATTCTTTTAGGAGCATGTTCTAAAGAGGGCGGAGGATCTAATCAAATAATCCTGAAAGGAAAGATTCTGAATGCAGAAAATCAAAGCATAAAAATCAGCCTTTTTCGCAACATTGCTGAAAAAGAAAATGAAGAATTGGAGGTTAAGATCAATGAGCATAATGATTTTCGATTTGAAATAACTGCCGATCACTGGCAGATGGGAAAAATTCATATTGATGAATCCTCCGCTTATATTTTTTTGGAACCTTCTGACAGTATTTACCTTTTGGCAGATGCACGAAATTTTGAAGAAACTCTTTATTTTTCCGGAAAAGGCGCTAACAATTGTGAATACTTCAATAAATCTTATGGATCATTTGAAAGCAGACCTCAGCTGCTTGACAACAGGATAAAAACACAATCCTTAAAGACTGGAAAAGCTTTCAAAGTATACAGGGATAGCATCAGAGAAAAACATATTCAGTTTTATCAGGAGCATGAAAATAATTTATCCGATGGGGCAAATAAGGTAGCCTTGGCCCAAATTAACTGTAGATGGGCTAATAAATTATTTGATTATCCGACCATTCATTTGTTTTTAAATGAAAAAGAAATAAAACCGGATTTCGAAGCTTCATACCATGATTTTACAGAGGCTATTGATTTAGATGAGGAAGATTTATTGGTATACAAAAAGTACATCGATTATCTGGACAATTACCTGGATCATCAATTAAAACTACAATACAAATACAAAGGTCTTAAGTATAACCAGGATCACATTTATGATGATTATGGAAAGTATGCAGATCTCTATCAACTATCTGCATTTCACCTTAAGGGTAAAGTTAAAGAGACTATGCAGGCTTATTATTTGACCAAAGCCATGGAAAGAGGACGTTTTACAACAGTAAAAAAAGAATTTGAATCGTTCTCTGTAAATAGCCAGTATGAAGAATTTAGAATCCCAGTAAATTCAAGCTATCAAAAGTTTGCTCTGGTTGCTAATGGCCAGCCGGCACCAGATTTTAAATTGATTTCCAGTGAGGGAGGTCATATCGCTCTGTCTGATTTTAAAGGAAAGGCTGTATACCTGGATTTTTGGGCCAGCTGGTGTATCCCATGCCTTAAACTAGTGCCTTCAGCAAAGGAACTGAAAAAGGAATTTAAAAAAGAGGAAATCGTTTTCCTAAATGTTTCTATTGATGAAAATGAAGAAGCCTGGCAGAAAATGATTGAAAAACATAAAATCGGTGGTGTAAATTTAATATCTAAGGGCATTGCTTCCCCCATGGCTCAACAATATGGTATTAAAGCCCTTCCCAGATATATGCTAATAGATAAAAAGGGAATTATTGTTAATAATGATTTTAAAAAGCCTGATGATGAGAGCATTAAAGACGATTTAAGGGAATTATTAGGTAAATGAAATAACATGAATTTGCACCAATTTTCGAGGAAGATGTAGTTTAAGCATCATTTTTGTCAAAGTTGGGAAAGTTCTTAGTTCCATGTTCCGAGTTCCGTGTTTTGGGCATAGCTTAGTGAGAAGGACAGTTAAATTATTCATTTGGACTTTTTGGCTGTCTTTAATTAACAGGACTCGGAACGCTGGACTCGGAACATGGAACAAAACCTGATACATTCTATAATTGTTTCTACTTCAAAATGCAGGATGAGCCATATTATTGAATGGGACTGGCTGCCTCTGTGCCATCCATTAAAACCAAATATTGAAAATAATCTGTCGTGACCCCATCAGTGGGAGTGGATGAATTCATAGGCCAGATCAAACCTTTTCTGAATGGAGAATCCTCCAAATTTAAAGGAACCAAAGTAAATGGTCCCAGACTTAGAAGTTCAAAATCTCTTTTGAAAGTAACATTATTGATAGGGTTACTGCGGTAAGGATCATTCTTAAGGTGGCTCGAGTTTTGATAGATATAAGCTATTGAAAGTATCTTGCCTTTGATAGGAGAAGCATCTTTGGTATCCAACTTGTGGGCAATAGATTCTAATTCTTCAATGAGATGCTGATGGATATGTCGACTTCCCCATTGTCCATACCAGTTTCCTTCGGGAAACTCATCATGGAATTTTTGAAAATTCTGAAAAATGAGGGCTTCCCTGGCTGTAAAAAATTGATTTTTATCGTTAAGAAATTTAGCTTCATAAGTACGATTACTTAATTCGATAATTTGTTTAAAATCGGACCAATTGCTGCCAAAAAACTCTATGAAAGTGGGGCCCAAGCTTCCAAAGGCATCTTCAATGGGTTTGGTAAGTTGGTTTAATTCTCTATAAGAAAATCCTGTTTTTTGAAAAAGAGAATTCAATGGAGATAAATAGGAATTTAATTCAACAGGTATTTCTCTTCCTCCGATTAATTCATGCATCATTCTCAGTGCATTTTCGGGGGCATGCTCTACTTCCAGGCCTACTACTTTAATTTTTTTATCTGCGGGAAGAGTTTTGTTATAATTGTAAATATTGATGTAATGCTGTACATGTTCTTTTGACCATCCAAGAGTTCCTCTAAAAGGTCTGAACAAATCGTCAAGCAAATCGGTATCTCCAGACTCTAAAAATTGATTAACAAGCCAGCAAAAGCTATAGGGCATTTCAGGTGAATAATAATCCAGCCAACCCAATTCATTGAGCTGTTTAATCATTGCAAAATCCATCTGATAATTTCCGATGGTACCATGAAATTCGCCAGTGAATATGAATTCATAATTTTGAAGCAGACTTAGAGAGAAATTTTCAAAACCTTCTAAGGTGGCGGGATTTAAAGGCCGTACCTGATTTGCCAAATAACCAAGAGTTTCTGCATTCAGCTGGTTTCCTTTATCGCTGGGGCTTGCATTATCTTTTTTACAGCTAAAAAGGCTAAATACCAAAAGCAGGCCAATGGCAAGGTATTTTTGGATTGTTTTCATAACAGTCGGTTTAATACCTTACAAGATAAGGATTTTTTTCAGCCTCGGTTTTGCTAATTTTTGCAAATGATCTGCTGAAAAACACTATTGACCATCCAACCAATGCATCAGATTTAAGATGAAAGCTTGATTATTGGGTGCCGCTTCAGCATTAAAACCTACTTTTGTCCTACCATTATTGGCAATTTGTGCGGTGAACATGGCAGCTTCAGAAAATACTGCTAATTTCCCTTTTCCAAACTCCAAAATAGCTCCGTGAATATAGTCAGAGCCGGATTCCTTTGGGGTATCATCCTGAAATTGCCAGGCAATTTCAGGTAATAAAACCTGGTGTTTTTCTGAAAATCGAGTCAAAACAATGGCCTTTTTAGGTGCTTTTATAGCGGAGCCCGTAAACCCCGCCAATTGCGGAATATTTTGAGTAATCTCATGTTCCTTAATGGTTCCATCAGACTTTAAGAAGGTATCGGGTGGCCAGTTTCCCCTTTCGGCCATAGCAAAACCATTGGCGAATTCAAACCCAAAGGCTTTGCCTAATTCCTGGGCAGCTCCTCCAAAGGGCATATGATCAGCAATGAGTAATAAATTTCCACCATTTTTAACCCACCTTTTTAGGGTTTTAATTTCTTCCTCAGTAAAGGCAGATGGGCAAGGGTTTTTCCAATTGCCTAAGTTGACTTCATTAAGTGGATTGGAAATGACTAAAATATCAATCTTTTCAAGATTACTCAATGTCATGTTTTGAATGGCTCTTACCTGATAGCCATCCGCAGCCATTAAATCGCCAAAAGGTTTAAATCGGCCGTCCAGTTTATGAAAATTATTATGCCCGCCATCAATTGCGATGACTGGACCATCAGAAGTAAAAGTGGGGTTTTCGACCTTAATCTCTATTGCCTGATCTGCTTTTTGCTGGGCATAAGAAATGGAAAAAGCAAGGAATAGACTTGTTAACAGTGCGGTAGTTTTTCTTAACATGCTAATCAATTAAATAATTAAAACCGTCGAATCCGTGAAAATCCGTGCCTTTAAATAGGAATTTTTTAGACACGGATTTTCACGGGTTCGACGGCCAATTTTTGCTATTAATAAATATGATTTAAAAACTAAATAGCTCTTTAATTTTATGGGTTTGTCGTCGGGATACCTCTACAATCTGGCCGGATTGCAAGCGTAACTTCAATTTTCCATTGAACCAGGAATCTACTCCCTCTACATATTTCAGGTTAATAATTTGCTGGCGGCTTATTCTAAAGTAAACCTTTGGGTCCAGCACTCCCTCTAGGTAATTAAGCGATTTTAATATCATGGGTTTATTATCCTGAAAGTAAATGCGGGTATAATTGCCATAAGATTCAAAAAGGTGAATATCCTTTAAACTGACAAACCAGCATTTTTCTCCGTCTTTTACAAACACTTGGCTATCCTCACTTAGAAGATGCGATTTTCTTTTATTTTGATGGATGAGTTCCGCTTTTTGTAAAGCTTTTTTTAAACGATCCAAACTGATGGGTTTCAGAAGATAATCTAGGGCATTGTATTCAAATGATCGAATGGCATATTCATCATAAGCCGTGGTGAAGATAACCAGTGGGATTTGATCTAACTGTTCTAAGATTTCAAATCCATTTTGACCTGGTAAATGGATGTCTAAAAAAATTAAATCAGGATGTATTTCTTGTATTTGCTTTACAGCCTGAATACCATTATCACTTTCACCTGCAATAGTGTAGTTTCCTATATCTGAAAGCAGACTTTTGAGCTCTTGGCGAGCTAAACGGCTGTCTTCTACGATAAGAATTTTCATGGGAGATCTGGAATTTTAATGGTAGCTATGACCAAATTATTGGATTCTCGGATGTTAAATTTTGCTTTCCCCTTATATATTAAATTCAAACGCTCTTTTATGTTTTTTAAACCAATCCCCAGGCTTGAATTCCCTTTTAACTCTCCATTTAAATGGCCAGAATTACTGACTTCCAAAATTATTTTTTTGCTTTCTTGTCTGACATCTATAAAAAGATGCCCCCCATCCGGAAGTTGATCTATACCGTGTTTAACTCCATTCTCTACCAAAAACTGGATCATCATCGGTGGGATAGGGGTGTCAGAAAGCTCCTTATCCATTTGAATCTCATATTTTAAGCGATCTTCGTATTGAATAGAAAGGAGCTGTAAATATCTTTTACTCATATCAATTTCCTCTTCCAGACTTACCAGAGAGGCATCACTCATTTGTAAAGAGTAGCGCAATAGTTCAGAAAAATTGATGAGCATGGCTCTGGCCTTGTGTTTGTCCTCAAGGATTAAGGCAAGAATATTATTTAAAGTATTAAACATAAAATGAGGTCGAATTTGGGTTTTTAGAGAACCTAATTGGGCCTCCTTAACCTCGGCTTTTAACTGCCATTTTTCTACCTCAGCCAATTGAAATTTAGAGAAATACTGAAAAAAGAAGTAAATGAGATTCCAGATAAGGAAGACCAAACTGCCATTAATTAAATTACCAACCACGTCATTAGGAGATAAAAATCTCTGATAATCTAAATAAAATAAAAGGGAAATGGTTATAACCCAACTTACGGAAAGCACAAAAGAGAACAATAAGATCAACAATATGAGGGGCACTAGTTTCTGCCTAGGCCAATCAATATTTCTGATCAAATATCGATAGCCGGTAGTGACAATGATCCCAGCACCTACCGAGTACAGGGCATTTTTGAGAACCAGTAGCGTAGGAAGACCTAGAATGCTTTGTAAAGTAATATTCACCACAGCAAAGATTGCCCAGCCTATGCCCTGGGCAATCCAAAAATTTTTATGTCCTAAGGGGATGCTTTTCATCCTTTATAATTTATTTATCCAGCTTGCTATTTTATTCATGGCTTCAGGATTAAAGGTTTCTTCGATTGTCCCATATTCTGAAACTGCACCCGTTTTTGCGGTTTGAAATAGATGGTTTAACCCCTCTAAAGCTACAATTTCTACATTCTTATTTTTGGCTTTGTCGAGCGCCATTTTGATGGCATCTAAATTTTCTTTTACCGATACCTGGAGATCTAATGTCCCATTAAGTGCTAAGACAGGTATTTTTACTTTTGATATATAATCGCCAGGATCTAAGTTGAGGGCATGCCTAAACCATGGACTTAATAATTGATTGATTTGACTTTCAAAAGGATTACTCTGAACTTTTAATTGTTCCTGAACCGTTTTTGAATAATACTTTTTTGCTCCTTCATTAAAAACTTTAGTCAACTGCTCCTTTAGTTGTTCAGTGGATAAGTTATTATTTTTTTTCATTACAGAATAGGCATCACTCATCAACTTGGAATTGGATTCTATCATTTCATCTGGTAATCCCTGGGCTTTGGAAATTAATTGACTCTGTTTAAGTAGCAGTTCATCAGTAGGTACTCCGGGGCCTGCCAGCAAAATAATGAAATCTATGTCTTTACTTCTGCTTGCAATAATTGGTGCTATGATCCCTCCTTCACTGTGACCAACCAAACCTATTTTCATTCCCTGCAAATCTTTTCGGGTTTTTAGAAATTCCACTCCTGCTTCTGTATCCAGGGCAAAATTGTCAATAGTTGAGATGGATCGATCTCCTGTTGATTCCCCTGCACCTCTATCATCATAACGAAGTACTGCAATCCCCTGACGGGTCAGATAATCGGATAAAACCAAGAAAGGTCTGTGGTTGATGCCACCTCCTAGTTCCTCATTTCTGTTTTGTGCTCCTGAACCGGAAATTAGAATAACTACGGATTTTGCCTTTTGACCTTTGGGTAAGGTAAGGGTCCCTGCCAAAGTAACATCATCCCTTTTATTGTAAAAACTAACTTCTTCCTGGTGATATGGAAAATCTGTCGGATCTTGTGGGCGAGGTCCTTTTTCAGGCTTTTTCTTTGGGACAACAGTATCCGTTTTTAAATTCAAAGGCAGGGACATCCCCGATTGAGAAAAGGTACCCTTAATTTCTCTTGTATCTGCATCTAGCTGACCGGTGTATTTCATTCCCAAGGCAGGTGCCGAAATAGTCAAGGTATTATCAGACCAGGTAGTTTTGTCGGTAGCAATACCTGTAGCCCCTTGATCAGGGCTATCCATTTTGGTAGAATAGCCTTCCCCTGTTTTTTCAATATGGAAAACAATTCTTAGCTGAGTTCCTTGGATTTCAAGGATTCCATTCCAGGTGCCGGTAATATCTTGCGCTTTTGTCATATGAATAATTAATAAAAAAGGAAGAATAGCAATTATTTTTTTCATCATGAGTCGTTATTTGATTTTTCCTCATTTTATGAATTGCTATTCTTCTTTTCAAGGCGAAAATGATGACCGGCAAATTTTAAGGATGAGTGGCAGATTAATCTATTTCAATTTTTCCAGTGCTTCACCTGCCTGCTGGTGACCGGGATCTAGTTTTAGGCTTTTTTGATAGGCAGTGATGGCCTTTTCTTTTTGTTTTAATAGCTCATAAATCATACCCAATCGCCAGTGTGCTGATGCCAGGTCAGGACCATTTTTGTCTCCTCCCACTTCAATATAATGGAGCATGTTTTTGAGGCCATCCTCAAGCCTGGATTCAGTAAAAATGGCTGTTCTCGCTAATTGATAATAAGCCGGCTTATAAACTTCTTCTTCTTCCAGGGCCAATTCAAAATATTTAAATGCTTCCTGGTAATTTTTTTCGGTTTGTGCCACAAAACCCAGTTGATAATAGACTTCACTTTTATCCTCCGTTAGTTTCAAGTATTGTAAATATTCTGCTTTGGCTGCCGGGTAATCCTTTTTTTGAAAATAGTAGGAAGCCAATCCATAATAGCCCATTCTTGGGTTTTTGGATTTAATATAGTCTAATTGTTCTTTTGCCTTTTTGCTGCTGCCTCCTGCTATTCCTGGAGCAGTTAGATAATATCTGGCCAGAGAATTTCGAGCCGTAAGGTTTTCTGGGTCTAATGCTACTGCAGTTTCAAAATAGGACTTTACTTTAGAAGCGATAATCCCTTTTTCAAAGAAATTTTTACTGGCATTTAGTTTTCCTAGATAGGCCTGACCAAACCAAAAATGAAAGTCAGATTCTTTTTCCAAAGGCTTCTTGATGGATTTAAACTCTACAATAGCTTTATCAAATTTTCCTTCTTGGATAAGGCATTGCCCCAATAATTGCCTGCTCTTATGATCAGAGGGATTTTTTTCTAAATGTTTTTCGATTATAGGTTTTGCCTGCTCGAATTTTCTAGCTTCCATTAATTTTCGGGCAGTGTTGATGTCAGATTGTGCAAAAAGGAATGCCTGGGAGCAGAATAATAATAGTAATAAAAGTATGTTCTTCATTGCTTGATTAATTTTTATATGATTTTTTGATAAATAATTATTTGGCCTCCATCATAGGCAGGATCAATCGCGAAGGGTATTGCCTGGAATGGTAAATTTTTTGATGGGCAATTTGAGATTCTGCTGAATAGAAAGAATCTTCTTTAGTATTTGTGTTGCGATTATATTTTGGGAAATTACTGCTGCTTACTTCAAGGCGTATTTTATGGCCCTTGGGTATCATAAAAGCAGTAGTGCCTAGCTCGATTTCAAAAGGGTATACTTCCTTTTTCTCTAATAAATCATTTTGATTCAATCCCTTCCGAAATCGGGTTCTGAGAATCCCATCTACTATATTTAAGGCAGTTCCATCTGGCTGAACCAGCACCAGTTTGGCGGTGAAGTCCGTATCAGGAGCAGAACTGGATGCATAAAAGACAAACTTTGGATTTCCAATAACATATTTTTCATTAGAAAACTCAGAACTCTCATATACCAAAACATCATTTCGTTGCTCTACTTCTGTTTGATCTTTAATGCCCAACTGACCTGGAAAAAAATGAAAGTTAGCTCCCCCCATCGTAGGAACGGGGTCCAGAGGGTTATAAACGAAAGCATCAGATAAACTTTGAAATCGTTTTTTTTCAATCAATTGACCATCACCAGATATAGAATTCGCTCCATTTTTACTGTCAATAAAATACTCTGTTGTTTCCATTCCCTCGGGAGGCCAGTTTTCAAAATCATGCCATTTGTTTTCAAACATTAGAAAGACTCTGGCATGTGGTAGCTCATCTCTAGGCGTTTCATTTTTTAAATGCTGGTCCATCCATTGCAGGGCTAGATTTAATACCTTTTCATCTCCATAAAGAGAGCTTTCTCCAAAATCAATGTGCCCAACTTCAGTAAGTGAGGTATGACTTTGATTGTGAAACCATGGGCCAAAGATTAATTTATGATGCTTAGGATTATTTATCTTGGATTGAGTATAAGCCTCGATGGTTGCTTCTTTTACAAAATCATAGGCACCCGTAAGGTGTAAAATGGGAATATCAACTTTTGAATAGTTAAATTTTTCATTTATGGTGCCTAGTAAATCAGGATTTTCCCATGCATCACTTTTGATTCCGATGCTTCTAAAAACATTAGAAAGAGGTAAATAATTAAGCAGCGAATCTAGGTCATATTCTAGAATATTACGGCTTGTTTGAGTTTCTTCATGTAATAACCAGGTGAGGTTAAGCATTAAATGTTGGGCTCCTCCAGGGGCAGCCATAACAGAAGGCCTTACCCATCCAGAAAAATTGACCACCGCCTTTAAGGCCTTATGTTGTTTGTTGGACAGTGTAAGCCCACAAAAACCGGAATAGGATATGCCATAAATCCCTATCTCACCATCACACCAATTTTGTTCAGCTATCCAATCCAGGGTAGCCAATCCATCATCTGTTTCATGAAGAAATGGAATAAAATGGCCTTTGGAGCCAAATTTCCCGCGTACATCCTGAATTACGGTAACGTAACCATGTTGTGCAAAGAAATTTCCGTCACCTTTGTATTGATATTTCCCATAAGGTGTCCGGATTAAGATAACCGGAAAGGGGCCGTCACCTGGTGGTAAATACACATCCTGCTCAAATAAAATACCTTGTTGGCTTGTAAAATGCAGGGTTTTAACCTTAATTTCTGATTGCGCAAAACTTATAATCGTAGAAGCTAAGGCCATTAAAAAAATAATTAGTCGGCTGTTCATTGCGTACAATATTTTGTTTGCCCTCAAAAATAGAGGCCTACTTCATTGTTCGCTTCCTATAGGGAGGAATGGGAAAATACAGGGAGGAATGGCATTTTGGAAGGTGGAAGGTGGAAGTCGGAAGGTGGAAGTCGGAAGGGAGAATTAATAATATTATTATGATTATTCTCTCCATTCAAAATTCAACATTCAAATCATTCATCATTCAAAATTAACAACTAACCAGACAAAGCCGCCAATCGTTTTTGGAGACCAACTGCCTTTTTGCGTGCTATGGGGATGGGGTTATTTAACTCGCGAATATGGGCTTCCAATTTTTTTGAATTCCCCTTGATGGATTCTACCTGGTCCAGATTTATTATAAAGGAACGATGACACCGAATAAAGTTAGGAAGGTGCTCCAATTCTGATTCGATTCGACTGAGACTGGATCGGATTAATTTTTTAGTGACCGAATCACCTTCTTTATAATGCACAGCCACATAATTATCTGCTGATTCCAGGAAAAGAAGACGTGAAGATGACAACCGCAACTGTTCATTATGATATTCTGAATTGAGGGTGATAACTGTTTCCTGAGGGGATCCGCCGCTATCAGATAATTGATTTGCTTTGGAATCCAGAGATTTAATCCATTGCCAGGTCATATGAGCGATTAGAGGAAAGATTCCAATGGCGATGGTTCTAAATAGCATTAGAGGATATCCCTCCAAATTCAGGATTGCATTCCATCCACAGCACCAATACTTCCAATAGGCATAAATCCCGAAAGAAATACTGATAAAATGCCAGCCAAACCAAAATAGGTTTTTCCCTATCGTCCATTTTGGGCCTTGAAAAAAGGAAGGAAATTGATTTTGAATAACAAATTCATTAAAATATAAAAGAATACTGGTCACCAATCCATAACCTGATAAAATGATCATAAACTGAAAATTGCCACTGGGATTATGGATGGTAAATGGTTGGAAAATATTTAAAAATAATGCTGTAAAGATCCCTGGTAACAATACCATTGTCCACCTTGACCGATGGTCATTTGGGTTTGGGAAAGGAGTGTTAAAAAAAGAAATGACAGGTTCTAACAACATTGTTTTATTGATTTGACGCAAATCCAAAAATTCAGGTTACGATAAATATCGATGGGAAAATGTTAAATGTGGCTTCAGCTAGTTTTTTTTCCCATTTGCTTTGAATTGGGCTTCTAGTTTTGTTTGCCATTCCAGATCATTTTGGATCTCAGAGTTTAATGGTTCTAATGTAAGGATATTATAATTCTTCCAAAATATTTCATTATATGGGATTTGTATGTCATAAGCATTGATATCCTTTTTTTCCATTTGCTTCAATTTAATTCGATCAAACTCTTTTTTATTTACATAAAAATTATTGATCATCAAGGTACGTATAGCATAACTATATATTCTATCGTAGTCTTTGTTTTTACTGTTGAGAAAACCGTCAAAAGTAGTTTTGCGAATCAAGTTAAGATGATACTGACCATTTATTTTTTGATATAGGTATATGGAATGATCAGAAGGCCGGTCTTTTTCAAACTTTGGATTCATTTTTGCCTTTTGTTCAGAAGTAAATAATTTGCCATTATCGGTAACTAATTCCAATCGATGAATGCCATAATCCTGGTTGTCAATAAATAAGGTTCCAGAAAAAATAAACCCATTGTAGTTTATGACGTAGATTTTGGTTTTATTTTTATACAAAACATCTTTTAGACTGAGCTCATCCTCATTATTTCGCATAAGCTGCAGGAGGTTGTATTTTAGAGAGGTAGCGTTTTTTTCATTCAAAAATTGACGGATAGGGTTTCTGGTAAATAGGTCATAAATTTTGTTTCTTCCGCCAAATTGTTTTTCCAGCCGCTTATTTAATTCACTATAATCAGAAAAATCATTGCTCTTTCTTATTTCATTGACCTGGATGCGAATATTCTCGCGGCTGGTTTTTAGTCCTTTATCCTGAATGTCAATGGCAGCTTCCAACAGTCGATCATAATTTTTGGTTTCTCCATTGATTTTGGCTTCCCGGAAAAATCCACTCATGAAATGGAGTTTGGAAGGGTAGTTTTTCTTTAGGTTTTTAATGGCTTTTTCAATGTAATAATTAAGTGGAAATTCTGTTTCCAAGACTTCTACTCCTTGAAGTACGACAGCATTGGGCCTTAGAAAAAAATTATTGGCCTCATCCATTTTAAGTTTTGAGTAGTCTATACTAAGGTCAAAATATCCAATATGACTAATTACTATTTTTTCAGAGATATATTCTTTTGGGAAAATGAAGCTGAATTGTCCATCATTATTGCTAACTGTTCCAATTCCTAAACTGGGGATTCCTATATGTGCAAAAGCAATAGGGACTTGGGTACTTTGATCGATGATAAACCCTTCAATTTTTAAATTTTCCTGAGACCAAACTGTAAGACATCCAAAAAACCAGAGAAAAATGAAAAGGGTAATCATTCGTGTATTCATGCTGAAGGCTCTTAAAGGCCATTTTAATGTCAATAATGGTTATTTTCCCAATACCCCAATACCCCAATACCCCAATACCCCTGTCACTCCTTGATCAATTTATAGCTTTGCAAATGCTTCCTTTGTTTGGCCAGATAAATTTCCTCTACCAATTCCCATCCATTTTTTAAAAACAAATTATCAAAATACTCCCTTTCTTTAAGAAGTGTACAATGGTTTTTTGAGTCATCTTCTTCCTTAAATTGTTCTAATAAATAGATTATCCCATCGGGATGGATAGCGTTTTTGATGGATTCAAGCATGGATTCCGGATCAGTAAAATGATGAAAGGTATTGCGAATAATAATCGCATCCAGGTTTAAGCCTTCCATTTTGGCGGACTGTTCAGTCCCGAGAATCATTTTAATGGATTTTCTTTCTTCAGCAGGTAATAATAATAATGAATTGGAAATTTCCCCTAATCTTTCCAGGCTGATTTCATTTATTGATAATGAAATATCTTCATTAACCATTTTTAAGTACACGCCAAATAAGCCATCACCGCCACCAATTTCTCCAACTTTAGCATTGGGTTTAAAATCGTATTTCAGTAATTCCTCAATTATTTCATGATCCTCATTAAGGAAAATATTCCCAATGTCAGATTCATTAATCCGAAGTAAACGGGGAAGGTATTCCTTCTTAAAATGTTGGACAGTGAGGGGTTCAAGAATACCATCTAGTTTTTCCTGGGAAATAAATTTCAATAAATTTTCCAGGGCTTTTTTTGTTGCCGCCGGAAGTCCTCTGATATCCTCTACAAAGGATAATTGTGTGAGATAATACCTTAATTCAAACTTTTCATCGAAAGGTAAGTCTGAGGCATTGACCTTACTGATAAGTTGGTCGATAAATGCTTCATTGAGATCGGGGTCTTCCAATTGACGGAAATGGATCTCTATTAAGTATTCCTGAAAATTTTGTTTTTTCTCTACCTCCCTTTGAGCGGATAAAGGATTAAAATGATTAACAAGACAGAAATAAATGACCAGGAAAAAATATTTCATAGTATCGGGTAAAATTATGGGTAAACATCCATTTGGCGAGGCAGGATTATTAAACAATATGAACATTTTTTTTCAAAAAAACACTTTTGTCCAGCTGAGAGGAACTTTTGTCCATTCTAATTCATGCTCTAAGCCCCCATCTTTGTATCATCAATCAAAACGAAAAACAAAAAATTAAAATCATGAAATCACTTTTGAAAAGTACTTTGGTTATTCTTCTCTTCTTTAGCTTTCAACCCTTAAATGCTCAGTCAAATGCCGAAATAATTGAAAATGTTACCGTGGTGAAACTGTCTCAAACGCCCGGAAAATATGAAACTACTCAGTTGAATTTGCCTCCTGGAAAATACATTTTTGAAGTCAGTAATAAAAATGTAAATAAAGGACTAGGCTTTTGGCTTACTCCAAAGGGAGAAGGAAAAAATCAGATTTCAAATTCAGGCTTATCTAAGCTGGTTAAAAAGGGAGAAACTGCTCGTACCGGTGTAGTTGTTTTAGCTGAAGGTAATTACGAGTATAGCTGTCCTTTAAATCCAACACCACATTATAACTTGACCGTCAGTGCAAAAACAGAAGACTAGATAATCTTATATATAGGCTGGCTGGCTTTGTGTTTCCAGTCAGCCAATTTATTTAGAGGGTATAGTGTATTGGGGTATTGGGGTATTGGGCTTAATTCCAATAACCAATAACCAATAACCAACATAATTTAGGATAATTATTCACCGCTAAAACTATTTAACAATGAATGTCAGATCATTTTTATTCAGGAAAAATTCCAACACTTACAAGTCACAAAATGTAAATCTGCAAGATTGCCCAAACTGTTGGGGACGGCAAGAGTGGTGTAATCAATATCAACCTCTGGCATTCAATTGGAGTAAATATTTCTCCGGAACGAGAGGAAATCAAAAATCATTTATTCTTAAATTTGTTGAAAAATATTTATGATCACCCTGCAATATTCAAAATATACCGCCGAAATTGAATTTCTGGAGAGTCGCCTTAAAGAAATGGCTTTAACCTATAAAATAGAACAGGTCAAAGCTTTACCTCAGCCCAACTTTGATGATGGCACCACAAGAGTAGAAGGAATCAAGAACATCAAAGAACAATTGAACCAATTGGAAGGCGAATTAAAGGACTGGTGGTATTGTTCTTGTTGAATGGGTGATTGGATATTAGGGTATTAGGGTATTGGGGTATTAGGGTATTAGGGTATTAGGAACAAACCAATACCCCAATACTCTAATACCCTAGCCTCCCAATTAATGATCTGTACAAAACTCCTGCACCTTGTGGAATATATCGTGAAGGTCATAAATCGCCTTTTTTATTTCCTCATCACTTCCTTCTTCCACTACTTTGGCTATTGCTGCGGATTCCTTTTCAAGTTCTTGAAGTGCACCTTGAATATTTTCTTTTTGATATTTTTCAGGAATCTCCAAGATTGCCCAGGCTTGGGAGAGTGTCTCTAATTCTGCATATTTAGCTTTTAAAGGTTCGAGATTATCCTCTTCTGCTGAATGAAATGAAGCAGACATTACACTATGATATGCTTCCTTAGCTTCTTCCCATGCCGTTTCCTGGGCTTTCACCTCTGGGTTAACTTTAGATTCCTCTTCAATGGTCTGCTCTGTAGCTTTTTCTGTATTTCCACAAGCAGAAATTAGGAATAAGGCGAGCATAAAGAAGCTGAATACTGCAAATGATTTTAGTTTCATCTTGATTGGTTTTTTTGATTAAAATTTCCAGGAGGTAAAATTAGCACCTTACTTTTTTTATTTTAGAGACAAAAGTCACTGAAATCTATTTTTCTGAAAAAATCAAATGATGAAACTTTTCCAATCTTTACCACTGCTTTTTATCGCTTACCTCTTTTGTTCTTGTGGAAATACAGATAAGACTGGTGCACAGGACATAAAATTTGATGGGGAAGTTGTAGACTTTGAACTTGCTGATGATCTATATAAGTTTCATGATCAAATCAAAAATAAGACCATTGTCAATAGAAGGTTCAAACACAAGGATGTAGTTGCGGCTATCCAGGACCTTGATCCCTCCATTTTTGAAGTCAGGACTGCAGGTCAGTCTATTGAGGGACGGGATATTTTTTTGATCAAAATTGGACAGGGAGCAAAAAAGGTGCTGCTTTGGTCACAAATGCATGGAGATGAACCTACAGCAACCATGGCAATTTTGGACATCTTTAATTTTTTTCAGCAAAAAAATCAATTTCAAGAACTAAAAGCTGCTCTTTTAAATGAGCTTAGTATTTATTTTATCCCTATGTTAAACCCAGACGGAGCTGAGCGTTTTCAGCGCAGAAACGCCCTTGGGGTAGATTTAAATAGAGACGCCCTCCGATTGCAAAGCCCTGAAGCACAGTTGCTGAAAAAAATAAGGGACAGTTTGGATGCTGATTGGGGCTTTAATTTGCATGATCAAAACAGGTATTATGCAGCAGGGCATAATCCACATACAGCCAGCATTTCGTTCTTAGCACCAGCTTATAATTTCGAAAAAGAAGTCAATCAGGAAAGAGGTGAAGCTATGCAAATAATTATTGCTATGAACGGAGTACTTCAGGAATATATTCCCAACATGGTAGGCCGCTATTCGGATGCTTTTGAGCCGAGAGCCTTCGGCGATAACATCCAAAAATGGGGGACCCGAACCATTTTGATTGAATCAGGCTCTATAAAAGACGATCGTGAAAAGCAAAGGCTACGACAGCTTAATTTTACCATTTTATTGACATCCTTTAATGAAATTGCTAAAGGAGCTTATCAAAAATTACCGCTGGGGCTTTATGATGAAATTCCTTTTAATAATTCCGATGCTTTCCAGGATTTGATTATTCGAAAAGCTAATGTCAAAATTAATGATCAGGATTATAAAATTGACCTTGCCTTTCGACACGGAGAAATAGATAATGAAGAAAATACAGATTATCATTTCCGTTCGTTTATTTCGGATTTAGGAGACCTCAGTACACAGCATGGATATATAGAACTGGACGCAGAATCACTTACCCTGGTTCCCGGTAAGGTGTATTCATCAAAGGTCCGCTCTTTAAAAAGACTTATTAAAATTGAGCCCTTGGATTTATTAAAAGCGGGTTATACTAATTTGTTTATGAAAGATCCTCCAGAAGCCGATCAAATTGATCAATTGCCTCTTAGGATTTCTAGTAATGAAACACCTGATATCGAAATCGCCGTAGGAAAAAATCCTTCTATGCTTTTGCAGCAAAGCGATGGTACTTTTAAATATGCAATTGTTAACGGGTTCGTATGGGATTTGGATGATGAGGAAAGCATTCGAAGAGCTTGGGGAAATTTAGAGTAATAAGAGGCTGTCTCATCCGTACGGATTCGCCAGCCAATTATATTCTTTTTGGAGTAGCTTTTCAGAAAAAAACTTAGTTTTTTTCTGAAAAGCTACTCCAAAATAAAATATTCTTGGGCGTCGAATAACGACGACCTGCGGTCCGTATGGAAGGAGTTATGAGACGCCCTCAATATTATCCTTTTACCATCTCTCCCAGAATAGGAATATCTTTTCTATGAATCCACAAAGTGATTAAACAAAAAATGAATACTACTAGAGCCAAAATAAACAACATCCCTCCATCTCCTTGCACCTCAATGCCTAGTTTTGTAAGGTGAAAAAAGATAGCGCCACTCATCAAGCCAATTCCCATGATAGATCCCAACCATGAAAAACGTGGGATTAATAATAAAATTCCTGCAATCAACTCCCCAATTCCGATCCCTATTCGACCGGTAGGTTCCATGCCCAGCTGCTGAAATATGTAAACTGATTCAGGAGCTGCTGTGAATTTAAAAAACAAGGTTTGTAATAGGATAAGGGCTGGAATGATGCGTGCAAGCCAAACAAATATTTTATTTTTTTTCATTTTGTGTGTTTGATTAATAGCATGGTTAAACTTTCATCAATTGATGGAAATTAAGACATACGCTAAGGTTTTAAATAATGTTCTACCTTTTGCCAGGCTTTTACTAAGTCTTCACCAATGGCATTGGGATATCTTTTGTTGGGGTGATTTCTGAAATAGGACGCAAGTGCCAGTTGACGGGGGGAAAGAATAACATCAGGTTCTGCCAGATCTCCTACCAGGCTATTCGCTTTAGTGGCCTGCAATTCCGTCATTGGAACATGTTTATAAATCGTTTTTGACAAGTAAAATTTAGGATCTTTATCTGGACTGAAATTCGCTCTGGAAGAAGTATGATTATTCCCTAAAAGATTTTCGGCTGATTGTTCTTGCTCTTCAGTACTGGTATAGGCATGATTGGCACAATTGCTTCGTTTGGCCTTTTGCAAAAGTTCGTCATAACTTATGATACTTGGATCAAAGGTGACTTCGACTACCTCTTTTCCCCCCATGAACCCTGGTTGGGTAGCTGTAACTCCTTCTATCTTGCCAAAAGTTTTTTCACCAGTCCAAAAGCAGAACATAGACAGGGTTGCTTTTTCGGTACCATATTTTTGAGCCAGTAATTCATCTTTTAGAAGGTGAAGATAGACTGGAATAGTCCGGTTTTCCTTTTCTAATGCCAGGATAATAGCCTGGACAATACCGAGTTGAGTGTAGTTGCCACCGAGACGAGGGATAATATCTTGCTTTTGAAAATTGACGATTCTAGCAACTGGATTATTCCAGGAAGGCTCATTAAAAAATCTTAGTGTTTTTGCGTCTTCACCGCCCTTATTATTAAAAATAGCTACTGGTACAAATAAGCTTTCTATCGCTTCTACAATAAGTGGGTGGCTAAGGACATCCTTACCATAGTTTTGGCAGGTAGAACAACCTGGAACTTCCTGGAAAAGGATAAAAATCGATTTTTTCTCTTTTTTGGCAATGGCCAGGCCTTTGTCCAAAGACCTTAGCCAATTTACCTTTCCTAGCTCTACTGCCTGAAGTGTATTTTGTGCCGTCACTTGTGATGATTGAATGCCAATGCATATGCAAAAAATAAACATGGCTTTTAAATAATTGGATTGATTCATAACATTCAATTTTGCTGTTTTATCTTGATGCCAGTACAAAAATAGCCGCTAAAGATCACAGGAGTATCACGAAAAGCTAAATTTTGTATGACCAAAATTTCATTTAATCTATTTACAACCATCCAAGTTCTTAGAAGTCTTTACTTTTAAGTTGGAAAAAACAATCTTACTTCCCTAAGTGATTGAACCTTTACGATTTACCCGGCAGGAGGAGGCAGAAACAATCTATATTAAGCTTTGCAATTGGCTTAGATGAAAAATAAACGGTCTTAATAAATGACACAAAGATATCTGGTAAAAGAGATCACAAAAACCGAAAACAGAACCATAAGATTCTATGACTTTCACTATGGTCCACACCAAAAGTTCCCTCTGCACGTTGATAAAAAACCTAGGATAAGTATTGTATTAAATGGCAAGGTAAAGGAAAGAGCAGGCCGAACCGAAATTTTTGGGGAAGCTTCCAGTGTAGTAATCAAGCCAGGGGAAGTTTTACATGATAATGAATTTGGACCTCAAGGAGCCAGGCTATTTTCTGTTGTGGTACATCCCCAATTAGCCAGATTATTTGAAGATCATGAGTTTTTTAAGGAATGGAGGTGGTATCATGCTAACCAAATGGCTAATTTTGTCACTAAATATTTACAGCGTCTTAAAATATCCGAGGATCTGGTTTCTGAGACCATTGATTTTGTGGCCTCTCTATCCAATCAAGAAACTTCTGAAGAAGGAAGCCCGCCTTCCTGGCTGAACCATATTATTGAACAAATTCATGATGAACCCCAAAAGAATTACTCCGTTCAGGACCTGGCTCAGTCGGCAGGAGTACATCCGGTATATATGGCCAGAGTTTTTCAGAAACACTTGAAATGTGGCGTAAAGGAATATATTCACCAAACTCGGCTAAAGATGATCATTTCTGCTCTCTCTGATGGTAAAAGCCCGCTGGTGGAAGTAGCCTTAGAAACTGGCTACGCTGATCAGAGCCATATGAGTCGATTTTTCAAAAACGCCACTGGTATTAGCCCTGGTGCCTTTCGTCGATTAATTCAAACTTTTTAACCCCAAAGGTTTCATTTGTTCAAGAAATTGGCAGATACATGCTTGAGTTTTGTTGAAAAAAACTATGAAATTTCAAGCTGTTATACTCATCTTATTTTTAAGTTCCCTAGGCATTCTTGGCTGTGCTCAGGATAATATGGATTATCAAAAACAATTAGAATCTTTCATTCAACAAACCCTGGATGAAGCAGGAACCATCCCGGGGGTAGCTGTTTCAGTAGTCCAGGGGGATAAAACCTTATTTCAAGGAGGTTTTGGCCATGCCAATCTGGAGAAATCCTTGAAAATGAATGAGGAATCAAGTTTCTATATAGCTTCTGTGACCAAATCCTTCACTGGCCTGTTGGCTGCTATACTTGATGAAGAAGGTGTCTTGGATTTGGATGCTACCCTGACAGAGCTGATGCCGAATATAGAATTTGACCCTTCAATCCAGGCAGATGAAATCACCATGAAAGATTTTATGAATCATACCGCTGGAGTAGATCACTCTTCTATTGGCTTTCGCCTGGCCTATACCGGAGACCATGACCATGAGATGTTGGTTAAATTATTAAAACATCTAAAACCCAATAAAGCAGGTAAGGGGAAATTCTCTTATACAAATTTAGGATATAACATTTACACCATCATTTTAGAGGAAAAAACAGGAAAACCCTGGCAAGAATGGTTAGAGGAAAAGATATTCCAACCGATGAAGATGAATAAAACAACCGCTTACATGTCCAAAGCAAAAAAGAATAGATGGCCTTTGGCATTACCCTACAGTGGATTGGGCAAAGAAAAAATTCAACCGGTTTATCTCCTTAAAAAAGACAATACCATGCAATCGGCAGGAGGACTGATTACCACTGCTTCCGATGCGGGCAGATGGATGAAAATGCAGCTGAATGGAGGAAAACTTGAGGGAAAACAAATATTTTCTAAAAAATTAATTGAAAGAACGCGCTCAGAAATGACTGCCGGAGCGACCAAACGCATTGAATTAAAACAAGAATCCTACGGCTTAGGCCTGAGTATGGGGGATTTTAATGGAAGGAAGATTATCTGGCATTCCGGCGGATTTCCGGGATACATGTCAATGGTATCTTTTATGCCTGAAGAAAATATCGGAGTCACCGTATTTGTGAATGAGGCAATAGCTGGCTACTATTTGATGCATTTGATCATGGGTTATGCTTATGATGCCTATCTGCAACCCGAAGGTTGGCAAAAGAAATATGAAGACACCAAAAATGGTTTGATCTCACAATTAGGAACCCAACTTAAAAGAATTAATAAAGGGATCGCTGACCGAGCAAAAAGAGAATGGACGCTAACTCGCCCTTTTAAAGATTATTCAGGTACCTATACGAATGATATTGTAGGGACAATAAAAATTAAAGGCAGCAAAAAACAAATCGAAGTTAGTATGGGGAACATGCATTGCATTGCTACGCCATACACCAAGGAAAATACCATCAGGGTAGAATTAGTTCCAGGGAGCGGAGATGTTATTGAATTTGTCATGGACAATGGAAAGGCCAAAGCTGTTCGAAGTAGTGGTGAAATTTTTGAAAAAATAAAATAGTAGCTTTTCAAGTAATGATGGCAGCTTACTGCCATCATTACTTGATCATCAATCCTTTTTTCTCAAAAAAATATGTAGTAGCGATAAAAATCTTTTTTATCTTCCAACCTTATTTTGGAAAATATTGATCGTGTCCTATTTATCAAACTGAGAAAAAAATTAGTATGAATGCTCATACCGCTACTACTATTACTGAAGTAAATATCTGGAAAGAAAACCTTGAGCTAGCTCGCCCTTATACCATAGCCTATAAAACTATGGAAGCTGTAGAAAATGTTTTTATCACCCTCAGGAGTTCTAATGGTTTATTAGGCTTTGGGGCAGCTTCCCCTGCACCCCTCGTAACGGGCGAAGAAATAGAGGGTACCGTAAAAATTCTGGAAAACATTTTAGAAGAGTTTGTAAAAGGCCAAGATCTTCGACATTTTCACCAAATATTGCATCGTACAGCAGATGCTATGGCTAATTTTCCAGCTGCGCGAGCAGCTTTAGATATTGCTTTACATGATCTTTTTGCTCAATATTTAGACCTTCCGCTTGGTCAGTATTTGGGACAAGTACATACCTCCTTACCTACATCTATTACTATAGGAATTCAGGATTTAGAAGGAACCCTGGAAGATGCCAGGGAGTTTATGGAAAAGGGCTTTAAAATAATCAAACTGAAAATAGGCAAAAGCCTGGAGGAAGATATCCAAACTTTCCGTCGCCTAAGGGAAGAAGTCGGTAAAGATATTTTGATCCGTGTGGACGCCAATCAAGGCTACGATCCAGAAATTCTGAAAAAATTTGCTGATGCCACCCAGCAATATTCTGTCGAATTTTATGAGCAGCCCTTTCCTCCTGGTCAAATCGAACAAATGAAAATGCTTCCCCTGGAATTAAGAAATTTATCAGCTGCCGATGAAGATTTGATAGGTACCCAAAATGCTATTGATCTGGCCATTCCAGAACGCCCTTATGGTATTTTTAATATCAAATTAATGAAATGTGGAGGGATACAGCCTGCCGTTCATATTGCAGAGATGGCCAGGCAAAGAAATATTGACCTCATGTGGGGGTGCAATGATGAAAGTCTTATCAGTATTACCGGAGCACTTCATGTGGCTTTGGCTTGTCCATCAACTAAATATCTGGATTTGGATGGCAGTTTTGACCTTGCCAGAGATGTGGCCAAGGGAGGATTTGTACTTAAGGATGGATATCTTTCTGCAAGTGATTTACCAGGATTAGGCTTGTCATTATTGTAGAAGGTAGAAAGTAGAAAGATGATTTACTACAAATTATTGAGAGGGGTAAAATTTATCCATAACAAGGATCTGCAAAAAGAAAATAAAAAAATATGAATATCAAGGGGACTGCATTGATACTGACAAATGGAATGTTAGACTCTGTTTATGCCAAAACTGCACATGGTTTATTGCGAGGAACCGATCGTTTTGAGATCAAAGGAGTAATAGATAATAAATACCCAGGCGGCGATGCAGGGGAAATATTATTTGGGAAAAAATCGGGAGTGCCTGTCCATAAATCTGTCAAAGATTTTATTGAAGCTAATCCAGATACCAAAATTGAATACTGTGTGGTGGGAGTTGCATTTGCAGGCGGAATATTACCTCCTCCTTTTATAGTTATGCTTAAGGAAGCATTAAATAATGACATCTCTGTTGTATCAGGCCTTCACAAATATGTTAGCGACATTCCAGAGCTAGTTGAAATTGCTGAGAGAAGGGGCTTGCAATTATATGATATCCGAAAGCCTAAACGGTTTGAAGACCTCCATTTTTGGACAGGGGAGATTTTTCAATCTAAGGCAGCTAAAATAGCCGTTTTAGGAATGGATTGTGCGATGGGCAAACGAACAACCTGCCGTTTCTTATTAGAGGAATGTCAAAGACAAGGCATTAAGGCAGAAATGGTTTATACAGGTCAAACGGGCTGGTTGCAAGGATCTCCTTATGGTTTTATTTTTGATTCAACCCTAAATGACTTTGTGAGTGGAGAATTGGAAAAAGCCATCATAGATTGTGATAAGAATCTCTCGCCTGACTTGATTCTCCTTGAAGGGCAATCCGCCTTAAGAAACCCTTCCGGGCCTTGTGGAAGTGAATTTATCTTGTCTGGAGATGCTAAAGGAGTCATTTTGCTTCATGCTCCTAAACGTATCAATTATGACCATACTGAAAGCCCCCTGCCCAGTTTGGAAAGTGAAATTCAACTCTATAAAATGTACGGAGCTGAAGTGCTGGGAATTGCTTTGAATGAAGAAGATGCTGATCATGAATTTATGGAGCAGCAAAAAAAGAGTTTGTCTGAAAAATTGGGCATCCCCGTCATTAGACCCCTGGTCGATGGAGTTGGAGCATTTATTCCTGCTATAATGGATTATACGAATGGAAGAAGGTAAATAGAGCAGTCAATTATATTTGTTCTGTCCTTTATACCCAATGTTCCTTTAATCATTACTGATTAGGGGCTATGAGATATACAACATAATCAAATCACCAAGCTCCGATTAATTTTAAACCCAATACTCCAATACCCTAATACCCCAATACCCTAATACCCCAATACCCCAATACCCATTTCACCATTTACTATAATTTTATCATTCAATTCCTTATCTTAGAGGATAAGAATTATACCCACCAAGCTAATTTCAACGGTAAGTCCATTGTTTGTAACCAACAGACAAGGGGTTACATTTTATCCTCGTATGGTATTCGAATCCTCAAAGCCAATTGAAATAATTGACAAGAAGACCTTATTTATAATTAAATAATTCAACTTATGATCCCAATTCGATACCTTATGCCTTCCGGCATGAGTAGTTTTGGAGAGCTCTTCCTTTCCATTATTTGCGGGTTAATGCTGTTTTCTACTCAGAATTTATATTCTCAATGTGAAGCTAAGGCAGCCATCTTGGGCATTGCCGAGTTATCTCAATCAGGAACTGAAAATATTTTTAGAACAGATATTGAGCAGCCAGCTCAGGTGCCATCGGGGTATTTGAATTGGTATGCCTTGTCCAATGGTGAAGACTTGATAATCCATTCATTAAGTCCAGAACCGGCTTTTAAAATAAGTGGAACCGGCATTTTCACCATCCATTCTTTAGTATTTGACCCTGAAACTTTTGATATTTCTAGCCTTACCCTAGGGACGACACAGGCCTCCGAAATATTTGAAACTTTCATCCAAGGAGGGGGTAATATATGTGGTGCCATTGATATGACTGGCAGCGCCCTCAAAATATCAAAAGAGGAATCCATTTGCGGTGCATTCCCAGGTATCTACAGAGAAGGTGCAAATACCTGTTTGGGTGAAACTTCAGCTCTCCTATCCGCTGAAGCAATAATCGCTCCCCTAATTCCAGAGGGTTTTGATCAGGTATTTTTATTGGCTAGGGGCAACGGAGAAATAGTAGATTATAATTTTATTCCTGAATTTGTTCTTCCCCTCAATGATTCGATAGTTTTACACTCTTTCGTATATGATACTACTGCTTTTAATGTGGACAGTTTAATTGAAGACCAAAAAACGATAATCGGAATTGATTCCTTATTGCAGCAGGGAGGAGGCCAAATTTGTGGAGCTTTGGATACTGGTGGTCTGCTCTTTTATTCCAATTCGTGCACCTTTACCTGCGCAGCAGATGCAGGAACTCTTCAGGCAGGACAACAAGTTTGTCTAAGTGACGGAACCAAACAAATTAATGCAAGTATTGCAGATCCTCCCGTCCAACCTGATGGTTTTGCCCTCACTTATTTATTGAGCTCAGGAAATAACCAGACCATTCGTGGCTTGAGTAATACCCCCTCATTTATACTAGAAGGAGAGGGAGCTTTTCGGATTCATACCCTAGTTTATGACTCTTCTGCCCTGAATTTAGATACCGTAATACGATTGGGGACAACTAATACAGCAGCAGTCCTAGACTTGTTAATAGCTGGAAATGGAGACATATGCGGTGCAATCGACCTGGAAGGGATCAGTCTGGAATTAGGAGATTGTCCATGCCTGGCAGAGTTTGGTACCTTAGAACCTTCAGATGCCTGTCTAAATAGCAATGGTGCTGTTTTGGAGGCTACGGTCAATACCCAGGCAAAAGTTCCAACTGGGTATAAGCAGATTTTTATTTTAACCAGTGGAGATGAATTGGTAATTGAAGAATTTATGAATGAACCCTATTTTGAAGTCGAAGGGGATGGGAAATTTGCCATCCATAACCTTGTTTACAATCCTGGAAGTCTGCCAATAGGGTTTATTCAACTAGGGCATACTACCCTTGGATTTCTTAATTCTTTTTTAATTCAGGGAGGTGGTGATATTTGTGCCGCCCTAGATATGACGGGAGCAGTTTTCGAGGTGGAGCCATGTAAAGATGAATTGCAGGTTCCAACTGCCTTTCCCAATCCGGCAAAGGATCAAATCAATATAATTATACCATCGAATTTAGATCAAAAAGAGGTACTTGTCCAATTAATTGATGCCTATGGCAATTTGGTAGCCTCCAGAAAAGCAGGGTTTGGTTTGGACCAAATAGAATTTGATACTTCTATTTTACCGGAAGGCCTGTACAGTATTCGTACCTTATACAATGATGGAAGGGTGGGGATCTCGAAAGTTTATATTGTAAAATAATGCAATCGGAAGGGCTCTTTAGAATAAAAAAATAATTTTGTCAAAAGGCAAACCGAGTGATTTAAAAAGATCAAGTATTAATTTCTTTTTTATAAAAATTTTGCTGAATACAAAAGCATGCGTATATTTAACGGACATTGAGAAGAAATTCAATACCTAATCTTAGATAACCAGGTGTTTCCTGGTATATTAACACTAAAAATCTATTAACTAAATTTATGGAGGCCTCTGGTCTCCTTTTTTTTTGCCCATTACCTTAAGCCTCCCCTCCAAGAAAATGTTAATTTTTTTCTTCAAGATTGTAACCACTATACTAGCTTCGTAGTAATCGTACTGAAACCTATTAAAACAGGAAGTGAATTGGTTCATAGTTGATAGTTCATAGTTGTTAGTTGTTAGGTTATTTCTTAAAACTAAGAACTAACAACTAAGAACTAACAACGAATAACCAAAGTGCTACCCTTTAATTTGATGCGAAAACCTTTATGAGTGATGAACAATTAATGGATATGGTAAAGAAAGGAAAACTGGAATTTCTTTCCCGGCTTTTTGATCGCTACCATACCAAATTATATAATTTCTTTTTGCGGCTAACTCATGATGCTTCATTGAGCGAGGATTTGGTACAAAATGTATTCGAAAGAATAATTAAGTACCGAAAATCTTATAGGGGAGATGCTCCCTTTAAAGCATGGATGTATCAAATCGCAAGAAATGTAAGAACAGATCATTATCGATTAAATAAAATAAAAGTTGATGATTCTGTGAAACCTGGGCATTTAAATCTTTGGACCAATACTCACCATGAGGTAATGGAACAACAAGAAAGAAATAAAGAATTGACCCAGGCTATTATGAAATTAAAACCTGAGTATCGAGAAGTATTGTGGTTGGGATGGTTCGAAAAAATGAATTACTCAGAAGTAGGGGAAATTATGGGAATTTCGGTTTCAAATGTAAAAGTACGAATGCATAGAGCTATAAAACAACTAAGGACTCATTATAATAAATCCTCGTGTTTATGAAAATAGGAGAAGAAATATTGATTGATTATTTATCTGGCGAGCTGACTGAAGAGGAGGCTTTGCAAATAGAGAATGAACTCAAGAGTTCAGCGCCTCTCCGGTTACAATTAGAATCTCTTCGGGACATAAAAAAAGAAATAGAAGATTTTGATCTATTTAAACCCTCTCCAAATCTTAAAGATTCTTTTGAGTCTATATTGAACAAAGAGATTTTGGAACAATCCTCAGGTAAGGCCAAGGTCATCAACTTAAAAAAATGGAGAAAATCCATTATGACAGCTGCTGCTATTCTTGTGCTTGGCTTATTTATTGGCTTGCAGGTACAGACTTATGTAGTACAACAGCAGCAGATTGCTTCTATTGAATCCGAACTTGAATCTACTCGGCAGCAGATGAAAGAACTCTTAGCTACCAAAAGCACATCCAAACGCATACAAGCAGTCAATATGTCAATGGAGTTGCCAAAGGCTGATCAGGAAATGATTGATCAACTTATTGAGATCATCCATAAAGACCAAAGTCCAAATGTACGTCTGACAGCTATTGAAGCAATCATCCAATTTGATCAGAGTGAATCTATACAACGAGCATTAACCAGTGCTTTGCGTATCGAAGACAAGCCCGTCGTACAAATCGCTTTAATTCATGCATTGATCAGCATAAAAGCCGATATGGCTATTCCCATTCTTGACGAGCTAATAGAAAAAGAGGAAACCTTCGATAAGGTAAAAGATGAAGCAAGGCTTGGGAAATTTAAACTCAGTTAAAAAAGAAGAAATAATCACAACAGATTTCTATAACACAAAAGCAAATTTTCTAAAAAAATTAAAATGAAAAAAGTAACACTTATTTTATCTAGTCTGCTTTTTATGATCGGGGCAGTAAACCTTTCAGCTCAGGAATACTCCGTAGACATGAGTTCCGGAAAGTTAATTCTAAGCGAAGTAGACCGCATTGAAATTGAAGGTACCACAGGATCTAAAGTTATTTTTTCCACTGAAGCTAAAAATAAAAAGACAGACGAACGTGCTTCTGGTCTTCGAGAAATAAGCGCAGGTGGGTTAACAGATAATACTAATATTGGCCTTAACGCAGAAAAAAGTGGCAATGAATTAAGAGTAAATCAAATCGGTCGCTCCTCCAATCGCAGATATGTTATTAAAGTACCCAAAGGGGTATCCATATCTTATGAACACTCCTCTTGGGAAGGAAAAACATTAAGAATCCGCGACCTGGAGAGTGAAATTGAAGTATCAGCAAATTATAATTCTGTAGAACTGGAAAATGTCTCAGGACCCATGTCTATTAATACCGTTTATGGATCCATCAATGCGACTTTTAATCAGGTGAACCAGGATAATTCCATCACTTTACATTCTGTATATGGAAATGTAGATGTAAGTGTGCCTACTAATACCAAGGCTAACTTTAAACTGGCTTCTTCCTATGGAAAGATATACACGGATTTGGATTTGAAAATTGAAAATGAATCTGGTGGAATGCGTTCCCTTTCCAATAGTAGAATTGATGGTACATTGAATGGAGGAGGAGTTGGTTTTTCAATTAAAGCGACTTATAAGAACATTTATCTAAGAAAAAAATAGGCTATAGTTAACTAGGAAAAATGGGATTAAGTTAGCCAGTTTTTTAAATCAAAGACAATATATCATGAAAACCATTAATATAATTCTAGCTGCTTTTTTTATTGTTGCAACGGTTTCTGCCCAATCTACTGTAAAAAAATCCTATAATACTTCAGGTATTAATACCCTTAAGGGTGATTTTACCTGGGGAGATGTCAAGATTACGAATTGGGATGGTGATCGGGTAGAAGTGGAGGCTTCTGTTTCTATTAATAATGGAGAGAACGATGATGCGTTTATCATAGATTCTGATCAGTCGGGTGGTACCTTAAACATTAATACCTATATTAAAGATATGGATGACCTACCCAAAATGGTTACCATTAAGCATAAGGGAGAAAAATATTACTTCAAAAAAGAAGGAGATTATAAAAGTAAGATTCGACAGCTCAAAAAAGAATTGGGAACCGAGAGCTTTAATACCTACAGTAATGGGGTGGCTGTAGAAATTGATTTGGTGATTAAAGTCCCTTCAAATTTAAAATTGAATTTGGAATCGACCTATGGAGACATTGATTTGGAAAAATGCTCCAACGCTATGGATATCCACAATACTTACGGTCATATTAATGCAGTATTTGATTCCAGAGCCAATTTGCCAGAGGCGGATCTTTTTTCAACTTATAGCTTTGTTGATGTAAGCATACCATCAAATGCTAACCTAAATATAGAGATGAACACCAGCTATGGCTCTTTATTTACAGACATGGATATCGATATTGATCGTTCTGCTAGCAAGGAAAAAGCTTTTTTTAATAAAGTAGTTGGTAAGATCAATAGTGGAGGAACTTCCCTCAAACTTAAAGCCACCTATAATAATGTTTATTTGAGGAAAATATAGGCCACCTTAAAACCACTTACACTAGGCAAGCTAAAAAGTACTATTCTGAGTGAGCATTTCCTATTTTATTTTTAGAGATGCTCACTTCAAATTAATAAAAAAACTACTGAACAAACCAGAACCTTCCTTATTGGAAGACTCAAAGAATTTTTCGCATCAAATCGAGTGATTGGGATTTGAATTGGAATTCCTATTCATTTTCTGATCCTATCAGGGATGTCTGCTTGCTCGGACATTCCTTTTTGTCTGAATTTGAGAATATTATTTTTGCTGGGAACCAATTTGTGTTATTTTGCGTAGACTTTATTGTGAATTGAAAAAATGCGAGGAATTTAACCAACCATTTCTCAAAAATAGTCATCTGTTTTTTTGATTAATTAGGGGAAATTTTTGCTGGAAATTTCTAATTCAGATTGTTTGCAACTATAATTTCAGGGGAAATTTGATTTTGTAAACAATTTAAGCGTATTTTATACGCGAAATATATTTTGAACACAATCGCTGACTTTCAGCAAAAGATACAAGTTTCATACATTACTATTGGTTTGGTGCAGCTTTTTGGGTTGCACTTTTTTTTTGCCCAACAGTCTCAATCCTGTACTTTTAAAATGAAACCTACCTTGAACACATTTTCAATTTGAATTTGAGGATCTCTGGAAAGCATCTTTCTTATCCTGGAAATGAATACATCAAAACTGCGCCCAAGGAAATAATCTTTTTTGCCGTATATCTCCTCTACAGCATCATCTCTTTTTAGAATTTGATTTTTATGCAAACAAAGTAGCCTGAGAATTTCATTTTCTTTTTCAGTCAATCTTCTTTTGTCCCCTTTAAAAACCAATTCCTGCAAATCGTAATTGAAATTGAATTGTCCAATTTTAAACTCAGACTTACATTTTTGGGCGGGTATTTCCAGGTGGCTACGTCTTAGAATGACTTTTAGTTTACATAATAACTCATCTTCATCAAAGGGTTTTAGAATAAAATCCTCTGCCCCGTGCTTGTAACCCTGCATCATGTCCTCTTTTCTTGATTTGGCAGTTAAAAACAGGAAGGGCAGCTTGGGATATTCCTGACGAAGTTTTTGGGCCAAGGTAAATCCATCCATATTAGGCATCATGATATCGAGAATGCACATATCAAATTTCTGGCGCTTCATAGCATGATATCCCATTTGACCGTCTCTACATAATTTGACGAAATATCCCTCTCCCTCTAATAATTCAGCTAAAAGAAATCCCAGATTTAAATCGTCTTCTACAATTAAAATATTACTAGTAGTGGAGGGAAAGCCATGAGTTTTGATTTGTTGTTGTAGCATGATGACTTATTGATGATTTAATTGTTCTAATGGCAAATACACATGAAATTGACTTCCTTTGTCGGGTTTACTTTCCAATTTTATTTCACCCTGATGTAATTCAATTATTTTCTTAGTGTAAGCCAGGCCAAGGCCAAAGCCTTTTTGATTGTGCAGGTTTCCTTGATGAGCCCGGTAAAATTTATCAAAAATCAAACGTTGTTGTTGATCAGACATGCCAATACCTTTGTCTTGTATACAAAGGTGAGCTTGTTGTTCATGGCCATTCAAAAGGATATTGACAATGGGTTTGCCAGGTGAGTATTTAATAGCATTGTCGATTATATTTCGAATGGCATTACTCAGGTGGAGTTGATCACCAGAGAGCAACATAGGATTATCATTTTGATAATCTATATGAATCTGGCCTTGTTTCTCAGTAGCCTGAACTCCCATATCAGAAATCACCTCTTCTATCAGTTCTTTGAAATCGAGGGGCTTTTTTTCCAAAAAATATTCCCCTTTATCCAGTTTAGCGACCTGTAACATTCGCTCAATTTGCTCAGAAAGCCGGTTGCTTTCATTATTAATAATAGAAAAATAGCGGGTGTTGGGAGCTTCATCTGATTTTTTCTTCCATAGATTTAGGGCCAATTTTATATTGGTAAGAGGGGTTCTGAACTCATGGGCCATGTTGTTAAAAAATTCAATACTTACTTTATTCAGTCGTTTCTGTTGTATTAATCTGTAGAGGGTGAGTCCGAAAAGGGAAAAAATGAAGAGTAGGATAATGATGCTGGAGCTGAGCATAAAGCCCATTTTTTCTATAACGTATTTTTCTTTACCCTGAAATTCTACCTGTACAAAATGATCCTCAGGAAGAATGGAAGGAGAATAACAGCTATAGGTCTCAGGTTCAGCAAGTCCATAAGGATTGTTTTTAATGCCAAATGCAAAATCAAGACCGATATCATATTTTTTCAAAGCGCAGCTCAAGGCATATTGCAGGTCATTTTCGCTTAGATTGGTTTTTAATATCCCACTGGTACACATGGGCATATTCTTATCACAAGCCATATTGATGGTGGCATTTGACTGGATATCTTTTTCCAGTTGCTCTACAGCACTGCACAAGGCCATGGTCACTTTTTGATCAAATTGCTCTTCTATGAGCCTTTTGGAGTGATTAAGCCAATTAACTTGTAACAATATTAATAATATCAGGGCTATACAGGAGGCAATAATGGTCCAGGACGATTTATCTATTCGCATAAACCTATGATTCAGGTTGAAGAATACTTTTCCAATTACAAAAAAACATAAAATTATGCTATAAAGTGAGGCTTTAACAAGTAGCTAACAAGTATCTAACAATCACTTCACAGAATTAACAGCTGATTAGACCCATTTTTGTGAAGTGAATTTATTATCAAAAAAAACTTATGTACAATGAAGTATTTCAGTTTGTTCCTCAGCCTAGTCCTTGTTTCTTTCCTCATTCCTAATTTCAGTTTTGCTCAAGCTAAGTGCCAACCAAAAGATTGCAAAAAGGAAAGCACTGCTGATAAGTCTACCACTGACAAAGATTATTATGTAAAGATTGATTTGCAAATTACCCCCAAGTCAAATAGCTGCTCACCTAGTGCTGAAAAGGCTAAAACGGTATCCTCTAAAGGCAAGACAGTTAAAGTAGCCAGCAAAACTAATTGTGATCCAAAGGATTGCCCTCCAAATTGTAAACCCAACTGTGATCCAAAAGATTGTCTTCCTGCAAGTGGTGAGAAAATCAAAGCCAGCGCAAAAACTACTGAATCTACTTCTCTAGCAAAGAAGGTCAGTTTGAATAATAAAAAAGATTGCGACCCCAAAGCCTGTAAGCCTGCCAACTGTGAAGAAAAAAAGGTGGAGAAGAGTCGTAGTTTATAGGGTGTGTGGATATGGATGTAAATAATAGACATGTCATGTCTAGATATGACATGTCTATTATTTACACACATAAATTTGAATCATTTTTTAAAGGAACGGCATCTAAAGCCCATATTTTATAGAAAAGTATTGCTTTGGAGATATGACATGTCTAAACATGACATGTCTCTTTATTCAGCACATGACATGTCTAGATATGACATGTCTTCCTGATTACGTATCTTCAGCAGCAAAAAATTTATGAAACTCTTCCCGACTGTATTTTGTTTGCTAATCGCCGGCCTGGTACTAGCTCAGAATGACCTTAGCATTGAAAAGTTGAATCAAATTGCCGATAAATATGCCTACGCTTCCTTCCAAAATTATTATGACCTCTTAAGCATTCCCAATGATGCCAATAATGCTGCTGACATCATTAAAAATGTAGAATGGTGTGAGAAGGAATTTCAGGCCAGAAGTTTTACCACCACCCGACTAGAAACGAGCACCGTCCCGCTTTTACTGGCCGAAAGAAAAGTTAATAAGCCTCAAAAGACTATCTTGATCTACCTCCAAATCGATGGCCAGCCCGTTGATTTTAGTAAATGGGATCAGAAAAGCCCCTGGATACCCACCCTCAAAGAAAAAGACGCAAACGGAGAATGGAAAACCATAGATTGGGCTAAAATTAAGGAAAAATACAACCCTGACTGGAGAATCTTCGCTCGCTCTACCTCGGATGCTAAAGGTCCTGCTGCCATGTTTTTAGCTGCACTTGACGCAGCCAAAGAACTGAACATTGAACCTTCCTATAATATTAAGGTAATTATGGATTTTGAGGAAGAGATGGGCTCACCAAGGTTACCCGGGGCTGTAAAGGAATATAGTAAAGAACTGGCCGCTGACTACCTCATTATTTATGATGGACCCTTACATATATCCGGAGAGCCAACCCTCGTATTTGGGGCTCGGGGTATTGCCACTCTAACTTTGACCGTTTATGGACCTCGGGTTCCTCAGCATAGTGGTCATTATGGTAATTATGCTCCTAATCCTGCCATTCGCCTCGCTCAATTGATAGCTTCCATGAAAGATGATGAAGGACGAGTAACCATCAAAGGTTTTTATGATGGAATAAAAATTAATAAGGCTACCCGACAAATCCTGTCTTCCGTGCCAGATGATGAAAAATACATTCAAAAGAAAATTGGTATTGCCCGACCTGAGGCTGTGGGAAAAAACTATCAGGAAGCCATACAATACCCATCCTTAAATGTCAGAGGCATGAATTCCGCTTGGGTTGGCAGCAAGTCCCGAACCATTATTCCAGCCACCGCTACAGCCGAAATTGATGTTCGCCTTGTCAAAGAAAGTGATCCGGAAAGACTAATGTCGCTTATTAAAAATCATATTCAAAAACAGGGTTATTTTGTTGTGGATAAGGAACCCACCGAAGAAGAGCGAATGAAATATCCTAAAATCGTTTTTTTTAGATCGGTAATCAATTACCAGTCTTTTCGAACGACCATTGATTCTGATGTGGGGAATTGGTTATCCAGAGCTCTGACTAAAGCTTATGGTAAAGATCCTATAAAAATAAGGATTGGGGGAGGTTCTATCCCCATTTCACCCTTCGTAGTTACTTTAAACGTGCCTGCAGTTATCGTCCCTACCGTTAATATGGACAATAACCAGCATAGCCCCAATGAGAATTTGCGAGTAGGGAATTATGTGAATGGAATAAAAACGATGATTTCGATTTTGGCCGAACGGTTTGAGTAGTAAATTGTATAATGTAAAAGGTAGAAAGTAGAAAGATATTCTTCCTCACAGAGAACTATTTACTGGATTCTCACTCCAATCGAACAGATTCCAACATAATCCCATGTTTTTTCTTTAAATCTGGTCTAGCGATACCCGGCCCAATAGATAATTGCAGTACTTCAATATCTTTCATGGAGAATTGATCTAGCCCACCCTCAAAATAATAGGGCAAAAAAGTGGGATAGGGACGAGGCAATGTAATTAATCTGACCTTTTTAAGTGATTGTAAATCAATGCGATACTCTTCTTGGTCGGGCAACATCTCAACTATTACTCCAAAAGCAGTAGCGTTTTTATCAACTAGTGCAATCTGCAATTTGCAGGGTTTGTTGTTCAGGCTTTTCCCTCGGATAACCATAGTTTGTTTTTTGTCCAGATTCTCTTTACGCCCCCGGATTTTATCCTTAAAAGCAAAGCGCATGCTGTAATCATAAATTGGACTTGCTTCGGTATTATCGGGGTCAACTATAAAAAGCTGCTTTACATTAATTTCGAGAGCTGATTTTCCTGACGTACTCCCAGGAATGAGGTATCCGGAATTTTCCAACCACCCTCGACTTAGAACTCGAGCGTCAGTTTGAGCATTAAATAAATAGAGAGGAGCCTCCTTTTTTACGACTGGAACCTTATAGGGTTTTTCTGCAAAATAATCCCAATCCCAGGGGTGAGTAGCAAGGCCTTCTGGATGAGTGGTATAGTTTCCTTTTTCCTTAACTACAATATTATATTCCAAAAAACCTTCCTGTACCAGGCTACCTGGAATGGTAGCAATATATTCAAACCCCTGGCCAGCATGCATGCCAATTCTTTTTTGCCAATATCCATTACCCTTAAAAAATAACTCAACGGATTCTATTTGATCATAAGTACTGGCAATCATAGCCTTTACCTCATAAGGAGAGCCGGAATCAATTACCTCAGCGGGCTGGTGAATAACATAGGTTTGGTCAATATTTTCCACAGGAGCCGAAAACTCACTCAAGCTAATATTTTGCCATGTAGAATGGGGATCAATGGTCGATTCTACTCCTTTTTTGACCAACAAATAAGTACCAGGATATATGGGGAAGCTTTGATTTTCGGCACCTGATTCAAAAGAATTACCCTGATTGATGGCTTCAATCCTAAATTCCTCCCCTAAATCTGGTAACATAATTCTCATCATTCGATGCTTCCATTTAATTACGGCAACTCTTTGTTTTGGGCTGGTTTTTCCAAAAGGATCTCGAACCCATAAAACATCTGGCATAACTTCAAGGCGCCATATTCCCTCTTCTATTTTATCTAAAAAATAAGCTCCGGTACCATCGTATTTTACTACGTTAGAATTTCCCCAGCCAGAAATGCTAGCTAATTTTTCTGCGCTAGTTGGTTTAGTATTGGTATGGTTGGTATAGATGAATTCAGTTTCGTTTACCATTTCCGCCAGATCTTCCAGATAATCTACTCTAAAATTCCCGAATTCTTTATTTTGGGGATAAGGACCATAATCAGAATATAACTGAATATCGTGGAATACTTTTGAAGCAATTTTTAGACTCAGTGCCTTTTGTGGAGTATAAGCCAAATTCATATAATGGGTGGCATATTCTGTATTGACATCCGCAATATAGGTGGGATCATAAGAAAAATGGGTGGCCCACTGTATTCCAGCTGTTCTAAAACTTCTGGCCATGGCAGGGTAAATATAGGACCGACCTACATCAGCAGCATCAAATTCATATACTACTTTCGCCATCTTTTTAAATCGCACATCTTGGGCAAAGGGAATTTCATAACGATCAACATTAGGTAGTAAATTCCCTTCTAATTCCTGGGGAGCCAATAGCCTTGTAGGGTACCATTGAAAGGTCCCTCCCTGGACATTGGATTCTAAGTAAGCATCCTTGACTTGGATAGCATGACTCATATTATAAAAAATGGGCTTTTGGCAACCTGTTTTTTGCATAGCGGCTACCATACGGTTTATAAAAGAAATGGTCTCCTCTTTTGATCCCCTATGTTTTGGTTCATTGCTGATTTCGAAGGCAATAATATCTGGATCATCTTTTAGAGGTATCCCGGTATAATAGTTTATATGGTTAAGAAATTGATAGAGGTAATTTTCCTGAGCTTTAATGGCTTCAGGATTAGTTAGGCAGGCATCTTTTCCGTATTTGAAGGAAAAACCAGGTGTCTGTTCATCTCTTTCCGGCCATCCATTGCCCCAATAGGCAATTGGGGTGATTAATAACTGACCTTACGCAAGCGAAAGGAAATATTATGAAATAAAGCGTAGCTTTAAAAGGCTATGCAAGATATAATGGACCTCTATACGGATTACTTGTTA
>JANQPA010000129.1 GCA_028285545.1 Saprospiraceae bacterium | reverse complement strand
TACCGGTGCTTTATTATCTCTGATGACCACTCTCTGAGTTTGAGTTGCTACATTTCCATTTCCATCATCAAAAGTCCAGGTGATGAGGTGGATACCTTGGGTATTATAAGTCAAAGGATCAGAAGTCGTTCCAACAACAGTCCCTACACAGCGATCGGTAGCCGTTGGCTTTGTAGAAACCGTAAGTCCACACTGAGCTCTGAGAGTTGGCAAATTATTCCGATCGGGAACTGGAGCGATATCATCCTCAATGACAATGGTTTGATCTTGACTTGAGGTATTTCCATTGCCATCATCGTAGACCCAGGTAACGGTATAAATTCCTTCTTTGTCAAAGTAAAGTGGATCAGAAGTAGTACCAATAACCTGACCTACACAATTATCGGTAGCAAAAGGAGGCTCCAGACCCGCTTCACAATTTCCATTGATAATAGGCAAAGTAGCCACATCCGGCACCGGAGCAGTGACATCCTTAATGATAACGGTTTGGGTTTGAGTGACCGAATTTCCATTGCCATCATCAAAAGTCCAGGTAATGATGTGAGTTCCCTGGATGCTGTAGGACAGAGGATCGGTGGTAGTGCCTATTATAGTCCCTTCACAGTTATCTGTGGCTGTAGGGGCAGAAGAAAGGCTCACAGAGCATTCAGCAGTAATATCTGGCAAAGAATTCAGATCTGGAACGGGAGCAGTAACATCATCAACGATGACAGTTTGTGTTTGGGTTGCTACATTACCATTTCCATCATCAAAAGACCAGGTGATGGTGTGGGTACCCTGGGAAGCGTAGGACATAGGATCATTGGTAGTGCCTATTATAGTCCCTTCACAATTATCTGTGGCTGTAGGGGCAGAAGAAAGGCTCACAGAGCATTCTACATTAATAACAGGTAAAGAAACCACATCCGGTACTGGCTTAGTTACATCCTCGGCTGTTACCTTGGCAGTACATTTAGCAGATAAATCTCCATCGCTTACGATTAATTCTACTGAATGAGTTCCTTTACTAAAGGTGTTCTTATCCAGACTTAAAATAAGTTCATCTTGATCCGGATCTGAAGATCCTCCATCCACCTGGTTAGGATTAATACTCGCCTGGCAAGAGGGATCAAGGGAAATGGTAATGTCTTTACAAACAGCCACCGGTGGACGGTTACATGGATTGTTTTCATCTTTTACAGTAACCTTAGCCTCACAAGAATGGGAATTATTACTCTGGTCGCTAACTGTTAGTTTGACTATATGAGTACCCAAGGTTGAACAATCAAAGCTGGTTTTGTCAACAGACCAATCCACAATGCCGCAATTATCACTTGAGCTCATATCTATTTGATCTGGTTTTAAATCAGCCCGACCATTTACATCCAATTGAATAGTGATGTCCTGGCATTTTGCAATGGGGTTCAAATTGTCAAGAACTGTGACTGTAGCTGTACAAGAGCTTTCATTTCCGGCTCTATCTCTAAATTTAAATTCATCAGTAAATTCTCCGATGTTTTCACATGTTAATAATCTTTCCTCTGGGATGATCCCATTGGAACCACAATTATCATAACTTCCATCATCGATCATGGAAACATCATAAGGAACAGCGCCTGATTCAGGTAAAAATAGAGTGATATCCTTACACTTAACGGTTGGAGGAATCTTATCATTTACAACTAGTTTTGTCACACAAGTACTGGTGTTGCCACTTTTATCAGTCACCAATAGAGTAACCCTTCTTTTGCTATTATTAAAACCACAAATCACCTCAATTTTATCTTTTCCATCCAAAAAGCCAATTTCTACCTGACCACAAGCATCAAAAGAGCCATCATCAAAATCAGATGGGATAACAATACTCTTACCATCTTTATTGAAAAAAGTCATTACTTCTTTGCACTTAGCTTGAGGGGGTACTTCATCTAATGTTTCGATTTTTGAAGTGCAATCACTTTCATTGCCATCTTTATCTTTAACCGTTAAAGTGACGGTGGCATCCTCACAGCTAAGAATAGTTTTATCAAGGCTCATCTCAGCAATCTCACAATTATCCATGGATTCATTATTAATTTGATCAGCTGTGATAGTGGCCTGGCCATTTTCATTCAACTGAACCGTCACATCCTGGCAAATTGCTTTAGGAGCAATTCGATCTACCACTGTAACCTGAGCAGTACAGGAATGTCGGTTTCCAGAAAGATCCTTAACAGTTATAGTGCGCGAGAATTCCCTTAGGGAATTGCATGTAAGAGAATAGGGAATATGAGAATACAAAGGCAAAGCTAATTGACAATTGTCTGAAGCGCCATCATCAATATCTGAGTTAAAATAATAACCAAAGCCATTCTCATCCAATTCAACCGTAATGTCCTTACAATTGACTACCGGTGGAGTATTATCTATAACAGTGATATTGCTTGTACAACTACTTTCATTACCACTATCATCTTTTACTATTATAACTTCACCAAGGTCGATGGCTCCACATTGGATGACTTTCTCCTCAGTACCATCAGAAAATTCAAAGGATAAAGAACCACAATTATCTGTTGATCCATCACCCAATTCTTGTGCAGTAACAATGGCGGTGCCATTTTTGCCTGTTGCTACTGTAATATCTTTACAAATGGCGATAGGGGCTACCTCATCTACCACCCTTACCGTAGCCTCACAAGTACTTGAATTACCTTCATTATCCGTTACCATTAGCACAACTGGATTATCTCCTAGGTGACTGCAATCAAAATTATTTTGATCTAGACTTTTATCAGCAATACCACAATTGCCCATGGATTCATTATTTATTTGATCAGCTGTAAGATTAGCCTTGCCATTTTCATCCAATTGAACAGTCACATCCTGACAAATAGCTATTGGAGCAATTCGATTTATTACGGATACCTGAGCAGTACAGGAATGTTCGTTTCCAGAAATGTCCTTAACTGTTAAAGTGTGCGAGAATTTACTTTTGGTATTGCATCCAACAAGAATGGGAGGTAAAAAACCAGGACCAGCTAATTGACAATTGTCTGTAGAGCCATCATCAACATCTGAGTCAAAGAATTGACCAGATCCATTTTCATCCAATTCAACCGTAATGTCCTTGCATTTAGCGATTGGTGGAGTATTATCTATAACAGTGATATTGCTTGTACAACTACTTTGATTACCTCTATCATCTTTTACAATAAGAACTGCAGCAACGCCGAAATCTCCACATTGGATGACTTTCTCATTAGTACCATCAGTAAATTCAAAGGATAAAGAACCACAATTATCTGTTGATCCATTATCCAAGTCTTGTGCTTTAATGATGGTGGTACTATTTTTGCCTACTTCTGCTGTAATATCTTTACAAATAGCAATAGGAGCTAATTCATCTACCACGGTTACAGTAGCCTTACAAATACTAGTATTACCAACATTATCTGTTACCGCAAGCACCACAGGATTATCCCCAAGATGATTGCAATCGAAATCCTTTTGATCCAGACTTATCTTAGCTATATCACAATTATCCGTGGACCCATTATTTACTTGATCAGCTGTAATAGCTGCCTGGCTATTTTTATCTAATTCAAGGGTAATATCTTTACAAGTAGCTACCGGAGGAAGATCATCGCTAATACCAACAGCAGCCGTACAAGTACTCCTATTGCCATTATTGTCTTTTATTACAATTAGCTCTCTATGAATGTATCGTCCACAGTCTAAGGTTCTTTCTGTTAAACCATCTGAGAACTCAAAAGAAAGATCGCCACAATTATCAGTAGAACCATTAGCCAGCATTTCAGCTGTAATGGTGACCTGACCATTTTCTAATGCATCTATGGCTATGTCCTTGCATATGGCTTTTGGAGGTACCCTATCTAATACCATAATTGTTGCATTACAGGTGCTGGTATTATAAAAATAATCAGTTACGCTAAGTACCACTGGATTAGCTCCAATATCACTACAGCTAAAATGGGATTTATTTAAACTTAATTCACGTATACCGCTGGCGGCATCATAAGAACCGTCATCCACAGCAGCAGCTGTAGCAGCACCTAGGCCATCTTCATTAAGCTTCACAGTAATATTTTGACAAAGAGCAATTGGGGCTATTTCATCTATGACTGTAATCGTAGCATTTTGAAAGCTTGTATTGTTATTGAAATCAGTTACCGCAAGGCGGACTCTCATTTGCCCCCAAAATATAGAGGGGGTCTCATTGGGGGCTATTCTCATCTCTTTGATGCCACAATTATCATTTGATCCATTGTCAATCATGAGTGGAGAAAGTGCCAACTTACCAGGGTAAGGGCGTTGAAAAGTATAATCCCTGGTAAGAACTACCGGAGGGGTTCTATCCTCAATAATGACCAATTGTGTTTGGGTTTCAACATTCCCGTTCCCGTCATCAAATGACCAGGTGACGGTATGGGTGCCCTGAGTAGAATAAGTTAAAGGGTCATCAGTAGTCCCTACTATGGTGCCCCCACAATTATCGGTAGCCGTAGGAGGAGAAGGGATAGTAACAGAGCATTCATCTTCTATAGTAGGTAGATTGGCCAAATCTGGCACTGGCTTTGTTTTCTCCAATACCGTAACGGTAGCTTCACAGGACGAAGTAACGTTCAAAGCATTAGTGATGGTTAATACAACAGTTTGATCTCCAAGCGTACTACAGTCAAAAACCTCCGGTGTAACCGTTAAACTTTTCAAATCACAGTAAGAGGTTTTTCCTGCATCAACATCAGAAGCCCCAATACGAGCACTGTTATTAGCATCTAATTGAATGGTAATCGCTTTACAGGTGGCTACTGGAGAAGCACAATCTATAACCGTAAGTAATGCCTTATTAGTGTAAACAGGACCACAAAAGTTATTATATCCTCTAAGGGCATATTCTCGACCATCCCAGCTTAATGGTACATTACTTAATATGAGGGTATTGCTTGTAGCTCCGGATATAGGGCGCCCACCACCACCGTCGTTTAAAGCTACCCAGGTAGCTCCTCCATCGTCAGTATAGGCCCATTGTAAGGAGGTACTCGAAATGAAATCAGCAGTAAAAGTAGCACTTTCTCCTTCTTTGATGTTTACAGGGTCTGGATCTAAAGCAATACTTGGCAATAAGGTCAAGGTTAGCGTAGCGGGACTGGAAACATTTTCTTTACAGTCACTGTAGGCTCGTAGCCTAAATTGTCTGCCATTTAAGCGGGCAGGGATATTGAGAATGGAAAGGGTATTGCTCGTTACACCTTGATAGAATTGATTTTCACTAAGATCCGCCCAAGTGGAGCCACCGTCGATTGATTGTTGCCACTGGTAGTTCATAGCATCCGAAAAGGAAGCACTAAAAGTAAAAGAACCCCCCTCGCAAGCGCCTCCTGATTGAGGGTTGGAAGAAAGGGAAGGTACCAATGCTTTAGTTAAGGTAACCGAATTTGACAAGACGATGTTATTTCCACAGGCATTGGAATATCTAAATTGGTAATTATCCCAGGAATCTGGTATATTGGAAAGGCTAAGGGTTGGGGTATTAGCCCCAGAAATGACTGGAGCAGAACCACCATCCACTACATCATTCCAGCTAGCACCATTATTGGATGAATATTGCCATTGCGTATTCTGGGTAGGGTCAATTCCTTCTACGGCAACTGAAAATATTGCATTCCCATTTTTACAGAATGCATTGTCAGTTGGTTGACTTATGATACTGAGAGGCGCACAATAGCTAACAGTTAGCAGAGATTTCCTGGCTAAAAATTCCACGAAAGAACATTCATCAGGATCCTCCCAATCACAATTTATCTGTCCAGCAGCTATTCCCACTGAAAAAAAATCGTCATGGACCCTTCTTTTTGCTTGCAGATCCGCTTGAGCCTGGTCACCAAGGTCATCTGTATCCAAAATATGATTTGGATAGTATGTTGTATGATCATTATGACCAGAATATGAAAAAGAAGAGTAGGTTGGCCCCGAACCTATATCATCATACGTCTGACTTAAATAGACATAATAATCTTCTGGAGAATGTTTACCTTGGAAATTAAAATTCTTGCGAGAAAATTGATTTACATTGATTGGGAAGAGGATACTATTACCTCCTGATGTATAGAATCGTCCTTTGACAGATTGAATATTGGCATCGGTAGGAATACTACCAACATCCCATTTGATCCATCCTCTGTAAATAATACCAAGTGATAATCCTACTTGAACTGGGTTAAAAATACTTATTTTCCTATCTGAGGAAACCCAACCTCCTTCAAATCCATATCTGGTAATGGTAGGGTCTAAAACCACAGGATATTTTAAATTCGGATCTTGTAGCCAGCTTTGTTCCACCTGCATTTTTAAGGTCAAAACTTGACCCTCTTGCTCTAAGATCCACTTAGCAGGTAGTTCTTCTATTGGATGTTTTTGCTCGGCTACACTATAGACCTCGGGTGCAGGCACCGTCAGCTGTGGGATTCCAAGGTTATCTACAATGTCAAAACCATTTTTAGTTTCATAGATCTTACCAATGTTTTCTTCATATAATTTGACAGTCCATCCTTTAGGTAAAACCAATTGTTCACTTAATACTAAGTAGTTTCCCTTGGCCGTTGGCCTTCTTTTTAAGATTAGCTTGTTTTTTACTCTATCAGGTTCAATCTCAAATTCGTTATCTACTCCTGGGAAAAAAGCGTGATAGACTACTTTATTGCTATCTGCTTCCGGGAATGAAAAAGTGGAAGATTGACGCTTGAGCACATTGCCATCTTCATCCTCCCAGCTTAAGGTCATATTACTTCCAATGGATAAAAACTCATTATCAAATCCTACTTCTATTGACTCGCCGGTTTCATCCGGGTACCAGGTTCTGATGCCATTGTGGGTGTTTTCATAGGCATAGCCCTGCACCTTAGATTCTCGGATTCGGGTATCAATTTCCTGCCAGTTGCCTTGTTCATCCAAATAATGAATGGACCCTGCGCTGATGACCGCCACATTTCCACTTTCAGAAGGAAAATGTTTGGCATTTCTATCTCTGAATTCTTTTAGCTCGTATTCTCTTATGTAATTGCCAAAAAGTCCATCTTTTTTCCAATAATCAGGATTGTGATCCTCCAGCGTTACATATGAGGCAGTAAACTTTTTTTTGGTTTTCCTTTCGTTCTGAACATTATAATTAACAAAAAAGGGTAGGGCTAATAAAAATAGCATTATAATGATCCCCATCAATCGTCTAAGTCCAAGCGCCTTTAATTGTTTCATGGTTTAATAGATTTAAAATAGTAGTTAATGTTATGTGATTAGGCATTAAAAAATGACCTGGGAGGAGGCAATGGCTTTATGTTGCTTCCTATGGCTAATTCCTATGAAACAAAGGTCAGGGAAGTAGGAAAAGGAGGCTTTTCCTATATGACTAATGAGTTTACCTATATGACTTTTTAGTGGATTTCACGGGTTTTGGAGGGGGATTCACCAAATTCTTCCTGGTAGGTGCGAGAAAAGTAGGTGGGATTATACAAACCTACTTCATAGCCAATTTCTTTAATGCTTAGATCAGAAGTCAGCAATAAATGCCTGGCTTTTTGAAGCCGGAGGGAACGAATATAAATACCTAATGAGCGGCCGGTGAGTGCTTTGATTTTTCTGCTTAGATGGGATCGACTCATAAAGAGGGCCTGGGTCAATTTTTCGGAATCAAAATCAGGATCACTTAACTGAGGTTCAATAATTTCTTTGAATTTTAGCATAAATTCATCTTCTTTGGAAACCTCAGGTTCTTCTATCATGGGCGCCTGGTCAAACAAATTCTGATATCGTTTTTGTAGCTTGAGCCGAATATCCAGCAAGTTTTTCATCCTAATGAGCAGCTCTTCTTCATGGAATGGTTTGGCCAGATAGTCATCTGCTCCTTTTTTTAATCCGGCAATACGGGAATCAACATCTGATTTGGCGGTGAGCAGAATAATTGGAATATGGCTCGTTCGAATATCTTCATTAAGAGTTTCACACAGTTCAAAACCATTTTTTTCCGGCATCATCACATCACTGACAATAATATCAGGGACTTGTTCTAAGGCCTGATCAATTCCTTCTTGTCCGTTCCTGGCAAAATGCATACGGTAAGATCCTTCCAAACATATTTGAAGGTATTGGGCAATGTCAACATTATCTTCCACGATTAAGGCTAAAGGAAGATCTTCTGCAGCTATTTTTTCTTTTTCCGGAGGCCCTTGTGTACCCAAAACAGCAGCCTGAATGTTGAGCTGGTCTTTTCTTTGCCCAGGATTTGCCTTTTGGGTGATGGGCAGGAAAACCTGGAAAGTGGTTCCTTGGCCCAATTGGCTGAAGACTTCAATTTTTCCATTGAGTAACTTTACCAATTCTTGAGTTAAAGATAAACCAATACCTGTTCCACTATTGATGATTTTTTCCTGTGAACTGGCCTGAAAAAAACGATCAAAAATATAGGGAAGCTCTTCATGGTGGATGCCATGGCCAGTATCTTCAACTGTCAAAATCAAGTGGTCTTCCTGCACGGATTCACCTATTTTACCTGACGAGATTGTAAAGTTTACCTTCCCTTTTTCTGGGGTATATTTTATGGCATTGGATAAAAGATTAGAAACGATACGCAGGATCTTTTCCTGATCATAATCCATATCAAGGCTTTCCATTTCAGAAATAAATTCCATCTGTAAGGATTTACTAACTGCCAGTGCCTCAAACTGGTTAAATATACTTTTTAGGAAAGGGATAATATCATCTAACTGAAGATTTACGCTTAGATTGCCAGATTCCAATTTTTGCAACTCCAAAATCTGATTAACCAATTCCAGTAAATTGGAGCCATTATTGCGGATCATTTTCACGCCCTTGTTTAGCCATCGTTTGGGTTGTTTGTCTATTTGCTCAATCATACCTAAAATGATGGTCAAAGGAGTGCGCAATTCATGGGAGATATTGGCAAAAAATCTGGATTTGGCTTGATCAAATTGCTGAAGCTCCTCCACTTGCCGGGCAATGATCTCCTTGTCCAGGCGGATTTCCTTGGTTCGTTTTTCTACTTCTATCTTTAATCGTTTTCTTTCAGTAAGTATTCTTCGTATCCAAATCCAAGCACCCAATAAAAAGGGAAGAGAACAAAGGGCATAGAACCACCAGGTTCTATAAAAAAATTGTTCTACATGGATCGGGATTTGTAAAGGGGTGGCAGTCGTACGTCCTTTATGATCAATTCCTCGGATCTGCACGATGTAATCTCCTACAGGAAGGTTGTTCAGTGTTAATTCTGAGGCAGGCCCCAAATTAATCCAAGGAATATTTTCATGAGATTGATCTCTATCCCATCCGGGGACCAGTCTATAAGCATAAGTATGTTTAGACCTGTCGGCATATTCGGAAATAGAAAAATCCAAAATGAGATACCGATTAGCAGCTGGAATATTTATGGCTTGTGGGGAAATATAATCCCCTTCCAAGACTAAATTTTTACCTGCTTCATTACTATAGTAGGTATGACTGGTAAGAAATATATTGAGAGGAGTCCGATCAATAAATGCTTCTTTTATTTTTGGAGGTTCCAGAATATTGATACCTGTCACTCCTCCAAAGGCCATCCGCCCATCTGGAAACTTAACATAAGAGGTCCTGTTAAATTCATTGCTTGTTAATCCGTTCTCTTGAGATAAATCAAATAAAACTTCACCTGTTGGGGAAAGGACGGTAATACCATCGTAAGTGCTTATCCAGCGATTACCTTCCTCATCGGAAAGAATGCCAGTGACAGTATTGTTGGAAAGACCATCTACCTTGGAAATTTGTTCAACTTTATTAGTAGCGAGATCCAAAATAAGTACGCCGGCATCAAAAGTGCCTAACCATAGTTTCTCATTTTCTCCTAAATGGATCGATGTAATGTGCACATCTAAAAAATCATTTGTTGAAGCGAAGGAATGAACCTGATTATTTTTAATATCGAATTTCCACAAACCATTTTTGGCTGCCACCCAAAGCATACCTTCATTCGAATAATAGAGCTCATTCACTTCACTTTTTACACTAAATATGGAATCCTGGAAAGTAAATGATCTTTTTTGTTTAAGGTCAACATTATAGAAGTATAATTCCCCTGTCGGAGAAAAAAAGGCTATTTCTGTATTGCTAATCAAAGTGAATTTTTCAAAATCAATACCTAACTCATGAAAATCTGTGCTACCAATTGCAGGATTATACCTCAATAATTTTTGTCTGCCAGCCACCCATAAAATTTGATCTTCAGAAAAGATAATGTTAGACTGAAAATTTGATATCATCACGTCTAATGGAACCTCATCAAAGGTGCCATCCCTTATATTGAGTATATAATCTCTTGTATCCGTATTAAAATAAAGGCGGTTACTATCCAGAAGCGCCATAGCCCTAATGCCTAAAGCTAAAGGATAAGCATTTATACCTGATGACTCCATTCGAAGTTCTGAAATAATCAAACCACCCAAAGAAGCCCAGCCCAATTGTTGCTTAAAATTATGGCCGAAAAAGTTGCCTACCCATATGGAAACTGATTTATTTTGGGCAAACCCACTCATAGTATTGATTAAATCTGTGTAATTTATTAATTGCCCGTCCTGATCCAATAGTAGGTTCAGATAATTCTTTAATCTATGATTGCTGCTTAAGACATTTTCTAAAAAACCAAAGTTTATTAACAGGTTATGACTCGAATCCTGGTTGATAGAAATACTCATCCTTTCCGGAAGATTCGCTGATTTCAAGAACTGGTTAAGTTTAAGAAAAGGGGATAATTTTTGACTAAGAATATGAAAGGTATAAAAGCCTTGATGAACCCCTAGATACAGCAATAATTCATCAGATTTGTATGCATTAATTAAAGCGGTCCCCTCATTAAGATCCAATTCACTTGTCCCTCTAAATTTTATTGGCTCACCTACCAGATCCTGAAAAGAGTAATAAAAGGTTTCATTTTTCTCTAGATCTAAACCTGCCAAGCCTTCAAACGGGACAAAAAACCAGGCTTTTTGATGATGAATTTCTAAGGATATAGAGAATAGGAAATCCTTAGCATATTGATTTTTACTCCTAAACTCAGCTAATTTTTCTTTTTTATTGGCTTGGTTTAGACCATAAATCAAACAGCTATCACTCTTTTGGACAAGAACCAATAGGCCTCCGCCTGGATTTTTTTTAATATTTAATAGCTGCTCGTTGGAGTTGAATGAATAAAAGCGTTGTTCCCTGGTGTCAGGATGCCACATGAAGATAAATGGATGATCAACAGCCTGCCCGAATAGAAAGCCATTTTTTAATTCTCCTTCTACTCTCCACTTAAGTCCCTCTTCCCCAGCAAATAGACTATCTGCTTTTATTGGGTAGAAAAAAGCTTGTTTCCCATCATACTGGAAAAAACCAATCCCTCTATCTACTATAGTATATGAGCAAGGGTTGAGCCAAAGCCTTCCCTTACTATCTAGAAATCCATCGCTGATACAATTGTCTGGCAGGCCTTCGCTTAAACTATAGGTACTTATAGAGGTTATGGACGGAGCAGGAAGCACTTCCTGGGAAATGAAGGCTTGAGAGTAGGAATCAATCCAAAGAAAAGAACAAAGTCCCACCCAAAAGAAAAGGATCCACTGACCATTTATTTTACCACATGTATACATTGTAATAATTCAATAATGCAAACGAAACACCGATTAGGCATTAAAACATGAATCAAGTCATGCGAATCAGGGGCTGAAACCGAGTTTGATAGGATTATAGTCCTGCTAGGGACCTAACAGAGGTATTTAGCAGAGAACGGACTCCATATATGCGTGCCGTTAGGTACACCACATAAAAGAGCTGCGTTTTGTGGCGTACCTAACGGCACGCTAAGGCAGCAACATCTCTTAGTTTTTACCTGTATGTCGTCCCTACAGGACGCCCTCCTCAAAAATAGCCAAGGAAGAAATAAAAAATATCAAATATTTTAACTCCTGATTCGCATGAGTCACCCCTAATTTAAGAGATGACTCATATTTCAAGTGAAATCTTACTACCCTCCTATTTCTATCAATAGCGGGAACTTAAATTATTACCTGAATATATCAATTTTAACATGTGGTTTATAGAATTAAGCTATAAAAAACTAATTTACTCCTGTCGCAAGGCATTTGCAGGATCTCCAAAAATAAATCGAAACACCTGAATGCCTATTGTAAGCACTACTATGATGGCTAAAATAACAGCGGCTATTAAGAAATTCGACCAAGAAATGTCCACCCGGTAAGCAAAACTTTGTAGCCATTGCTCAATTCCTAAATAAGCTAATGGAATAGATAAAATAAGTGCAATTACACAAAGCCACAAAGTCTTTTTCAGGAATAATGCTAATACATTGGAATAGGTCGCTCCTAATACTCGTCGGATTCCAATTTCTTTTGCTCGACGATTTATAGAGAATGCAGTCAAAGCAAAGAGCCCCAATATGGCTAAGATTAGACCTAAAGAAGTAGCGATATCAGTAATTTTTGAAAAGCGCTGCTCCTCCAGATAATAGGTGGCAAACTGGTCCTCCACGAATTGATACTGGAAGGGTTTATTCGGCATTTGAGTAGCCCACTGCTGTTCAATGAGGGCTATCGATCGGTCCATCTCCTCGGGTCGTATTTTTATCGAAACAGCATCGTATCTTTTGGGGCCAAAGTGGAAAGCTATAGGTTCGATGGCATTTTGCATGGATTCAAAATGGAAATCCTTCACAATGCCAATGACCGACCCTTGATTTCCCCAAAGGGTCATTTGCTGACCTATGGGATCATCCCAGCCTATAGCTTCGGCGGCCGTTTCATTAATTAGATAGGCTGCCGTTTCATCAGACTTTAGTTCTTTTTGAAAAGATCTTCCATCCACTAAATCAAAATCATAAAGAGATAAAAAATCGTGATCCACCATAATGTGCATCATTTCTTTTGGATCTTTTCCACCCCCAAACTTAGCCGTACCACTATATTGTACCTGCCCGGGAATTCCAGCAGAAAAAGCTACAGAACTTATTCCTGGATGTCCTAAGAGCTCGTTTTTAAATGATTCAGATTGTGACCAAAAGCTCGTGTCTCTTTCAAAGAAATATAACACCTGCTCTTCATCAAAACCAAGGGAGCGCTGCTGAATGTAATTTAGCTGTTTGTGAACCATGATAGCTGCTACAATAAGAATCAAAGTGACCGCAAATTGGACACTCAAAAACATATTTCTGGTAAAAGTACTTCCAGAACCAATGGAAGAGAGTACTTGATTTATGGCCTTTATGGGTTTGATTCCAGATAGGACTACAGCAGGATAAATGCCTGAAATAATGGCAATAAATAGAATTAGACCTAACAGGCTAATAAAAAAATAAGGTTGTAACAAATCTGCTAAATAAAAATTCCGACTGGCCAATTCATTAAAAGAAGGTAATAACGCTGCCATAGATAAGATGGCTAACACGGAGGCAATTGTAATAAGCACAACTGACTCTGTCCAGAATTGCCAGATTAATCCTTTTCGACTGGCTCCCATTACCTTTCTGACTCCTACTTCTTTCAAGCGATCTGTGGCTCGGGCCAGGGATAAGTTTACATAATTGAAGCTGGCGATGATTAGAATGAATAAGGCAATGATGGGAAGAAAGTAGACATATTTTTTGTTGCTGGCCGCCCAGACCTGTTCAGGAGCCAAATGTGGATTCAAATGGATGCTGGGTAGGGATTGAAGAGACATGACAAAGCGTTCTTCTTCATCTAATCCCGAAACGTGACTTTCCACGATAGCAGGAAATTTTGCTTCCGTAACCTGGGCATCTGAACCGGGATGTAAACGTAAATAAATGTTGGCATTGGAATTCCCCCAGTCATTTTCCCAATTTTGATACAGCAAACCAGGCGTATAATTAGAAATGATAAAATCGAATTGCAAACTGCTATTTTGAGGTATATCTTTTAATACCCCTGTGATTTCTAAGGAAAGGTTGTTTTCATAGGACAGCGTTTGTCCAACTACATTTGATCTGCCAAAGTATTTATTGGCCATTTCTTCTGTCAAAATTACTTTATAGGGAGTGGTTAAGGCATTTTCAGCATTCCCAAATAAGAGCGGGAAAGAAAATACTCCAAAGAAATGTTCATCACTCATATAAACATCCGACTCATAAAACTCCTGATCATTTCCCCTTATTAAAAAATTGAATTTCCTGGGCCTGGTGATTTTTGTGGCAGATTGGACTTCCGGAAAGGTAGAGGAAAGCAAATCTGCTAAAGGGGCTGGGGCTCTGGTGCGATAAAAATCAGCTTCCGTATTATAGCTGATAACATTTATTCGATAGATGTCCTTAGCATTTTTATGAAAGGAATCATAGGCCAATTCATTGGTCACAAATAATAATAGGAATAGGCTGACTGCTATTCCTATACTCAATCCAAATACACTAATGGCAGAGATGGATTTTTGTCTGGCAATAAGCCGAAGGGCTACTTTAAGGTGATTTTTCAACATAATGAGTGTTTTACTAATCTTTTAATAACCTTTAGACTTCAGCAGGCCAGGAATAGTTGCAAGGAAACTCAATATCAATAGCAATAGCAATGACAATGACAATATCAATATTATTGCATTGCCATTGCCATTGCTATTGCCAATGCCACTGAGATTGCCATTGAAATTGATATTGATATTGAAATTGATATTGCCATTCCCTAGGCTTGTTTTAGAAAAAGCATAACTTTCTCTTTATAACTATTCCCAATAGGAATTTCTTTGTTTTCAATATCAATGGTGGCGCTGTTAAAGGCTTTGATTTTATGAGTGTTTACAATAAATGAGCGGTGGACTCTTAAAAAAGTATTGGGAAAGCTGGTCTCAAATTCACTTATTTTGCCTTTGGTAATTACATTTCCGTTTTCTGTATAAATACGCACATAATCTTTGATGCTTTCTAAATAAAGCACTTGAGAAAAAATGACTTTGATGTACTTTTTATTGGCATTGACATAAATATGGTCGTGGACCATATCTGAGGAGAGAAATAGGTCAGCCTTAGTGCTAAGATTAGTACCGTGAAAGAGGTTTTTATATTTATTAACTGCTTTAAAAAAACGAATAAAGGTGATGGGCTTTAAAAGATAATCAACCACTTCCAGTTCATAGCTCTCCAAGGCATAATTTCGATAGGCTGTCGTAAAGATAACTTTTGGATTATTTGGGCTTGCTTTGACGAAATCCAAGCCTGTCAGATAGGGCATTTGAATATCGAGAAAAATGAGCTCAATTTCATTTAATCTTAGGAATTCAAAGGCTTTAAGTGGATTTTGAAAGGTGGACACCAAATCCAAATCAGGTATTTGTTCAATATGAGCTTTTATGACTTGAATGGCCAAAGGCTCATCATCAATTATAAGACACTTTATAGGCATAAGTTTTTATTTAAGGTCAATCCTGAGAAAGATCTTAAACTCCTTTTCAAGATCTTCTATTTTAAGCTCATATTTGTTGGGGTAGTTTATGTCTAATTGTCGCTTGATGTTATTAGCACCTATCCCACTTCTGTTTTTCTGCATTTCCGGTATTGCAGGATTTATGGGTTTTGTATTAAAAACACTAAAACTTAATACTTTATCGATCACTATTAACTCGATATGAACTTTGGCATCCCTAGGGTGGGTTGTAAGGCCATGTTTAAAAGCATTCTCAATAAAAGATAATAGAATCATGGGAGGAATCTGGGAGCCTTCTTTCTCAATGGTGTAATTAAATATTACCTCTACCTGCTGTTCATTATAGCGCAGTAATTCTAAATCGATGTAGTTACGAATCAGCTCTACTTCTTTTTTTAGAAGTATTTTAGGCTCACTGCAATCATATAAAATATAGTCCAATAATTCGGATAGTTTCACAACCACTTTAGGGGCAACATCTGATTTGGCCAGGGTCAAAGCATATAAATTATTGAGGGTATTAAATAAAAAGTGAGGGTTAATTTGGGCCTTCAAAAATTTGAGCTCGCTGGCGACTTTCTCCTTTTGTAAAACCTCAAGCCTGTGTTTTTCTTCAAAGCTCTCTTTAATTAATTTGACCACTAACATCACAAATGCAGTTAAATAGACTGCTGGAAAATAAATAGAGAAAAGATATAGTGGATTGGTAAGAATTTCAATGATGGATTCCTGCTCAAAATTTTCCCGAATAATAGGCTCCACAAAATAGATCACTATTATCCGGGATAAAATTGAAAATAGGTAGGCCGAAATCAAAAACGATAAACTGAATAATAAATACTTCTTCTTTAAAAAAAGCTGAGGATATTGATAATAAACTAAGGTGTAGGCTGCCATTATTTGTGGTGTCAATAAGGAGAAGTAATTAAATAAATGATGGTGTAAAGGGCCGCCATTCAGAGTAGCAAGAATCGTAAAAATGATCAGGAAGCTTGCCCAAAATAGCAGATGAGAAACGAATCTGTTTTGTATGATATGATCAAAAGACATAATAATGATATCAGACAGACTATTATGATAAAAGTTCTTCAAACATTATCCGAAAAACGATCAATAGGCTTTAACTACCTCCAGACGATCATTTCCTCCTGATTTTAATTTTTTTCTGTTGGAAATAATTGTCTGCACTTAAATAGACCTGATTCATCGCAATTTTAGAAAACAACGATAAGCAGGGCCTTTCTTTGGATACTGAAAACTTAAACTAAGAACTACTTTTTGGTTTGAGATTATTCAATTTTAACAGGCTCCTAATGAAAATACAAATTGTTATCATTGCCCTTTTGGTTTTTCCTTATAAAAAAAGACTATTGACTCAAGTTTCTACTCTTGATTCTTTGTTAATTGAAACTTTGGCATCGGAATTTCTTTTAAAAACTGGATTACCTGGCTTATCACTAGCCATAGGAAAGGATGAAGAAATAATTTATGCCCATGGTTTTGGCTATGCTGATATAGAAAAGAAAATTCCAATGACTACTTCCACTAAGCTGAGAACCGCTTCGGTAGCCAAGGTCATTACAGCCACGGCCATTGGGCGATTAGTAACAGAAGGTAAATTGGATTTGGATGCTCCCATAAAAAATTATGTACCATATGTTAAGCCAATGTATGCTAATCTGAGCACTCGGCAATTGGCAGGACATACCTCTGGACTCAGTCATCGACCATCAGGGAATGGCTACAAGAAAAAACAATATAAATCGGTACAAGAAAGTGTAGAAATAATCAATACCCCTTTGTTATTTCAGCCAGATTCGGAATACAAATATTCTACCAATGGATTTAATTTATTGGCTGCTGTTATTGAAGGAGCTTCTGGAAAATCCTACCAGGAATATATGAAGGAGGAGATGTTTGAACCTCTAAACATGGAGAATACCTATCCAGAAAATATTAATGCTGCAAAAGAAGGAGAGGCTCAGCTTTATTATCTCAAAAACAAGGTGCTGAAAAAAGAGAAAAGACTAGTTAATGGCAGCTACAAGCTTGCTGGTGCAGGGTACCGCAGCACTTCTATTGATCTGGTAAAAATGATGAATGCATATTCGAATGATCTAATTTCATCAGGGGTAAGAACCGATATGTTTTCAAGCCATCAATTAAATAATGGTGAAAAAACCAATGTAGGGGTTGCCTGGCGTTTGTCATACGATCCATTCGGCAATAAAACCATAGAACACGCGGGTAGCTGGCAAGGAGCAAGGACGGTTATTGTTTATTTTCCTGAAGAAAAATTAAGTGTTGCCTTAATGATTAATGCCACCTGTCAAATTTTTATTGAAGAAATGGCTCATTTATTTGCTCAGCTTGTCCGCAAAAAACCTCAAACAAGGACTTCTGTTGAACACTTAAACGAGGAGGTTCAATTGGTTTTCAGGTCTACTGATGGAGAGCAGCAGTTTAAGGGAAATCTTTCACTGGAGGGAACACAAGGTGTACTTAAGGCGGACAGTGATGGTTTTCTAAAATCTAATAAGATCTTTTTCCTGGGATCAAAGGATGATTATGCAGCCGTAACAGCTTATGGTTTGCTTTATTTAAATCTAAGGAAGAAACCTTCTTTAATAGGGGATTTATATGTCTATGCTACTCAAAATAAGTGCAATCCAAAGGAGAAGCCTTCTTTGGTGTCTATTAATGCTTTGGAGTAGGCTGATCAAGGAGACGTTTATCTTTTCAATATCAGTGAATTACTCTTCTATTATTTCAATTTTCGAGTATTCTTAGGTGTTTTTAATTAAATAATGCAAAAAAAATTTGTAGGGGCTGGGTATAAGAATTTAATTATTGATATTAAATAAAAAATTATGTGATTGGAGGCAAAATTGTACTGTTCCTGAACATAATTAACTCCAACTTTAAATCAAAGGAACTCTGAAACCCTAATTTTTTGTAACGCCTAAATCCACTCATTATGAAATGGTCCTTAATTACTTTGACAATCCTTTTTGCTATAGGAGCCAAAGGTCAAACTACCAAACTATATAAAATTAAGAACGACAAAAATCAAAAATATAGCGTTTGGATAACAACAACTTCTCCCGAAAATGATTTGGGAGTAAATGCTCCAGCAAGTCTTTTGCCAGCAGATTTATTGGAACAAAATATCAAAACGGAGGACTTAAATCAATTTAATGATTTATTAATTCTGTTAGAATCAAAAATTTCAAGGCTTCCATTTGACCCACCCATTAAAAACATCCATTCCATTAAATTTAGAAGAAAGGGTAGAAGGGTAATGGGTTTATTAGTAGGTACCTTATCAGGTATCGTTACAGGCCTGGTTGCCGATGGATTTAGAGAAGAGAAATGCACTGTAGAACGATATCCTTATTTAGTCCACTTGTGGCAATTAGAGTATAGAACCAGAGTAGTGTGTGGAAAAAGGCAAAGTTTTGTTCCTGCCTTTGGTTTTACAGGAGGAATTTTGGGATACATTATTGGAAGCCAAAAAGTAACCATTAAAATTGGTGGTAATTCGAAAGACCTGGGCCATCAAAGAAAAAAATTAGAGAAGCTATTAATTAAGCCCTAAAACGCTATTCCTTTCATCTCCAGTTTGGATTTTGACCATAGGATCTGAAACCCTAAATTTTTTCTAACAAAAACACCTAATTATCATGAAGCCAATAATACTCTTTAGCTTTTTGTTTATCTCCCATTTTTTAGTTGCCCAGTCCTTTTTAGAAGCACCCGGTTTACCTTTTGAAGGAGTAAGAGATGGTTCGGTAAACTTTGCCGACGTAGATGGAGATGGAGATAAAGATGTACTGGTCACCGGAGAAAATAATTATAGAACCAGCATTGCAAAATTGTACCTCAATAATGGAAAGGGAAAATATACGGAAGTAATCAATACGCCTTTTCAGGGAGTGGAAGCTGGTTCTGCCGCCTTTGCTGATATAGACGGAGATCAAGATATGGATGTTTTGATCACGGGCGAAACAAATGACTATAAATTCATATCTGAATTATTTACTAATGATGGTGCAGGCAATTTTTCTAAAGTTTTGGATACCCCTTTCCTGGGAGTATTCAGCGGTGATTGTGCTTTTGGGGATGTAGACAAAGATGGAGATGAGGATGTGGTCATTGTAGGTTTGATGGATAATGGCAGTAGTTCAGCAAAATTATATCTAAACGATGGGCGAGGAAAATTTAGTGAAAAAGGAACTGTTTTTACCGGTGTTCGAGATGGTTCTTCGGTGGCTTTTGGGGATATAGATGGAGACCAGGACCTGGATGTTTTAATTACGGGATCCAGGTTTTTTGAAAAGGCCAATTTATACAAAAATGATGGAAAGGGGATTTTTAGTGTGGTTCCTAATACCCCCTTTGATGATTTGTATAATGGCACCATCAATTTTGCCGATATAGATGGAGATACGGATTTAGATGTATTAATTACCGGAGTTCGAATAAATGAAGGGGTCGGTACAAAATTATATCGCAATAATGGATTAGGGAATTTTGTGGAGATCCAAAATATACCTTTTAAAAATGTAGAATTAAGTTCTGTCGCCTTCGGTGATATTGATGCTGACCAGGACTTAGATGTTTTGATAACAGGTTATCAGGGAAGGAGCAGGATTGAATTATTTAAAAATGATGGGAAAGGAAACTTTAACATGGTAAATGGAATTCCTGCCCTTGAGGTTTATTATACTGCTGTGGCATTTGAAGATGTAGATGGGGATCAGGACTTAGATCTTTTTTTAACTGGATATGGGGGAGGTAATGGCCTCTTGGCAAAGTTATTTCTGAATAGTGGGAAGGGGAACTTTTCTGAAGAGTCGCCCATCTTTGAAAATGCTGCCAGAAGTTCTGTGGCACTTTCAGATGTAGATAAAGATGGAGACGCAGATGTTATGATTTCTGGTTTAAATAATAGCGATGAGCCTGTGACAATTTTGTATAAAAATAAAGGGAATGGAACCTTTGATAAAGGGAATAAATTCCCCTTTCAAGGTGTTGAAAACAGTGACATCAATTTTGCAGATATAGATGGAGATGGTGATCCCGATGTTTTACTCATTGGTAAAAAAGGAACCGGAAGAGATGAAACCTATATTGCTGCATTATACAAAAATAATGGAAAGGGAATATTTAGTCTGGTTCCTAATACCCCATTCGAAGGAGCAGCAAGTGGAGCTGTTGAATTTTCGGATATAGATGGTGATGGTGATAAAGATGTATTAATAGCGGGAGAGTACAGAGCCTTTTTTGGTCGTTCCAGATTGTACCGCAATGATGGCAAAGGAAATTTTACTGAAATTATGGACACTCCATTTGCCAATTTTTTTGATGTTGCCATTGCTTTTGTGGATGTAGACGGTGATCAGGACGAAGATGTGCTCATCTCCGGATCTTCAGACGGCTTTTTTGGGGAATCAAAGCTATATCTCAATGATGGCAAAGGAAATTTTACTGAAAAAACCAATACTCCTTTTGATGATCTTTATGGTAAAGCTGTCGAATTCGGAGATTTTGATGGCGATCAGGATCAAGATCTACTCATAACAGGCATTGAATCTATTCGTCCTATTACTAAATTATTTAAAAATGATGGCAAAGGAAACTTTACTGCAGTTTTAAATACCCCTTTTGAAGCTGTTGATGATGGAGCTGTAAAATTCTTTGATCCCGATGAAGATCAAGACCTGGATTTGATTCTTTCCGGGAAAAATCAACAAGGACAGCTTGTGACTAGATTTTATGAAAATGATGGGCAGGGAAAATATCAGAAATTAAATGATTTTCTTTTTCCAGGGCTGCAATATTGTGATATAGCAATTGGAGATTTGGATGGAAATAATAGCCCAGATATCGTCCTGTCTGGTCAATTACAGTCCAAAGCTCCAGCTACCAGAATGTATTTTAATGAATACATGATTACTTCAAATGAAAATAATGAAAGAGAAATCACTTCTCAAGCTATGCTTTATCCCAATCCCAATACTACAGGAGAAGTATATCTCAATTTTTTCTCAGAAAGTAATAAAAGGATAAAAATTCATTTGTATCAATTGGATGGGCGGCTTCTTTTTCAACAAAATGTTCAGGTTTTTAATGGAAATAATAATCTAAAGTTTGATTGGCCCCTTTTGACCAATGGGATGTACCTGGTTTCCATTATTGATGCTCACTTCAGTAAAACTGTAAAAATGATTATCCAAAAATAGCATTAGGAAAAGGGATGTTTTTTCTGTGAAAAATATAAAATGCTCCTCTGAGCTATGCCAGACACCAAAATACCAGGTACTAACATCTAATTGAATAGGTGCAAGCCGGAGAAAATAATTTTTAGTTTTCTCCTGGCTTGTCTTCTCTTGTTTTAATAGTGTCGATTAACTACCCAATATTCAATAGTAAACAATCGATATTATGCTAAACAAAAAAACAAGGCGCAAAGCCCCCACCGTCAATGCCGGTTCCATGGCAGATATTGCTTTTTTATTGCTCATCTTTTTTCTGGTTACCACTACCATTATTGAAGATCAGGGCATTTCAGTAAAACTGCCTCCCTGGGAGGAAGATCCTGTTCCAAAACCTCTAAATGAAAATAATGTCTTGTCTGTATTTATCAATGTTCAGAATCAGTTATTGGTTGAAGGAGAGATTACATCAGTAGATCGTTTAAGAGAAATTACTAAAACTTTTATTGCAAATCCCCTGAAGGATCCAAAAAAACCTCCCTCCCCAACAAATGCAATTGTTTCCATTATTAATGATAGGGGCACCAGCTATACTACTTTTTTAGGGGTCTACAACGAAATTAAGGCCGCCTATAATGAACTATGGGAAGAGGCATCTATGAAAATCTATGGTAAATCATTTGATAAAATATCTGCGGCTTATAAAAAAAGCATCCGGAAGGAAATACCTTTGGTAATTTCGGAGGCAGAGCCAGTAGATTTTCCGACAAATAAATAAGGCAACTGAATCTTGATTAGGAAAGCGGCAGATTTATTTAACTTTAGGAGGTATTCTACACAAAACCCAACAATTAAAAGGAGATATCCATCAATTTAAAAAAGGTGGATACCCAACACAAATCAGGTTCCTATACCTCAAATCTGTAGCCTAATATGAGATCGGTTAAAGTTCTATTGGTAGAAGATGAGATGATAATTGCCCATGATATTGCACATCATCTTGAGGTACTTGGATGTGAAATCTGTGGCATTCTCACAGAAGGTGAAGCGGTACTCCCGTTTTTGCAGGAAACTCTGCCAGACATCATTTTGATGGATATAATGCTAGCTGGGGAATTAGATGGAATCAGCACGGTTCGTCAAATAAATGAAAAGTATGACCTTCCCATCATTTATATGACTGCCAATACTGACGATGAGTCCTTTGAACTGGCAAAGGCTACCAAACCTTTCGCTTTTATCGAAAAACCTTTCAAAATTCGCAGCCTAATCCGCGCCATTGAATTATTGATAGAACATCTTTTGGAAAAAGGCCAGTTTTCTAAGGTAAAAGAAGCACCTACTTTTTTTCTAAAAGACCGCATTTTTGTCAAAGACAAAGATAAAATGGTCAGAATATATCTCAAGGATATTTTATATATCGAAGCCGAACGGGCCTATAGCCGGATCATTACTGCTGAGAAATTTTATTTAATGACCATTCCCCTGCGGAGCCTTGAAGAAAAGATACCTGCCGATTTTTTAATGCGAGTACACCGCTCTTTTATTATCAATCTGACCCATATTGAAGGGCTGCAAGATAATTATGTTTACCTCCACAAAAATTATATCCCCGTGAGCCGATCCTATTGGGATGAATTTACTAGAAGAGTAAATATTATTTAGTGGGCAATATCAATGGCAATATCAATGGCAATGGCAATGGCAATGGCAATGGCAAAATTTTAGTAAAATTGATGTTGATAAAATAATTTCGTCCCTCAATTTTTACCACACCAATTAATTTTAATGGGCTATTTCTGTCATTCGGAAACAAATACTGTCATTCGGAAAGAATGAATGGTTTATAGATGCTTGCCCACCTAGCTTTGTAGACAACAAGTGCAAGAAGATGAATTAACTGAAGCAGAATTATCTTACCTAAAATAGTTACGGAAAAGATCCAGGTAACCTAAATATTCAAATTCAATACTAAGTACTCATTTTTAAAAAATTAATTATGAAAGCGATAAACATCTTTTGTTTCCTGATCATGCTATGCATAGTTACTACTACCTTTGCTCAAAATTCAAATAATCAATCAAACAAAAAATCTAAAAAAATGACAAACTTAGAAATTGCTTTAAAATGGGGTGAATCCACAAAAGTAGGAGATTGGAATACCTATAATGCATTAACATCCGATGACTTTCAGTTGATTGGACCTGCTCCAGAACCACTGGGCAAGGAGGCTTATATGACAATGCTTAAGAGTTTGCTAGCTGCAAATTCGCAACACGATAATAATTTTGAAATGACTTCACACAGTGAAAATGTTTTTTCCGGTCATGTACAAATGGAAGGCAAACATACCGGAAATTGGGATTTGAGTTTTATGGGAATGGGAGTCATCTCGCCTACTAATAAATCATGGAAGAACCCAAAAGAATCCTTAACAGTAACCGTACAAAACGGTAAGGTTGTAAAATGTGAAGTAGAAGTGCCTGCAAATGGTGGTCTTGCTGGAATTATGAGTCAACTAGGGTTAGGAGGAAAAAACTAATATTTGACTAAATTGACCTTTTTAGCCACTGATGGACGCTGATCTAGCTGTGTGTTTGCTACTTAAATAGTATCACTAAAAACAGCCAGATCAGTGTTGGTCAGCGGCCTGAAAAATGCCTCTTTATAATGAAGCTATCCATTTTCAAAAACAACTATCCGAGGGAATTATAGATTTAAGCGAAAAAATTAGTTAAACTCCTTAACTACCTATTGTTAAGTGTTCAATATTGAACAATATACTGTCCATTTTTATACAATTTCATTTGAAACGATTTTGAAAACAAGGTTTAAAATGCTGTTTACCAGGTTTTTATGGCTTTTGGCATAACTTTTGGTTTATTTCTACTAGAAAACCCATGTTAAGCAATTTATTGCCTTAGCGTTTTTATTAACCAAGAATAATAGCATCATGTGGCAAAACAATATCAAATCTGCATTTCGGCAAATTCTAAAAAACAAAGGTTTTAGTTTTCTTAATGTGCTAGGGCTGAGTACTGGCCTTGCCATTTGTTTTTTACTGTTTTTATGGATTCAGAATGAACGGAGCTACGACCAATTTCACGAAAATGCAGATCAAATCTATCGTTTTCAATGGGATGCTAAGTATGGAGAAAATAGTTGGGTAACAACCAGAGTGCCGGTTCCTCTTGCTGAAACTATGGTGCGGGAGTTCCCTGAAGTTTTAAAAACTACTCAGGTATTTGATGGCCGATTTACGGTCGAATTGGATAATGAATTTGTGCGGGAAAACAGGGTGTTGTTTGTTGATAAAGAATTTTTTGACGTCTTTACTATCGAAACCGTGGCGGGGGAGGCGGTCCAATCTATTCAAGATCTAAATGCAGTAGTTTTAACCACTGCTTCAGCAGATCGCTATTTTTCTAATCCTACAGATTACCAATCGGTCATAGGAAAAACCATTAAACAAAATGATGGGTCTTTTATGCAGGTAGCAGGAGTTGTTAAATCCTTTCCTGGGCAATCCCATTTGCAATTTGACTTTTTAGCTCCCTTAAAAAAGCTTCCCCGAATTGAGCAGAGAAAGGGCTCTTGGGGTTCAGCCACAGTAATGACTTATGCTTTATTGGATAAGCAAGCACAAGTTGATGCATTACAAACAAAAATCCAGCAGTATGTAGATACCAATATTTCAGATGAAGAATTTAGGGCCTCCGGTAATTATACTAGTTTTCCTATGGAACCGATCACCGGAATTCACCTAGAACCTAATATAACCTATCTATGGATGTTCGGAATCGTGGGGGTATTTATCCAATTTTTAGCTTGTATTAACTTCATTAATTTAGCTACTGCCAGAGCGATGACCCGCGCTCAAGAGGTTGGAGTTCGCAAAGTATTGGGTTCGAGTCGATTCCAGTTAATGAAGCAATTTTTTACAGAGTCTTTTATGCTGGTCCTATTTTCGGGACTCATTGCTGTAAGTTTGGCCAACCTGGTTTTGCCTTATTTTAATCAATTAGCAGGTACCAACTTGACATTAAACTTTACGGAGGTACCCTATGTTTGGTGGATGTTGTTTGCTCTTATCCTTTTTACTGCCCTGGCCACAGGTGCTATTCCAGCAGGTGTTCTTTCCTCTTTTACTCCCATGCGGGTAATAAAGGGGCAATTGACCAAGCGTAGGGGGAGAGATTATTTACGTAGATCTCTGGTCGTTTTTCAATTTTGTATTTCAAGTGGTTTAATCATAGGAACTTTGGTGGTTCAAAACCAATTGCAATATTTGCAAAACCATGATTTGGGCTTTGATAAAGAGCAGGTGCTAATTGTACGTAGAGCTAGTGCTTTGGGAAACAATTACCAGGTCTTTTTAAACAAATTGAGGAGTATAGCTGGCGTTAAGACCGTATCCAGCTCACAATTTTTGCCAGGAGATGATTTTGACAGCACCATTTTTGTTCCTGAGCAACCTGCGAATTATGAAAATACCTCACTTTCTTATACGCATATAGATATGCAATTTGCGGAAGCTCTTGGTTTAGAATTTGTTGATGGCCGTGATTTTAATCCACAACTATCTATGGACAGTAGCGGATATCTAATTAATGAAAAGGCAGCTGAAAAATTGGGCTGGCAGGAGCCAGTAGGAAAAATTTTGTCTTATGGAGGATTTCGAGAAGGGCCGGTGATTGGCGTTGTCAAAGATTTTAACTTTACCTCCCTGCACGAAGACATTGAACCTCTAATATTAAGAATGGGGGCATTTAATTTATCCAACGTTTTTATTCGATTAGAAAAAGGAAATTTAAGAGATCAGGTGGCTGCTGTTGAATCAGCTTGGACAGACATTGGCTCTAATTCACCATTTGAGTTTACCTTTTTGGATAGTGAAATTGATCAATTATACGAACGCGAACAGCGCATGTCTTCTATATTCACGATATTTTCGGTTTTGGCAGTGATTATTGCTTGTCTTGGATTGATTGGTCTTGTGACCTTCATGGCCGAGCAGAGGAGTAAAGAAATTGGTATTCGCAAAGTATTGGGAGCGAGTGTAGGTTCTATCTTTACCATGCTTTCCAGTGATTTTATGAAGTTAATCTTTATTTCCCTTATTCTGATAAGTCCTTTGGCCTACTATTTCTTAGACCAGTGGCTTCAAGAGTTTGCTTATCGAACCCCTATTCACTGGTGGTTATTTGTTGTAGCCGGGGTGATTGCCATTGGAATAGCACTTATTGCGGTGAGTGTGCAGAGTTTGAGGGCGGCTTATATTAATCCTGTGGTGGCGCTAAGGGATGAGTGATTAATTTTGAATGATTGTAACTTTCATTTTTATTTATAGATAACCTGGACTGAGATACGTAGAGACACCTAGAGATAATTTGGGACAATTTGTCTCCATGTCTCTATGTGTCTCCTTTCATTAGAAAAATAATCTTTCATGTATTTTCAGGTAACTCTTAATTGTTCAGCCGTCTTCCCACCATATTTTAATAAAACCTCCTCTACCACCTTATTTCCTACATTTTGCGCATCATCAAGAGGAGTCATTTCCGGAGGTTGACCACCATATTTAGCGATGGCATTTACCTCTGCACCTCCATAGATAAGTATTTCGGTAGTTTTTTGATACTCCAGGGAGCGGTCTTTTCCGTTTGAGGAGCCTCCCTGGGCTACTACATGCAAAGGAGTACAATTACTCCATTTATCTCCTCCAAAATCAGCGCCATTGAGCATTAAATACTGAACTACTTCATATTTGCCGCTATCGGCAGCCCAATCGATGGGCCTGCACCACCAGTCCGCTTCATTGGCATTGATGTCTGCTCCCAATTCAAGCAGTATTTTTACTAATTCGAGGTGCCCATTATGAGCGGCCCAGTGCAGGGCGGTACTTCCTGGAATACTGCTACTTTTTCCTTTCCAAGTCAAAGTTGCCAACTCCGGGTTATGTTTTAGAATTTTTATGGCTTTTGAGGGCTTATTTCGGACAGTATTGAAGAATTTTTTTTGTGTGAGGCCCTGGTATTTCATATTGATTATTGAAGTTTATTTGTTGTGGGAAATTAGTGGATTTTCTGTAATGGAAATTATCCATAATTGCTAAAATTAAATTTTTACAACATTATGGTAGAAAACGACCAGCTATGAACTCTTGTTTTAGTGTTCAAATTTGAACACTCTATGTTCGTAGGCGAACATTTTTATATTGTTAAATTTGGGAAAATGCTTGTAAGGTGTTTGTTATCAATACTTTATTAGATTGGCATGATTTTAGTTTATTCTTTGCAAAATGAAAATTTATGCTTAATAACATTAAGATAGCACTTCGTATACTAGGTAGAAACAAGATCTATACCTCTATTAATATAATTGGACTTTCGGTAGGTATTGCTGCCGTGTTGCTCATATTCAAGATGGTTACTTTTGAATTGAGTTTTAATAAGAATTTCCAAAAGTATGACCGAATTGTAAGAGTCGTTTCTGAAAGGCACACTGATGCTGGAGGGCGACAATACGGTGCCTGCATTCCTATTCCCGCAATGGATGAGATGGCCAATACGGTACCTCAATTCGAAGAGATGAGTAAAATCCATGAAATGTGGGCTACCATTACTATTCCGAGTAAAGATGGGGGAGCGCCGGAGAAAAAATTTGGCTTAACTCCACCTGAAATTGGTTTTTTTGTCCAGCCCAGTTACTTTAAGATTTTCGATTTAGATTGGCTGGCCGGTGATCCCGAGCCTGCTGTATCGGAACCTGGTACTATTGTTCTTACTCAGTCTTGGGCAGAGAAGTGTTTTGGAAACTGGGAAGCTGCCATGAATGAAACGGTTTTGATTGATAACATAGTTCCTGTTAGAGTGACAGGTGTGGTGGCAGACTTACCTGATAATTGTGATTTCCCCATTCCGTTTTTCATTTCTTATCAGACTGTGGAAGCACATCCGGATTATTTCTTTTACTCCACTGCATGGGGAAACTGTAGTTCAAATGATCAGGTATATGCTTTGCTTAGTTCTCCTGATCAAATGGATGCAGCTAATTCTGTACTTGCTAAGGTCGGAGAAGAGCATTATTCCAGATCAACTGGTGAGCAGGAAAAATTTCATTTGTTGCAGCCCCTTTCTGATTTACACTATAGTGAAAATTATGGCCACTCTGGTTCACATCGAATATCCAGAAGCAGATTGAAAGTTTTGACTGCCATCGGCCTTCTAATACTGATTATGGCCTGCTTTAACTTCATCAATTTGGCTACTGCACAGGCCTCTTTACGAGCCAAGGAAATCGGAGTTCGAAAAACATTGGGTAGCAGAAAAGGTCAATTGATCCGACAATTTATGACGGAAACAGGGGTTATTGTAATTTTTGCTGTATTGGTGGGGGGCATCATTGCGAGATTTTGTGCTCCACTTTTAAAACATATATCCAATGTGCCTGAAGGGGCTTCCATGTTTAACAATCCTGTTGTATGGGCCTTTTTGGCATTGACCACAGTTATTGTCACCATTTTAGCAGGCTTTTATCCTGCATTGGTAATGGCCTCTTTTAATCCAATAACAGCCCTTAAAAGTAAGTTGAGTACTCACTTTTTAGGAGAAGCTGCCGTTCGAAAATCCTTGGTTGTTCTGCAATTTATCATAGCTCAAGGGCTTATTATTGGCGCCACTATCGTTATCCTCCAGTTGGATTATATCCGAAAACAAGATCTAGGCTTTAAACAAGATTTGGTCTATACTTTTTCTTTTAACACTGATAGTACTACCATAGCCAGGCAGAATGCCTTAAAACAAAGATTACTTCGCATTCCTAATGTCGTTTCGGGTAGTTTTAGTAGTGACCAGCCTCTTTCCGGAAATACCTGGGCTACTAATTTCAGTTATAGTACCCGTCCTGAGGATGAAGACTATAGTATTACATTAAAATATTGCGATGCCGATTACATGGATACCTATGGCATTGAGTTATTATCAGGAAGATGGTTACAGCCCTCTGATACCATGCGTGAAACAGTGGTCAATATGACATTGCTCGAACGATTGGGAATTGCAGACCCTCAGGAAGTGATCGGACAAAACCTTACTTTGGGCCAGAGGCGGGTACTCAAGATTGTAGGAGTCACCAAAGATTTCCATACTCATGATTTTCGCAACGAACATGATCCCTTAATGATGACTACTCGAAAAGAATATTATTGGGAAGCTGGTTTAAAAATCCGACCTGATAATCTTGCTGCTACTACTGCTGCTATCCAGGATGTCTTTGACGAAGTATTGCCTGAACAGGTTTTTAGCGGACAATTTTTAGATGAAAGCATTGCTCAATTTTATGAAGATGATACTCGACTAGGAAATACCTCCAAAGCTTTTGGCCTTTTGGCCATTCTGATTTCATGCTTGGGCTTGTTCGGATTAGCCACACATGCTGCCCTACAACGTACCAAAGAAATTGGTATCCGTAAGGTTCTTGGAGCATCAGTGGCAGGCATTGTAACCCTGCTATCGAAAGATTTTTTAAAACTGGTATTTATTGCCTTAATTGTAGCCTCACCATTAGCCTGGTATGTAATGAATATTTGGCTTCAGGATTTCGCCTATCGGATTGACATTCCATGGTGGGTCTTCCTGGTATCTGGAGTATTGGCTCTTGTAATCGCAGGTTGTACGGTTAGTTTCCAAAGTATCCGAGCTGCACTGGCAGATCCGGTAAAATCTTTGCATAGTGAATAGTAGGTGTTAAATCATTTTTTGGGTGCTGTCAGCGCCCAAAAAATGATTTAATTATGATAACGATCTACATTAATCCTGTTCGTTGGCGATTATGATTGCCAACGAACTTCTTTTTTATATAAGAGGAAGGGGAAAAACTTATTTCTAACTCAATTTAAGTCCCAGTGTTAGTTGATTCAAATTTCTTAGCTTTATACTGACACAAACCTTCATTGAAGAAATATTCATTAATACTTCGCCTATGCCTCTATTTTCTCATATTCATCCATTAAGTCTCTTATACTTCCTCTTTTTTTCATTCATATTATTAGCCTGTGAAGATCAAGAAGATCATAATCAAGATGAAACTCCAGATCAAAAATGGACCTGGACCAAAGAACGTTTTGATGAAGCAGTGAACCAAGTTAGGGCTGGAAGAGATCTCACTCCGGCTTCCTGGCCGAATAATAGTAAAGTGGCTGTCTTACTGAGTTTTGATGTAGATAATGAAACGGTTGCCTGGTGGGATGGTGAACCTGCCATTACAGATCTGTCCCGTGGAGAATATGGTTCTAGGGTTGCTTTGAAAAGGGTAGTAGATCTATTAGAAAAATATGAGGTTCCAGCTTCTTTTTTCATACCAGCTTTAAGTTTGACCACCTCTCCGCAAATGGCAGAAGAGATTAAAAGGCTGCCCAGGCATGAATTTGCCGTACATGGCTGGATTCATGAACGTAATACCAGAGTGCCCCCGGAAAAGGAAAGAGAGATGGTCGAAAAATCCATCCAGACTCTGAAAGATATTACCGGCGAAACACCGGTGGGCTACCGAGCCCCCTCTTGGAATTTTAGTCAGGCCACTCCCCAGATCTTAATGGATATGGGCTTTTTATATGAAAGTTCTATGATGGCGGATGATCGACCTTATGAATTGGTTGTCAAGGGGCAGCCTACAGGTATGGTGGAATTGCCGGTGGAATGGATATTAGACGATGCTCCCTTACTCAATCCCAGAGGAAATCGATACAGTACTCCCCGTCAGTTAATGGAAGTTTTCAGAGATGAGTTTGATGTAGCTTATGAGGAGGGAACCATGATTTTGATTACCATGCATCCTCACTATATTGGTCATCGCTCCAGAATTGTTGCCTTAGAGGAACTGATTCAATATATGCAATCTAAAGAAGGAGTTTGGTTTGCTACGCACAAAGAAGCGGCTGAATATGTTAAGAAGGAAGCGGGAATGTGAATTAACGTGATCAGGTGTTCAGGTGTTCACGTGATCACGTTTTTATGGCAATAAATGATCATGGAATTAAAGAAACAAAGTATCGTAGAATCATAAAATCATAGTATCAAGATGGATAATGCTTACGCCTGGTTGTTGAAAGGGACCAATATTCTTATTTCTATTCTATTTGCCATAGTGGGGACAATGGTGGTGATCTATGGTGCTTATATCTCTTTTGTGGCCATCAAGACTATTTTGGTAAATTTGGAGGCTGAAGGAAAAATCATAAGTACAGTATTAAAAGGTTTGGATTTGATTTTTCTGGGAATTGTTATTCAAATTTTGGGCATTGGCTTGTATGAATTGTTTGTCCATTCCATTGATAAACTACCTGATTGGTTGGTCATTACCAATTTTGATCAACTGAAGGTACTCTTAGTTAAAGCTTCTATTATGGTAATTGCGGTATCTTTTGTTGGAAAGGTGGTCACCTGGGATGGAGAGCAGAGCATTTTATATTTTGGAGTTGGGATTGCAGCCATTATTGCTGCCTTAAGTTATTTTATCAGTGTGAAGCAGAAGTGAACCGTTCAACAATTTAGCATTTCGGTCAAAACCATGAGTCATTCGAATTACTATTTTAATTTGAATAGTTATTGGTGATCATTTTCCTCGGAGGAAATACAAAAGTAACTCTAGCTTTAAGCTTAAAGTGCGAAATAAAGTAGAAATATAGTAGAGATAAAATTGTTTTTTTTTTTACGAATATTATGCTTTTCCAAAGCATTTTAAAGCTGTAAACCTTACAGCTAGTCAAAAGGTGGCAAATTTGACTTTACCCTTATTAGCACATGATTAACATGACTAATGCCAATCCCGAGCTTAAATAGAATAGCCAAAAGATAATTATTTGGCGAATCTGTACGGATGGGACAGCCTCATTTTTCTTATCCCTACCAAGGGAAAAGCCTTTGGTTAAATTGTCAAATTCTTCCAGGTTTTTTTAGGATCGATTTAAAATCATGTGAAATTCAGGCTGGATGTCTACCATGAAACGAGTAAATAAAATATTACTATTCATTTGTAGGTATAATAAAATTTTACGACATTTGTAATACATACAAATTAGAGTATTATGCCAAAAGGAACCAATATTGGGGAATTAGAAGAACTTATCCTACTTACCATAGGAGTAATTCATGAGGGGGCTTACAGTGTTTTGATCAAAGAGGAGCTGTATAAAAAAACTAAGCGATCGGTTAGTATGGGAGCCCTGCACACCATGCTTTACCGACTTGAGAAAAAGGGCTTCTTATCTAGTTTTTTGGGTGAAGCCACCAAGGTTAGGGGAGGGAAGCCCAAAAGATATTTTAAGCTAACTGAAAATGCTGAATTAGCACTCAAGGAGTCTTTGGAAAATCGCTTGCGACTTTGGAAGGATTATCGACCAGAGTATCTAAATCTAAATACCCAATCATGACAAAAGGGCCACCCAAACTTTTCAAGGCAATATTCCATCTTTTTTGTCCTAAAGAAAGGCGAAATGAAATCGAGGGAGATCTCAATGAACTTTATCAGCTTGATTTAGACCATAAAGGTCCGAAAAGGGCTAATCTCAACTATCTGTTGTCATCCTTATCCATGATCAATTTTCAGGGATATTTTCAATTTATAAGATTTTCAAATTTCACCCGAATGTTGAAACTAATAATTGCCTACAGCTTAAGATCGATTTTAAGGTTGAGGGTTAATGTCCTTATGGGGATTTTTACACTGGCCCTAGGTGCCACTGCCTCTGGTTTTTTGCTATACTATATCCATTATGAAAGTAATTATGATAATTTTCATCCTCAATCGTCCAATATTTATCGCCTAAATACTATTAGTCAAAATGATCGAGGAGAACAATCAAAATTAGCTTTGGCACCTGTACCCTCCGGACCAAAGCTGGCAAGTGAATTTGTCGAAGTGCTCGATTATACAAGAGCCCAAAAACTAAGTGCTACAGTAACTTCTAATAATTTTCAATTTGAAGAAGATCGATTTTTTTTTACCGATAATTCATTTTTTGATTTTTTTCCTTATAAAATTATTCAAGGGAATATTCATACGCCACTTGTTGATCCTCAATCGATAGTATTAAGCGAATCTATGGCCAAAAAATATTTTGGAGAACAGGACCCCCTTGGTCAAACCATTACCATAAACACCAAAAAAACGTTTACTTTAAACTTTACAGAGATGAGCTTTACGGTCAAAGCCATCGTTGAGGATCCTCCCCCTAATACTCATTTAAAGTATGATTTTTTGGCCTCTTTTTCGACCCTGGGAAATTTCAAAAATGATGACTGGTTTGGCGGTGTTGCTACTTATTTAAAGCTTGTTGAAACCCCTGACTTTAAATTATTCGATCAAAAATTGAAATTATTCATCGGCGAGAATTTGGGCCCATATTTGGAGGCCAGGTTTAATATGTCCTTTGAAGACTTTTTAGCTTCCGGTCGGGATAAATCTTTGGTACTCCAGCCATTAACCGGAATTCACCTTAGTAATGAGTATTCCAGCACATTTGAGCCTGGAGTTAATAAAAGCTTTCTAAATATATTACTAGCCGTTTCGCTTCTTATTTTAATATTAACAACTATTAATTTTTTCAATCTTTCCATCGCAAGTGGATTGAACAGGCTTAAAGAGATAGGGGTAAGAAAAAGTTTAGGGGCTCAGAAATATCAGATGTTTTTTCAATTTTTGACAGAATCATTAATTCTGGGAATTCTTGCTCTATTAATTTCATTAATTTTTACTTTTATAGCTCTTGGTTTACTATCCTGGCAGCAGTTTGAACTACCAGATAAATTTTACTTGTCATTCAAGTTTATTGGAATTTTAGGTCTGGCAACCATTCTTACTTGTTTGGTCTCTGGTGTATTTATATCCTTATCCTTATCAAAAATATCAGTGATTATTGGTTTGAGAGGGAGTCTTTTAAAAGGTTTTAGAGGGATTAGGCTGCAAAAGTCATTATTGGGCTTACAATTTTTTATCGCCTTTATTACATTAATGGTGGCCACTACCTTTAATGCTCAAAATAAATATTTGATTAATTCGGATCTTGGTTACGACAAAGAGGGGCTAATAATTATCAAAAATATTGATAAGATTACGAAAAGTGATCGAAATGCATTTGGAGAAAATGCTGCCTCTCTAGCTCAGGTAAAATCAAAAGCATTTTCATCTAATATTCCAAATAGTGGCACTGATGCGCTCGAATTTATTCCAGTTAATTCAACAAATCCTGACAATCAAAAGGTTTTCTTTACTTTTTGTATAGAGGATGAATTTCTGGAAACCTATGATTTAAAAATTTTAGCAAGTAATGCTCCGGGAGCTAATTTTGTAAAAGACTCTACCGTTTTGATTAATGAAAATGCCTTAAAAGAATTAGGCTATTTTAATCCTTCTGAAGTGCTAGGGCAGCAACTAGAATTCTATTCTAAAAAACTAACAATTAGCGGCGTAATTTCGGATTTTCACTATGAAAATTTATATACAGAAGTCAAACCACTTGTGCTCCTCAGTCCATCTGCTCTTCCAGAACCTCCATTAAATGAGTATAAATATTTGTCTGTCAAAACTATGGTATCGGAAACCACTGCACATCTAGCCTTAAAAGAAGAATGGGAAAAGGTAAACCCTGAAGTCCCTTTTAATTATGTCTATTTAGCTGATCATTTGTCTCAATCATATAAAGAAGACAGGCAATTAGGCCAATTAGTATATCTTGCTAATTATATTGCTATTGCCATTGCCTTATTAGGCCTTCTAAGTATGTCACAGGTTATTTTTAATGTAAAACTGAAAGAAATCACCATTAGAAAGGTATTGGGTGCAAGTTTACATGCTTTGTATCAACATTTTATGCGGCAGTTCCTATTTCCACTAATTACTGCCTTTATTGTTGCCATACCTCTAGCCTATTGGTTTACAGGGCTATGGCTAAATAAATTTGCATACAGAATTACCTTGGGGTGGGAACTCTTTGTCGGTTCAGGCTTGGTATTATTAATTTTGGCTATTGCAGTTTTGACATTCAATGCAAGCAGGGCCGCCTTTTCAAATCCCGTGGATAATTTACGATCAGAATGATTCGATTATTATTACCGGCAAATATAAGGCCCATGCACTGACTTAACTTTCCCATTCTCAACACTGTCATCTAAAACGATAACTTTATAAGAATTGCCGCCTGGGGCTACCCGCACCACAATATGCCCCTGATCGCTTTTGAGTTGACCTAAACCTACTACTACCAGCTTATTGGCCTCATGCATTCCAGTGGCAAAAATATCGCGTGGTCCCGGATAAAGTTTCTGGGACAAAAGTCGCTTATAAACCATAGGGCTTGGATGAGCGGAATCCCATACGGAAAGTAGCCAGACTTGGGGCCGAAGAGCACTTACAAAAAAGGCATTTTGAGAATCAATATAGCCATGATGATTAAGCATACTGACTTCTACCGGGCCGGTGGCTTGAGCAACTGGTGTTTCCAGATCCTGCCATTGGGGTTCACCATCCGGTGGGATTCCTCTAAGGTCACCTCCCGTAAAATAATCGAACTTGCCATAACTGACACGCATGGCCATGCTACACATGTTTTCATTGGGGTAATTTTCTGGCTCCAGATCCTCAAGACGAGGATAATGCTGTCGGGTTACATTTTGTACCCCTGTCCAAACTTCTCCATTCGCAGCGATATTTCTAACCTCAAAGCTGGGATATTTATCTGGATTATTTTTTAAAACAATTTGCTCATTGCTACCAGGTTGAAATCGCTTTGCTTGTAGACCATTATTTTGGGATTGCCATTTGAGGAAGTTAATATAATTGAGTGTGGTAAGATCTTTAGTTGGCCTAGGATAGTCGTAATCCGGCCAGCCTCTATCCAAAGTGGTTTTTATTGGAATTTGTTCTCCCAGCATTGTAATTCCAGTTAATTTATAGTCTCCTAATTCTGATGGGGGTGTTTTACCAGTGACCTGACCCATGTGATCCCAATGGAAATGAGAAAGTAAGGCGTAATCAATCTGATAGTTAGGTGCCTTTTTCAAGAGTCGATCGATATACCTGGTAATCCATTCTCCAGACACTCGAGTAGTATCTGGTTTGGCATCTGCATACCTGGGCACTCTCCATTTCTGAAAGGTCTGCGTAAATTCACCAACATCATAAACCATTGTAGTACCATCTGGAAGGACAAAAAAGGTGGAGCACCCTCTCCCGGTGCTTATTTCATGAATGTCCATAGTTCCAGGAGTCCAGTCGGGAAGTGCTTGGCCAAGCGTTTGTGCTTCCATGGAATAAAAGCTAAAAGATAAAAAAAGAACAGCTAAGAGTTTAATGTGTTTTTCCACTAGTTATCAATTTAATTTGGTAGAAAGTAGCAGGTAATAGGTAAAAAGACAGTCGTTAAACCTTCTACATTTTACTGAAAGTCAAAAGGTACAACCTCTGGGCTGTTTTTGATAGAATCTGAAACGAGTTTAAGTAAATTTTAATCATTACCTTGAGTGAAATCATAAAGTTTAAAATTAGTAAGCCAATAAACACATGGAAAAAGTTAGCAAAATGAATAAGGGTATGATTATGCAGGTCATTCGCTTAAAAAGTGACTTACCGGAGGAGGAACTATTAGAAAAAGCAAAAGAAAGAGAACCACAATTTCAAGCTATACCTGGCCTTTTACAGAAGTATTATGTGAAAATGGATCAAGCTGGGCATTATGGAGGTATCTACATTTGGGATTCTATAGAATCTCTTAAGTCTTTTGGCCAATCAGAATTAGCAGCTTCTATACCCAAAGCCTATCAGGTGGTATCTGCACCAGAAATTGAGATGCTGGATGTGCTTTTTCAATTGCGAAACTGATTCCTTAATCCCCTGAGGAGTGGATTGAACTGCTAATAGAAACTATGAGCCATCCGGAATTTTGAAGACTAGTAAAAAACCTTAGTTAGGTAAAAAAAGAGGGAAATATATTGAAAAATGTCAGCCTAAGACGGACGAAAGAAGGTAGAAATAATTTGTTTTTAGTATTAGGACAATATACTTCTATCTTATTTCTACTTTATCTCGCACTTTTTAGGCCAACGGCCTAAAAAGTGCTTACTTCCCTAAATTGGGGAAGACTCAAATTGTACATTTTAGGAAGAAAATACAATTCTCCTAACTATGTTAATTGCCCTTCACCTCTTTAGAAAGTTCTTCAATCTTTTCTTGAGCTGCCTCATAATCCTGCTTATGTTTTAATGCATTTTGGAATGCTTGAATAGCTTTGGGAAGATCTCCTTTTTCTTCATAAGTCCTTCCCAGCCAATAATGACCAAAAGGATATTCAGGATATTGTTGCATTAAGAATTCAAGTAACTCAAGAGTGGAATCATATTTTTCATAGCGAAAAAATTCCATGTATGCCAGGTTAAGAATGTCCATAGGTTCGAAGAGGATCCAATCAGGATACCTACTAACAACTTTTGCATAAATATTTTTGGCCTCATCAAATCCCTTCTCCTTTATAATGGATTGAAATTCTTTGGATGTTGGAGGTGTAAATTTGCCTTGCTTATTTAATATTTTCCCCCAATACACAAAATCCCTGGAATTGGTTTCAAATTCCTTAATAACTAATCGAATGCATTTTTCTGCTTCCTCTATTCGTTCCTGTTCCAATAAAAATGTACTTAGGTTAAGCAATTCTCCTTTATAAACCACAGAATTTTTATGCTTTTTGATTGCTCTATCAAAACCTTCAGTTTGAATGGACTTAATCAATGGGTTTTCAAAAATAAGTCCTTCATTGGGTATCCATTTGTCGTATTCCATTACTTCTGCCACATAAGCTGCATATTGGGCTCCTTTGATTTTGGAAACCAGATGTAAAGCCCCATCTATACCGGCAGAAATTCCAGCCGTAGTGATTAAATTTCCATTGTCTACAAACCGAACATTTCTACGTACATCTGCGTCTGGAAACCTCTCCGCCAATGGATCAATTAAAGTATGGAACGTAGTGGCTGTAAGATCCTTTAAAAAACCAGCTTCTCCCAGGAAAAAAGCACCAGAGCAAACCGAAAACAGGATATCCGTTTTGGCCTCCATTTCTTTAATCCAATCAATCAATGGCTTATCTTTTGATAAAACCATAGCGTTACCACCACCATAAAAAGATAGAATATCTGGCGTGGGGCAATCTTCTAAGGTATAATCGGCTATGACTGTCAGGGCACCCATTGCCTTGAATGGTTCTTTCGTTTTTGCTACGGTATAAGTGTCAAATCCTGCCTGAATGAAAACCTCCATTGGTCCTGCAAAGTCTAGTATTTCTACGTTTTCCTGTAAATAAAGAGCAATATTTTTAATCTCAGGTGTTTGTTGATTAAATGCTAGAATAGGAAGGCAAACTATAAAATTGATGATTAATAACTTTTTCATAAATATTAATTGAATTAAGGTTGTTTTGAAAAATTGTGATTGGTCAAAGCCTCTTTTTAGGCATAAACAACCAGGGCTTTCCCAGTGGATTGGAAAGACGAAAAGAGGGATGACCATTTTTTATAAAAAGTAATGCTACCCCACCTCAATCTGGGGGTCTAAAAAGGGTGGTGATAAAATCATATGAATAGCTGGCCAGCCATATAAATAGAGCTTTAACTTTGTAAAATATAGGGCTTATCAAAAGAATACCTTGGGTCGAAAGTGGGATGTATTCTGCTTTAATGGGTAATAGCTGAGAAAGAGAGAATGGGGTGTTTTCCTTTTGTTGAGTTTCTTCTAATTTTTCACTCAAATAACACTTGCCACCGCACATTAATTCAGGTTTGAGTCGGTTGATGCACCATTCCTCTGCAATGTGGGATTGATTCATAGCAAATGAGAGCAGAATCAAAGTCTTACTCATCATCTGTACGGAAATGGAAAAAAGGAGTAATATGGAGATTATCCGTATCAAAAGAGTTTGCAGAATTTTATAAGAAATACAAATTAACTTATAGGTCATAGCTTTATTAGTAGGCAAAAGGATTACCAAGCTGGAAAAAGATTGGTAAGCCGGAGATAAAGCTTACCAATCCCTACACTTTATTTCGGGCTCAGTAATCTTAATATGCTACCAGCTCAATTGCCATTTCATTTAAAAGCTAGAAACAGATTTTAAAATTGCCATTATTTGACGCTAATTGCCTGACAAGGAATGAAGAGAAGTTTTCCTCACTCGAAAAGGACAACAAATACTTATAGTCTCAAATTATAGCCTTAGGCAAGATTAGGAGGATGGAAAGTATCATCAACTAATAAAATGGAAGAATCTACTGGTTGTATAAAATTCGATTGACCAAAAGAAGGTGAAAAAGAGAGTTGGGGTAGGGTAGCTGAATTTAAAATATAATTAAATTCTGCTGGTCGCTCCCACTGTAACACTGGATTACTTTGATGGTCTTTAGATTCACTTAGCAATTGGATGAGAAAGCATTTTCCAGCGCAGTCTAATTCGGGCTTTAATGAATTCATGCACCATTCATTAGCAATGGTCTGCTGGTTGATTTTGAAAGAAGTCCAGGTCACAATATCTTTTGCGGAAAGAATAATCAATAAAATGGCTAATGATATGGATACCGTTTTTCTCATCTGAGTTTAAAACTACAATTATTGCCGATTCAGGCCAAATACTTTAAGTTAAAATTAGGCTTTGTCTTTCATTCTTCTGCATTAAAAAATTCTAGTTGAATACTAAATATCCTCAACTATTAGGTCATGTACACCCAAATTTAGCTTGGAAAGAAACTCCTTTGGAGTAAGTTCTGTTATTCTTTTGCATTCTCTTATAAAATGTGATTGATCATAATATCCAAACTCTAAAGCATCAATGAGTTTAAATCCTTCATTTTTTTTAAGGTTGACTGCAGACATACCAAAACGAATGAGGTTCAGTAGTTTTTTTGGACTCATATCAAAATACTTAATAGTCAGTCTTTCTAAGCTTTTAATAGTAAGGTTAATTTTATCAGCTATTTCAGAAATTTTAAGGTTAATTCCATTTTCAGAAAAAATAGATGTCATAAATGCCTCCATCTTGGGGTCTAAAGAAGCAAAATCATTATTAGTTGTGAGAATCTGATCTACTTGATCTGCAATGACATCTGTTTTCCTAAAGTCCATCGACTTGATTTTTTCTTGACCACCGGAACCGAGAAATGATTCTACAGGAAAATTTTTCCAATTTTCAATAAAACGATAAAAATTGGGGAGTCCTAATATTATAGGTTTAATCTTGATGGCAAAAACTTTTACATAATCTCTAATAAAATAACTATTGATCGTATTCCCTAAAGGAAAGAATCCTGATGCATTGGAAGTTTCGAATACTCCCCTTTCACGGTCAAATGTTTCAAAATTGCCATCCAGGACTACAAAACATTCTAATGATCCAGTAGGAATCGTCTTAACAAATAAAGGCCCTTTAACCTCAAAAAACTGATAACTATAAACATATTTTTTTGCTAAGCTATTTTTTGGCTGATATTCTACTGCTTCCAATTTTGTCTATTTTATCCAATGCAGAAAAGTTGGTTTATAATAATTTTACCCAAAATAAAAATTTCAAGGAAATGATCTCTTATATGAAGACCGTTCTATCGATTATACTATGCATCTGTTTTACATTAATAGCTTGTTCGAACGGAAATTCTAAATTAAATGCTCAAACTCAGAAGGAGCCTTGTGATTGTGTAAAATCTTATGGTGAACTTGTCGAAAAATTGGAATCAAACTATATCGGATTAGCACTTATCAGAAATAACAAGAAATATCAAGAGTATAAGGCATTAAAAACGGAATTTGCCGCTGAGGCTAAGTTACAAACAGCATCTTCGTGCACACGATTTCTTATGGAATTCTTATCTTTTTTTGAAGATGGACACTTATATGCTATAGAATTTCCGAGGTATAAAAAAGAAATTTTAGATGATCAACAACTCTTTTTGAGCAAAAACAAGAAAACACTAAAGGAAATTGATGAATTGCTCTTAGATACTTCTGATGTACTGGTAGGGAAATGGTCTGATGGAGAATCAGTATTTGCAGTTGTAAAAAATGATACGGTCTTTGACGGCTATTTAATCAAAAGTAACAGGGAAAATACTGAAATAGGGAGCTTAAAAATAAGGTTATCCAAAACTCAAAAAGGATTTGAAGGTTCCTATTATCCTTATGATTTTAATACAAAATATGTGAGGGCGAATCTTTATAAGGAAAACAGCATATTAAAACTTATTATGGGAGGCTCAAGGAAATGGTTTAGAGCCAAGGATGAAAAAATAGCCGCCTCAATCAGAGAACCTAAAGTCTCCAGAATTAACAATATACATACCGTAATTACTATTTCCTCATTTGGCATGAACCCTAAGGATTTCAAAAAATTCTTAGCTGATAACGAAAAAACAATTAAAAATACCAAACACCTTATTATTGATATTCGGGGAAATACAGGCGGAAATACAATTTATTTTCCATTGATCCAATATTTTGCTACTCAAACACTTACTTCAAGACAAGGGTATGTTCTTGCATCTCCTGACAACAGAGCCTACTTTGAAAAATTTATTGGATTTGGCTTTTCAAAAGTTTATTCTCCACTGCTCAAACGTATGGCAAAAAATGGAGAAATAGTGGATGGCCCGATCTATAGGGATAGGAAATTCAAGAAAGTCAAAAATGATATTGATCAGGTATCAATTCTTACAGATAATGGAAGTCAGAGTGCTGCAGAGTCTTTTATACTACATGCTAAAGGAGCCAGTAACAAGGTTAAGACATTTGGTACTCCAACTGGTGGTGTCATTGATTATACAAGTACTAATTCACTTCTACTTGAACATTCTGGTAGTCAAAACATAGTTTTTGGATATCCTACAGGAACACTACATAAAGATATTTTAAAGAACGGATTCAATAAAACCGGTATTGCTCCCGATATTCCTCAACCAGCTAATACTGAAGATTTAATTCAATTTGTAATTGACTATTATAATGATACCAATCTATAGGAAGTTGTACCGTGTTTAAGCTAAGGCAGGCCTCATTTACTGGATCTATAAGCCTAAAATTCTTGTTGATCCCAATGGAATGATCATTGGTCGTTATGGAGTGGTGGAGAAGATGATACAGAAATGGTTAAAAAGCTTAAGGAGCTTTTTGAAGCTGGATAGGTATTCCTTAAAACACCCGTTTCAGCAGGGGCATATTTTTTACCAAATGCCCTACTAAAAAACACAAAATCAAAGCTATTGGAGCCAGCAAAATAAATTTAAAAAAAGGATGAATTTCCAACTTGAAAAATAAAGCGCTGATGAGGACAATAACCGGTGGATGGAATACATAGACGGCATAAGAACTCAGGGAAAGTTTTTTAGCCAGGACTCCCTGTGTATTCCATTTGGATTTAAAAATACCAAATAAAGCCACGATCATGCCAAAACCTACCAATTGTTCCCAAACAGCATAAGCTAGGTTTTGCCAGTGAAATCCACCTACGAAAGGTTCTACATTGCCTTCTACTGCTCCTCCAAAAAAGAAGACTAGTGGGAAAATAATGAATAAAAATACATGCACAAAAAGAAACCAGTTCCATCCCATTTTAGGAGTGATAGCATCTAGCCATTGGTTTTTCCAGGCTAGAATGCCCAATACAAATAAGGATATATATTGCAAGAAATGACCTAATTGGAAATTGGTTATCCCTAATGTCCATCCTACCGGCAACCATATTCGAATAATAAATTGACCCAGTCCGACTAATATTGCAAATAGGATAATTAATCGGGTTTTAGGAAAAGGAAAAATAGTAATTTGAATTTTCCAAGGTTTGTATTGTAAACTCCTTAATATCAAAAAGCCAAAAGTAAATATTAATAGTGCTTCCACAAACCACATGGGGCCAAAACCAAAAATTTTATATTTAAACAGATAGTCACCAAGAGTAATGGCCTCCCCATGGATGTATTTATTTCGGATAAAAACAGTGAGAGGATGTAAAAAAAAGAAAAACAAAAGGGTGGGAATGCCCAATCGAATGAGCCGATCTTTTGAAAATTGAAAGACTCTTTTTTTATTTAATGAAGGCAGAATAAAATAGGCAGCAATGAAAAAAAACATTCCCATAAAAAAAGCCTGATTGGTAGCCACAAACAAGGTAAACGGAATGACCTCAGGAAAGCCTGCCTCCGTTTCTTTGTAATACCACCCTCCAGATGCTCCATAAGTAATGGCAAAATGGTGCAGGATGACCAGCCCGGTAAGAAAAATCCGAAGATTATCAACGTAATTTACCCGGCTTTTTGATTGGCTTCCCATTGCTTTTTTATGAACAATATAGAAAAAGGGAGGAACATTTTAGGTTTGAATCTTTAAAGGAACTCCATCTTCATATTTTTTACTAGCTTTAATTTGAAAGTAATGAATAACCAATAACTCAATAACTAATAACTCAATAACCAATAACCAATAACCAATAACAAAGACCTTGAAACTAATCAGATTTGGAAAGCAAGGCTTGGAAAAACCGGGCCTTCAACTGGCAAATGAACAAAAAATTGATGTCTCAGCTTTTGGGATGGATTATGATGAAGCCTTTTTTGGTAATGGCGGGATTGAAAAATTAAAGTCCTGGCTTGAAGAAAATCAAAAAGACTGTCCTGTGGTTGATGAGACAACACGATTAGGAGTCCCTTTAGTTAGGCCCTCAAAAATTGTATGTGTAGGTTTGAATTATGCAAAACATGCTGCGGAGAGTGGCATGGATTTACCTACCGAACCTGTCTTATTTTTCAAAGCTACTTCCGCTTTAACTGGACCTTATGATGACATTATCATTCCCAAAGGGAGCACAAAAACTGACTGGGAGGTAGAGCTTGCCGTGGTGATTGGAAAAAAAGCTTCCTACGTATCAAAAGACCAGGCCCTGCAACATATTGCTGGATATGTTCTACACAATGATGTCAGTGAAAGGGCTTTTCAATTGGAAGGCACTGGTCAATGGGTGAAGGGGAAAAGTTGTGATACTTTTGCTCCTATGGGACCTTTTATTGCAACAGCTGATGAAATTCCTGATCCAAATAATCTCAGGCTTTGGTTAACAGTTAACGGTGAATTATTGCAAGATAGCAGCACCGCCGATTTTATTTTTAATATTCAGGAATTGGTGAGCTATATCAGCCAATATATGACTTTATTGCCGGGAGATATTATTTCCACCGGCACTCCTTCCGGAGTAGGATTAGGCCTCAACCCACCTAGATATTTAAAAGAAGGAGATATCGTAGAATTGGGAATTGAGGGCCTGGGAGTCGCAAAACAAACTTGTAAAGTATACTCATGACCATTGATTCACATCAGCACTTCTGGAAATTTGATCCAATACGTGATGCCTGGATTGATAATTCTATGAAGGTACTTCGCCAAGATTTTTTGCCAGAAGATTTGAGGCCAATCCTGGCCGAAAATGGAATTGATGCTTGTATTGCTGTCCAGGCGGACCAGTCAGAAGAAGAAACCCATTTCCTTTTGCAATGTGCAATTCAAAACGACTTCATTAAAGGTGTTGTAGGATGGTTGGATTTACAAGCTGAAAATATAGAAGAACGCTTAACTCATTTTTCTAAAGATCCCCTTTTAAAAGGACTCCGACACATTGTACAAGCAGAAAAAGACAACAATTTCGTTTTGAATCCTGCTTTCCAGGATGGGATCAGCAAATTAGAAGCTTTCGGTTTGTCTTATGATATTTTGGTTTATCCCCAACAACTGCCTGCTTCTATTGAGTTGGTTAGGAACTTCCCAAACCAAATTTTTATTCTCGATCATATTGCTAAACCTTCCATCTCAGAATCCATGGATAGAAATTGGTTGGAAAATATTACCAGGCTGGCCGAAAATGAAAATGTCTTTTGTAAGCTTTCCGGGATGGTCACCGAAACCAAGGATTTTAAATGGAGAGAGAAAGATATTCAAATTTTTATAAAGGAAGTTGTTCAGGCATTCGGTATAGATAGAGTGATGTTTGGATCAGATTGGCCGGTGTGTTTGCTAGCAGCTGAATACCAGCAGGTCACAAAAATTATTCAAAACTTCTTCCTTGATTTTTCAAAAGAAGAAATCCAGAAAGTAATGGGGGGAAATGCCATCAAAGCCTATAATCTTTAGAATGCATTTTCAAAGATCAAAAACTATTACCTAAACAGGAAGCTTGAATCCAAAAATAAAATCGTTGTATACCAATATGAGCCAGCCAGTCGTTTCAAAAAAGATACTAATACCTTTCGTGCTAATTACTTCTCTTTTTGCATTATGGGGCTTTGCCAATGCAGTCACCGATCCCATGGTTCAAGCTTTTAAAAAGGTATTGGAACTTTCAAACTCCGAAGCCGCCTGGGTTCAAATGGCTTTCTATGGTGGTTATTTTTGTATGGCCCTTCCAGCGGCTCTCTTCGTCAGAAAATATTCTTATAAAGTTGGGGTTCTGATAGGCCTTGCTCTGTATGCAGGGGGAGCACTGTTATTTTATCCGGCAGCCATTACCGAGCAATTCTGGTTTTTTTGCCTGGGCCTGTATATTCTCACTTTTGGTTTAGCTTTTTTGGAAACTACAGCAAACCCCTATATCCTTTCTATGGGGGACAAATCTACTGCTACTCAGCGCTTGAACCTGGCTCAGGCATTTAACCCTCTGGGTTTGATCTTGGGTTTACTTGTGGCCCAGCAATTTGTTTTGAAAAGATTGCAATCAGATGATATCACTAATTTTGCCAGTCTTTCAGAAGCAAAAAAGGCATTAATACGGACAGCAGACCTACTGGTTATTCGTAATCCTTATGTAGTGCTGGGGCTGGTGGTAATGTTTGTTTTTGTGCTAATCCTGGTCGTAAAAATGCCCCAAGCCAGAGACGAGGGAGGTGTGCCCTCTCTGAAGGAAACTTTTAAAAAATTATTTGCAAACAGGAGTTATACAGGTGGGGTGGTAGCCCAAATCCTTTATGTCGGGGCACAGATCATGTGCTGGACCTATATTTATCAATATGCAGAAGCCATAGGAATTTCCAGTGAAAATGCAGCCAATTATCAGTTCATCGCTTTCATTGTCTTCCTGGTAGGACGGGCATTGGGAACTTATTTACTTAGGTTTATTAATGCAGGCCGTTTGCTTTTATTGTTTGCCCTTTTTGCTGCTTTATGTTCCCTAATAACCATTTTTGTGGAAGGGCATTTAGGCTTGTATGCTTTAGTCGGAGTATCGTTTTTTATGTCTATTATGTTTCCTACCATTTACGGTATTGCTCTTGACAATTTGAATGAGGAAGATTCTAAAATTGGAGCTGCCGGACTGGTCATGGCCATTGTGGGTGGTGCCTTGATGCCCAAATTACAGGGAATGATTATTGACTTGGGTGGACCAGGAGTCAATGATACCCAGCTTGCAGGAGTTTCTGAGGTTAATTTTTCCTTTATTTTACCCTTACTTTGTTTTGTTTTTATCGCTTTATATGGAAGAAGTGTTTTCAAACAATCTACTTAATCCTTGACCTTATGAAAAGATATTGCCTGGCCTTGGATCTAAAAGATGATCCCATACTTAAAGAAGAATACATTAATCATCATAAGAAGGTATGGCCCGAGATTCTGGATAGCATCCTGAATGCCGGAATAAGGGATATGCAAATCTATAATATTGAAAATAGGTTGTTCATGATTATGGAAGTGGAGGATTATTTTTCATTTGAAGAAAAAGATAAATTGGATGCAGAGAATCCATTTGTCCAAAAATGGGAAGCTTTAATGTCAACATACCAGCAAAAACTACCTTCAGCAGGCCAGCATCAAAAGTGGATGTTAATGAATAAAATATTTCAATTGTAAAATCAAACCGCAAATCCCATAAGCCTATGTCCATAAGAATAACTGCTATTGAGGTAAAAGACATCCGTTTTCCAACCAGTCAATTTTTAGATGGATCGGATGCTATGAATCCTGATCCCGATTACTCAGCAGCATATGTAATCCTGAAAACCAATAAAGAAAATCTGGAAGGTCATGGCCTTACCTTTACCATTGGCAGAGGCAATGAACTTTGTGTGGCAGCTATTTCGTCTCTATCCTATATGTTGAAAGGGAAAAGCCTGGAATCGATTACCAAAGATTTTGCAGGCTGGTGGAAGCAATTGACTAGCGGAGATAGTCAATTAAGGTGGTTGGGACCCGAAAAAGGAGTTATTCATTTGGCAACTGGAGCCATAGTGAATGCCGTATGGGATTTGTATGCTAAAGCAGAAGAAAAACCTCTTTGGAAATTACTTTCCGATATGAGTCCTGAAGACTTGCTTTCCTGTATTGACTTTACATATATCACCGATGCCATTACCCAAGAAGAAGCTTTGGATATTTTGAAACAGGCTGAAACAGGCAAAGAAGAACGACTTACCTACCTACTGCAACATGGTTATCCTGCCTATACAACTTCAGCTGGCTGGCTGGGTTATTCAGATGATAAAATCCGAAGATTATGTCAGGAAGCAGTAAAGGAAGGTTGGTCTCATATCAAAATGAAAGTAGGGGCTAATTTAGAAGATGATATTCGACGTGCTGGCATCATCAGGGAAGAGATCGGGCCTCACCGTAAATTAATGCTTGATGCCAACCAACGTTGGGATGTTCAAGAAGCCATCGAAAACCTAAAAGCGCTTGCAAAATTTGATATCTGGTGGATGGAAGAACCTACCAGCCCCGATGATATTTTAGGCCATGCCGCCATCGCAAGGGCCATAGATCCTATCAAAGTAGCAACAGGTGAGCATTGCCAGAATAGAGTGATTTTTAAGCAGTTGATGCAGGCCCAAGCGATGGACATTTGCCAAATTGATAGTTGTAGGGTAGGTGGAGTGAATGAAAATTTAGCGATCATGTTAATGGCAGCCAAATTTAATATTCCAGTGTGCCCCCATGCAGGAGGAGTGGGCTTATGTGAATATGTACAACACTTGTCATTCGTTGATTATCTCTGCATCAGTACCTCTTTAGAAAATCGCCTTATTGAATACGTTGATCACTTGCATGAGCATTTTGTAGATCCCGTAATTATTAAAAATGCAGCCTATAGACTTCCTCAAATGCCAGGCTTTTCAATTGAAATGAAGGAATCTACTATGCAAGACTATCAATTTCCTGAAGGTACTATTTGGCAATCTAATACGCACAAAATTTAACCTAATACCTAATCTATGAAAAAATTTGATTTGAGCAATAAAGTTGCCATCATAACAGGTGGGGGAAGTGGTATAGGCAGGGCTATTTGCCAAACTTTTGCTCAGCAGGGAGCCTATGTAAATATCCTGGAATTAGATATAGACCCTGCCTTAACAATAATCAATGAGATCAGAAGTAAGGGCGGTAAAGGAAAAGCCCATCAATGTGACGTTTCGAATTATAATGAGGTCAAACTTGCAATCGAGGCTATTCAAAAGACAAGGCCTATCAATATCCTTATCAATAATGCAGGGATTGCCCATGTTGGAAATGTTGAAAAAACCAGCGAAGAAGCCTTAGATCAGCTTTATTCCGTAAATATTAAAGGAGTCTATAATTGCATTCATCATTGTGTCCCTTTTTTTAAAAAAAATGGAGGAGGAGTAATATTGAATATGGCTTCCATAGTTTCTAGTGTTGGCATTTCGGATCGATTTGCTTATTCTATGACTAAAGGAGCGGTTTTAACTATGACTTATTCTGTAGCAAAAGATTACCTGGCGCACAATATTCGATGTAACTGCATATCCCCTGCAAGGATTCATACTCCTTTTGTAGATGGTTTCCTTGCCAAGAATTATCCTGGCGATGAGCAAAAAATGTATGATCAATTATCAAAAACCCAGCCAATTGGAAGGATGGGAAAACCAGAGGAAGTCGCTAATCTTGCCCTTTTCCTATGTTCTGATGAAGCGTCCTTTATTACTGGAACCGATTATCCCATTGATGGTGGATTTATTAAATTAAACGGCTAAAAATGTTTTAAGTAAATTGAAGATCATTCAGCCGCGTCGCGGCTGAATGATCTTCAATTTACTTGTTTTTTGTTGCTGTGTTTTAAAGCTTAATCAATGGAGTTGAATTTAAAAAACAAAGTCTTTATCGTTACCGGAGGTTCCAAAGGAATAGGAGAAGCAATAAGCAGAGCCATTGCTGCAGAAGGGGGTATTCCTGTTATTGCTTCTAGGTCCATTGAAGCTACTAAAAATTTGATTGCTGACTTACAAAAACAGGGTAGTGAAAGTTACGCTGTTTTAGGAGACCTCCAGGAGGAAGCTCAATGTAAAAAGGTGGTACAAAAAACCATTAAAAACTACAATCGGATAGATGGTATCGTTAATAATGCAGGAGTTAATGATGGTGCGGGATTGGAAAAAGGGCCCGAGGCTTTCCGAAGATCCATACAATTGAATTTATTTCATTACTATGATCTGGTACATTATGCCTTACCTTATCTGAAAAAAAGCAAGGGAGCTATTGTTAACATCAGTTCTAAAGTGGCCCTTACCGGACAGGGAGGAACTTCTGGATATGCAGCATCCAAGGGTGCACAATTAGCACTTACCAGAGAATGGGCAGCAGAATTACTTCCACATTCCATCAGAGTCAATGCCATTTTGCCGGCTGAAGTGATGACACCTCTGTATCGTAAATGGTTGGATTCCTTTGATAATCCATCCGAAAAAGAAGCGCGAATAATTGCCAATATCCCATTAGAAAAACGAATGACCACCTCCGAAGAAATAGCAGCCATGACTGTTTTTTTGCTATCTGATAAATCCGCACATACTACCGGTCAGTTTATGGTTGTGGATGGGGGATATGTGCATTTGGATAGGTCTTTGACTTAATCTTTTTTTAAGTATTTGACTGCCGGAGGCAGTCAAATACTTAATTGCATTTCTTATTCATTCCTAATACACTCTTTCGGACTAATATTAGCGGCTCGAAAAGCTTGAAAACTCACTGTCATTAGGGAAATTAGCAGAACCATTATACTAGCCAGTACAAAAAACGTCGGACTAAGATCAATACGATAGGCAAACTTTTCCAGCCATCCTTTAGTTAGGAAATAGGCAACCGGCAAGCCAATTATTATGGAAACAATTACCAGCTCCGTGAAATGCCTGGTTAAAAGCAGAACAATATTGCTGACCGTTGCACCAAGAACTTTTCGGATTCCAATCTCCTTCTTTTTTCGTGCTGCAGTAAAGGCAGCCAAACCAAATAAGCCCAAACAAGATATGAGAATGGCCAATCCAGCAAAATAGCGGGAAAGGGAAGCAACACGTTGTTCGGCCTCGTATTGGGCAGCATAATCTTCATTGATAAAATTAAAATCAAAGGCAAACCCCGGATTAAATTCTTCATAGAATTTGCGTAGGCCAGCAATGGCCTCTCTGGATTTCCCCGGTTCCGTTTTTACCATAACATTCCAAGCTCCATCAGGTGCTAGCCTAAAAAATAAAGGTTTTACTTCTTGCCGCATGGACTGGAAATGGAAATCTTTAACTACTCCAATAATTTCCATATCATATTGATCCCACAATCTGATTTTTTTGCCAATGGGATCTTCTAATCCCATGATGTTTATAGCTGTCTCATTAAAAATGATCTTACTGCTGTCGGCTCCAAATTCACGAGAAAAACTCCGACCTTCCTTAAATTCTACGCCGATGGTTTCCAGTAAATCATAGTCCACACGTACATGCTCAAAAAGAATCAATTCTTCAGGGTCTTTTCCGTCCCAATTGAGACCACTAGTGTTATTTTGTCGACCTACCAGGTTATGTCCCAGAGCAGAAACCATTTTTACTCCTGGTAATTGTTCTGCCTGTTCCATAAAGGCTTCACCTTGTTCGTTTAACCTTCCTTCTTTGGAAAAGTAAATAAGATTGTCCTTGTCATATCCTAAATTCTTGGATTGTACATATTGTATTTGATTATAAACCACAATTACGGCTACAATCAAAATAATGGATAAGGTAAATTGAAATACGACCAGGCCTTTTCTTACCCATAACTCTCCTAAGGAAGTCCTCAATTCCCCTTTCAATACAGCCACCGGCTGAAAAGAAGCCAAATAAAGAGCTGGGTAGCTGCCAGCCAACAAACCCGTGACAAGAGTAATTGCTAAGAAAAAGGCAAGCAACTGAGGAGTCACCCTCAATATAATTTCTTTATCGGTTAATAAATTGAAAGTGGGTAAAAACAAAACAACTAATACTACAGCAATTATTAAGGAAAGAAAGGCGATCAATGTTGATTCCTGTAGATATTGGGCAATAAGATTGCCCCTAGCTGCACCAATCGCTTTTTTTACCCCTATTTCTTTAGCACGACGGGAAGCCCGGGCAGTTGATAAATTCATGAAATTGATACAGGCAATCACCAAAATGAAAATAGCTATGATGGAAAATAAACGAACATATTCGATGCGACCTCCGGCAGGTTGGCCATCTTCATAACTGCCATACAGGTATCGTTCGGAAAAGGGTTTAAGAAATAGCGTTACGTTAGATTGTTCATTCCGATCCTTTACAAAATTGGCTATCTTATCACTTACCTTTTGAGGATCGGCCCCTTGGTTTAATGTTATGATGGTTGGGGGACCATTACTTCCCCAGGACCTAAGCCATGCATTTTCTTCTTTGTAATCTTCATAGTTAAAGACGAGATCAAATTGAATGGAAGAACGTTCAGTAACATCCTCAAAAACTCCGGTTACCTTAAAAAGCTCATCATGGTTGCGTTCTATGCTCTGATTCATGGCTGCCTCTACAGAACCAAACAAGTTCTCGGCAATACTTTTGGAGATTACCACCGTTTGAGGTTCAACCAATACCTGATCGGGATTACCAGAAAGGAGATCAAAGCTAAATAATTTGAAAAAATCCTTAGCAGCATGCCTGCCACCTGCGGTGATGTTTTTGTCACCCACAGTAAGAGTATAATCATTTTCCCAAATCAAGGTAGTACCATATTCTATTTCTGGTATTTCCTCCACCAAAGTTTCTGCTAACAAACCAGGGGTAGAAGTGGTTGTCATGATACTTTCTGAATACTGCTGATGTTCCATAACATAATAAAGACGATCATCTGTTTCATGGAACTTGTCAATATGTGTTTCATCATTTACCCATAAAAAGATAAGTAAGGCACAGGCCAATCCAGTTGAAAGACCAACAATATTTATTAAAAAGGAACTTTTATGCCTTTTGAAGTTCCGGAAGGCAATTTTCAGTGCGTGGGTGATCATGATGAAAGTGTTTTTTAGGATAGACTTAACTCAGTTTGAAAAGTTACATTTCTGGAGGTTTTTTATTTTAAATGATCAGAGAATAGGGGAGGGAGCAATGTCAATGTCAATAGCAATGTCAATAGCAATGTCAATAGCAATGTCAATGATAATATTGAAGTAAATATTGATGTTGGGCTGGATTTGCAATTCGAGTTCAAGGTTTACAGCGAATTAGACCATTTGTCTTTACAACCAGATACGAGGAGTTTAGCTTGGGAGCACAATGGAAAATCGTATATTTAAAAATACTTAAGAAATCACCTTATTATGCTGGATTTTGAAACGCTATACGAATCAGATTTTATTCGAGCCATTCTTTATACCGCAAGTTATGATGAATCTGTTGAAATGATAGATTATAATGATTGCCCTTCTATTTCTTTTCCAATCATTTCTGCCTTCAAATACAAGGCTGGTAAATTTGACAGCATTATTGATACCAACGCTATTCTATTGGAAGCGCCGGATGTTGAATCTAAAATTAGAAAATACCCCATTTACCAAAAAGACATTACTCTTTCTTTGGAAATGAAAATTGAGGGATTTCATTTGCTCGATGATTTGCAAAGGAAGGGGGAACGAGTTGCCTCTGTAAAAAGATCACCTCAAATTGATTTGCTTCTCCAATCCTTTTTGGCTTCCTTGGCTTTTGATGTCGAAAAATCACATTTCGCTGCTAGTGAATTGTTGGATGAATTGAGTTCTATTACCCCTTCTAATCATTATCGAAAAGAAATAAATCATAGACAAGGTATTACGGTTGACAGAGCCAAAGAATATATTCACGCTTATTGGGCGGAGCAAATTACTATTCATGATATAGCCCATTCCTGTTTTGTGAGCCCCTTTCATTTTTCCAGAATATTTAAGAAAAAGACAGGCATCTCGCCGTACGATTATTTGTTAAAGGTCAGAATTGGCAAAGCATGCCAGTTATTGGCAAAAGATTATCCGATTTCTGATTGTGCCTTTCTCAGTGGATTTAATAGCCTGGAGAACTTTTCTTTTTGTTTTAAAAAAATGACCGGTTACTCACCATCAGCTTATAAAAAGAGCAAGATTTCTAAATGATACCAAATTGTGCCTATCCATATTTGTGAAAAAGGAGGAAATGCAAGCAATTAATTGATCCTTTAAACAAAAGAAAGCACTGGGTATTTTTTTCAAAAACTAGAAATCACTCAATTAGATGAAAAATTTAAACACTAAATCTACTATTAGTATCCTGCTAATAGCCTTAATTCCATTGGTTCATTGTTTTGGACAAATTAGACTTAATGACGCGAATGAAAATTGGTTGCAAGCCAATAAACTTGGTCTTGAGATTCTAAAAACCTGTAAAAAGAATCACGGGGATATTGACAAAAATGACCTGAAAATTGCCCTCAGCATTATTTGCAAAGAAGGTAAAAACCGAGGACAGTCTTATGAAGCTTTACCACCCTACCAACATTTTTACATTAAAAGAGATTTTTTCATTGACCGAAAAAATAATTTTGAATTTCTGAATCAGAAAAATCCCTTTCCAGGATTTGTATTTGAAGACTTTTCTATTGTAGACAAAAATGAGAAGCGTTATTATAATAAATTCAGTAAGTCTTTTTTCGAGATCAATTCAGTAGGATTTGAAAATTACAGGCATTTTCCCTTTCGATTCTTGAAATTAGCCTTGGAAAATCCTGGTAAGGTATTTTATGTAAAAGAATTGAACCATAATGGAGAAAAGCTACACGAAATTTTATTCGCTGGCAACAACTCGTTTAAATTATTGATCAGTTCAGAGGAAAATCTGATAAGACAAGTAGAAACATTTGTTACCAACCAACCCTATGGTGATGGAACCGCTATTTTAGAATTCAGAAATTATCAAAAAGTTGAAGGATTGAGCATACCTAGCACCATTATTTCTGGTAGTAGTTATGAATCCTGGGGAGAATTATTCAATGTTTATGAAGTTGAAATTCTAAGCGAAAAAGAGGTAAAAATACCTTCCGAAAAAAGTAGAAAATCTTATCGGGATGTCAAATCAAAATACCGAAGAATGGCTGAGGTGGTCAAGCTGGCCGAAAAAGTATTCCTCATTGAGAACATTTCAGAAAATACTAAGGGCGATGATTATAATGTACTATTTATTGAATTTCAGGATTATATCTTAGTCGGAGAGGCTCCAATTAGTAATGATATTTCCAAGAAGGCCATGAGATTAATCCAGCAGACCATACCCGATAAACCTATCCGATACCTACTGCAAAGTCATCATCATCAAGATCATATTGGAGGAATAAGAGAATATATTGCAAAAGATATTACGATTATAACTACTCCAGGAAACAGACAGCTTTTTGAAAAAATCGCCAAAGCTAATTTTAAGTGGAATCCTGATAGTCAGGCAAAAGACCCTAAGGACCTTTCTTTAAAAATAATAGAAAATAGATACACTTTTTCTGATGCAGATATAGAAGTGCAGATTATGGATATAGGGCCAATCCCCCATGCAAAAGAAATGCTAATGGCCTACATTCCCCAATATGGTATTCTTTGGCAAGTAGATATGGTCTCTTTCAAGGAATGGGGACTAAACATTGGACCAAGTCGAATCTTAAAAGAACGAATTAAATCCCTGGGGCTAAAAGTGAAGCTGATGGCTGGTGTTCATGGCCAGGTTATGCAAGGACAGGCTTTGAAAAAATATCTTTCAAAAAAATAAGCAACTATTCAAAATTTGCCATTCACCATTCTTTTGCGGCTAAAGAAAATAAGTTCCATTTAATTTAAATCAAAAAAAATAGGATTGAAGATTTGGATTATTTATTGTTTAATCGTAATATTGCAATAAAGCGATAAAATAAAACAATGGGACTTACCAAAACAGAGAACTTTACCAAAGAGCAAAACGAGCTGGCCAGCCTGGCAAAAGCGCTTGGACATCCGGCTCGTATTGCCATCATACAACAATTACTTAGAGTTAACAGCTGTATTTGTGGCGATTTGGTTGATGAAATTCCATTGGCACAAGCTACCATTTCCAGACATTTAAAAGAGTTGAAGGCTGTAGGCATCATTCAGGGAACTATTCAGGGGACCAGTGTTTGCTATTGTATTGATCCCCTTAAATGGAAAGAGGTTCAGACCAAATTTAATGGCTTATTCGATGCATTGGTATCTGATCAGGACTGTGCGTGCTGATTTTTTTTGATCTTATTAATCGTAATATTGCGATAAATGGAAATTAAAATAAATTATTCAATAAAAAAATAGTAAAATGAAGTTATCAGAATTAAAAACACATCTTCAGGATCTAAGCGATATTCGATTTAGGCTACCCAATAATGAATATGTACCTTCCCATTTTCATGTCACTGAAATCGGGAAAATAAGCAAACAGTTCATTGATTGTGGAGGAACCATCAGACAAGATGATACCATTAACTTTCAATTATATTCAGCTGACGATTTTGATCATCGTCTGGCCCCACAAAAGTTGGTCAATATTATTAGCCTATCTGAAAAAGTCTTAGAACTGGAGGATTTGGAGATTGAGGTGGAATATCAATCCAATACCATAGGAAAATATAGACTCGGTTATGATGAGGGGGATTTATTATTGCTAAGCACACAAACAGATTGCCTGGCAAAAGAAAAATGTGAAATTCCTGTATCAAAAGCCAAAGAGAATCAAGCTGTTTTGGTGAACGATTCAGGCTGTTGTACTCCCGGCTCGGGTTGTTGTTAATTCCAAAAAACCATAAAAGCCCCCATTATCTGGAAGAAAATAGTGGGGGTAATTTATTTATGACAATATCAGCAGGCCAAAATTCAAATTTCTTATCTTGATTCCATGAGAATACAGATAAGGATACTTTTATTTTTGGCCATCATTATTGCCATTAGCTCTTGTAGAAAGAACAGAAATTATAGGAATTTAGTAGTTCTGTTTACTGACGATCAACGATTTAACACAATAGGGGCATGGGGAAACGAAGAGGTGTATACTCCCAATATGGATCGCTTGGCGAAAATGGGAATGAGTTTTGAGAATACCTATGTAATGGGATCACATCATGGAGGAGTTTGTGCGCCTAGCAGGGCCATGTTATTATCGGGCCGCCCATATTTCCATATTCCCCGAGAATTTATCGATAGAGGGAGGGTACCCTCCAATACTCATTTTGATTTCACTACTTTTCCTGAACTTTTAAAAAAGAAGGGTTATAATTCCTTTTTTACAGGGAAATGGCATAATAATAATTCCAAGATTGCAGAAAGCTTCACTGAGGGCTCCAATATTTTTATCGGAGGAATGCATTGGCCAAAAGATGGTGGACATCGGCGTCCACAGCTTTGGGATTTTGATTCAACATCAGTGTATCCTCAAAAAAATAGATGGCAGGCCAATAATTTTTCAAGTAAAATGTACAGTGATGCAGCCATTGATTTTATAAAAAGCCGAGGATCCAAAAAACCATTCTGCCTGTATGTAGCATATACCTCTCCACATGATCCAAGGGAGGCACCAGAGAAATTTAGGAAAATGTATGACTCCGAAAAAATTACTTTGCCGCCTAATTTTCAACCACAACATCCTTTTGATAATGGGCATCTTTATACGCGGGATGAAAGCCTATTGCCTCTGCCTAGAACCAAGAACCTTATTAAAAAAGAAATCGCTGCCTATTATGCAATGATTTCAGAGGTTGATGCACAGATAGGAAGAATTATTGATGCCTTGGAACAAAAAAAACTTTTAGATAATACCATAATTGTTTTTGCTGGAGATAATGGTTTGGCAGTAGGACAGCATGGTCTTTTGGGAAAACAAAGTGTATATGAGCATAGTGTAAAAGTTCCGATGATTATTGCTGCTCCGGGATTTCAAAAAAACCAAAAAACCACTGCCCTCTGTTATCTATATGACATCTATCCAACCATTTGTGATTTAGTAAAAATCAAAACCCCACTTGGTGTTGAAGGAAAAAGTCTTTATCCTGTCCTCCAAAACTCACTAAATAAGCACCGGGATCACGTATTCCTTTCACATGCGCGCGAGATGAGGGCTGTACGAACCGATGATGATTGGAAATTCATCCGGTATTTTGTAAATGGAAGAGAAAGAGAACAGCTTTTTAACCTTAGCGAGGATGAATGGGAGGTAAAAAACCTTGCTGAAGATCCTGATTTTTCGGAAAAAAAAGAAGAGCTGGAAAATGTATTGCTACAAGACATCCAAATTTACGACGATGATTTTATTCGCCCATTTATTCATCGCAAACAGGAGGCCTTTGATAGGCCTGTGGCAGTGTCAATAAATGCATCCTTCTCAAAGGGGCAAATTCGCTACACGTTGGATGGAGGGACTCCTGATCTTGAAAGCCCTATTTATGAAAATCCCTTCATGCTGAAAAAAAGTGGAGATATTAAGGCTGCTGTTTTTTGGAAGGGAAAAAAGATTGGCCTTCTGGATTCAACCAAGGTCAGAATAAACAATAATGTACAGGATATTTATCTGACTCCCGCTCCTTCTTCAAAATATGCTGCGAAGGGAAAAATTACTTTATTAGATGGTACCAACGGTAATGCCAATATCCACGGAAATACCTGGCTGGGATTTGAAGGGGAAAATGTTGAGGTTCTGATCATTTTTAAACAGGAAAAATCTATTAAGGAATTGGGATTACGTTATTTAAATCAACCAGGCTCATGGATTTTTCCACCCCCTGAAATCAAAATCCTGATTTCAAAAGACGGGAATGAGTTCAAGGAAATCTTGATGATAAAGAATCCTAAGCTTGGCCCCAATCAAAAATCTGGACCAATTGAACTAAAAAAGGCTATTGCAAATCAAAGTACACGGTACCTAAAGTTCGAAATCAAAAACCAAGGAAGGTGCCCAGGCTGGCACACCGCCAAAGGAGAAAAAGCCTGGTTGTTTTTAGATGAACTTATTATGAATTAAGATAAGCCTATTTTCCAGCTAACTGCAAATCTTTATCCTTTGCTCACAGCCCTGGAAGGGCCAAAATGTTTTTGGAAAACCTATTTCGCTTTCTTCAAAAAATTAAAAAGCGACTCGTATTGTTTGTTCCTCAAACAAAAAAACTTCTTGTGGTAACTACAAAATTGAGCAACCAATCCAACCAGCATAGTCGTCTAAGGCAGCATTAAAAAGGTTTTGATTTCCAAAACTTATTTGTAAAATCAAAATTAAATACAAAATGAAGAGTTTTACTCAACTATTGACTGCCTTCCTTTTATTCAACTTTTTGGTATCATGCCAAAAAATAGGATTAAAACAAGATGAATTAAAAAGTCAGCAGATGACCAAACAAATAAACGATTTGGTCCATAATTACCATCAGAAGGGACAATTCAGCGGTGCTGTTTTGGTGGCTGATCAGGGCAGCATAATATTCAATAAAGAATACGGCTATAAAGACAGGGATGAAAAAGAAAACATCGATTCGGAATCCATGTTTGAAATAGCTTCATTGTCTAAGCAGTTTACGGCTATGCTAATTATGATGTTAGAGGAAGAAGGAAAAATAAATTATGATGATAAGATCATAAAATATTTTCCTGAGTTGCCTTATGAAAACATTACAATCCGCCATTTATTAACTCATACCTCAGGGCTTTCGGAACGCCAATTTTTTGGATGGGCTGGTCAAAACATGCAGCAAGGAAAAATCTATCACAATGAATTTGTTCTCAATTATTTAAAGAACGAAAAACCTCAACTAGCCTTTAATCCTGGAGAAAAATGGGAATATTCCAATGTAGGTTATTTTCTATTGGCCTTGATCCTTCAAGAAAACACTGGTAAACATTATACTGAAATATTAAGAGAGAAAATATTACAGCCACTGGAAATGAAGCATACTGGTATTTTCTCTCAGCAGCTTAAAGGCAATGAAATGGAGGATTATGTTTTCGGGAAAGTTTTTAATTCTAAAGACTCAGTATTTATTCCTTCATTTGGTTTGGCTTGGTCTGATTCAATGTATGGAGGAGTAGGAATATTATCCAATACCATTGATTTGCTTAAATGGGATCGGGCATTATACGATAATACATTGATAAGTGACCAATCAAAGGAAGCGGCCTTTTCTTCTTATCAATTATCTGATGGCAATAATTCAGAATATGGCTTTGGCTGGTATGTTCGTGATAATTTTGAAATTAATGGTGACAACTATGGCAAGCGGCTGGATCATAATGGCCTTTGGCCAGGGTATGAATCTTCAATGGTGCGGTATATAGATCAGGACAAAACCATAATCATCCTTTCTAATCAGGCACCCTCAGTAAAAGACCAGTTAGTTGAGGAAATATCAACAATGTTATTTGCAACCAATTAGAAAATAAGACCTCAATTTAATTAAAGGCTCTCTCCTTAAAACACTTTTTTAGCATTCTCTTATTTAAGTTCTACTTGCAGGTAAGAAACTGCCTGAATAAGATTGTTTAATTTTGAAAAGAATTAATTAAGGGTTTTATGACTAGTCAAAAATCAAGTCAGGATTTGTCCAGACTTTTTATGGTAATTTTATTTGCGGGCACTATTTTTTTCTGGATATTATTCGATGCACCACGCAATTGGGACATCAGAATTGGGGCGACCTTATTTTTGTATCATTTTCTCCCACTCCTTATTCTTTATTTTGCCTATAAAAAATGGCGATTTCAGTTTATTCACCGGCCTATATTTTTTCTGGCCTCTTTAATCCTATTGCCTGTAATCGGAGTTTTTTTGAAAATTTTTATTGAAAATGCACTTTGGAAAATTGTCGCATTCAGTTTTGATTATTCCCTGACTATCGTCATATATGAAGGGGGAGATTACCTGAAACAATACGCCTACCTTTACAAGAACTACCTCTTATTTTTTATGCTTTATGAATTTCTAATACAAACATTTTCGATAAAAAACGGGCAGGAGGAAATTTTGAAGCCAATAATAAATCATCTTTACATAAAGGTGAATAAGGAACTTGTTAAGGTTAAAACCTCTGATATTCTCTTCATTGAGGGCTTGAGAGATTACGTTAAAATTAATACTTCAGAAGAAATATTAGTGACCAAAAAAACGATGAAAAAGATGGAGCAGGAACTTCCTCAAGATGAATTTATCAGAGTTCAGAAATCCTTTATTGTTAATAAGAATCATATTAAAAAAATAAGGGGGAATATGGTCCAAATCAAAGATCAAAATATACCAATTGGAGCGACCTACAAAGAAAACCTGGTGGACCATCTGCCACTTGATCTATTATAATAAAATTTCGTCATTCGCTAACCTGGATTTGGTCTACAATGTTTTAAAAGTTTAGCTGATCCTGTTTGATTTACGCTTAAATGAATCAAACAAAATATGAGATATCCAGTATTGATTTTTATCCTGTTAGGGAGCTTCCAGTCAATTTTTAGTCAATCCCATGAACTAAAAAACCCTGTAAATCAAATCATTGAAGCCTATGATACAAGCTCAATTGTGGCTTTTGGAGAGCGTCACGATATTCAGGAGATTACCGAATTTTATTTACAGTTGTTTAGAGATACAAGTTTTCAGAAAACGGTTGATGATATCGTCTTAGAACTCGGCAATTCTTTATATCAGGAAACACTCGACAGGTATATTCAAGGAGAAAATATTCCTTATGAGGAAGTAAGAAAGGTGTGGTTCAACGCCACTAACTCCCTATTGCAATTTGGTCCGGGAGGAAGCACTGCTATTCTTATAAAAAACATAAGATTGATCAATGAAAAACTCCCGGATGAACATAAATTTAGAGTCATTGCCGCCGATCCACCAGTTGATTGGGATCAAATTAAAGAAGCGGCTGAATTCTGGCCATATTTGGGGCGCAGAGATCGACATTTTGCTACTGTTATCTGGGATGAAGTCATAGACAAAAAACGGAAAGCTTTTGTGATTATGGGACGCCGACATTTATTTAGAAAGGACCCCAAGCCAGTCAATTATATCAACCTTGTGGACCTATTGGAAAGTCGATTGGATAGTCCGATAACCATTGTTCATATTGACTCCAACTCTGAATTAGTAGATCCTAAACCACAATTGATCAAGATAGCTAATTCCTCAATAAGACATCAGAAAGTATATTCAGATTTTGAATTAACATATGGAGAGGCTATAGACGCCATTATATATCTTGGACCTCTGCAACCTATATTAATCGAGCCGTTTAGTGCTCAAAAAGATTTGGATTTATTAAATCAAAGAAGCCAGTTATTAGGTGAAAAAAACTTTCAATTCAATAGCTATGATTATCTCAATTATTTTATTCAAAAATATGGCTTGGAAGGAGTGAAAAGGTTTTATGAGTTTCTTATTAAGAATCCTGAAATAATAGACTATAATGAAGTCCTTGTGAAGATGGTAGCCAATGACTCAGAGGATCAAGCCATAAAAAAACAAATCTTAGAATCTATGAGATTATATAAAATGTAAATGTATTGACAGATAAACTTGTAATAAAAGGAAGTTTTTTGCTCTGCTCCGCCCCGACCTCTTTAGGGCTAAGGCGCGGGTCGGGTTTGCCCCAAATAACCACCCATTTAAAGATACTATTTTCAGTGAAGTGCAACTAAAGGTTGCTAAGATGGGCCATGAGAAATGACCCATGTTTTTTTTAATTAGGCAGCCTTTTCTTATGATTGAAAAGCTTCGTGGACATCTTGGGTATCTGGAAAATCTTCAAACCTGACGATTTCCCCATTTTCGACATGTATGCGATGTACAACTATGCTTCCCATTGATTTTCCTGAAGCCCGGACTGTTCCACTCATATCAACGAAACCCACGGCAGTGTTTCCATCTGTAACAAGTTCAATCAGATCAAACTTTGAAAATTCTACAGTTTGGTCTAATTTTTGGAAAAACCCCATAAGAGCTTCTTTCCCTCGAAAAGTACCGGCATAAGGAACAGAATCATCCCCTTTAATGATAAATTCAATGTTGTCGGAATAGGTTTCCATTAAGCCTGGAATATCTCCTGATTGGAAACAGGTATAAGATTTGTTTACTAGATCTGCAGTTGACATGTAGTTAGAATTTTATGTGAAAAAATATTTGTACTAATAAAACTAGTTTCACTCAGCTACAACTTATCAAGCGCCATTTGTCCCGTCAAAAACCCTAGTAATGCCATCACCATTTCTGAATTTTTTTGAAGATAAAGATTATCAGGAAGGTTTAAATCTTTAAGCATAGCCTTAATCCTTATATCATCGCCTATTCTAGATTGGCCGGAATAAAGCAATTCTGCTACGGCGTTGATGATAAATGCTTTGGAGAGGTTTGTGGTAGCATTCGGGGTTACGGATTCTAAAATTTGCAGGTCTTCAATATCAGGAATCACTTTCACCTTGCGACCAATGGCACAAATAATGGCCTCCTCCTTAGAGTTTTTGAACTTATCTGCCAAACCAGGCCATAAGATCATCTTATCCGCAATTTTTCTGGCCAGGTAAATTTTCATTCTCAATTGAGCCAGTTGACTGGTCATGGTATTGGTTTGCTCAAACTCTTTGGCTAATTCTTCAATTTCCAGCAAAATCTCATCTTCCGAGGTTTGTACACCCAGCTTTTTTAAATTGAATTTTTTCAGAGAATTTATAATTTCAAGAATGCTATAGGTGATAGAGTTAAATTCGGTTAGATAGTCCTCATTAGTTAGCTTACCTCTCATTTTTTCAGCCTTAAGCTTTCTAAACCTGGAAGAAGCATGATAAATTTCAGTAGTCATGATGGTTTCTACTCCTTCGATAAACTCCAGGAGTTGATCTAAAGCCGTTTCAAGATCACCATCCGATATTAATGAGGTGAGGGTTTTATAATCGAGTTTTAGCTTCTTCTTTTTCATGATCAGTAAGTGTTGAGGGGATTAAGGTTTTAGATGATTTTTTAAAATAAACATCTTATCTAAGATCTAAATATATTAAATTTTGATTTCACCTGGTAAAATCATAACTGTTCCCAGTGTATAGTAATGAACACCCAGTGTTCATTATTAAACAATTATTTTGCCCTTTCTACCCTTTAATTCTCCTAATGAATTGGTTTTCAGCCTTCAGAAAATCTGGCATGCCATTTGGAGGGATTATGACAAAGAAATCACCCAACACTCTATGTTACTTAAAAATTTACAACTCGCCGTTCGCCACCTTTTTAAAGACAAACAAGGCAACTTCATTCATTTATTAGGTCTATCCGTGGGTATTGCAGGCTTTATGTTCCTGTTGCAATACGTGCTTTTTGAAAAGAGTTATGATCGATTCCATGATCGATCAGAAGATCTTTATCGGGTCACAGCGGATATTTACCAGCATGGGCAGCTTAATGTCTCTTCTGCTACCACCTATTTGGCCTTATCACCCGCTTTGAAAAGAGACTTTCAAGAAGTAGAAAACTATACCCGCTTCCTTCCTGCAGATGCCCTGATTACTATTGGTGATCAGCGTTTCAGGGAAGAGCAACTCTTTTTTGCAGATGGAGGCTTTTTTGACCTCTTTTCTATCCCTGTCTTAGATGGTGATCCGGCGCGGGCTTTAACAGACCCTAATAGCGTTGTTTTATCAGAATCGGCTGCCATTCGCTTTTTTGGTGATGTCAATTGTGTGGGAAAAAATATGGAAGTAGAGAATTGGACGGGTGATCGACTATTTACAGTCACTGCGGTTATGGAAGATATTCCGATTAATGCTCACCTGCAATCAGATGTTTTTCTTTCCATGGCCACCTTATTACAAACGCCGGGGACCTTATCAGAATGGGGATGGAGAGATTTTTACAATTATCTCTTGTTAAGGCCTGGAACTGCGGAAGATTTGGAACAAAAAATCCAGGCTACAGACTATGTAGGAGAACAATTCGAAAGATATGTTCAATTAGGACGGCGTCATGATTTACAGCTTCAACCCGTTGAAGATATTCATTTGTACAGCGATTTGAGCCTGGAGCTTGGAACCAATGGCAATGGTCGATCTATTAATCTATTGATGGTGATCGGCTTTTTTATCCTGCTCATGGCCTGGATCAACTATATCAATTTAGCTACGGCAAAATCCATTAATCGAGCTAAAGAAGTAGGCGTTAGAAAGACAATAGGCGCCGGTCGTTTTCATCTTATTAAACAGTTTCTAACACAAAGTTTACTGTTGAATGGCCTGGCATTTGGTTTGGCATTTGTAATCGTATCCACGCTGCAACCATTATTTCATCAACTAATCGGAAAAGAAATCTCCTTTCAGTGGCAGCAGGAACCTCAATTGATTATTGGTTTGATTGTAATATGCCTTGCGGGGCTATTTTTAAGTAGTGCCTATCCAGCCTTTGTCTTATCTAACTTTTCTCCTCAAACGGTCTTTAATCAAAAAAAGGAGAAAGAGCATATAGGAGGGGCTTTTCTACGCAAAACCTTGATTGTTTTTCAGTTTGCCATGTCTATTTTACTCATAGCAGGTACCTTGACTGTCTTTAAACAGCTGAAATATCTTCAGAATAAAGATTTGGGAATGGATATCTCCCAAACCCTTTCGGTTCGCTTGCCGAGTGTACGGGATAGCCTGACCCTGTCCAGAATCAATTTGTTTAAAGAAGAGTTGTTGCGAAGTGCTAATATTGATGGGGTAGCGGCGGCTCATGTACTTCCTGGTGATGAATATCTGTGGGTACCCAGTGTGCGCAAGATATCAGATAATGCAGAAAGCAATCCCAGCCAGGTCATTTACCTCAATGCCGTAGACCCGGATTTTATTGGTCAATTTGACTTGGAAATATTGGAAGGACGAGATTTTTATCCTGAAGAAAATGAAAGTTCCAGTGCAATGATTTTAACAGAAACAGCTTGTCGTTCTTTAGGAATTGATAATAATAGTGAGGCACTTGGACAGCAGTATATCTGCATGGGCGATACTTTTTCGATAGTAGGAGTAGTAAGCGATTATCAGCAGTGGGGCTTTCAAAAAGCCGCTGGAGATTACATTTTTATTAATCGTCCGGCCGAATGCCGAAAAGTGGCGGTAAAGGTTTCCAGTTCTGAAATTCTTTCTTCTATTGAGCTGATTAGGAATACTTATAATGCTACTTTTCCTGGGGATGTATTTGAATATTCTTTCCTGGACCAACAATTTGCAAAGCAGTATCAGGCAGATGAGCGCTTTGGCCAGCTGGTCGCTATTTTTGCTGGACTAGCCATCTTCATTGCTTGTTTGGGCTTATTAGGCTTATCCTTATTTATGGCTATGCTGCGGCGCAAAGAAATTGGAATTAGAAAAGTACTGGGAGCCAGCCTGACGGGAATTGTGACTTTGTTATCTAAAGATTTCTTAAAACTGGTGTTTTGGGCTTTCTTAATTGCAACCCCACTAAGCTATTATTTGATGGATAACTGGCTTCAGGGTTTTGCCTATCGCATCAATATCCCCTGGTGGAGTTTTGCGTTGGCAGGTCTCGTTTCCCTGGTGGTAGCCTTTTTAACTATGAGCGTTCAGGGTGTTAAGGCAGGTTTGGCTGATCCGGTGGAGTCTCTGAGGAATGAATAAATAAAAAATATCGATAGTATTATCCGCCTCAGGCGGATAATACTATCGATATTTTCAATACCTCTCATCCTTTATTAAAGGCAACAACTCCGTTTTATACACCTCAATACTTGGAAAGCCAAACTCACAAACCACCTTTCCCGTAATTAAATAAATACCCTTACCTCGCAGCGGATACTTCTTCAGCGTCTGAGGAAAATGAGTGGTATCAAAAAAATCGCCTTTCAGGTCCAACCAGGTACCAAAATTCATCAGCTTATGATGCTTGGTGTGTACATTTTTCCGACATACAAAATAGCCAATGATTTTAACCCATTTATCTTCAAAATCTCTTAGATCCTTTGCCAAAATACCCTGCTTTATTTTTTTATCATCCAATAACAAATCAAAGGGCGAACGAAGGCAAAAGCCCAGCAATTCTAATTCGTCAAAAGCCTGATCAAAAGGCCCTTCCGTTAAATCGGGCAGCTGATATTTTTTTTCTTCCGGAAAAAAAAGCCGCTCAGAGTATTCAAATTTTGTCTTTTGACTGAGTACACCATTTTTTCGCCACATCAATTCATATTTATTCAATCCCGAAAACCGAAAAGCATTGATTCGGATGAGAAGGTCAAGCTGTTCCGTGCTGATATCTACTCTTGAGGCAAAATCTTTAAGATCATTAAAAAGACCTCTTTGATTTCTATTCAAAATAATTCGTCGTATCAAGTCTTTTTCTAAACCCTGCACATGAGTCAGTCCCACATAAATATCTTTCTCCTTGATGGTCGTCAAGGTATTGCTGTTATTAACGCAAGGGGCATGGATGATTCCGCCAGACATTCGCGCTTCATGGAAATAGTATTCAGTATGATAAAATCCTCCAAAATTATTAATCACTCCCACCATAAATTCAAGAGGATAGTAGGTTTTTAGATACAAGCTTTGAAAACTTTCCACGGCATAACTGGCCGAATGAGCCTTGCAAAAGCTATAGCCTGCAAAGGAAGAAACCTGCCGCCATACTTCTTTAGCGAGTTCCTTGCTATGCCCCTTCTTTTTGCAACCCTCAAAATATTTGTCCTGCAATCTTTGAAAAGTATCTCCCTTAGCTTTTTTTCCAGACATGATGCGCCTTAATACATCACATTCATCCATGGGCAGGCCGGCAAAATGATGTACTATTTTCATCACATCTTCCTGATAAACCATGACTCCATAAGTTTCGCTCAATTGCTCTTCAAATACGGGATGGAGATACTCAAAAGAATAGGGATCGTGACTGCGTTTAATGTATTCCCGCATCATACCCGATTGGGCTACCCCTGGTCGAATAATCGAGCTGGCGGCAACCAGTTGCAAATAATCATCACAATGCAACTTGCTGAGCAGCCCGCGCATGGCCGGACTTTCGATGTAAAAACAACCAATGCATTGTGCAGACCTCAATCGAGTTTTTACCTGCCGATCGTTCATAATCTTGTCGGTATTATGGATGTCGATGATCTTGCCCTGATTTTGCCGGATGAGCTCAACCGTATCTTTAATGTGCCCTAGTCCTCTTTGACTGAGGATATCATATTTGTGAAACTTAAGATCCTCGCCATGATGCATATCAAAATGAGTAACCGGAAATCCTTTAGGCATCATTTGTAATGCGGTGAAATAATTGAGTGGTTTTTCAGAAATGACCACTCCGCCAGCATGCATAGACAGGTAATTGGGCATGCCCTCTAATTTAGGCATGTAGTGAAAGATCTTTTTAGCCAATTCATGATTCTCTTTGACATTTAAAGGATCGGCAACAATCTTATCGATCTCTTCCTTAGGCAGTCCATACACCTTACCCAATTCCCGAATGATCGACCGACCTTTAAAAGTAGAATAGGTGGCCAGCATAGCTGTATGTTCGGGTCCATATCTTTTGAAAATGTAATCTAGGACATCATCGCGTTCATCCCATGAAAAATCTACATCAAAATCGGGAGGGGAGGAGCGAAACTCATTCATGAATCGTTCAAAGGGAAGATTGAGTTGAAGGGGATCTACATCCGTAATTCTCAGAGCATAAGCGACGATAGAATTGGCTCCGGAACCCCGGCCCACATAATGATAATTTTTACTGACCGCATAACGAACAATGTCCCAGTTGATCAAAAAATAGGGGCAGTATTCTTGTTTTTGAATGACCCGCAATTCTTCCTCTACTCGTTTAAAAGCTTCCTTGTGGTGCTCACCATATCTGCTTCGCACCCCGTCGATGGCTAGTTTTTCGAGCAGCTTAAAATCTGCTTCTCGGGAAGTAGTAAAAATCTGTCGGTTGTTTTTATCACTGGCATTAAGATCAATATGGCATGTTTTTAATAGTTTTTCAGCATTCTCAATAAGAAAAGGGTAGTGGTCATATTTATTTTGTAGCTCTTCAGGGCTATATAAAATCTCTGTTTTTTTAGCAAAGGTACCTGCTTCAAGTTTCGTAATCAAAGTGTTTTGATCAATAGCTCGTAGAATAATATGGGTGTGATAACCATCCATATCCAAAAAAGTTACGGGCGACCAAGCGACCAGGCGATCTTTATAATCCAATATTTTTTTCCCAAAAAGACGGTTGACATGCTCCGGACGAATGCCCAGGAACTCATGATCTTTGAAAGAGCTGATGTCTTTGATCAGTTTTGGATAGATGATATAGACCTCTTGTATGTCCCGTACAACGGCAGGGATGTCTTTACCGGAAAAGGAATGTTTGGTCAGCAGGGCATTAAGTTGCCTGAAACCTTCATTATTTTTAGCCAGACCGATAAAAAGCAACTGAGGCCCATTTCTAAATTCCACACCAACAACTGGTTTAATGCCTTTACCGATACAGTGAGTAATAAATTCATAAGTGCATGAAGTGTTATTAATATCCGTTAGTGCTAGTGTTTTAGCTCCTTTAGCGGCGGCATTTTTGACCAGTTTTTCTGGCGAGAGTGTGCCATAATGTAATGAAAACCAAGAATGACAGTTGATGTACACAGGATTATTTTTTTTTATTGCTTTTGTTCATGATGGAAGCGGGCATGATGGCATCTACCCCGAAGCGCTTTCTGATCTTATCCATAGCGGTAAGCAGGCTAATATCTTTATGGGTATCATCAAAGATGTTGACCTGATAATGTCCGCTGGTAAGCCCCCCTAGTTTGACCCCTACCAAACGCAGTAATTGTCTACGTTCATAAAGTTTATCAAATAATTCGTGGGCATAACGAATCAAGACCTTATCATTAGCGGTATAGGGGATGCGCTTTTGTTTGGTATAAGTATTAAAATCGGTGTATCGGATTTTTACGGTGATGACACTGGTCAATTTACCTTTCTGACGCAATTCAAAGCCCAGTTTGGTGATCATTTTGGTCAGGTAATTTTTCAGACCGACCACATCGATGGTGTCTATCTGGAAGGTGCGTTCCTGCCCGATTGATTTTTGTTCGGAGTAAGGTACAACGGGATTATTATCAATGGCATTGGCCTTTTTCCACAAAGACAGCCCATTTTTGCCGAATTCTTTTTGTAAAAATTCAGGCGGGATGTCCGCTAAAGTTTTGACAATGCGCACTCCCATGAAGGATAGCTTTTTGTAGGTCTGTTTACCCACAGAAGGAAGTTTTCGGATGGACAAGGGATTGAAAAAATCACGCTCGGTACCAGCCTCAATGATTTTTTCTGCTTCTGGCTTCCCCACATTAACCCCCACTTTGGAGACTAATTTGCTAATGGAAAGACCTATGGAAATGGGAAGGCCGCTCTCTCTTTTAATTTTCTCTTTGAGCTCTTTCGACCATTTCCAGGTACCAAAATAGCGGTCCATACCGGTAAGATCCAGGTAAAATTCATCAATAGAAGCTTTTTCAAAAACAGGTGCTTCACTCTCAATAACGGAAGTAACCAATTTGGAATGGCGCGAATAAGCATCGGAATCTCCCTGGCGGATGATCACATCAGGGCACAGCTTTAGGGCCATTTTCATGGGCATGGCCGAGTGGATACCAAAACGCCTGGCTTCATAAGAGCAGGAGGCGACCACCCCCCGGCCTTTTGTCCCTCCTATAACAACAGGTTTTCCTTTTAGGCTACTGTCTTTAAGGACCTCTACGGACACGAAAAAGGCGTCCAGGTCCATATGCAGTATGGCTCTGTCAAACATGATAAAGTTTCTCAGTAGTATGTATTTGTGTCTGTAAGGGGAAGAAGGGGGGAATAAATATAAAACAATTTGTTTCTATTTTTGTATTTTAATGGGGTGTTAACAAAAATAGTTTTAATTTATGTAGATTGGTTTTATATGTGGGTTATGGGGATTCGAATCTTTTTCACTTTCAATTCAAGGGAAGAATAGGTAACTTGAAGGGGTGTGGAAATAAACGCATGATTTAACTGCAAGTTAGCTGCCATTCATAGATAAAATGAAAAAAAATATAAAGATTGGTTATTCATTATTTATAGCTTTAATATTTCTGATCCAACTGAAAGGTCAGAAAATTGAAAATTCAATTGATTGGCAAACTGTCTATAGACTTGCCTGCCCAGAAATTGGAACTAATCCATTGTTCATATTTAAAATTAAAGATTATCAAACTGAAATAAAGTATTCAGATTCAGACACAGTGTTTCTACAGGAAATAAAGACAACTTGGATAAAATCAATAGAAGTTTATAAAAGTTCAGCTTATACTGATCAACTTGGTGAAAAAGGGAATAATATTGTAATAATAATGACTTTGAAATCTAGAAAATGGAATAAATTATCAGGTCAATTGAAAAAAGAATTAAGAGATTTAGAATGAAACGGCAGCCAACAATGCACACTTCGTTTACTCGCTCCTTACTGTCGCAGGCATCATGTGTGTTGAACGTTAGGTGAAAAACAAATTTTGAAAAAAAGAGAAATTAAAATAAATTGAAAGAAACATAAAACCTGACCACAAGAGAAGAAGTGTATCTTAGGAAAACCGATACCTGAAAATGATATTTGGATCGCTGCAATTTGTATTGCAAATGGACTCCCTTTATTTACCTCTGATAAACATTTTTTAGAAATTGAAAGCCTAAAAGTCATTACATCATAGATTCACTTAAGAAAATTCAACCGATTATGCCTGTCTAAAGACTTGAGACAATATTGGGAGTTTTAGAAATTTCTTCTTTATCAGTTAAATGAGAATTCTATTGCAGGCACACCGTTTGAACTAACCGTTGTGCAAAATAAAAAAAATAAATACTATTAAGTTTTAGATTATATGTACAAAGTCGAATTTCTTGTAATTGTTGCTAATAGAAATACAAATTCCCTAAGATCATTAAAGAGTTTACTACTTTCAGACGATGATATTGAAAAGGTTTCTAATTCAAAAATTTCTGTAAAGGGTTATGAATTTGAATATAAAATAGAAACAGGAAAGATAAATGCTGATAAGAAGCCCACCTATTTCGTCCTGCATTTTGAATGCAGTAATGAGAATGACATTCCTAAATTTGTTAAATCAATTAGAACTATAAGAAGTGTACTTTCTATTATTAATCCAACAGTATATAAACTTTGGGATGATATATCTCAATACTACGCTGAACAAGCCTATTCAAAAATTTATAGAGTAGAAAACTTAATGAGAAAACTTCTGACAAAGTTTATGTATATAAACCTTGGAATAAATTGGACTTCAGAACGAATGCCTGAAGAAGTAATTGAATCTATAAAATCTACATCTAGAGATCCAAATTTTTTACATAATGTTGATTTTATTCAGCTTAGTAATTTTCTATTTAGCGAAAAATATCCAAATCATAAAGAGTCACTAATTCAAAAGTTGAGTAAGGCAGACAATATCGATGAATTAAACCTATCAGAAATCAAGTCATTATTACCAGAAAGTAATTGGAGTAGATATTTTGAAGAACTTGTTGACTGTGAAGATGAGTTTCTCAGCAAAAGATGGGAGAGGTTATACAAATTAAGAAATGCAATAGCACACAGCCGATTTGTTTCAATTGGAGATTTGAATGAAGTTGAAGACTTAGCTGACGAAATTACTCCTATTCTTGATGATGCCATTGAAAAGCTTTCAACAATTACTGTTCCTGATGATGAAATTGAGAATGTTGTTGAAAATGTTGCGAGCGAAAGGAATGAGCAGATTGGAGCATTTATCAATAACTTCAAAAAACTGGAAGGCACTTTATCAAAGTTAAATAGTCAGATTAGTAAGTCAAATAATTCTATCCAAAAAAGTATTTATCCAATCTCGCAAAGCTTAAAGGTTTTATCCCAAATAAACCTAATACCTCAAGAGACTATTGATGCAATAAAAAGCATTAGTACCTTTAGAAATCATTTAGTACATAATTCATCTTTAGAGGTTGAACCAGTAATACTGAATGCAAAGATTTTAGAATTGATTAAGCTGAACGATACCATTTCAGACGAAATAGAGGTTAATGAAGAATATCATATTAATAAGATAAAGGATGTTAAAATAGTTAGCATATATAATGAACTAAAGAATTTCTTGCTATCTCTTGATGGAGTTAGCGTAAAATATAATAAACATTATATATCATTTAAATTGAATAGAAACATCACTGACATTAAGGTTCAGCAAAAGTCAGTGAAAGTGTGGTTAAATGTAAATTTCGGGAATTTGGATGATCCTCAAAACTTAACGAAGAATGTTTCTAATATTGGTCACCTAGGAAATGGTGATTATGAAATTATTCTTAAAGATGACACTAAATTAAAAATAGTATTTGAATTGATTAAACAAGCCTATGAAATAAACAAAGAATAAATCGCAGAACAAAGCACACTCGTATACTCGTTCCCCATTGGTCGCAGGCATCATGTGTGCTGACCGTTCGCTGTAATTAAAAAAAATGAAAAAAGAACTAATAAATACAATACGAGAAAATATTCCTGAATTATCGGAAGAAGATTCGGCTTTAATAATTGAGAAACTATGCCGAATAAGGAAACCTGAATTCCCAAAAATGGAACCGCCGAAATTTGAATATTTAACCATTGACAACATTAAGAATACTGGAAGCAGTATTAAACCAGGAAATATTCTTTTAAATATGAGGAAGTTATTAATTGATTCCTCCGAAATAGGATTGACAATTGCAGGAGTAATTGCAACTCCTTATTTGATTCCTCTAGCTGCGTTAATAGTTTGGAATAAAGTATGGTCGAACATTAAAATTGATTTAGACGAAAATCATGCAATGACAATTAAGCTAATGTGGGAAAATCGTGATACAGAAAGAAATTGGATTGAAGAAGAAAAATCATTCAGACTCTTTAATCAATATTTAAAGTCGAAAAATCGAAATGAAATACTAATTGATGATTTCAAAAAAATACTGTCTAATTTAGAAAGTATGAAATGTATTGAAAAAAGCGGGGATACGAATTGGTGGCTTCGAGAATGGGTGAAAAAAAACATATAAAAATGAAAACGGCTGCTAATAACTAAGAGTGAAAGTTGGATGCAAGCGAAGACTTTCTGCTCTGGTGTTATACGAAGCCTAACAGGGGGATAAAAAACGTAGCTATGAGTTAATCAATATTGCTTTTTCTTTTATGGTTTTTCAATTGAAGAGGTAGGGCAGGGATTAGAAAGCTTGTTTTACCAGGACTTCAACTAGGTGGACACTCCAAAAGGGTGCCAGTCATTTCAGTGAAAGAGTGCCACTTGTATCGGAGCCGGTTTAACTGATATAACTACCAACCATTAGCGACAATTAATACCCTCCACCACTAAATCACACCTTATTTTCTATAATTGTCATTTCTTAAAAAGAAATTTGCGCAAGCAAATGCTTTCTTATATATTTGCAAGTAAATACTTGCATATAAGACAAAAACTATGAAAAGAGATGTGTTTAATGCCATAGCGGACCCAACTAGAAGAAGTATACTGCTATCTCTAACAAAAGAGTCACGGAATGTCAATGCTTTAGCAGAGAAATTTGATATGACCAGACAGGCGGTATCCCTTCATATTAAATACCTGCAGGAATGTGGTGTAATAACCATAAAAAAACAAGGCAGGGAACGCCATTGCAATCTTGAAGTTGAAAAACTAACAGAAGTTGCCGAATGGTTAGAACCTTTCAGAGAAATGTGGACTGCTAAGCTCAATCAGTTGGACAAATTATTGGATGAATTACAATCCAAATCCAAAGAACAACTATAACTGCCCAATAAAATGGAAAATCAATTATTAATAATAGAACAAGAATTCAATGCCCCATTAGAGCTTGTTTGGCGTGCAATAACAGAAAAAGCTTTAATGAAAAAGTGGTATTTCGATATTTCTGATTTCAAACCAGAAGTGGGATTTACGTTTCAATTTGAAGGCGGGACGGAAAATAAACGATATCTTCATTTGTGCGAGGTATTAGAAGTAGTTCCTCTGAAAAAGCTTAAATACTCCTGGAAATATGAAGGATACACTGGACTTTCCTTCGTTACCTTTGAATTATCTCCCATTGATGAAAAGACAAAAGTGAAACTCACCCATGAAGGACTTGAAACATTTACAAATCCAGATTTTAGGAGAGAGAATTTCGTTGGTGGATGGAATTACCTTATCCGCGAATCATTGAAAGAATTCCTTGAAAAAGGCAAGGCACTAAGATATTGGTGATCGAAACCAAATTTAGGGAATGAGCATAGATTTAACTTGAAATTTGCAAATTTTGTGGTGTAAATAAATGGATTCTAGGTAAATTATTGAGTTTGAAAGAAAAAACAGCTACTTTATGAATGTAAACTGAAATCTAAGCGAATGAGAATTAAAAATAAAGATCAAATCCTTAAGTTTATTGAAGATAACAGGGAGGTTATCAGTAAATATAAAGTCAGAAGATTAGGGCTTTTTGGCTCTTTTGTCAGAGGTGAACAAGAAGATCAAAGTGATGTAGATTTTATGGTAGAATATGAAAAGGGTGAAAAAACAATAGACAATTTCTTAGGATTAATAGATTATTTAGAATCAAATTTTGATAGAGATGTTGAGTTAGTTACCCTAGAATCATTGAGTAAATACATTAAGCCATATATAGAAAAAGAGGTGGAATATGTCCAAATCATGGATTGAGTTTCTAAGACACATCTTGGATGAATCTAAATTTGTGATAGATAACACAAAAGACATTGATTATGATTCATTTTGTGAAGATGAGATACTAAAGAGAGCAGTTGTAAGAAGTATTGAAATTATAGGAGAAGCAACTAAAAAGATTGATGAGGAAACAAGAGAAAAATATAGTACAATTGAGTGGAAACTGATGGCTAAAACAAGAGATAAACTTATTCATCATTACTTTGGAGTTGACTATGAAATTGTGTGGAATATAATAGAACATAAACTTCCAGAATTAATTTATCAAATCGAAGAAATCCTCAAAAAAGAGAAATAAGAGTGTTGAATGTCAGCTCGTAACAATTGGCTCATCATACCTCTCCACCTTAGACAGTTCCCCACATAAGGTATATAACCGATTGAAGTCATTCGACAAAACAAACTAAAAAACCAGGATGGAATTCAGTTTTGATTTAAGAGGATATTTAAAACCCTATGGTAAGAATGTAAGTAATCTCTAGGATTTTCATGATAATTTAGTTGCTCCATTTGAAGAGGATTAATGAAAATATAAGTTTATCACTTGAAATATTCAACAACAATATTATTAACGCTTATTCTATTTTGTTCTTGCGACGACGATGATAACTCTATTTCAGTTGGTCTCCTGGCAGAACACAGAGGGGTGTACATCAATGATTTTTATCACGCAGGTATTTTAGGCAATAGCACCCTCGAAGATGATTTGCTTGCCTGGGTTGATGAGAATGATTTTACGGACATATATCTCTATAATATTGGAGCGGCCCTTGGAGATGGATTAGACAATAATTTGCGTGCTTTTGTGAACAAGGCCCATAATCAAGATCCCTATGTGAGCGTGTCTTTTGTTTCTGCCGGATTTGGTGATTCCTTCACTGAAATAGAAGAATACCATGATGGCCGGAAAGACAGTAAACCCGACGGCATTGTCAGCGAAATTGAATTTTGGAACGGCAGTATGAACTTTACCGATGACTATGTTCCTTGGATTGACAAGGTAAATGATTTGAAATTTACTCCGCCTCCTGGTCAAATTGCCCCACTCAATGCAGATATTACCCGTCAATTCTACATTGGTAAAATTAAAGACCCAGGCATGCCACCAAGTTTAACCATCGCAAAAGAGTTGGTAATGCACCATGACGAAATTTTCTTAACCAATTATCATACCGATGCCTGGCAATTATCGAGCTCTACGGCGGAGAATTCTATTGTCAATAAATTAAATTTGCTGGCACAAGCGGGTATGGAACTCAATAAAACGGTGAATATTGTTATTCTATTTAACGTCTATGAAATGTCGCCATCTCCAGAAATCTGGGATTATTTTGCCACCACAGGAATGAATAATGAATTCGAAAATGCCTTTGTGGAATGGGCGGCTGAATATGATGAAAGTACAGATATTACCAATAAAGAATTCTTAAATTTAAAGGGCTTTGGTATTTATAGGTATAGCGATGCCAAAAATGCAAGGCCTTAAAGTCGCCAATCTATGCAGCTTTAGCTTGCCTGGCTCTCAGGTATATTCAGCAATTCAAAAAATAAGGAAAAGATGGGATGGGTAAAAGATGCTTTGAAAGAACTTAATGAATACGGGGTTTGTCAAATTCGACCCCATGGAGGATCAATGAGAGGAAGGATTGAAAGTGGGCAATTAGTAACTATAGAAAAAATTGATGGAACTGCTGTCCATTTGGATGATGTAATTTTTATCAAATGGAAAAACAATTATTTATTACACATTGCCAAAGAAATTAATGATACTGAAATTTTAATTGGAAATAATCTAGGAAAAATTAATGGATGGATACCAAAAGAAAACGTAATCGGAAAAGTAATTAAAGTTGAAGATGGATCTAAAAAGGACAGCTAAGTGTCTGGACAAAATAATAATAAAATGATTCGAATAATCTATAACTGGAAAGTAGAGCCGGAAAAATTAGAGATTTTCATTGAGACCTGGAAAAAAACAACCAATCAAATTCATGAGGAGGTTGAAGGAGCCAGAGGTAGTTTTATGTTGCAAAATGATAAAGATGCCACCGAAATAAAGACGATAGCCAGATGGGATTCACTCAATCACTGGAAGAAATTTTGGCAAGATAGCAAGCCTAGTCAAATGCGGTCTATGCATGATTTGGGCGAACGGGTCTCCGTAGAGATCTTTAGGGAAGTAGGTGATTTTACCAGGTGAAATGCTCACTTAATTTGATTTTTCGAAATTGATATATTTAGAAATACTTATTTTGATAGTCATAGTTATTATGGATATTGAATCTTAAAAGCCCTTTCATGACACTTAGAACTAAGAGAATCGTACTATCACTACTCCTAATAATAGCCCTGTTGTTTATCATTATTGGGGTTCTTAGAGAAGACATTACATCAAAAACTATTTTCATCAGCTTAGGTGGTGCAATCATGGGTGCGAGTTTTAGTAATCTGTTTAATTCATTCGGATTTAACATTATGGAATTTTTAGCTAGAAAAATAGAACTTCCTGTTGTCTCAAGTGGGACAACGATTGAACCACTTAGAAAAAAATATTACACGTATTTTATTAGTGTAAAAGATCAGAAAGCACATTGGAGGCATACCCAGGAAGATTATAGGAATTACTATTCGGGTAACTACTTGTATACCCAAAAATCTAATAAAGATGATGATGGAAGTCAGATTTATTATGAGAGCATAATTTTTGCAATTAAAAATAGAGCATTGCGATTAGTTGCCCCACATAAAATTGAAGGACCTGCAGTACTGTGTATCTTTAATAATTTTATATCAGAATATAATTCAATAAAAGTGGGGATTGGTGTATGGGAGTCCTGGGATGGAGAAGATATAGTGGGCCCAATAATTATGTCTACAAAACCCATCCAAAAGTGGACTACAAATGGGAGCGTAAGAGATAAAAATGTGGTTAGGGAGTTGGATCAAATAGTTAATAAATCCATTCCCAGGATGATTTTTAATGTTAATGGATAAAATGAAGAATCAATGCTAACATTCTTCCAAATGATAAGGCAAAAAATTATTCCCTTAAATCTGGTCTGAAAATTGGGAGTTTCATTAAGGATCTAATTTATGTACTTACTTCTAATAGACTTCACTATTGTCCCATTTCGCCAATTTTATTGAAATGTTAGTTCTTAATTTGATATCGAATTAAAAGTTTTGATATCATGAAATACAGAAAAACAGTTCCATTCATAAGTTTATCCTTATTATTTTTAAGCCCCTTGAATGTCCCAGGACAAAATTTGGAAATACAAGTTGGGAAAAACATTCAATTAAATGAAGCCCTGCCAAATGAACAATTTTTTGAGCCATATATTTCAGCACATCCTAACAAGCCCAACCACTTGCTAGCTGTTGGATGGGTTAATTCTACCTTAAAAAAAAGAGATTCAAGTGTTGAACGTTGCGCTGCTTTTGTCTCCAATAATGGGGGGCAGAGCTGGGATCGAAGTGATCTCCCCAACACCTTCTGTGCAGATCCTTGGGTATCCCTTACCGAAAAAGGCGCTGTATTAACGGCTTTAGATATGGAAACTTCCAATCAACTGTTTGCATATTTTTCATCTGATGGAGGTCAAAGCTGGGACAAAAACGTTCAATCCCTAGGTTATTTTCATGATGGCCCAAGATCGACCTTTACTAAAGATGGTTCTATTTTTATCGCTTCACATCAATCAGCAAGAGATGGTGATAACATTAGACGCACTGCTATATATGTTGGGAAATCAATGAAGCCCAATAGAAGAGGTTATCAATATATTGAAAAAAAGAACCTGGTTTTTCCTAGTAATTTAAACCTGGCAATAGATGGTGTTGCTACACTTTCTGATGGCTCCTTAGCTATAATATATCAAGATTTTCAAAGACATGTCAAAGGCCCACAAAAGGACGAAAATGGAAATTGGAGAGGAATTTTAAAAACGAGACGGGAATGGTTGATAAGTTCAAAAGATGGGGGCAGGACATTTACTTTTCCAAAGATGATTACTGAATCATGTTATGATAGAGCCAATGACCTGGTAGCAGATACAACGGATGGAGCATTTAAAGATCGTCTGTATAGTGCTTGTGGAGGAGATAATGGTACTTCTATTTTATTTATGTATTCTAAAGGCGAATATAAGGGCGACTACTGGTCTGATGCTACACCCATCGAGTTACCAGCTACTTTAAAGGGTGAAAGAAGAGATCCGCACATTGCCGTCAATAAAGATGGGATGGTCGCAGTTGCCTGGCTGGATAATAGAGATAGCCCAGATAAATGTGTTACTCCATACATTACCGTATCCACTGATGGAGGAGAAACTTTTGCCAAGCCTGTAAGAGTAGGGGATAGCTTGTCTTGTCCAAATGATAAGGCTGGAAAGCACGTTACAGAAAGTGGTAGATGGTCATGGGGAGGAGATTATTTTGGTTTAACTGCAGCAGCCGATGGTCGATTTCACGTTCTGTGGCCAGATGCTCGTAGTGGAAAGTTCGAGTTAATGACTGCAGCAGTATCCGTTAGTAAAAATTAAACAGTTCACCCCCCAATTTCAAATTTATTTTCACTAAATCCATCGAAAAATGAAATTTATTACTACATTTGTAGTACTACACTTGTAATAATAGTTTCAACATGGCTAAACTAGACAAGCTTCAATGGCTGATCATGCGAGTTCTCTGGGCTAAAGAAGAAGCCACCGTGCTCGAAATTCAAGAAGCCCTCAAAAATCATAAAAAACTGGCTCCTACCACCATAGGAACAGTACTTTCTCGTCTTCGCAAAAAAGGGATTGTAACTTATAGGACGGTAGGCCGCCAATATGTTTACCGGCCTTTGATAACGGAAAGTGATACCAAAAGCAGTATGGTCTCTAGTCTTGTAGATCAACTATTTCAGGGCAACTCAAGCCAACTCGTCAATTTTCTTGTGAATGAGCAAGCATTGACCCAGGAAGAATTGGAAAAATTGAAAAACCTCATTGAACAACAAAAAAGTAAGAAATGAGCTTGACTACTTTCCTGAGTGCTTTCCTGCTGACTTATCTCATTCATAGCACCCTGTTCTATATCTTGGCCAAAATACTCTTGCTTTTTAAATACTTTTTGGTACCAACAAGAAGCCTCTTAATTTGGAAAACAGCCCTATTGTTAGGCATGCTTACATCGGGGCTTCAGGTGGCTACCCACTCGGGAAGTTTTAATGTGCTGGACTTATTTGCTCAAAAATCATTGGAAGAAACTAAGCTAGATCCAGGTCCTGTAAACCAGATATCCACAATCACCATTATAAACGAGGAAAGGTCAAACAATCTTCATCAAGGCACATTTCATGAAAACCGAAATGCCCTATTCTTCGAAGCGAAGATCTACATCCTTTTTGGTATAGGATTATCACTAATTTTTTTATTCTACCTCAATTATTACCGATTTATTAGATCCCTTGGAAACCTGAAAACCCTTGAGGATAGGAAAATCCTGGACCTATTGGAGGAGCTTAAAATCAAATGTGGCTATAACAAAAACACGAAAATACTTATTACCGATCGAATTAATAGTCCTGCCGCATTGACCCGTTCCAGAATCCTTCTGCCTTGTTGGATTGTTGACCAAATGGATGAGGATAATATCAAGGGGATATTGGCCCACGAGCTTGGACATCTGCTTCGGAATGATCCATTCTGGACTCGATTGACTCATCTGAGCCTGGCTTTCTTTTACTTCCAACCACTTAATTATCTTATACGAAAACACTTATTTGAACTGATGGAAGCCGCAGCCGACAGCAAAACCATCGAACTCCTTGAAGATCGAGCCACCTATGCTGACACCCTCTTAAGAGTAGCCGCAAAATACTCCAATCTATCTTTCGGTTCGCCTTTCACCAGAAATTCCCAACAATATAATTTGCTAAGCAAACGCATTCAAAAAATTCTGCTATCAGAAAACTCCAACAATTCTGATAGCAAAAATCACCTTTTTACCCCCTTATTATTACTAAGCTGTTTTTTACTTTCATTTACCTTCCCTTTTTCATCCCATGAAATTATTCAGGAACCGGAGGTGGAATTACCCATCACTTCTTCCCAATCTTTCCATAAGCCTTCTATTACAAGCCCAACTCCAATAGATAATATATCAGAGCCTGAAGAATTGCAAAAATCAAGCTCTGATTCTGATCAGAAAAAAGGCTATACCAGAGCAGTTTACCTATCTTTCGATCCAATCGAAACAACTATCAAACCTCTAAATTATCCATTGGATCTAAGCCCGGAAATTGCATCCATTGCCCCTGTATCTAAAGTTAAAACAGGCATTAAAAATCCCCCTGCAGCAACAAGCCTTCAAGCTTTTGACCTAAATTTTGGTTACCAAAGCTTCAAAAAAGAATTTTGGTCGGCGATAAAATCAAACTATAGCTTACAATCTTATTTAAGAAAAAGAAGGGGCAATACCATCTCTTTAAGCTATGGCGCCATGTATGTCAACGGAACCCGTTTGCCCCATGCCTTATTCCTTCCTTTTCAAAAGCTGATTGAAAAGCATTTTGATTCAGAACACTGGCCTCATTTTTCTTATAAAAGAGAAGGGTACAAACTACCTCGAAAAACAGACCAGCAAACCAAAGCGAGTCAAATTATCAGCTTCAATTCGGGTATCACTCTCCCAAATTCTAGTATGATACCCAATTCTTTCGACAAAAAACTCAGTCACTTCAATTTATATTTAAAAACTCTGGGTGAAGCCATGATTGAAGATGGCCTTATTTCTTCTCTTTCAGAAATGCACCACCTCAAATGGCGAAAGGGTAAATTAAAATTTCAAGGTAAAACCATCAAAGGGGATCAGTATCAACGATACTACCAAATCAAGCGAAAATTCTATCCTTTATAGACAAAATATAAACAAAGTTTGATTATGAAAAACGATTTAAAAATGACCATGTCTTTTATTACTACAGGTGTAGTAATTCTTTCATTGATGACCTTTAATTTTAAGGAGGAGAATATGTTCCCAACACATGGCTCAATTGTCAATCCTACTCAGGATGAACTGGCAGAAGTGTTGCAGAATAAAAAACTGGAAGCATTTGTCAAAATTTATAACTCAGGAAATAAAAAGGCATTAAAAAGATTCATCAAACAAAACTTCAGTAAAAACTACACTGGTTTTTTAAACTCAAGAGTACCCATTATTAGCAATTATTGGCTCAATGTTCATCGGGAGTTTGGATTCCTTGAATTACTTCCTATCGAAAAGGATACTATTGATACCAGGACGGTCTCCTGGGCCAAAGGTCAGAAATCCCAGGTTTATGTGGGGCTAATACACCGCATTACCGATGATGACAAACCCATCCGACGCCTGGGCGTGCTGCGTGGAGCAGTTCCAGGACATTTAAAAAAACGGGAAAAAGCAGCTGAACTAAACATCGATCAAATAAAAAAGCATCTCAATAAGCTATCAAAGGCTGATCTTTTTTCAGGAAGTGTTTTAATAGCACAGGCAGATAAAATCATCCTAAATGAATCCTATGGTTTTGCCAATAAGGCTTCCAAATTAGCAAATAAGCCAGATACGAAATATTTAATATCCTCAACAAGTAAAATGTTTACAGCTACCGCGATTGCTCAGTTGGTAGAGCAGGGAAAACTTTCCTATGATGATCCTATCTCAAAGTTTTTACCGGACTATCCAAAATGGATTGGAGAGAAAGTGACGATCCATCACCTCCTGACACACTCTTCGGGAATCGAATTGGATGAGTTGAAGAAATACAACAAGGCGGAGAAAAAGGCAAGTTCCCTAAATGATTTGTATAAAATCCATTTGGAAAACCTTCCCCAATTGAAAAATTATGACAACTATCAAGTGCCAAACACCTTTAACTATACCAATCAGGGTTTCAATCTCGCTGGCCTGATCATTGAGAAGGTTTCAGGACAGGATTTTTATACCTATATCCAGGAAAATATATTTGATCGACTAGAGATGAACCAATCCGGAGATTTTGTTTTGAGTAGAGATAAAGACAAAATTGCCATGGGATATCACTCCAAAAATGCCACTTCCCACAGAAAAAATATTCACACTAAGCTGCCCCATCGCAGTAAACCATCCGGTGCATTTTATTCAACTACTTCCGATCTGTTCTTTTTTATGAAAGGATTAAAGGATGGGAAATTGATAAAAAAAGAGAACTTTCAAACAATAAGCAGTCCGAAAATTGATAATATTGACTCCAAATTTTTAACCCTAAAATATGGATATGGCTTTATGATTGACCAAACCAGAGGAATACATAAGATCGGTCATAATGGCAATTTTTATGGCCTAAGTTCTCGTTGCGAATGGTTTCCCGAATCTGACTATTTTGTGATCGTACTTTCCAATTATAACAATGCCGCCAATACGGTGGGAAATTATATACGAGATCGGATTTGCTTTCGAGACTAAACCCTTTTATTGAGCTAAAATATTAACCTATCTGGCTTAATCGCTGCCACATATCCTCACTGCTGGCATAACCACGTGCCAGCATGTGCAATTGATCCTCTTTGCGGAACAATACGGTGGGGTAGCCACGTACACCCCACTGCCGGTTGATGGCAAATTCAGAGCGAGTACGTTGTTTTACTTCTTCCGACTCAAACAGAGTTTTAAAATCTTCAAAAGACAATCCCAATTTGGAGCAAATGGGTGCGTAGAAGTTTACCTGATTGGGATCCTGATTTTGTACATAAAAATAGTGCTGCACCAACTCAAAGAATTGGTGTTCTAAATTTGGATCAAGTACGCGAGCAGCCACTACTGCCCGACAACTGGGCTCTGTGTCATAATTGAAGCTTTCGCGCTTAAGGAGGTCATGGTTGAAGGGTTGTCCACTGCGTTTGTTAACCTCTTCCCAGTGATGCCCCAAAAAAGAAGTGAATTTTTCGTTCCACTCATCGCCACCGCCAGGGCGAAGTCCTCCCACTACAATCCGGAAAGCAATGCCCTTCTGCTTAGCTTGTTGTTCCAATTGATGCAAGGCAGGGGATATCCCCCAACACCAGGAACACATGGGGTCTCCAACGTAAATGATCTCCAAATCTTCACGAAATTCAATGGGTTCGTTTGCCTCGCCTTCGAAAGCAGGTAGGATGCATAAGCCAGTTTCAGGGTCACAGATTATTTCGGATTGCTTGTCCATGTGTGTTGTATTATGCTGGGTAAAAAGTAGAGTATAAAAATCGACAATGTTTCACATCTCTAAACAACCCGCAGAAGACAGGAAAGTTTGATTTTATTCAATATAAACTTAAGCAGTGAAAGTCAGTAACAGTCTGTGCACGAAGTCTGTGTCAAAAAATGAAATCACCTGGAGGAAAAGAAAAATCAATGATTGATCAATAAAAAATACTAGCTAAATTTAGCCCAGGCTGAATTGGATTCTGGTGGCCAATCCATTTTCAGATTGGACCTGAAGCTTTCCGTTGATTTGTCGGACCAGCATCTGGACCAACTGGCTACCAAATCCCGTTTTTTGTTTTTCCTGATTGTTCTTTTTACCTACTCCGTTGTCTCTTACCAAAAAAGTGTATTCTTTTTCTTTTATCTCTTTAAGGCTGATTTCGACTTTTCCTTTTCGCGCTTTAGGAAAGGCATATTTGAAGGAATTGGTGATTAATTCATTGGCAATTAGGCCCAGGGGTATTGCATTGTCCACGTCCATTTCCACTTTTTCCATGGGGAAAGAAATTTGAATCTGCTCGGTATCGATTCCGTAGGAGTCAATAATGCGTTCGCTCAGTGATCGCAAATAGTCCTTCATTTCGACTACTGCAAGGTTCTCGCCTTGATATAACTTTTGGTGGATTAAGGCCATGGATTGCACCCGGTTTTGGCTCTGGGTGACGGCACCCATAACTTCAGGGTTATCGATGTAGACGGATTGTAGACTGAGCAAACTGGAAATGGTCTGGAGGTTATTTTTGACTCGGTGATGAATTTCTTTTAATAATATTTCTTTCTGGGCATTGCGCTGATCGAGCTGTGCATTGGTAGAAACTAAGGCTTCATTTAGATTCAGCAGTTGCAGATTTTTTTGTTTGTTATTTTGGTAGAACCAAAATAATACCCCCAGTATACTGACCAGCAAGGCTAGAATACCAAAACTCAGCCATTGGATTTGGTTTTGTTGCTTGAGTTCTAATTGTTGGGATTGGATGGTTTTATCTTTTTGCTGGCTTTCATATTTAGCCAGTAATTCTGATTCGAGACTTTGAATCTTAGTGTTTAATGTGCTAGTCTGATCCTGGTGATAAGCTTTTAGAAAGGGGATAGCTGCTTTATACCTACCGAGTTCTGTAAGCGTTTGGGCCATCTCAGAATTAAAAAAGCCGACCTCATCTCCATATTTATTCATGTAATCCTCCGCCTTTTTTAACTGTTCGAGGGCTAGCTGATATTTTCCCTGAACCCGGTATGCTCTGCCCAAACTAGCATGGGTTAAAGGGTTCATTAGTCCTTCTAGATATTGATCGGAAATCCGTAAGGACTGATTATAATCTTTGAGTGCTTTGTCATATTCATTCAAATGGAAATAAGCATCTCCTCTGTATCGATAAATATTAACAATGTCAAAGGAGTATTCCTCTTCTGAATCATTTAAAACACTATTTATTCCGGTGTTTGCAGCATCTACAGCCTTCTGATATTTAGTATTTAAGTTATAAGCAACTGCAAGCTCCGAGTATGCTTGCAGAGTTAAATAGTTAAATTCCTGCTCCTGTAATAAGGAGGTCGCTTTTTGTAAATACTCAATGGCTTTGACTATATCATTAACATTAATATATATACTGCCCAGGTTAATATAAAATTTTGTCACCATTTCCTTTTCATTATGGGCTTCTGCCAGTCGTATACCCTCGAATGCGGCTTCTTCGGCTTCTTTGGTCCTGACCAGGTTGGTCAGATCGAGAGAGAGGTAGTAATATTGATTGATTAGGAGATCGATACTATCGAGAGCGGCAAAATACTTTATCGCCAATTTATCATATACAATAGCAGAGTCATTAGGTTCCTCGAAATAATCATAATTAAAGTTATGCCATTCAGCCAGGCAATAGTAAAGATTCGCAATGGCGGTAGAATCGTTAATACTTAAAGCTTGCTGTAATAAACTATGCGCTTGATGGAAAGTGGTCGAATCCAATTGTTTATTCTGGAGCTGCGGTTTTAAATCTTTAATAAGTGAATGTAAATCACTAGAATCAACATCAGAATGCTGGGCAAGGGTAACACCTGCATGAAAACAAGCAAAGAAAAACAAAACACCCATCCTCCGGATACCTAGTCGGATATATTGTATTAAAGATCGGCTAGTCATTTTCTAGTTTTTACTAATAAAAGGGTTTTGGTGATACATTATAAGAATACTTTCCCTTGCAAAGTAAATATTTTACAGGAAGAGCAAAGATTTAAAAATTTGAGTGAATGAGCTATCTTTAGCTTAGACGATGATTATCTGTGCCCAAATGAAGTTAAAGAAATAATACTGTACTATGAAGAATACTGAAATTTTAATAGTAGAGGATGATATGATCATTGCTTCTGACATATCTGTCCATTTATCCCGGTCAGGGTATGAGATTATGGGCATTGCCACCAGGGGAGAAGATGCTATTGAACAAATAAAAAGACATCAACCTGATATTATCCTTATGGATGTCAACCTTAAAGGGGATCTTAACGGGATAGAGACTACTTTACAGGTACAAGAATTCTTTCCTAACATCATCATCATTTTTTTAACGGCTAATTCTGATGAAGCAACCTATAATGAAGCCAAGAAAACAAAACCTCACGCTTTCATCTCCAAGCCTTTTAAAAAAATAAATCTTGAACGAGCCATCGAATTGGCACTTCTTAATCAACAGAATCAACAAGTTGCTAATCTGCCCAGTAATACCAATTCGGAACTTACTGCACTGAAAGAATCAGGAGAGAGTTACATATTGTCAGATAGAATATTCGTCAGGAATAAAGAAAAAATGATTAAAATATTTATTGCCGACATTTTGTATGCAGAAGCAGAACGCAATTACTGCAAAGTATTCACCGCCGAAAAAGAATATCTATTAACCCTCCCTCTTAAGGCTTTTGAAGAAAAGCTGGGGGCAAATAATTTTACCCGAGTTCATCGCTCCTATATTATTAATCTTACCAAGGTAGATGAGTTGAGTGATAATTGCAGTTATGTTACTATTGGTCAACATACTCTTCCCGTTAGTAAAAGTTACAAGGAAGAATTGATCAACAGGTTAAAAATGATATAATCACCCTTGGAACATTAAAATCCTGATTTCTTCCTCCTTGATACCTATTGAATTACAGAACCTTTACCCGCAAAGCTTTGAGTCCCTTGACTCCCTGCATTAGTTCCAGGTCTAATTCTTCCCATTCTTCTTTGATTAAATTTTGTGCCCTTAGGAATTCAAAATGCTGGCGATAAGCACGGGCTTCCTTCTCATGGGTGTAAACGATAGCGATATGGCCAGGCTGAGTCAATCGCTCTTTGGTCCCCTTAACAATTGATTTATCAATTCTTTTTTTGACAATTTCGTACCGAATATTATAAGAGCCATCTACGTCCAGTCTTTTTTCGTCCATTCTGAATTTAAGGGTTATTTGACTACCGTAAGCCAGAATTAAAGGAGCAATTTCTAATAATACTTTTTGGTTTTTCTTGCTTTTGGTATCGCTTTGAGGGGCAGAGAGGCAATTATTAGAATCTCTTAATTTTTGTACGATTTTGCAAGTCCAAATTAATTGTCGTAGCCGGACATTATCGATGTACAGGTCGTCAAAAGGATATTCGGGTGCTATGGAAGAACCTAAAAAGATGTTGTAATCTATTCCGTCCGTTTGATACTTTTCAAAGTAAGACGGAACGAGTTTTTGTAATTCTTTTTCTTCCCGATCCAATATGTCAGACATACAACGATTAAGTTGGGAGAGCGCCTTATCATAAGCTAAACGATGTTGTCCGAAAATACCGGAGTCCTTATTTGTTTTATGGAAATAGGCTTCTATTTTTTTGGAAAATTCTGGATAGCGAAGTCCTAAGTGTTGGATTACAGGATTTGCTCGTTGCCGAATAAATTCAGTTAAGGCTGCTTCTTCATCAGTAGAAAATTGCTTCTTTAATTTTTCAATTTTCCTTTCGATCTGAAACACCAATTCCTCAATGATTGACAGTGAATACTTTTCTGAAATAGCCTTCAACAGGCTTGCTAAGGCTTCAAGATTTTCCAGCAGATCAAGGTAAATGGCCTGATTCCGTTTTTTGGAGGAATCCCGGATGTCAAGAGAACCATAAAAAGGATAAAGTCCTTCAAAAGTAATGGCTTCCTGGGGCCCATTTTTGTCCAGCATATGAATAGCCGCTTCCCTAAACCTCCATTGTATAGAAGGATGAATGGCCGTGTATTCTTCCAGCATTACAGCCTCCACTTTATTCTCAAATTCCTCCACGTGGTAGTTTAAGGCATTAGCAAAAATAGGTTTTACCTGATTGATTTTAAATAGAGAAAGCCCGTTAATCGCCCCTGGATCAGGATTTGCTAATTCCAAAATGCCGATGACTCGATTTTCATAACATAATGGAATCAATAGTAGGTTCCGATAGCCGTGTTCAACCAAAGTGCTAGCCAGTGGATTACCTTTATAATCTTCCAGGTTTTCAAAAATGAAGGTTTTTCCTTCTTCTATTACTTTATTGTAGAAGGTCGATTGAACATTATTTTGTAATTCTTCGGGCAGGTCTTTGATTAGTAAGCTATTCCATATTTTGTGGCTGGAAGCAAAGTTGAGTTTACGATTTTTCTGCAAGGTGGCTAATCCCAGCCTTAGATTGGGCAAGCGAAATAAATTCCGGAGTTCCTGTTGTATGGAATCGAACCATTTTGCTTCCTTAGATTCTTTGCGATTAAGTAAGGAAAACTGTATTCTTTTCGTAGATTCTTCAATGGTAATATCCATTAAGGTGGTCATCGTAACCCCTCTAATGAGGAAATTTTGGGGAGGCAAAATATTTAGCCATGATTCAATATCGAAATCCTGATCGAGCATTTTTTTCAATTTTTGCTCATCTAAATCTGGTAAAGGAACCAAATTGATGACTTCAACAAATTGAGTATTACCCATTAATTTAAAATAACGATACAATCCCGATTTTTGATTGTAGGACGAGATCGTTATCGGTAGGTCGATTTTCAAATCTAAATTGTAAAACTTCTTTAAAATGGCCTTGTAGGCATATAATAATCGAACATCCATCCGAATACCTTTCATCAAACTTTCCATTCCATTTACAATAACAGTATCCCGGTGAAAGGTTTTTTCATAGGCCTTTGTCGCTAGTAAACATTTGTTATGGTCGAATGGCACACAAATTGAATTTATGGAGTTCGACCAGCTCTTGAGCGATAGCAAGGGTTCAAATAATAACTCCAAAAAATCCTGGTGCTGATGCAAAATCGCAATATCATCAATCGGCTCTTCCAAATAGGGGTACTCCTTTAATATTCGTTCAATTTCAATTAATTTATTTTCCGCTGGAGACATGGACTTCCTCCATTTTTCAATGACTAACTTTAGGCTCAATTCCAGCTGAAACGGAATGTCTTGCTTTACCATCATGTTATTTTTGAATTGACTAGTCATAACTAAAAATTAATTAAAAGGATAATTAGAGCAGTTGAAGGTTCAACTTATCAGAAATCTGGGCCTTCCGAAAGAGGAATTGTCCGAATGCCCTTTTTCCTTGTCCGAATGATCGGATTTATCACTTAAAAATTGAGGGCGGCCGCCGCCGTCCTCAATTTTTAACTTAAATTTGGTTATCTGCTATAAGAGGCGAATTACATAGAAGAAAAATGAAAGTAATATTAGAACACATCATCCAACAATTACTAGACATTCAGGATGGAAAAGTTTGGGTAGGAGCAACTTATAAGGGCAAGCTGGAAAAAATCAACGATGATAATGCCTTTATTAGGCCCCAGCCTGACCTGCATAGTGTAGCAGAAATCATTTCACATTTAACCACCTGGCAACAAGAGACCATCCTAAAAATACAAACAGGCGAAGGCAGTTTGACAGATGATTGTGAAGAAAATTGGTATTCAAATGATAGATTAAAGAAAAAGACCTGGCCCATCATTTTGAATAATTATCATACAAGCTTGACACAATTAATAGAATTACTAAAAACTAAAGAAGACCCTTTTTTAGAAGAGCAATATTACGATACTGATTTTAAAGGAAATTATCCCTATTCCTTCGTAATTAATGGCATGCTCCATCACAATATCTATCATTTAGGCCAACTGGGAATTATTGTCAAATACTTAAAGAGTATGGGGATGTATTAAACAACTACAATGAAAAAATCTGTTTAGGACAAAGGAGTTTTACTGCTTTATTTTTATTTTTGATAGAGTTGAAAAGAGCGTTGTTGCATGAAGGAATATTATTTGGAAAATCTTATATGAACAAAAAAAATTAGATTAAGCAGAGGATTACTAAGCTTGGAAAGATTGCTAAGCCTTTGCGGACCAATAGCTTACCAATCCCTACATTTCATTTTGGGCTTAGTAATCTATTTTCAAACCAAATTTTATTTATCCATACATCGACGCCCTTGAAAAGTTTAAAATGAAACCACCTCCATGAAAGGAAAAATAAAGATATTACTGATTGATGATGAACTAGAATTCCACCATATCATAAAACACGCCTTTCCGGAAGTTGAACTGTTCAGTGCCTACTCAGTAGAAGGTGGGAGCTGGCTATTAACACAGCCAAAAGAAGAGTTTGATTTAATATTGCTGGATTTGAACCTTGGAAATAGAAGTTCTAAATTTCAAGGACTTGAGCTGATCAGCAAAAAAACGTTTACGCCCATCATTATGGTCTCCAGCTATATAGACAATGCCACTAAATTTGAAGCCCAAAAAAGAGGAGCTTCCGCCTTTTTGAGCAAAGGAAATTTCGATATCAACAGCTGGTTGAAAGTTTTACAACTCGTTTTGATAAAAGATGGTACGGGAGAACCCAAGGTCTTTATTTCTTATGTTGATGAAGATGATTTTTTTGTAAAATACATTAGTGACAAACTCATCGAAAATAAAATCAATGTACGAGTAGGTGATATCCCCTCTAAGAACTTACCTGCAGCCACCATCATCGAAGGCCTTACAGATGCAGATTTTGTCATCGCCATATTATCCCCAGAAGCGATTCAATCGGATTGGGTCAAACTTGGAATCAATCAATCTGTAGAATTGGAGGCTGAGAAAAGGATAGTAGATACCATTCCTGTGCTGGTAAAACAATGCGATATCCCTGATGCATTAAAGAGTAAGCGGGTCATAAGCTTTATTGACAATACTAAATTTGATATTTGCCTTAAAGCCCTTGTTGATGCGGTGAAGAAAGCTAGTTGATGGTGTAAACAGAATAATAAGTTATGTGGTGGCCGGCCGGCCACCACATAACTTATTATTCATACTTTAGAATATCTGCCAAATTACTCCTTTTAAACTGAAACCATTTAATCGCCATTGTACCTACAATTAAAAAGAAAATTAGAACGATTGATAGCAAAAATAAATCGATCCTCATATTAATTCGATAGGTGAAATTTTGTAACCAGTTATTGAGAAAATACCAGGTTAAGGGCACAGCAATCAGACAGGAAAAGGCTAAAATCTTTACAAATTTGCCAGATATCAGAGTCCCCATCCCAAGGTCAGAGATTCCCAAGATTCTTCGGACCGCCATTTCTTTACGGCGCTCATTTAATTCAAATGAAAGTATGCCGAATAAGCCCAGGAAGGACAACAAAATAGCTATTGAGGTATAAAAAGTAACAATCGTCTGCGAACGCTGCTCCTGAACATAAAGCGAGCTGAAATCCTCATCTACAAAACTATATTCAAAATTGACATTAGGAGAAATCTGTGCCAGCTTATTTTTTATACCAGCCAGTGCATCAGAAATATTAGAGCTCTGGATTTTTACCATTAAATTATTGGGTTCAAAACTAGAACCTAAAACCAATACTACCGGCTCAATGGGATGATGCAATGATTTATAATTAAAATCTTTGACTATGCCAGATACCGGCTTTCGGCTATTAGCTCCCAGTGGAGAGAAACTTTTTCCTAATACATCCTCTTCACCAATTATTTTCGCAGCGGATTCATTGATGACATAACTTAATTCTTCTCTCAGTTCATTGGTAATGTAATCAACATCTCCTTCTTGTAACTCAAGCCCAAGGGTTTGAAACAAATCGGCATCTCCGTTAATAATGTTCATGGAAATATCATCCTGCTGACCTTCCCACCATACATTCTGATGCCAATTGGCAATGCCAGGTTGAAAACCTGTAGCAGAAGTAGATTCCACATAGGGTAAATTTTGTAATTCTCTTTTAATAAAACCAATGTCTTCCTTCCATTGCTGTTCATACAACGGGATATTGATTACTCCTTCTTTTTGCAGCCCAATATCTTGTTTTTGTAAAAGTGTCAATTGGGATTGGATGAATAAGGCGGAGGATAAAAGGGTAATGGCCACGATAAATTGCACGGTTACCAATACACTTCGAACCGGTTGTTTGCCAGAAGCTGTATTGATTTGACCTTTTAAGGCCTTAACAGGCTGCACACGCAGAATGTAGTATCCGATATAAGAACCTGAAATACCGCTAATGAGTATGATAATACCTAGGAGCATTAACCATACCACCGGATTGGAAAGATCCATTACCAATTGAGTGTCAAACAGGGAATTGGCAAAATCCAGTAGGGCAAAACGAATAATCCCCAGGCCAACAACCGTTGCAATGAGGGTGAGAATGAGGGATTCTCCGATAAACTGGAAAATTAACTGCGTTTGATTGGCACCTACTGTTTTGCGCATGCCCACTTCTTTCAGTCGCTTGGTGGAACCTGCCGTACTCAAATTGATGTAATTGATGATGGAAATGATCAAAATGGCCAATGCAGCTATCCCGTAGATGTAGGCATTTTTGGTATCGTAAGTGGGTTTCAGGTTACCTCGATTATACTGAAAATGAATGTCTGCAAGGGGCTGCAGATTAATTTCATCTAAGGTAAAGGTGTTTTCCTCATTGACTTTTATCTCGATCTGCTGAATTTTTTGCTCCACCGCTGTTTCAGAAGCATCAGGGTGGAGTAGGAGGTAGGCAAAATAATTGTACTGCCCCCAATTGCTTCTCAGGCTGGTTCCGGGCAATAAAGTTTCCAGATTCTCAAAAGGAACAATAAAGTCCATATTAATATGAGAATTGGCTGCAAAATCATTATAAACACCTCCCACTGTAAAATCGAATTCATTATTGATTCGGATAACTTCCCCTATTGGGTTCCTGAAGCCAAAAATCTGCTCTGCCTTAGATCTGGAAATGATCATCGTTTTTAAATCTTCTAAAGCACCTGAATGACCAGCTACAAACTCCAGGTCAAAAAAATCGACCACCGAAGGGTCTGCCATAAAGAAATCACCTTCATAAAAGGTCTTTTGGTCATAAAACACCGAAGTCTTAGAAGATTTATCCAGGTTAATCAAACGGGCAAATTCTTGGATTTCCGGGATATCGGAACTTAATTTCCCTGGCATAGGAGCAGAGACCTTCACCCATCCGTCACCACTTGCTACATTACCGGTCACCACCCGATAAATATGGGGCGATTTACTGTATTGATTGTCATAGCTGTATTCATATTGAATATGATAATAACTCATAAAGAAACAGGCAATACCCAGTGCCAGTCCAGTAATATGAATAAAAGAAAATAATTTATGCCTTAAAATGTAACGGAGGGCCGTACGGAGGTAACTTTTAAGCATGACGAGATGTGTTTTAGGTTTGTGAATAGTATGGTAGAAAGTAAAAGGTAGAAAGTAGAAGGATTTGGTTGATGTTAGTCTTTATACCTTCTACTTTTTACTTTCTACTCCTTTTTAAAGATTCAAGTCATTTTTAAAAGTTGCTTTTTGAGGGAAATAAAATGAATAACTAGGTGAACGACTTCTTAAATTATTATACCACCACCACTCCAAAATAAAATCCTACCTACCAGTGAGTGAAAAATATCGACCTGAGGAAGGTCTTTATCTTTTAATCATAAATCAGATTATTTATTTATAAAATCATTAATTGTTAATGTTTAAAATATTAATGATTATTTCTTGAATTTTACGGTTTATTCATGTATTTTTAAATTATCTGCTTAAAATCCTACTGTTCTAATCCAGACAAGCTGCCCGAAACATAAGCGCAAAGCATTTTTACTAAACTAAACCGGTTATATTATGTCAAAAAACTTTCCAGCATAATTTATCGGCCAAAACAAAAATATTCAGCATTCCCCTCGTTATTGCTGGATATTAAGTCTATTCAAATCATATTCTCTACAATAGGAGAAGCAAGGTTTGCTTTTCCTAGTCTAAAAGTCTACCAGAATAATATACCTCCAATAATTTCGCATTGAATTAGTAGTTAGTTTCGTGATGTTTACCCCTTTGTGTTAGTGATTTAATGTCATTAATACCAGTAATTCATTTATTGTACTTAAAAAACATTAGCAAATGACTAAACCAATTTTATGTGGTTTAGCTGTTATGGTATTGATTTTATGGAATGTTGATACCCTGACAGCCGGGAATGCTATGTCCCCCACTAAACCTATGGCCTGTACCAACACTGTGAGCACGTTTCCTTATCTAGAAAGCTTCGAAGTCAATTTGGGGCTCTGGGAGAATACCAATTCTGTAAGCAATGACTGGACTCGAGAGACGGGCCCAACTGATTCAGGTGGAACAGGACCTTCTGGAGCTGCCGACGGTAATTATTATATCTATACCGAAGCCACTGGTCACTTTAGTACCACTGCTATTTTGGAAAGTCCTTGTTTTGATTTGACAGGAGAAAATGAAGCCTATTTTGAATTTAAGTATAATATGAATGGTCCTCATATGGGGACCCTCAAATTGGAACTGTCTACCAATAGTGGCAGTACCTGGCCTACTGAATTATGGAGCCTTTCCGGAAATCAGGAAGATTACTGGAATACGGTTATTATTGATTTAAGCTCTTATACCGGCCAGACCATCAAGCTTCGCTTTTATGGAGCAGTAGGTTCTAATTGGCAAAGCGATATGGCAGTAGATGATATTATCTTATCCAATCAATCTTTACAGGATAGTCTAAGTTGTGATTCTACCATCACCAGTTTTCCATATCAGGAGAGTTTTGAAAGTGGTCTAGGAGAGTGGAAAAATGTTATGTATGATGATACTAGTTGGACCATAGATGCCTCGGGAACGCCTTCCTCTAATACTGGTCCTAGTTCCGCAGCCGATGGAACCTATTATTTATATGTAGAATCCAGCTGGCCAAACTATCCGGCCAAGGAAGTAATTATCGAAAGTCCTTGTTTTGATCTGACCAATGCCTCTGAAGCTCAGTTTGATTTTAAGTATCACATGTATGGAGCAGCTATGGGAACCTTAAAATTGGATGTATTTTCAGAACCAGAAAATGCCTGGACTACTCTTTGGTCAAAAACCGGAGATCAGGGCAACCAATGGTATCAGGCTCAAGTGGATCTAACAGGTTATGCAGGTAAAGTAATCAAACTTCGATTTTTCGGTATTACTGGAACGCTATATACCAGTGATATGGCCATTGATGATGTGGAACTAAGTCTGACGGCTGTTTCCTCCTCTCCCGCTTGCGCCACTACTGTCCAAACATTTCCCTATGAACAAAGTTTCGAAAACAGTTGGGCTGGGTGGACCGAATCCCATTCCAATGACATTTGGCGAAGAAATAGTGGCACCACTACTAGTGGGGGAACCGGACCTGATGCCGCCATAGATGGCGATTATTATATGTATGCAGAAGGCACTTTTAATATGGGAGATACTGCCTATTTAAACAGCCCCTGTTTTGATTTGACACTACATAATTCGGCTGCCTTCCGCTTTTTCTATAACATGCATGATGCATCAGGAATGGAAATGGGGAATTTAAACTTACAAATCAGCACCAATAATGGATCCAGTTGGACAAACCTCTGGACTAAGTCAGGGGATCAGGGAGATGAATGGCATTGGGCCTCAGTAGATTTAGGAAATTATTTAGGACAAGTTATTCAATTACGTTTTTATGCCAAACTAGGGACTGCTTATCGATCCGATATGGCCGTAGATGGTTTTTATCTGGATACAGACTTAAGTCAATCCAGCGGTACTTTATTTGGTGGGGCCTATTTCCCTTCTTCTTCCACTTGTGAGGAAGATGATTTATCCGGCACAGCAGTAGAAAACATTTATGTGATGCTAGAAAATCATGGAGATGGCAGCTTAGATACCTTTGACACCGATATTAATGGAGATTATTCAGGTTTTGTAGAAGCTGGGGATATTTCTTTGACCGCTAATGCCTATTCTACCAATTGGACCAATGGGGTTTCTACTTTTGATCTCATCAAATACACTCAGCATATTGACGATATTAATCATATCAGTTGTCCATTATTCAGACTTGCTGCTGATGTAAATAGCGATGGAGAGATTGATACGCTGGATAAAAACCTGGTTAACAGCCTAATTCTCAGCACCATTTCTTCTTTTCCGGATGCACCCAATTGGCGTTTAATCCCCATGGCTTATATGAGAGGGACAAATGATAGTCCTGATCCTAGCCATGCTGCTGATTTTTGGAATAATGCCAAAGAAGATCTGGATGGAAATGATTATCCCTTTAAAGCCCAACTGGATTTTAACCAGAAAAGCTATACCTATGATGGCTCTGAGAGCTGGTTACAGGAGTTAGATCATTGGACCTATGATAGTCTGGTCAGTTGCCAGCAAGGCACTTTCGATTTTTACTTAGTCAAATCGGGAGATATTAGTGGTAATGCCTCTACCAGTAGTTTTACGGCTCCTCCTTCTCCATTAAGACAAGCTGCCAGAGGTAAAGATCGAATAGCTAATCAAAATTATACTGTTCTATATCCAAAACCAGCTGGCCAGGCCGCTGGGCCTTCCGAAAAAGCCGGTAATAAAAAATATGAAATCAAGATAATTGCTAGCACTCCTTCCAGGATTGATGGTTACCAACTTGGCATCCAATTCGATGATGAAGTGCTGGAACTGGGTAAGATCAAACCCAATCGAGAAGACCTCAAACAAAGTGAAGCCAAAAACTTTGGTCAGGCTAGAAAGACTTTCAGAGGAGGAACCATGAAAACCCTGTGGGTCAATGATTTTAAGACCGATAGAAGAGGTAAGGAATTTGGTCAAAACCTGGAGCTGTTTTCTTTTGAATTTAAATCAAAGGCCAGTCTTACCCAGGTACGATCAGCCTTCCGTCTGGATAATGGGGTTTGGGAAACAGCCTTTTTTGGCAGAGATGGAAAGGTCAATGATGTGGATGTGCAGATTGTGGTGGAGGAGATTAAATAACGGATAAAAATCAAAAAATGAAAAATATTCTAATCATAATAATTTCAATCTTCTTTTTTCAATTAGGGTATGGCCAAGACCAAAGAATTTATAGAGATTTTGCTAGCCAACAATATAATGATCAACTCTCCCAAAGGAATTCATCTTTTTCTAAGGCCAGAAAAAAAATGGAAGAGCATATTATTGGGTTTCGAAAAAAAGGAGAGCTGTCAGCAGTTACTATTCCCATTGTTTTCCATGTACTTTATTCCAATAATGATCAGCGAATATCTGAAGCACAATTAGCAGCTCAAATTGCAGCTCTAAACCGAGATTTTGCAAACGAAGCACAAAAAGATAATCATCCTGCCAATACAAAAGAAAGGTTCTTAAGTCGGGCGGCAAATACGGATATTCAATTTTGTTTGGCTACTGAAACCCCTAATCGAAAAGTTTCATCTGGAATTAACTACCTACAAGTAAAAAATAAGGTATGGAGTACGGGAAATGAAATGAAGTCAAAAAAGGAAGGAGGAACGGAGGCCTGGAAAACAAGTGATTACCTAAATATTTGGGTAGTCAATTTAGAAGGTAGCTTGGGGGGATTCAGTCAATGGCCGAATGGTCCAAAAGATACTGATGGTATTGTCGTTGACTATCGTTTTATAGGACCAAATAGCCGTCATCCCCATCCATATAATGAAGGAAAAACCCTCACTCATTTGGTTGGTTCTTATCTAGGCCTAAATGAATTATGGATTGAAAGAGGTAGATGTCAGGATGACAAAGTAGAAGATACTCCCATTCATAATAGTCCCAATTTTCGATGCCCTGGTTACAAACATAAAACAACCTGTAGAGGAAATGATATAGAAATGACCATGAATTTTATGGACTATACGGATGATGCTTGTATGTATATGTTCACTGAAGGTCAAAAATGGCGTATGCAGGCGGTATTAGCCAAAGGAGGTCCAAGATATGAGCTTACAAAAGGCAAAGTGCAGTGTGATCCAAATCTAAATTTGCTAAGCCAATTACCTCTAAACTCTGAGGATCTAGATAACCAAAAAATTCTTTCCATTCCTCAAATTAAAATTTTCCCTAATCCAAGTAAAAATGATGAAGCTTTTTTAGAGATCTCTTCACCAGATCAACTCAACAGTCATATTCGAATATACAATCAAATTGGGAAACTAATGAATTCCTTTGATTGGATGTTGGATGCTGGTCAGCAAACTAGGCGACTGAATGTAAATAATTGGTCTTCAGGGATCTATTTAATTCAAATCACTATTGGTGGGGAACAGTATAATCAAAAACTAATCTTAAACAACAATTAGACAAGTTTCTGCCAATTGGATTTTTTGACCTTCAATTTTACTTGTAAAACGGAAGAATGATTCTTTTTAAAAGCTTCCAAAAACTAAGCCATGAATAAATATTATATAAAATTTATACTCTTTGCTTTTCTATATCACTTTGCTTGTTTTTCTTATTCTCAGCCTACCAATAATTTTGTTGGAGATGCTGTAATGCCAGCACCTAATGTCGCAGCACTCGGAAAATATGGAGACATTCCTGTCAGTAATTATACTGGCACCCCAGGTATTGGATTACCTATTTATACGCTCCAGGAAGGGCCTTTAAGTTTGCCTGTTAATCTAAGTTATCATGCCTCTGGAATTAAAGTTGGTGAGTTAGCCAGTTGGGTTGGACAAGGTTGGAGTCTTCAGGCTGGTGGAATGATTACCAGAACTGTTTTGGGAATAGCAGATGAAGAAGCCTTTGGATACTATAATTATGGAAACAATATAACTACTGATAGAGATACCATTCTTGAGGTTGGACAAGGAGATATGGATGCTCAACCTGATCTCTTTACTTACAACTTTAATGGATATGTGGGTAAGTTTTATCTGGATGAAGATAATCTTCCTTTTTTTATGCCCAAACAAGATTTTAAAATTCACATAGGTTATTCCAGCAATGAGTTTAATTATTTTATCATTACCACTCCAGATGGAACAAAATACCATTTTGGAGACTTGCCTGGCCAGCCAGCTCATTCAGGGGTTGAAGAAACAACCAGCTTTAGCAATGGTAATAACGATGGTTCTCCTATCAATTCCTCCTGGTATTTGGTCAAAGTTGAATCCTTTGATGGAAAATATAAGATAGATCTGGAATATGTGCGTGAATTCTTTAAATACAAAAATTTATCAACCTGTAGCATTACCTATCAACCAATTACTGCATGCTCTGGTTCAGGTTCCAGTATCCGATATGATGAATGTATTGGTTTTAGTGATGATGGAGGAACTACTTTCTATACCAGAACAGAAATGGCGGCACTTAGGCTATCAAAAATTACCACTACTACTGCCACTATGGATTTTGTGGTGTCCTCTCAAATGCGAGAAGATGTAGATTCCATGGGGGCTCTTAATCCAGCAGCTCCCTTGGAAAAAATCAAACTAACTACAGGAAGTTATTGCACACAATGGAAGTTTTTTTACGACTATTTTGAAAACAGCCAAACAAGTAACAAAAGTGAAAATTTCAGATTAAAATTAGATTCACTTCAGCAAATGTCCTGCGATAGTGCCGTTCTGATTCCTCCTCATAAATTTACCTATGAGGGAACAACTAACTCTAATGGCTCAAGTTATTTACCTGGAAGACTGAGTAAAGCCATGGATCACTGGGGTTTTTATAATGGCCAATCCTCGAATAATTCTGAAAAATTTAATTTGCCTGAATCTTCTGTTATTTATGGGGGTCTTACAAGAACTCACGGAGACAGTGACCGGGAAACCGATACTACAAAAGTAAAGTATGGCGTAATAGAAGAAATAATTTATCCCACAGGTGGAAGAACTAAATATGAGTTTGAAGCTCATCAATATAGCGATGAACTTACCAGCGGAGAGACTGATTTACTTACCCTAGCCAATTGTACTACTTTAGTAGAAGATTGCTGCACTACTCCAAACGATATAGGATACTATACTTTTGAAAGTTATGAATTAACCTATGCCAAATTCGAACTGTTAATTCTCGTTCGGGATGGAGTGGATGAATGTATTCAGGATGGACAAGGCGAATGGCCAGATGGTTGCATCTCTTGTTCAGTAGATACTCCTAATGTAGTCACCCTTGAAATTTGGGATGGTGCCAATAAAATAGATAGTATTTCATTGAATACCATATTTGATGCTGACAGTATTGGTCCTACTCTTTTAACCTCAGAGTTTCCAAGTCTTGTAGCTGGTACAAATTATCAATTCAAACTAATAGTGGAAAATGGGAAAGGGGATTTTCGCTTATATACTGATATCCCAACAGGAGTAACAGTCAATCAATATGCTGGAGGGCTCAGGATTAAATCCATCACCACCAGTGAGGATGATACCTATCAAAATGGAGATGATATTGTCAGAACCTATGAATATATCAGCCCCTCCGATTCTACTGAGTCAAGCGGTAAATTAATAGTATATCCTAAATATGCAGATGGTTTTACAGTAGATTCCTATGGCCAGGGCACCTTTGGCTTAGAATATAAAGGAGAAAAAGATTACGCCCAATTTAGGGCAGGTACTATGGTACCACTTACAGGTGGATCAGGTATTCATCTGGGATACGAAGTAGTCACTGAATATCACAATGGCAACGGAAAACGCAGGTATTTTTTCAATATTAATCAATTAACAAGCATCGATCTACAGTTTTTATCTCCTCCATCTGATTTTCGACCAGGAGATAGCAAATTACTTCGGCAAGAAACTTACCAGGAATCCGGGACTAAGATCAGCCAAACCAGAAATGTTCCAAAGGCTTTAAATCCTACAAGCTTCTCAGGGGTGACTTATTTAGCTACTTTAATAGGAGATGGTATTTGTTTTGACTATAGTGTATATAATAAACTGTATTACCCTTATAGTGCTGCTTATTTACCGGATTCTACAATCGTTGATTTGGATGGAGTCCAAACCATCACTACTTACACTTTTGATGAAAGCAATCATTTGAATCCGACATCTATTAAATTAACCAATAGTGATGATAAAGAACATCTTACGACCACTAAATATTTTTTCGACCTTCCTTCGGGTAGCCTTAAAGATTCTCTTGAAAGTCAAAATCGCATTTTACCCGCCCTATCCACACGGCTATTTGTTGAGGATACATTAGTAGGAGGTGATAGCTTGGAGTATGCCATGTTCACCACTACCGGATTATTGAATGCTGATTCTACAGCAGGGCCCTATCCTTATCAATTTTACAAATACGAGATGACTTTTAATGCCAGTGGTAATCCTATGAACCAGGCCTGGGATACCATTGGAACCATAAGTGAGTATGATACTCAGTTTTTCCAACCCAAAAAAATAAAACAAAGAGGGTGGGAAGAAGAAAGTTTTACCTGGAATAGTGATGGGCTCATAACCAATAGGACATACAAAGATTTTTCCTGGCAATATGAATACTTCACAGATACAAGATTGGTCTCAAAAATTACCGATATCGATGGGCAGGAAGTGGATTATGTCTTCGATAAGCTGATGCGACTTGATTCAGTCAAGGCCAGGGAAGATAATGTAATTACCAAATATACCTATGCCTATCAGTCAGGAAGTAGTTCTCAAAATTCGGTGACCACATCAATTTCCTTTACTGCCTCTGATTCCAGTGAATTAAACAGTCGAACCACTATTCAATATCTGGATGGCCTGGGAAGACCCATTCAAACAGTAGAAAAAGAATATTCGGACGCTGATTCACCAAAAGATATCGTTAGTGCGATAGCCTACGACAAGCAAGGGCGAGCCTTTAAAGCCTATGAAGTCTTTTTAAGTGACCATTCCGACGGTAGATACGTAGATTCTACTGATTGGCCTGATATTTATACACTTACCGAATATGAAGCTTCTCCTTTAAACAGGCAAATTTCGGTAACTCCACCTGATTGGTATGCTACAACTACCAGCTATGGCAAAAATTCTGCTGCAATGGGAGTTGCTGGTGAAACCTATCAATCCAGTGAACTTAGTTTAACTACTGTAACTGATCCGAATGGGCATAAAACGCTAACTTTTACTGATAAAAAAGGACGTACCGTTTTGGTGCAAAGAATAGATAGTAGTGATACACACTATGCGAACACTCAATATGCTTTCGATGATAAAGATCGTCTTACATTGGTTATGCCTCCGGGAGCTACTAGTACCTCGGATACGGATTTAGTTTATTCCTACACTTATGACGAAAGAGATAATATTTTAACTAAAAAAATACCCGATCAAAATGCCATTACCTACATGTATAGCATTAGAAACCTGATGACCTATATGCAAGATGGTAATATGGCAGATCAGGGCAGGTGGCTACATACTCAATATGATGATTATGGCAGAGCTATTGAATCAGGTTTTGTTACCAACACCCCAGATAGTGGTGGAGAAAAAGGTAATTTTGCTGAAAGCCTAACTAAAACCTGCTATGACGGCTGCGATTTTGTAGGCACCGTACCGGATATTTATTTAGGTAAAGTTAGGCGTAGCGAAACACGTATTTTAGGAACCACAGATTGGCTGCAAAGCACTTTTTTCTATGACACCCATGGACGAGTGGCACTATCAGAAAGTAATCACCATTTAAATATTGGAGATTGGCAGGCGGAAACCGTCACTTTTAAATACGATTATGCGGATAATATTACCTATCAAAACCGGGTACATAAATTAGCTGACGGAAGATCTACCACCATCCTGGAAAAAATGGCCTATGATCATTCAGGACGACTGAAAAGAACGCATCATAAAGTAGATGGGGGATCTGACGTAATGCTCTCTTCAATGAGCTATACTGCAAAAGATCAGGTACTGGAAAAAAATATTGGTAAAGTCGGTAGCTCTTTTCTTCAAAGCCTAGATTATGACTATCTGGACAATGGCTTTTTGACTTCCATCAATCAGCCGACTTTAGGAGGGACTAATCTGGCACTGGCAGCTTGCCCTCCAGGGCTGCCTGCACCTGGAGCACCAACTGGTAGCCTAGATAATAAGGACCTCTTCTACATGCAATTACATTATGATAGCCTGAACACAAATTTTGGAGCCTCTAAAAAGCAGTATAATGGAAACATTTCTCAAATCACCTGGAGAGTTAGAGGTAGAGAAAGACAAGTATATGGTTTTGAATATGACTGGCAGGATCGTTTAACATCCTCCACTTATGGTGATCAAAATGATGCTGGCACATTAACCTTAAATAATCGATATAGTACCACATACGAATATGATTCAAGAGGTAATATTGAAAAATTAACTCGGGAGGGCTTTTACTGGGATGGTTCCTGCTGGGCACAGGCTAAAATTGATAGTCTGGCTTATTCCTACATTCAATCTGGCGGAAAATCCACCAATCGTTTAAAAACTGTAACAGAAAATTTAACTACATCGGCTAAAAATGAAGGCTTTAAACCAGGAGCAGGAGGTGATTATACCTACGACTTTAATGGTAATATGGATTATGATCCTAATAAGGACATGGAAATCCTCTATAACTATCTGAATCTACCCAGAAGAATTGAGATCGAAGACTGTAAATTTATTGAATTCCTTTATGATGCCTCAGGCACCAAACTCCGCAAAACCCTCAAAGAAGGAGCCATGGTCATTCGTACTCAGGACTACATTGGAGGCCTTGAATACACCAATGATAGCCTCGAGGCCATCTATCATTCTGAAGGCCGGGTATACTTTGAAAACGGAATGTCTCGTTATGAATATAACCTATCTGATCATCTAGGCAATACTCGCCTAACCTTCAGCGATAAAGACGGTGATGGAGTGATCGAGATCTTTGAAAATGCTGATTCTAATGAAGTACTGAGTGAACATCATTATTATCCCTTTGGGATGAATATGAATGGGAAATGGATGAGTAATAAAGGGAGAGCGACGGACTATAAGTATAACGGAAAAGAGCTCAACCAAGACTTTGGACTGGATTGGTATGATTATGGTGCCAGGTGGTATGATGCAGCTATTGGGCGGTGGAATGCCGTGGATCCGTTAGCGGAACCTCAAGCCAATCATTCAACATATGCTTATACATTTAATAACCCAATCGCCTTTTTTGATCCCACAGGAATGATGGGCGAATCCATCGGTGCAGATGGCCTAACAAATGAGCAATGGATAGCATCTTCTAGACCGGGAGCAGATGAAGGTTTAGCGGATTCTTTTAAAGAGGAAAATCGAAAGAATGAGATAGAGAAAGTTAAAAGTGGTAATGACTGGATTCCTTTAACCAGAGATAAACTAAAACAATTGGGTAGCAAATTTAGGCAAGAGTTAATTGATCAAGGATATGATGGAGCAATACTGGAACGACTGTTCTGGGCAGAGATGGGAAGAATTTTAGAACCAGCAGTATTAATGAGTATTGAAGAAATGTCAAACTCGAAATCTTATAATAAGGCTGTCCCTGATGCGGTGGGAACATATTATAACTTCTTTTTCTGGGAAGGATTTGCAAATGACATTTTCTTCTTTGAAGTTAAGGTATCTGCTAAAGTACCCTCTTGGAGTGATCAATGGGTTCAGTTAACAAGACTTATTAAACATCTGGGTGATCATAGAGTCCAGCAACAAGGAATAACCCCAATTCTTACAATTATAACTCCAAGTGGAAGCAAAATTGATGATAGATTATTAAATTATGCAGATCAAAAAAATGTTGTAATAATGCATGCTCAAATAGAAACTCTTAAATCAAATAATAGAGTAATTCGTGTAACTCCAGGAGTTCCGGTTAATAAAGTTCCATTACAAATGCCAGGTGTGACAATTTATAAACCAATCCTTAGAGGAAAGCATGGGAACCCTAGTTCTCTTTAATTAACATTAAATATATGTTTATCTATATATTGTTTTTATTAATACAATACCCTATGAATGGCGAATTAAATAAGAGAATTGTCGAGTTTCGAGATTCTCAAGCAAACTATGCCTTTGTTAATATTGATCTCAATACAAATGAGTTTGTTTCTCAGGTTAAGAGTAACAACTTTAAAATCTTAAATGACATTAATGATATATTGTTTTTAGAGGTTAAAGTGGATGACGTAGTTTATATTCTTTGGAATAAGGAGTTAATGAGTATGGAGTTTTTTAAAACACAAATACAACTAAAAGAAAAGCGCAGGGAACAAGAAAAGGAATTTGACTTCAACTTTTCTTCTTTGGAAAATGATTCGATAGAGTTTTTTGATGATAAATTGATTAATAAGATAAATAACTTGGAGATTTTGGACTTTAATTTCGAACAAAAAAGACTAAGTGAAAATATATCAATTTTATTTGGAATAGACTCAAATGAGTTAGATTACACTCAAGAAAGTCTTTTAAAACTAGACAAAAAATTTATTGAGAAATCAGAATCTGACTACTTCCTAGAAAATGCTTTTTTGCCTTTATCTTTCTATTTAGGAAAAGTTATTTTGCACCAACAAAATACAACAGCTACTTATGAATTAAAAACCTATTCAATTAGGTATGACTGTCGAATAGATTTGCCAATTATTACCATAGAAAATGGTAATGAAATTAATGTGTTTAAGGAGGTATTTGATTCTTTCACCAAAAAACATGGGTACTTTTTGCTTCCATCACGAATTGTTTCAATAAGTTTGGAAAATCCACTTTTTGATGAATGGTGATTGTCGTCAATAAGAATATTAAAACTAAGGTCATTTCATTTTATTATGTTGTGACCTTTATTTTTTGGAACATAATCTTATCAAGTCTTAATTTCTTTGGGTTTTAAATGGTGTAAAATTTGAATACAGTCCTGTCTGCCTCTGGCGGATGGTTTTTTTGTGCCAAAACAAAAGAACAAGTTCTATAATTGAGATCTTTGAAAATGCAGATTCTAATGAGGTATTGAGTGAAAATCATTATTATCCCTTTGGAATGAATATGAATGGGGCTTGGATGAGTAATAAAGGGAGAGGGACAGATTATAGGTATAATGGAAAAGAGTTAAACCAAGACTTTGGACTGGATTGGTATAACTATGGGGCTAGGCGATATGATCCAGTTCTGTCTAGATGAATGAATGTTGATCCACTTTCTGAAATGTATCAAGCCTATTCACCTTATATTTATGTTTTAAATAGGCCCACAGTTGCAAAAGATCCAGATGGAAAATTAGTTGTTTTCATAAATGGCAATCACTATGGCAGTGGTGAGAAACCTAGTTATTGGAGGGTATATGGAAAACGACGAGTAACAGATAGGAAGGCTTCTCAATGGCTAGACCCTGGTGAATATCATTATGAGTATTATGAAGTACGTGCATTTGATACAGAAGTAATGGACCAGTTAAATGATCATAATCCGCTTTATAGAGATGGAGGTCTTGTAGGTGGGGCTCCATTTAATTTCAATGCTCATCTTAATCCGTGGGTGAGATATAGTAAAGGGTATGATCGAGGAAGTGAAGATGCAGCTCAAATTATTGAAATGATTAAAGACGAAAATGGAAATATCGTAGAAACAATAAAAGTTATAACTCATAGTATGGGAGGTATTTATGGGAAAGGATATGTAAGAGCATTGAAGGATTACATAAAAGCGAAAGGCCTTGAAAAAGAAGCTTTAATTGAATTGGTTGTTGACTTTGATCCATTTCAGGCTGGTCATTATTGGAGTAATGCTGATCTCAATACATATACTATGCAATTTTCAAATACAACTGAGGGAAAAAGAATGCACCTTACAGGTAGATTAGCAAATCAAATGCAAAAGGGGGTAGATTTTCCTTTTGTGAATACAGGACCAGGTTCGACAAGTTCTCATTCAATATTTGAATTTTTTAATAATATCAGTCAGCTAAGCCCAGGTATATATATATGGGATGCTGAAAAAGAAGAATGGATATGCCAAAGTTGCAATTAATTATTTTGGAGTGTATAATTTTAATCTCAATTTTTAATTGTACTACAGATTATTCCACAAAAAAAGAATATAAATATTTGAACAGTGAGGATGTAAACATAAGAACTATTGATAGTACCATTTTTGCTGATACATTGCGTTACTTGGTCGACCATAATAAAGTTGCGTTTTATCCAGAAATATATGATAAAGAGGCAAAAATTCAGATTTCAAGAATTTTATATTCACCAGATAGTTCTAAGTTTGCAGTTTTTGTAACAGTAAAAACCAAAAGATCAAAAAATAAATATTCATTTGAAGTTGATCCGAATTTCCCAAATTACTATTATGGAACCATATTTATCGGAAAAAAGGGAATTACTGGGCAGATAGCCTCTTTTCGTTGGCTTCGACTTGTTAACATTGGTTCAAATAAGGACTTTGAATACGCAACAATTTCATTGAATAGCTTTGCTTTTGTTGGGTTGAGTCAATTAAGAAACCAGCAGGGGAAAAACTACTACAATTTGGACGATATTCGATTTTGGGATCATTTTCATTGGGAATGATGTTACTAGAGTTTGATTGGGGAGCCTAGATTTTGTCGACTTTGAAATATCAGAACTAATAAAAGTCTATCTCATCCAAAGATGGGATGGGCTTTTTGTTTTCCGCTCCCCTATGTCTATACTGTTGATTAAACTGATTTCCTGATGGCACGGATTTGATTTTCACCCCAAAAAATATCAATACCTTTGACTAACCGGCCTTATTCAAATTAGCCCTTTTCAGCTCTAGAAAGCGTAAAAAAATGAATACTGTTTGACCCCGATAGCAATCGGGGGAGTTTTATTCATTTTAGCTTTCTGAGATGAAAAGGGCGTTAAGATTTGAATACAGCCTTGATTTCCTGCCTGCCGGCAGGCACGGTTTGGTTCTTTTGTATCAAGACAAAAGAACAAAGCTCTTCACTGATAAAGACGGTGATGGAGTGATCGAGATCTTTGAAAATGCAGATTCAAATGAGGTCTTGAGCGAAAACCATTATTATCCCTTTGGGATGAATATGAATGGGGCTTGGATGAATAATCAAGGGAGAGCGACGAACTATAAGTATAACGGAAAAGAATTAAATCAAGACTTTGGACTAGATTGGTATGACTATGGGGCTAGATGGTATGATGCAAGTATTGGAAGGTGGAATGCCGTGGATCCAATGGCTGTGTTATATTTAGGACATTCACTTTATTCTTTTGTGTTGGGTAACCCCACGAATGCTATTGACCCTGATGGTCAATTAGTTATTTTCATAAATGGAAATCATTATGGAAGTGGGGGTAGTTCAAGATATTGGGGTGTTTTTAGTGATAGAGTTCGAAAACATTTTCACAATGAGAAAGCACTTTATTTTGATGGTTCATTAGGAGGCTATGCAGGTATTTATAGTTTAAACGATGTTACCACATCCCGTCGGATGAAGCAATTATCACCGGGGAGAAGAAGACGTGCTGGATATGATTTGGGCAAAAGAATAGCAAGACAAATAATAGAAAGTTTGGGCACAGGTGAAACTATTAAATTAATAACCCATAGTATGGGCGGTACATTTGGAAGGGGATTTGCACAGGCATTAGAGGAAGTAGCAGAAGAAATGAAGATTACGGATAGGAAATTATTAACTTTAATTGCAGATTTTGATCCGTTCCAAGCTAAAAAATTAAAAGATATTAAAAATGTTTTCATTCAACAATTTATTCATGATGGAATTCTTGCAGATCAAGAGGACGAAAATGCAGATGAAATACATCGTGATAATTCCAAGAAATCACATTCAATTCTCACATTTCTTTCTGACGTCTCTAAATTAAAAGAAGGTACTTATATCTACAATAACGAAACCAAAGAATGGGAATGCACAAATTGCCAGCAAAGTAACTGATATGAAGACATTATCCCTAATATATCTTATACATTTTATTTATATTCCTATAATAATTGTTTATGCAATTTTGTTAGGTGAAGATCTCACTAGCATAGGTTTATATATTACATTAACTTTTATTGTTTGCTTGGTTTTATATGGATTTAATTTAATAACTACCCAAATAGGGTTAAAATATCTTTCAAATAAATTCATACCCTTTTTACTGCCTGCACTAATTTTGATGGTATCGTACATTCCTCTAAGTAGGCTTTTACAGGAATTTGATTTTGGAGGTGAATTTGGAGGTGTTCAAATTATTGTGGGAACATTTGTATTAAACACAATAAGTTATTTTTATTATCTAAAAAAATAAATATTAAAGGGTGTGTCATGATTCATTTTCAATTTGGCACACCCAAAATTTCCCAGTTGCGAGGTATTTGCCTACCTCGCCTTTAAATCATTAATAAAGGAATCTACAATATTTTTTTTCTTTTCTCCACTGGTTGCAAAATTTTCGAGTTGATGTAGGTTTCATATTGATTAACCTCAAGAGGAGTTTGTTCCACGAAGGTAAATCCAGAGATACTTCAAGTACTTAAGCCCTATTAACTACTAAAAATGAAGCCTTTTGTTCCCCACTGTCTGAACCACTGATTAAACAGATTTCCGGATGGCACGGATTTGATTTCCATTTTGAATTCGAATATCTTCAGTTTAAATGGCCTTTAAATTAAGCCCGACGAAGTAGGCTCTCGATGCGGCCGCACAAAATACTGTTTGAACCCGATGGAAATCGGGTGAGTTTATTTTGTGCAGCGAAGGGAGCCGTAGCGGAGTCGT
>JANQPA010000118.1 GCA_028285545.1 Saprospiraceae bacterium | reverse complement strand
GGACTTACAGTTTCTCAGACTCCTACTGCTACCGACCAATGTGGAGGAACTATTGTTGCCACCACTTCTGATCCTTTGACTTATCATACTCAAGGTACTCACCTCATCACATGGACTTTCGATAATGGCAATGGGAATACTTCCACTCAAACCCAAAAAGTGGTCATTCGAGATACCAAGGCACCTGTTCCAGACAGATCCAATCTGCCAGCATTAGGTGGTAGTTGCTCTCTTTTGATCACCAATTTCCCTACCGCTACTGATAATTGTGCCGGTTCTGTTACCGCTACTACCAACAGTCCTCTGGAATACGATCAGGAAGGTACTTATGCCATTACCTGGAATTATGAGGATGGAAATGGAAACACCTCCTCTCAAACTCAATGGGTAATCATCAGTAGTGACGCTGAACCAACAGCTGAATGCAAAAACATCTCAGTGGCTTTGGGAAATAATAATCAGGTGAACATCAAGGCCGAAGATATTGATAAGGGTTCTTTTGATGAATGTGGCACGGTTACGCTACTCATCAGTTCAGCTGGAAGTTTTGTCTTTAGCAACTCTTTACCTCCGGCTCCAAGTATGGACTTATACTGCAAGGATGGAAAAGTACATAACCTCCTGCTTTCGGTGACTAATGAAAAAGGAAATACCGCCCATTGCCAGGCTACCATATTCCTTGAGGGAAGCGACAGCGATAATGATGGCATTTTAGACCAATGCGACAACTGCCCGGATACCTACAACTCCGACCAGAAGGACGGTAATAATAATGGAACTGGAGATGCCTGTGAAGAATCCACTGATCCAGGTACCGACCCAGGATCTTGGGACAACTGGGGTTTGAAAAAGCAAGAAAGCGATCAAGCCAAGCTCATCACTGAATTGAGGGCTTTTCCCAATCCATTCCAGGAAGAAGTCAATTTGAGCTTCGTCCTAAATCAGGAAGAAAAAACTACAGTAGAAATCTTCAACATCCAGGGACAAAGAGTGCATACCCTATTGTCAGAAATAGCACCCAAAGGAGAGCACCGCATATTGTGGGATGGAAAAGATCAAAATGGGCAGCTCCTGCCAGCTGGTATTTATCTGGTCAGATTGAGAGCAGGGAAGGCGCTGATTAATCAGAAGGTGATGTTGCAGAGATAAGTGGTAAAAATTAAGACATGTCATGTCTAGACATGACATGTCTTAAGCATTTCCTTTCAATGCTTATATAATCAGTCATTTAGGTCATTTCACTCCAGAGGATATGTCCTCATTTTTTGGACATGTCATGTTTAAACATGACATATCTATCTCATTCCATAAAAATTATTAGCCATGAATTCTTTTAAAATAAAATCAAGACCTACTAAGCATCAAGAAAATCCAAGTCACAAAAAATGGATGTGGTTGATCTTAGTTTTACCATTAATTATTTTTTTCCTTTTCAAAAAAGGGAATGAGGCCTTCAATTCCTCTAACCAGAAACAACCTGCCTTTTCCCAGACTCATACCAACCCTGATCTTTGGAATAAAAATGGGCCCTTCGACGGTTTTTCACCCCAGGCAGAATTGATAAACCATCGCGATAAAAATGCCAAACATTTTCCCAATGAAGATGGGACTATGACAGCCCTTATCAGCGCAGGATCTGTTCATTATGAAGAAACAGATGGCTCCTGGCAGGAAATTGATCCCAAATTAACAATATCTTCCCGTGCCGGTTTTTCCTATGAAAATACCACCAATGGCATCAAAAGCTGGTTTCCTGATGGCAATGGAAAAAAGGCGGTTTTGATGGAGGTAAAAGGCCAGCAATTATCACTGGCCGAAAAAATGGAATTAAGCTGGGTAGACGGTACCGGAAAAGTCCTGCTTTCTCAATCAGCCAAATACCGAGATCCTGAAGTAAAAGGCAATACATTGGTTTATCCTTCTTTTTTCCCAGGCATAAAAAATGAATTTGAGATCGGTTTTGACCAAATAAAAAATAAGGTCATCCTGGATGAAAAACCAGATTCCAGAGGAGATTATTTGATTTTGAAAGAACAGTTAAGGCTTCCCAAAGGCTGGCAGGTGCAAGTACAGGGTGAGCTTTTGACAGGAGAAAAAATTATAGAAGGAGGTTTTGAGCTGGTAGATGAAGAGGGCTCCATTCAATTATACATCCCTGCACCTGAGGTATTTGATCAAAATGAAAACAGCCGTTTTCAAAACAAGGTACCTGCCAGATGGATACTGGAACAAAAAGGTCTTCAGCTAGATCTGAAAATGCAGGTGGATCAGAACTGGCTACAAGACCCAGGTAGGGAATATCCGGTGATTTTGGATCCTTCGATGGATTTAACTGCTAATAGAGCTGGTAATTTAAATTGGTATGGTTATTCTAAGCAAGTTTTAAATAAGCGTACAGAAGTTTCTTTAGGAGCAATGTCTGGAGGAATATCACTTGGTTGGATGCAATTTAATACGGGGTCCATTCCAGAATTCTCTAGTATTAGCAGTGTTGAATCAAAAATACCATTTAATAACAAAAATAAGAGATCCGATTTTATTTACATTAATGACATAACTGGCCCATATGGGGATTATACCGACGATCAATTTGATCCTGTATCCGAGGATCTCTATAATGGCAGGTATACGAAAATTAGTGTTTTAGAAGATCCTACTAATTTTTGGCATCTTGGTAATAATGCAGTCCAGGATTTAAAGGACAGGTTGTCTATCAATAAATTTCAGATTGGCATGAGCCATTATTCTGCAAAATTTTATGAAGATAATAAAGCTTATTTCTACAATATAAATAGGAATAATACTGTCCTAAGAGTGGTTTATTGCTTTCCATTTGTTATTACAGAACACCCTAATGATGTCAGCACTTGCATTAAAGGAGATGCCAACTTTAGCATCGCTATGTTGGGTAATAATGAAAGTACTCAACAATGGGCTTTTTCTAAAGACGAAGGAATTACCTGGATCAATCTTGATAATGGGGGAAAAATTCCAGAAATATCTGGAGCTAATTCTTCTACCCTCAATTTGTCAAATATCCCAATATCCTGGAACACTTTTCATTTCAGAGTGACCGTCACCAATGAGTGCGAGTTAACCCAAGATGTAATCTCCCAAAGTGCCAGACTCCTCTTAGGTACTCCTCCAGTAATTGTACGACATCCTAAAGCTGTTTCTATTTGTGAAGGGGATCGAGCGGTCTTTAGATCCAATATTGACAATGCCACCAGTTTACAATGGCAAGAATCACAAGATGGAGGAAATAACTGGACAGATATGACCAACTCATTGAATGTTTCAGGCGTAAATATCAACATCTTGACCTTATGGAATGTTCCCGCCTCACTCTCCGGAAGGCAGTATCGTTTGAGTGGCACCAATTGCGAAACGGTCTATTCTTCTGGAGCTTTGCTCACAATTGATAATACCCCTCCTGTGGCCCTGTGTAAAGATTTAGATATCCCGATAGATGCAGAGGGTAATGGAAGTGTGACAGCTATGGAACTGGCATCCGAATCAACTGATAATTGTGGATCGCTCCATTTCGAGTTTCCTGACGGCGAAACAGAGGCACCAGTGTTCTGCTACTCCGGAGTGGGGAGTATTAGTTATAAAGTAAAAGTAATCGTAAAAGACAATAATGGCAACCAAAGCGATTGTATCAGTACCATCAGACCAGTTGATAATATACCACCTACCGCAAAATGTAGAGACCTCACTCTCAAATTAAATTCCAATGGACAGGCTTTTTATACGAAATATTCTGTTGATGATGGATCATTCGATAATTGTGGACTTAGGTTTGGCCATGTCACGCCAATTACTTTGACCTGTAGTGATATAGGTTCTTTTGAATTTACAAATTTTGTTATGGATATTATGGGCAATACAAGTTCTTGCACCTCTACGATTACAGTTGAAGACAACAAGCCTCCTATTCCGGACCTAACCTCCTTACCTACGGTATCCGGGGATTGTTCAATTCCAGTTACCGATACCCCAACAGCTACGGATAATTGTTCCGGGAGTATATCCGGCACCACTGATGATCCTTTGACCTATTCAGAACCTGGAACGTATTCCATCACCTGGAAATATGATGATGGAAATGGCAATACCACAATGCAAACCCAAACCGTGATCATTGATGATGTCACTGCTCCTGTGCCGGATGTAGCCACCCTTCCTACTATCACGGCATCTTGTGAAGCAGGTATCGAACCTCCTTTTGCAACTGATAATTGTGCCGGGCAAATCATTGGGACTACCTCTGATCCGCTTTACTTTGATAAAGAAGGCACTTATACCGTAACCTGGATTTACGACGATGGTAATGGAAATACTTCCTCTCAAGATCAAACCATTGTCATTAAGAATGATGTAGAGCCAGTTCCAGATCGACAAACACTGCCTTCTCTCAGAGCCCAGTGTGGACTTACAGTTTCTCAGACTCCTACTGCTACCGACCAATGTGGAGGAACTATTGTTGCCACCACTTCTGATCCTTTG
>JANQPA010000117.1 GCA_028285545.1 Saprospiraceae bacterium | reverse complement strand
CGGCACCTTTCGCATCTCGCGTCGGTCAACGGCGTGAAACGCGATTGTCTTGCCATCCGGGGACCACTTGTACGTTGGCCCACTCCAGATGCCTGGACCAATTTCACGTTCCGGTCGGCTGTAGCGCCCCTTCCCTAAGCTCGAGAGACTGGCGATGCCGATCTTGGTGAGCTGGCGATTCTGTTTGGAAGGGAAGTCAGCAAGCCACAGGTCACCGTTCCGTATATATGCCGCTTGGTTGCCGTTTGGCGATATCGACAGGTTACGTGCACCTGCCTCGACGGACATAAACTGGAGGTCGTCTCCTTGGCTCAGCGATGTCTGCCATAGGTTGTTACCTCGCAGGCTGAAGATTGTGTTCGCGTCGGTCCAGACAATATCGCGCACTGACGCGGATGCTGTATTGGAACTGAGGCGCACTTCCTTCCCATCGCTTGTGGATACCCAGAGGCCACGTCCAGGATTTCCTGGTTCACTCCAGGAAAAGGCGAAGTGCTCGCTGTTCGGTGCCCACGCAGGCCGGGATGGGGTTGTTCCCGTCAGTTTTGGCGTTGCGAACAGGTCATCAAGAGTGAGCTCACCTTCCTGTGCTGCGACTGTTGCGGGCATCGCCATCAGTAAGCCTGCCACTACCCATGTTTGCCAAAAAGAGATCTGTTTCATGTGTTTGCTTTAGTAACTGTCTAGTAAAATAATCTTATACTGCTGGGGTTGTGTAAAAAATCTTTACTGCTTTTAAAGTTAGAATTACATATTAAAGGAAAAACTAAAATTTTTAAAAATTTTAGTTTTTACACAACCTCAAGGTCTTCCAAGTCGGTTTTTTTTTGTTTTCTCGTCACCTCTTCCCTGGCGTGTAACGGTTGGCATAAATGGCGTGTGCCCGCATAGGACACATGAACATTTTATGCTTTGTTCTCAGCTTGCATTTTCTTTTTGCTCAGTATGTAAATCCAAGGAGGAGCACAAGATGTGTAATGCTCCCAAGTCCCAGGTTTACTTTCATAATCTGAACCTATTTCCTCCTTAAAAGTAAGTATTTCTAAATCTCTATTGATTAATCCATTTATAATGGTTGACATGGTAAGCCTGAATTCTTGTGGGCTGCCTATTTTTACTTTATTATTTTCTAAATTTGTAAAACGCCAATTTGGGTCAATAATTTCTATCGGATATCCGTCCTTATATGGTTGCCATATCGGATAGCCTTTGCCTTCCCATAATTCTTCTTTTTTCCATTCTCCTTCCCAGCATCCACATTTCCATGAACCATGTATATATGGATTATGGAACATAAGGTCATATAATCCCCCCTGTTTCAGAACTCTTGATACTTCATTAAACACTCTTTCTACACTTGGAATATAGTTAATTGAATATGGTTGATAAACAATATCAAATTCTTCATTTTCAAAAAATGACAAGTCCCTCATGTCCGATTTCATTGTTCTTATCTCTTTCTGATAGAATCTTGCCGCTAATTTATCTTTTTCTAATTGTTCCATGCTAAAATCCACGACAGTAACATTTGCTCCCAATAGGGCAAATCCAATACTTTGTTGTCCTCCACCCCCGCCCAGACACAGAATATTTTTTCCCTCTAAATTATCCTCATAAAACCCATTCTCGTTGATATATTTTTTGGCTTTTTCGGGAGTTAATTCAAGTTTAGGTTGTGAACACGGAACTCCATTCCGTGCTAATTCATCCCAAATTTTTTCGTTCCGATTTGTTTCTTTGTTCATCTTTTTTGATTTTGCTTGCTGAGAACGGTCATGGCTATGCGCAGTATACCAAAGGGATTGCGTAGAGGTCTTGTTGTGCTTCGTTTTTGATATTCTAGGGTTTAAGTTTTTATTCCGTTTTAATTTATTTCTGAAAGCATCTTATCTAAGCTTCCAATACCATCGTTTAAGTCTCCAATAATTCCTTCAATGCGCTTAAGTCTGTAGTATAAAATGGCATATACCTCGCTGCTCTGAAGTAATGTCTGATAATTAATTGAAAAATTGGGGGGATCATAATTTCGGAAAAGCACTTGCCATCCTGGTATTCCTTTGTTAATCATCGCTCTTTGTAGGTCATCCTCTCTATTGTCTTCAATTAACTGGAAATCTGCACCGATTCTTTCAGCAAAATGCCGCCAATCGAATAAAAAGTTTTCGAGATCACTTTGTGATTCTTTGGGCAGTAGTTTAAAATCAACTTTTGTTTTTAAGCTAAGTCTCTCACTGGTTACAAGATCGGTATCTAATGCCGAATTAAATAGGCTATTTATAGAGTCGGAGCTAATCGATATTGGCTTGTCAGACTCCATTACTCTTAAAATAGCTTCATTGCCGACTTTGGCCAGCTCAAAATAGCCTATTTGAGTATTCAGAAATTCTTTCATAGAAATTATTTCGGTACTTAAGTTGGATAATTGAGCTAATTCATACGCAGTTTGTTTATGTTTTTCATTCAAATTATTGATCTGAAGTGCAATTAAAATTCCAATTACTACTAGAATTATTTCGCCTATAGCATACTTGATATATTTTCTAGTTTTACCTTCAGAAAGAAGATTTTGACGAATTTTTCTGAAAAATTTTATCATTACTTATTGATTGGTCATAATGAAGCACAACGCCACGGCTGTACGCCTGTGGCTGCAAGCTCGCGAAGCAGGCATGGTGTATAGCCCTTGTTAGCTGGAGTGCCTTCAAGGCTGATTTTTTATTTATTCTTCCTCATCATTCCTTTTCAACATTTCTTTTATCTGTTCTTTTAGTTTGTCTATTTTATCTTCCTTGGTTTTCCAAACAATTTCTAAATTTATCTCGTAATAATCATGTACTAATTTATGTCTAAATGCCTCTATCTTCCGCCATTCTATCTCAGGGTATTTACTTTTCAATTCTTTTGATGTATAATAGGCCGCTTCTCCGATGATTTCAAAATTTTTGATAATCGCAAATTGCGCCATCTCATCATCTAGAAATTCTTCAAAATTCATCTTATCTGTGAATTTCTTAATCCGATTTATGGACTCAATCATATGTTCCAATCTTTCTTTATCAGCTAGCCTTCCTTTCATAGATCAGTATCTTTTCTTTTTCCACAATTTTTTCAGCATTGGGTATGAGTCTACCCTCTTCTACCAAATCCACTTGTCTACCTGTTAAATCTTCTAAATCTTGTGATAATCCGATATAATCAAATAAATCAAGTTTATTTGGTTTCTTAAATCTCACTAGTAAATCTATATCACTGTCTAAACTTTCTTCATTTCTTGCAAATGATCCAAATAACCAAGCTTTTTCAATGGGCTGTTCATCAAAATAATCTTTTATCTTATTAATAAGATTTACTCGCTTTAATTTTATAGTTGTTCCAGATTTTTCCCTTCTTAATCTTTTCTCCGCAATTTCAAGGGCTTCTAAAGAATAGTCTACCGTTTTTAGCTCATAAAATAGTTTTTCACTCAAATATTTGATTTGCAAGTCTCTATAATCTTGTTTAAGTATCTTTGATAAGGGTTTTATTATCCTTTGTGGCGCAATGGTCTCATTTCTTTCGACTTTACTCAAGGTTGATTGATCAAAATCAATTTCGGCTGCAATCGTTCTTAAAGGCAAATGATTTTCTATTCGGAGTCGCCTTATCTTTTCACCAAATGTTTCTGACTTCATAATTAGAAATTTTATTTTAGAAATCTATTTCCAAATTTACCTGAAAAAAATATAATCTTCAAGTTTATTTTACCTAGATTGAAAGTATTTCAGCTAACGGATTTGCTAAAGACAGTAGGCCCGCATAGGGCCTATTGATGTTTTAGCTTTTGTTAGCAGTAGTGTTTATTTTATTTATCCAATTCGTCTAGAAACGAATCTATAGTTTTCAATTCAACCTCTTCCTTATCATTCAATGTTTGATGTCCTGCTCCTTCAATAATTTTCAATCTGGAATCAGGAGTAATTTCATGATATTTTTTAACCGTTGAAGGTGTTGCCGTATCATACTCGCCAGTAATATACAAAACAGGGACATCTATATTTTTTAATATTTCTTTTCCATCATAACCATTTAATGTCCCATTAACCGAATATTCCTCACGTCCCCACATGTAATCATAAACCGTACTTTCTTTTGCAATCCATGAAGAATCAGCTTTTATAATATCTTTAGAATAAGGGGTTTTGCGAGTATAGAATTCATGATAAAAATAATCTATGGCTTTGTTGAAAGCGGTTGTGTCAGGGATAGAATTGTTTTTGTGATTTACTAAAGGTACTCTAATTGAATCTGGTAATTGAGCTAATAATTTATCTGAATCATCTTGCCACATATTTAAATCATTGCATGGGCTTCCCAATATTAATGCTTCTATATTTTCTGGATATTTCTTGTAATACTCCGTACCTAACATAGTACCCCAAGAATGACCATAGATTATGACTTCGTCGAGTTTTAGGTGCTCAATTAATCTTTGAGTCTGTTCAACAAAAGCTTCAATGGTCATCAAGGTTGTATCTGTAAGATTATCTGAACGACCACATCCTAATTGGTCGAATAATATAACAGACCTATCCTTCGCCAAGTATTTTAAAGGATTGAGATAATAGCTTGGATACCCAGGTCCTCCATGAAGAGTTATTATTGGTGTTTTATTTCCTGAACCAATGACTTCATACCAGATTTTACCCCCATTTACTTCTAAGAATCCTTCTTCTGGTTTTAATGAATTCGGTTTTTTACACCCAAAACATTGAATTAAAATGATTCCAAGAATTAGAATAGTCGGTATTTTCATCAATTGGTTTTTCTTTTTTACTCATTACTGCTAACGCTAGCATATACACCGTGGGAAGTGATAACGAGCATGGATGTTGTATGCATTGTTCTGCGTATTTTAAAAGTAAGTCTTTACTGCAAACTCAAATTGATCAATAAATATTCGTTTAAATGCTGTAATATTATTTCTTTCATAGAAAATCAACATTGCTTTTTTGTAATCAATAGAGTCCACAGTCCTAAATGATATAGGACAATATTTATTGGCGATCAGTATTGCATTACTTGTAATCCTGGCAGTTCGCTTGTTCCCGTCCATAAAGCCTTGGATATAAGAGATTACTACGAGGGCTATCAGTGCTTTCTCAAATATATTTGTTTTCGAATTGATCAGCTGACACATTTTCTCAAAAGCTTCCCTAATTTGAAATTCATTGTCCAATGGGCGATAGTTTGTTCCCGTGATGCCAACTCTTCGGTATCTCAAGTTACGATTGATTCCCAGTTCTTTAGTCAACAAGCTATGGATATCCTCAATACGACGAATCGATAATTCTTCCATGTATTCTGGATTCTCAACTATAAAGTCTATCGCATCTTTATGATTCAAAAGCATTACTGCTTCATCCTTGCTTTTTCCTGACGCAGTTTGTTTTTCTTTTAATAATCTTTCTGTTTCCAATAAAGAGTACGTGTTTCCTTCTATTTGAGAAGATTTCCAACTTAGATCAATTGCCAGCCTCTCTATTTCTTTCATGTATTCCTCTGGCGTTAACTCACTGCTATTCCGCAAATAGACATGCTGTAGATTATCTAATTTTATTAATTCCGAGTCAGTAAATAGATCTACCTCATATAGATCCTTGGTTAGCAAATTATGATTGAACGAGCTTATTATATCTCTATCATCAATATCCTTTGAAAAATAGTCATCAATATCTATTGAATGTAGAATTCCGTATGATTTAGATAACGTATACCTAGTTCCTTTATTTACCCCTGTCCTCACCACCAATTTTTTATCGACTAGCTTGTCTAATAACCGGATGAGCGTGCGGCTACTTTTTTCATATTTTATCCGGTCATATATCTCACTAGATGAAAGTGGTTTGCTGTCATTTAGAAGGCGTAGAATTAAATCTGTATCCGTCATATACTTGGTTTATCTGACAAAAATAAACCAAAAACGAGACAAAAACTATTTATTTTGTCAGGTAAAACATCTTTTTATGTCAGATAAAAATCGTGATATTTTCTTTATTACGCAGAACGGCTCGCATACACGGCGTGACCAGCTTGTGCTGGGCATGACCGTTGTATGCTTTGTTAGGCACAGGCTTTTTCATTTAATTTTTTCTGATTAATTATTAAATTACTGCTTGAGCTTCGATTTCAATTAAAAAACCTTCATTTGCCAGTCCTTTTACATTAATCCATGTACTGGCAGGGGGATTTATCGTACCGAAATTCTTTTTAAGTATAGAATTTATAATTGGCCCGTCTCCTGGTTGGTAATCAACTTTATATATTCTTAGCATCATAATATTTTCTAAAGTTCCACCAGCAGATTCAATAGCAATTTTTAAATTTTCAATTGCTTTCTGAGTTTGTATTTCCAAGTTATTTTCGCCCACTATTTGAAGGTTTTCATTCCATGCCACTTGCCCAGAAATGAATATTAATTTTCCTGGATACGAAATTGCTATTTGAGAAAAACCATATTGAGTCGAATTGAATAGCTTTTTGGGATTAATTGTTTCTCTTGCCATGATTTTATTTTTTATCGCTTATACCTAACATCTATATACCCAGAATAAACTTCCGGATATATCTGTGTAAATTAAGTATCTCTAGAATCTAATGTTTCGTCATTAGCTCCTAAAGTGTCTTTTTCAATATCTAAAAAATCTAATGGGCTTACAAATTTCGCACGGGCTTTACGGGTGATATGTGTATAAATTTCGGTAGTCTCACTGCTACTATGTCCTAATAATTCCTGAATATACCTTAAATCCATCCCGCGTTCCAAAAGATGAGTAGCATAGCTGTGCCTCAAGGTATGAACGGTGCTATAACTATAGCCTTGAATTCGCAATCTTTCTTCCAAACGAATAATCTCGTCTTTATACTTTAGATCGTCAATACAATGTTGAAATTTGTTTTTTTTCGCTGTTTGTTTAGTTTCTGGGCGTTTCTTCAATACTTCAATCTGCCCTTCTCCAAAAAGATGCTTGAGTTGAGTATAAGCCTCACTTTTATGTGGAATGTGCCAACATCCTTCTTTTTGAAAGACATAATAAGATTCTCTAAACAAATAGTCGTATAATAACCGTTTAATGCCGTTTGTAATCGATTGTAGCCGTTTTTAACGGTTAATAACAATTATTACTTATTCATCACCAATTCCTGAGCCTTTTCTCCAACCATCAATTCCTCGTGAACCCTCCTACCCTCTTTTACAATAATGTCAATAATCTCCTCAATATCTTTTTTGCTGGTCCTAAAATTGACTATACAGGCCCTCAAACAATATTTCCCCTTGATGACAGCATTGGATAAAAACACCTCTCCATTTTTCTGCAAAGCATTCAAAAGTTTTTCGTTGAGCGTATTCAAATATGCCTCTCTTTCTTCTAGGTCTGCAGGCAAACCTGAGGGCACATATCTCAAGGTGGAGATACTTAAATTATGACACATACCCTCCAATTCCTGATGATTATTAGAGAGTTCAAAAAGTAAGGCCGCTAATTCGATATCCTCGCGGATCATTTTAATATATCCTTGTCTACCTACTTGTTGAATGGTCATCCATACTTTTAAGGCTCTAAATCCCCGGGAGTTTTGGAATCCAAATTCATAAAAATTCAAATTGGAATTCCCGGCCTCTTCACTAAAATTGTAATATTCAGGATGGGAACTATAGGTATTGGTCAGGTGCTTAGGATTTTTAACCAGTACACAACCTGCTTCCAATGGACTATACAACCATTTATGGGGGTCCAAAGCAATGGAATCTGCCTCTTGCCGCCCCTCAAACCTATTTTTTAATTCTGGGAGAACGGATGCTGGAATACCATAAGCACCATCTATATGAAACCACAGATCATAAGTTTTGCAGATATTAGCAATTAAATTCAAATCATCAACCACTCCGGTACTTACATCTCCAGCTGTCCCAATGACCATGATAGGTCGATATCCCTGTCTTATATCCTCTAGAATGGTTTTTTCCAAAATGATCGAATCCATTTTATTGTTTTCCAGCGTGGGTATCCATCGAATGGATTGGGTGCCTAGTCCAGTAGAAACAGCTGCTTTTTCTACCCAGGTATGGGTGGCTTGAGAACAATACACCAGCATTTTCTGTGGAGATTGAAACAGACCTTTTTCTTTAAAATCCTTTGGCGCTTTTTCCGTAAGGGCTGCTAAAAAAGCGGTCATGTTGGCCATGTTCCCTCCGCTTACTAAAATCCCTCCGTAATCTGGACTCAGGCCAATAAACTCCGATAGCCAACTAATCGTTTGCTTTTCTATCTCGGTAGCGATTGGGCTCAAAATCGAGGCACCTACATTGGGATTTACCGCAGCCGCTAACAGATCCGCTAAAGCACCAATCGGAGCAGCTGAGGAGGTGATATAGCCCATAAATTTGGGGTGACCATTGAGTAATGAATGGTTGAGGACCAGTTTCGAGGCCTTGGAAATTATTTCGTCGGGCGATTTACCCTTCTCGGGAAGTAGTTCATTGCCCAAAATATTAGCCTGCAACTCAGAAGTAACCGGTTTTTCATGAATGGTATCCAAAAAAGAAGAAATGGAGTCGATTAGTTGATAACCAAGAGATCTGAATTCTTCTTTGGTCATCTCGATAGGAGTATTTCGATTGTTGGTCATATTGCTTTTTTATGAGTTTGAAACAATAGTACCAACAATCGAATTATTACTCAAAGCTAAATGAGTGGGTAGTCAGTTTAACTGAGTGAAATAAGGAATCTGGAAGTACTGGGTAAGGCAGTCGGGAGACTGCCACCAGCGCGCTTATAGATTCTTCAACCAAATTTTCCTCAACTTCAGCTGCTCTTCTGTAGGTTTTAATTTCACTCTAAAAGTTGGAGAATTTCCCTGCCCCCCTTTTTTATAATCTATCCCAAGCAGGCCAAAGTATTCTTTTATCGGCAATGGCTCATTTTTAAGGATATGGCTGTCGATAAAATCCTGAATTTCGGGATAGGTCATGGTTACGAGTTCCTCAAAAAAGCCATTTTCAGGAAAGGGCTTTCCCTTGCCATATTTGGCTATTAATTCTAGAATGACTTCCCGAAGTCCTCTTTTTCCATTTGACAATTCCAGTAGACGGATATCCAACAAGCCAGCTATCAGAGCCCCACGGCAATATATATTGACAAATTGCTGCTGTCCTCTTGGTGTATAGGATTTCAAGGCCAGGTCTTTTAGGGACCAACTGCCATCCAAAAATCCATCTACCATTACTTTCTGCTGCAGCTCATTAAAATACTGTTCTATGTTCATTTTTCCATCACGAAGCAATAATATTAAAGAAGCCCATTCTGTTACTCCTTCATAAAACCAGAGGTGCTGAGAGGGATCTGGTTCTTTAAAGTTAAAATGTTCTACTTTTTCACTATGCAAATTTAGAGGGGTTACGATATGGAAGAATTCGTGCGAGGCTACCTGAACAATTCCGGATAAGTCACCCGAATAATTGTTTTCAGAAAAGACATATTGTGAGCTCATAGAATGTTCCCAGGCTCCTGTAGGAGCGGGAGGGGATGGTTCAAAATGAAAAAGGAAGGTATAGCGCTCCGCAGGTATATATTTCAAAAAGGCCTTAGAGGCAGCCAGCATGCCATGCATAGCATTTAATAAAGCCTTAGATTTTACCACATCATTTTGGGAGTAGGTGAAAATTTCAACTTTGGTATCATCAATCAAAGTATCCGCATAGGTCATCCTTCCTGTTAAAATGGGAGAATCGACCAAATGATCATAACTATTGGCCACGTATGAATTCCCCTCTTTTTCTAAAGCAGTTCCTATCTTCCAATTTTCTGGCAAAACCAAGGTAACTCCATATGGATTGGTTTGATACTCCGGAAAATAACCAATCACAGCATGAGGGCTGATCATGGCATGATCTTTTTCTACAGAAGTCCCCGCCATGGGATAAATGGGATTAGCATCCACTTTGGTATCCCAGGTTTCCGAAATGCGATAACGGATGGTTTTCACTTTTTTCGGTTTTGTAATCTCATATTGATTGACGGAGAGTTTTTCAAAATCTAAAGGCATGCCTTTTTTATCCAAGACTTCAAAATCATGCACATATCGACCAATGTTCATCGTCTGATAAGTACCAGGAGCGGTAGAAGCAAATTGAAACAGAGTGGCCTCTTTTCCCAATTTTTTGTCAACATTCAATTCTACAAAAAAATCATTATCAGATTCTTCCTTGACAGTAATTTGATAATTCATTCTTTGTTGGGCACTTAAAACAATTCCTAAACCTAAGAAGGCAATAACAAATAACAGCTTGATTTTTTTCACAGGTGATATTTTAACTAAAAAATAGTTTAAGACAAATAATTAAAAGATGGTGGCCTGCGGCCACCATCTTTTAATTATTTGTCTATAAATTTATTCTTCTTTTTCGGATTCTACGCAAAGCAGCCCCTAGAATAATACTAATTAGCAGTATTGGATACATCCACCATAATTTTCCCGAATTATTTAAGTCTATTGGCTGATGATCCCCAATTAGAACAAAAGAAGCCCAATAGGATGGATAGGCAGATTTTTTAGGATCTTCCAAGTAGGCTAATTTGGCCTGGCGGATGGCTTCATCCTTGTCTAATTCTCCTTCTTTGATACGTTTAAAAAATTCTTCCATCAGATAGGCGACCTCACCTTGAAAATCATTGGCTTCCCAAAGACTCATTAAGGTACTTGGGCATCCAGCATATCTAAAAGCCCTGGCCAGGCTGATGACCCCTTCTCCCAGAGCTATTTTCCCTGAGCCTGTCTCGCATGCGCTCAAAACTGCCAGGTCTGCCTGCAAATCCATTCCATATAATTCAAATAAAAATAAAAGGCTCTCCCAATCGCCTCTGGGAAGGTCTTCAGGACCACCTAATAATCCAGAAACAGGAACTTTATCCACTTTTTGGGTCTGTGCCACTGGGGGTTTAGCTGTAGAAGTAAAAGCCATCCAGGAAGACATTGGGTGGTCAGGATAGGATTTGGCATGCCCATAAAAATGAAGAATGCGGTATCGCTCCGCTTCATTAAGAAAGGTTTCAATAGAAGCATTTTCTGCAATCAAAGCCTTTCCTTTAAGCATTTTCAAGTAAGCTTCTACTGCTTCCTGATTATTGGCAACAGGAGAAAGGGCATCGCTACTATTGGAGTAATCCGGAGCTATACCCAGGTAATTTTTAATGCGGCCTTTGCGCCTTCCCTTATTGTCTTGAAGCATAATAGTAGCAGAAAAGGCATAATTGATTGCCGTTTCTTTCAGTAAATAGTTCAGCCCGGCATAGTCAATCGGAGTATTTTCAGTATTGGTCAGTAAAATATCAAAAGGCATTAAATTTAATTGACCATCGGGTACTAAAATAATCCTGTCAAAAGAAGTTGGATTCAATTCTTCTGGTAATAATAACTGATAATACTGATGGGCATTTTCTACAAAATCCTCAAAAACCTGAGGATCGCCTTCTTTATTAAGGATAAAATTCCAGTCTTTTAACCGCCGGAGAAATTCATTTAACTCATCATCAAAATTATCAGCCAGCCCTTGTTTGTAAAATCTTGGAGTACCATTTTTACTGACCGCAAGGATGTATAAGTTCTTATTTTGCTGTCCTAAAAAGTATTCCACAAATAAACTTCCCTTATCCAATTTAGAACGAAGTTGAGATAAGTTTGCCAATTGTAATGAATGTCGAAGTTGATAATAGCGAGCATTTTTTTTCTCAAACTCACTCAGCAAATGATCATATTGTTCTTTCAAATTGTATATCTCTCGATTAACCGATGCAATTTGGTGGGTGTCTGCTCCTTCCATACGAAGTTCAAAAAGCAATCGTTGATAATCCGTCAATTGGGCTTGCAAAGCTTTCTCCCTGGCAAAAAGTGAAGTATCTCCTGAAAATTGAATAGCCCTACTGTTAGTAAGGGCACGATTAAGAATTACGGCTCTACTTTTTTCAGCATAAAAAAAGGCCTTTTCTATAATTTTTTCATCACCGGATTTATGATATAACTCAAAGAGGATTTCCATCATAGCTTCATGACGAGCATGGCTTTGCTCAACCAGGGTCATCATTGAGGATTGATAGGTGTAATTATTATTAAGAACCTCTTCCATCTGAATGGCAAGGTCAAAATGTTCCTGGGCTTTTTGAAGCTTTTCTAAATCACCACTCGATTGATACCAGGATCTAAAAATTGTTCCTTTTTCAGTTAGCACCTCCATAATGGCATTTTCAGGATAAAAAGCATCTGGGGCAGGCAGGCTGTTCCAATCTTCAGGTGCGACATTTGGAATAATACGACTCAAAGCTTTCTGGGTATAGGCTAAAGCCTGCTCATATACACCTTGTTCGCGGTAAATCCGTGCCAATTCATTTTCAATCTTTGCAATTCTTCTGCTGTATGGAGGGAAATAAAGCTCTGCAAAAGAAATAGCGTCTTTAAAAAATGGAACGGCCGCCATTTTTCCTTCCTCTTCCTCCACAATATGGCCCATTACACTTAAGGCGCCAGATCGATAATCTTCCCAGCTTAATAATTCCAGAGCTTTTTCACAAATGCTTTTGGCTTCATTGATCTTGCCAAGCTCTCTGAAGGATTGAGCCTGACTTCCTAATAATAGACCTTTAGTATTTTGGTAGTAATCTAGATCATCTGGACCTAATTCCTTTCCACCAAAAGCAGATTCTAATTCATCCAGGCCTTTTTGATATTGAGCAGCAGCATTTTGGTTTTCTCCAAGATCGTGGTATAGGATTCCCCAATCTGCAAATAATTCGGGAATATCATATACCTGTCCATTTTTTCTTAATTGTTCAACTGTTAAAGCCATAAGAGCTGTGGCTTTCTCATTCTCTCCGAGCTGAATATAAATTTGGGCCAATGGTTTATAGACATCCTTTCCAGGTGTTTGAGTGACAAAATCCTTGGACTCTATAGACTCATAATGTTTTATAATGTTCCTCGTTTTTTCATATGCTGTTTTGGCATTAAAATAATCGGACAATCGATTGGCTAAAAACCATCCATAATAAAGCTGTAGTCTTCCCATGCGAAAATCACTTTCCTCAAAAGGAGCCGTTTCTACAGCATTATCCAATATTTGCCGAGCTTCAATCATGGAATAGCTTGGACTACTCATGGCACACCTTGCCGCAAAAGTCTTTGCAGCTACCCAATCTTCCAATTTCCCTTCTTGTGCTAGTGATTCAGCTCCCTGAAGACAATGTTCAACAGCTGAGTCAAACTTTCGCTCTCCCGCCTCTTGAATGGCCAGGTTAAAAAGCGAGTCTCCCTTCTGAGCAGTCAATAAACTCAGAAAAGAGAGGTTAAAACAGAAAATCAGTAAAAAGAAACGCTCGAAGCTGGTCATAATTCCTTAATATTTAACGATGTCAATTCCAATATCAATGTCAATAGCAATGTCAATTTCAATAATCACATTTTCATTGCTATTGATATTGCTATTGATATTGAAATTCCCCAATACCCTAATCCCCTTAGCTATGCTACAAATTGAAATGAATGAACACCTGATAGTACTGATCAACCGGATCACGGCTAATCACTTTATTCAGTCGCCAATTAATTCTATAGCCAAATGACAAACCGGGCCTTCCCAAGCCATTAAAAATGGTTCCATCTACAAAGACATTGTGCTCAATTCGATCTAAGAAATTCCCTTCTATCCCTTGCTCAAAATTATTAATCGAAACATCCATCAAATAGGAAGCTTTATATCCTCCGGAAAAACCAAGAAAGCCTTTTTTGAAGGGCCCTATGTTTACACTAGGAAAATAGCGCAGCTGAATAGGTACCAACTCTAAAAAGTTATAGTCAAATGTGACCTGATTAGCTCCCGGTACGGGGTCCATTGTTTTTAAATTATTATACATCAACTCAATCTGATACCAAAAGCTTGGCAAGGCACTTACTGGAAAACGGGGAGAGGCCTGAAATCTTCGGTCTATTCTTCCTAAAGCCTTACGCAGGGTTAATCCAAGATGGAAGCCTCCCTCAGTTAAACCGTTGGGGAAGTCAGAAAACTGGCTATTGGTTCCAGCTTTCAATCCAAAATACCAGGGCAGTCGAATTCGGTTGTCAATGACTTTTGTAAACACTAAATTGGTTTTTAATGTATCATCTGCTCCTAATGTAATAATAGCCTGCCCCTTAATTTTTTCACCTATTCTAAACCTTTTCTTGTCTGTGGAAATGGAATAGTCCACAAATCCACCTTCTCCGGGGAATACTACACCGCTGCCATTTGTCAACGACCAAACGGGTTGGTTCGCACCATTTGGAAAATCAGGGCCCGATAAAACACTTGAAATGGGCATATAAGTAAAACCTGCTCCTTGTAAAGATTCGGGATCGTGTTGCTCCTCCAGAAATGATCTCAAAGTAACCAAATCCACTTCCGCCAAGCCCAGGTTTTCAAAATTGATTCTGTACTTCAATTGATGTGCTTCCCTACCGGGAGGAATAATTTTAGGGTACACTTCAATACTGTTGGGGTCTCTAGCCCTGCTTACTAAAAAGTTTTCAACATCTGCGTTTACCCCGTCTGCCGTAATAGGCTCGACCTCTCCATTATTGATTCCTACTTCCTGCCCAGTTTCATCAATGCTCGAAATCCCAAATAATACATTTAATATAGGATCTAGCGGAGGTTCCTGTATTTCATTATCCCAGATCACCTTACTAACCACATCAAAATTGTCAGAGTCTTCAGAAGTAATGGAAGGATCAACCCTAAAGTCTACAAAAAAGGCCCTTTCTTCATTAAAATCAAGGCTGTCAAAACTCCAGGATAACACTAAAGAATCTGTCTCCGCAAGGGCATTAAAAAAGATATCATCATAAGGAATCCTTTCTTCAATAACTGATACTCCTTCTATAGGCAATTTTAATTGAACTGTTCCGGATCTGCGACCCTGAAATAAGTTTCTAAAGCTAATGGCGCAGGTAACGGTATCCGTTGTTCTGGCGGCATTCCAATTGGGAACCAGCTCAACAGGGGACCTTGAATCATCCGGAAAATTACTTTGATCCACCCCGGCCACAAGTTGCTGTTGCACACTTATAGTATCTCCATTTCCACGAATGATAACAGGTTCGTCATTACGACTATAAATGGGTGTTAACCGCAATTTTACAGCATAGTTTCTATCCAACTCATAGATATGAACCGGAGAAGAATCCCGGCTGAAAAACCCATCTCCAAATTCCCAGAAATATTTCCATTGAGGTTGTTGGTTTTCTAAATCTAAGCCCAACAAATCCAAGGTAACCTGAGGTAAAGGTTTGGGAGGATTGGTATATGCATTTGAATCTATGGGTGATCCCGGCCATTTTACAACAAATCTGTATTGGTTATCACCCAGTGGAATGGTATCAATAACGGGATAAAAATTATCTGTAATCCCAATTTGGGCGTTTGCCTTTGATGAAAAAAGCAACCATCCAATCATCCCACTTGCTATAAGGAGAAGAAATCGTTTCATATATTGATGTTTTTGAGGAAAAGGTTCTTTGATTATCTTTTAGTGAAATACTCTACTTGTGTAATGAATATTCCTTACACACTTTTAGTATGATATTAGTCTCATCTTTCGAGAAAGTGTCAACAATTTTAGTAATAAATTGGAGAGAGGGAATAGTCTAGACAATTTCATGTTTAACGGTTTTTAGGGATAATCATTAGCTTGGTATAAGATTCCATTCTTCCTACCCTTTAGAATTGAATCCCATATTAATTTTCAGTTCCTATAAAATTAAGGAAATTATATTAATAAAGTATATCATATTTATTTTTTTAGACTATATGTAGAATGGAGCCCCCCCTTTTTCACGTGATCTGCCCGAACAAAAACCAAGGTTAATACAAGTCTAATTTTTCTTAAATTTTTCTTTTGATTTCCATAGATAAAAAAAAAGACTTTATTTTCAGCCCTTTAAATTAACCAGGCTACTTAAGCTTCAGAAGGAAAAAGAATTATTATACTGAGAAAACCGACCTTTTAGAAGGGATGAGTTATTAATATAATACATCCTTTTATTTATTTTCTTTTTCTTTTTAAGCCGTGAGAAAGCTATTGTTTCACCAGATCATAAATATGCACCTTCATGAAAAACCTTAAATTTTTTACTTTGCTCATGGTATTTGGTTTACTTTCTTCCTGTGTGAGTAAAAAGAAGTTCCAGGAAATGCAAGATGGAAGAGATCAGGCCAAATTAGAATATGAACGTCTAAAACTCCAGTTTGATGAATGCCAATCCCAGGCAGTAAATTTTCAAAGTACTATAGGCAATTTGCGTAACTCGTTGAGTTTAAAAGAACAGGAGCTTGCTGTTTCAAAAAACGAAACCGAAAATGTACGCAATAGAATACCAGCACTCCAGGAGCAGATTAACTATTTACAACAATCCAATACTAATTTATTGGAACGCCTTTCAGATTTGTCAGTTGTGAGTAGAACAGGAGCCGAAAACATAAAAAAATCCCTGGAAACACTTAGTAAACAAGGGGATTATATCCAAAACCTTAATACATCTTTACAGAGAAAAGATTCAGTCAACCTTGCCCTTGTTATGAACCTTAAACGCTCCCTTGCTGACGTAAACGACGAAGATGTAAGTGTGGAGGTAAAAAAAGGAGTGGTCTATATTTCTCTATCTGATAAAATGTTATTCCGTTCTGGTAGTGCAGTTATCAATACGCAGGCAGAAGCTGTACTAGGTAAGATAGCCACCGTTGTGAATGATCACAGTAATTTAGATATCCTGGTAGAAGGCCATACAGATTCTGTCCCTATCCGCACCGCCTGCTTGTTTGACAATTGGGATTTAAGTGTTAAACGAGCTACATCAGTAGTAAGAGTGTTGCAGAAAAAATATAATGTAGACCCTGCCAGGATGACTGCAGGTGGACGTTCAGAGTTTGTCCCCAAAGCAGACAACTCTTCTTCTACAGGAAGAAACATCAACCGAAGAACAGAAATCATTATTTTACCAAAACTGGATCAGTTTTTCCAATTGTTAGAAGCGCCAAGTGCTGAAAAATAAATTTGCTTTTTGGAGATAAATGGAGACATGTAGAGATATTTAGAGATAAATTGTCTCCATATGTCTCTATATTTTATCAAGCACTATACACCGGCAGTTGAAAAATAAAAGCTGTTCCCTCTTGCAACTTACTTTTTATAGAAATACTACTATCGTGTAACTCCAAAATCTTTTTGACAATAGCCAAACCAAGTCCAGCTCCCTTTTTCTTTTGAGGCCCTTCCACATTTTGATAGTATCTGTCAAAAACATAAGCCTGCTGATCTTCGGGGATACCGGGGCCTGAATCCCGAATGCTTACCTCTACATTGTCTTCATTAGCATTGAGCGAAAGGGTAATTTGCCCTCCTTCTGGTGTAAATTTGAGCGCATTATCTAATAAATTCTGGAATACGCGCTCTACCAGGCCAATATCTGCAAATACCAAGGGTAATTTTTCGGAAGGCTCTAATCTTAAATCAATATTTTTCTCTTCAGCCAGCAATTGGTATTTCTGTAAAGAATCCTGAGCCAGTTCGCTGATGAAGAAAGGCTCCTTCTCCGGTTGAATTTGCTTGGCTTCCAATTTTGAATATTCAAACAATTGTCCGATAAGTCTTTCCAGGTTACCAGTGCTTTTTATTATAGTTTCTAATAATTGTAGTCGGGCTTGAGGATCTAGTTGCTGATCTTTGATCTGCAAGGTTTCTGCATATCCCTGAATTACAGCTAGAGGAGTTCGAAGATCATGAGAAACGTTGGCGATCAGTTCTCTTCTTAGTTTTTCAACCGATTTAATTTGTTCAATATTGGCCACAATTTTATCAGCCATTTCATTAAAAGTACTACCCAAAGGAGGTAATTCCCCAAGGTGTTTTCCTTCGATTCTGGCATCATAATGCCCTTCCTGGAATCGTTTGACCACCCTAACGATGTGGCGAAGGTTTCTAGTCAAAAACCAAATGGCCAACAATCCAATGATAAGGGCCCCTGCCAAAGCCAAAAAAAACAAGGTAGACCCCAATTGAAGCATATAACTTCCGGATAGGGCTGATGACACAGAAGTTTGTTCTTCGCTGGCTAAAATGATATACATATACCCCGCAAGCTGATCTTCTTCGACTATCGGCGCTGCTGAAAATACTTTTTGCTGGCCGGGATTTCGTGGATCATCCCCTTTTATATAAGGTTTTTCCTCTCCACTCTCTATGAATTCGATAACTGGTCCCAGGTTTATTTTTTCCAGCTGTACCCGTTTATAAGGAGCTACATAGGTAATGATCCTACCCTCTGTGTCCAATAAATAGACTTCCAGACTTGGGTTGACCACCATCATGGAATGCATAATGTCTTGAATAGCTGTAGTATCCACCTTACCATCTACTAAGGGTCGGACCTGGTTGACGGTTGTATCAGCAATACTTCCATATAATCGCTGGTTTACTTCGTCAAAATAGTTCCTGCCAATATATCCCGTAATTAGGATATATATCACCCCAAGCACTATCAGTAGCCCCATAAGGCCAACAGATATTTTCCAATACAATTTATTCATAAGACTTTAATTTATTAAGCTTCTTCATTAAACCGATAACCAACCCCCCAGGTCGTCAGTATGTATTGAGGGTTACTAATATCAGGTTCAATTTTTGTTCTCAGTCGATTGATATGCGAATTAACCGTATGTTCGAAACCATCAAAATCATAACCCCAAACCAAATTCAATAACCTTGCCCGATCGTAGCTTTTCCCAGGATTAGAAGCTAAGAGGGTTAATAATTCAAACTCTTTTGGGGAGAGTTCAATCCTTTTTCCATCCAAGCTTACTTTTCTCATGTCCAAATCTATCTTAAGGCCACCATACTCTAAATGTTTTACGGAAGAAGATTGTGTTTGTTTTTGAACATGCATTTCTGCCCGGCGAAAAATTGCCTTGACTCGAGCAATAAACTCTCTTACACTAAAGGGCTTGGTGAGGTAATCGTCTGCTCCCATTTCCAGACCCAGTACTTTATCTATTTCTTCAGATTTCGAGGTCAACATCATTACTGGAGTAGTGATGTGGTTCATTCTCATTTGACGACATATTTCCATACCGTCTTTCCCTGGAAGCATCAAATCCAAAATAACCAAATCGTATGATTCGGCGAGGGCCAAATTAAGTCCCTGACTGCCATCATGGGTGGACTTCAATTCGCATCCCATGTCTGAAAGATGAATTTTTAGAAGAGTTACAATATCCGGATCATCTTCTACAATAAGTACTTTTTTCATATAGGGTATTACATGTAATAAAGTCTACACAACTGTATAACTATAGGCGTATGCTCCGAAAATTCTACCTAGGCAAAAAGGTTTTACAGCTTGTAAACAAGTTTGATTATGCAATTATCGACTTCATTGTAACCAGTGAATCTGAATATTATTCACATGAATCCTGATATAAAATGTCACGATTAGGACAGTAATTACAAATTCTATTCACATAAAATCTTAAGTATAAACATCTAAAGTACTAAAAATCAACAATATAAATAATCAAAAGGCTCATTGTGATAATTCTGTGATAAGCTCGTGATTTTGCTGCAAAAGTCTGGCTGTAGTTTTGTCCCCGAAAACAAAAATTATAATCCATTTAATCACTTAATTATTTAAAACACGATGAAAATTAGAAATTTCTTTGCACTGTTAGCCTTGGTTTTGGTATTTGTTTCTTGTGATAATGATGATGACAACACCCCAGTAACTGAATCCGCCACTTTTACGATTACGATCGAAAACACCCTTCCCGCTTTTAGATTTCTTGCTTCAGGAGCCACCGGGTTCTTACAACCAGGTGATTCTGAGACCTTTACATTCAATGCAGGTAGAGGTACTTATCTTTCTTTTGCAACTATGTTGGTTCAAACCAATGATTTATTTTATGCCCCCGAAGATACAGGTATCCGACTTTACGATGATAATGGAGTGGCCTTAACCGGAGATGTAACGGCTCAGGTATTATTATGGGATGCAGGAACAGAAGTCAATGAGGCACCAGGAACAGGCCCAAATCAGGCACCTCGCCAGTCAGGACCGGATACAGGAGCTGATGAAAATGGAGTTGTTCTCACCATTGACGAAGTAAACGATGGTTATACTTATCCAGCTGTTGCTGAAAATATAAGATTAAGTATCAGTCATGACGGAGGAACAGAATTTACAGTTACCCTTGAAAATATTTCCGCTAATTCTTCTTTGCCTTCACCACTTGCACCAGGCGTTTGGGCTATCCATAGTATTCAGGAGAAACTTTTTACAGATAATGCTGCAGCCGATGAAGGATTAGAGGATATAGCAGAAGATGGGAACAATGCCGTTTCACTAGAAAACCTAACTACTAATACTGGTTATACTTCTCCATTAGCACCTGGCGTATATGCCATCCATGAAGCTGGAGTATATCCTATTTTTGAAGAAAATGAAACAGATTTGGGCCTTGGCCTTGAAGCATTAGCAGAAGATGGAGATCCTGCGCCATTGAATGCATCACTTGCTAATTTCTCTGGAGTTACCGCTTATGGAATCTTTAATACTCCTGAAGGAGCTACCCAACCGGGGGTATTACCTCCAGGACAAAGTTATTCTTTTACTTTTGAAGCAGAAGAAGGCGATTACCTCAGCCTGGCTACCATGCTGGTACACACCAATGATTTATTCTATGGCTTTGGAGAAGGAGGTATTACTTTATTCAATAATGGAGTTGCAATCAGTGGAGATATTTCTGGTAACCTGGACTTATGGGATGCAGGAACAGAGGTCAATGAATATCCAGGAGCAGGTAATAACCAACCCGCCAGAGGAGGTGGAAATTCCGGGCCAAGCGAAGGAGGTTCCGTACAAATTGTCAACGATGGTTTCTTATATCCGACAGTAGCTGATGCCATTAAGATCACCATTAATGCACAGCAATAATTTTTTGCGATTTTTTCAAAACATGAGTCATTCCGAAGGCAGTTATATGTTGCTGACCTGAGATCACTTTTGTGAATGATTTTTGAAAATTCGGGAAGATTCATGTTTGCTATGTTTTTTAAAATCAACAGCTTTAGTTTTATGAAACAGAAAAAACTCTTTTTACGATTTCTTATTTTACCCCTACTCTTCACCTCTTGTATCCAGGATGATGTCATTTTTGATACAGTAGAAGAAACAGTCCGCATTACCAGCAGTGTTGATACCCTCGCTGTAGGAGACACCTACCAGTTTGAGGCTAGATTTACCAATAATATTGGTCAGACAGAGAACAGAACAGTTGAATGGTTAAGCTCCAATCCCTCCATACTTAGTATTAATGAACTGGGTGAAGCTACCGGACAACAAAAAGGGCAAGTAGAGGTGATTGCCTCTGTGAACATGGATAATATCCGACTTATTAGTGATACTACCAGCGTTACTGTGGCAGAAGAAACGGTTGAAAGTGGTAATAATGAAAAAAGTGGAACTATCCGAACAACCAGCAGTTATGTTTTAGAAGGAACTTTCAAAATTACTCAGGAAGATGAAGATTTACGTATAGAAATTGCAGGGGATTACCGAGCTTCTAGTAGCCTCCCAGGATTATACCTTTATTTAACTAATAATCCCAATACCATATCAAATGCTAAAGAAATCGCTGCAGTACAAGTCTTCAGCGGAGCTCATTCATATACCGTTTCCGATACCGACATAGAGGATTATACCTACCTGCTTTATTATTGTAAACCCTTCCGAGTAAAAGTGGGAGATGGTAAAATTGAATAAGTATTTAAACAACTTAAGCATTATGAAAAAGTCAATATATAGCCTCCTGTTTTGTTCGTTAATTACTTTTCCCTTATTGGCAGGTGGAGGCTGGCCACAAAAAAGAGGGAGGGGATATTTTAAATTATCAGAGTGGTGGATCCGAGCAGATGAGCATTATACAGATCTTGGTCTAATTGACCCCAATATTACCAATGGTTTGTTTACAACCAGCCTTTACGGTGAATATGGCTTTACAGATAAATTAACTGGTATCGTTTATTTTCCTTTTTTCAGTAGAGCTCTATTTAATAATACTGTTTCAGGCACAACAGGTGAAGTTTTAATGCCTGGAGAAGCCATCAATAGTCTCGGTGATGTCGACATTAGTCTCAAATATGGTCTATTTCAAAAAGGATCATTAGCAGTAAGTGCAATGATTCAATTTGGTATCCCTTTAGGAGAAAATAGTGGCGGAAGCGAGGGAACTTTACAGACTGGCGATGGTGAATTTAACCAGCTTTTACAATTCGATGCCGGCCTTGGTTTTAAAATTGGAAAAGTAAATGCTTACTCTAATGTTTTTGTAGGGGTTAATAACAGAACCAGGGGCTTTTCTGATGAATTCAGATATGGATTTGAAATTGGAGCCAACCTTTTTAATAATAAAATTACCCCTATTATGAGATTCTATGGGGTGGAATCCTTTAATAATGGAACACTGCCTAGTGAATCAACCGGAGTCACCATATTTGCCAATAACACAGAACATTTTACCATTGCTCCTGAAATCAATTATAACATCAACAATAAATGGGGAGTATCAGCAGGGATTAGCAAAGCCGTTTCTGGTAAGTTGATTTATGCAAATACCGCTTTTAATGTGGGTGTATTTGTAAAAATTTAAGATGAAAGATTGGCGGCTGTCCAGTCGTCAATCTTTCATCTTAAATAATAAATTCACATCAGGATCGACAATCATCCCCTCCGGTTTTTCAGAAACTCCCTCTATTTTAAACTCCTGCTTCTTTTCAGTGACTTCAAAAGTTTTTCTCACCAGTTCATTTCTATTTTTATCAAAAAATGACAATTCTAATGCCATCCGGTAAGGCTTTCCTGATTGCTTTTGTTTAACTTCGATAGCTATACGATCATCTTTTTTCTGGTATTTCCAATCCACATCCAATTCAGGCATTCCGGGCCAGTAGATCCATTGTTGAAAAAACCAACCTAAATCTTTATCTGAAACTTCTTCCATTACCTTTTGCAGATCTTCCGTTAGAGCATTTCCATATTTATACTTTTCATAATAGGCATGAATACCTTGCCAGAAAGCATCATTTCCAATCTCATTTCTTAACATATGCAGCACCCATCCTCCTTTTTGATAAGAATTAGCATTAAGCAATCGATTATAATTGGTAATGCTCTTATCGACTATTGGAGCCTTGCTACTTGCAGCAAATCTAATGATGGTTACTCGCTGATCTTGTAACATTTCTTCTAATCTATCTCTCCCATATTGCCATTCCATATACAGATTGGTAAAATAGGTAGCAAAACCTTCACTGAGCCAGACGTGATGCCAATCGGCCTCAGAAGCAGAATTGCCAAACCATTGGTGAGCTATCTCATGAGCTAACAATCCTTCAATAGTTCTATTTCCAGTCACAGAATTTTCGAAATAAAAAATGTTGCCTGCATTTTCCATCCCTCCATAGCGGGTTTTTGATTGTACATTGGCCAATTTGGCATAAGGGTATGGGCCTACATGATCGATAAACCAGTGCATGATATGAGTAGCCTGAGCATAATCATAAAATCCTGCCTTCCTGTCTTTTTTAAACACCCAGCTGCTCATGGGCACTCCTTGTACCTCTCCAAGATATTGTACTGCAAAGGGAGCTAACCCAATAACCATAACTTTGGTAGGTAAAACTATGTCTGTTTTCCAGTGGGTAAGTTTCATTTCATCATCCAAGTCGGTTTCTTCGATTAGTCGACCATTGGCTACTACCTGATAATGATTGGGGGCGGTAACAATAAATTCAACCGAAGCTTTATCGGAAGGATGATCAACTGAAGGCAACCAATGATGTGCCCGATTCGGCCAGTTATCTCCAAAAAAGGTACGATCTCCATGTTTGTTTTTTCCTATGACCAGCCCATCTTTGGGAACGCCCTGATAACTGATTTCAAAGAGTTTTTCATCCCCTTTTTTTGCGCGGTTCTCCAATTCTATAGATAAGGTTTCTCCCTTCTGTTCAAAAGAAAGCGTTTTACCATCTTCTTTCACTTCGTTAACTTGCATTCCTGTACCTCCCGATGAACTCACTAGGTCCAAATCAAAAGATCGAATCCCCTCTTTAAACAAGATTTTTATGGAAGCATTTCCCTTAACCTCATCTGATTGATCGCTTAGCTCCAAGCCAAACTGATAATGTTGAACATCAATTTTTGAAAAACGATCATGATGATTTTGAGCAATGATAGTACCCGAAAGAAAGAAGAATAGTATACATAGTCGGAGGTCCTGAAGCGCCATAATTTTTGATTTTAAAAATGGAGCTTTAAGATAAAAATAAAAATAGATAGATCAATTGGTGTGGCTTCAGGCCACACCAATTGATCTATCTGTCATATCTTTTACTCATCCCTCAAACTATTCACCGGATCTGCTAATGCGGCCTTAACACTTTGATAGCCAACCGTAAAAGTGGCCACCAGAATAGCTATCAAACCAGCAGACAAGAAAACCCAGGGTTTAATAGTGATATGATAGGCAAAATTATTCAGCCATTGATTCATACCATACCAGGAAAGGGGAATAACTAATATCATGGCAATAAGAACCAACCATAAAAACTCTTTGGATAATAGACTTACAATATTTATTATGGTGGCACCAAGTACTTTACGAATACCAATTTCTTTCGTCCTGCGGGCAGCAGCAAAGGCAACCAATCCAAATAAGCCCATACATGAAATAATTAAGGCCAGCAAAGCGAAAGCACTAAATACTCTACCCAATTGGGCATCATTTTCATGAATTTCCATAAAATTCTCATCAAGGTAATTCACTTCCGCATACCAGGTGGGATCCAATTCATTCACAGATTCCTGAATTCTTGGTATTAAATTTTTCACCTGATCCGGGTAAAAACGAACGGCAATAAATTCGCTGGTCATAAATGAAGCCGGAGCAAATTGTATGACGGCCGGTTCAACTTCACTTTTTAAGGAACTAAAATAAAAGTCCTCGATAACCCCTACAACTACCCCATTCTTACGTGGCCCACCCCAGGTAATGGTTTCGCCAATAGCATCCTCCGGGCTACCTAATTCTAATGCACTGACAGCCGTTCGATTCAAAACAAACCCACTGCTAACATCAGAACTAAGATTTGGATCCAAAGTACGTCCGGCAATAATCTTATACCCCATGGCCTCAATATAATCCCCTTGGATGGCATAGTTTTCAGTCTGCACGGGTTTGGGCAAAACACTGCGCCTCAGAGGCCAGCTATCCCCATAAAAGGAAGGGATATTACTGCCTCCAGCTACTTCTATAACTCCAGGAAAACGTTCTAATTCTTGCTCTAGCGTAGCAAATTTGCCTGATATATTACTATTGATTTTAAATACCGCTACTTGTTCGCTGACTTCCGGCCTTATTTTTTCCCGGATAAAATCCATTTGCTGCCACACTACTACCGTACCAATGATTAGGGCAATTGAAACAGCAAATTGAACAACCACCAGGCCTTTACGTGAAAAATTAGCAATAGAAAGATTGGATACCTTCCCTTTTAAGGTTTGTGAAAGCCTAAAGCCCGATAAAAATATAGCGGGAAAAATACCTGCTAAAAATCCGAGAGAAGGAATTATGATTATTAGTGCCAGGTAGATGGTCCAATGATGAAGATCCGATGATTGAAAAGCCTTACCTGAAGTATGATTAAATATTGGAAGCAATAGATCTGCCCAAATTAAAGCAAATCCTCCTGCCAGGACAACAATAATCATTGTTTCTCCCAGAAATTGCTGGATTAGGTTTCCTCGATTGGCTCCAATAGTTTTGCGAACACTTATTTCCTTTATTCTTTTGGTAAATCCCGCAATAGAATAATTCACATAATTAATTCCGGCAATGGCTAATAGCAATAGGCCAATAATCCCTAATAGATAAATCGAAGATAGGTTTCCATTCTGAGAATCCCGACCATAATCTGAGCGCAAATGGATATCCAACATCGGTTGAAGGTTAAGACTATATTTTTCATAATCTTCTAAATCTTTGGTAACATATTTTTCGGCAAAATCAGGCAACTTAGCAATTAACTCTTGCGGATTCGCCTCCTTTTTCAATCTCAAATAAGTGTAGTTCGAAGGCATTTGCCGCCAAAGCCTGGCAGGTCCATATACTTTTTCAAAAGTGCTAAAAGTTAAAGCCATATCAAATTGGATATGGGATTCCTGTGGAAAATCCTTGAATACACCTGTCACCCTGGAATTTAATCCTCCACTTGAACCAATCTCCAGAATTTCACCTATTGGATTCTTATCTCCAAAATATTTTTGCGCGTAGCTTTCACTTAAGATTATCTCATTAGGGCTAGTCAATATGGTATTGATATCGCCTGAGCTAAAGGTTAAACTAAAAATATCCACAAAGCCCGAATCAATAAATGCAACATCCTCAAAAAAGCCCAATTCCTGGTATTTTACTAGAGAGTTTAGCCCTGAAGAATATCTTGACATTGCTTCCACCTCCGGATAATCTTGTTCTAAAGCCGGACCTACTGGCAAAGGAGTAGTAGCAAAATTACCAAGGTCTAAATACTGATCAAAAACAACTCGATAAACCTGTTCCGGGTTTTCATGATAACGGTCGTAGTTTAACTCACCTTTGATAAACACAAAAAGTAATAAAGCTGAAGCAATGGACAAGGATAATCCAAAAATGCTTATTGCTGAAAAAACAGGGTTCTTCCTGATTTGGCGAAGGGCTATTTTGAGGAAATTTTTATACATAACGACTGTCTTAGGGTGAAAAGATCCGAAAATATCATCTGTTTATAATTATCCAGATAGTAGTAATATTTCCAAAATCATGCCAACCAAAATAAAACTCTGATAATCAACATTTTAAAGCTAAAACACAGATGAAAAGTGTATAATAATTATACAATAGGTGTATTATTTTTGATAGTGCTGTTATCTTTTAGTAAAAGGTAAAAAGTAGAAAGACAATAGATTTTTCAATAGCAATGGCAATCACAATTTCAATTTATTTCCAACATTGCCATTGATATTGCCATTGCCATTGATATTGCCATTGCCATTGATATTGCCATTTTTTAGTCCTTCTACATTCCCTGACTACCGGCGGAGGTAGTTACCTTTTACATTCTACCCCTAAACTCCTATACAAATGCTTCAGCTTGGTATATTTTTTCAATCAAAAAATCAATAATTTGTTCTGCTTTTCCTATTTTCCTATTCAATTATAAATAGCCAATTATTCATTCAAACAATATGATTTTTATGAAAAACCAATATTCTTTATTGATTCTGATTTTTCTTATAGCCTTTAGCATGCCTGCATTTGGGCAAAGAAAAGGGAAAAAAGGCAAGAAACAAGTCGAAGAAGTTAAAGAAGTAAAAGCTCCGAGTATTACGGATGCGTCTTTCAAAGCCTTAAAATGGCGAAACATAGGTCCTTTTAGAGGAGGTCGATCCAATGCAGTAAGTGGAGTAGTCGGCGATGACCAAACCTATTATACTGGATATACAGGTGGGGGCTTGTGGAAGACTGAAAATGCTGGAAAAAACTGGAAAAACATCTCTGATGGCTGGTTTAAAACAGGCTCAGTTGGTGAAATTGCCGTTTCTGAATCAAATCCTAACACTATATATGTCGGAATGGGAGAGCACGCAGTACGTGGGGTAATGACTACCTTCGGCGATGGAGTTTACAAATCAACTGATGCAGGAGAGACCTGGAAGCATATGGGACTTACCAAAACTCGCCACATTGCCGAAATAGCCATCCATCCCAATAATCCAGACCTGGTTTTTGTTGCTGCCCAGGGCGCTCTACATGGCCCCACAGAAGATAGAGGAATCTATCGTTCTACTGATGGAGGAGAAAATTGGGAAAAGGTATTGTATGTAGATGAAAATAGCGGTGCTTCTTCAGTTAGCATGGATATGAATAATCCTAATGTTCTTTATGCAGCTACCTGGGATCACCGTCGCCTACCCTGGCAGGTAGTGAGTGGAGGACCTGGTTCTGCCTTATGGAAATCTACAGATGGAGGTACCACCTGGAATAAAATCATGAATGGCCTACCTGAATTGGTTGGGAAAATGGGAATTGCCGTTTCCAGAGCAAATAATAAGCGCGTTTATGCCATTGTAGAGGCAGAGAAAGCGGAAGCTGGATTATACCGTTCGGATGATGCCGGAAGAAGTTGGAGACATTTGTCTAGCGATCAATTAATTACTTCTCGTTCATGGTACTACATGGAAGTATTTCCAGATCCTACCAACCAAGATATCGTAGTTGTTTTGAATGCCCCAATGATGATTTCCAAGAATGGAGGAAACTCCTTTTCCAGAGTAAATGTAGGGCATGGTGATACGCATGATCTTTGGTTTAACCCAGAAGATGGCAATAACATGATCCTAGGTGATGATGGAGGCGGAGAAATCACTTTTGATCAGGGAAAAAACTGGTCAACTTTAAATAATCAGCCCACTGCTCAATTTTATCGAGTGAATACGGACAATACCTTCCCGTATAAAGTGTATGGTGGCCAGCAGGATAATTCATCGGTTGTAATAGCCAGTAGAGGAAGACGTGGAGGGATTACCGAAGATGATTGGACAGCTGGTCCTGGTTGTGAAAGTGCTTACATCGCCTTTGATCCAGATAATCCCGTTAAATTGATTGGTGGATGTTACCAGGGAATTATCGATGTTCTTGATACCAAAACAGGGATGTCCAAATCAGTTATGCAGTATCCTTCTCTTAAGCTGGCTACCCAGCCCAAGGACATGAAATACCGATACAATTGGAATGCACCTATTGTTACTTCTCCACACGATCCAGCTACTATTTACCATGCCGGAAATGTTGTTTTTAAAACAACAGATTGGGGCTTAAACTGGGAACCTATCAGCCCGGATTTAACCCGTAATGATAAAGAAAAACAAGGCTTAGGTGGTGTTCCTTTTACCAATGAAGGAGCAGGTGGTGAAAATTATAATACCATTTATTACCTAATCGAATCTTCTCTTGAAGCAGGGGTCATCTATACAGGAAGTGATTGTGGCTTGGTTCATATTACCAAAGATGGAGGTAAAAACTGGAGCAATATTACGCCTCCTGATTTACCAGAATGTGAAATTCACTCTATCGAGATTTCTCCTCACGATAAAGGAACGGCCTATATTACTGCCAATCGCTATAAGTTTAATGACTTTAAAGCCATGGCTTATAAAACAACAGATTATGGCCAAAGCTGGACAGCCATTAATGCGGGGATGGACGAAGATGATTTTCTAAATGTAATCAGAGAAGACCGCAAGGTACCTGGCCTTTTATATGGAGGCGGAGAAAGAGGATTTTATCTATCCGTGGATGGAGGTAAAAACTGGAATCGTTTTCAACTAAACTTACCTGTAGTTCCTATCTTGGATATGAGCCTTCGCGATAATGATCTGGTGGTTGCTACTCAAGGGCGTGCTTTCTGGATTCTAGATGATGTTGGTTCTATCCAACAATCGAAAGGAGAAATGGGAGATGTGGCCATGAAAATGTTTGAGCCCAAAAATAGTGTGCGCTTTCCATTTGGTGGAGGTCGTAGAGCTCCTAGAGGAGCCATCGGTCAAAATCCAATGAGTGGGGTTATCCTTGATTATTACTTAAAAGAATCTGTTCCAGATTCAATGGAACTCTTCCTGGAAATTGTAGATGCTTCCGGCCAAGTAGTACGCAGTTATTCCAACAAAAAAGACGAGGATGCCAAAGCTCCTCCCATGATGACCTCCGCAGAAACGACAATTCCTGCAAGAAAAGGTCTGAACCGCTTTTCCTGGGATATGCGTACGGAAAACTTCAAGTATGTACCTGGAGTATTCGTTTATGGAAGTTATAATGGCTATTTAGTACCTCCGGGAAGCTACAAAGCCCGTTTGAGGTTTGGAGAAAAAACAGAAGAAGTAAGTTTAAGTCTTGAAGCTGATCCTCGGCAAGATATCAGTAGTGCCGATTGGCAGGCTTACAAATCTACTTTGGAGTCCATCAAAGCCAATGTAGATGAAATTAGCCAGGCTCAATTGGATGTGGCTAAAATCAAAAAGCAGGTGGCAGCTTATAATCAGCTGTTTAAGGAAACTGAAATGGAAGGCTCCGAAGATTTTATCAAACAAGGCAAAGATCTGATCAAAAAGATTAAAGACTGGGAAGCAAATATCGCTGAGACTCGCTGGAAAAGTATCCAGGATGTGATCAACTGGCCAGGAAAATTGAATGTTGAATTTTTGGCACTCAAGAGTTCTGTAGATTCTTTTGATCCTAGAATTACTAGTGGCGTTAAAGAGCGTCTAAGCGATTTATCCAGTCAATGGCGTAAGCATAAGAATAGCTTAAATGTATTGATGGATGAAGATGTTTCTGCCTATAATAAGATGTTTGAAGAGAAAAGAGTACCGGCTTTGATTACTCCTAAGGTGATTAAGCCATAGGATATTATTTTTTACCGCAAATACACGAAGAACCGCTAAGACAGAATAGACTTAGCGGTTCTTTGCGCTTTAACGGTGAATAGAAATGCTATCCAGCATCTTAAGCATCTACAGTTATTGCTTTCGCATCCTCTATTGCTTTTGCCAAGTTAGGATTGGAAATTTCCGGAGGAAAATCCATTCCATTCGCATTAATAAAGGTTACATCATAAATTCCTGTCAATCCAAAAATGGACCTTAGATAAGGCTCCAAAAATTCGAATTTTTCCATTGGACCGCCTTCCCTATAATCATTACCTCTCGAGGTAATACAAAACATTTTTTTGTTTTTATTTAAACCATCAACCCCCGTCTCGGTATATTGGAACATTATTCCTGGTTGTAAGATGATATCAATAAAATGTTTCAGTTTGTAAGGAACCGTAAAATTCCACATCGGGCTCGAAATCAAATAGAGGTCATAGGTTAAAAAGTTTTTACTGTAGGCAATTATTCTATCCCAATTTGCTTCAACAATATTAGCAGGTGTTTCGCCTCTCAATGAAGCATACATGGCATTGGCAGAATGTGCATTAAATTGAGGCAGTTCTTCTTGAAAGAGATCCAATTCCTCAACTTCCAAGTCAGCATGTTGACTTTTTAAGTTTTTCAAAAATTCAGTGGAAATCTGTAATGTTCTGGATTGCTCTCCCCTGGGAGCAGCGATAAGGTGAAGTAGTTTCATGTTTATTGATTGTATGTGTAATTTAAAATGTAGGGGGGTAGTTTCAATTAAAGCGCTTACAAGGATAACTAAAATTTATCATATAGATTAAGTCTTTTTGAAAATCCCATGTTTTCCCTTCCTAAAAAATAGTCATAGCTTGCAAATCCTCTAAAATAGTACTAGACACATTGGGAATTTCTTGCCCCAAATGGACCGTACTTAATATCGTTCGACCAATCACATATCGACCATACAGGTCACCCGTTTCCGAATCGGCATGCACTCCTTCTAAGGGATAAGTGGATAATTGTTCAGCAAGTCCCGCATCCTGGAATACCGGTTTTAAACCCCAAATGGTATGAAAGATCAAAGGGTTATCTTCCTCATCAAGGCCCACATACAACATAGAATGTCCTCTTTTGTAAAGAATGGTTCGAAAAGGTACTCCCTCTTCCCGAATCAGTTCTAGTTTCTTTGTGGAGTCCTCAGGTAGATCAACATCTTTACGGCCACATGCTGCCTGGTCTGTGGAGTTACGGGGCAGCCATTTCCCAAAGGGGATCATTAAGTCGCGGATGGTAGCTGAACAATCGCGGTTGCCTAGATAACCTCCCCAGCCATAGGGCTCTCCTTCAATCTGGGTCATCAAAGCCTTCAGATTGGGAAGATCAAAACTTAATGGAAATGAAGTAATCTGTTCTTGATTGAGACTTATTTTTTGGGCTACAGCCTGCCCATTTGCATTACGAGTGGCTGCCCAGTATTCGTCAGAGTCTGAACCAGGAAGCAACATTCCGATGCGACCCTGAGCAATATTTTCCTGGCCTTCTGATATTAAGGGGGTACCATCATCGATAATGGTAAACAAATTTGATTCTTCCCACAGGTCCATAAAATCTTGATCTACTTTTGCAAGATGATCGGCTCTGATCCAGCCTTTGTAATAAGGTGTTAAGGAAAAAGCCCAGGCCCGATCTCTGGTATAATGCAGAATCAAAACTGGGGTATTTGCCCAAATGGCTGATTCCTGAAAATAATCGAATGGATACCCTTCGCCGGCCTTATCGTATCGATCAAAGGCTGGTTCTATGCTTGGCAGTCGCCGAATATCGGTGTTTTTAACGGTAATGGCCGGAGTAAAGGCATTGGGGAAATCCTCAATGGAAAGATTGTCAGCCAATTCTTCCTTGAAGCGATTGCTGTGTCTTTGTTTATTGGGGCCATAGTATTCCGGATCTGTCAGATATCCAGACAAAAAAGCAGTGTCTCTTCCCGGCAGTGAATTATAAAATACTGACAACTGAGAAGATTTTACATTCCAGGGGTGGAAAAACTCCTCTCGAAAAGCCTCAAACGAGTCGGCGACTGGAGTTTCGAAACCTTCGGTCGTGTTTAAGTCTTCAACAGAGCGGATCTGAGCATCGATCAAAGCGGTCACATCTACTTGGTTTGGAGGTAAAGTACAGGCAAACAGGCAAAGGAGGATGAAAAGAGAAGCAAATCTGGACATTGACTCGGTTTTTGACCTGAATTTATAAAAAAACTGATGATCAGCATCAGTTAAAAAAAGGAACTAATCTTCTTTTTCCAAGGTTTTAGTTTCGTTCTGCAAAAAAAATCGATTACAAAAGCATGATCATGAACCGAATATTACTTCCTGCATCTCTGCATCATTCTAGCGAGCAAATTGCTGTACTCAAAATTACAGAAATGCTGGAAACCTTATTGACCAATATATTAAACTTGGAGGGCCCCAATCACGTGAAGGTCCCTGGTCTTTATGCCAGGATTGCTATGAATCATCACAAAATGGGTGATTTTCAAAAAGCAGTCAATAACATGGAAAAAGCGATGAATGCTTTTCAAACTAGGTATTTGGAAAATGATCCGGTCTTGGTTTCCAATAAAATGGTATTGGGATGTATGTACCAGGACATTGGTCGCTACCAAGAAGCCATTCATATATTCAATACTTGTCGATCAATTATTGAAGAAGACAGAAATCCCCAATATCCTTTGCTTTCATTAGCGCTTTGGAATCTGGCGCGGGTTTATCAGGACATTGGAAATTATTACCAGGCGATAAAGCTGTTTGATCAAATCCTTAAAATGAAAGAAGAGGAAGAGGGATTAAGTGGTGAATACTTGGTTCCACACCAATTAGACCTGGCAGTAGCCTACCGAAAAGCGGCTCACTACTATCAGGCCTTGGAATTGTTAAACAAAGTCCTAAGAAATGATATGGTTACTCTTTCACCCCATGATGACAATATCATTGAAGCAAAAAAGGAATTGGTGATGAATTACTGGGAATTGGGGCGCTATGCTGAAGCCGCTACCAAAGCAAAAGAAGTGGCCGCGGCTGAAAGTATAATCAAAGGCGTGGATGCCATAGAACTGGCTGCCAGTTTCTATTTTCAATTTCGCTGTTATCTTGAACTGGGAGAATTGGAAAATAGCCGTGCCACACTGGAGAGGGTATACCATCTTTATAAAAGGCATTATGGTGAGAAGGATGAGCGAACGGAGGAGATGAAGGATGCATTGGGGCAATTTTCAAAATCATATTAGGATGTTAATATGGCTCATCCCGAAAATCTAAGGAGATTTCATTCTTATTCATTAAAAAATGGGAGATATTTAGAGACACATAGAGATATATGGAGACAAATTGTCAACTTCACTTAATATTTATATGAATTATCCAGAATAATATAGTTTAACCTGGCTAGTTCTGACAAATCATTAACTTAAAAAGTCATATATCTCTACTTATTTCCCTGAATGCCGATGGCAGTTATCTGTCTCTAATATGAGATCACATTTTGTAAAAAAAACTGGGATGAGCAATGATTATTACCCATAATTACTGTCTTAAACCTCCTGCATTTGACGAACCTGTTTAAGTAACATTTTCTTTGGGGTAATCGGGATCATGGACATCATCATTTTTTGACCAAAGGTTAAACCTGAAACGACGTCTAATTTCCCTTTAAGCATTGCATTATAACCATCTTCCGCTACACTCCTTGCTGAAAAGGCATTTTTAAACAAACCTGTTTTATCCATATCTGCGGTTTTGGCAAATTCGGTGGCCGTAGCACCAGGCATTAGATTAGTAACCGTCACATTTGTGTCGTGCAATTCTTCCGCAATGGCATTGCTAAAATAAGCTGCATAAGCTTTGGTCGCAAAATAAACGGCTTGTAAAGGACCAGGCATATAAGAGGCTGTTGAGGTATTGTTCAAAATCCTTCCACTATTTCTTTTAACCATTTCGGGCAAAAACAAATAGGTCAGTTCAGATAGAGCAATCATGTTTAACTGCATCATTTGTTGCTGCCGCTCCCAGGATAGCTCGTGAAATTTTCCTCGCAATCCAAATCCTGCATTGTTGATCAGATAGTCAATTTGAATACCTGCAGCTTTCACTTCATTGTAAACCTCTTTGGCTGCACCAGGAACACTTAAATCCCTAACTATGGTCGTTACCTGTACGGAGTATTTTTGCTCCAAATCATTTTTTAAATCATTTAATTTTTCCAGTCTACGAGCAACGATGACTAAATCCCCTCCTTGTTCCGCATGAATAGAGGCCAATTCTTTTCCTATTCCACTACTTGCTCCTGTGATTAATGCTACCTTTTTCATTTTTTTAAATTTTATTGTTGGGAATGGTTCTTTAAAAATGTTGATAACACAAATTTGCAGACATTGCATTTAAGTCTATTACACAGAATGCAGAAGGAAAAACACTTTTTGCAGATTTTGCTTAGATATTAATTCACTCCTTACAAGTATTTTATAATCACCAACCCTAAACACTCAAAAAAGTAATCCCGGATACCAAATCGCTAACACCATCAATATCCGGGATTCTACCTTCGGACTTCCTCTCTCTATCGCTGTAAAATCACCTTCTGATTAATCAGCGCCTTTCCTGCTCTTAGGCGGATCAGATAAATACCTGCTGGCATGGGCTGCCCATTTTGATCTTTGCCATCCCACAAGATACGGTGCTCTCCTCTTGGTGCAATTTCTGACAATAGGGTATGCACTCTTTGTCCCTGGATGTTGAAGATTTCCACTGTAGTTCTTTCTTCCTGATTTAGGCTGAAACTCAAATTGACTTCTTCCTGGAATGGATTGGGGAAAGCCCTCAATTCAGTGATGAGCTTGGCTTGATCGCTTCCTTGCTTTTTCAAACTCCAACCTTCCCAAGATCCTGGGTCGGTACCTGGATCGGTGGATTCTTCACAGGCGTCTCCGGTACCATTGCTATTGTCATCCTTTTGATCTGGATTATAAGTATCAGGGCAGTTGTCGCATTGGTCTAAAATGCCGTCATTATCGCTGTCGGTTCCCTCAAGGAAAACAGTGGCCTGGCAATAGGCAGTATTTCCTTTTTCATTAGTCACGGAA
>JANQPA010000034.1 GCA_028285545.1 Saprospiraceae bacterium | reverse complement strand
TTAATATTTATATAATAAGAATTTAAAAATTGACTAAAACCTACACACTCTTAGGATTTTATAAAATGTAGAAAATCTACTCTTAACACTTCTAATAATTACTCATATGTCAATTAATTGTACTATCATACTTCGAAACAAGCCTATTCTTTCCTGATATTTTTCAAAGATCTATTGCCTAAAATTGAAAAAAATTATCAACCTTTTTGCACTCTCTTTAGACTTCCTCCTTAAAATTAAGTCACACTGCTTTTGTGTTCAGGGTTTTGGGTTCAGGGTTTAAGAAATTGTTTCATTGGAGGAGAAATTGCTTATTTTAAATTTAAAAATTAACTGAAACCCTTCAATTTTTGCACTGCCAAACATGGAACTTTGAACAATGGAACGCTGAACCCTTCTTATTTGGGAACACTTCACATTAAATTGCTTCTAATTCAAAATTCGGGTAGACTTATGTTTAAAATAACGCTATTCAGGTTTCAATTTTGGTTGGAGTTCATAAATTTTCTCTTTCAGTTCATCACTGACGAGGATTTTGTTGCCTGTTCGATAGTCTATCATTACCACAATGGAATCTCCTGTAGATACCTTTTGTTGTTGAGTCTGACTAAAAATCTCATATTTCATTTGTAGGCTGGTGTTTCCAATTCTTTCGATCCAACAGCTGACCATCAGTTTATCAGGATAAGTAATGGGGCGTATATATTGGCAGCTGATATTTGCTAAAATGGGCCCCTCACCCATGTCTGCATGAATATTATCTTGTCCTAATAAGATAAAGTATTCTATTCTGGCTGTTTCAAAGTATTTAAAGTACACAGCATTATTGATGTGGCCCATGGCGTCCATTTCCCCCCAATGTAGTTGAATTTCTGTATTTACAGGATAGGTCATGTAGCTTATTTATTCTTTTGTCATAAAAAATAAAAAGGCGGCCAGTTTGGCCGCCTTTTTATTTAGGATTTTGTAAACATCATAACCCCTTCAGGGCCTCCCCTTCCTTCACACTCATCACTTACTCTACTCATTTTTAAACTATTTCCATTTATAGTAATCATATATACTCCTTTTCCATTGCAGGCTTGAGAACCACCTGTGTCCTGGATGGTCATTTTCCCGTCCGCCATTTCGTATTTACCATTTATGTCAATAACTCCATCTCCTCCTATATCTACCGAATAAGTACCATTATCCATTGTAACCTTGATGGCCATGGTCCCTCCTTGTCCATCAGGTACTTGTGAAGTCCAGGTGCCATCAACAGATTGTGCAAATAGGCCCAAGGGTAGGCATAGACAAAACATAATAATAATTCGCTGCATCGCTTTCATGTTAATTGGGTTTTTATTGAATGATTGATTTACTTTTTAAAGGTACGTTAAATTTTGGAATTACGGGTTCATGGGTATACGGCATATCGGTATACTTATACCCGTGAACCCGTAAGAACTTGAACACGTGAACACTTATCTAACCAAAATGCCCCTTAAATTGCTCTCGCAAACTTAGTTTACTGAATTTACCTGTAGCCGTGAGAGGAATTTCTTCAACGAAAATGACATCATCAGGTAATTGCCATTTGCTAAACTCAGAAGATAAATGCGTCAATAAGGATTCTTTTGAAGGTTTATGCCCTTCTTTAGGAACAACTATCAAAAGAGGACGTTCCCCCCATTTATCGTGGTTAATAGCGATGGCTGCGGCCAAGGAAACCTCTTCATGTCCCATCGCGTGATTTTCCATATCGACGGAACTAATCCACTCACCGCCAGATTTGATAAGATCCTTGGCTCGATCTATTATTTCCATATAACCATAAGGATCTATCGTAGCCATATCGCCAGTATCAAACCAGCCATCACCATCAATGGCGGGTTGTTCCGCTTTAAAATAAGTATGAACAACCCAATTACCTTTTACTAAAAGCCGTCCTACTTCCTTGCCATCTCTTGGTAGTTCCTCGCCCTGGTCATTTACAATTTTAATATCTACCCCAAAAATAGGCCGTCCCTGCTTCCTCCTAATTCGTCGATAATCTTTATCTGGTAAGCTCATTATGCCTCCTGAAGGACGGTTAATGGTCCCTAAAGGGCTCATTTCGGTCATCCCCCAGGCATGGATAAGGTCAATATCATGTTTTTCCCTAAATCTTGTAAACATAGATGGGGGGGCGGCTGATCCCCCTACAACTACATCTTTTAGTGACTCCATTATGCGGCCACTTGCATCTGCATACTCCAGAAGATTGGTCCACACTGTAGGTACCCCTGCTGCAGTAGTTGCCTGATATTTATCAATTAGTTCAAAAATGGCTTGACCATCCATTCTCTTTCCAGGCATAATCAAATTACAACCAATCATGGGTCCTGCATAAGCTAAGCCCCAGGAGTTGGCATGGAAGAGTGGAACTACTACCAGGATGGTATCCTGAGCGCCAACCGCAATGGCATCAGATAATGACAAAGCATAGGCATGCCATAAATTGGATATATGAGTATACATAACTCCTTTCGGATCACCCGTAGTCCCGGATGTATAACAAAGGGAAGAGCCCTGGTGGGGATCAAATTCCGGCCAGGTATAATCATCTGTTGATGACTCCAACAGCTCTTCATAACAATAAACATTGGGCACCTCCGTTTTGGGCATATTTTCTTTTTCCGTTAAGACGATATAGCCTTCTACTTTAGGAAACTTAGAATGCATACCTTCAATAATGGGCCAAAATATGGGGTCTATCAGAATAAATTTATCTTCGGCATGATTTACGATATAATGAAGCTGTTTCATTGACAGCCTGGGATTTATGGTATGAGAGATGCAGCCCTGACCCGAAATACCGTACCAGCTTTCCATATGCCTGTGTGTATTCAAAGCAATGGTTCCAATACAATCTCCAGGAGAAGCCCCCAATTTAATAAGGGCATTAGCCAATCTTTTTGCACGTGATAAAACTTCTTTGTAGGTGTGTTCTACAATTTTATCATCCTCTACCCTTCTGGTAATTACTTTTTGAGTGGGATGATATTTTCCGGCAAAATCTAAGAGGTGAGCCAAATTAAATGGGTGGTTCTGCATGTTCATATGACAAAAATTATTTGGGTTGTAAAAAATCCCTGGTAAAGTATGTTTTTTTGACGCCTTTTTGAAATATAATTTTCATTTAATCTTCTTTTCAAAATTTCTAAATGCTCCCAGCGTAAAAAACTGCTAACTTCCGTCCCGGATCTATCTAAATCTATTTTTTTACTATATTTCATTTTTTTAATGACTGTTATTATAAAGCTCTATTTATGCCTGCAAAGAAATTCTACTCTACCCTATTTTTAATGTCCTTTATCTTAATTTCAAACTCCCCTATTTTTGGACAAAAATTTGAAGGTAAACAAAAGGATATCGACCAAATTTTACAGAACATAAAGACTTTTTCACAACATGTTATGAATTCAGATTATGAGGCTATAGCAAATGCTTATACTTCTGATGGCAAAATTTTTCCTGGCAACAGGGATATTATCGCTGGCATCGAACCGATTAAAAAATACTGGGTTTTACCAGAGGGGGTACAGACGAGTTATCACAAAATTACCCCTGAAGAAATCAAAGTAATTAAAAAATATGCCTACGATTATGGTTATTATGAAGGGAAAACCAAAAGAGCAGATGGCTCCGAATCTAGTTGGAAAGGAAAATATGTTATCGTTTGGCGTAAAGTGAAGGGAGATTGGAAAATCTACTTAGATATTTGGAACAACCTATGATGTTGGTTAATGGTTATTCGTTAATAGTCTAAAAACGAATAATGAATAACTGACAACCTCTACTCAAAACTTAATAAATTAAAACTCACAAATAATAGATACCATGAATGGAAGAAATTATTTTCTTTTTACGCTACTTCTTATAATTGGGACTAGCCCCTTATTTTCTCAGGAAAAAGAATCAGCTTCTAGTCTCCTAACCATAGATCGCATATACAATAGTGGAGAATTTCGTCAGGAATGGATGGGGCCTACTCAATGGCTAAGCAAAGGAGATTATTATACCAAAATTGAACGAAGTGCTGATGGCTATGATTTAGTAGCCTATCAAAGCAGCAATCAGGACCGAAAAGTTTTGGTGAATTCTAAAGAATTGACCCCTAAAGGATGGAATACTCCCATCAGAATTGCTTCCTACTCTTGGTCAGATGATGAAAAGCATCTTTTGCTATTTACAAATACCAAAAGGGTTTGGCGTACCAACACCAAAGGCGACTATTGGCGATTTGACAGAAATATGTTGAGCCTGAAGCAGGTGGGTGCTGATCGTCCAGAAAGTTCCTTGATGTTTGCAAAATTTTCTCCAGATAACAGTCAGATTGCCTATGTTAGTGAGTTTAATATTTATGTAGAAGATTTCGAAACCGGGGAGACTACCGCTCTAACGGAAGATGGGAATGGCACTATCATCAATGGTACTTTTGACTGGGTTTATGAAGAAGAATTCAGTTGCCAGGATGGATTTAGATGGAGTCCTGATGGCAAATACATTGCTTTTTGGCAGTTAGATGCTTCCACCATCCGGGATTTTTATATGATTAATACCACCGACTCTATATATCCTCAGATCATCCCTGTCCAATATCCCAAAGTAGGCGAAGATCCATCTATTTGTAAAGTAGGAGTCATCGATGTTAAAAATAACAGCAAAAAATGGCTGGCCATTCCAGGAGATCCTGTTCAGCACTATATTCCTCGTATGCAATGGATTAGTGATACAGAAGTCCTAGTCCAACAGCTCAATCGCAAGCAAAATCACCTTAAGGTCTTTAAAGTGGATGCCGTCAGCGGTGCAGTAGATCTCATTTATGAAGAAAAAGAAGATACCTGGGTAGATATTGATTATCCAGATGCCACCAGAGGCATTCCGGACTTATTAGTCATTAATAATGGAAAATCTTTTCTTCGTTTAAGTGAAAATGATGGTTGGCGTCATATTTACAGGATTGACATTGATACCAAGAAAAAGACCGTATTGACGCCCGGAGAATACGATGTAGCGGGTTATTATGCAGTTAATGAAGAAGAAGGAATCGTTTACTTTAATGCTTCTCCGGATAAAGCTACACAAAGATATTTGCACACCATAGCCTTAGATGGAACCGGGAAATTAAATAGGCTTACACCAAATGAATACGTAGGTGTAAATGGATACACCATTTCACCCAATGGCAAATATGCATTTCATCGACATTCGAATGCAAATACACCTTCTACTACCCGATTTGTTAGTCTTCCAAATCATAAAAATATCGAGACACTGATCGCCAATAAGGCCTTTAAGGAAAAGATATTGTCCCTGGACATGCCGGAGATTGAATTTTTTACGGTAACTACCGAAGATGGAGTTGAAATGGATGGAAAAATGTATAAGCCTCTTAATTTTGATCCTGAGCAAAAATACCCAGTTTTATTCCATGTTTATGGTGAACCCTGGGGAGCAGTAGCTAATGACACTTGGGACAACAGGCTTTGGCATGCCATGATGGCACAGCAGGGGTATATTGTAATCTTCCTGGATAACAGAGGAACTCCATCACTAAAAGGTAGTGAATGGAGAAAAAGTATTTACAGAAAAATTGGAGTCGTAAACGCTCGTGACCAGGCTATGGCAGCCAAAAAAATTAAAGAGTGGGAATTTGTTGATGAAGATCGCATAGCCGTATGGGGCTGGAGTGGTGGAGGTTCTATGACCCTGAATTTGATGTTTCAATACCCAGAAATTTATAAAACGGGGATGTCAGTAGCTCCTGTTGCCAATCAGCTGTATTATGACAATGTTTACCAGGAAAGATATATGGGACTTCCTCAGGAAAATTTGGAAGATTTTGTAAAGGGGTCTCCTATAACCTATGCAAAAAATCTTGAAGGTAATTTGCTACTCATACACGGTACAGGTGATGATAATGTTCATTATCAGAATGCAGAAGCATTGATCAATGAATTGATTAAGCATAACAAGCAATTTCAGGTTATGCCCTACCCCAACCGATCACATGGAATTTTTGAAGGGGCTAATACCACCCGGCATTTATATTCTTTGCTGGCTCAGTATTTGAGGAGAATGACTCCTCCAGGACCTAAAAGAAAATTACCTTAACCTTTTAGACACGGATCTTCACGGGTCAGCACTGCTAAGACAGTGTTAATCTGTGGAAATCCGTGTCTAAAAAAATCTTTTTAATAAGGATCTACATCCACACTCACCCGTACGCCAGAATAGCCTTCCGTTTTATGCAGATGAAACTGGGCATCCATAATTGTCTTTTTTGCAAAATCTATTTTTTTGGGATTACGTTCCAGTTTTACTAAAAAGTCAAGTAGATAATAAGATCGGATTCGTGAAATATATGGTACAGCTGGCCCTTTAACCCAATTTCCAAGATGTTGTTGGAGATATTTTCCATAAATATATCCTGCCTGGTTTAGGATATCCGTTTTTTTATGCTTTAAGGTAATCCGAATTAAACGATAAAATGGAGGATACTGAAAGGTTTGTCTTTCATTTATTTCTCTTTGGAAAAGGCTGAAATAATCATGATCCCTAACTTCTCTAATGGTAGGATCATCATTCTTGATAGCCTGGATGATCACTTTCCCTCTTCTTTTTTTACGGCCGGAACGGCCGCTGACCTGTGTCATTAATTGAAACCCACGTTCGGCAGCTCTGAAATCAGGAAATTGCAGGATCTGATCTGCACTTATAACTCCAACCAAAGCAACATTTTCAAAATCAAGGCCTTTGGTTACCATTTGGGTACCCACCAATATATCAATCCTGCCCTCTTCAAAATCATGGATAATTTTGGCATGAGCATTTTTAGATTTAACAGTGTCAAAATCCATTCTCCCAACCTTGGCGTCCGGGAAGTAAATTTTCACTTCATCTTCAATCTTTTCTGTCCCCATCCCTTGTAATTTTAGTTCTCTGCTACCACAAGCCGGGCATTCTTCAGGTAGTTTGGCCTGATAACCACAATAATGGCATTTAAGAGCCTGAAAACCTTTATGGTAGGTGAGGCTAACATCACAATGTCGACATTCTCCATGCCATCCACAGGTGCTGCATCGATAAACAGGTGCATATCCCCTGCGATTTTGGAATAAGATAATTTGTTCTTGATTCTGTAAAACCTCAGCCATTGAGTCTATAAGAGTAGAAGAAAATTGACCTTGTTTTCCTCGCTCTTTAAAATCGGCTTTCAGATCAGCAATAATGATTTCAGGCATTTGGATTCCTCCAAATCGATCTTTCATTTCTACCAGGCCATATTTACCTTTCTTTGCATTAAAATAAGATTCTATAGAAGGAGTGGCAGTACCGATAATGGTTTTAGCACCATGCAAACGGGCTAGAAAAATTGCCGTATCCCGGCCATTATATCTTGGATTAGGATCTCTTTGCTTGTAAGATGGATCGTGTTCCTCATCTATGATTACCAGGTTTAACTTTTGAAAAGGTAAAAATAAGGCAGATCGCGCACCCATTATTAAAGGTTTTCCTTCTAATACTTCATTCCATAGTTCTACTCTTTCATTATTATTAAGACGGGAATGATATACAGCTATTTCATTACCAAATATTTTTTGAAGTCGATTGATTAGCTGAGTAGTAAGAGCGATCTCAGGTAATAGATATAATACCTGTTCACCTCTCTTTAAAGCCTGGCGGATATATTCCATATAGACCCTCGTTTTACCACTACCTGTTACACCATGCAATAATACCACCTCCTTGGTCTTAAAAGCCTGATCTATTTCATGAATGGCAGTCTTTTGCTGATTAGCCAAATCATGAGCATCAATGGTTTCTTCTTCATATTGTCCCAGTCTGCTGACTTCTCGTTCATACACTTCCACTATACCTTTTTTCACCATGGCCTTGATTACGCTGGTATCTACATTGGCTTTTTTACAAACATCCTGCCTTCGTACGTAATCAGATTGTTTTTCTAATTGTAAGAAGGCCATCAAAGCTTCTACTTGCCGGTTCGATCGATTTAGTTTTTCGAATGCTTCCTCCAGCAAGTCAGGTGAAGAAAGGTAGGGTTCCTGCAAGCGCAGGCAATGAACTTTTTTGGCTTTGAATTTTTCTTTAAGATCTTCTTTTATATAAATAATCTTTTTATCCAATAGGCTCTTAATGACAGGATAAACCGTTTTTTGATCAAGTATTTTTCGGACTTCTTCTATCGGCAATTCATTTTGAATGGATAAAGCCTCAGCAATTAAATACTCTTTATCATTCAAATCCGTAAAATCATAATTAAAAAGAGGAGCTAAAGTAATCAGGGTCTCACTGGTCAATTTTAAATTAGCAGGAAGGGCTGCATTCATAACTTCTCCTAATGTACAGCAATAGTAGGAAGAGATCCATTTCCAAAATTTGAGCTGGATATCCTGAATGATGGGCTCTTCATCGATGATGGAAATTATAGATTTCGGCCGGTAGGATTCGGGAGCATTTTGATGAACTTCGATTATTAGTCCTGTATATAGCTTATTTTTTCCAAATTGAACCTCTACTCTTATCCCCATCTTCACCTGGCTAATTAGTTTTTCAGGAACCGCATAAGTATAAGGTTTAGGAACTGCAATGGGCAGAATAACCGTCACATAGGTTTGAGTGGCTTCAACTGGATGAAGTTGATATTGCTCCAAAGGGAAAAATTTTGTTTAATAAAATGCTAAAATAAGGTTTTTTTATACAAAATGTTGGTTTTTTATTTAAGAATGATATACCTGTGGCCGCGGCCAAATCATTCTTAAATATTTTTTTTAAATTTTGTAACCAAAATTATAAAGGTAAGTTCTCCTCTACAAATAAAAATTGAGACACCTTGAATGCGCTATCAGACAATCAATTAATGCAAGAGGTTAGGGATGGAAAACTCGATCATCTGAACTTACTTTTTGAGCGATATCACCGAATGCTTTTTAGTTTCTTTTATAACCGCAATCAGGATATTCACCTAAGTGAAGACCTTGTACAAAATGTTTTTGTGCGCGTTTTAAAATATCGCCACAGGTTTAGAGGTGACGGCGAATTTAAACATTGGTTATTTCATATAGCCAGAAATGTAAGTTCCGATCATTACCGAAAAAAGAAGGTTCGCTATTCGGAATCCATTGATGATTGGAAAGACCAAATTACCGATGATCACCATATTCCCAGCGAAAGTATGATTCAGAAAGAACAAATGAAACAACTTAAAACCGCACTTGATCGCCTGGACCCTGAAAAACGTGAGGTATTAATGCTCAGTAAATTGGAAGGCTTAAGGTATAAAGAAATTGGAGAACGACTAGGCTGTTCCGAAGGAGCCGTAAAAGTAAAAGTATATCGCGCCCTGAAAGCCCTTAAACAGGTTTATAAACAAATGGACAACAAGTAAATCAAAAATTATGACATCTGATCAGGCAAAAATATTGCTTCAAAAATACAACCAAGGTCAATTAAATCAATCCGAAGAAAAGGACCTTGAAAAATGCATTGAATTGGGGCTTGTCCAATTGGAAGAGCTTCAGGATTTGCACCAACTATCTACTCAACTGGACCAGCTTATCCATCAGGAATTAAGCAAAACGATGAAAGGAGAATTCCAGAAAATGATGGCCATAGAAAAGGCCAGACCTAAATCTTCAATAATAGATCAACTACAGTTTGTTTTAGGAAGATTAATGCCAGGTAGCCCTCTTGGTAATCTTGCTTTGGCAAGTGTTATGTTAATCCTAGGTTTAGCTGTCGGTAACCAGTTATTTAAATCTTCTTCTAGTGATCAAAGTGAAGAAATCGCCACTTTATCTACACAAATGGAAGAGATGAAAGAAATGATGATGCTAAATCTTCTTGAAAAAGATTCTCCAAGTGATCGGCTCAAGGCAGTCAATATGACCCAGGATTTGGAACAGGCCAGTAAAAAAGTAACTGATGCGCTATTTACTACCCTAAATACCGATGAAAATGTAAATGTAAGGCTAGAGGCTTTGAATGTGTTGTATCAATATGCTAACAATCCAAGAGTAAGAGAAGGTCTAATTCGATCTATCAGTCAACAGGATGATCCACTAATGCAAATTGCAATTGCAGAAGTCATGGTAGCATTACAAGAGAAAAATTCAGTTCCTGCATTGAAAGAATTACTTGGAAAAGAGCAAGTACCTGAAATGATTAAAGAAAAACTTCAGGAAAAAATTGACATTCTGCTTTGACAAAATCAAAAGGGATTCCCCGATTAATATAAACCAGAAAAATTTAAATTATGAAACAGATATTATTACTAGTTGCCCTGTTGGGTAGCGGATACCTCTATGGACAAAAACAACAAACCGAAGTAATTAAAAAAGATATTGCCCTAAGTCAGGATGCTTCCTCCACTCATCTGGTTCTGAACAATATATTTGGAGATGTTACTATTGAGGGTTATAACGGTAACTCTATTATTCTGGAAGCTAAAAAAACCATTTCGGGAAGCTCTCAGAATATCATAGATAAAGGAATGGAAGAGATAAAGCTGGAAGTTATAGATAAAGGAGATGTAATTGGCATTTTAATGTCTGGTCCCTGCTCAAAATCTCCTGCCTTAATTAGCAGAGAAAACTTGTTGGAAGGATGGAACCAATGGGATAATAATTGTAAGTGGAACCCAAGATATGATTATGAATTTAATTTTACGCTAAAAGTTCCGAAAGCCATCAACCTAAAAGCTGGCACCGTTAATAACGGAGAGGTCAAAGCCACTAATTTGTCTGGTAAATTAAAGATCTCAAATGTAAATGGAGGAATTGTGGCCGAAAAAATTTCGGGTTCGATTAATGCTACGACGGTCAATGGAGATGTTACTATCCGGTTTTTAAATGAGCCAAAAGATGATTGTAAGTTTTATACCTTAAATGGAGATATCAATGCTTATTTCCCAAAGGGTTTGGATGCTTATGTTGGCTTTAAAACCTTCCAAGGAGATTTTTTCACCAATTTAGATGATATTGAAGTTACCGCTCCTCAAGTATCTAAAACCAAAGCCAACAAGGAAAAAGGAGTCTCTTTTAAGCTGGATACCTCGCAAAGAATGAAGGCAGGTAATGGTGGCGTTAACCTTAAATTCGAAACCTTCAATGGAAATGCCTATCTAAGAGAGCAATAAGATAAAATCAATAATCACAATTTTTTTGAAAACTATATCATTTACTTAAACATGAGATTTCCCAAAAATCCAAATGAAAAAGACCATTTAGATTTCAAAAGTAACTCATGTTAAAAAAACCAATTATGAAACGTATTATTTTAAATTGTTTAATCCTTGCTTTATTACCACTCATAGGTAAAGCCCAGTTTGAGGAAGTTAATGTTCCATTATCAGACATTGCCAAAAAAGGGAGACTTGTTGTAGATATCAAAAAGGGGCCAATTAAAATTGTAGGTAGCGCTCGTAAAGATATCCTGGTTAAATACAGAAATGCAAATGGAGAAAAACTTGGATTCAAAGAAGCAGGTGGCGGCCTTAAACGTATAAGCGGAGGTTATGCAGGGGTTGAAATCTCAGAGAAAAACAATACGGTATATGTCAATTCCAACAACTGGAATAAAGCACTCGAATTACAAATCGAGGTACCTCAAAAAATAGACCTGAAAATTGGATCCTATAACCAGGGAGATGTAGATGTCAAAAACATTGAAGGCGAGGTAAGCCTTAAAAGCTTCAACGGAAGCATTCAGGCATTAGATATCTCAGGTACAATTATTGTTTCCACTTATTCAGGTGACATCACCGTTACGCTAAATAGTTTCACCCCTGATACTCCTATGTCTTTTACCACCTATGCAGGGGATATTGACCTTACTTTTCCATCAAATATCAAGGCTAATTTTAAAATGCATACAGAGATGGGAGATGTTTATACTGGCTTCGATATGAATCTTTCCCAACCTGAGCTCAAAACTGAGAAGAATAAAGGAGGGATTTTACAACGGACTTTTGTGGATGAGTGGATTACCGGAAAAGTAAATGGTGGCGGCCCTGATTTCACCATGAAAAACTACACCGGAGATATTTATATAAGAAAACAATAAGTAATTCTCAAAGCCTTAACAGTGAATCAGAACTTAATCATTTTATTCTCTATAGTGCTAAGCCATTATTCTTTTGGGCAGGAATTGAATTCAATACCTGAAAACATCTCAGAATCGATTGGAGAATTTGTTTCCCCGATTGTTACAAACAAAGATTTTGAAGGCTATATATTAATTGAACATCAGGATGAAGTAATACTTTCTGAATCCTTTGGACTACAAAAAGATGAATTCACCCATAAAACGCCCTTTTTAATTGGTTCAGTAACCAAAACATTTACCGCTGAAATTATCCGGTCTTTGTCAGAAAAAGGACTTCTGAGTTATTCAGATAACCTTGCTAAGGTCCTCCCCAAAATTCAAAGTGCCGAAAATATTAGCATCCAAAATCTACTGATGCATACCTCGGGGATCCCGGATTATTATGCTCTTAATGAGTTTAATAAATTAAGAAAGCAAAAGATGTCTCTCAAACAATTTGGTGATTGGATATCTATGTTTCCTTTAGATTTTGAACCAGGTCAAAGAAATGCATACTCTAATTCCGGGTACAATATTTTAGCTTTAATGATTGAAGAAACTACCGGCAAAAGTTTTAGCCAAAATCTTAGTGCTGAAATTTTAAAGCCTTTGGGAATGACATCAACTGGTAGCCTTGAAGCTGGAACCCCTAAAAATCTTCCGGCTGGTTTTGAACCAGGGAATAGCCCTGAATTGCTTAGAGCCTCTAAAAAAATCGCTCCAAATTGGCTGACCGGCAGTGGATCAATCTATTCTACTCCAGAGGACCTTCTTATTTGGTGCAAAAAAATAAGAGAAAGCTCGAATAATTCAGAAGCCAGCCCCCGATATGGATGGGGTATACGTAGAAGCGCCTCAGGAAATTATTTGGAGCAAAATGGAAGGGTACCCGGATTTTCTTCAAATATTCGAATTTACCCTGAGAGTAATGTCAGCATTATTGTTTTAAGTAGAATCGAGTCGGATGCTGTCAATTTGGTTGCTGAGGGAGTTTCCAGAATCCTTTTTGGAAGAGAATTAGAAAGACAGTCTGTAAGAGAATTCCCCAAAGTAAGTGTGGGAGAACTTTCAAATTATCAGGGTGTATATCAAATTACTCCTTCCTTTTTTGTAACCGTTGCTATAGATAATGGTGGTTTGGCCATATCCTCTGGAAGGGGAACTGATCTCAATTTTGCGGTTCTTAGTCCTTTAGGGAAGGATCGATTTTTTTTTAGAACCAGTTATACCAACATAAGGTTTGCAAAATCAGAAGACGGAAAAGCTACAGGCCTGTACTGGGGAGGGAGTGGCCCATTTCCAAAGATCGAAGAAGGCAAATAATGCTCACCTATAGAGACGTGTGAAGTAACATGAGTCAGCCCGAAATTTTAAAGACCAGCAACTAATATTAGGTTAGTTAAAATGTAGGGAATTATATTGAAATAAATCCCGCCATGCGGGGCGAAGTAAGGTAGAAATATATTGTCCTTATCCTTAAAACAACTTTATCTCTACCTTATTTCTACTTTATTTCGCACTTTTTAGGCCGATGGCCTAAAAAGTGCATACTTCCCTAAAATTCGGGATGACTCTTATTACTTACACCCTACTCCTGTTATACTTCCAAATTACTCTGTCCGTCTTTAAGCTCTCGAAAAATTGCCTCCAGAAATATTTCTTGGATCTGCCTGAAGGTGCTCTAAATTTTTTCTATATTTAGAAGCAACCTAAATATGATCATCATGACCAATCCCACGGACGCCTGGCAAGTTCAAACACTTGATTCACCAAAAGTATTAAGCCCCTACACCCTACAGATTCACCACGCAGCACAATTGGTAGCTTTAGTGGGAAATTCTTTACTTCCTAAAAACAGTGATGATTCTCAGTCCAATATGGAATGGATTTCGCGCAAGCATGCTTTACTTGGGCGCGATACCCTTTTAAATCAAACCATAAGAATGGGCTTAATTTATCATCCCTTCGAACTCCATATTTTTGACCATAACATGGATAGTCTGGATAACCTTAACCTGGAAGGAAGAACCACAAAATTAGCCATTAACTGGATTAGAGATCACATAGCTGTACTTGGTGGAGATACTGAGGCTGTCCAGCCTATAAGTCATTTTGAGATCCCTCATCATCCTCTCAATGATGGTGCAAATTTTGAACTTCCCAATCCAATTTACCATATTGAAATGGCTAAATACCGATCGAATGCAGATTTGATTCTTAAAGAGTTTAGTCTAAAGTTTGAACATGCTTCTGATGCCCGAATTTGGCCCCATCATTTTGATTCTGGGGTTTATATTCCTTTAGCCTTTGATAATATGGGAAGAGCCACTCATTCTATTGGGATTGGATTTGCTATTGCTGATAATGATGTTGATGAATATTATTATTATATCAATCACTGGATGGCCAAAGAAAAACCTAATTATGATTTGCTTCCCATGCTGGAGGGGGAAGGATACTGGGTGATGGACAATTGGGTAGGGGCAGTACTGCCGGTGTCAAAGCTTTTGTCAAACACCGATTCTCAAGGTCAACACCAACAGGTCTCCAGGTTTTTAAGCTCCGGAATTAACGCATCACTGGAAATGCTAGGATTAAAGCATTTAGCCATTTAGACATAATAATAAGTAAAGAAATTCTATTCATTGGAATGTTCATTACGCTGATGATATTCAGACAGATAAGGTATTTTTTTACAAATGGAAGATATTTTCAAAGAAATCATCAACAAAACACCCCTGTGTTTGTTTAAGCTTTTATACGTTTGAACAACTACTTACCTAAAAAGGCCACAACCTAATTTTGATTCTTTTTTTTATTGAAATGATGATTATTTCAAATAGTCATCCTATAATTTAAATACAAAGATTGCTTTATGACTTTACATGTTCCTATCAGTAAAGCTCAGGAATTGATGCTGGATTACCAATCTATTAGAAGCCAAAGTATCAAAATCTGCGAGCCACTGGAGCCAGAAGATTATGTTGTTCAACCCATTTTAGATGTCAGTCCACCCAAATGGCATTTGGGACATAGCACCTGGTTTTTTGAAAATTTTGTACTGGTCCCAAATTTAAAAGACTACCAGGCCTTTGATCTGAAGTTAAATTATTTCTTTAATAGTTATTACGAAAGCCAGGGTCCACGCATTCTTAGAAGCAATCGTGGGAACATCACTCGCCCAGGTCTTAAAGTCATTTTAGATTATCGGAATTATGTGGACCAACACATAGCCAGATACCTGGAAGAATTTGGAGATCGAGAATTACCCAAAGAAATATTCGACTTAATCATTTTAGGTCTTCAACATGAACAACAGCACCAGGAGTTGTTGCTAACCGACATAAAATACATACTTGGAAACAACCCTCTTTTTCCAGTATTTCGAGAAAATAAAGCTGATCAAAAAAACAATGGCACCAGCCCGCTTAATTTCCTGGAAGTTGGGGAAGGGATTTATGAAATTGGACATCAGGGCAAAGGCTTTTGTTTTGATAATGAATTGGGAGTACACAAGGTTTTTCTGCATGATTTTCAAATCATGGATCGCCTGGTCACCAATGGAGAATACCTTGAGTTCGTAAATGATGGAGCCTACGACAAATATCAATATTGGTTATCAGAAGGTTGGGAATGGCTTAAACAGTTAGAAGTTAAAGCTCCCTTATACTGGTTTAGGAAAGAAGGAGAATGGTGGCAATTCACCTTAAACGGTTTAAGCCCAATTGATTTGAACAGCCCTGTAAGCCATGTAAGTTATTTTGAGGCAGATGCCTTTGCTCAATGGAAAGAAATGCGTCTGGCTACAGAATTTGAGTGGGAAACTGCTGCCAAACTTTACAGTCCTGATATAACAAATGACCAGAATTTCGTAGAATCCAATAATTACCATCCGATTGCCACTCAACATTCTAAGGATTATCAATTTTTAGGAAATACCTGGGAATGGACTTCCAGCGCCTATTTACCATATCCTAATTATCCTAGATTAAAGGGCGCACTGGGCGAATATAATGGCAAGTTCATGGTCAATCAAATGGTACTACGTGGTGGATCTTGTGCTACACCACGTTCACATATTCGCCATAGTTATCGGAACTTTTTCCATGCAGATAAAAGATGGCAGTTTACTGGAATACGCTTAGTAAAATAAAATAGGGCTGTTTCATCCGCCTCAGGAGGATCAGAACCAAGAACACCTGCCTTTCGACAGGTAAATTTATGAAACACGCTCAATTTTAGAATCCTCAATTCTTATTGCTTGTCATATTTTAAATTTTCTGTGATGAGCTCAGCAAAATCATTTTCAACTATAAAAATTATAATGGAATCCATCGTTTCAGTCAATATAGAAATAGAAAAAGACTTCTGTAATTTTGCAAAAGATGTCCTTACAGGATTGTCTCAGTCACCAAAAGTTTTACCCTCCAAATATTTTTATGATGCTAAAGGAGATAAGCTCTTTCAGCAAATTATGGATATGCCCGAATATTATTTGACCAATAGTGAATTTGAAGTTCTGGAGACTCAAAAAAGTCGAATTCTCGATCTTATAGGTTCCGAATCTTTTGATTTAATCGAATTAGGCGCAGGAGACGGGACGAAAACTAAGATATTAATAGATTATTTTCTTCATCAAAAGACTAATTTTTGCTACGCTCCCATTGATATTTCGGGAAATGTTCTGGATCAATTAAAACAAGATCTCCACCAAAGATGGCCTCAACTGTGTTGTGAACCTGTTCAGGGGGATTATTTCGATGCCCTGGAAAACTTATCACAATCCACAGATATAAAGAAGGTCATTTTATTTCTTGGTGCCAATATTGGAAACTTACAACTGGAAGAAGCAGAAGATTTTTTGAGTCATGTGGGAGAATACATGCAGAAAGAAGATATCATCCTTATTGGTTTTGATCTGAAAAAAGATCCGAAGGTCATTTTAGATGCTTATAACGATCCTAAAGGTATTACCGCAGCCTTTAATTTAAATTTATTGCACCGGATTAATCGAGAATTACAGGCAGATTTTAAAGTTAATCAGTTTAAACACTGGGAAACTTACAATCCCGTAACAGGAGCTACCCGTTCCTTCATTGTAAGTACATGTGAACAAACAGTACACATAGAAGCCTTAGATACTTACTTTCACTTTAATGCCTGGGAAGCCATTGATGTAGAGCTTTCCCAGAAGTATGATACCACTATGATCGAAAACTTAGCAAAAAAATCAGGATTCGAGGTAGTAGAACACCTCTTTGATAGAAAGGGATATTTTGTGGATAGTGTTTGGAGGAAAAAGTAAGGTATTAAAACATAGATGAAGGCTGTGCCCTCATCTATGTTTTAAATTATTGGTTGTTAAGTTTCCGGGTTATTTGGACATATAATTGAACAGGTTCTACCTTAATTTCATCTCCTTCCTTATATCGTCGAAATTCAGTTACAAACTCTAGTTTGTTAACCTCTTCAAGTCGAAAATCATCGAGGGTTTTACTTTTTTCCATTCCATCTATCAGATAAATAGGTGTTAGGCCTTTCTCTTCCTGGAGTTTTTTTAATTTATTTTTGGCATGTTGGATGCCGTCTGGAGAAAGACGATAAGTAGTGCGCCCCTTGGAATAAGTTTCAGTAAAGGGTGAGGCGGCCCTTCTTTTTTTATTTTCTTCTGATACCTCGGCAATCTTACCACGTAATTGCTTTATTGCATTCTTGGTGGTATTTACTCCGGCACCTAGTATTTCCCAATTATTCCAGTTCTGTAACAAATCATCAATGATTTCTGCAGTTAGGCCTCTTGATCCCATTCCCTTGGACTCCGTAAAATATAAGTTCACACATCCAAAAGGAATCAGCCCAAGGCCCTCCATCTTTGTTCTGTTCAAAGAATAACCTAGCTGTCCCTTACTATCTAACACTTTTATCTTCATAACATCTAATAGACCTTCTTCAGTGAAGCTAAGTTCTTCAAAAATTAACTGGATATTCCTTTGAAACAGATCATCCTGTAGTTTAGCAAGTTCCGCTTTAGTAGTTTCTGTAGAAATGATGGTAAAAATATTTTGTGATGATTCAGTGGATGGCTGTCCAAAAATTTGGATGAGAGGAAGAAATAAACCTAAAAACAGCGTTATTTGAAAATAATCCTTCCTTAATTTTTGCTTGGAGTTCATCATGATAATGCGTTTTTTTAAGAATGAATGATTGTAGTGATTGGTAAAATCAAAGGTGTTCTTTTGGGTTCCCATCTTAAGCAATTGATATTGATATTGAGTTCGATCTGCTCCAGATGCTAAAATCTTCTGATCCACTAAAAATTCTAAGTTGTTTTTTACCAGTCGGACATACCAATAGGAAAATGGATTGAACCAAAAAATGATTTTTATACCTTCAGAAAGGATCATATCAAGGCTATGCCATTGTTCAGCGTGAATTTTTTCATGAAGCAAAATTTGGGCATCATCAGCAGAATTATTCTTCCCCAAAACCAAAAAATTGAAAAATGAAAATGGCGACAGTTGTGTATTAGTTTTAATTGCCCAGTACTTTTCTTGATATTTTTCTTTTTCTGAAAAAGAAATAAATCTTATCAATTGAGATAACCTATAAGTATAGCGAAGCATGAAAATCCCTAAGCCTAGAAAATATAAAGTGGTAGCTATATCTAACCAAAAATGAGTAGCAGTAAATTCTTTTTTCTGCTTGGTCGTAGTGCCAGGTGCGTCAAATTTGGCACCTTCCTTGTCCCATTCCGGATGTACAACTTCAGTATCTAATCTATTTCCAGAACCACTAGAAAAAGGTTTTGTCATTTCCAGTGATAGAAAGGAGAACAGTACAATTAAATATAAAATCCATCTTTTGGCTTTAAAAGATTGGTTAAAACTCAATAACAAACCAAAGGCTAAAATTAAAATGGAAAATATGATATTAACTTGAATAAAATCGGACCAATTCATGAAGGATCTTTTTTTCCTTTTTCAATCAATTCAATTATTTCCTTCAATTCTTTTGGTGATATTTTTTCATTCTCGGCAAAATAAGTTACAAACTGTTTGAAGGAGTTATCAAAATAGCTTTTCACTGTCCCACTAGTAATTTTTTCTAAATATTCTTCCTTGGATAATAAAGGAAAATACAGGTGAGTATTTCCAAAAGCTTTATGACCCACAATACCTTTTACCTCTAGTTTTCGAATTGCCGTAGACACCGTGTTATAATGCGGCTTGGGCTCTGGCAAAATTTCCAGAAGGTCCTTAATAAAAGCCTGCTTTAGCTTCCATAATGCCTGCATAACCTCCTCCTCTTTTGGTGTAAGTGAACTCATTTTTTATTTCCAATAATACTACTATATTAACAGTTAGTCAACTATTTTAACAGTTTCATAACAAAATAATACTAAAAGACATTAGCCCTGATTAGCTAATACTTTAACTTAAATCATCCCTAATTCTAAATCAAAAAGATTAAATTTATGGAGATGGCTTCTTTTAGTACTTCTTTCAAATCCAATTAGCGATGAGGAATATCTTTACTCTTTTATTCATGCTATTATTCTGCTGGAGCTGTTCCACTACTGAAAAAGGCAATTCTTCTGTTTATAACGGAAATCAGTTAGCAACCGGTGATGGTGTTGCTTCCATCAACAAGGTTGACAATTCCCAAACCTGGGAAAATCATCTGCGTCGATTACCGGGAGTGATGGTTTCGGGAAGAAGCCCAAATCTCACTGTCAGGATTCGCAGTCAAAGTAATTCCTTTTTGCTTGATAGTTCCCCCCTATTTGTTTTGGATAATACACCAATGGGAAATGATTTTCAATCATTGTTTTCTGCTATTAACCTGGCTGATGTAGAGTCTATTACCGTACTTAAAAATGCTGGCGAAACATCCATGTGGGGGCTTAGGGGATCCAATGGTGTTATTGTTGTAAGATCGAAAAAACCAGACAGCTCCAATTGATGCATAAACTAAGTTTACTCTTTTTATGCCTTTTTTGGTATTCAATGAAGGCTCAGGATTGCAGTGGATCCTTAGGTGAAAACATATTTCCGGATGGAACATTTGGCTCAGGCTTAGCCAACATCGCTCCTGATCCTGGAATCGCTCCTGGTTACAGCTACATTACTAATCCACCCCCTAATGATGGGATGTATACCATTACCAATAATACAACCAATTGGGGAGGTTTTGCAACAGATTGGATAAACATAAGAGATAACAGTGCTGATCCCAATGGCTATATGATGGTGGTTAATGCATCTTTCAATCCTGGTTTGTTCTACCAAAGAACGGTAAATATTTGTGGGCGGACCACCTATGAATTTTCGGCCGATGTTATTTCCATGAATAATCCCGCTATTGCTAATCAATTTATCAAGCCCAATATCTCATTTCTTATCAATGGCGAGGTTGTTTTTAATTCTGGCGATGTTCCTATTGATGGTTCCTGGCATACCTATCGTTTTGCTTTTACTTCCGAGGATAATGTACAACAGTTAGAGTTGGCTTTGCGCAATAATGCTCCTGGAGGCTTTGGCAATGACCTTGCCCTGGATAATATCAGTTTTCGTCCTTGTGGCCCACGCTTAGAGTTAGCAGACACCATTCCCTTTTGTGGTGATCGGCCCTTGTCCATCTTGTCTAACCTAGCGGAAGGATTCGATACTCCAGTTTTCCAATGGCAGGTTAGTGAAGACAATGGTCAGTCATGGATAACTATACCAGGGGCTAATCAAAATGAATTTGAGATCAACAGGCCTCAGGAAGGAAACAAATATCGCTTGCTATTGGCCAATACCCAAGAAAATATCATCAGGCCATCCTGTAGGATTGTTTCTAATTTTTCTACCTTAAGATATCAACCTCAAACTTTTAACATTGAGGCTAAAATTTGTAGAGGCGATTCTTACAATCTCAATAATCAGGTATATTTTTCGGAAGGTATTTATGAGCAATTATTACAAACTAGTGATGGATGTGATAGTCTGATTAGGTTAGATCTTTCCTTTGGTGATCCCAGGGATTTTTCCATTTCAGGAGATTCTATTTTATGTAACAACCGTCAGGCCTTTTTAGATGCTGGTGATTTTTCATCATACCTTTGGTCAGACGGTTCAACGGGAAAAGAGTTAATGATCAACCGGGAAGGGCTTTATACCGTAACAGTAACCAATTCGCTGGGATGCACTGCTATTGATGAGATTCAGGCCAGCAATAGTCAATTGAGTGCCAAAATAGAAACCATTCCTCCTGCCTGCTCGGGTGAGGATGGGTGGCAAATTTTAGTGTCAGAAATAAATAATGGTTTTCCTCCCCATTCTTTTAGTCTGAATCAAGGAATATTTCAAGAAAATGAAGTCTTTTCGGGATTGGCTCCTGGAGTATATGATATTACTGTTATGGACCAATCCGGCTGTCAGTTTACTTCAGAAAGAGAACTTTTTAATGGCGAAAAGCTAAGTCTATCTTTGACAGCAAGTGAGGAAGTTAAATTGGGAGATAGCATAGAGGTATCTTTTAATACAAATAGGCCGGTTACTATGTATAACTGGTCGCCAAATGAAGGCTTATCCTGTACAAATTGTGCAAACCCAGTCATTCGTCCATTAAATAATATTACCTATATATTGGAAGTAAGTGACGCAAATGGCTGCATGGCTGCAGACAGTTTTAATATCAGGGTTTTGAAAGAAAGAAAATATTTTGCGCCTAATGTTTTCAGTCCCAATGGAGATGGAAAAAATGACTACTTCAGACCATTTTTTTCTAATAGCGTTGAGCAAATTGGCAGTTTCCGCATTTTTGACAGATGGGGCAGTTTAGTATTCGAACGAGGGGCCACTCCAAGCCAATCTGAAGCTCTTCGATGGGATGGTCGTTTTAACGGCAATATTTTACCAAAAGGAATATACGTTTGGATGGCGGAGGTCATTTACATAGATGGAATAAGCCAGCAGATATCTGGCGATGTTCTGCTTTTACGATAATTTAAAGGGAGACCAAACAGAATAATTAGGAATGGGAGCCTTAATTATTATTTTATCGCCGGATTGAGGTTCAAAAATCTGAAGTTTCCAGGCATGTAGGGCAATATATTTTTCATTTTCCAGAGGTGTTGCCCCATATTTTATATCCCCTACAATAGGACAACCGATTTCACTTAGTTGGGCTCTTATCTGATGATATTTTCCGGTTTTGGGCTTAATTTCCAAGATACTCCTCTTCTCGATGGTTTTTAATAGTTTATAGTGTAGGCTTACTGCTAGACTTCCCTTCTTTTGTTGGGCAAAAAGGTCCGCTCTTTTAAGTTTTGTGTTTTTGAGATGCCAATGACTGATGTTAGCACTTCTCATTTCGGGCTCTTTATCAGTAATGGCCAAATAAGTTTTGGAAACTCTTTTTTCTGCAAATTGTGCATTTAGTAATTTCAAGATGCTCTTTTTTTTAGCGTAGAGGACTATTCCTGAAGTAGGTCTGTCTAACCGATGCACAACCCCAACAAAGGGGTCTTTTTTGCTTCGGGCTAAATGCTCATATACAAGATCTTCAAGCGTCGGTGTTTCATAATGGCTTTTTTCAACAATAAGTCCCGAAGGCTTATTAACCGCCAGCCAACCTGGTTTTTCTATAATTATATCTAGCTTCCCGTGCTTTGTCATTTAATTTAATTGGAGCTCTGATTTTGTCTTGAAAATAGATAAGCAAATAAAGTTCCTCTATGGCTTAAGATGTGTTGTTCATACAATTGATAAAGGAATAAAATACATTCATAAATAGATTATATAGAAAAAAATCAAAGATTTAATACCTGGTTTAAAATTTATTTTATCTCAAAGGAGTTATTAGAATGATAAAATCACATGTTGTTTGACATATCTAGGGCGTACCACTGCGAAAACCTATATTTATTAACAACCCAAAAATCTTTTATCATGAATATATTCATTTTTCTTTTCGCAGGAGCTATGGTACTTACATTTATTGCGATATCGCCACGGAAAGTTCGGAGTTCTGCCCAATATCCGCAAGGGTATTATGATATGGGCAGGGTTTCCCAAATGACAGAGCGGTCTATGGATCAAAAACCGGGTACTTTAACCATTTTGATGTATACCATCATTTTTGTGAGTGGCCTTTTGGTAGCCATGTCCGCTTTAGCCTAAAAGTAGTTTAGTATTTTTAATCCAATTGACCTAAGTTTTAATTGAGGTAGTGGTACGCCCTTTAGTGGAAGACATGTCATTTCTTAGACATGACATCTCCGTTATTTAGGTACATGTCATATCTAGATATGTCATGTCTATCACTTTGATGATATGCCAAAAAAAATAATTCCCCTCCAAACGCTTCCATTACAGTTGCTGTATCCAGAAGTTCTGAATTTCCATTAATCAAATCATAATATGAACTCCATTCATAATCCGCATAATTATCCACTAAATTATGTTTTCTTGGATTGTGGTTAATGTAGAAAACACTTTGACAGAAATAGTCATTATCAGCAACTAATTTCCTTTTGAATGGTCGTTGGAAAAGATTACCATACCTACCGGAATACTCATTAAATGATTTAGTATATGAAATGAAAAATCTTCTAAAGTACTCACTAACAAGCCTCCCTTTAAATATTTTTTCATACTCCTTAGAAATCAATATCAATTCCTCCATAGGTTTTACCTTTACCAAAAAGTGAAAATGATTGGGTAATAAGCAATAGGCGTAGGTATCTAAAAAAGGAGATAAATACTCAGTATATCTTCTGAGGAAGTAGTGCATATTTTCCTCTGACAAGAACATTTTTTCCTTATTATTCGTTCGGTTATAAATGTGGTAAATCTCACCACAATAGAGTGGAAGCTCATGATGTTGTTTCATGTTTAATTTGGTTTTTCGTTTTGACAAAAATTCATAACAATATACTTACAAAATGCCTAAAAAGCAAGAAAAAGACATGTCATGTCTAGACATGACATGTCTTAAAAAAAACAACATATCTCCCCTCGGACTGGCCCTCTCCGGAGGCGGTGCCCTGGGTGCTTACCAAATAGGTGCCTGGAAAGCACTAAGCGATCTAAAGCTTGATACCCAGGTAAAGCTCATAGCCGGAACTTCCATTGGAGCCATTAATGGAGCACTGATCATCCAGGGAGAAGTAGATACCATCGAAACATTATGGAGACAAATGAAGCCAGAGACCATCTTTCAATCCTTCCAATCAAAAAGTACAGTTTCGAATATGGGGTTTAAGGAATACCTTAGACTTACTAAAGAATTTTTTACCCAGGGCAAAATCGACATTAGCCCATTCAAAGCTTTATTGTCAGAATTAATTGATGAAGACAAAATTCGAAATGCTCCTATTGACTTTGCCCTTAATGTTTGGAATGTTTTTAAAATGAAAGGAGAGCAATATTTTCTCCGAGATATTCCTAATGGAGAACTGGTAAATTATCTTATCGCCAGTGCCAGCTTCCCTCTGTTTTGGCCACACCGCATCAACAACAATTACTATCTGGATGGCGGCATCGACCTAAACCTTCCAATAGATATTCTCTTTGATCAATCAGATGTAAGTCATGTCATTGGAATTGATGTGGCTACTTTTATGAAATATCGCCCTAAGCAACTTTGGAAATCCTATCTATTCAAGGATCAACTTACCCTTATTCGTCCAACCAAATCAATTGGCAATCCCGCTCATTTTTCTTCTGTTCTGGCCAATCGTCAAATAAGTTTAGGCTATAAAGATGCGATGAATAAACTTTCCGAAAAAAAACCAAACATTCAATCCCAAACTAGCTAATTGGAAAGTAGCGCCAGATCTCTATTTTTTTTACCTTTGTAGAATCCAACTATCTGCTGTCAATGTCTGCGTTTCAAATGCCACCTCCACTTTATGCCATTAAAAAACAGCTTTGAAATTAAAGCTTTATTTTAAATAAATTTAACCTGTAATACCCAATAAATTCATTATGAAAAACCATCTGTTACTAGTCATTTCCATAATTGTCTTCTTTAGCACCCCTAAAATAAGTTGGGGTCAACTTTTTGGACCATCCTTTTCAGCCTGTGTCTTAAACACCCCTACCAAACGCCTGGAAAATGTTCGAAAAATTGCCATTCTGGATTTTGAAGATAAAAGTAATTTCATCCTTCGAAAATTAGGAGCCGATTTTGGAGACCGCCTTCCGGGCTATATGACCGCTGACCTCATTGAGGATTACAGAGGAGCTGTAGAGAAAAGAATCTATATGCATAAAGTGCCAACCAATGTTTTTAGCATCATAGAAAGAAATCAGATTGATGTAATCCTTAAAGAACAAGGTCTTTCTGTAAGTGGTGCCATTGACGAATCTCAAGCTGCAGATATCGGCAAATTGTTAGGGGTTGACGCCATGATATTGGGTAATCTCTCTTATAGTTTTGAGGATGAAACCTATACCAGAACCAGTGAAAAAAAGGACGGTACCAAAGAAACTACCTATTATCGAAAACGAGAACTCAATGCCTCAGCCGGTATGAAAATAGTTTCGGTACAGACAGGTGAGATCGTAGGCACTGCCAACTTCACTAATTCTCAGAGTGATACTGAAAGCAGTAAAAAAGGCTATCCAAGCAAGGGAGCAGTCGATTCAGGCGAATTCCTGGCTGAAAAAGCCTTTAAATCAATCTCCAAGAGGTTGGTTAATTATTTTGCCCCTTATTACCAAACCCGTTCTTTTAGCCTTAGAAAGGTCAAGTTCAAAAAATTCAGGGACGATGCCAAGGATGCTAATAAATTTCTCAAGGACGGAGAGATGGAAAGAGGTTTTGTCATTTATAAAAAAATCTATGATGCCGACCCTTATAATCCTATTGCCGCCTATAATCTAGGTACCATACACGAAGCGGTTGGAAATTTTATGGATGCTAAAAAGTATTATGAATTGGCTTATCAGTTAGAGGGGGATTCCAAGGTTTATAAAAGAGCCGTCGAAAAAGCAAAAGAATATGCAGAAATGATAGCGGATTTAGAAGCCATAGGCATCAATATTGAAAAATACGCCTTTGATGTTTCTGCTGAAAGCATGGCAGATAAGGTAGAAGTTAAAGGTTCAAGCGGAAGCAGGGTAGCCATTTATTCCTCCCCAAGTAAGTCTTCAGAAATAGTAGTTAGGGTTCCAGGGGGAGTAGACCTTAGCATTATAGAAAAAATGAAAGGCTGGTATAAAGTCAGACTAATCACAGGTGATGAGGGTTATCTTCCGGAAAGGGATGGTAAGGTAAAATAAAAATATTCCCAAAACACTAAATTTTTCTTATGCAACACTCCTTTACTAAAGCCTTTTGTTGTTTGTTTTTTTTCGCTCTTACACTCCAGGTAAAAGGTCAGCCTAATTGGATTCAAGAATCCCAAAGGACTACCAGGTATCCTAATGCTACCTTCCTTACCGGATTTTCTGTTGCAAAAAATACCCAAAACGAAGCAGGCGATGAATTCATGAACAAACAGGTTGAAGTAGCCAGAACCGAATTGATCAATTCTATTTATACCAATCTTCAAAGTCTATCTTCTTTGAATATTGAAAACAAAAATACCCAAACCAACGAGGTATATCGCCTGAAAACAGCTTCATTTTCAAAAGCCAGCATAAGTGGCTTGAAAATTGAAAAATATTACGATGTTAATAATAAAACCGCTTATGCTTTTGCTTACGCCAGGAAAAAAGAAGTGATTGACTATAACAGAAGATTAATACAAGAAAATAAAGTTAATATCGAAGGGCAAATTCAAAAGGCTGAGCGCTTTAATCAGAGTGGAAATTCTCAGCAAGCCTTAAAAGCCTATTATGAAGGCCTTACACTCCTCAGAAATGTCGAAACTGCTCAATCCGTGCTCCTTGCCTTAAATATTGATCTAACTGCTCTACCCTATCGTCAGGAATTTAATCAGTATGCCTTTACTATTAATCAAGGAATTGAAAAGCTTCAAAATAGTTCCAATTTAAAAATAGAGGACATTTGTTATTTTTTGGCCTCAGGGCTTTCCTTGCAATTAGGATCAACAAATCAAGCCATTCATTTGCAATCTCTTTATTTTGAAAATAAGGGGTTTGAAAGCCCATTTTCTCAGCAAATAGGTGCTCAATTAGAAAAACAATTGATCAATGTTGGAAAATATAATATTCGGAATTCAAAAAGTAAGCAGGATAATCAGATCCCTTTGGTTATTAAAGGTTCCTATTGGCTGGAAGGAGATATAATTAGGATTATTGCCATAGCTGAAAATAGAATGGAAGAACAAACACTAGCCAGCGCTGAAGGTAAATTATCCGTTCAGGCTATAGAAAACGCAGAGGAAGCCCTTGTTCCTCTTATTATCAGAAAGATGGACCAGCTACAAAATTTCAGACTTACTGCCGTTAACCCTAGAATGGAACTAAAAGTGACTGAAGCAGATCAATCGCCAGCAGTGGTGCAGGTTAGTTCTGATAAATCCATTTCTAGTTTAGCCCAAATTCCCTTGATTTTTCTGGATCCACAAAAAGGTAATATCCTAAGCAAATCAAGAACAAATAACAGTGGAAGAGCTAGCGGGGCTTTTCAGGGCCTCTCCCCTTCCAACCAAATACAATTTGTAGAAGCTTACATCGATATTCCAAGCTATTTAAACCTTGATGAACAAGATCCAAGATTAAAACGCCTTTTGCCCTCTATCCCCAAAGAAAAGGTGAGGTTTATGTTAAAAGTTTCTGGTCCAAGTATTCAAATAGATGCTCTTGAAAGTGATCAATATGGTAAAGCATTAAGTACTCCCATTCTGGGCCCTAAGATTAAAAGTATGCTGAGCCAAAATGGATATAGCTTCACTGAACAATTCACAGAAGCTGACCTGGTTGTTAATATTAGAGCTAATGCAAAAGCGGGAAAAAATTTTGGAGGTCTATTCTTTTCTTATATTGATGCCACCATTTCTATTGTAGATATGCAGGCCGGCAAGGAAGTTTATAGCAACTCTTTTGAAAATGTAAAAGGAGGAGCAGGAAGCTATCCTCAAGCCACCATGAAGGCCTATCAGGCCATTGCAGAAACCATTACCAATGACCTAAAAGCTGCGTTAAATCTAGATAAATAAATGAAAATTCAACAATACAAATTACAGTTGGTCAATAAAATATTGGAAATCGAAGATTACCAGTTATTAGAAACCATTAACAAACTGATTGATCTTTATGATCCAAAAATGGAAACAGATGTGTTTTTCCCTCAAACCATCTCATCCAAAAAATCATTAGATAAAGACCTTGACAATATTCAAAATGATATTGATGAGGTGTTCGGAAATTGAATAGGCCTGGGTCTGCTGAATTTGGTATTTTTGTATGCCCTAACCCAAAATAAATTAATAATTCATGTTTCAATATAAATTCATCCGAGTTGATATAAATTTCTGGACCGGAAAACCTACACTAGATTATCGACAAATTATTAAAGATCATGCGGACCAAGGTTGGCGGCTCGTGCAATTGTTTGCTCCAATGAAAAGTGGACAGATGACCCATAGGTATTATGAAATTATCCTTGAAAAACCTCTAGAAGAAGATCCCCCACCCTATGATTATAAAAATGATATAGTTTAACCTGTTTAGTGATGGCATTATGGCTTAAAAGTAGTAGGAAAATAAAAAATCACTCTTAATGAGATTAACGACTAGTCTTTCTACTTTTTACCTTTTTCCTTCTACTTCTAAATTCTACCAAACAAAGCGCTTATGCATGAGGAATTGAAACAAATTTTGGAAACCAAACGCAGTATGGATCAGGCTCAGAAAAGAGTAAAATTTCTGAATGAGGAAATTTATCGCTCCAATAAACTACTAGAGCATTTGGCCCAAACAGTGGATAAAGAATATCGGGATGTAGAGGCTTTAGAGGGCACTCGACTTAAAGGTTTTCTAAAAAAAATGAGGGAAGAACGGGAAAAGCAGATAGAAAAAGAAAAGCAGGAATACTTAGATGCAGTTTTGCGATATAACCAGGCTGTCAAAGAAATAGAATTACTGGAGTTTGAGCGTAATATATTAATAGACAAACTGATAAAAAAGCCTCAAATTGAAGCCAGTTTCAAAAAGGAAATTAAAAAGTATGAATCCGAATTGGTGCAAACCAATTCAAGATTGGGGCAAGAGCTCAGAAAAATTGATGAACAAATTTTAGAGGTCCACCTAAAGAATAAAGAAATTTTAGAAGCCTTCTCTCAGGGAAAGAAATGTTTACAAACCTTCTGGCTTATTGAACAGTACCTTAAAAATGATTTCAGGCCAGAATACGCTCCCAACCATGGGTTTGTTCCTCCTGGATGGAATCCTGTCGAATATTTCTCTCAAATTGGCAGGCTGGAAAAAGCTCGGCAAAAATTACCTTCAGCATCTAAGCAACTAAAGTTATTCATTGAACAGTTGGGAGATGTATACCCTAACCCGGAAATGTTTTTGGGCATAAAAATCAAGGATTTTGAGCGGTTTTCTTCCTATTTCTTTGATAGTTACATCGCAGACTGGCGCTTCAAAGATCGAATCAATCAGCTTTACAAAGAGATTTCCAGGATCATTAAAATTATTGAATCAACCATGGATGTGCTTCAAAATGAAGTAAAAAAAGGTGAGCAAAGTTCAGAGGACTTAGAATCTAAAAAAGAAGAATTGATTCAACAGAAACTTAGTTAATTCAATGGCAGAAATTGGAACAGATGTTAATAAAGCTGCGGATCTGCTAAAAAAAGGATCTCTGGTAGCCATACCCACAGAAACAGTATATGGCTTAGCCGCCAATGCTTTAAATAAAGATGCAGTAATTAATATTTTTGAAGTAAAAAAGCGCCCATTTTTTGACCCTCTAATTGTCCATTTAGCTGGTATTGATCAAATTGAGGATTATACTAAACACTTCCCTGCTAAAGCACAATTACTTGCCCGGGAATTGATGCCTGGTCCCCTTACTCTTTTATTAGAAAAAAACAACAAAATCTCTGACCTTCTAACGGCGGGGTCCCCCCTTGTAGCTATTCGAATCCCAAGTCATCCTTTGTGCCAAAAATTGCTAAAAAAACTTCCCTTTCCCCTTGCTGCCCCAAGTGCCAATCCCTTCGGGTATATTAGCCCCACTACTGCTTCGCATGTAGAACAACAACTGGGAGAGGATATTCCTTACATCCTTAATGGAGGCCCCTGTCAGGTTGGACTGGAAAGTACCATTGTAGGTTTTGAGGAAAATGATCTTATCGTATATAGAAAAGGAGGTATCGCTGTGGAGGAGATCGAACTCATCGGGGGAAATGTCATTGTACAAACTCACTCTACATCTAATCCCAATTCTCCAGGAAGATTAGAGAGTCATTATGCCCCAAAGACTCCAATATTAATTGGCAATATTCTACAACTGTCTCAATTGCAGGACCAAAAAAAAATAGGAATAATTAGCTTTAGAAATGACTATAAAGAAATTCCGGCTGCGGCCAGAATAACATTATCCCCTTCGGGAGATTTTAAGGAGGCTGCCCAAAACTTATTCTCCGGAATGCGTTGGCTTGATCAGCAATCCCTGGATGTTATTTTGACAGAATGGGTTCCTGATGAACATCTGGGCCGAGCCATAAACGACCGACTGAGCAGAGCAGCAGCAAAAAGGAAAATATTTTTTCAGGAAGATCCGAACCAATGAAAGACTGTGACTATTAAAACAAATAGAGCGTCTTAAATAACAGAAGCAGCTCTTTATTTAATTTTTGATCATTAAAATAAAATAGACCTCTTTTTTAATTATTTAAATGCTCGCTTTATTCTCATGTGATGCACTTTAGAAAAATATTACCCTCTTTTTTTAAATATTGGTACATTTATGAGCAAATTAATATTTCTGTGGGGTGCAGTGTGTAAATTAGATTGTTATAAAATAGGTTTTAAAAAGTAAGCTAACATTATGAAGTGGACTAATCACCTTACTATCATATTTTTATTAACGTTTTTTTCATTCTTTCAAGCTTGTGGCCCAGAAGAGGCTCCTGATACCAAACCTACCGAAATATTAGGACGCTGGGAGTTAAGAGATGCTACCCGAAATGGGAGGCCAACTGAGTCGCTAGTTGACCTTTATTTTGAATTTTTCCTGGATGGCAAGATGAATACAAATATTGGTGGTGCTACAGAAAGTGCTTCATATGAAATCCAGGATAACGAAATTCGACAAACAGAAAGCCAATTTGAAGTCAATTATGAAATTCGTGAATTAAGTGATTCCGTTTTAGTCTTAGCTACTGAACTAAGAGGCTATGCTTTTCGTTTTACTATGTCGAAAGCTTTACAAGAAGAATAACCCGTCCAATAATGAATAAATCGCGCTGGCTGGAAGTTTTACTGGCACAAGTAATCATTTATTTTCTCATTTGGCTTTTTAATGATTACCTGGCCACCATCCTGAGTTTGATCTTCGGATCAATGTGCTTGTTGATCCTAATTATTTCTATCATAGTGGAATTAATAGAACCCTCTAAAGTACCCAGATGGTACTTTACCACAATGACCGTTTCCATTTTAGCACCTTTACTTGCCTTTGGAATATTTGTTATTATTGGTGGAGAATTAGCCTGGTTAAATGAATAACTCCTCTTTTTAGTCAAAAGTAGGGGTCGCGCTATAACGTTCCACGAATGCTTTCATTTCATCTACCATTTCAGGAGAACCTATAGCAATGGTAGCCCGCTGATGTAAATGCTTCACCTCAAGATCCAAAATTCGCTTAAGCTGAACCGTCATAGCCTTGCCACCTGCCTGTTCAACAATAAAAGAAAGGGGATTGCACTCATAAACCAGCCTTAGTTTTCCTTGAGGATATTTTCGGGTATTTGGATAAACAAAAATCCCTCCCTGAAACAAAATTCTATGTACATCAGCTACCATTGAGCCAATATATCTTAACCTGAGGTTCATATCAGAACACTGATCTATGTATCGCCTCATTTCCACATCAAATTTTAAATAGTAGCCCTGGTTTACAGAATAATAATTACCGCTTTTAGGGATCTGGATATCTTTATGGGAAAGGCAAAATTCCCCGATGGAAGGATCTAATGTAAAACCATTTACTCCGCGGCCTGTCGTATAGACCAATAAGGTTGAAGTTCCATAAAGTACATAACCGGCAGCGACCAAATCTGCCCCTTTTTGAAGAAAGTCCTCTAGTTTGCAAGGGCCTTTAGAATCGCTGGTCCTTCGGTATATCCCAAAAATCGTTCCTACGGATACATTCACATCAATATTGGAAGAACCATCCAATGGATCAAATACAACTACGTACTTTGAGGTTTTATTTCCTACTCCAGGGATAGGGATAAAATCTTCATTCTCCTCAGAGGCAACTCCACAGCATTCACCACTATTTTTTAAGCAATCGATCAATTTATCATTGGCATAAAGGTCGAGTTTCTGGACCTGATCTCCTGAGGCATTTCCATCTTGGGAAGCGGCCTTGCCTAAAATGTTGACCAATCCAGCCTTATTGACCTCCCTGTTGACAATCTTAGCTGCTACACCTATATCTCTTAAAAGGCCTGTCAATTCTCCTGAAGCGAATGGAAAATCTTTCTGCCTGCGAATAATAAATTCATCAAGGGTTACAATCCTGTTATTCATCCCCGTAAAATTAAAATTTGGTTTATAATTTGGTTTCCTTTTTTTCTTGGTAATGATTATTGAGTACTGGGTAGTGGGTATTGGGTAGTGAGAATTTGAAACCAATTTACTCACTACCCACTACCCAGTACTCATTACTCATTATTTGGTTAAGGCTGTTTCTTATTACATTCACTATTTGGACACAAAATAATATTTTGCTTTATGCCATCCAATGATCTTTGCTATTATAGCATGTTTTTTGATAAAATACCTCTTCTTTTTGCCAGATTCAACTAAATTGGTGCGAATTGGTTATTATTGAATGAGTAACTTTACAAAGTTACTAATAACTAAATCATTCTAAATTTTTGGATTAAAAACCATTGATGAATAAGGCTTTCCTTAAATGAGTTTATTATCTCTTCCAAAAATTTGATAGTAGACTTATGCTTATAAATTTTTTTTGAAACCTTCTGACTAAAGGAGTGCTTTCGAAATCAAAAAGAACTGATAAAACCTGTGAAGCAACTAGCCGTTCTAAATAAATACTTTGTAAAATATCGCTGGCATTTTCTATTGGGTATCATTTTCGTTTCCCTCTCAAATTATTTTAGAGTCTTACAACCCCAAATGATTCGTGAAGCTCTGGATTTAGTGATTGACAATCTTGGTACCTATCAGCGGATGAATGGCTTCGCCTTACAAGCCGATTTTATCAGAATCATCAGCCTTAATCTTTTGTTCTTTGGCGGATTAGTTCTCCTTCTTGCCTTAATAATGGGAGTATTTATGTATTTCATGCGCCAAACGATCATCGTAATGTCTCGTCTGATTGAGTATGATATGCGAAAAGAAATTTTCCAACATTATGAATCTTTGGATATAGCATTTTATAAAAAGAACAATACAGGTGATTTAATGGCCAGAATAACAGAAGATGTAACTAAGGTAAGAATGTATTTAGGCCCTGCTGTATTGTACGGAATCAATCTGGTATCATTAACCATAATGGTGATTTATTCTATGCTTAGCGTAAGTGTAGAACTTACGCTTTACTGTCTGGCTCCACTTCCTATTTTATCAGCTTCAATATACTACGTTAGTAACCTGATCAACAAGAGAAGTACCATTATTCAACAGCAATTATCCACACTTAATAGCACAGCTCAAGAAGTTTATTCAGGAATACGTGTAGTTAAAGCCTATGTGCAAGAATGGGCTATGGTTCGGCACTTTTCTTCACAAAGTGAAGATTATAAACAAAAATCACTTAGCCTCATCCAGGTGAATGCTTTCTTTTTTCCCTTAATGGTGCTACTAATTGGTATTAGTACCTTACTTACCGTTTACATCGGTGGGCTTCAGGTAGTCAAAGGAACAATTACTCCAGGGAATATCGCCGAATTTGTGATTTATGTGAATATGCTTACCTGGCCTGTCACCGCTATAGGATGGATCGCTTCCATTGTTCAGCAGGCAGCCGCTTCTCAAAAACGTATCAATGAATTTTTAGACACCAAACCTTTATTAGAAAATACGGTCACTTCCAATCAAGCCTTTAAAGGTCATATCCAGTTTAAAGATGTTTCATTCACCTATCCGGATACGGGCATTGAGGCACTCAAAAATGTCAACGTTGAGTTACTGCCTGGGCAAAAAATGGCCATTATTGGTAAAACAGGATCAGGGAAAACCACCATCGCCGACCTGTTGGTCAGGATGTACGATGTAAGTGAAGGCCAAATCCTTATGGATGGAAAGGATATCAGACAACATGATCTCACTAATTTGAGAAAACGAATTGGTTATGTCCCGCAAGACATCTTCCTCTTTTCAGACAGCATTTATAATAACATCGCCTTTGGAAAACGAGATGCTAAAAGGGAAGAAGTCGAAAAATTCGCTCGCTACGCTTCTGTATACGATGATATTATGGAACTGTCTGAGGGTTTCCAAACGCTGGTAGGAGAACGTGGAATTACTCTTTCCGGAGGTCAAAAACAAAGAGTATCCATTGCTCGGGCACTTATCAAAAAACCGGATATCGTCATCCTTGATGATTGCCTTTCCGCCGTCGACACCAAAACGGAAAAACAAATATTAGGCTATTTTGAAGAGGCCTTATCCGATAAAACGGCCATTATCATTACCCATCGCATCTATTCCTTATTAGAATTTGATAAAATAATTGTTGTAGAAGATGGGCATATTGTTCAACAAGGAACACATCATGAGCTCCTCAATCAAAAAGGATATTATGCTGATTTATACGAAAAACAAAGTATTGAGGATGCAGATTTAGGCAGTTGAAGGGCAGGAAAACCCAATGATACCTGATTCAATTCCAATGTTTTTCCGCTTCTTTTTTGAATTTATCCGCAAATAATTACTTTTGTGTTAGTTACGTTGAAATTTATTTAACAAAATTCTTCAAGAAGTGGATAACGAGAGAAACCAAAGAAGATTTGAGAGTGTGCATTCCATTAAGGTTCGTGCAGGGAAAAGAAGAACCTATTTTTTTGATGTGCGCAGAACAAAAGGGAACGATTATTATTTAACACTTACAGAAAGTACCAAGAAGTTTAATGGAGATGGATATGAACGCCATAAAATCTTTCTGTACAAAGAAGACTTCAACCGTTTCCTTGCTGGATTGGAAGAGGTTATCGATCATGTGAAAACAGAGTTGATGCCAGAGTATGATTATGATGAATATACTCGTCGTCATGAAGAGTATGAAGCCAACAGATTGAACGAGCAGAAAGCCGCTGAAACTGCGGAAGCTGATGACACTACCGAGGCCACAGAGACTACAAATGTTGATGAAGAAAGTGAGATTAAGACCGAGGACGATATGTCCTGGTAGTCATTTATAGTTTAATAAGCAGGAATGCTTGGTTGCATCCTAAGAGAACATTCCTGCTTGTTAAAACTACTCCGTTTCTTGGAATGAGCCTTTTATCAACTCATTTCAAGATCAGAACACCTTCATTTCCTTGATTATTCCTGTCAATCAAGGTGTCGATCTTATAACGTATTTCTTTGTTAGTATTCCTTCATTTCGACTCATTCATTATTCCCTGCCGGAAAATTTTATCCAGAAACTAGATTTCTTTCCTTAAAATAATCCAATTCCAAAAAGTCTTTTTACCTTTTTCTTGCTACTTCCAATTAATATGTATTTGAGCCTAAATTGATATTCTTATGCGCCTTTTTATCATTTTATGTTTGAGCTTATTGATATATTCTTGTCAAGAGTCAAATGCCGATCAAGCATTCCAATCTTTTTTATCAAATAATGATTCTTCCTTTGATATTTGGATAAAAAATGGACTCGTATATGAGGGATTAGATAAAGAACCTCAAATAAGCAATATCCTAATCTCCAGTGATACTATTTCCTATATAGGATGGGTAGATTCTACTCTTATAAGCGCAGATAGAATCATAGATGCAAAGGGATATTATATTAGTCCTGGTTTTATCGATCCTCATGCACATGGAAATCCAATCAATACTCCTGAATTTCAAAACTTCTTAGCCATGGGAGTCACCAGTATCTTCCTTGGACAAGATGGTTTCAGTCCTACAAACGATAACCTGGCAAAATGGATGGAAAAGGCAGCCGCAGCAAAGCCCGGCCCCAACATAGGTATATTTGTTGGTCATAGCAGCTTGCGTCAAATATCTGGTGTAAATTATGATAGCATTCCCTCTAAAGAGGGGCTGCAGAAGATGACAGCCATCCTTGAACAGTCATTATTGGAAGGCTGTTTCGGAATGAGTACAGGCCTGGAATATAATCCAGGATCTTTTGCCCGCCTTGATGAATTAAATCACTTAGCACAAACTGTAGGGAAATATAATGGTCTGATCACCAGTCACATTAGGAATGAAGATGATCCTGTGGTTGAATCTTCCATAAAAGAATTGTTGGCACAGGCAGAATATTGCAGGGTTAATGTTTCACACATGAAGTCCGTTTATGGAAAAGGGCGTGATAGAGCTGAGCAACTACTAGATTTATTATACAAAAGCCCAAGCAAATTTGAGGTTTCTGCTGATGTTTACCCCTATACTGCAAGCTACACCGGAATAGGTATTGTTTTCCCGGATTGGGCTAAAGGGCCTAACAATTATGAATCCGTAAAAAAAGAAAGACGCAATGAATTGCTTGAGTATCTTCGCAAAAAAGTTATTTCAAGAAATGGCCCTGAGTCTACCTTACTAGGAACCGAGCCTTACAAAGGGAAAACCCTAGCTCAGATTAGCGAGGAAAGTAATAAACCTTTTGAAGAAGAATTATTGGAAATTGGCCCCAGAGGTGCCTCAGGAGCCTATTTCGTAATGGATGAGGCATTACAAGATCGACTAATCCAGGACACACTGGTAATGATTTGCTCCGATGGAAGTCCAACCATGAACCACCCCAGAGGTTATGGCAGTTTTGCAAAAATCATTGAAAAAATGGTAATCGGAGATCAACTTCTTTCATTAGAGGAGGCAACTTATAAAATGAGTACCAAACCAGCCAGGATTTATGGACTTTCTGATCGTGGCGATTTATCACCTGGCAAAAAAGCGGACATCCTTATTTTTAAACCCGAAGAAATAAAAGCACGAGCAACCTTCCCTGAGCCGCACCAGCTTTCAACCGGCTTTCACTATGTTCTGGTAAACGGTAAATTAGCTATTGATAAAGGAGAATTTACAGGAATAAAGAATGGGGTTATTTTAAAAAAGGAATCTTCCAAAAATTAGGTTCGAAATTTACATATGAAGAGGTATATGGAAATAAATAGAAACAGTTAGAGGCAATCTGTTTCCATTTATTTCTATTTGCTTCTACTTAGTTCCCATTTTAAACAAATAAAGCATTGAGCGAGCAATAGGATATCAAACTTCTTACTGTCAATTAAGGGTTATTCATTCTTCAATGCTTTAACAGGATTATCAATCGCTGCTTTAAAAGATTGAATGCTAACTGAAAAGGCCGCTATGCTGGTGAGTATTAAACCGCAAATGGCGAACCACCACCATTGAATATTAATTTGATAGGCAAAATCCCCCAACCAGCTTCCCAATAAATAATAACCTACTGGAATTGCAATAATAAAGGCCATTAGGATAGGTCTTACAAATACTCCGCTTAACATTCTAACGATATCCGTCAACTGAGCACCCAGAACTTTTCTTACTGCAATTTCTTTTTTGCGTTGAGCACATGTAAAAGTAGCCAGTCCAAACAGTCCTATACAAGCAATCATGATGGCCAAAAATGCAAATACGGAAGCTATTTTACTTAATTTAGTTTCAGCCAAGTAATGACGTTGAAAATCTTCGTCCAAAAAAGTATATTCAAAAGGACGATTAGGAAAAAGGCTGGTCCATTTGCTTTCTGTATCCTTTATTATTCCCGAAAGATCGGCAGTATTCGCCCGAATTGATAAATAGCCACTCCACGAAGGTCGTACACCAATTACTAATGGTTCAATCTCCTGATGAAGGGAATTGAAGTGAAAATCTTTGATCACACCTAAAATTCTACCTCTTTTATGAACATCAAATCGTTTTCCAATAGCCTCCTCAGGAGTCCAGCCAATTGATAATGCAGCACTTTCGTTAATGATAAATCCTTCGTCAGCATCTGTTTGGATGTCTGGATCAAAGGCACGGCCTGAAACCATTTCCATGCCATAGGTTTGTATAAAATCATCATGAACATATAAGGCATTGATGCCTTCCCACTCATCCTGCTCCATTCCTTCAACCCAATACCCCATGCCTGTGGCCATTCTTCCTGGTATATCCCCTGAAGCAGTAACTTTCTCTATTCCGGGATTGGCTTCTAGTTCTTTCTTTATCAGGTCAAACTTATTGGTCACCTCCGTATCCCAATAATAAGGCACAATCATAATCTGTTCTTTATCATAACCCAGGGATTGATTTTTCATAAACTTAATCTGTTGAAAAACCACCAATGTGCCTACCAATAATATGAGTGAGATGGCAAACTGTAGTACAACAAGACCATTCCTTAATCCTAGTTTTTGACTACCTCCCTTTTTCAGTTTTCCCTTAAGTACCTCATAAGGTTTAAATGAAGAAAGTACCAGCGCAGGATATCCACCTCCAAGAAGGCCTACCAGAATTGCGAATCCAAGTAATATGCTTACTACAGACCAATCCATAAACATAATCCATTGGAAATTCTTTTCGGCCAATTGATTAAAGGCAGGCAAACTAATAATTACCATAAGAATTGCTATAATCAATGATATCAAGCTCAGAATGACCGATTCACCCAAAAATTGAGAAAGCAGTTGCTTAAATTGTGCTCCCATGGTTTTTCGGACTCCTATTTCCTTAGCAAAGCGGCTCGATCTTGCTGTAGATAGATTTACATAATTAATACCAGCTATAAGCAAAATAAAAAAGGCCACTGAGGAGAAGATATAAATCTGAGAAAGGCTCCCATTCACTTCCAGCTCCATCGACTTATCTGATTGTAAATGGATATCTCGAAGATTCTGAGCAACCAATTTGTAATCTTCTCTGTTGGCTAAAACATTAAGCGTGCTGGCTGTAAATTGCTGCAGTTTTTGATCAAATACTTCGGGCTTGACCTGTTCTTTTAACAAGGCATAGGTATAATAGATGTTATTGCTCCAGGTATCTATATTGGGGTTAAATGCTCGCTTATAAGTTTCAAAGGAAATCCAGCCTTCATTTTTTATATGAGATTGAGAAGGCCAGTCCTCAATTACACCGCTTACATTTAATAAAAGGGTGTCCATATAATAAAGATTCTTTCCAAGAGCCTCCCTTGTGCCAAAATACTTTTCAGCCATTGTTTCTGTAAGTACAATTGCATTGGGAGCGTCCAAAGCAGTCTGTGGGTCCCCCTGCTTGAAATTGAAGGTGAACACATCCAAAATCTCAGGATTTACAAAAAGGATTTCCTGCTCAAAAAATTGTTTGTTTTCATACCGCATTACACCACTACCCCCTTTGAGAAATATAGATTCTTCTATTTCAGGAATTTGTTCTTTTAAAGCAGCAGCCAGTTTAGGAGCTGTACGAGCGTAATTAGGAGGAGTGATTCTATATATTCTATCTGCTTTTTCGTGAAAATTATCATACTGGCTTTCATCCCAAACAAATAAACTAATCAAAATAAAACAAGCCATTCCAATTGAAAAGCCTATCAAGTTAATTCCAGAATACATTTTATTCCATGCTAGATGTCTTAGGGCTATTAAGATGTAGTGCTTAATCATGTGAAGGTGAATATTACTTAGAAATAGGGTGATCCTTTTAATGACCAAAGAAGAGAAGGAAAGGTTACAATTTGAAAAAGAAAAAAATCAAAACCTGTTCTTCTCTGCAACTTTTAAAACTCAGTCAAGTCATATTATATACAATTAGGAATTATATTATCAAAATTAGTTTTTAACTACACTCATTTTTATTTTATGAAAAATCACCTACTATTTCTATGCATGATTGTGGCATCTATAATTGCCTTGCCATTTCTTTCTTGTCAGACTGTACTCCATTCAGAACATTGGAAAGAGGACATCAATTATTTAGAAAAACACTTGTTAGAAACTCATACTGATTTATTTCATACCCTTACGGCTGATAATTTTCATCAAGAAATTCAAGTACTCAAACAAGACCTCAAACGTTTGTCCAAAGAAGAAATTATCATTCGACTTGCGAAAATTGTTTCTTCAGTTAAGGATGGCCATACCCGGTTGTGGTTAATACCGAATGCAAAAAATAAATTTAGTTTTTACCCTTTCCAATCATTTATATTTAATGACGGATGGTATATTATCGGAGCGGAAAAGAAACACCAGGAGTATGTGGGAGCCAGAATTACCCACATAAATGGAGTACATACGGATACTATTATCAAGAAAATAACCCCACTCATTCCCCAGGACAACAAATGGCAAGTCAAAGCCACCCTCCCAATTTATGCTTCCATCCCAGAAGTGCTTGTGGCTTTAAAAATAATTGAAACATCCTCACGGCCAAACATTCGGGTAAAAACAAGGCAAGGAATAAAAATATTTAATCCTAAGCCCGTTAAAGCAATCCAAACAATTTGGAAGGACCTCTTCTGGTCAACGGAATACCGTAGAAACATTTTTAAATCCGAGCCCCTACTTTTCGCAAGGGATACCTTGCAAACACCTCTTTATTTGCAACAACGGCCTGATTGGGTATGGTATGAATACTTGCCAGATAATAAAATGATGTATGTCCACTATGATGCCATTGCAAATAATGATAATGAAGGGCTTTCGCAATTATACGATCGCTTATTTAGAGACTTGGATAAGGTGCAGGCAGAAAAACTGGTATTGGATCTGCGTCATAATGGAGGGGGTAATAATATGTTAAATAAAGACTTAATTTTAAAAATAATCAAACACGACAGACTAAACCGATTTGGAAAATTATTTGTCATTACCAGTCGCTTTACCTTTTCTGCAGCCTCTCACCTGGTTTTGGAGTTAGAAAAATACACTAATGCTCTATTAATAGGTGAACCAACAGGAGGGCGCCCCAATCATTTTGGGGATGCCAGAAGTTTTCGCCTCCCTAACAGTCAGCTGCGGATTTCCGCTTCTTCTGTATATTGGCAAAACAGTACTCCTTTTGATCAAAGAGAGGCTTCTTTTCCTTATTTGTATGTTCCTTTAGACTTTGATCATTATACCAATAATGAAGATCCGGTATTACAGGCCATTGCCTCTTTTCAAGAACAATCACCACTGGAAGATCAAATAAAATCTTTTTTGCAATCCAATAATATTCAAGCAGCAAAGCTGGCAATAGAATCTTTTGCAAAAAAAACCCAACATCGATATGTAAACACATCCAGTATGCTCAATAGAACTGGATATAGGTTAAAATCAGAAGGAAAAGAGGAAATGGCCCTTGAAATATTTAAACTCAACATTCAAATTAACCCTGACTATGCCAATGGATATGACAGCCTGGCGGAAGCATATCTTGATTTTGGAAAGCAAGACCTGGCACTAAAATATTATCAGATGATAGTATCTCAATTTCCGAAAAGTCGTGCATCCGAAAATGCAAAAAATCAAATTCAGCGATTAAAGCAATAGGGTTTGTTTATTATTAAATACCAAAAAAAGCCGCTGATGAACACTGATTAAGCTGTAGTAACAAATGAAATCTTCCTTAAAATCAGTTAGGTTAGCGTTCCTCAGCGGCTAGAAAAAAGCACATTAGTTGCCTTTCAAGGCATTATCAATCGCTAGTCTGATTTTAGTGTTCAGATCAGCTTCTCTACCATTGTATAAAAATTGGATAATTCCTTTTTGGTCAATAACTACCACCAGGGGCAGATAAGCTATTTTAAAACTCTTAGCGGCTATGGCTTCTTCATCGACCATTATCTGATAATCATTCAGATTTTTTTCTTTGAGATATTTATTTAAGTCAAGTTTAGGGTTTTCCCAAACATTCACTCCGATGATTTCTACCTGTTCCCTTGGATAATCTTTTTTGAGTGCATTTATGACCGGCATAATCTGCCAACAAGGATTACACCAACTGGCCCAGAAATCCAGAACGACCACTTTACCCTTCAAATCCTGGCTTTTGGTATTTCCTCCATCCCTATTTTTTAAAATCCACGGAGGGGCTTTTTTTCCAACTGCTATTGGACGCTCATCTTCGTTAATCTGTTTTACACCTTCTGGTACCTCTATTTCAAAGTCGGATTGCGAAAAGGAAGGATTTGTTTCAAGACTGGACATTTTAAACAAAAAGCCGCCTTCAATGCCGGGTGTCTTATTTTCTTTACGCTGGCCATAAATCAGATAATTTTTCTGGCCCAAAAACCAGTATTCACGATCTCCTTGATAGGGGCTTTGAGTGCTAATCACATGACAGGATATACCTGCCACCTCCTTAGTTCCTTCATATTTGAGACTTTGATCCTGCATAGCCTGAGCAAACGGATTGGGCATCAAAGATTCCCTGAAAACTGCATACCAGGCATATGACATCAAATGAGCTCCTCCTCCAGTGGAAGTACCATATTTATAAACCTTATCCGTCAAATCCAACAGCTTTAAGTCTCGATTATTGGTATAAATAATTTCTTTCCTTTTGATTGAATTATTTTTCCTCAGGGTATTTAATTGAACGAGCACCTGCATTCCATTTACCTTTGAGATGTTCACCTTCCCTTCAAAACGTCCGTAGAGTTTGCCCCAGCCTTCATACTGATAATTATAACTCAATTCACTTAATTGCCCCAAAGCAATGTTTGCCTTTTGCAAAATGTCTACGGCCTTTTGATCCTGAGCCTGTAATTGACTTTCACTACAGAAAAGAAAAAAAATGAGTAGGAATAAGAATTGTGATTTGTTCATAAATCTTTTTTTGATCACAAAAAAGAAGTTCTTGCCCCGATCTTTGGGTAATTTTTATAAATGTTTCCATTAATTACCTTTATTACAATTAGCTTTGGGTAAGATTAAAAAGAAGATTTTCGCGATGGGAAATTTTGATTTGTGGAACATCCTTTTTCTGATAGCCGCTGCTCAAGGATTGTTCTTGTCCATTATTTTATATATTTCTAAAAGTCCAGACAGAAAAAATTTATTACTGGGAACATTGATTCTGTTTTTTTCCATTTCTCTATTTGATAATGTCTGGTTTTGGTCTGAATATTTTTATGATTATCCCCATCTATTGGGGCTTAGCATGTCCTTTCCCTTATTTTATGGGCCGCTCGTTTTTTTATATTTGAAAGAGGCTATGGAGCCTAATAGGTCAAGATTCCAAAATTGGGGATTTCATCTCCTTCCAGGCTTTTTATATATCCTTTATTTACTTCCTTTTTATTTGAGCACAAGTGAAGCCAAACTTGTCCTAATCTATAATTGGTTTGACTCAGTAATAAATGCCTTGATCGCTCCGATTCTGACTCTTCTTTCACAAATTCTTTATACTTATTTTGCCTATAGACTGTTAAAAAAGTATCAATTAAAAAAACAATTGGAGCTTTTAAAAGGTAAAAATTGGCTTGGTCAGATTTATTATGCTTTTCTTCTTTATGTTTTTTTAGTGGTGATAAATTATATCTTTATTTCAACTAGCCTTTCTAGTCGGCCTACAGATTACATCATAGCTTTTGGTACCGCTTTTTTTATCTACAGTATTGGATATATTGGCTTAAGTAAAAGCAAGCTATTGAATGGTATTCAGGTCGATGATTCTAAATATAAATCCACTAGCCTTACAAAAAATGCAAGTAAAAGTCTTTTCCAAAATGTCAAGCGGTATCTTGAGGAAACAAAAGCTTATACAGATAATCAATTGCGGCTTCCTGTCCTGGCAAAACAATTATCGATTACTCCCCATCAACTTTCTCAAGTCATAAATGAGCATTCTAAAGGAAACTTTTCGGAGTTTATCAATGCCTATCGGGTTGAAGAGGCTAAAAGAAAAATATTATCGGAAGAAAAGATCACCTACATTGCTTACGATGTCGGATTTAACAACAAAACCTCTTTTAATTTGGCCTTTAAAAAATTTACTGGACTCTCCCCTACCGCTTATAAAAAACAAAAACTTAATCAGTAAGGGAGTAGAAGGTAGAAGGATAAGTCTTTCTACTTTTTACCTTCTACTTTTTACCACTTACTTTCATCAAGTAAGGAATCACATCTTTTGAATAAAACGGTTCCCGAATTTCCCAAAACAGGTAATCCGTTTTCAAATAATCACGGGCAAATACATACATTTCTTCCACGCTTACCTGGCCTTTTCCTCGCTGTTTCTTGTGGGTATAATTACTATATTGGATGGCCATAGCGACCGTCATTTCCTTTGGGCACTTTTGTATCAGCTGGTAACTATTATCCATTTGTCCTTTGCGATAGGGCCAAACATCAGGCCCTCCTATGCCGATATCATTCAATTGAGCATAATGGTAGATAGAATCTAATAAATGTTTATTTGTCCAGGGGAGCCACTCTCCAGGCATGAAATTCGCATATTGAATAACTTTAGTCTTGTTAAAGGCCTTTTTGCAGGCCGCCATATTTTTGATGATAGCATCCCGATATAAAATGTAATCGAAACCTTCGACGGGTTGGTTTTCTTCATTTAAGGTGATGGAAGTTTCAGGAAGAGTGATGGCCTCAATTTTTCCATCAAATTCTTTGGCAAGGGCATTTATTAATTTAAAAAACTGTTTCTGAACAAGTGGATGCCATCTTTTCGCCACCCAGCCTTCAGCCTTAGGTGGATCTACCCAATCATTATATTGATGAACAATTCCTCCATCGTAAACAGGGTTTTCCAATAGATATTTTGGAACATTAATATATTGATCGGCAAAGGAGACATCTTGAATTTGAATGATCAACTTTTTTCCTGCTTTTTTCAAAAATTTCAAATCCTCTTCAATAATTTGAAGATTATATCTCCCTTCCTGGGGTTCCAATTCCCTCCAGGTATATTTTAATTGGGCACCCTCAACGGCTGTATTCCTAATTAAGAAGGTATCTTTTCGGATTAAATCCCGATCTCGATTATAGTAAATATAGTGATCAATAGAATCTGTACTCTGAGCAAATAAAAAAATCGAGGGAGAAATAAATACCAAAATAGCTATTATCCGTCTTTTCATCTGCATCGGGTTTTGTTCTATGCCAAGATATTATTTCAATAGAATCTCCCCAAACCAATTGACTATTTTCTCTATTAAAGTTGGGTCCATTTCAAATAATTGATTGGCATGTCCCTTTGCTTCATAACTGCACATGAATATGATCATCATGGCGAACAGATTTGCATCCATGAAACCGTATTTTGCTATATGCACTAAGTTTTAATCGCTTTTTAAGATGAGGTTCAATGAAGATTTTTCTTATTCTTTTATCATCTAATAATATTCGAAGCAATCTTCTATTGGCTTCATGGTCAAATTGCCAGTTTTTTTTCTTGGAAATAAATTTTGAAACAAAATCATACTGCCAATATCCTTTATCTGTACAGGCTTTTGATTGATCCCACTCCCCTTTTCCAGGTTTTTCTGAAAAACCATAACCAAGGAGGGTTGGACTTTTATTTATTCGACTTCCGTCCTTCATTTTTTTATATAAAAAGCAGATGTCTAGTTTTCTCCCATCATCGTGAGATCGATGAGGCAATAGAGGGAAATTATTTATAAAGGGGAAATTGGCATCCAAATAAATAATCTGGGTTCCGGGATATTGCTCATTAATCTTGTTGGTCACCTGAGCAATACTATTTTTCAGGGTGGGTTTTACATAATGTCTATTGGCCAATACAGTTAAAAAATTAGCTGGCCTCAGGGGAAGTTTTTGGCTTGCTCTAATGGGCAGTGCTTCTCTCCCAAATTGTTTGGCAATTGGAGGAATGATTAAAAGACTAAAAACCAATAATAATAATGTAAAAACGGAAAGTTTGAGTAATAGTCTCCTGTAAAGATTGTCAACCTTTCTACGAATCCAAATACCAATAGGTTTATAGAGTAAATAAATTACTCCACCAACCTGAGTTAACAAAGTCAACAGTCCAAAGATCAAAATGAATTTAACAGCCCTCAACAGTAAATTCATCTGCTAAATATGTTTTAATGAAAAACCTCCTTACCTCATATTCTCCCGAAAAGGTACTAACATGAACACTCGAACACTTCAACACTCGAACACTTCAACACTTTACAACTTAATACCCCCCAAAATATCGCCTTAGTCCCCACTCAGTAGCCAATAACAATAGGAGCAGGAAGAAAATCCAGCGCAAGTTAATCACTGAACGAGTTTGAGAAGTTTGGTATACTACAGGTTTTACTGTCCCCAGGTCTTCAAGAATTTGGGGGATATCAGCAACTTGATCGCCCTGCAAAAATTGGCCTCCATATTTTTCACTGATCAAACGGAGTAATCCGTGATCTGCTGTAGTTTGAAACAGTTCCAATTGGATAGGCTGTATACTAAATTGCCCATTAAAATTAAGCTGTTCTCCACTAACATTAACAGAAGAGCGGAAAGTATAATTACCCTCGGGAAGTTTATTTGCATCCAGGGTATAAGCACGATCCGTTTTATTAAAAATAAAATCAAATTCCTTGCCTTCACTATCAATAATGGTCATATTGACATCCGGCTCATTGATTAGTTCATAGCTGTTATTATACAATTCGGCATCAAAAAGAATATTTTCATTTTCGTCAAAAATATTCTTTTCCGGAGTCACCCTAAATCGACGTTTGTCTGATTTTACACTGACGTATTGGATAGATTTTCCAAGAATTTCGTTTACGATATCGTGATTTTGATTCTGAAGAAAGTCAAAAAGTCGCCATTTCCAGATTCCTTCTCCACAAAGAATTCCAATTTTGGTATCCTCTTCTTCTCCAAATAATAATAAAGGACGGCTATTGACGTCCAATCGGCCAATGCGCTGAGTGAGCAATACTTCAGCCGATTCATCAAAAGTATAGTCCCCAAAGGGAGCGGATAGAGGAGCAAAATTCAAAAGTTCGCGACCAAGCTTTTCTTCTACATTAAAAAGACTAAAGAGGGGATTAATCTTCCCGACAACTTCATCATAATTGCGGCCATCACCACGTATGTTGATTAGACTTTGAGCTGCATTAAAGCGATTCAACTCAGTTTGCCCTCCAACTATATAAAAGTGGGGAATCTTATCCTTTTTAAGATTACTCAGAACCGGAGCTATATTATAGGTGGCACTCGGCAATTGGTGCAGGATAACAAAATCATATTTTTTGAGCCCTCCGGTAAATTTATCGGCAAATTCAATTTCCACCTGGTAATTTTTATTTTCAGAAATGCTCTGCTTCAGGGCAGACAAATCGGGGTGAGGAGAATTAGCCAGGATGAGTATTTTTTGACGGGCATCCAGAATATCTATAAAAATATCTTTGCTATTATTGGCCAGGCTCACTTCATCAGAAACGCTACTCAAAATTAAACGATATCGCTGAACACCAGCTTTGTCAGCATCCAATATGACCTCCTCGGTTTTGAAAAAATCATCGGAGGTAATCGGAATATTTCGCTCTTCTAGCTTTTGGGTACCATTTCCATCCACCTTAAAGATGCTCAATACGGTAGTGCTCCCTCTGGCATTTGAGGCCGCAATATCCGCCTGTACTACGAACTGATCGTTTAGATATGCTATCCTGTTAAGGAAGGTCCGCTTCAAATAAACATCTTTTTTGATGGTGGTATCGCCCAAAGCAATCGTGAAAACGGGGGCAGAAATATTAGTATTGAGATAAAGTGGATTACTACCTTCGTTATAAATACCATCTGTAGCAAGAATTACTGCACCTAAATTTTCATTACTATAGAGGTCATTAACATAATTAAAGATATCTGAGGTGTTAGAGAGTTGATCTTCAAAAGAAAAATCAAAATCTTCTCTTACTCTTTCACCAAATGACAAACGCTGGACCTCATATTTTTTAGATAACTCATCCGCCATGGCCTCCATGCTCGTACCAAAGGTGGTCAAACCCTCTTCACTGAAGTCTGATTTGATAGATTCAGAAGCATCCTGAGCTACAATGATGACAGGTTTTTGAGTTTGAGAAGTAAATGACTTTAAAAGAGGAGAAAGCAATAAAATGCTCAAAAAAGTAGCCAATAAAAATCGTAAACTCCCTAAAAGCCAGTTCAGGCGATTATTTTGTTCTCTAAAAGTGCGGTCGTTATAATAAAGTCCCACCGCATACATTAACCCCAGCAGAATGCAGAGGATAATATACCAGCTTGGATATTGAAAACTTAATTCATTCATAATGGGCAATAATAGTCAATTAAAGCTGAAATTCAAATTCAACTGAAGGAAGCACAAAGTAGTAGATTTTAATGGATTCTTTTCTGGAAATCAATTCCTTTAACTGTTTTTAACTTACTGGAATTTAAAGGCTTCACTACCCTTTATCTCACTCAGTCACAAATTGAAGACAAAATATTAGAAGACCCAAAGGTCTTAACAAAATTATAACGAATTTCAGCATTGATGAGATTCGTCTAGTCCTATTTAGGTCAGAATATTTGATATTTTATATTTATCTTGTTATTTGTCGATTTAAGAACCATGGAAGATATTAACAAAACTGGACCACTTTCAGTTGATACTTTCTTAATACAGTGGTAAAAATGATAAAATCAATATATCTACCCTAAATATAGATATCTGCCGGTTAACGACTAAAACATCAGTTATGAACTACATGCTAATTGCTCTTATTAAAATTATTTTTTCAAGTTTTATTATTATTTGGAGTACAAGTACTCACCATATTATTCCAAATCAATAGATACTGTAGCGAAACCGCGAATTTGGATATTCTAAGCCCTAAATAAGAATTATGGATTTTAAAGAATTCAAGAAAAAAATAATAGAAGCAATAAGACAGGATAAGCTCAAAGAAGCTTATGAGTTTATATTTATGCAACTTCCAGAAGATGTAAAAGCTACTGAAATCATTATCAATAATGCTGAGTTTAAAAGGATTGAAGAGGCCTATAAGAAAAACACTATAGACTGGAATACGATGTCCACAAATAAAAATCGACTTATTGATTCTATCATATCATTTATTGACAAAATTGAAGAATCCATTAACCAAACTTCATTTTTTCAAATTACTGCTGAACATGCAAAAGACCCTATTCCTGTAAGAAGATATACAAAAGAATTAAAAAAGAGTGATAAGACTGCAAAAACCCAAAGGCCAAAAATAATTGCAGCAAATTATTCAGAAGGTATACCTATTGAAAGCGACTTTCAAAATTTAACCATTTCGCTTAGAAATTCTTTGCTTGAAAAAATAAAATCAAATATTCAACTTTCTGAATTAGAACAAAAAGAGGTATACCAAGCAATCATTTCTGGAATTAAATTATCCTATAACAGCCATGGTCAAGTGGTAATAGGGGCCATTACAGGTGTTGAATTGAACTCGGATATTATTGGGGAATCTGTCACTACCGAAATTCACGAAATTAAAACAATTCCGTATAATAATCCTTCAAATCAGGACCTTATAAATAGTGCTGTCAGTGATTTTGCTAAAGGTATTGTACTGCTTAAATGAAATCTAACTTTTAACCCCTAACTCTAATAGCGTCCAACGGATTATCCCCAATTCAAATTTGAATTTTTCTTTGGTAAAACCATACAGACTGCCCTATTTAATTTTTCTTCAACAAAAAAACCTGCCTTACTTCGTTACAATTATGTTAAATCATACAAACAGCGCGACAATTTTTCTATTTTTCAATTGTTATAATTAAGGATTTGCTCTTTGGAGGGTCTTTTCGTACCTAAATACTTTCCATTCCAACAGAAAGATCCCTAATTTTAAGCAGCATTTTTTATACAAAAAATATACATTTAGGTTTGAAAAATTGAGGATTATGCAAATTAAAAGATTGACGTTACTGACCCTGGCCCTTTTAATGATGGCCATACACCTACAGGCTTCTTATATACTTATTCCGATGGATCATCAAAGCCAAAAAAACCATCTGAAAGCTTATGGCATTACTTATTGGGTATTAAGTAGTGGACAGGAAGCCTACTGGCTATTAAATTATAGAGGAGGAAGTTTTGTTTTTCAGCATAATCGGCTTTTTGAAAAAGAATGCCTTACTCGCGGCGTTAGTTATGAAATTATTCCAAATGGTGAATTTGCCCGCATTCAGCAGGAAATTTCTGACCCGGAGGCCAACATGGAAGTCATGAAATTGGAAAAAGCACCTAAAATTGCCGTTTACACTCCCGATTTTAATGCCCGTGGAGAAAAAGTCCAGCCCTGGGATGACGCTGTTACTATGGTTTTAACTTATGCAGAAATTCCCTATGAAACGGTTTATGATACGGATGTAATCGGTGATCGCCTTGTAGAATATGACTGGCTACACCTGCATCATGAGGATTTTACCGGACAATTTGGACGTTTTTACCGCTCTTACAGTAATCAACCTTGGTATAGAGAAAATGTCCGAAGAATGGAAGGGTTGGCCAAAGAATTGGGATACGAAAAAGTATCTCAATTAAAATTAGCCGTCGTGAAAAAGATTAAAGAATATGTTGTTGGTGGTGGATTTATGTTTGCCATGTGTTCAGCCACCGATACCTATGACATTGCCCTGGCTGCCGAAGGCCTGGATATTTGTGATAAGATGTATGATGGTGATGGGGTCGATCCCAATGCTCAGTCACAATTAAACTTTTCAAAAACCTTTGCCTTCAAAGATTTTCAGCTTTCTCGAAACTCTTTAGAATATGAACACTCTTCTATTGATAATAACCGTGGAAGAAATGTAATTGCAGAACAGGATTATTTCACCCTATTCGATTTTTCCGCTAAGTGGGATCCCGTTCCAACTATGCTTACTCAATGTCACACCAGAACCGTTAAAGGCTTTATGGGACAAACTACCGCTTTTAGAAAACAATATATCAAATCCGATGTACTAATCATGGGAGATAACAAACCTGCTAATGAAGCTCGTTATATCCATGGTACAGAGGGTAAAGGATTTTGGACTTTCTATGGAGGTCATGACCCAGAAGATTATCGGCATTTTGTCTATGATCCCGAAACGGATTTAAACCTTCATCCTAATTCTCCAGGATATCGCCTGATTCTTAATAATATCCTCTTCCCGGCAGCAAAGAAAAAGAAAAGAAAAACATAATCCGGAAAATAAGCATTTGCAGTTCAAAATTTTGAATTAGATACAACCTAATGGATACTTTCAAAATATGATTCGTTCCATGTTCCATGTTCTGTGTTCTGAGTTTAAGTAATAGGTCATTTAAGGGAATATTACTTATGTAGATTTAAATAAGATTCATGCCTAAAATTTTGCTTGACTAGACACTGAACATGGAACGTGGAACCAAATTTTTAATCATAATGCTTTCGTTTCCATAAATGTAAAGATGACGGAAGAAATACTTTCGGCCCTTTACTATTTAAATAAAAATTAACAACATGTCAGAAAGATCATTCAAAAGCACTAGAATTGTTCTTTGGCTTGCTCTTTTGGCGGCAGGTTTCTTTATAGGTACAGCCTGGAATTCCAAAAACAACCAAAGCAATCAGCAACAAGCAAAAACGGAACCTAAGGCAATTGCTACTGCAGAAAAAACTTTCACAGAGGATTCCAAGGAAGAAAATCAAGCTAATTCAGTAAATTCTGAACCTCTTTCCCTAAATCCTAGCGAAAGGGCTACGATTGCCTTGTTTGAAAATGCAGCACCTTCGGTTTGTTACATTACCACCAGTAATTTGCGAAGAAGCTATTATCGTCGGAACATTACAGAAGTTCCTAGAGGAAGTGGCTCCGGCTTTGTTTGGAACACCAAGGGGCACATCATTACCAATTATCATGTTATCGAAGGAGCTGACCGGGCAACTGTTACCCTGTCAGATGGCACTACCTACCAGGCCAGTGCGGTCGGTGTAGCACCTGAAAAGGACCTGGCAGTTTTAAAAATTGATGCTCCAAGAAGTAAATTGCGTCCAATTCCCCTAGGAAGCTCCAATAATCTCAAAGTGGGCCAATCTGTTTTGGCCATTGGTAATCCTTTTGGATTGGATCAAACCCTAACCACAGGTATTGTAAGTGCCTTAGGAAGGGAAATCGAATCAGTGGCAGGGGTTCCTATCCGAGACGCCATCCAAACTGATGCTGCTATTAATCCTGGAAATTCCGGCGGACCTCTTCTAGATTCCTCAGGTAAATTAATAGGAGTGAATACTGCCATTTACAGTCCTTCAGGAGCTTCCGCAGGTATTGGCTTTTCCATACCCGTAGATGCCGTAAAATGGGTAGTACCAGAATTAATTAAATACGGAAAAATTAAAAGACCTTCCCTTGGTATTACTATGAGGTCTGATATCGCTCAAAGATTACAAATCAATGAAGGCATATTGGTCATTACGGTAACTCCTAAAGGAGCTGCTGAAAAGGCAGGCTTGCGACCAACTTATAATAATCAGACCTTACAATTTGAGCAGGTAGGCGACGTAATTATCGCCATTAATGGGGAACAAGTAGGTGACTATAATGATCTTTTTTTAGAATTAGAAAAATATAATCCTGGTGAGCAGGTTTCTCTCACTGTTTTAAGAGATAAAAGGCAAATTCAAATTCCAATTGTATTAGACGTTTCTAATCAATAACTTACACATAAACAATTTCCCTAAATCCTCCCTGATAGTAGAAAAATCAGGGAGGATTTTTTATTATTTTAAGGATAAATTCTTCTATCGTATATTTTTTTTTATCAAACTGTGTGACCTCACCTGTATTTTTCGTCAAAAGGATGTAATTAAAAGAAATTACTGCTTTTCAAAAGAGCATTTAAGATATGAATATGGGTTTTAGGTGTTTTGTGAGGAGGGCAAAAGTTCTCCTCTTTTTAAACCCATTTTGAGTCAAAACAAAATAATGATTTTGTTTAATGTGACTCAAAAAAAGAGCATGACATAAAATAGGTTTTAGGTCTTTTTCACCAGAGAGTTTTATGACTCTCTGGTTTTTAACAAACCCGTAATTGTTTTGTTAAATATTTTCAAAAAAACCTGAAAGATGGAACGAAATGGTAGTGATTTTATGTTTAATTAATAGAGAATTGAAGGTTTTCATGATATGAATATGGGTTTTAGGTGTTAATATTTCAGGAGGGGTTAATTTTCCCCTCCTGCTTTTAACGAAACCGTAAATACCTTGTTAAATTATTCATAATCTTAAAAAATAAATAAACGAAACCTCCTTTTTGGAGTGTTTATAATAACGAAAGAAGGTTTTCATGATATGAATATGGGTTTTAGGTGTTTTTTAAGGGGTGGTCTTCGGATCACCCCTTTTTTATTTTTACACCCTAACTTTTCCTTTAGAGAAAAAACCGCTGTAAAACCTTAATTTTGGTACTGAGTAATGAGTACCAAGGATTGAGTAAAATCGATTTATTATCCTCATTACTCACTACTCACTACTCACTACCCAATACTAATAAAATGGTAAAGGATGTGCAACTGCTACATTTGATCATACTAATAGGAGCTGCTCAGGGCTTCCTTTTGGCATTGGCCATCTTAAATAAAAAAGGACCGAATAATTCTCATTTATTATTATGCATTGCTTTTATTATCCTCTCCTTACGACTGGCCATCTTCCCCTTTGTTGATCTGGATATTATTTCTCCAAGTTGGAATTTTATTAAGAATTCAACTCTGCTGCTTTTATTATTGGTAGGACCAGCTCTATTTTTATTTATTCGATTGCAGTTGAATCCACGAAAGCTTCATGCAAATGACTTAGTACACCTTGTTCCTTTCCTACTATTTTACACCCATCTTGTTTATCCAGTATTTAATCTTTGTTCATGTTACTCCTATGCAACCTTGTGGTCTGCAATAGCCTATGGAGCAGCATCGATATTTTTTATCATAAATAAGTTCCATGAAGACCTTAGCTTAAAAATTGCTACAAATAGTACACCCGCAAGACTGCTGAAAATAGCATTCCCTTTATTTTTTCTTCCTGTTTTTATTATGAATTTGGTGGCATATTCAAGGCCATTTTTAGGTTTTCACCCGGCTACTTTACCCTACTTAATGCTAACCGGAATATTTTATAGAATGGGGTATAAAGCCATGACCAAGCCCAAGTCCTTTTTAAGTTCTTTAGTGGTTTATGCTATTCATCCTAAAAAAACCGGAGCTCTGCCTCTAAAACTTAAACAACTAATTCTTCAGGTTGAAAAAAAAGAGCTTTACCTTGACCAGCAGCTCAACTTGCAAAAACTGTCTATCTATACTGGCCTTAGTAGACATGAAATCTCAGAATTATTAAATCACCACCTGGGCAAGAGCTTTAATGCCTTTATTAATCACTACCGAATTGAGGCGGCAAAAAGTAAATTATGTGACCATCAATTTGATCACTTATCCATTATGGGAATTGCTCAGGAGTCTGGCTTTTCTTCTAAATCAAGTTTCAATCTCATTTTTAAAAGACAAACAGGACTCACTCCCAGTGAATTTAAAAAATCAGGTGAAAATAAATAAACCTGTCCAAGTCGGCCTGTATGGACTTCAACAAGGTTTAAAATGTGGTTATTTTGCCCCATTCCTCTTTTTTTTGGCTAAAAAATTATGAAAAGATCTATTATCCTCCTTTTTTTTATCCTTGGAGCAACTCTTGAATTAAAAAGTCAGGTAAATATTCCTCAAGAAAGTCAATTGGCTAAAGTTGAACAGCAAATTGGCTTTACCGATATTAGTATTAGTTACAGTCGCCCTAACATGAATGGACGAGCCTTATTTGGTGAAATGATTCCCTGGAATAGTGTTTGGCGTACCGGAGCCAATGCCAATACTAAAATAAATGTATCCAAGGATGTCTTTTTGAATGACCATAAACTCCCGAAAGGAACTTATGCCTTATACACCATTCCAAACCCTGAAGAATGGACCATCATCATTAATACCGATACCAGTTTATGGGGCCATTATGGGTATAAAGAGGAAAAGGATTTGTTCCGTTTCAAGGTTAAAACCCAAAAATCAATTCACTATCATGAATCTTTCACTATAGCTTTCGAGAATCTTTCTAAAATACAGGCAGATATCAAATTATATTGGGAAAACCTGGCAATTCCTTTCCAATTAAAAATTGATGAAGAGGCTCAACATAAAGAAATGATGGCCGTAATCGATAGAGAACTTCAAAAACCAGATGACCATGACAGTCCAATGATGGTTTCTCATAATTATCTACATGCAGCCATGTATTTCCTAGATATTGATCATGATTTAGACCAGGCCTTAAATTGGGTAAATAAAGCCATTGAACTGAAAAATGTCAGTTATTTTCACCTCTACAAAGCAGAGATTCTGGGTAAACTAAATCGATATGAGGAAGCTATAAAAAGTTCTCAGATAGGTCTGGCAATTTTTATGAAAACAGGAAAAAACAAAGAATGGATCTGGAGATACAACCAGCAAATTGATCAATGGAAAAAGGCTTTAAACAGATAAAAGGAATGGCCGACAGCTGTCGGCCATTCCTTTTATCTGTTTAGTAAAACAAAATCTCCTTTTAACAACTCCGTTCTTCCATCTATGTATTCCACTTCTGCAGTAAATACAAATACAGCAGGTTTCATCCGTCTGCCCTTGAAAGTTCCGTCCCAGCCAAAATTAGGGTCATTGGGTTGAAAATTAGTTTGTTCAAAAACAAGAGTGCCCCACCTGTCAAAAATGAAAAAGGTTTTAATCTGTTGAACATCATCATCTGCAAAAATGTAATACACATCATTATTCCCATTTCCATCTGGTGAAAAGGCCGTAGGGAAAAACAAACTCTCTGGAGTATTTACCGTTATGATCACTGTTCCCTCCGCAGTACACTCAAGAGAGTCACGAACAAATACCTTATAAACAGTTGTCTCCAAAGGCTTAAGAACTTGCATAGCCTGGGAGGGATCACCGGAAGTTCCAAAAGGAGACCATCTTAGAGAATCATATCCCCTGTTGACCAGGGCTTCAATTCGAATACTATCTCCAAGATTTATATTTTGATCAGGTCCTAACTCTACTTCTAAAGGGGTAATTTCAGGAAAACTAAAGCTGACTTCTTTAATACATCCTCTGGAATCCATTACCTTAAGAATATGGGTAGTATCCGGACTTAGATTTCTAAAGAAATTCTGAGTGAGAAAGAGATCACTATCCATTGCAAAAGAAAATGGGCCTACCCCACCAGTTATAGCGCCAACCTGAATTTCTCCAGTTCCATCTCCTCTACAGTCCGGTGGTAAAATGGTAAAATCTACATCTCCAATGGGTTGGCCATCATTCACAACATTTACTACTCCTGTTCCCGTACAACCGTTTCGGGTATCTGTAACCCTTAAAGTATATACACCTGCACTATCAACTCGTGCAACAGAACTATTTAGTCCGGAAATGATTTCTCCCCCCAATACGGATGTCCATTCAAAAATATAGCCTCCTCCCGAGCCAGTAGCACTACCATCCAGTTCAATTAAAACATTCTGGCAGTCTAATAACAGGGGTTCCGCAATCTGTACAAAGGGACTCATCGTATCTAAAACAACTACAGCATTAGCCATGCTGGTACATCCATTTAAGGTATCCGTAATCATTAACTGATAGGTACCAGGATCGGTCACTTCAATAACTAAGGGATCTATGGTAGGCAAAATAGCGCCGGGGCCAGTCCATTGATACAAATATTGATTTCCCTGGACCGAATTTGTAGCATCTATTCTGGAACTACTCTGATTACAGCTTAAAGCCGGAGCGGCCATGATACCTATAGCAGGAACAGTTGTATTTTGATTTATCTGAAAACGAACAGTATCCTGGCAACCGTTTTGTGGATCAATACCTATAACCTCATAATTTCCAGCGACATTGGTTCCAGTCAATGGGGGGCTACTTGGAAGGTCAAGCCCATTTAGCTTATAAATGAAATCTAAATCCAAACCACTTGCTGAGGTGGAAGCGGCAAAGGAAAGATCAATAATATCATTATCACAAGTAATAAGAGTTCCGTCCAACGTATCCAAAACAACATCAGGAGCTTGAAAATCTTCCAATACCTCTACAGAATCCTGGATGACACAGCCATTTCCTAGGTCTGTAATGGTCAAAATATAGGTACCTGCCTGACGAACCCTTGGGTTTAATATGTCGAATGAACCAATAAACTGCCCATCTGCTGTTGACCATAATGCCCCCAGGCGATTCGTTGCAGCAACAGCCGAAGCATCCAATCTAATGTCACTCTGATTACAATTGATAAGATCTGGAGGATTTATACTAACTGTTGGAAATCGATCATCTAAATTTACAAAGATGCTATCAATCCCGACACAGCCATTATCTGTATTGGTAATGTTTAGATAATAAATATCTGGACTAGAAATCTCTGTCTGTAAATTAAAAGAATCCGAAATCTGAGAACCATTTTGAGCAGTCCATAAAATATCAATATTGGCTTCACCTGATATTAAAAAGCCTTCCAGGTCCAAAGAGGCAGTAGTACAAGTAAGATCCTGGCTTGTACCGGCATCAACAAGCGGGCTGAGGGTATCGACACCTACAACTACGATGGTTTCATTAGAACACCCTGAATCTTCATTTAAAACAGAAAAACGATAATTCCCAGCATCAGAAACCTGCAAATCAATGGTGTTTTGACAAAACACGGTATCCCCCATTTCATTCAATAAGCACCATTGGGGGGTGAAATTGCCTTGGGCAGGAAGATTTCCCTGCAAGACCACATCAGTCTGATTACAATTCAACATCTCATCGTTAATCGGTTGAATGGCAGGAGGGGCAGTATCTTCTGTTACCAGCACACTATCAATTGCTGTACAACCATTATTGGCATCGGTAATAATCAAAAAGTAGGTAGCTCCTGTATTTACAATTGGATTGGCTGAATTAATCCCAGTTTGAATGTTTCCTCCCGGGCTGCTTGACCATTCATAAAGGAAGTTAAATCCAGTAGATGAATTTTCTCCTTCCAGCCTTGCAAAATCATCAATACAATTGATCAATTTAGGAGGCCCTGCTTCCGATATAGGACTTAGGGTATCAATCCCAATTGAAATTTCATCTGTATTGAAACAGCCATTATCGACATTTGTAACTTCAAAAGTATAGGTTCCTATCTGATTTATACTAACTATAGAATCTGTAGACAGAGTTAGGGCATTGTTTCCTGATTCAAACCACCGATAGCTCAGATTAGTCCCAGTTGACATTCCAATTATATCCAGCCTTGGATTAGCACAATTCAGGTTTTGATCTAAACCAGCGTTAACAATAGGGGCAAGAGTATCCCCAAAGACCTCTACTCTTAAGGTAGTTGACAAACCATTATCGTTATTGCTGACAACTAGAGTATAATTGCCGGGAGCATCTACTTGCGCATTTAAGGTATTTGTTCCAGCAATAATGCTCCCATCATTAGTCTGCCAGGCAAAACTGCAATTGACACAGGTTTCACAAAGAGTAGCCGTCAAATCCACCACAGGCATATTACATCTAATGGTATCAGGCAAAGCAACCGTAACACATGGTGGGCAATCCTCAGGGGTCACCAGCACATCACTTTGCACAACACATCCATTATCATTATTTTCAACAGTAAGACTATATGTTCCTTCTACCCCTATGAGTACTCTTAAGCTGTCGGAATCTGCAAGAATGGAAGGGCCAGTCCACTGCAGTGAGTAATTTCCTGCTACCGGGTCTAAGATCGCTTCCAATCTTAGACTATCTGATACACATGGAAAGGTAGTATTTGCAAAACTAATGGCTGGAACACTTCTATCTTCAGTAATTTCTACTATATCTCTAGCAGAGCAGCCATTTCTGCCATCTATGATTTCAAAAATATATACCCCGGCGCTATCAACAGTAGTTGTTAAAGCATTACTTAGAGTATCATCATCAAAGGTAAACCATAGAAAACTGGTGCCCAGGCCTGAAGAAGAACCATTTGCATCCAGCAGTGCAGTTGGATTGTCACAAGTGAGCATACTGGGTAGACCAGCATCTGCAACAGGTGAAATAGTGTCGATGTTAACTACAACAACTGCAGAATCCATAATTCCGACAGCCAGGTTAGTTACAAGCAATGTATAGGTTCCAGGACAAGCAACCTCAGCAATCAAGCTATCTCGTCCATTCAAAATACAAGCATTTGATGGCCCCCTCCATTCATATCTGGCAGAATCTGTGCCAACCATCGAAGCCGAACCATCCAACAGAACAAGTTGTCTTTCACAAGTTAAGGACAAAGGATTGACAATAGATGCAGAAACACTACAATCCAAGCTAACAATTACCTCGGTGCTATCGCTACACCCAAAAGATGGATCGCCAACCACCAATTTGTATATTCCCGTATCAGATACCTCGAGCATATTTGTATCCTGAGCAATGAGATTTCCTTCAAAGAACCAGTTCAAAAGGCCACCTCCAGAGGCAGAAGCATCTAATAATACACTTCCAGTCACACAACTGATAAAGGCAGAATCAGGCAATACTGCCGTAGGGTTTATTATATTGTCAATTACCTCAACTGTATCCGTCGTAATACAACCGCTATTAATATCTCTTGCTTCCAGGATAAAAACACCACTGCAATTGACTACAGTTTGTGGCTGGTTGGTTGGTCCTAGAAAACAAGCGTTCCCTGACCAACTGAATACCACCTCTGGATTCGATAAAGAATTCCCAATTATTGCTGTATCTACCAGACAGTTAAGTTCTTTATCCGCACCTGCATCAACCACCGGAAAATCCTGATCAAAAGTAATCTGAACTGTGGCTGAATCCTGACAACCATTTATGGTATTTAAAACTTTTAATTGGAAGAAACCTGCTGAATCGGTAAAAGTAAATATGGAATCTGAAGGCCCTGTTAAACGACCATCGGGGCTCGTCCATTCATATTGCAGTTCATTCCCGATACTGGTCATATTGCCACCTAATGTTGCCTCAAGGGTATTGCAATCTACCAACTGTGGAGAGCCTGCATCCGCAACTGGTCTAAGAGTATCCACACTCACCACAACCGTATCACTATTTGTACAACCAGTGCTGGTATTTATGATATCCAATACATAAGTTCCGCTTTGGTTAATCAGAGGAGTATTGGTAGTTTCTCCATCAAGGAATCCGGGGCCAGTCCACTGATAATTAAGTCCGATACCAGCAGCAGAATTAGTGCCATCAAGACGAATAGATGGATTAAAACAATTGATAATCGTATCAGGGCCTGCATCCGCAACCGGAGGTGCTGTTTCATCTAAAATTACAACACTGTCCTGAGCAACACATCCATTATTTAAATTTGTAATCGTTAATATGTAGGTACCACCGCAATCTACAATCGGGGCACCTGTGTTTTCTCCACTTACAATACATGGCCCTGTCCAGAAATAATCAAATTCTGGCCCAAATGATGATCCGGCACTATTTAATGGTGCATTGGAAATGGTACAATTCAGTGTAAAACCAGGGCCTGCTTCTGCAGTAGGCCTTAAAGTATCAACCACAACTTGAACAGTTGTCGAATCTTTACAGGAAGAAGCAATATCTTGTACAACAACTTGGTAGGTCCCAGGTTGGTCAACCATTATTATATCTTGGTTTGTTCCTCCTAAAATATTGCCATCAGGAGTAGACCATTGATAGGTTCCTCCTACTAAGGGGAAAGATCCCTTGGCATCAAGTGTTGCTTCACTTAAGGTACAGGTGAGATCATTAGATTTTGCAATCAATGCAATGACATTTACCAGGTTTTCCAGCACCTCCACCTCTGAAGAATAACTGCATCCATTGCTAGTGTTTTGGACAATTAATCTGTAAATCCCAGCTGTGTCTACTACCGGATTCAAAGTGTTAGCTCCGGAGATAATTCGACCTCCATTCAAGCTTCTCCATAAAAAGGTGAATCCTGGGCCATTATCTGATCCAGTGGCATCAAGTGTAATAGTTGGCAGTACACAAGATAAAGTGTCTGACACTGGAGCTATCTGAGACACCGGCTTCAAAGTATCGGTAGCTATCACAATGGTGGTACTATCTGAGCAGCCTGTTATTATATCGCTTACCAATAATTGATAGGTATCCGGGAAAAAGATGGTTGGATTTACAGTATTGCCATTCGTAATTGGGTTTGCTCCCAATGACGACCAGGTGTAAGCTATATTAGGGCCTTGAGCAGAACCACTACCATCCAACTGGAGGCTGTCCAAAAGGCAACTAAGATCAGGGGCTGCTGCAATTAAGGCAGTAGGAACATTGATGTCTTGTTCGATCCTTACCGAACTTACATCCGTACAGCCATTGCTGGTTTTTCTAACCAATAAGGTATAGGTGCCAGGTGCATCAATTAAGGCCTGTATTTGGTCATCTCCAGAGACAATATTACCATCTGTAGTTGACCATTCATATTCAACATCGGGATCTTGGGAGGAATTCAGGCTGCCGATTAGGAAATTGGTGTTTTGACAACTCAAAGTATCGGGAGTGCCCGCATCCGATATTGGGATCAGTGTATCTGCCTCCACAATGATCGTATCTCTTATACTACAAAATTTACCTCCGCTATTTTGAGTAACAATTAGGGAATAAGCCTCTCCCCTACTTACATCAACAGTAGCATTGTTTCCAATAACCTGACCAGATTCATCCAGCCAGGTAAAGCCTACCTGCATAAGGGGAGTTGAAGCAGAACCATCTAAAGTTACGGTAGGGTTGTTACAACTAATGGTATCCACCGGTCCAAAAACAACCTGTGGAGCCAAAACCTGTAGGTTGAGTCTGACAATACTATCACATCCGGCATTGGTAGTAAACGTCACTTCGTGAATACCCGCTACAGTAAAAGAGTCTGCTCCTATGAAAATGGCTTCCCCAGAACAAATGGTAGCGGCCGTATCTCTAACCAATACATCCTCCACAAACAGAGTCATTATTGCCACACTATCACATCCTCCTACCGATTTTAAAGTATCAGAATACACGCCCGCAGAGGCGAGAAACTGTCCTCCAAAATTAATAGAATCACCATTACAGATAGTCTGCATGAAAGATTCTTTTAAAGTGTCAATAACCAATAAATCAAGGACAATGATACTGTCACAACCGATAAAATTAGGCAGAGTATCTCTATAAACTCCACTGCTCGTATAAGTACTCATACCAACTGAAAAAGAGTCACCTGCACAAATGGTTTCATTTAGATTCGTTTGTGAAGGTCCAATAATAGTTATTTCCAGGCATTCTGTTGAAATATCAGCACAAATGGAAGCCCCATTAGAAGCCAAATCTGACCGAAGAGCAGTAAGGGTGATGTTATTCGCAGGATCGGGCAGATTCAAGCTATCACTTAATCGGTAAGACAAACCACAAACCTCATACTGTCCTCCTTCATAAGAAGTTAGATCCGGATTATCTGTCAAACTATCAAGAACTCCATTCTTGAAGATCATATAAGTGAAACCATACTCTAGTGGATCTGGTGGTCCAGCTGCGTAAACCGGAGCAGGAGAAACGATAAGGGCTGGGTCCCCCTCACATACCATAAGAGGTATTTCATTAAAAGTGCCGGCATTGGCATCACAGCAAGGATTACCTTCATCATCACAGAAGATGAGTTCAACTTCAAAAAACTCAGAAAGTAATAACGTAGGAAAAGGATCTAAGGTGTAATAAATAATTTTCCATTGCCCATTCACTGGGCCTGAATTAAAATCTTCTAAACATCCAGAAAAGGGATAATAAGAGCCTATATAATTATCAATTTGAGAAAAGTCATTATTATTATTCCAATTATTGCTTTGAAAAGGATCGGGGCCAACAGTTGAACCACATGGCAAAAATGAAATATCGAAATTTTTGGTATTCCCTAAAGTAGGTAGACCCGGTGGTAGTCTGGGGCCTATTAATTGTACAGTATCGTTAGTAGGAGATACTAAAAAAAGTTCTAGATGTTTGACATTTATATGCCTAAAATTCAATTTTACTTCACAAATACCTTGGGTTGGAGAAGAAAGATCATTATTTACATAAGAAGATATGTCAATATTGATAGTCTGTACGGAATCATTGATAAAAGCTATATTTCCATTTAATCCGCAAAACTGGGAAAAAGCAGTCACAGGAAGCCACAGTAAAAAAAGCAGGTATAAAGTTCTTCTCATTGATATGTTCTTCGGTTCAAGGGATGTATAATTTGATCAAAATTACAGACCAGGCCCAAGATGATGGTCTGCTTTCTCAGCGTACCTTAATGTAAAACGTTAAAAAAATGAAAATTCATACATCAGCTATGGGCTAAAATTAGTACAATTGCTGAAAAGAGGGGAATATCTTTTCAATTTATTAGCTCGGTATTGTCAGGCAGCTTTCATTTAATAGATCCTTAACGGCAACCTTTTTATTTTATTAACCAATCAAAAGTAGAAAAATCTGTTATTTTAATGTCGATTAGAAGAATTTCGGCAAGCTTCAGTACTGCTAATCTGTATATGTGTATGATTAAAATAAAAAATCAATGAAAAATCTACTTCGTTTATTCGTTTTATGTAGTCTTATCTTTGTGGCCAGTCATTCCCTTCAGGCTCAAAGGTCGTCATCAGACACTGATCAATTAAGCCCATGGTGGTTTGGAGGAGGGGTCAACCTTGGTTTTTCAGGTGGAAATGGTCAGACTATTTTTAATTTTGGAATTTCACCTATGGTTGGCTATCGATTGTTTGATCAGTTTTCGGTAGGGCCTCGAGTTTCTTTGTTGTATACCAATTATTCCATTAGAGGGTTTAATGGAAGTGGCAATACCAGTGCTGGTCCCCTTTCCTGGGCAGTGGGTTTATTTGGAAGATATAAGATTCCTATTAACCGGGCGAATATTTTTGCTCATATTGAAGCGGAATTAGAAAATGAAGCACTTTTTCAATTGGCAGGGAATGACCTAGAGGTATTTAGAAGAGAAGTCGGGAATTTTTATATGGGATTGGGATATTCTTCAGGTTTCCCCTTTGCTTATGAGATCGTGGCACTATATAATCTAAACCAAAGAGATGTCGCTTTTGCCAATCAAAATCCGATTGAGTTAAGAGTGGGTTTTACTTATAATTTCTAAAATAGATTTAGAAAATTATTTTTCATGAGCTGCGAAAAAAGTCCTCCGGCCTTTTTTCCAGCCAATAAAATTCTTTTGAGGGGTTGTGTAAAAAGTCAATTTTTTCCAAAAATTGACTTTAAAAAAATATACTTTTTGCTTTTTTATAAGCAGATACATATTAAAGTAAAAACTAAAATTTTTAAAAATTTTAGTTTTTACACAACCCCAATATTATTTCTTTTTTATAAATGCAAATTCACTCCCACCAAAAAATTAGTTCCAGCCTGTGGGAAAAATCCCTGATCAACAGCAGCACTTCCATCAAAAAGGAAACGGTAAGACCAGGCATTGGTCTCAAATTGCTGATCAAATATATTTCTTGCTAGAAAAGTGAGATCAATTTGTTTCATCCATTTGGGCTTCCAGATGTACTTCAAGCGGAAGTCTGAAAAAGAATAGGCATCCAACACATTGTTATCATCAGAGGTATTATCAATAAATTGCTTTCCGACATATTTGGTCAAAAGACTCAGTTCTAGCTTTTGCCCATCGGTTTTCTGGAAAGCAGTATAACTTAAGCCTCCCCCTCCAATAATTGAAGGTGAAAAGGCAAGATCGGTATCCTCATGAATAATTTGCTCCTGTTCAATAAAATTGAAATCTGCATCATAACTATCAACAAACTCCGTAAACTGCTTAACTTTATTCTGACTTAGGGTCAAATTTCCTTCAAAACGCAATTGATTAGTGATTGCCAATCCTCCAGCTAGTTCTAGACCTAATCTGTAGCTATTGTCGATATTGATTCGAATTGCTTCACCAACCTGATTTAATTGTCCATTAAGAGCCAGCTGATCTCTATAATCCATATAATACACATTGGCTTCCATGCTGGCTTTTTTTCCTGTATACCTAAGTCCCAATTCCGTATCATTAAGCTTTTCTACCCTGGGTCGATTATTGGGTGTAGAAGCTAGATAATCATTTCGATTCGGTTCTCTTTGTCCAATGCCAAAAGAAGCATAAAGGCTTGTCTGATCACTTAGGAAGTAAGTCAAACCCAATTTGGGGTTAAAGAAATTGAGGCTAACATTTTGATCGATGAAATCAAAATTTTGGGTAGGCCCCAAGAATTCATACCCCACTCTGCGATACTGTAAATCCACATAAGCGTTCAACCTATTGCTTAAGGCCAGGTTAACCTTGGAATAAACATTAAAATCAGTTTTGCGAGCATCATTTTCATAATATCGCTCATTCAATTCACTATTTCCTGCAAACCGTGCCCAAATAACCTCTCCAAAATGGAGTCCTTCATAAATATTATAGCCCCCACCGATTGTCCAGTCCAATTTATTATCGTCAGAAGAATAAGTAGAGCTATATACTAAGCCATAAAAATCATTATCCAGCCATAACCTTCGGATTAAATCCGAAACGCCTTCTCCTTCTGGGTTTACTGGGCTAATCCCATATTCACTGAGTGTTTCATCTGCCTTATATTGCTCAAAATATCCCATTCCAGTTGTATAGTGCGCATTTAAATTCAAAAACCAATTATTACTTATTTGATTGGTATAAAGCAATTGATAGTGTGTCTGGCGGTAATTATCCACTTCATCTTCATGAGGTTCTCCTTCTTTTTCCGTACCCGCAGGATTAAAAGTTCGGGTATCTTCATCATCCAAAAAATCTGCTGGAACACCATACCAGGCCTGATAAGTAATTTCATGCCCTGAAAACAAATTAAATTGCAGCGAGCTATTCCTTCCCAAGTATTTTGCTGTTAAAGCATAGGAATTCAAATCAGCCGTTGCTCTATCGATAAAACCATCGGATTGGATGGTAGATAAACGACCAGTAAAAAGAAATTTATCATTTAATAATCCTGTTCCCAATTGGATATTTCCTTTTCTGGTATTAAAACTGCCCAGAGTACCCCCCAAAATTGCATAGGGCTCTTCTCTGGTTTCAACAGTATTTAGGTTAATAGAGGCACCAAAAGCCCCTGCCCCATTAGTTGAAGTACCAACCCCACGTTGGACCTGGATGGAATTGGTAGAGCTCAAAAAGTCAGGCAAATTCACCCAAAAAACTCCTTGGGACTCAGAATCATTTAGTGGAATACCGTTGATGGTGACATTAATTCGAGTGGGATCAGAGCCCCTCACCCGAATACCGGTATAGCCAATTCCGGTCCCTGCATCGGAGGTAACCACAGCAGAGGGTGTCCATCTTAATAAAAAGGGAACATCCTGTCCGAGATTAGCCTTTTGGATTTCTTCCTTTCCTAAATTTTTGAAGGCCACAGGAGTTTTTTCATTGGCACGAGTAGCTCTTACCAATAATTCATCCAGGGTAACTTTCGATTTCAATAGCTGAATCTCTAAATTCATACTCTTTTGATCAGCCAAAACATTGATGGACTTTTGGATGGATTCATATCCGATGTAAGAGATTTTTAAGGTGTATTCTCCTGGAGACACATCTGCTATCCGAAAGTTTCCTTCCAGATCAGCAGCACTCCCCCTGTTTAACTCTAAAATCAAAACATTAGCACCAACTAATGCTTCTTTATTTACATCAGTTATCTGGCCTACTATGCTTGTTTGAGACCAGCCCGCCTGAAACATCATAAGCAATGCCAGGGTAAAAACAAATTTGTAAAACATGAAAAAAAATTGAAATTGAATAAAATCTGCCCTCCATGGGGTTCGGAGCGCATTTTCTATCCGCATACCATATACACAAGAGATGTGTGCATTTCCCTTCCCAGCATTACCCGAGCAGGTTCTATGGGTATGATCTCAGCCCTTTGGGTTGTTGGTTATTTGTTATTCGTTATTCGTTACTAACAAATAACGAATAACTAATAACCATTTTCCTATGGGCACCCCAAATGATTCCCGCAAATATAGAAAGAGAGATTGAATTCATCAAATGGATAGATTATTCAGTATTTCTACGGCTATTTGAAGTCTTTCCAAGGGATTTGCTCCAGAGATGATAAAAAAAGGTGCCTCCAATTTTTTTAAATCTTTTAGATACATAGAAAACAGTAGGTCTCTATCGAGGGGGTTTTCGCGTAGTGGATCTTCTTCCCATGGAATATCTGGTTTACAAAGAAAATGCATGCAGGTTTTATTTTTTTGAAGCTGTTCTACTATCCAGGGGTGGCTTCGTCCATACTTATAATCGGACCAAACTTTGAGCACCAACATTGAAGTATCGAAAATTACCATACTTTCGGTCTCGAGCTTATGCTTTTGTTCCTGCAAAGCTTGCCCTTTGGCTATCTCTAAGAGGTCATCTTCCAGATAGGGGCGTCCTAATTGAGACAGGTAGGTCCGTGAATATTCTGGAACATAAACAGCTTGGTAGAACTTAGCCAATTGCTCAGCAAGGGTAGTTTTTCCCGAAGACTCAGGTCCGGTAACAATGATTTTTTTCATTAATAATTTAATAGATGCCAGGCAAATATAGAAATAGTAAAAGAATAGATCTATGATTATCTTTAAGTCCCATTTAAAAGCCAAGTATGATTTGTAAAAACTGTAATGCTGACCTTTCTGATGAAGATTTATTTTGTCGTAATTGTGGTCAAAAAGTTATTTCTGAGCGAATTTCACTCAAGCAATTACTTCAAGATCTAATTGAAACGATTACTAATGTAGAACGGGGTTTAATATTTACGGTTAAAGAATTGACCATTCGCCCTTTTTCACTCATTCAAAACTATATAAACGGCAAAACCAAACCTTATTATGGCCCCATGCGCTTTTTAATTCTGTGGGTAACCATATCTGTAATAATCAATATTTCCTTAGGTTTATTTGACGAACAGCAAGAAACGATCAGTAATTTTTTTACTGAGGATCTTAGTGAAGAATCCATAGCCAGGCAGCAAGAAATTTCAAGGCAGTTTAAAAAGTACGCCAACATCCTTCCTATGCTTGTTGTACCCTTTGTTTCTTTGATGACCCTTGTATTTTTCAAAAAAGGTAAATTAAATTATGCTGAACACTTAGTTACCAATGCCTATCTATCAGGGTTTACCAGTCTGGTAGGTACTATTTACCAGCTCATCTTTTGGCTGATGGGCATTCCTGTGTTTCAAGGATTATTTTTTACAAACTTTATCAATACGGCATATTACATTTGGGTGTACAAAAAATTATTCCCTTATCCCCTGCTTAGCACTCTTATCCGTACATCTCTTTCTTTAATAATAGGTTTCATTATTTTTTCTATATTTTCCGGGGCCTTGGGAATACTTTTTTCCATTTTTTTTATTACTTAAATTTTCAGCAAACAAATTCAGCACTTTACAGGTTTCTATTTTAACGAAAAAAATGTCGTTCCGTCGCTTCAAAAACAAGAAGCTTTTTTCTTAGGTTTTGTATATTTAATCCGCATATATTTATCAGTAAGTAAAGGAAATTAAAACCGCATGCATAATATAGAGCCGTATTATCAATGGAGAGATCATTATGTTGCATCTGAAGATGAGCAATCTCCCTTTTATGGCAGAGTTTATGATGAATTCTACTTCACCAAAAAAGTTTACAATTATTTCATTCACCCGCAATGGGATGAGTTTGGTTCGGCTACTTTGTATATGAAAATTTTGTTTGTAGACTATGATGAGCGGTTTGCAATCATTGAGTTAATCGGTGAATGGAATGATGCCATCTCCAATGATATTATGTATTTAAAAAGGGAGGTAGTTGATCAATTATATCAACAAGGCATTTATAAATATATTCTGATTTGTGAAAATGTGCTCAATTTCCATGGTTCTGATGACTGTTATTATGAAGAGTGGAGTGAAGATGTCGTTGCAGAAGAGGGTTGGGTGTGCCTACTAAATACACTGGATCATGTAGCTGACGAAATGAAAATTACTCAATTACAACACCACATAAATTTTGGCCAAGAATTTAATGATATTAACTGGCGCCCTCACAAACCTAAGGTCATTTTTAAAGCAATAGATGCTCTCGTTAAAGGGGAGCTCCAAAGAGTGTTACCTATGGGATAATTAATTTACCAGACAAAAACTAGCCTAATCCTTCTATTTTCTACCTTCTACTTTCTACCTTTATCCAGTTATTATTTCCAGGAAAATTAAAATGACATGCACCGGTCAGGCTTTGTGAATATTATTGGTAAGCCAAATGTAGGGAAGTCAACATTGATGAATGCCCTTGTTGGCGAACGCATGTCCATAATCACCAATAAGCCTCAAACAACGCGTCATCGCATCATTGGCATTTTAAGTGGAGATGATTTTCAGGTGGTTTTTTCAGATACTCCAGGCTATATAGAGGATCCTTCTTATAAAATGCAAGAGGCAATGAACCGCTTCGTACATTCTACCTTTGAAGATGCTGACTTAATGCTTTTTGTAACGGATGTCCAAGAAAAATATGAGGAAGATGATCCTATTGTTCAGAAATTAAAACGACTGGATATTCCCAAATTTTTGGTCTTGAATAAAATTGACCTGGTTAAACCTGAAGAAATTTTAGCACTCATCAAAAAGTGGAATGACTGGATCAACTTTGAAGAGACCATTCCCATCTCTGCCCTTCAAAAAAAGAATACAGATACTCTTCTAAAATTAATTTTCGAAAAATTGCCGGAGGGACCTGCCTACTATCCAAAAGATCAGTTTACAGATCGGCCAGAGCGCTTTTTTGTCAGTGAAATTATTCGAGAAAAAATATTGGAGCTGTACGAGCAAGAAGTTCCTTATTCTACTGAAGTAGTTGTTGAATCTTTCAAAGAAGGAGTCACTAAAAAAGGAGAAAACCTAATCCGTATCGCAGCCACTATTTACGTGATGCGAAAAACCCAAAAGGCCATCCTGATTGGCAGACAGGGTTCATCCATCAAAAAACTAGGTACCGAAGCCCGCAAATCCATTGAAATCTTTCTGGAATCAAAAGTATTCATAGAGTTACACGTGAAAGTTCGCGATAATTGGCGCAATAATGAAAAGGCACTAAAAGGCTTTGGTTATCAGGGATGATTTATTAGTACCTGGTATTGAGTAATGTGTAATGAGTAATTTTTCACAAGTAAATATTCTCTAAACAAGGAACGCTGAACGATGAACTATTTCATTCACATATCTCATCGATCCATTTTTGGTCTATTTTGCCCTTTTCATCAATGTGAAATACAGCTCCGATAACACAGTCATTCGGCCCTACTGAATCTACAGTATATCGAAAATCAAAGCCCATATCGATAGGATCTCCTAGTATGGATCGGATATAAGCGGTATCAGTTCCTAAAGGCACCAGGTCCACCACCTTAGCTAGACTTGCATAGTCCTGATGGGCCTTATAATGATTGCCTAGTCGCTTGATTTCACTTAGGCAGGAAGAAAATCCCACTAGCACTATCAGAAATAATAAGTAGTTTTTCATGATGGTAAGATAGGGATTTTCAGAAAAGCCAAGATATGTCATGTCCTAAAAAAAGGGACATGTCATGTTTAGACATGACATGTAGAATAGAATCTAGAAAAAAGGGCTGCTCCATGCCTTTTTGGCCGGAACAGCCCACGAATTATTGTGAACAAGTATACCTTAGGTTGTTTTTGAATATGTAATTAGATTCTATTTGGCATATGACATGTCGAATATTTTAGGAGGCTGTCTCATAAGTCCTTCGGCCTTATTCGCCAGCCGATATTATTTCTTTGAGGGGTGATTTTTAAGGAAAAATTCCATTTTTCCTTAAAAATCACCCCTCAAAAAGAAAATTATTTGG
>JANQPA010000091.1 GCA_028285545.1 Saprospiraceae bacterium | reverse complement strand
TACCTCCCTGAGGAGTGAATTTGATGGCATTGGATAGTAAATTGGAAACTATCCTTAGAAACTTTTCCGGATCATAATCCATGATTAATTTCTCCAGGTCTGCAGAAAATTGAAGTTGAACTCCTTTGGTATCAGCTAATGAAGAAAATGATTCTGAAATGTATTTTAAATAGGCAATGATGTCTCCTTGTACAAGCTCCAATTGAAGTTTGCTTACTTCCAGTTTTCGGAGGTCTAGGATTTGATTGATCATATTGAGTAGGCTCTCACTGTTGCGTTTGATGAGTGATTTAGCTTTTTCTTGATCTTCAAGCTGATCAGCCATTCCGCTAATGACGGTTAGGGGAGTTCGAAATTCGTGAGAAATATTGGTAAAAAAACGGGATTTTACCTCATCTAACTCCTGTAATTTGGAAGCTTGTTGTTCTATCAGTTTTTTGTCTAATTGGATTTGTTGAGTACGTTTTTCTACTTCCTCTTCCAACCGTTTTTTATCCGTCACCAGTCGTCGGTTCCAAAGTATAACTCCTAAAATAAAGGGTAGAGTAAGAAGACTATAGAACCACCAGGTTTTATAAAAGAATTCTTTTACCTTGATTGGTATACTGATCATATCCTCTATTATTTGCCCCTTATAATCTGTACCCCTGATCAGAAGGGTATGTTTGCCGGCAGGAAGATCATTAAGCGTAAGGAAAGAATTACTTCCCATATTTACCCAGGCTTCTTCTCTGTTTTTCTCAGTATTCAAGCCCCCCGGCCCTGCTAATTGATAAGCAAAAGAACTGTTGGGTGCATGAATGTAATCAGACAAGGAAAAATCTATTGTGAGATATCGATGAGTGGCTGGTAAGGTGATGGTTTGGATATTTTCGAATTGCCCTCTTAATAAAGTGTCTTTGCCTATTTGATGATCAAAATAATTGATTTCAGTTAAATAAAGAAATAGTTCTTTTCTTTGAGTAAAGACGGGTTTTATTTCTTTAGAATCCAAGATATTGATCCCGGAAACGGATCCAAAAATTAATCGACCGTCCTTCATTTTATAGGAGGAAAAACGATTAAATTCTTTATGAGACAAGCCATCTTTTTCATATAATTGGAATAAGATCTCTTCCTGGCTAGATAGTACGGTGATGCCAGAGAAGGTGGACACCCAAATATCACCATCTTCATCTTCCAAAATGCCTACCACAGAATTATTTGATAAGCCCTTACTTTTATCTATTAAATTAAATGCTTTACTTTTTGGATCAAAGATTTGCAGACCTCCGTCAATCATTCCGATCCATATTTTACCATCTTTAGCTTCATGAATATTAATAACCTGGTCGCTAGACAATCCGTTATTTTCGTTAAAATGAATAAGTTTTTGGGTTTTGGGATCTATTTGCCAAAGGCCGTTAAGAGAAGCGATCCATATGAAACCATCTTTTGAGATTAAGATTTCATTGGTTTTGCCTCCAGTGTTGAGAGGAGTGCCATCTATAGAGTAGGGGCTTAATTTTTTTTGATCTAGATTATAAATATATACATCATGCTGATTGGAAGAAACAAGAATAACTTCTTGTTCATTCAGGAAGTTGAAATTGTCAAATAGTTGATTAATTGGATAAGTAATACAAGAATTTTGTTGTTTTTGAAAACAAATCAATTCTTTTTCGTCAGTGAACCAGATCTTTCCGTCATCCTGATGAATGACCTGACTAAAAGGTGTTACTCTAATATTTTCTCCGCAAGCCAATTGACCGAAATATTTGCCTATGTCGGAGTCTTCCTCTTGTGTCAAGTCTGCCATTCGAAAATAGGCATTATCAGAAACTACTGCGAGCTTATTCGAATCCCATTCCAGGATAGCACGGGATGCCCATCCTTCCAAATAGACCTTTAATTCCAAATTCGTTTGTATTTCTACGGTATGTAACCCCCCTTCAGTAGAAATAATGGCTTCTTTTTTAAAGTCTTTGCTATTGATAAATTTAGCGCTTAAAGGCCTCTCGTCAGAAAAAATGGCTCCATAACGGTTGGTCTTATTCACCTCATTAAGAATGGCCTGGTAATCATAATGCCTTCCAACTGAATCTATTAAAAAAAGTGATTGTTGGGGGTAAATTTCTTCCAAAGGCCACCAGCTAACTCCAATCAGGGTATTTCCAGATTTATCTTTAAAAAAAATCACCTCTGCACTTTGAGAACCAAATTTTGGAAGAGATTCTAAAAGTCGATTGAATTTGAGATAGGGATTTAATTGACCAGATTGAACATCGAATTCAAAAAAACTATTAAGATTACTTATAAAAAAAATGGCTTTCCCTTCTGAGAAGGAATTTAATTTAATGTTTTGGAATTTTGTTCCAAATTCTTTAAAAAGGTCTTTCCACCAATAAACTTTAAAGGATTTAGAAGTTAAATCAAATTGAACAAAGCCTTCATACTGGTGCAAAAAAACAATTACCCCTTTAGTTTGGATAGCTGGTGTATTGAAATGAAGTTCAAACTCTTCTGGCAAATCCAATTCAATACTATTAAGCCACTCTTTTTGGGTTTTACTAAGTCTGTACAAGGAATATTTTACAGGACTTTGTGTAATAACGATGATTTCATTATTTTCCTGTACCACGAGGTTGATTACCTTTTCTTCTTTTCCAAATGAAAAAATTTGACTTTCCTGAGTGTCCGGGTTGTAGAAAAAAGCATGAGTTCTACTCAGATTGGCACCCACTATATCCCCATTAGATGTAAAACTTCTAATAAACCATGATGAAGAGAAGGGGGCACCTCCGGGATCAGGTAATGGAATCGGATAGGATTTATTACCATCAAACTGGAAAAAACTTTGTTTGCGATGGATATCCATAATTCGACAGGGATTTACCCACATGCGGCCCTTTGAATCGGTAAATGTTTCCTCAATGCAAGAAATCGCTAGTCCTTGTTCAATATCATAAGTTGAAAAAGTGGAGGGATGGAGTGTAGGTAAAGAAAGAGAGGCTGTCGTCTGAGCAACAGAAGAAGTAAGAGCTAATAAAACAAAAAGGATTAAACAGTATTTTTTCATGATTCCCCCTCTTCTAAAAAACGCGTTTTCAACTTGGAACCTTGCTGCGATAAATATACGTAAAAAGACATGACATGTTTAAACATGTCATGTCCAAAAAATCAGGAGATATCCCCTGGAGTGAGAGAGAATATTTAAGGATTTTGTCAACCGTACGGTTGACAAAATCCTTAAATATTATTTCTGTAACACCACCTTCTGATTAATCAATGCCTTCCCCGCTCTCAATCTAACCAGATAAACACCTGCCGGCAAAGGCTGACCATTTTGATCCTTACCATCCCATAAAACTCTGTGGTCTCCAGCAGGGACCATTTCGGAAAGCAAAGTATGAATTTGCTGTCCCTGAATGTTGAAAATCTCAATGGTGGTTTTTTCCTTATGACTCAAATTGAAACTCAAGTTGATCTGTTCCTGGAATGGATTGGGAAAAGCTTTTAATTCAGTGATGGTATTATTCTCCTCCTGACCTTGCTTTTTCAAACTCCATCCTCCCCATCCTCCTGGGCTTGGATCAGGATTAGCGTTTTCTTCACAGGCATCTCCAGTTCCATTATTATTGCTGTCCTTTTGATTTAGATTGTAAGTGTCTGGGCAGTTGTCACAACTGTCCAGAAGTCCATCTGAATCGCTATCGGTTCCTTCTAAAGTGACCTTAGCTTGACAGTAAGCCGTACTGCCTTTTTCATTGGTCACAGAAAGCAGTAAATTTTGCTCCTTTCCATCCTTACAATACAAATCCATACTTGGAGCCGGCGGAAGGCCGGTGCCAAAAATTGAACCACCTGCCGGACTGATGAGTAAGGTAACCTGACTACAATCATCAAAAGATCCATCGTCAATATCTGATGCTTTGATGTTGATGGATCCATTTCCGGTCATTGGCATGGAAATGTTTTTGCACAAGGCATTAGGAGCAGCATCCCCTCCCACAATTACCCACTGAGTTTGAACACTGGTGTTTCCATTTCCATCATCGTAATTCCAAACAATGGCAAAGGTTCCTTCCTGATCAAATTCCAGTGGGCTGTCAGTGGTAGCCGTTACAGAACCTGCACAATTATCGGTAGCGGTAGGAAAATGGGTGATCATAACTGAACATGATCCAGTTAGAGCAGGCAGATTGGCCTGATTGGGTACCGGTGCTTTATTATCTCTGATGACCACTCTCTGAGTTTGAGTAACTGAATTTCCATTTCCATCATCATAGGTCCAGGTGATGAGGTGGATACCCTGAGTATTATAAGTCAAAGGATCAGAGGTAGTCCCCTGGATAGTACCGAGACAACGATCAGTTGCTGTTGGAATAGTAGAAACCGTAAGTCCACACTGTGCCCTCAGAGTTGGCAGATTATTCCGATCGGGAACTGGAGCGATATCATCCTCAATAACAATGGTCTGATCTTGTGAGGAAGTATTCCCATTGCCATCATCATAGATCCAGGTAATGGTATAAGTTCCTTCCTTATCAAAATAAAGTGGATCAGAAGTGGTACCAATGACCTGACCAGCACAATTATCAGTAGCAAAAGGAGGTTCCAGACCCGCTTCACAGTTTCCAGTGATGGTAGGCAAAGTAGCTATATCCGGTACAGGAGCAGTGACATCCTTAATGATCACAGTTTGAGTTTGAGTAACTGAATTTCCATTGCCATCATCAAAGATCCAGGTGATGAGGTGAGTTCCCTGGGAGCCATAGGACAGGGGATCGGTGGTAGTGCCTATTATAGTACCAGCACAATTATCCGTGGCTGTAGGGGCAGAAGAAAGGTTCACAGAGCATTCTGCCTTGAGAACTGGCAAAGAATTTAAGTCTAGAACCGGATCAGTGACATCATCAACGATCACGGTTTGAGTTTGAGTAGCTACATTACCATTTCCATCATCAAAAGACCAGGTGATGGTGTGTGTACCTTGAGTAGTATAAGTCAGCGGATCAGAGGTAGTTCCAAGAATGGTTTGCCCAGTACAATTGTCTACTGCTGTAGGAGTAATAGAAACCGTGGTGCCACATTCACCCCTAAGAGTGGGTAAATTAGAAACCTCTGGCACAGGTTTTGAGATGTCCTTGACAATCACCGTTTGGGTTTGCGTTTCCACATTTCCATTACCATCATCAAAGGACCAGGTAATGGTATGAGTACCTTGGGTAGAATAAGATAACGGATCAGAAGTGGTCCCCTGGATGGTCCCTTCACAATTATCGGTAGCAGTTGGAATTGTAGATACGTTTGCCGAACATTCGCTGGTAATGGTAGGCAATGTAGCTAGATCAGGAATGGGTTTAGTGACATCATTCACAATAACGGTTTGGGTTTGGGTTACCCTATTGAATCCATCGTCTTCAAAAATCCATGTGATAGTGTAAGTTCCCTGCTCATTAAAATTATTAGGATCATTGGTGAAAGCCGTTATGGTTCCTAAGCAATTATCTGTAGCAGTAGGAGCTTGAACGAATGCAGTACATTCCGCATTAATAGTAGGCAAAGAGGGAATATCAGGAATGGGTTTGGTTGCATCCTTGACCGTCACAACAGCAGTACATTGATCAGTATAAGCACCATCGCTAATGGTTAAAATAATGGTATGGGCACCACGATCCAAAATGGTCTTATCCAGATTCATGATAAGCTCATCTCCATCTGGATCATTAGAGCCACCATCTACATCTGAGGGTTTAATGGAAGCCTGACAATTCTCATCAACTGAGACAGTAATATCCTGGCAGACAGCCACTGGTGCCTGGTTACAATTTGAACCTGGATCTGTTACGGTTACCTTAGCAGTGCAAGAACCTGAAATGCCATTTTGACCAATACCAGTAAGCGTAACTGTGTTTTGCCCTAGATTAGAACAATCAAATTGTGTTTTATCCAAAGTCATAGAGCTCAGGCCACAGCCAGAAGAAGAATCAAATGCATCCTTTGCGGTGATGGAAGCTTGGCCTTTGTCGTTTATTGGAACAGTAATGTCTTTGCAGACAAGAGTAGGCGCAGAGTTATCTTCCACGGTTACGTTAGTAGAGCAATACGAACCATTACCATAATTGTCCTTTAATAAAAGCATCACTGAATGTGTACCAATACTTGTACAATCAAAGGTCAGATCATCCGAAAAAGCATTTTCTTCCACACAGAAATTTCCAGATTTCTGATAGTCCCAATCATCTGCTCCCTCGACAAGAATATTTCCCTGATCATCTTTTAAATGAAAATAACCATTGCCTGGCCCAGAAAAACGAAAGCCATCTCCAAAGGAATCATAAAAATTTAATTCATAGCAGCCTGGAGGCAGTGAAAAAGTTTCAGTTATTAATTTTAGATCCTCTGCAGAAGTATAGGGCCCCCCAGATGCATAAGTGTTTTCCCCACTAGTGACCGTCCAAGAGTTTTCGCTAGAGAAAAATTCAAATTGGATGGTCAAAGCAAATTCCTTTTCGGAATAAGGATTGGTGTTAGAGTTCCATACCTGCCGAGAGTTGATGGTCCCACATACATCATAGGAACCTGCATCTAAATCTGCTCCCGTCAAGGTCGTCGTTCCGGATGAAGGAAGTTGGATTGTTAAAGGCTGACACTTGGCCACAGGGCCGGCCTTATCCAACACGGTAACAGTAGAAATGCATTCGTCAATGATATCACCATTAGGTTTTGTTATTGAGAGAGTGACAGGGTTGGCACCAATATCTGCACAAGAATATTCAATGTTTGTCTGGTTGGGAGTCCAAAATAAGCCATGATTGCCAAAGCATGAGGATTCTATGGACCCGTTATCAAAATCTAAACCGTCACTACTTCCTTTTCGTGCAAGAATTTGATTTTGGCCACTTTGATCCAATGTCACAGTCACATCCTTACATTTGGCAGCTTCGCTTAGATCTTGTTCAATGGTAACGGTAGTTTCACAAGTGGAGCCCCTGCCAAATTGGTCATAATATATCAAAGATAAAGGATAGGTATTGCCTAAGTCGACACATTCAAAATAGAGTCTGTCATAATAAAGAGAGCGTATTCCTACATAAAAATTTTTAGATTTTTGGTAGTCCCAATCATTTGGCTCACTTTCCATAATTACTTCTCCGGACTCAGCCTCAAGACGGAATCCAGCTGTTACATTACCGTATTTTACATTAAGACCATCACCAAATTCATCATACATATTAAAGGTATACCTTCCAGGGGAAAGGCTAAAGGTCTCTGTAATTATGCTTCCAGAATTAACATTATAAGGCCCTCCTGAGAAAAGTACCTGCCCTCCACTGGTGAGACTCCAGGAGGTTTCATTTGGCCAAGTGTCTGTATTAATTGTTAAAGTGTATTGAACATCGGGTGCCGGATTCTTTGAAGGTAACCAAGCCGCTACATTATTAACATAAGTACATTTGTCCGAAAAAGAAGGATCAATTAAATCATCAGCCCAAACGAGCAGGGTATTTCCGTCTGTGGGAAGCTGAACCCTTAGAGGAGGGCATTGGATGACAGGACCAGTCTCATCTACCACAGTAACGGTTGCTGTACAATCATCAATAAAGGTGCTGCCTCTTTTTACAGTAAGGGTGACGGAATTTGGACCAATATCTGCACAGGTAAAGACCTCCTTACTTAACTCGAACTTGGTGACTGCTCCAATACAAAGGACATTTCCACTTGGTGTATCATCATCAATGTTTGAACTATACCAAGGTCGCAGCCGAATTTCCCCATTTTCGTTAAGGGTAACCGTAATATCTTTACACTTTGCAAATTCACTTTGATCCTGTTCTATCCTTACTTGACTGGTGCAAGTACCTGTACTTCCTCCTGGACCGGTCAGTGTTAAGGTTACGGTTTGGGTAGTGTTTAAATGACTGCAATCAAAAGTGTTTGGACTGACACTATATCCCTGTGGATAATTAGTATAAGAAAGCCTGCCACAAACATTGCCAGTACCATTATCCACTTCAGAAGGCTCAAGAGTGAAATCTCCATCATACCCAATGTCAACGGTAATATCTTTACACCTTAAAACAACAGGATTGGGGTCGACAACCTGTACATTAGCCGTACAAGAATTCGTGTCACCATTATTATCAGAGGCAGTAAGCGTAACGGTATGGTGCCCTACCTCTGTACAGCCAAAACTACTTTTGCTGAGAGTATAAGAAGAGATGGTTTCCCCACAAATAGTGGAGCTTCCATCATTAATATTACTAGCTTCCAGGGTGCCCTGGCCGCTGGTGTTCAGTCGGACAGTGGCATCTTTGCATTTCATAAAAGGTTTTGCTTTTATGGTAAGGGAAGCAGCGCAAGTGCTTGAATTGGCTCCGCTTCCATTTAATATATTAGAGGCAAAAAGAGTAACTATCCTTGGTGTACCAATATCTGCACATGCGGCATCAATAGAGATGGCAAAACGTTGAGTATTGATATCATAAAGGGTATAGGTTAATTCCAAGCCATTTGGGTCTGAAGATCCAGCTCCTATCTCTGATGCCTGGATAGTTTTAGTTCCATTTTGGTCCAGATAAACTGTAAGATTATTACAAACGATATTAGGAGCTGAAGGGAGAATTCTATAGGTGATTTGACCATTTTGAGAACTATTGGTTGAACCTCTTTTTTCTTTTGTGGTAGGGCGGTTTTTAAAGTGCATATTGTTAATGAAACTACCTCCTCCTTTTTCTTTTCCACCAGGGGTAAATCCGCCACCATTACTTTGTGTAGCCCAAAGGCCACCACCACCTGCGCCACCACCAAAGCCAAAACCTCCCAATGCTTTTTGGGTGTTTCCTTGTACATCCCAGTTCCCTCCTAAGCCACCCGTTGGTTTAACGGGATTAGTATAGGGGTTGGTTGCTCCTGGCCAGCCCAGGTGTCCGGCCCGCTTAGAATTACAATCCTCCCATCTATTATCTTGGACATCAAAAAATTCGAAACTGGAAGGGTCATAAATACCTCCCCCTCCTGCATAACAATAACATCCACATGCTAATTGAGTGAAACTACAATAGCTGTCGGTTCCAGATATTGGGCATTGAATTATCTCTCCGGGATTGCCATCTTCTTTGACGGTACAGCAATCGGAGTACCCTCCGTTTCCACCCCCAGCAACCAATAAGAGGGTATATTGATTATCCGGACGTTTATAAAAGACAGCAGTGCCCCCTCCACCTCCAGCGGACTCGGCCCAGGCGTTATTAATACTTTCTCCGCGTTGACCAACAATAAAAATCACTTCTGAACCTGGTGGAATCTGATTACTACCTGTTCCTATTTCAAACCAGGCACCCATTCTGGCTCCCTGCCCTCCTTTTGCAGAAATGAGACTTCCATTCCTTTTACGTCCACCATCTCCTCCGGTAGCTTCGAAATAGATTAAGCCGCTGGATAAAGTAGTAGGAATACGAAATTCCTGAACCCGATCATTGTCCTTATAATTAATGGTATGAAATTGTAGGTCGTAAGTAAGATCTGGTTGAGCGGCTACAATACTGCTTAATAAAAGGCCTAATAAAACAAAATAGGCCATTATATACGAGGTATGCTTTTTCATATGAGACTCAATTAAGGTTAGATAAATGGTATATTCTGTAGAGGTCAGCTCTTTGTCTGAACCCTCCGGATGGTTTATCTTCAGCCTAATGAACTACGGATAAATCCTGTCAATTTTTGTGTTGAGTCAAAAATGGAAGAAAAAGGGAGTGTAGTTATAAACTATAATCCAAAATTCCTACACTATAATCCAAAGGCTTGAAAATCAGCCTCTAAACTGCTTGGGAGATAGGCCAAATTCCAGAGAAAAGCACTTTGAGAAGTAATTGGGGTTAACAAAACCGACCTCATATGCCACTTGTGAAATGTTCAAATCTGTGTTCTTCAGAAGTGATTTGGAATAATGAAGGCGGATTGAACGGATGAATATGGCAGGGGATCGATCCGTAAGAGCTTTGATTTTGGTAAAAAAACTGGAACGCCCCATCCCCATGATTTTCGCCAAATCGTTTGGTCCGAAATTTTCGTTGTCGATATTTTGTACCACAGCTTCCCGAACTTTCTGAATAAAAGCATCTTCAATCTGAATGGTCGGATTATTGGAAGGTTTAAGAGTTTCTTGACTGCTGTACCTTTTTTGAAGGCGACGACGGATTTCAATTAGTTTTTGCAAGCTGACCAACAGCTCTTTTTTATTAAAGGGTTTGGCCAGATAAACATCCGCTCCTCTTTCAAGACCTTCAATTCGGGATTCGATATCTGCCTTTGCAGTTAATAAAACAATGGGGATATGACTGGTTCGCTGATCCAGTTTAAGCATTTGACAAAGTTCAAAGCCATCTTTTCCAGGCATCATAACATCACTTAAAATGATATCCGGGCATGATTCAAACGCTTGATCAATCCCCTCCTGCCCATTTTCTGCAAAGGATAATTGATATTGATCTTGTAAACAAGTAATCAAATACTGGACGATATCAGGATTGTCTTCTACTATTAATAAATTCGGTAGTGTTTTGTCTCCATTGTCAATAGATTTTGTTTGGAGCTCATTTGAAATAGCAATTGGAGACTTATTGGATCTAACTATTTGATCGGATAATAACATCTCCTCCTTGACCAATTTGGCTTTTCTGTTAATCGGAAGATAAATAGTAATAGTGGTTCCCCTGTCAGGTGAAGAATGTTCATGACTGCTTTCTACAATTATTTGGCCATTCATCAGTTTGATGAGTTCTTTTGTTAAGGCCAGGCCAATACCAGTTCCCCCGATTCCCTCTTTCGATTTTTGATTATGGGTCCCCTGGTAAAAGCGATCAAAAACATAGGGCAATTGTTCTTTGGAGATCCCAATGCCAGTATCCTTCACCTCTAAGGAAAAGGTAGAGGTAGTATCCAAAGAAGCATGAATATTTATTTTACCTCCCTGAGGAGTGAATTTGATGGCATTGGATAGTAAATTGGAAACTATCCTTAGAAACTTTTCCGGATCATAATCCATGATTAATTTCTC
>JANQPA010000090.1 GCA_028285545.1 Saprospiraceae bacterium | reverse complement strand
TACCTCCCTGAGGAGTGAATTTGATGGCATTGGATAGTAAATTGGAAACTATCCTTAGAAACTTTTCCGGATCATAATCCATGATTAATTTCTCCAGGTTTGCAGAAAATTGAAGTTGAACTCCTTTGGTATCAGCTAATGAAGAAAATGATTCTGAAATGTATTTTAAATAGGCAATGATATCCCCTTGAACAAGCTCCAATTGAAGTTTACTGACTTCCAATTTTCGAAGGTCGAGGATTTGATTGATCATATTTAGCAGGCTCTTGCTGTTGCGTTTGAGTAGATCCTTTACTCTCTCCTGATCTTCAACCTGATCGGCCATCCCGCTGATGACAGTAAGGGGAGTACGAAGTTCGTGAGAAATATTGGTAAAAAAACGGGACTTCATCTCATCTAACTCCTGTAATTTGGAGGCTTGTTCTTCAATCAGTTTTTTGTCTAACTGTATTTGATGAGTACGTTTTTCTACTTCCTCTTCCAATCGCTTTTTATCCGTAACCAATCGTCGATTCCAGAGTATAACTCCTAAAATAAAAGGTAGGGTAAGAAGACTATAGAACCACCAGGTTTTATAAAAGAACTCTTTTACCTTGATGGGTATACTGATCATATCCTCTATTATTTGCCCCGTATGATCTGTACCCTTGATTAGAAGAGTATGTTTGCCGGCAGGAAGGTCATTTAGGGTAAGAAAAGAATTACTTCCAATATTTATCCAGGCTTCCTCTCTGTTATTTTCCGTATCCAGGCCTCCTGGCCCAGCTAATTGATAGGCAAAAGAACTGTTGGGAGCATGAATGTAATCAGACAAGGAAAAATCTATTGTGAGATATCGATGAGTAGCAGGTAAGGTGATGGTTTGGATATTTTCGAATTGCCCTCTTAATAGAGTGTCATTGCCTAGTTGATTATCAAAAAAAACGATTTCAGTTAAATAAAGAAATAGTTCTTTTCTTTGAGTAAAGACGGGTTTTATTTCTTTAGAATCCAAGATATTAATTCCAGAAACGGTCCCAAAAATGAATCGCCCGTCTTTCATTTTATAAAATGAAAAACGATTAAACTCTTTATGAGATAAGCCATCTTTCTCGTGTATTTTGAATAATATTTCTTCCTGACTGGATAATACTGTAATACCAGAGAAGGTGGACACCCATTTATCGCCATCTTCATCTTCTAATATACCTACTACAGAGTTGTTAGACAGGCCATTACTTTCATCAATTAATTTAAATTCTCCACTTTGGGGATCATAAATTTGTAAGCCCCCATTGATCATGCCCATCCAAATTTTTCCATCATCCGCCTCATGAATACAAATGACTTGATTATTATTTAAGCCATTTTTTTCATTTAGGTGAAGTACACTATTTGATTTTTGATCTATTTTCCAAAGGCCGTTCAGGGTAGCGATCCATATGGTACCATCTTTTGAGATCAAGATTTCATTAGTTTTACTTCCCACATTTAGAAGAGTACCGCCTATGGAGTATGGCCTTAATTTTTTTTGATCAATATTATAAATATATATGTCGCCCTGCTGAATAGAAGTAAGAATGATTTCTTGTTCATTCAGAAAATTAAATTTGTCAACTTGTTGATTAATTGGATAGGATGTACAAAAATTTTGTTGCTTCTGATAACAAATCAAATCTTGTCCTGCTGAAAACCACATACTTTGGTCATCCCGATGTATAACCTTAGTAAAGGGAGAAACACTTATGTTTTCGTTGCAAATCAATTGACCGAAGTTATTATCTAAATAGGTGTTTTCCTTTCCCATCAGGTCTACCTGTCGAAAGTACCCATTATCAGAAATGACTGCTATCTTGTTGGGACTCCATTCCAAAATGGCCCGAGATGCCCATCCTTTTAAATAAGCATCTATTTGCAAGTCAGATTGTAATTCAACAATATGAAGCCCTCCCTCAGTTGAGATAACCGCTTCTTTTTTTAAATTTTTGCTATTGAAAAACTTAGCCCTTAATGGCCTTTCATCGGAAAAGACAGTTCCATACCGATTGGCCTTATTCACCTCATTAATAATACTCTGATAATTATAGTATTTTCCAACAGAATCTATTAAAAAAAGAGATTGCTGGGGGTAAATCCCTTTCAAAGGCCACCAGCTAATTCCAAGCAGGATATTCCCCGATTTATCTTTAAAAAAACCTACTTCAGCACCTTGATGGTCACTTTTGGGAAGAGAATTAAAAAGCCCATTAAATTTGATATCCGGATTTAGTTGGCCTGATAGAATATCGTATTCGAAAAAACTATCGGGACTACTAATAAAAAAAGTAGCCTTCCCTTTTTCAATGGTAGTTAATTGAACATTTTGGAAGTTTGGTCCAAATCCCTCTAAAAGTTCTTTCCATAAATAAGCTTTTATAGATTTAGAAGTTAAATCAAATTGAACAAAACCCTCATCATGATGCAAAAAAATAATTACATTTTGGTTTTGAATAGCATCTGTGTTAAAGTGAGATAAATCTTGATTAGGTATATCTAATTCAATACTATTGAGCCACTCTTTTTGTGTGGCATTAAGCAGATACAACGAATATTTTCCAGGACCTTTGGTGATTGCGATGACTTTATTATTCTCCTGAACCAGAAGGTTCATTATCTGCTCCCCTTTTTCAAATGAAAAAATTTGACTTTCCTGAGTTTCCGGGGTATAAAAAAAGGCATGTGTTCTACTCAGATTAGCCCCCACTAGATCCCCATTGGGAGCTATGTCTATAATAAACCAGGAGGAAGACAGGGCATGGCCTCCGGGATCAGGTAATGGTACCGGGTAGGATTTATTTCCATCAAATTGAAAAAAACGCTGTTTTCGATGTATATCTAGTATTCGACAAGGATTTATCCACATCCGGCCCTTTGAATCCGTAAATGTTTCCTCAATGCAAGAAATCAATAGTCCTTGCTCAATATCATAAGTAGAAAATGTAGAGGGATAAAGTGATGGCAAAGAAAGAGTATCTGTTGTTTGAGCAACAGAAGCTGTAAGCATTAAAAAAGCAAAAAGGATTAGACAGTATTTTTTCATGATTCCCCCTCTTCTAAAAATCGCGTTTTCAGCTTGGAACCTTGCTGTGATAAATATACGTAAAAAGACATGACATGTTTAAACATGTCATGTCTAAAAAATCAGGAGATATCCCTATAGTGAAATGGTCTAACCCCCTGATTATATAAGTATTGAGGGAGAATGCTTCAGACATGAGGTTGTGTAAAAACTAAAATTTTTAAAAATTTTAGTTTTTACTATAATATGTATCTACTTATAAAAAAGCAAAAAGTATATTTTTTTAAAGTCAAT
>JANQPA010000073.1 GCA_028285545.1 Saprospiraceae bacterium | reverse complement strand
TGGTCAGCATACATTTGCCATCTACATCCATCACGGTTACCGTGTAGGTCTGACCTTGGGTGCCACTGAATTTTGGATTATGGGAAGTAGCATCATCCAAACCAGTGGCAGGACTCCATTGATACTGATATTCTGGCTTGCCATTCGGGTTCAAAAACTGCATCTCTCCAAAACATACCGTTATCAAAGTATCTTCCAGGCCTACATCTTTATTAAATACAATCACTTGAGTAGAATCTACCTGAGTGCAATCATTATCATCAGTAGCAGCAGCATAATAAGTCGTACGGGCCTCTGTTGGCATCACATTTACACTCAATCCACTGCCTATTTCATTGGTCAAAGCTCTATCGGAATACCAGGTCACTGGAAAACTTGAGCCTATCGTTGCCCTAAGGCTCAACTCCTCCATCACACAAATCAAAGTATCGGGCTGGGCATCCAGACCAATATCCGGTGTAACCGTGACTTTCATTTCACGAATTTCAATACAGTTTTCATTTTCATCAGTTATGGTAACGGAATAAGTAACATCTTCCGTTAGGGTAGCTGTTGGATTGAAAACATCAGTAGCACTTAGGCCTGTTGATGGAGCCCAAGAATATTTAAACTCAGGAAAGCCATTGGGATTTAATTCAGTCGGTAAATTATAGCATATTTGAAGCATTGTGTCAGTCAATAGTGGTAGCTTATCAAATACTCTAATGGTTACGGAGTCAGTATCTTCACAGTTGCTACCCGCCAGTACCGCTTTTACAAAATATTGATTTACTGCCATATCAGGAGTAACCTCAACACTCAATCCATCACCAATTTTATTTTGAAAAGCATTATCACTAAACCATTCTACTGTCGCGTTCGGTACCGTAGTTACAGCAATGGTAGTCGGTTCAGTAGTGCAGATTAAAGTATCCGGAGTAGTACTTAGGATTAATCGGTTTACTTTGACGGTTATTTCACCTGAAGTTGAACATACCTCTGCACCCTCAATACTAGCGGTCACCGAATAAGTGGTAGTTTGTTCCGGACTGGCTATTGGTGAGGCAGGATTGCTTAAATCAAGTCCCGTTGTAGGGCTCCATGAATATTCCAGGCCAGTTTCACCACCTTCATTTAAAACTACGCTTTCTCCTTTACAGATTTCGAGAGTATCTCCATTCATGAATTGAAGAGTTGGAATTCGAATCAGGATGGTTTTGACACCTGAAGCAGTACAACTAGAATCCGTTTCAATCGTCAATTCAGCAATTACAGAATCAGTCCCATTAAACTCCAACATTGGATTTTGCTCTGTTGAATTGCCTAGTGGGCCAAAATTCCAATTCCAGCTGATGATATTTCCTCTATTGGAGCTTGACTGATCGAAAAATGAGATTTTCACTAAGTCTTCTGTACAGATATCTATTTGAAAATCAAAATTGGCAAATACACCTGTTTCAGGGATCATCACCATTCTACGGATGGTATCGGTACAATTTTCTACATCTTCATGGTCCACAATAAGACTTACGGTATATTGACCTGGAGCAGAATATTCATAACTAGGATTAAAATCGGAAGAAGAAGCTCCGGGATTATTCGGATCTCCAAAATCCCATTTATAGTTCAATTTAGCAGTACCGGTATTCTGGAATGCAATGGTTCTTCCATCACATTGTAATTCTTCTGTAAATCCAATATTGGCGGTAACAGAAGAATCAATAACTGTTACTAAAAGAGTATCTTCAATAGAGCAGCCTAATTGGTTAGAAATGCTGACAAATAATTCATGCATTCCATTTGGAGCAAAGATCATTGGACTGGCGCTATTTTCCCCTTGGATATTAAGTGAACTGCTTGTCCAGAAATAATTTAAAGTATCTCCTAGGTCCAAATTAGCGATGTCTAAGGCAAGGGTATCTCCAGCACAAAGCGCTAATTTGTCGGGTAAATCTACATTTACGGCACCTTCATCCAGGATAATTTCTTTAGAGGTTTCTATACAGCCCAAGGCATTTTCGGCCACAGCTCTAATAGTATCCAAACCTTGAACCAGATATTCGAAAACATTACCTGAGCCTATACTATCGCCATTACTATTTATCCATTTAATGGTAGCTTCTGTGGTGGTGGTAGCTCTCAAGGTGGCAAATTCTTCACAAATCAAACCACCTCCTTCTACGGCAAGGCCAATTGCGGGATTTACAATAACCTTAAACTCTTGTTGAGCAACGCAATTGTTTTTTCCAGGAATCTGAATAAGAACAATATAGGTTTGGGATTCTGTCAAGGTGAAAATTGGTGTAGAAGAAGAGGTATCATCTATGCCAATTGCGGGTTCCCATGTATATTGTAGGCCTTCAATACCAAAATATTGAGTAGGAATTCCAGCACACAAATTGAAAGAATCTTTTTCAGCAATATCCTCGATAAGTTTTATATCAACTTCTCTTTTAGTACTAACCGGGCCACAGGAATTACCTGCCGAAACAGTTAAGGTTATCTCAATAGTTTGGCTTTCTGTAAAATCGAATTCCGGTTTAGCATCGGTAGAGCTTCGACCATCACTAAGCTGCCAATTCCAGGAGTTAATGGGGCCAACACTGCTTTCCGAAAGGTCATTTAAAGCAACAGTTACACTGCCATCAGCACAATCCGTGTACTCTAATGTAAAGTTTGGGCTAATGCCAGCGGTATCTACTTTAATTTTTTGGGTAATCGTATTGGCACAAAACGTACCATCTTTTGAACTTAAGGTTACGGTATATTCACCAGGAGCACTATAGGTATAAGTTGGGGAAACCTGGGAAGAAGTATCTGAGGTAGTACTTTCATCACCAAAATCCCAAATAAATTCATTAGTTCCTGTTGATTGGTTATTAAAAGTAATGGTAAGGCCATCACAATCCGGACTTGCTTCAAATGCTAGGTCAGCCTTTGGTGAGGCCTTAATATTGATGTTTTGGATATAAGAGCAGGTGCTGTCCGGAGCTATTAATTCTAAGGTAAGGCTGGTATCTCCAGTGACCAAAATCTTTGGGTTTGCAGAATTGGGATCGTCAAAGAGCCCAGCAGGTTCCCATTGGTAATTCCAGCTTTGAAAATCTTCACTTAAAGGGTTTAACTGGAGTGAGTCTCCAATACAAGCCTCAAATAAAGAATCCCTTATGTAATTGGGAGGAATGCTGTCTGTTAATTCAAAAGGTTTTGAAATATTGATGATACAATTATTGGCACTTACTGCTTCAAGAGTAACCGTACCTTTAGATCTAATCGGTATTTTAAATATTGGGTTTTCTTTTCCAGAGACGATTTTCAGTTCCTCTGTTCGTATTTCCCATCGCCATTCAGTAATCTCAGAAAGGGAATCTGTTGTAAGATTTACAATACCTACAATAGCCGTGTCTGGGCAGTTGAATACTTCTATTTCAAATTCAGGTTCAATAGAATTAGCAGAAAGTTTGACGGTTTGAAAAGCAGTATCGGGACAAATAGAGCCTGGATTAACGATAAGGGCTACTTCATAGGTTCCAGTATCTGGAAATGTAAAACTTGGATTTCTTTCATTACTGGTAAGATCCCTGGATGGCCAGTCAAAAAGCCATTCATAGGTTGAAGCCCCTTGGCTTTGGTTGGTAAAATCTACGGTCAGTCCTTCACAATTTAATTCTGGAGCCAAAAAGGCTGCAACCACAGGCTGACAAGCAACCACATTTAACTGAAAATCTCTCCGGACTCGGGCTAAAATCTCTCCGGTGGTTCTATCGTATTCTTCTACACAAACCCCTACTACAAATTGTCCAATAATGCCTGGGTTGGCAGTCAGTAAACCCGTATTGGGATCAATGGTCAAAGGCTCGCCCAAGATACCAAGCATATTATTGACATCGAAATTATCTTCCCAAAAAACGGTATCGTAGGGTGGGTTATTGGGTGGCTGGGGCATTGGATTAGATAAGGAAGCCCCTGAAAGTGGAGCACAAAGTCTATAAACCAGGGAATCTCTATTATCAGGATCAGTTGCAGAATGGTCAAATTCAAAGGGCTCATTTGCACAAATAACTACTGGAGGCCATTCACCAAATACGGGGCTACTATTGCCTTTCATCATGGCTTCATAAGTTAGCCATATGTCATAGGTTGCTCCTGTAGCTACCGGGTCAATAATATTAGAAACGGTAATGTTCCGGCAACACCGCTGATACACAATATTATATCCTCCTATTATTGGCTCGAGGGTTACAGTATCTACATAAGTGGTGGTATGAACACAAAGATCCGTAGGTACGGCAAAACAATCTCTAAAAATATCATTGGGCAGGGTATCATTTTTGCCGCTAAATGGTATCAACAATTCCTTTATGAGCAGGCCATTTCTGTCAAAAATGCCCACGGATGCCGGATCGTCAAATTCAGCTTCAAAATCAGCAGTAATACAATCCCTGTAAAAATTTATGGTGATTTCATACTGGTTGTTGCCTAATCCTCTATAGCTGATTTCCCCTCCCACAGTGTGGGTAGCGCTGAGTCGTATGGGCAAAAACGCCAAGAATAACACTAAAAGCCTGTAGAAATATTTCATGAGATCTATAATATTGTGTGTAAATGGTCACCAAATTTTAATTGCAATATTCCCTTGATCGATCATTCTGTTTGTTTTGCATCAATCAAAAAGATATCCACCCTCCTTTCGAGAGAAGATAAATAACTAAAAATAGAGGCATTAATATCTGAAAGATAATTTCTAACAGTTGGAGGGGCTTCTTCTTCTCCTTTAGGATTGGATTTAATTACAAAACCACCTCTACCATCTTTTTTATTTAGATATTGTTTTAATACTCCTCCATTATAATTCAGAAGTAAATTCCGAATACATTCTATTCTTCGCTTACTTAATTTTAAATTATAGTCGGCATTTCCAATTGGACTGGCATATCCTCTTAATTCAATCTCAATATCAAAACCATTATCCATATATTGGACAAAAACCTGAACCAGGGTATCCAGCTTTTTAAAGTCTTCCAATTCTCGGGTAAAGAAATCTGACATCCTCCGGATTTCTGTCACCGTTACAATGGAGCTTTGCCGCAAACGATTTACATATTGCTGCTTTTTAGATTTGTAGGTCTGATATAGAGGCATGTAATTTTCTCTGGGAAGAGTATCTACCCTCCCCATTTTTGGCCAATCGTTTTCAAAATATAAGGGTACGGTTCTATCTGGGAGTAAGGTTTCAAAATCAGGCAACTTCGCCAGATATAGGGTATCCTTAAAACGAGCCGCGCCTACTCTTTTAAAATCTTCAATGTCATAAAACAAACGAGAACCACTCTCTGCAATCGGAATAAAAGGGCTTTTGCTGGTTTTTACAAAATAATTGGTATTTAATTCTATAGGAAATATCCTACTATTATTTTCCCGATCAGTACCATTTCTAAAATTAGAAATGGAGGCATTATTTTGACCATCCTGGATTTTTTCCATAACAAAGTCAGGAAAAGGAATGGGTTCATTTGTTCCTTTTTCAAATACAAATACCTGCAATTCAGGTTTTGGCATAAGCTTTAACTCAATAACATGAGTATCTTTAGGAATAGAAAGCAATTCAATCATATTTACTAAAGCCAGCGTGTCATAGTATCGCTCTCTTTTTCCTTCAATTAAATAGGAATCTGTAGGACTCCAGGAACCAAAATTGAAGGTATTTCCTGTTTCATTGGTTATTTCATCAATGCTGATCTTATCCTCTCCACCCCCATTTTGGACGACAATACTTCTGGGAACTGTTACTTCAAAAAGTGGTTCATTAGTTATGGCGTCAAAGGTTTTTACGATAATCACTTCAGGGCTTTGCTTCATCGGGATTCGATAAATATCGAAGCAGCAAGCTTCCATTTCGGGGTCGTAAAGCAAAGACTCCTCTCGGTCAGTGGCTAAATAGGCATATTCACGTTTGGAATCCAAATGGAAGAAAGCATCATTATAACTAGAGTTAACCTCGGTTCCAAGATTCAATTTATTAATCCATCTATCTTTAATCTTGGTAATCTTATAAATATCCGTTCCACCAAAAGTATAATCCCCATCTGTACTGTAATAAAGGTTTTGGCTATGGGAATCAAAAAACGGACTCATTTCATCCCCATTAGGAGTATTAATAGTGGGCACCTGTTGAGGCGCTGAAAATTCGGTTGGTCCTTCAATTACAGAATAAAAAATGTCCTTTCTATCTATGGTATCGCTTAATCTGTCCGAAGCAAAAAACAGTATTTCCTCATTGGTAGATTTATCCAGGCCTACATTTGGTTGAGTGGAGCTAAAGTCAGGAACATTATGAGGGTACTTAAATTCCCTACCCCAGATTCCATTGACTATATCTCGATAGTATATATCACATCGAGTTTGATAGACGTCAATATTTTCACAAACAGAATAATAGACTCTAGTCTGGTCTGTATTAAAAACCAGGTTCGCTACGTGTTGACCCGGTTTATTTATGGGTTCAGGCAGGGCCTGGCCAGGGGTATTTTCGGTAGCTTTAAAAATTTCGGCATACCGTCTTTTTACAAATTGCTCTTTATCCTTATAAATATTCCGGATAGAGGTATAAAATAAGGTATCCCCCTTTGTAACCAGTCCAAAATCCGACCTTGGGGTATTGATATTAAGTTTACCAGCGGTATCTATTCTTTGCAAACGCCCGTCAAAAAGAGCAAATTCGCTAATTCGCTCCCTTGCTTTTTTACTATATTCAATTTCTTTGCGAGCTATGGGGACATATTTATCTCCGGGTGCTCGTTCATTGCGACTTCTGTTAACAAAGCTTTCTAACAAGCTAATCGCTTCATTATATTTCCCGTATTGAGTGTAAATACCTGCAAGGTGGTATTCTGCAAGCGGATATTTGTGAAGGCTTTCCTGATTCTCGATTATTTTTTGGTAATATTCAATAGCAATTTCATAAGCCTTATAAATTCTTGCGGATTCTGCAATTCGATATTTTGCCTCTGTCAATGTACTGTCATAGGTTAAGGCCACACGATATAACCTTATGGCAGATTTGTGATCATTGATTGTATAGGCACTGTCAGCCGCACTTGTCCATTTTCTCAAACGTTGAGAGTGGGCAGGAACTACAAAAATGCTACATAGAAGTATGATAAATATTTTGTTCATGGTCAGAAAAGTATATTTTCTAAAAATGCAAATACCTAAACAGCTTGCTAGCTTAGCAATAAAATAAGGCTTCATCATTTTAGTGTGGATTGTAGTTTTCTCAGTAACATGTTTAAATTAAAGCAATCGACAATTATCTGGGGCAAGTGTCGGTATTTTCTTAAAGATATAACTCAAAGAAAATTCGGGTCCACCGCTACCTCTGGTAGCTGCATTAAAACCAGAAATGTTTACGTCATAACTAAAACTTGCTCTTATATTTTTCCAAAACAATTCAAATGTTGGGGAATAGGCATCTCCAAAGTCCTGAAAGCGCAGGTTTACTCCGGCCTGCAGGGCAATTTCATTTCCAGGGTCAGTACTTAGGTGATATTTCAAACCCATCCCGGCTAGTGCTTCCAGGTATTGATCCTGCACCTGTGCCCCAAGTCTTCCCACCAGATCCAATTTAGGATTAACCATTAGGGTTCCGAAAGCATAAGGACTCAGCCGTACTGGAAGCAACAAAGTGCTTCCCTCAATAAAACTCTGATTTGGGCGGGTAAGGTGAAAAACGCCCATCCCAAAATCTAATTTTGACCTGTTCCGCTGAGGATAAAGCAATTGATTATCTGCCAGGCTTTGCAACCTGAAATTAATCCCTGCTGAAAAATCAACGAAATTATTATTGTCAAGATTATTGATTACTTCATTATTCGGATTACCCGGATCGAACCCACCTGGATTAGTGTATTGGCTATCAAAACTGATTCCTTTTAAACTAAATCTCCTTTGGTGAACACTGACCTGGAAGCCAACCGTTGTAAAAAATCTTCTACTGATCCTTTTGGTGTAAGCTATTGGCAAACTAAGATTGGAGTGAGCCAGGTTGGTGAATCCTGCCTGGTCAAAATTAAAATGTAAGCCAACCGCAAAAAAGCCGGTAGCATATTCAGCGCCTCGAAATTTATGATCAACCCCCAGCGTAAAGGTCTCATATCCAAAGCCTTTGGCCACAGAATTCCACTGGGTGCGATAATTACTTGTAATTCGGGTGTCCCCTGAAAATATCCCTGTCAGGCTCGGACTGACGTTGAAAGGAGCATTATAAAACTGAGAATAGTGAATGTCCTGGGATATGGCCTTAAAATGTGCTATCAAAAAGATAAGCAACAATAAATGTAATTGTCGTTTCAAGGTATTATATTTTTTGATTGTAAAATTTTATTCATCCAATGGGTTTTAAAGGGCTTTCGTTTCTTATTAAAATTAAAAAAAACTTCAATATGAAATAGCTTTTTCATTCATTTTGATGTTTAGATTACATCGAATGAATGGAAAAAGAACATTTCAACATAAAATTGAAAGATCGTAGGTCGTCTATTGATAAAAAGGAGAATTCTGGTAGTTGTATATAATTACTGAAGGGAACCTTAACTAAGTTGCCTCCAATCTCAAAGCATATGCCAGAAATGTTCAATCAAGTTTGGGAGGTACAACTTAAACCGGATCTTGGGAGATTTGAATTATGCTATCAGCACAAATACAATATAAATCAAGCTGCAATATATCCTTTCTGCCAATCAAAATCAACAAACAAGGTCAATTGTTCTTTATTGTACGCATTTTTTTAATATATGTTATTTTTTATCGAAAAAAATAACAAATCTTTAGGGAGGAGGTCACCACTCAATATTACAGCATTTTGATAATATGCCATAATGAAATATTAATTTTTCATATTTTTCTTGTACATTAGTATCAAATACGCTATATTTGTTGTATCCGATAAATTGTAAACGACCTATTCTTTTATAGTAGTGTAAAATACTACTTCTTTGAGTGAATCGAATTAACCTTTAATCTCAGGTTCGGTTCCATTCTTAGGCTTATCTTTGAGAAAACTACAAAGGAAAAATTTCTATTGAAAATTTGAGTACGACTATCCATTAGGTTTTTATCTATGGATATTTAAAATAAAATTTATTGTATAAGATATTTTTTTATATCTTAGCATTATAAATAGTAAAGAGTCCCAATTTAAATAAATGGTGTTTAAAAGTACACCAGATTTGAATTCCATACCTATCTAACTTTTTAAACGTTTGGCACACCTAATAGCAGGTGGTGCAGGTACTTTTGTTGTTGTTGACACACTAAATGTAGATACGACTAACAAATTGATACCAGTACTACGATTACTGTCTCATGTTCAGTAAGGCGATCTATTTTTGTACCAACTTCAAAAGGTTTAAAAAGTGAAAAAGCTAGGATTACTTATTGCTGTATTATTGTTAAGCTGGCCTTTAATGGCCCAACGTACTTGGTTTGTAAAGCAAGGCTTGTCTGGAAATGGAACTTCCTGGGAAAAGCCATTCGGCGATTTACAAGATGCTCTTAAAGTAGCTAAGAAAGGAGATGCTATTTGGGTAGCAGCTGGTAAATATCTTCCATCTCAAGAAAATGATCGCACTGAAAGCTTTAAACTAAAGGACGGAGTCACTTTATTAGGCGGCTTCGCTGGATATGAGACCCACCTTGATCAGCGCAACCACCGAGTAAATCTCACTATTCTTAGCGGCGATATTGGAGAAGATACTCCAATAGACAATTCTTACACTGTCGTTTACATCTCCAATGCAAGTTCTTCCACTGTTTTAGATGGTTTTGTTATCGCTGACGGCGAAGCAAAAGGCGGTTATGGAGATATAGGAGATTCTCTTGGTTGTGGTGCTGGTATTTTCATCGTTGGAGATGGAAAAGAATCCAATCCTGTTATTAGAAATTGCCGCATCGTTAATAACTATGCTTTTTATGGCGGTGGTATTTTCAACTATGCTCCAAATAATGGAAGCGTTAAGCCAACCATCATAAATACTGAATTTGAAATGAATATCGCTGATCTAGACGGAGGTGCTATTTACAACTACGGAATGGATGGACACTCCTATCCTTCTATCAGAGATTCTCGTTTTGTAAGAAACCAAGCTAATTACGGAGCAGTTATCTATACAGAATATCCTGACTGTAAGTTTAGCCCAAGTATGGCAAACTGCCAGTTTGAATATAATGTAGCTTATACAAGAGGAGCTGTTTTTTATGATCAGTTCTCTCCTGAAGGGCCATGCAACACCAAAATCGTTGCTTCTGTATACAATGAAAATAAAGCGAGTGTTGGTATTCTTGCTCAGGAAAGTCAGAAATCAAGCAGAGACAAAGCTGCTTACAGATAGTACTTAAAAGATAATATCTACATACCTAAAACTTATATACCAAAGCTGCTCAAATGGGCAGCTTTGCTTTTTTATATAAACCCAATAACATTTTTTGAAACTAACTCCTCTCTAAATTTTCCTGCAAAGCATCACGATATTGTCTTATTTCAAATTGAAAAGATCCAAGTCCAGAATAATCCCAATCTGGCCTTTGTACATTCCCCAGATCAGACCAACTAACATAATCTCCATCCACTTCAATTTTAGCGGCGAAAGTCCAATCCCCAGGTACTCCGGAAAAACCATATTCTAATAAAACTGTACGGCCATCCTCCAGCTTATAATCACCTTCAGGGTGTCCCCAGAAATGTTTTTTGGGAGGCAACACCAATAAAGGAGGTAGGCCCTCATAGGCCCCTGCCAGACTTACTCTCCCCTCCTTTTGTGCAAAACTTCGCTCTACCGATTGTAAAATATCAATCAAGCGATATCCATTTATATGAATGTCTACCACCAGGTAATCCTCTAAAAATGATTTTACCGTAACAAATCTAACCGTGTCCATATCTATAAATTATATTGTATCCATTTTAAATTATTATTACTTTAAACCATTAGTCTTGTTCATAAATAAGGATTGGAAAAATGAAATTTAGATTTTTTTCTCAGACGAAGCTTATTTTGAGCTTCATACCCATAGGTCTGGAGCGAAAAATAGCTGATGTATGAGAGAAAAAGATATTTTCATATACTGATATGTTATTTATGAACAAGACTACTAAAAATACTTTTTCTTAAATGGCGGGCCAGTCAATTTTAACCAAATTATTCTCATTTTAACGTGAGTTCGGAGATTCTCTCCTCACTCACTTGAGAATTAAGCTGCCTTAGGCAGATCCTTAGGCCAAGGAAGCAAACGAGCTTCCAAATTAATA
>JANQPA010000064.1 GCA_028285545.1 Saprospiraceae bacterium | reverse complement strand
TAATTTGGAAGCTCGTTTGCTTCCTTGGCCTAAGGATCTGCCTAAGGCAGCTTAATTCTCAAGTGAGTGAGGAGAGAATCTCCGAACTCACGTTAAATTAACCAAAACATAAGTCATCCTGAATTTTAGGGAAATATGCACTTATTAGGCCGATGGCCTAATAAGTGCGAGATAAAGTAGAAATATAGTAGAGATAAAATTGTTATTAAGAATAAGGACAATATATTTCTACCTTGCTTCTCCCCGCGTAGCGGGATTTATTTCAATATATTTCCCTACATTTTGACTAAGCTAATATTATTTGCTAGTCTTCAAAATTTCGGACTGACTCATGTTTTTCTAATTTTTTTCTTGGTAATAAGTTTTAGAAAATACACTCCTAACTCACCGTCTAATTTCGACAAAGGCATCCTTTCCGGAATTGACATTCAACAAGTTTCCTAATTTGTAAATCCATTTTCTATGGCTTATTATCCGTTTGACTATTCAAACTCTGTGATCAGAGTAGTTTTTTTTTCCTTACTCTTATTTTCCTATTCCTGCACTTCTACTGATCTTCCAAAAAATAAAGTAATCGTGGTCCATGCCAGGGGTGCATCTCATCCGATGTTATTGGAATATCTTTCCACAATAGAGGGGAAAAGTTTTTTGAAGGAAGCTCTAGCTGAGGGTTCCTTAAAAAAATTGCACCCCATAATGAATGCGGTTACCATTTGTAATATTGCTTCATTTGAAACAGGAGCTCTTCCCGCTGAGCATGGCATTTTGGGACATACTTTTGCTTTTTCTGAAGACAAAAAGTTAAACCCCACAAGTGGCTTCGCTCAAAGATTTGAACGAGCATCCTTTTGGGAACAAGCAGATAAAAACGGAAAAATGGTTCTTAATGTAGGTGCCCTTACCCTCCATGGACAGACTGAAACCCACACAAATGTAGATTGTCTCGCACAAGGGGAAGCCATATCTGCTGGAAATTTTGTGGAGATAATTCCTGCCTCTAACAGTTCCTCCACCGATAAGATCTTAAGATATACGGATATTGAGTATGAACAAGAAATCAAACTTACGACTAATAGTTCCAGTTCTGTTTTTATTTACAGAAAAAATAATCCCACAACTGACCAATTGATTATTGATCAAGATGTCAACTTTGAAAACGGTATTTTAGGCGCAATTAAAAATGGGGATTGGCTGGAGTTAAACCAAGGCACAGCAAAAGGTTTAAAGGAAGCTTTCAGAATAAAATGGATCGGTGATCAAAATGACACTCTAAAATTATATGTTAGGTCCTCCTTTATCAACAGAGGCTATCCTCAACAATTTCTAGAAAAAATAGATTCAGAGCTTGGCCCCTCTAAAGGATGGCCAAGCATTCCTGCTTTTTCTTCAGGTCAAATAAAAGCATCCACTCTAGTGGAAGAAATAAACACAGAATTGGATTTCGTGATGAAAGTATTTTCCCATGCAGCTCCGCAAAAAAATTATGACTTGATCATGATTGACTATCCCATTATGGATAGATACGGCCATGCTTTTTTGCAATTGAAAGCAAGTTCGAAAGAAATCCAGGGCTATTTTCAAGAAGGATTTCAGCGCATGGATAAGGATTTTGCCCTAATTCAACAGTATGCCGATGAAAATGGCTATGAGCTAATCATCAACTCAGGTCATGGTTTTTCGCCCATTCATACTGCGATCAATGTAAACAAGCTATTGCAAAACAATGGCATTAACTCGAACATGGAAAGTTCGGGTTGGCAAGCCATAGGGATGCCGGGAAAGGTATCTGCTCATATTTATATCAATCCAAATATAGATTCAGAACCCAAACAAGAGTTAATCGAAAAAATCAATTCTCTTTTCCAAAACCTTAGTCAAACCGGATCTGAGGAAATTCTAGTTGAAAAAATTTATGCAAAAGATGAGCTTACAGAAATAGGAATGAATCATACAAATGCCGGAGATCTATTTATTTTACTCAAACCGGGCTATACTTTTCATCCTGCCTTAAGCACAGCAGGTCCTATATTTAGCACTCCTACTTTTAAAGGAGATCATGGCTATTCACTAAAACATGCAGACTCTTTCGGGATTTTCTATTCCAAGGAATCTTGTGAACCCTGTCAAACGACAGATGTGGCACCTATGATTTTAAAATATTTGGGAATAGAATAAAAGTTCTGAATAGGGTCTTGTTGCATAAATAAAATTTAGAATAATTGTAGATTACTAAGCCCGAAATAAAATGTAGGGATTGGTAAGCTGCATCCGCAAAGGCTTTCTAATCTTTCCAAGCTTAGAAATCCTTTGCTTGACTTAATTTTATATTGTGAAAAATCAAGGCTTAATTTATCTCTCTAATTGAGAAGAGTTCAGATCGGTAACCTTTTTTAATATTTATTAGTAGTTATTCAAATAGAGATAGATAGTCATTAGGAATACATCAATGAAAACAATCATCTTATTATTATGCTCTGTTTTGTTACTTCAATGCGAAACAAGTACAAATAAAGAAAAATTAGTTGATGCCTTCGTTGATCTGCGAAAGATCCATAGTAATGTAATTAGTGTAGCTAAGAAAGGAGATTATGAAATAGCCTTTCAAGATGAAAGTGATGTTTCAGAAAATCATTATTATCCTAATAATTATTCAATTGGGAAATTATCTGATTCAAAAAATGACTATGAATATGTAGTTCATGTCAAAGGAATTTCGCCATTTGAAGAGTTTGAATATGTCAAAGCCATTCTTAACAGGTTTGAAAGTGATTCAACTTATACAGGTGCCTTAATTAAAGAAGATACTTCTGTAAAAGTCAATATTTACCGTAAAGCCAATAACATAAATGATTCTAAATTGGATTTTATGATGTGGAAATGGGTACAATCTCCTTATGGTAAATTTGATTTTGAGATAAAAGAAATAATGAATGAACATCTATTTGAAAAATGAAAACATCAATACTTATCGGAGTAATTGCCTTTTGTTTTTTGGCTTGCACTAAAAATGAAAAACCTATAAAAAGTATTAGTCAACAAGATTCTCTACAAGCCGTAATTGTCAAACTAGGCATCACAAACAATCAAATATCCCAAGACTGGCAAAAAGCCCTGGAAAGGAGAATGACTAAGACAAGGATTGACTCCATAGCCCGGTTATCTCGGCCTCTTACAAGTGAAGAGCAAGATTGGGTTAACTTGATACAATCTAAAACTGCATGGTGGAATGCTATGAGAGATTCTATTCAGGTCCCATTTGAAGATATTCAATTGAAGGATACTGTTTATGTGCTTTTGGGTTACACAGGAAGTGATGATGCCTTTACTTATGAAAATCAAACAGTCTGTTTTGATATTACAGCCTTGCTAAAAGCTTATGGTTCTGCCAAAGATTCTGTAAATGACAATCGGATTGATCGAATTTATGCTCATGAGTTCACTCATCTACTCTCTAAAGCCTGGATGAAAAAAAACGGAGTAGAGCTTCAGACTTTTAAAGACAGTATTTTATGGGAATGCATTTACGAAGGCATTGGAATGTATCGATCCATGTCTTCGAAGTGGTTTCCGGTGAATGAAGAACTTTCGGAAACAGCTAGAACCACCTTTGACAATTTGTACCCTAAGTTTGCTAATAAAATTGGTACCTTAATAACAAAATCAGACCTTAGTAAAGAAGAAAAAATTGCTTTGCATAAAAATCTTTCCAGAGGATCGATGAAGCAAAAATGGGGAGCCCTGCCAGTAGGAGTATGGCTGGCTTTGGAAGCAAAAGGGAATGATGAGAATTTGAGGGCTTGGGTGGAAAAAGGCACGGATGCAATAATTCCTTTGGCCAGAAAATATTTAAGTGGAGAAAGTAAGGAAACATTCGATGCCTATTATGAGCTAACACAAAATAGTAATTAGCGTTTTTTTAAATGGAGCTAAAAAATAAAGGAGATTATACAAATCTCATTTTTCAGAAATTCAAAAGAGTAGATTTCCCTGAGTATCTAAGTTGGTTTGAAGATTCTGAGCTTGATAAACAGCTAGGCCCAATGACCGAAAATGATGAATGGCTGACAAGTGTTTTGGAAAAGAAGGAGGGAGTTGAATACAGTATTTTCCAAAACGGACATATGGTTGCAGAGTTAGGTTTTTACCCTTCCACTAAGGAACAGTCCTATTACCTTCTCAGCAATTTGGCAGTAAAACCTAGTTTACGTGGTCAAGGAATTGGAAAATTGGTTTTGGAAAAACTAATGAAATTACATCCACTTAAAAAAGGTGAGGCTTGGAGAACTTATGTAGATAATGAGAATTTAAAAGCGAAAAGATTTTTTGAAAAAAGTGACTGGGTATGCTTATCTGAGCCTCCTGAAAATAATAACATGTTTCTTTTAGAGTGGAGTTAGTGCTTACTATTCTAACCGTAAAAACCCGTGTAAATCTGTGTCAAAGTAAATTACCGTTTACCCTTATACCAATACCCCAAAAATCGAGTATTAATCCTTCGCATCATTTTTCCTGGCAAAATATAATAAAGGATAAAAAGGAGGATAGCCGCTATTTGAGAAAAGAACAATACAAAAATTGAAGACACCTTATATTCTCCCTTCCGGCCGGAGGTTATAACTGGATTTTTGAATAAGACAGTAAACTTTTTATCCTTTTTCTTTCCATATTTTTTTAAGCGATGGATGAAGTCAAACTCCTCTAGCGCATATAATCCATGGCTAAAACCGTCAATAGCTCTAAATGCTTCTCCCTGGCAAAGAATAAATAACCCTCCACTTACATTAAAAAACCGAAAAAGAGGATTTAATCTTTCCATTCTCAACTTATTAAAAAAAGTACCCTCTTCTATTTTGATGGTGGACCCACATCCAATATGTTGCTCTTCTTGAATTAAATCTATAACATCCGATAATAAGGCTGGAGGCGGATAAGAGTCAGCATCCAAAAAAAGAAACCATTCCCCTTTTGCAATTTCTGTTCCTTTGTTTCTAGCTCTTGAGATTTGATTGATAGGCTCAAAAATAATTTCCGCTCCTTTTTTTCGGGCAATCTCAGCTGTTTTATCCAAAGAGTTGTTATCACATATAATAATCTCCCAGGATATTCCTTGTTTTTCATTTTCGGAAATAGACTGAAATAATTGATCTAAGGTATGACCAATATATTTTTCCTCATTAAATGCTGGAATGATAACAGAGATCAACATATTTACTGCCTAATAATAAGTCGGTGAAGTGAACAAATGAAAATATAGAAATATATTGCACTATATCCGATATTTAGATTGAAAATTGATGTAAATTCCCAAACCTCGATTTTCTAAATTGTAGCTAATGATATCCAAGGAAAAATTAAAACAGCAAAGAAAGGTACAGGGCCTCACTCAAGAAGAACTTTCTCAGGTATCTGGTATATCCATCAGAACCATTCAAAGGCTTGAGAAAGGACTTTCTCCAGGAAGTCCTCACACCTTAAAAACACTGGCTGCGGCATTAGACCTAAATAATACTGACTTAATAAAAGATAAAGAATTGGTTAGCCTCGACCCCAGTCCACAATTACAATCGCTTAAGAAAATCAACTTAAGTGTTTTATCAGGATTGTTACTTCCGTTAGGCAATCTGGTGTTCCCCGCACTTGTATTCAGAAATCATCGACATGTGTCCATTGAATCAGAGGCCAAAAAGATTCTTAGTTTTCAGTTAATCTGGACCCTTTGCACCCTACTTTTTATTTTTTTACTAGCTCCCATTATGCAGTTTTTCTTTGAACCGCTAACTGGGGGAGGTATTCCAATACCAGTGGTTGCTTATTTCTTTGCAGTAGCCATCAACGTATTTTTAACCATACAAACCGCTTTTAAATTGGATAAAGGGGTGCCAATCCTAACATTTATTCCCAACCTATTCTAAATCAATCCATGTCCTAAAAATGGCATAAAACTGTCAGAAGGCATTCCGGTCATTTGCTCGTGTACCAGCATAGTTTTGTCAAAATTATTTCATCAAAAAAGGCAAAACAAATGCGTAACCTGACCGTAAGTACTCTTCTTATTTTCTTATGTTTAGCTTGTTATGACTCTTCACCCTCTTATGAAATCAATAAAATTGAGTGGCTTATTCAAAGCCTGGTTGAGAAAAAAAGAAACGCTGGAATAGCCTATGGTCTCCAAATTGGAGATTCTATTAGCGTTCAAAATGAATTTGGCCTCGCAGATTTAGAAAAGAACACCCCTTTGAATAAGGATCATCAATTTCGTATTGCCTCGATCACCAAAACCATCACGGCTACTGCCATTATGCAGTTGATTGAAAAAGAGCAGATAGGTTTGGATACTCCAATCAATCAATTTTTTCCTAATTTTCCTAATGCTCAGAACATCACCATTTATCACTTATTATCTCATACCTCAGGAATCCCAAATTGGTGGGAAGGTCAAATGCCAAAAAATGAACCCAGTAATTTTCCGATGTGTGAGCACCCACATTTGTATTTGGAAAAAATGCAAAGCACTTCTTTATTTAAGCCTGGGATGTATTATAGTTACTCTAATAGTGGATATGTATTATTGGGGGAAATCATAGAAATAATATCTGGTCAACCATATATCGCTTATCTAGAACAATACATTTTCCAGCCTGCGGGGATGAGTCATACAGAAATGGAATACATTAATCAACCCTCTGTGAAGTGGGCCAAAGGCTATCGTTGGAGTCCAGATTCCGAAAATAACTTCTTGAATCCAGAGGTATATCACATGCCTTTTTCAGCAGGAGGCTTGCGATCAACAGCTGAGGATTTACTGAACTTTATGAAATCTCTATTCAGTGGAGAATTAATTAGTGAAGTTTCTCTACATAAAATGATCAACTATGCAAAAACCAATGAAGGGCAACCTGTCTATGAAAAATTATTCACTCCAGATGGACAGGCTCCACGTTTTCCAAAAAACATAAAAAAATGGGGTTACGGTTTAGGATTTCAGATTATGGAAAATTTTGGAACAACAGTAATTTCACATGGTGGGGATATCGCTGGGTTTAATTCCATTTTGATGTATATTCCTAAAAGCGATACCAGATTAATTATTCTTTCTAATACTGAAAACGGAATTTTATCTAAATTGAAAAAAATTGAAAAACTAAGCACTCAAATTTAATCATTCAACAGTAAGGACACTTATGAATTCCGATCACTTCAGGAAGCTTGAACGAATGTATTTGCAAGCAAATGTAAATACAAAAATTTTTGATACAACTACCGCTGATATTTCCTATGGCAAAGCCGAAATAGGGCTTATGATTGAAAAAAAATATTTCCATGCACTGGGAGCCATTCATGGAGCTGTTTATTTTAAATTATTGGATGATGCTGCCTTCTTTGCAGTTAACTCGTTAATAGAAGATGTTTTTGCCTTGACAACCTCCTTTAACCTTAATCTCATTCGCCCAGCAAGTAGTGGTCTACTTAATGCAGTTGGAGAAATTCGTTATCAATCTAAAAATTTGTTTGTTGCCGAATCAAGATTATTCAATGAGCAAGGCAAAGAAATTGCCTTTGGCACTGGCAATTTCACAAAAAGTAGAATAGCTTTATCGGAAAAAATAGGATACCAGTAAATGAAAGCATTCACATTTAAAAAGGTGCAACCTGGTTTAAAGGTAGCTTCGCTAACCAAGGCCAAAAAATTTTATCAGGACCTCGGATTTGAAGATGTTTTTCAGAATAATGATACCCATCTGGTCATATCCAAAGATGAGGTTATTTTGCACTTATCCACAGAGGAAGGATCTCCTGCTATCTTGCAAATTATTGTAGAAAATATTGATGGATTATATGAATTTATGGTTCAAAGTCATGTCAGAATCATCTTTGAAATTGGAAACCGCCCCTGGGGCAATCGGGATTTCACCATTGCTGATCCTGACAATAATCAGATAACTTTTAGCCAGGCTTTATAAATGCCTATTATTTTTTTTGAAAAAAAATTATTCTTTTGTCCCCCTTATAAATTTCAGCTTCGTCATGTAAGTGAAAATGTTTGAATCTGTATTATCTCAAATCCGAGATTTGCAATTTTTTAATTTCTAAAACTTGATGAAAATGAAAAAATTTGTTGTTATCTACCATGCACCTGCAGAAGCAATGGCCGCAATGGCAACTGTAAGCCCAGAAGACAAAGCCAAAGGGATGGAAGCCTGGATGGCTTGGAAAGCTAAAAATGACAATCACGTTGTTGACTTTGGTGCCCCTCTTATGGGAGGACAGACCTTAAACGGCAATGGGGATTGGAGTGGTAGTTCCAGAGAAGTAAGTGGCTACTCCATCATTCAGGGAACTAGCGTTGAGGAGGTAAAAGGAATATTTAGTGATCACCCTCATTTACACTGGACAGATGGATGCTCCATCGAAGTTCATGAATGCGTTGAAATGTAAAACCACCTAAATAGAAAATTATGAAAGATTTTATGCTAATATTTATTGGTAAAGATTATAGCCAAATGGGCCTATCTCCTGAAGAAATGCAGAATAGAATGGGTAAATGGTGGGGCTGGCATGCCAAAATGGAAGAAATGGGCATTCTTAAAGGAGGTCATGCCTTGCATGCCGAAATGAGACATATAAGTGGCCCAGAAAGGGTGGTTACCGACCGAACGTCTACAGAGTTAAAAGAAATTGTGGGTGGATATTATGTGATTGCTGCAAAGGATTTAGAAGAGGCTAGCAAGGTCGCACAAGATTATCCCGATTACGACCTAGGAGGCACCGTCGAAATTAGAGAAATCATGTACTTCGAACAATAAATGAAGGATAAAAAAATGATAGACCATCTTTTTCGTCATCAGTACGGGAAGATGGTTTCTATCCTGACTAGAATATTTGGACTGGATCATCTTGAAACCATCGAAGATGCAGTGCAAGACACTTTTGTGTCTGCCATGGTCAAATGGCGTCAACAAATTCCGGAAAATCCTGAGGCCTGGCTTACTAAGGCCGCCAAAAACAGGGCCATTGATTTACTTCGAAAGATCCAGTCAAATAATGCTCGATTATCCAAACTAGATAGTGGCCCCTCAGCAATGGCGATAGACAGGCTTTTTTTAGATAATGAGATTGAAGATAGCCAGCTTCGAATGATCTTTACCGCCTGTCACCCTAGCCTCGACCCTAAAGACCAGATTGCCTTTGCACTAAAAACTATAGCTGGTTTTAGTACTAAGGAGATCGCTTCTGCATTGTTGCTTAAAAACGAAACGGTAAAAAAAAGATTAAGTAGAGCCCGACGGGTTATTAAGGAGCAAAACCTACAATTTTCGCTACCTGATAAAGTCCATATTATTGATCGATTGAATAGAGTTCATAGAGTACTCTACTTAATCTTCAATGAGGGTTTCCATTCTAATCATCCGGAAATGCTTATTCGAAAGGATTTATGCGGAGAGGCTATGCGTTTGAACAAACTGGTTTTAAGTAAGGAATTTCTTAGGACTGGATCGGGATATGCTTTATTTGGATTGATGTGTTTTCAGGCCTCCAGATTGGAGAGTAAGGTGTCAGAAAATCTGGAAATTATTGATCTAAAAAACCAGGATCGTTCCAAGTGGTACTTTCCGTTAATTCAATTAGGTAATGAAGCTATGCACCGGTCTTTGGATTTTAAAGATCACTCCATCTATCATATTGAGGCGGCCATAGCGGTTGTCCATTTAACAGCAAAATCCTATGAAGCCACTGATTGGCCAAAAATCCTGACCCTTTATCAAAAATTATTCGATATTCAACCGTCCCCCCTTACTCGTTTAAACATCGCCTTTATACAATTACAATTAAAAAATTATGGGGAAGCACTTCAAATTTTGGAGGAAGTAAGTCCACAGGAGCTCGAACAAAGAGCTTATCTATACTATGGACTCAAAGCCGAATATTTGAATACCACAGGACAAATTAATAATGCCATTGACTGCCTCGACCAGGCTCTGGGAATGGTTACCAATAATATTGAAAAAAACTACCTGCTCCGAAAGAAAAATTCTTTGATTGCCTTAAATAACTAGCACCATGAAATATTTCTCTAATGATTTTACCAAATTTTTTAAAGAGTTAAAATCTAATAATCAAAAAGAATGGTTTCATGCCAATAAGAAAAGGTATGAAGCTGAAGTTAAAAAACCTTTTGCCAAATTTGTAAGCGACCTGATCCAGGAATTGGGAAAATATGAAGAGCTCAATGTTCAAGCCAAGGATTGTATCCTCCGAATTAATCGAGATATTCGTTTTTCCAAAGATAAAACACCTTATAATACTCATGTTACCGCTATCATTTCCAAAGCAGGAAGAAAGGACAAAAGTATTCCAGGTCTTTACATCCGTTTGTCTCCAGATATGATTGGAATTATGGGCGGCTGTTATGGTCCGGATAAAGATCAACTGGCGCGGATAAGGAATACCATTGCTCAAGACCCCAAAGCTTTTCAAAAGATCATTTCAGAAAAATCTTTTGCCAGCAAATTTGGAGAAATTAAAGGAGACAGCATTAAAAGAGTGCCAAAAGAATACAAAGAAGCAGCAGAAACAGAGCCCTTAATTTTGAAAAAGCATTTCTACTACATGGCTGAAGAATCTCCCGCTCTAATCAGTTCTGACAAGCTCCTCCCTTCGGTTTTGGAGTATTACCAGGTAATGAAGCCCGTCAATGATTTTTTCACCAAAGCCATATTATCATGAACAAAAATACAGATGAACTTTTTCTGGAAAGAATTCGTACTGTTTTTCAAAAACACAATACCCAGTGGATAGAAAAAAGAATGTTTGGAGGGCTTTGTTTTATGGTAGATGATAAAATGTGCCTGGGTTCATACAGAGGAGGGATGATGGCTAGAGTTGACCCCGAAGAAATTGAAGAGCTTCTTCAAAGGGAAGGTGCTGAACAGATGATTCACGGTGGACGAACGATGACCGGCTTTGCTTTCATACAGCCTGAAGGATTTGAAGATGATGATGATTTGGAGTTTTGGGTGGTAAAATGTATTGAATTCAATCCAAAAGCTAAGTCTAGCAAGAAAAAGAAGAAGAAGAAGAAGAAATAAACATTAACCCTAAACATTGAAGCTATTATTAAGTCTGTACTAGGCATGGCAAGGTTTACAAACCTTAATACCTACAATCATTTCCTGACACTGACTTCGTACACTGACTTTTACTGACTTCCACTGTTTTAATGTAAAAGGAATAAAGTTTATTGGGAGAATCTTAATAGTATAGGTTAAGATTGGAGTAATTTAGAAGTTGATATGTTTTATATCAAATTGCTTAAGAAAAATAAGTATTTTAATCTTCTAATTTATTTTTCAGTTCTTTTACACACCTAAACTGTAAGCAGTGAAAATCTGTATCAGTCTGTGTACGAAGTCAGTGTCAAAAAAATGCCTTTCTTGCCTATGGACATCCTCAATTTTTTCAAAGCTGTCAGAAGCGATATTGCCAATCAGCAATTTGATCAGCTTAATACTTATCAACTTGACAAACCAGAATATTTCAATTGGGTAGAAGACATTTTCTATCCTCTCAATGTTCAGGCTTTTCCAAATAGCCCAGCCCTTTTATGGAGATATCGTGATAAAGAAAGAACCTATTCTTTCCAGGAAATTTATGACTTGTCCAATCAGTTGGTCAATTTCTTACGTCGGCATGATATCCAAAAAGGGGATCACATTTATTCATTACTCCCATTGGTGCCTGCCAACTGGATTAGCCTTTTGGCTACCATCAAAGGAGGTTTCATCATGATGCCTACTGCTACTAATCTGACAGCTCGGGACATTAATTACCGCTTTGAAACTTTATTCCCGGAAGTGATGATTTCCAATCAAGCCAATGCTGAAAAAATCGATGAAGCCGAACAACAATCTGGCAAAAAAATTAAGCTGAAAATCCTCACGGATGGAGAACGAAATGGATGGTTTTTCATAGATGAAATTTTGAAAGAAAACAAACAAGCTGAGGCAGAAAAAACATTGGCTGATGAGCCTTTTTTATATTTTTTCACCTCAGGTACAACAGGATTGCCAAAGGTAGTAGTGCATACTCATTTCACCTATCCTTTTGGTCATCTAAGCACTGCCACCTGGGTAGGAGCAGTACATGGAGATATTCATTACAATATTTCGGCTCCTGGCTGGGCAAAATTTGCCTGGAGTAGTTTTTTTGCCCCCTGGAATACCGGAGCCACCATTTTTGCCAATCAGGTGGATGGCTTTGTTCCAAAAGAACAATTGGAAGCTATGGAAAAATATGGCATCACCACCTTTTGTGCTTCTCCAACCGTATTGAGGATGTTGATCCAGGAAGATTTGACTCAGTATGATTTAAAAATCAGAATTTGCAATGCAGCTGGAGAACCCCTTAACCCTGATGTAATTGAAAAATGGAAAAACGGAACCGGCACTGTTATTCGAGATGGTTATGGACAAACGGAGACTACCTGTTTGGTTGGTAATCTACCTGGGGTTGATCTGCGACCAGGCTCTATGGGTAGACCAACTTTTTTATATGATATCATCATTTGTGATGAAGAAGGTAATGAGTTAGCCCCCTTAGAAGAAGGTACCATCTGTGTAAAAATGGATAAAGCCAGGCATAATGGTATTTTCATCGAATATCTAAAAGACAGTGTTCGAACGAACAAGGCATTTCGCCATGGCCTTTATTACACCGGCGATAAGGCCTATAAAGACGAAGATGGATTCATCTGGTTTATTGGTCGCGATGACGATGTCATTAAAGCATCTGCATATCGGATTGGTCCATTTGAAGTGGAAAGTGTTTTAATAGAGCATGATGCTGTTTTGGAATCGGCGGTAGTAGCCAGTCCACATGATTTAAGAGGCTATGCTGTTAAAGCATTTGTCATCTTAAGTGAAGGATATAGTCCCAGTAAGGAACTTGCTGAGGAATTATTTGGTTTTGCTGAAAAAGGCCTGGCCAAGTATAAGGTGCCAAGGATTATTGAATTTCCGGAATCCCTACCCAAAACCATAAGTGGTAAAATCAGGCGAGTAGAATTACGGGCCAATGAAGCTAATGATAAGATTGGGAATGTCAAAAAAGTGCATGAATATTTTCACAAAAAATATTAATCAGCAAAAGCGGGTAAAAGGATTTTTTTTCTTGAAAAAAATCTTTGTTTTTCTTCTTTTCACAGCTTTTTTACTCACTTGCCACAGAGATGAGGACCCATTTTTATACAGTGAAAATACTATGATCAAAATTTTTGGTGGGGAGTTTATGATGGGAAATGAATTTGACAGTCTGGGCCCATTATCCCTGCCTAGCCATCCTGTGACTGTAGAAGATTTTCAAATAAGTAAGTATGAGGTTTCCGTTGCTGAGTTTAACACTTTCGTTTCTGAGACAGGGTATAAAACAGATGCAGAACAAGAAAAATGGGCTTATGGATATGTTTATATTAATGATACTACAAGAAGATGGGAAAAACAGGACATTACCTGGTCAAACCCTCGCTACAATCAATCAGATCATCACCCGGTAACTTGTGTAAGCTGGAATGATGCCAAAGCCTATTGTGATTGGCTAACCAGAAAAACTTCCAAATCTTATCGACTCCCTTTGGAAAAAGAATGGGAATTCATAGCACGAAGTGGGGGAAAGTCGATCAAATATCCCTGGGGTGATCATTTACCCTCTGGGCAAGAGGCCAATTTTTCAGATGTTAATACCCCTTACCCCTGGGCAGACTCAATAACCAATGATGCTTATGCTTTCTCAGCACCATGTGGAAGCTATTTCCCTAATGAACTGGGAATTTTTGATTTGGCGGGCAATGTTTGGGAATGGTGCGAAGACATGATAAAAACTTATGATGGAAAAAGTATTGTGGATTATGAAGAGGCTAGAGTTATGAGGGGTGGATCTTTTCACAATAGGGAAAATACCATGAGAACGGCCTGGAGAAATTATGATTACCCAAACAGCCGATATTTTAATTTAGGTTTCAGGGTGGCACTTTCTAGTCATTAAAACAATTGTATTGGGTATTTGAAGTCATTTTACCTTTTACATTCTACTTTATACCTTCTTAAATACTCATCAAAAACAACCATATGTCCTCAGAGATACATTTCAAAAAAAGCCAAGATCTGTTTTCTAAACAAGAATATCAAAAAGCGCTGTGGGCCATAGAGAAAGCTGTTAAACAAGCTCCTAAAGAAGCCAAATATTGGAACTATAAAGGACTCATAGAAGTCACTTTGAATCGGTTTGAACATTCCCTGAAAACATTCAATAAAGCCATAAGGCTTGACCCTAAAAATTATGAAACCTATTTTAATCGGGGTATTGCCTTTTGTCAGCTGGATCGATTCCAGGAAGGCTTAGATGATTTTGATAAATCTATTGAACTGAATCCTGAACATCACACTGGCTATTATTTAAAAGCCTGTGTGTTGGAAGATTTAGATCAAAATGAAGAAGCCATTAAATATTTTGACAAGGCTTTAGAAATTGAGCCAAATGATGAACTCTCCTATTTATATCGCGGAAAAGTTTTGTTTGATTTGGAGCGGGATGAAGAGGCATTAGCAGATTTGAGCAAAGTCTTAGAAATTAATCCTGAAAATAAAGATGCCTATTTCAAAAGAGGAAAAGCCTATAATATCCTTCAGGAGTACGAAAAAGCCTTGGAGGACATCAATAAGTTAATGGAATTGGATGCTAATTTTCAAGATGTCTACTTACAAAGAAGTTATGCCTTGTATCATTTGGGTCAATTTGATGATGCACTAAAAGATGTCAATGAGGACATTAAAGTCAATCCAGATTTTGGCTCTGGCTATGATCTGCGTGGAAAAATCCTGATGGCCTTAAATCGCAATACGGAAGCCCTCAAGGACTTTGATAAAGCCCTGGAATTAAACCCAGAAATCACCTCTGCTTACGAAGACAAACAAACCATCCTACGGGAGCTAGGCTTGAGCAATTAAATATCAAATGAATATGAGTTATCAAATTGAGAAAATCCAAAAACCAGATCATCCTGAAGTGGTAGAAGTTTGGGAAGCCTCCGTTCGAGCTACCCATCATTTTTTACCAGAATCAGATATTGAATATTTTAAACCTCTCATACTTGATCAATACCTGGATGCGGTTGACTTAAGAGGCATTAAAGATGAGAATAATAATATTCTCGCTTTCCTGGGAGTAGCTGAAGAGAATATAGAAATGCTTTTTGTTCACCCTAAGGCTTTTGGAAAAGGAATAGGTAGGAGTTTAATGAATTTCGCTATCAACGAATTAAATGCCACCAAAGTAGATGTCAATGAAGACAATCCGCAGGCGGTTGGTTTTTACAAACATATTGGCTTTAAAGTGGTTCGCCGTTCTCCATTGGATGGGTTAGGCAAGCCTTATCCTATATTGCATATGGAGTTGGGGTGAAAATATAGTTAGTAGGTGAAACAACTAAATATTTTGGAAAAATAAATCTTATATCCCTCCTAGTCATCAAAAGCAAATGATTAATGGAATTCATCACTCTCCTAGTCGGTTTCTTTCTAATTGTTCTTGGCTTTGCGGTAAAGGCTGCTCCTAATTTGATAGCAGGTTATAATACCCTTTCTGAAGACCAGAAAAAGAAAATCGATATTAAAGGCCTTTCAATTTTTATGCGCAATGGCTTGATACTCATCGGCCTGATACTTATTGGAGCTTATTATTTATTTATTTGGCTAGGGATTCGGGAAATTGCCGATCTTTTAATAATCCCCATCCCATTTCTTGGGGCTATTATTTTGATGAAAAAGGCTCAAAAATATAATCCCAATTAAGGGCTACGTTATACATATTAGTGGCAATTTGCTTGCTGGTAGCGATTTGTAATCTAAGCTGGTGGCGATTTGTAATCGCCATCTAAAACTATATCCTACTCTGATAAGTATACAAATCATAATACCGCCCCTTCTTCTCCAATAACTCCTCATGCCTACCTTCTTCCACAATACGTCCTTCTTCAATTACTAAAATCTGATCTGCCTTTTGGATAGTACTCAAGCGGTGGGCAATAACAAAAGTGGTTCGATCTTTCATCAGGTCATTCAAACTTTTTTGGATAAAAGATTCACTTTCGGTATCCAGGTTGGACGTGGCTTCATCCAGGATGATAATCTTGGGATTGGCCAATAAAGCCCTTGCAATAGATATGCGTTGTCGCTGCCCTCCAGATAGTTTCACCCCCCGCTCTCCGATCAAAGTATCCAAACCATCCTCAAATCGATCCGTAAATTCATCCACATACGCACCTTTTACTGCCGCCAATAGTTCTTCTTCTGAAGCATTCGGTCTGGGAAATAAGATATTCTCACGAATTGTCCCTTCATATAAAAAGTCATCTTGTAAAACTACCCCTAAATCTTTTCGGAAAGAATTAAGGTTGACCGTCGACATATCTATCCCATCAATAGTCACTGTCCCGGAAATTGGAGTAAGAAAGGAAGCTGCCAAACTTGCAATAGTCGACTTTCCAGAACCCGATGATCCCACCAAAGCAATCACACTCCCTCTTGGAGCTTTAAACGATACATTATGCAAGACTTCTTTTCCTTCTTCATAAGCAAAGCTTACATTTTCAAAAATGATGTCTCCTTTAATGTCTTTCAAAATTTCTGTCCTTACCTCGGGATCATCCTCTTCTTCCATATTCATCAATTCCTCGGTACGGTCCAGGCCAGCCAAGGCTTCTGTCAGTTGAGATCCAATATTCCCCATTTGAACAATAGGAGCAATTAAAAATCCTAAGAATAAGGTAAAGGACAGGAATTCACCGGTTGTCATCGTTCCACCCATCATAAAATAACCTCCAATGCCCATAATACCGGCCGAAGCAAGACCAATTAAAAAGGTAGACGAACTAGTCATTAATGCCGTAGCAGTCAAGCTTTTTTTTACATTCAGAAAAAGGCGATTAGCTCCTGATTCAAAAACTTCATTTTCCTGACGCTCTGCATTAAATCCTTTGATGACTCGAATGCCGTTCAGGGTTTCTGTTAATCGCCCTGTAACTTCAGCATTAATCTTCCCTCTTTTTCTAAAAATAGGTCGGATGTAGCCAAACGCTTTAAAGGCGATAAAGGCAAAAATCACTACCGGGACAAGGACAAATACCGTCATCAATGCATTCATCCTTATCAAAATAATAAAGGATAATATGGAGGTGACTGATCCTCCAATCAACTGCACCAGTCCGGTCCCCACTAAATTTCTAACTCCCTCAACATCCGTCATCACTCTGGAAACCAATGCCCCGGATTTATTATTATCAAAAAAGCGAATGGGTAAGGTCAGCAGTTTTTTCTGAACCTTAGTTCTTAATATTTTAATCAAATGCTGGGCTTCTACACTTAGCAATCGCACCAAAGCAAAGGAGGTGCTTGCCTGTAAGATAATGGCTGAGACTACCGCAATTAATAGCACCGTCAATGCTTGCTGATCTTTGGCGGGAATGATATCATCCAATAAAAACTTACTGGCATAGGGTAAAACTAAACCAGCCAAACTCCTCACCAGAATTAGAAATAAACCGAGGCCTACTATGCCTCTTCTGGGCCAGATAAACTCTTTAAAAGCCCATCCAAAAGAAACTTTCTTTTTACTCATACTCTTGGACTGTCAAAAGTTGCGCCAAAGTAAATTTCATGCCATAACGGCAGGTGAGATAATTTTCTTTCTGAAACCTGGAAACAGATTTTTTCAGATCTCTAAATAAAATATTCCTTAAAAGTAGAATAGAATTTTCTGCCAATTGGCACTTTAAAACCATTCCTTAAGAGCAGTTCGTATTTACTTCCTTCAAATGAATTGATCTGCTCCATTACTTGTGTATTTACCGCAAAAGATCTATGAACTTGTTTAAAATGATGAGGCAAAATCTTTAATAGCTTGCCAAGGGATTTATGATGCGTTTCTTTTCTTCCATTTTTTAAACCCAGAATACTATGATGCCCCTGGGCTTCTATAAAATACACTTCCTCAATCGCAACAACCTGATTAAAAAGGCTTTTTTTAAGCACTAAATACCGGGCAGGGTTTTTAGCCACCTGATTTTTTTCTATTCTGGAAAATGCCTTTTTCATTCGCTCTAACTCAAAAGGTTTGGGAACAAAATCCAATACGCCATATTCAAATGCTTCTATTGCTTTATTTTTATAAGAGGAGGTAATAATGGTATGAAATGACTCTGCGGAAAATCGCTTTAATATTTCAAAGCCATCTTCCCCATTTAGGTTTAGATCCAACAGTAGAAGGTCTATTTGCTCTTGATCAATCAATGAGATGGCATCTTCCAGTTCAAAACAAACTCTAATAGCATAATCACCACCTTTGAGAATAGTTTCGACTAACTTTTTCAATTGATTAGCCACTCTGGCCTCATCTTCAAGAATTAAAACTTTCATAATGCTCCGTTTTTAGCAATCTTAATTTTTGTAAACCACCCGTCAGGTTCTTCTTTTTGGGTGATAAATTCCCAATTGCCTTCCTGGTAAAATTCATTCAATCTTGCTTTGATATAGCGATTTCCGATACCGTCTTCAATTTCCTTATTCAGATGCCTGGTTTTTCCTGAGGAAAAAACAATGTACTTTTTAAAAGTATCAGTCTCCTCAAAATCAACAATGAACTCCATTTTATGGTCAATGGGTTTGTTGTGAACCAGGCCATTTTCAAGAATGGTTAGTAAAACCGCAGGAGGTATTTGTTCACTAGGATTCAAGCTCTTTGTAATCAATGAATATTGAACATTTTTTCTATAACTCATGATTTTTAAATGCTCTTTACACAAGTCTAATTCTTTTGAGAGCGGAATACTCACATTAGATGATATTTCATTGATAATATCAAATAGCTTGGAAAGGGAAATAACAAAGGCTTTAGCTTGATGGCGATCCCCTTCAATGATATCAATTAGCGAAGTGAGGGTATTCATCAAAAAATGAGGTTGCAGTTTCATTTTCAGTAATTCTACCTCTAATCGTTTGGCCTTCAATAAAGAAGCTTGATACTCCTTTTTTTCTTGGATAGATTCATTTAAATAATGGAAGGTAATGATCAGTGAAAATATTCCAAAACCCAGGAAAAGGGTCAGGTCAAAATAAATGAAAAGGCAAATAGAGCAGCACAAAACTCCTGTGAATATTAAATAGTGTCTTTCTTTTTCCAAAATGATCGCCCTGCCAACTATTGCAAGTGCCGAAAAAAAGGAAATAAAAATAAAGTAATAGGCCCTTTCATCATATCCCGGGCTTAGTACAAACGCAAAGGCAAGAAGTATTAATCCAATTAAAATAAGCCATCTTTTTTTTGAAAAATTATAGTGGAACAGTAAATAAATTGGCAGCAAAATGGCAACAAACAAGGTTAAATAGGAGATAAGCTCAACCCTAAAAACATGGAAGGTATAAGAATATTGGTAATAAAATTTTAAATATTCGAATACCAACAAAAGCAATAATCCCAAGCAAAGGAAGCTAAAAGTTAAAAACTGTCTTTTAGTTTCTGATGAAGGAGCTTGGATGATAAAGTAGAGGAATAGAAACAGAAAAATTCCTGCTAAAAAATGAATAAATAAAGCAAGAATTAAGGGCTTGCGCGTCAGATTACCGTATTCATCAGGCAAGATCTCTGGATAATGCAATTTATAGATTCCTTTACTAGATATCCGTAACGCTATTTGGTGAACACCAATAGTGGCCAATGAATCTGGGATAACATAGAATTGGTAAATTTTTGCAATACCAGAACCAGGGCCACCCGTTGTTATCCCATTGCTTCCTATATAATGGCCATTAAAATACAGATCATGAGCACCCGAAGTACTTACTTTTAAACCATACTTTTCATTTGGCCCCAGGGTTTTGTCCAGATTAATCTTTGTTCTTATCCACCATAAGTCAACACCTTTTTCTTTTGGTAATGAAATTAGCAAAGAATCAGCCTGAAAATCACTCCACCTCCAGCTTTCATCGTCGCCAATTTTAACTTTAAAATCAATATAATCGAAGCCACTTTCTATTACACTTTTGTTAAAGTAATTGAAGCCATTATACAGAGCCAAAATCAAAAAGCTTATATAGAAAAGAATCAGCCAGATGGTATTGATTTTGGATAAGCTATTCATAGTAGTAAAAGTATTAAATATTCCCTTCGACTTTATGTTGATTTTGAGTTGTTCGTGAAGGTATTTGCTGATCTTGAGTAATTCTGCCTTAATTTCAAGGATATCAAATCATCCTGGAAAATTTCTGTTTTATGAAATATTACTCAGTACTATTGCTACTTAACTTTTTCCTATGTTTGCAATTTTCCAAAGTAGTGAATGCTCAAAGTAAAAGTTTGGAACCAAAAATTGACGAATATTTAATGCCGCTACTTCAAGGGAATAATTATAGCGGTTCCATTTTAATTTATAAAAATCAACAAACTATCTTTAGCAAAGGATATGGACTGGCAAATCGGACATTTGGCATTCCAAATGCTCCCCTCACTAAATTTCATATTGCATCTTTGTCCAAGAGTTTTACAGCGGCTGCCGTTTTGATTTTAGAGGAGAAAGGGTTGATTCAATTGGATCATTCGATTACTAAATATTTACCTGAATTAAGTTCTTTTAAAAAGATAAGCATTCATCACCTCCTTAATCATCATTCTGGAATTCCGGATATCAACAGGACTTCCGGCTTCAATGACTTACAAATGAAGCATCAAACAGCCCGCAGCCTGGTAGACGTCATTAAAGAAATGGAGCTTTTTTTGGAACCAGGTGAAAAATATTCTTATAGTAACTCCAATTATAATATTCTGGCGCGTCTTATAGAAGTGGTTTCAGGCTTAGAATATGGAGTCTTTCTCAAGAAAAACATTTTCGACCCTATAGGATTAAAGCATACAGGGCATCATCGACATATGGGACAGCTTATTGAGAACCTAGCAACAGGTTATGTTCCTGCAGGAGGATACACTTCCATCGAAAATACACCCTATATTGATTGGTCCGTAAAAACAGGCAATGGTTCTCTTTATTCTACAACAGAAGATCTACTCAAATGGGTAACTGCTTTAATGAATGGAAAAGTCCTTCCAAAGCAAAGGGTAGAAAAAATGATCGATGAAGGTTATGGATGGTTTGTCAGTGAAAAAGCTGGTGAGAAAGCTATTTATTATAATGGAAACAGTCCTGGAGTTAGCTCATTTATCGGCTACTTCCCAGAAAAAAACACCACCATTATTGTCCTTGGTAACAACCACATTGGCCTGGCCACCACCATTGGAGAAGGTCTGGCAGCTTTAATTTTTGAAAAAGAACTGGAGCCATTTAAAGCCAGAACATCTATCAAAATAAATCAGGGGTATATTGATTCTACGGTAGGGGTTTTTAAGTTCCCTAACTACACTTTTGAAATTGCCTCCAGAAATGGTTTCCTGGTAGGTACTGGTGGCTACCCCTTTTATGACGTATCTATAATCCCTATCAGTCAAGATGTGCTATTCAACCGCTTTTTTTGGACTAATTTGGTTATTGAAAGAGATCAAAATGGGCTTGCTAAACAGATTTATTGGGAGTATAATCCGAGGATGAAAGGTGTTAGGGTTCCATAGTTCCGAGTTCCGAGTTCCGAGTTCCGAGTTTAGGGATTTATTCATTGAAGGGATAGTTTTTTATTGTAGCTTTTTTCTCACGCAACTACCTCAGGCAGTCAGGGATCACGCAAATTCCGCTAAAAGTAATCTGCAAAATGTGCGAAATCCCTGACTACCTGAGGTAGTTGCGTGCCTAAGAAGGTTTCAAATAACAAAAGGTCTTCCAATTTTGAAACACTTTACATGGAACATGGAACCCTGGAACCACGGAACCATACCCTATAATAGAAACATTACTTTAAATAACTTTCAATACAAACTCGAGAATAATTCAAACTTACTCTTTAACTTTCTGTTCAATTACCCAATCATAATTGATTTTCCTTTTCAAGTACACTTGTAATGGTTCCAATCCAATCGCCTTCCGACGTTCATCAACATATTCTGGATCTTGAATGGGAAAAGGCTCTAATTGGTTTTGAGCATTGAATCTAAACTGCATTCCATATACTTGAGGCTTGTTCTCATTCACCAAGATTCGATCATGGATTTTAGCATATTCCATGCAGCTACCTTCTTTTTCCAAGCAAGCTTTTTTGATTTGAGGTAAAAATTGCTTGCGCACCTCCTCACTCTCATGATGATTAATGATTAATAAAGGAGCATCCGCTGCTAATTTACCAACGGAAGAATATTTAGGCCAGCCATATTTTTCGATTAGCCCTAACATTTGCTCAAAATTGGTCTTTCCTATTTGTTGTTTATAAGCTGCAATGGGATAATACCAATGCGGAATAGTACCTTGTTTCATGTACTGACTCTTGGCTTGATCCACATAATAATCCAAGGATTGATCCTTGAGAATCATATTGACCAACTTTTTTACGTATTCTGGATGTTTGAAAGCACCATTTGCCTCCTGGTACTTCCTCAACTGTTCATTTTCAACCTGTTTCCATCTCTCATCATTAATTAAGGCGAATAAATCCGTATCCGCTAAAGCCCATAGAGAACTATCTTTTTTCAGGGCTAATTCCAGGTATTGGAAAGCACTATCAATTTGAAAAGTAAGTGCAAAAGCACAGGCTAAATCATAAGTATTATCGGAAACATCAGGTTTTTCATAAAAGACTTTTTTATAGGCAGCGATTGCTTTCTGCAATTCACCATTTTGCCTTAGCTCTTTGGCTTCTAATGATTGTGCTTGTGTCCAATTTAGGAGGACAAAAGTCAAACATAAAACAAACAAACACTTAGGTATATCCTTCATAGTGAAAATATTAGAGGCTATTTAATTTCGGACCAAAATTGGAGGCAAGAATCTTACAGACGATAAAGAAAAAGATGCCCAGTACAGGAGTTATCAAGGTATTGGCTAAGCCCTGAAATATCAGTTGTGGTGCCACTCCTCCTGCCTTAGCTATAAAATAAAGACTGTGCATCAAGCCTAAGAGTAAGGATAAAACACTCAATATAAGTACCCAGGAAGCTGCTTTATTAATCTTTCCGTTGTGAAGTTTAATTTGATCTATGGAGTCAGCATTTTTTGAAGCCTGGCTTTTTTTGATAAAATGAAAAATAGCTACTCCCAAAAAAACGATAAAAACAAGGACAAACTTTAAATCTCCACTTGTAATAAATTCTAAAAAAGGCATTCTCATATCAATGATTTTTTTGATTAATGAGCGCTAAAATACGGTCTGAGATTAGACCTTATTTCTTTATGCGATGAATGCTTTCATCTACATTGGATTTAAACCATTTAATAGGATAAGCGGCCAAATCTCAAAGATTATGTCACCTAAGTTGCTTGATCCTAATCGAATTGGTTAAATCCCTCTCTAATTTGGTCATCCATCGATAATCAGGATCAAAATGTATTTTTTTTACTTATTTGGCTCATCATGAAAGAAATGAATCAAAAAAGAACTAATTTTTTCCCACACCTTTTACTATGGGGTATTGTATGGATATTCTATGCTCTTATTTTCAGCTATAATTCTGATAACATCCCTTATATTTTAAGCCTCTCTATTTTCTTACTTGTACTCACTATGCTGATTAGTTACATCGTTTTGTATTTCTTGATCCCGAAATTTCTTACTCCTAAAAAATACCTGCTGTTTAGTGTTTATGCTGTCATTACGGCTCTTTTTACCATGGGTTGTCTTATATTTTTTCTCCTGTTCAGTCTGGCTTATTTTCCATCATTAGAGTATGAGAATTTACCTCCAATGAGCAGGAATTTTATTTGGCTCCAAATTTTGATCTTCTTAGTAGTTGCTCTAATTAGTTATGGAAGTTTATGGCAAAAAAACAGTTTATCAGCTTTAAAGAACAGTGAATTGCAAAAACAACTATTGGATCTGAAATTCCACGCCAAGGAGCAAGAACTAGCCTATCTAAAAAACCAAATTCAACCCCATTTTTTGTTTAATACTTTAAATACCATCTATGGTCTGGCGCTTCAAAAAAGAGAAGAAACTCCGGAGGTTATTTTAAAACTATCTAACCTTTTAGACTATATCCTTTATCAGGTACACAAGCCCAGGGTGCCTTTATTGGACGAAATATCCAATCTGGAAAAATACCTCGCCTTGGAAAAAATTCGATTTAAGGATACCTTATTGGTTAACTTTACAAAAGAGTTGACGAGTGAGCAGGTATTGGTTCCTCCACTTTTATTACTTCCTTTTGTAGAAAACGCTTTTAAGCATGGAAGTTTGGTAGAGGGATATTTGAAGATAGAAATGCTAATTTCATCAAATGACAATTACTTGCATTTTAATATCAAAAATACTAGTAATAAGCTCCAAAAAGGTAAGGGGATAGGTTTAACGAATATTCAAGAGCGCTTGAAAATATTATTTCCCAGTGCTCATGAGTTAAAAATAAATGCCAGTAAGGAGTGGTTTGAAGTAGACCTTAAAATTGATTCTATTTAATTTAAAATCATCATGCAGAAGATCAAATGTATAATCGTAGATGATGAGCCTGTTGCCCGGGATATTCTGCAATTACTCCTCAAACAAATCATGGGTATTGAAGTGCTGGAATATTGTAAAAATGCCCTGGAGGCCATGACTGCCCTGGAAAAACACACGGTGGATTTGATTTTTTTAGACATCAACATGCCGGATATTTCAGGTCTCGCTTTAGCACAATCTCTTCCCAAAAGCACTAAAATCATCTTTACAACAGCTTATCGAGAATATGCCATTGATGGCTTTGATTTGCAGGCGGTTGATTATTTGTTAAAACCTATTTCTTTAGACCGCTTACGACAAGCCATTTTAAAATACCGTTCGGAAAATACGACATCTCCTGATTCCAATTATTCAAATAGAGATTATCTGATCGTTCGTTCGGATCGAAAAATGGTCAAAGTCAATTGGGATGACATCCTTTATATCGAAAGCTTAAGTGATTATGTAAAACTGCATACCCCTTCCAAGATGATCCTCACCAGAGACACTATTTCCAATATAGAAACCAAACTCCCTTCCAAGCTTTTTATCAGAATTCACCGCTCGTTCATTGTCTCCGTTTCACATATTTCTGGATACACGAATGAATATGTGGAAATAGGTAATAAACAACTTACCATTAGTAGATCTTACCGGAGTTTTTTTCTTGAGAAAATTGAAGGAAACTGAAGAGGTAAAAAGAAAAATGTAAAAGGTAGAATGACATTTCATAAATTAAAGTAAGGTTTATTTAGCATTGACTTAAACAGTGTAAGTCAGTAACTATCAGTGTGCTTTAGCCCCCGTCTGCCGGAGGCATGAAGTGTCAAAAAATGATCAACCTTATTCATTTTCAGTTCCCAACTCTAGAGGGAGGCAAGAATGTCAAAAAAAAATGCATAAAATGTCCAATCTGAATTTTTCGATTGTCTACTAGGAAAAAACAGACACTTATTATGAAAAATTTAACCTTGACATTCGTTTTTCTACTACTAATTTGTGGGATGGCAAGTGCTCAGACACAAGTTTCTCCAAATATCCTCCAATGGGATGAAAGTTCTCCTCGCCCCCAAGCCACCCTTCAGGATGCTGCCTGGATTGTTGGTCAATGGACTGGAGAAGGATTAGATGGTACCTGTGAAGAGATTTGGGCCCCTGCTTATAACAATCACATGGTGGGAACCTTCCGCATGATTAAAACTGAAAAATTTAAATTCTTTGCCTTTGCTGATATAGCAGAAGTGGACAATACCCTTTCTATGAGAGTCAAACATTTTACCTATGATCTAAAAGGATGGGAAAACAAAGAGGGCTACAAAGAATTTCGATTGGTCAAAGTGGCCAAAAATAAGCTGTATTTTGATGGACTGACCATGGTTAGAATTGGAGATAACCAAATGGAGGTATTTATGACCATTAAGTATAAAGAAGGAGTGATAAAAGAAGAAAAATACAGCTATAAAAAGTTGGGTACCCTTAACACAGACCCTAGTCCTAATTCCGTAACTTCAAAAACTAAATAACATGAAAGATTTTATATTACTCCTACGGGAAGATTTTGATGCATTGGATGCTTTATCCATTGATGAGATGCAAGAACTAGTAGAATCGCATATGAATTGGGTGAAAGAATTGGTGGCAAGTGGGAATTTTAAAGCAGGAGATGGATTGGATAAAGAAGGGGCAGTAATTGCTTCTAAAAGTCGCTTAGTAACCGACGGACCTTATATGGAAGCTCGCGAAGCGATCGGAGGATACTATATCATTCAGGCAGAAAACCTAGAACAAGCTGTGGAAATCTCTAAAGGATGCCCAGCGCTAGAGCATAATGGTAGTGTAGAGGTAAGGCCGATAATGGTTTATTAATTGTGATTAGAAATCTCTGTTGCCGCTGAAAAACGCTGATTAAGCTGTTCCCATTTTAGTAATAGACGATGAACAGCATTTTTCAGCGAAATCAGCGTTTTTCAGTGGCCTAAAGCCCTTGAATAAATAAGATCTAAGAATGCCTGAAAACAATCAACAATATTTGGCCAGGACTTTTCAAGAGCAGAAAGGAAGATTGACTTCCATCCTGACTTATTATCTGGGTACGGAACACCTGACTGTTATCGAAGACCTTATTCAGGATACTTTCTATGCTGCTTTGAAAACCTGGCCAACAAATCCTCCTCGTTCGCCCGAAGCCTGGTTGATAACTGTGGCCAAAAATAAGGCCATCAACTATATAAAAAAAAGTAAAAATCTCTCCTTTTCCGAGCAGTTAGACCATCTGGTATTTTGGAATGCGGAGGATGTTTTTTCTGAAAAAGAAATTGAAAATAGCCAGCTAAATCTATTATTTGCCTGTAGTTGTCTTGATCTTTCTGAAAAAAACAAGATCATATTAATATTGAAGCTTTTAGGTGGTTTCGAAGCTAGCCAAATCGCAAGAGTATTGGTTCAGGGAAGAGAAGCCGTGTTTAAAAGTTTACAGAGAAGTCTGAAAAATCTAAATAAGGAAAAACTCAAGTATTACCTGGATAATCCTTCCAGCAAAAATTTAGAAACGGTCAATACCGTTTTGTATTTAATGTTTCATGAGGGCTTTCAAACCTATCCAGAAAATGCCTCCCGAGGAAAGGATTTGTGCCATCAAGCTATTTATTTAACCAACCTTCTTATTGATCGAGGAATTGGTCAAACAGATACCCTTGCCTTACTTTCTTTAATGTATTTTAACCTGGCTCGATTTGATAGCCGGAAAAGCGACTTAGGCAGCCTAATTTTATTAGAAAATCAGGATCGCCAAAGCTGGGATAAAAAATTAATTACGCTGGGATTTAAGTATCTGCAAAATTCTGGTTCGGGCTTCAAATTAAGCCCTTTCCATTTGGAAGCCGCCATCGCTTCTGTACACTGCTCAAGTGACTCTTTTGCCAATACGGATTGGAAAAAAATATTATGGCTCTATGATCGATTGATTGAAATAAAAACCTCTCCCATCATTTTATTGAATAAAGCCATCGTTGTTTATTACTTGGAAGGACCGGAAAAAGCATGGGGCATTCTGGAAGATATCGGCCAAGATCCAAAGATCAGCTCTTACCATTTATTTTATGCAGTAAAAGGGGAGATAGCTTTGCACTCTGGAAATCAAGAAATAGCATTATCCTTATTTAAACAAGCCTTGAGTCTTACCAAATCTGAACTGGAAAAAGAGCTTATTTTGGGAAAAATTAAGGAGATGAAGGATAGTGAATAATCATTGCTCTCTTCTATTTAACCTTATTTAACTTTAATCTTGTCATACTGGTATCCTTATCCTTGAAATAATCCCTATCTTAACAAGGAACTTATCATTCCTTAAGGAAAACCACCCGACATGTTTAGAAACTATTTCAAAATTGGACTGCGCAATTTTGTCAAAAACAAAACCTATAGCCTTATCAATTTAGGTGGCCTGGTATTGGGCCTGACAAGTTGCTTACTCATCGGATTGTACATTTTTCAGGAAATCAATTATGATCGCTTCCATCCCGATTACGAAAACACTTACCGGGTCGTGATGGATATGTACGGAAATCAGGAATTAAAAACCAAGAGTGCCGTAATTTTTCCGGCCGTAGGCCCTACTTTGGAGAAAGAATTCCCGGAAGTAAAATCTTATACCCGAATCCTGCCCTTTGGCAATGGCGTTTTTAGCAGATTAGTGGATAATGGCCCTTTAGTCAGATATAATGAAAATGATGCTGTTTATGCCGACAAGACCTTTTTTGAAACCTTTGGAGTAAAGCTTATTCAGGGGGATCCCGGGCTTGTTTTATCCGAAAAAAATCAGGTAGTGATCTCTGAAAGTACTGCCCAAAAATATTTTGGCAGCCAACAAGCTGTAGGGGAAATTCTTACCCGGCGTGGGCAACAACAGCTGGTGGTATCCGGTGTTATGGAGGATATCCCTTCTAATTCTCATATGTCGTTTAATATTGTCATTTCCCTGGCCTCCTTAAACAACTTTGAAACCTTGACTGACAATTGGGGCTGGTATGACTTTTATACTTTTGTCCACTTAGATGAAAATGCTTCCAGAGCTAATTTTGATGAAAAACTGGCTACTTTTCTCGATGTCAAAAAAGCAGAACGTTATCAAAGCAATAATTCCAGAGAGGTCCTGTGGAGCCAACCCGTAAAAGACATCCATTTATACAGTAGCAACCTGAGTTGGGATATGGGACAAAATGGTGGATCCTACCAGGTTTATTTTCTTGGAGCGGTAGCCTTGATTATTTTAATCATTGCCTGGATCAACTTCATTAATCTATCCACTGCCAGAGCCGTAAAAAGAGCCCGGGAAGTAGGCATCAGAAAAGTAGTGGGGGCTCAAAAGCGTCAGCTGTTATTTCAATTTTTAACGGAAGCTTTTTTATATAATGTTCTTGGTGTTTTTATTTCCATCTTTTTAGTACTGGTCTTATTGAATCCCTTAAATGGTCTTTTTGATTTAAATCTAAAAATAGATTATCTCCTTCAACCAAGCATTTTATTGAGCTTATTAGGGCTTATTGCTTTGGGTGCGGTAGTTTCAGGCTTGTACCCTGCCTTTGTGCTTTCCTCGTTTGACCCGCTACAGGTATTGAAAGGTAAATTTTATGGGCGCCGCAAATCCTTTGGATTCAGGCAGGTTTTGGTTGTTTTTCAATTTGCGGTTTCTATTGTCCTGATTCTGGGAACCTTTATTGTCATGAAACAGCTTAGGTACATGCAAAATTATGACCTTGGTTTAAACATTGACCAAACGCTGGTACTCCGTGCACCTACCTCAGGAGCAAATGAAGATTTAAGTACCCGCTTAGGCATTTTTCAAAATACCCTGGAGGAGATTCCGTCTGTTAAAAGTATGACTATTTCTTCCAGCGTTCCAGGCATAGAAAATTTTGGTATATCCGGGTTCCGTAGCCGGCATTTTCCTGATGAAGATAGAGATTGTTATGTCATTTCTGCTGATGAACACTTCTTGCCAGAGTTCGAGATCGAGTTATTAGCAGGACGTAATTTTAGTAGAGATCGATCTACAGATACAGCCAGTGTGATCATGAATAAAGTCGCTTTGACTCATTTAGGCTTTGCTAGTCCGGAAGAAGCCATCGGTGAAAAACTCAATCCAGGTACTAGAAGAGAGACAACCATAGTGGGTGTGGTGGACAATTACCACCAGGCCTCCATTAAGGAAGATTTGGACCCTGTCCTTTTCTTTCATGATCCAGAAAGGGGAAGATATTATTCCTTAAAAATACAGACCCAAGACATGAGTCAATCTATAGCTGCGGTAGAAGCACAATGGGATAAGGTCTATCCCGACAATCCCTTTGACTATTTCTTTATGGATGAAAATTTTGCCCTTCAATACAAGGCGGATCAACGATTCAATCTGATCTTCATTGGTTTTGCTTCACTGGCTATTTTTGTAGCCTGTATTGGCTTATTTGGTTTGATTTCCTACACCGTGGAACAAAATAGAAAAGAAATCGGCATCCGAAAAGTGCTAGGAGCTTCTGCCAGTCAGATCATTGGTTATTTGGCCGCTGATTATGCTAAACTGATCGTGGTTTCGATGATTTTAGCCTTTCCACTAGCTTATTATCTGATGAATCAGTGGTTACAGGATTTCGCTTATCGGACTACTATTGGAGCAGGCATGTTCATTTTGGGCGCTCTTTTGATCATTTTTATCGCTTTGCTGACGGTAAGTGGCAAATCTTATCAGGCGGCTATGGCCAATCCAATTAAAGCTTTAAGAGATGAGTAGAATAGAGAATGCTTAAAAAAGCCAATGGCTTTTTTAAGCATTCTTTGCAGAATTATTTTTTATAAAATCAAGGAAATGACCACAGAATTTACACCTGACTCTAAATTCCTGCTGAGAGCATTCTCTCTTAATATTTTCATCATTCTTTTAATTGGTTTATTACAACCTTTGAGTGCTCAAACTTCACAAATCTTAAAGTCAACAGAAGATCTTTCTTTTTTAGTGGGCCAATGGCAAATTGAACGGACTTATCGCCCACAAAGTGAAGAACCGAGGATTTTAACAGGCACCCTTAGCTGCGAAAATGCTATGGATAATCAATTTATCAAATGCACCTACGAGATGGAGCGCCCAGGCAAAATAAGAGGCCTGGATGAGGTCTATTTTAATTACAATTCGATTTATGAGTGTTATGAAAGCCTCTGGCTCAGTTCCACCTGGCCCATAAAAGTTTTGATGCAGGGGCAAATGGAAAAGAATTCAAATGGTTTTCTATTAAAAACATCTGCCGAATTTCTCATCCAAAATAAAGTTACGGAATATGTAAAGGGCGAAATGAGCATTTCAAGGGAAAATGGGGAGTATGCTTCTTTTTTCAGAAAAACATTTATTCGAACAAGTAAGGATGAGGAAGGGGTGTGGATTCATCATATGAACGAGAAGGCCACAAGGGTGAAGTGAGAGTGGTGAATGACAAATTTTGAATGATCCTGGTTTGGAGCTTACTTGACACTTTGTGTCTGTGTTTGATAGAAATTTTCACTAACATCAAATAATTGAATATGAACCGCAAAGTTCTTATAGGCATCATCAGCCTTATTATTCTCTTAGGATTATTTATGAATTTCTTTTTATCAGGCCCCAAAAATAAAGATCCGCTTAAAACTGAATTGGTCACTACTGATTTAGATAACTTTTGGGAGGCTTTTGATAGAGCTAAACCTGATTTTGATCCTTCCGTATTTCAAGAGCTCTATCTCGACAAAGGTTCTAAAGGGGTAAAAGGCTTTACCAGAAATCGCATTCGGGATGCCGAACATCTCTCCAAAACGATAAAAAAACATCCAAACTATTATTCTTCCATAAAGTCGAGCACTCAGCAAATTCCTCTGATGAAAGATACCATCCGGCAGTCTCTGGTCAAATTGAAAGAGCTCTACCCAAAGGCTGTTTTTCCACCAGTGTATTTTGTGGTAGGGGCCTTAAATTCTGGCGGTACTACCTCAAGGCATGGCCTGATCATTGGTGCAGAAATGCATGGCCTCACCCCAGACACTCCAAAAGAGGAATTGGGCAATTGGCTAAAAACGGTTTTGGTCTCTGTTGATAAAATTCCTCATATAGTAGCTCATGAGCTGATCCATTTTCAACAAAATTATGATGGGAACAGCCTTTTGGGAGCCGCTATCAAAGAAGGATCTGCCGATTTTATGGCCGAACTGATTTCGGGTCGCCATATTAACCATCATGTTCATGAATTCGCTAATCCCAAAGAAAAAGAACTCTGGGTGGAATTTAAGGAGAAAATGGATGGAAAGGATTATCAAGGTTGGTTGTACAGCTCGCAGGAAGGTCGTCCAAATGATTTGGGATATTGGATGGGCTATAAAATTACCAAATCGTATTATGAACAATCAAGCGATAAACAGCAAGCCATCCATGACATCATGAACATCAAAAATTTCAAAAAATTTCTTGAAGAGAGCAAATACCCGGAAAAGTTTAAACTAATGTGAAAGTTTGTATGAAGGTCTCAATGTGCCAAAGAAAAAATTAACTTTATACAGATAACGATCCAGCCTGACTTTATTATCCTTCAAAAATTAACACAATGAATCAAAAATTTTATTTACTCAGCTTAGTGCTTGTTTTTTTATTTTCTGCTTGTGGAACCACCAATAAGTCCACCAATTCTAATTCCAATGCCACTACAAATAATTCTTCATCCTATGAAACAGTAGTGATCAAGGGAGATCTGCCTAGTCCAAGAAAAGAGATGAAAGGCAAAATTGGAGGCACAACGATCAATGTAAATTACGGAAGCCCTTCTGTAAAAGGAAGGGCGGTCTGGGGAGGATTAGTACCCAATGGAAAAGTTTGGAGAACAGGCGCTAATGAAGCCACCACCATCGAAGTTTCTAATGAAATTATGGTGGAAGGGAAGAAACTCCCTGCTGGCAAGTACGGCTTTTTTGCCATTCCAAATGATGAAGAGTGGGTTATTATTTTTAACTCCGTACACAATCAATGGGGTGCTTATGAATATGATTCTTCCAAGGATGTCTTACGCGTCAATGTAAAGCCAACTACTGGAAAAGATCATGTAGAAGCATTGGACTATGCCTTGGAGAATAACTCTCTAATATTAAAATGGGAAAAACTGTCTGTTCCTATTAAAATCAAAGGCTAAAAAGTAATAAGTGTTGGTGGCCCGTTCGGGCCATACCCACTACTCAGCCAGTTTCCAAACTGGCGAATTATCGCAAAGGATGGGAACCATAAATTATGGAGCCTCCTCTATTTTTTATAAGAGTCGATTTTAAAGCTGTGAAAATTGAGTTTTGCAGATATTTGAATTTCAATTATCTCTATTTTGAGGCTGATTAGCATCCTAATGTGCTAATCAGTCTCAATTTTTTATACCCTAATTGAATTCAAAATCTAAAAAATGAGCAAGAAATCACATCTGGGAACCCGATCTGTATGGTCAGGGGAAGAAACTTATTTGATGGAAGGAGCCACACAAGTGCCAGTAGTACATAGTGTATCCTTCGGATATAAAGATTTGAATGAATGGTTAGCTGTATCCCTGGGCCAAAAACCTGGGCACATTTACAGTCGAAATACCAATCCTACTGTTCAGGCTTTTGAAGAAAAAATTCGTGATCTGGAAGATGCGGAATCAACCACCAGTGCTGCCACCGGAATGGGCATTATTAGCAGTACTTTATTTGCCTTATTATCAAGTGGAGAGCGTGTTGTCTCTGTTAAAGATACTTATGGAGGAACCAGCGTAATCTTCAGTGAGTTTTTGCCCAAATATCAGATCAAAGCTACGCTTTGTGATACCACCAATCATGAACAAATTAAAGCAGAGGTTTTAAAAGGATGCAAAGTGCTATACCTTGAAAGTCCCACCAATCCTACCACCAAAGTCATGGATATTGCTCAGCTAGCAAAAGCGGCTCATTCGGTGGGAGCAATAGTCATAGTAGATAATACCTTTGCCACCCCCATTAATCAAAATCCATTACACCTCGGAGCTGATTTAGTCTTGCATAGTGCCAGTAAATATTTAGGAGGCCATGCCGATGCTTTAGGGGGTGTTATTTGTGGAAAAAAAGATCTGGTCAAAAAAATCTATCATTTTCGAGAAATTAATGGAGCTACCCTGGAGCCCATGTCAGCTTATCTGATCTTAAGAGGTATGAAAACCCTTGATCTGAGAATTCAAAGACAGAACGAAAACGCAATGAAAATAGCACAGTTCCTGGAATCACATTCCGCAATAGAACGGGTCTATTATCCAGGTCTTACATCTCATGAAGGTCACCAAATTGCCAGGCAACAAATGCGGGGTTTCGGAGGTATGATGAGTTTTATGTTAAAGGAAAATTCTCTGGAAGCGGTAGGTCGCTTTATTCCCAGATTGAGATATGCCCATGCGGCTGCTAATTTGGGGGCTGTAGAAACCATTGTTGGCCCTCCGGCCACTACCAGTCATGTAGAATGTACTAAAGAAGAAAGGGCACAATTAGGCATTCCAGAAGGATTGATTAGGTATTCCACAGGGATAGAGAATGTAGATGATTTAATCGATGATTTGAAATATGCGCTAAAGGCCTTTGCTTAGAATTGAAAAATAACAATGTCAATAACAATATCAATGTCAAGCTCAATATGAATAATAACAAGATTATTGACATTGCAATTGATATTGTTATTGACATTGATTAATCATTAGAAGGTTGGCGGAAAAGAGGGAGTTGGTTTAGGGATAAGAGATACTTAAATTTATGGCTGGCTAGTCGGATTTTTTTTTGAATACCAAGATATTATTGACAAAATAATTAATTCTGTATGAGATGTTAAGATCAAAATTAAAATGCTCAATTATATTTTTTATTGTTCTATATATTAGTAACAAGGACATTTATTGTCAAGATTCAAATCCAAACCAACAAATATCTGTGTTTGATTTTGGTGCAATACCTAACGACAGTATTAATGATAGAAATGAAATAAACAAAGCATTAGATTATTGTAAAAAAAATAAGATATCTAAACTATATTTTCCGCCTGGAAAATACATATTGAGTCACCCTGATGCAATTAAACTCATGGACGATGTTATTGACATGAAAATGGGAGAAAATCCTGAGAAAGTAGTTTTCACACCTTATTACCCTTATATTAAAGGACTTTATATTTTTAAGCAAAATGATTTAGAATTAACAGGTCAAGGGGTTGAACTAATATGTAGAGGCTGGATGGAACCTATTTCAATTGTAGATTCAGAGAGAATTAAAATCATAGGGATTACAATTGATTATGAAAGGCAACCACATAGCGAAGGAGAGGTAATTAATATTAACCAAAAATATTTTGATGTTACCTTTAATAAAGATTACCCTGTTAAAAGTAATATTGTCATGCCAAGAATCATGTTTTGGGACAATACAAAAAACAGACTACATTCAGAACCAATTTACTTTCCTAAAAAAAACATATTAATTAAACCACAAACCTTACGAATTTGGAGTGAAATTCCTCAAAATTATTTGAATAGTACTGCTCTTATTAATCATAGCTTTCATTTCAGACCTGCCATATTGATACATCAATGTAAAGATGTCACAATTAAGAATGTTACCATTCACTCACAACCCGGCATGGGAATTGTTGGCCACAGATCACATAACATATTAATTAATGGATTACGTGTTGTCCCTAGAGCGGGGAAAAAAATGTCAACAAATACTGATGCTACTCACTTTACATCTTGTACAGGATATATTCACTTTAAAAATTGCATGTTTGAAGGACAGGGAGATGATGCAACAAATGTTCATAATTACTATTATACAATTAAAGGTAAAACAAATAACAGCTATATTACCAAAGTAGATGCTCCCACAGGAACGCATGCCCAAGTCTTAGATTACCCTGAAGTTGGAGACACATTAGAAGTAGTAGAAAAATCATCATTAATAAAAATAAAAAATGTAATAGTCACAAAAGTTGATACTTTCCCTATAAAATGGGAAACCCACCTTGTCCTTAATGAGGAGCTTCCAACGAATTTTGAAGATTACTTATTAATTAATATTACACGTTTACCTAAATTACACATAGAGGGATGTACTATTTTAAGCCATTTAGCCAGGGGAATATTGGTAAAAACAAGAAATGTCATTATTGAAAGCTCTACGATAATTGAATCCACAGGCACAGGAATACATATTGGTGCTGAAGGCAATTGGCATGAAGGTCCAGGTTCAAAAAATGTCATTATTAGAAATAATCGTATTCTCCGTTGTGGAAGAGGAGATGGCACACAAAATCATGCTAGTGGCATATCTGTTAATGTTAAAAGCGCTATCCCTGCCCTATCAGGAGTTCATAAGAATCTAGTTTTTGAAGGTAATATCATTGAAGGAGAAAATGCAAAGTATGGGATATATGTAACAGGTGCAGATAATGTTGTAATTAAATATAATCAAATTTTGGGATGTGAGATACCAGTGTATATTGACAAAGTCGATAACAAAAAATAAACGTCATTAAAACAAGCGTTTATTCAAATCGTAATGAAAAAAACGAACCATCAACAATAAAACATGAAATTAAATACAAGAGAAATCACCAAGAAATTTAAAGATCATTATTTTAAACCCATTTGCCTACTATTAGCCATTATATTATTCTCCAGTCACGATTTGTATATAAAAGTGGGATACTATTTTTTAATGCCTAATCAACAATCGACCTTAAGCCTGTATAATGGGACTTTTGAAAATAGCGAAAATATTATCACGCGAGATCGTATGCTGGACGCCTCTCTTATCGCTCATGGCCAAAGAATAGCCATCCAAGCAGATCAATGGAAAGACCAAGACAGCACCATAACACAATTAAGTTTCCTTACTGGTAGTGCGGGAACTTATGTAGCCGGTGTCTCTACTAAAGCCAGAAACATAGAACTCACCGCCGATGATTTTAATAGTTATCTCGAACACGATGGTGTTTTAGATATGCTGGAACAACGAACTAATAATAACTTATTGGATCAGGATGCAGTAGAGAGTTATCAAAAACATGTAAAAGCCATCTTTCAGGTAGGTGTAACAAAAACTGACGATTGGAGCACCATCTTAGGCTACCCGATCGAGTTTATTCCACTAGCTAATCCTTATGAAAAATTTAGTGGCGACCAATTAGAAGTAGAGTTGTTGTTAGATGGTGAGCCGCTTCCAAACCAGCTGGTGTACGCTGACTATGTCAAGAACCCTTATGCTCATTCACATAACGATCTTGCACAGAATGACAACGGGCAACAACATACTCATAATTCTGAGTCAGAGGGAGGACATAGCCATACCAGCGGTCAGCAGTTACGTACCAATGATGAGGGAATTGTCTCGATAAATCTACCAGAAGACGGTATCTACTATTTAAGAACCATTTACATGGTTAGTGTTACGGATAGTGATACATTAACGCATCAATCTAAATGGGCAACACTGACCTTTGAGGTAACCCATACGCATGATGCAAGTGCACAAACGAACAATACAAGTACCCATACACACGATGATCATGATCATGAAGATGGAATTCCTACCTGGATTTTTATATTAGGTAGCTTTCTAATTATAGGAGTGTTATTCTTGTTCTTTAGAAAAAACGATTAATGAAACATATCAATTTAAAGCAAACGCTGACGCTGTTATTACTATTCATTCCGCTTTTAGGATTTGCCCATGATGTTACAAGTGCCGACCAGGAGCTTTTACGCAATGGTGGTTTGTTGGCTTATATCCGGGTTGGTGCGACGCATATGCTAACGGGCTATGACCATTTACTTTTTCTGGCTGGTGTGATATTCTACTTAAAAAGCTTTACAGACATTTTAAAGTTCATCACCATATTTACGATAGGACATTGTATTACCTTAATCGGTGCGACCTATGCAGGAATTACAGCCAATGAACACTTAGTAGATGCAGTTATTGCCCTAAGTGTTTTGTACAAGGGGTTTGAAAATTTGAGTGGTTTTGAAACCTTGAAAATAAAATCGCCCAATTTACTGCTCATGGTAGGCCTTTTTGGATTGATTCACGGTTTTGGACTTTCTACCCGATTACAGTCTTTTGATATGGGACAGGGACAAATTCTAGCAAAAATTCTGTGTTTTAATCTAGGTGTAGAAGTAGGGCAGGTGCTGGCATTAATTCCTATTGTTTTTATAATTACGCTTTCGCGAAAACATAAGCAGTTTCCAGCATTTTACAAAGCAGTCAATTGGTATCTTGTAATAGCAGGGATAGGTTTGTTTGCTTATCAATTATACGGCTACTTTTATGGGCATTGATGATATGAAAAATAAACTGAAGATATTTTATGCATTTTCCTTTTTGTTTTTAACAGCAACTGGAATTGCACAAACCGAAACCATCCGTATTGATTCCTTTTACAGTCCATCTGTAGAACTTACTTTAAAATATACGGTCATCCTTCCAGAGAATTATGATGAAGATAATTCCAAGAAGTATCCATCTATGTATTTATTACATGGTCATACGGGTAATTATACATCTTGGCTCACTTATGCTGAATTGAATCCAAAGTGGGCTACAGATTTTCAAACCATTATCATTCTGCCCGATGGTGGTAACAGTTGGTATGTGAACTGGTCCGGACAGACAGATAATAAGCCGCATAAATGGGAAGACATGCTGGTTAAGGACTTAATTCCTGATGTAGCTAAAAAATATCGAATTACCAACACCAAAGAAACTACTTCCATTGGTGGCCTTAGCATGGGAGGTTACGGAGCATTAGCTGTCGGACTAAGAAATCCAGAGCTATTTGGCGCAATATTCTCTGTTTCAGGAGCCATTGATTTCTCTAAAAACATTCAGAGCGAGTTTGAAAGGGATACTTTAGATTGGAATAGTCCCATGCTTTGGAGCGGTGGAAAGAAAGTTATTGATGTTTTGAATTTTTCCACCCAAAAAGAACGAACTCCAGAAGGGCTCGTCTTTAAACTTCCAAAACAGGCTATTGACCACGATCCATATTTCCTTTTAAGCACTATTGAGCCACAACAAATGCCTTATGTAATGATAGTATGTGGTCTTGGAGATGATTTCTTAACAGATGCGAGAAACTTTAAAAATTCCATTAAAAATCACAGTAAAAACTTTGCTTACATTGAAATGCCTGGAGAACATGAAGTACCTTTTTGGAAAAATGCTTTAGAGTTAATTTTTCCTATGCTACAAAATAGCAGAAATTCCATTTTAGATAATAAATAGGCATACTTAAATGTCGTGTGAAAACTGGTTAGCATGTTAAAATTCTTCCGCCGTATCCGTCATCGGCTACTCGACTCAGGTAAAATTAAAACCTATCTCGTTTATGCTGTGGGTGAAATTTTACTAGTTGTCATTGGTATTCTTCTGGCCTTGCAACTTAACAATTGGAATGAAAGTCGAAAGGATAGAGCTACAGAGATTAATATTTTAAATAACATTAAGGAAGCACTCCACTCGGACCTAGATAACACCATTACCAACAATATGATAACCTGTAATAAAGCCATTTCGATATCAGAAACTATTCTAAAATGTTCTGAAGAAAATTTAGCTATTCCTGACAGCATAAAATCAGAGTATGTTAAGTTGACCAGGGGAAGGGTCTTTAGTCCAAATTTGACACCTTATAAAATTTTAGAATCAAAAGGACTGGACCTAGTACGAAATGAGAAGTTACAATTAATGATTGCGGAATTGTATAATAAAGACTATGTATTCCTCAATCAATTAGTAGAAAATTATCAGAATAATTTAACCTCTTTTGATAGGCCATTGATTAGAAAACATTTTAAAATTCGCCCCAATAGTTATGATTTTCCATACAAGCCCTATAATGAAAAGGAAATGTTGGCTGACCCGGAATTTATGAATACCATCGGATTGTTAATTAGAAATAATAGAGGACTACTATTTGGCCTGGAAAATTTAAAGGAGCAAATAGATAAAATATTGGTTTTAATTGAATCGGAAGTGAAGACAAGCAAAAAGTAAATTACAATGGAAAAATTACTGAAACACTCGAATAGGCTTCTATATATCTGTTTTGGACTGCTGCTTTTTGGCTGCTCAAAACCAACTCAAGCTGATCTAGTAATTTCCAATGTAAACATCATTGATGTGGAAACAGGGGAAACCTATAAAGATCAGGATATAGTAATTGTGGGTGATTCCATTGCGCAAATCATTGAACATAGGCCCAATCAAAATTACATTTCTGCTCAGACAATTGACGCCACCGGGAAATTTATCATTCCAGGAATTTGGGACATGCATACTCACACCTGGTGGGGATATGAAGATTTCTATCCCTTATTATTGGCCAATGGGATTACGGGTGTCAGAGAAATGTTTGGTAACATGGATGTCGTCAATGAAATAAAACGTTTGACCCAGAATGATAGCCTTATTGGTCCAGACTACATAAGTGCAGGACCAATTATTTGCGGAGACCCTCCCTCTCTCCGTTCCTGTGTTGTGGCAAAATCTCCAGAGGAAGGACGAGAGTTTGTAAGGCAGCACAAAGCCGATGGTGCTGACTTTATCAAAACCTATAACATGCTAAAAAAAGATGTGTATTTGGCCATAGCTGATGAGTGCAAAAAACAAGGTATTGTTTTGACCGGTCATATCCCTTTTGATGTTTCGTTGCCTGAAGCCTTAAAACAGAATCATAAAAGTATAGAGCATTTTTATGGCATCCTCGAATACTGTTGTGATACATTAGGATTGGCCAAAATTGATAAAGAGCGAAAAGGGCGTTTTAATTATTCTGAATATATAAAAAGAGCAAAACATGTTTTCGAGACCTATGATGAGTCTAGAGAAAATGAAGTAATTGAACTACTTGAAAATAGCAATACCTGGGTTTGTCCGACTTATACAGTCCATCTTGGATATATGAGAACTTATAATTACGACCTTGACGACCAGAGGAGATATTACCTCCCGGATTATGCTCTTTGGAGTTCAACTGATTCAGTTCTAAGTAAAACGGATAGCATCAATTTAAAGGTTGAACAAAATTATTACAACCTAATGTTAAAGCTCAGTAGAAAATTACGAGATAGGAAAATACAATTTCTTGCCGGTTCTGATTACTGCAATCCTTTTACCTATCCAGGTTTTAGTCTACATGAGGAGCTACAGATTTTCGTGGAAGAAGTTGGCTTCACACCGTTGGAAGCACTAAGATCAGCCACCATCAATCCTGCTGTTTATTTTAATTTGGAGGGCGAATTAGGTACAGTTGAGCAAGGTAAAAGGGCAAGTCTTTTACTGCTGGATAGAAACCCACTAGATGATATTAGACATACCCAGGAAATTGAAGGTGTCATCCTCCGTGGAAAGTACATGAAGGGGGATTCTCTTCGAACTGTCATTGAAAAGATAGCAGAAGAAAACAGACGCCCTAAATTTGCACCTACTTTGAAACTGTTGATTAATGAAAAAGGAATTGAAGCTGCCATTTCAGAATATTACCGTTTGAAGAAAGAGCAGCCAACATCATATAATTTCAATAGAGAACAGTTGAATAGCTTGGGGCATAATGTACTAGGAGAAAATAAAGTAGATGAAGCAATCCAGATTTTTCTGTTGAATGTCGAGGTTTATCCTGATTATGGAAATGGCTGGGATAGCCTTGGAGAAGCCTACTTAGTAAAGGGTGATACAATCAAAGCCATTGAAGCTTGGGAAACAGCCATTGAGAGGAGAAACTATTCGACAAAAAAAAGATTGGAAGAATTACTTACCAACTATAAAGAAAAGTGAAACTGAAAATTCTGCAGCTAACATTGTATATAGGAAAATGCTCTCTAAACAGTCGCAACACGCTTATACTAACCGTCACCAAACGCATTAAAAAAATAATCAATCTATCAAATCAATAGATAAGTTTACACGATATACTTTATCCTCATCATTAATATCTAATAAATGACTATTGGGATATAATAGATTTAAGCGTCTTTTTACATTTTCGAGGCCCGTACCTTCTCTTTTCGATGCAGAAAGGATGGAAGGTTTTGAATTATTGACACAAAAATGCAGGGTGGTATTTTTTATAGAGATAGAAATATCAATTTTACTCTGTTCATTCGTACTTTGGGCACCATGTTTAACCGCATTTTCAACAAATGGGATTAATAATAATGGAGCAATTCTTAAGTCCAACAAATCTCCTTCCATTAAAAATTCAACATTACAACGTTCACTCAATCTTTTCTCTTCCAGTAACAGATAGTTTTCTATAAATTTAAGCTCTTCTTCTAGTAAAACGCTGTCTTTTTTAGAACTCTCCAACTGATATCTCATTAATTCTGAAAGCTGCATTACAAGATCAGGAGTTTCTGGTGATTGCTCTCTGGAAAGTGAATAAATGCTATTTAAGGAGTTAAATAAAAAGTGAGGATTTACCTGGGCTTTTAAATAGTTAAGCTCCATCTCTTTTTGTAATTTTTCTTTCTCATCATTTTCTCTTCGAAATATTATATTTCTTCTTAAAAAGAAGGCAGCCATGCCGGTTCCGGTAGTATAAATTAGAAAAAAGATCATTTTATAAACGCCATACCAGCCATCCGCCCCATATCCCTTTAAATATGCCACAATAAATACACTCCCAATAAGAAGTATTGTATATAAGAAATAGCGTTTTTTATCAAAAAAAACTGGGATGAAAACAAAATGATTTATCCATATGATGGCCATAATGGCCATTGTATATTTAAGGCCATGCAAGAAAAAAAAATAATCAGTATCAAATCTATCCTTAATCGCCCACATACTTAATATCTCAAGTATAAGTATCAATAAAAAGGCTCCTATGTTTATAAGGATTGTATTCTTTAATGACTTTTTAAGCATGTGTTCATTTAAAAATTGATTAAAGATACCATCTGTGTGTAGCAATTGTCTTAATTATTATACAAAGGCATTATATCAATGACGAAATGGCTTCGTCATTTAATTGTTGTGTTTATCCTGTTAAGGGATTTAGACACTAAATATACTATACATTTATTCAACATTGATAAATGCTAAAAATTATGAAAAACAAAATAGGCCATCTGCTTTTAATACTTGTATTCGCATTATTTTTAAATGCTAGTAATGCTTATAGTCAGAAAGCAAAAGGCAATGGTTTACCAACTCTTGAGGTTCTTGAGCCAAAGGCATATAAAATACCTAGAACTCAGGTCATTCCTATCCATAACTCTGAAACAAAAGCACAAGATTCGCTTTACATAAAACTACCAGAAGGTTATATAGAAAACAGCGACATAGAATATCCTGTAATCTATTTTACTCACCCAGTACAGCATATCGAAATATTATCTGCAGCCGCTGAATATCAGATAGAAGACGTTATTTTGGTTGGGATTACCTGGCAAAAAGGAATGACGTTTTGGAAGACAGACAGCTATCTGAATTTTATTCGTAAGGATGTGTTTAAGATGATAGAAAACAACTATCGAGCGGATGCTAGCAGGCGTACCTATTTTGGATATTCCGCTGGTGCTTTGGTTGGTGCTTACATATTATCGAAACAACCCAATACCTTTGAAAATTTCATCCTTGGTAGTCCGGCTTTAGGCGTTAATCTCGATTTCACACAGAAAATTTATGAACTTGAGTCTACTACGGCCAATGAGAGAAAAAAACTGAACGCAAATGTTTTTGTTTCATATGGCACATTGGAAGGGGAAGATATCCCGCGTTTCGAAAAATTTATTACCATGCTTAAAAACATAAACGATGGGAGTTTAAGCTTACAGCATGCTGTGGTTGAGGGTGACCATCAAACATCATTTCCCATGACTACCATATGCAGTATGCATTGGTTATCAGGCTTGATAAAAGAATAATGAATCCTTTTATTTTGGCCATTTTTATTAGTAGGAAGGCCTTGTTACATGGATAAATAAAATTTGGTTTAACCCTAGATTACTAAGCCCGAAATGAAATGTAGGGATTGGTAAGCTATTGGTTCGCATAGGCTTACCAATCTTTCCAAGCGTATTGATTACCCATAAGTTTTCAAGTTCTTTGACATATTGAATGTAATAATTTGTATTATAGTAGATGATGCCATT
>JANQPA010000057.1 GCA_028285545.1 Saprospiraceae bacterium | reverse complement strand
CTACCTTCCGGAATTTATTTGATCAGGTTGAGAGCCGGAAAGGCCTTGATTAATCAGAAGGTGATGTTGCAACGATAAATTCTAGGACGGATTGTTATTAATTTTCGGACATGACCTACCAGAGGTCATGTCTTATTTTTTTCATTTATTACTGAAATACAAGGCTTAATCTTGGTATCAACCAGAGGATATATCCAGATTTTTGGGATATGGCGTTTCTAGACATGTATGTTTTAAAATCTTTCGACCTTCTACTTTCGACCTTCTACTATCTAACAGCTATTATTATTATTTTTATATCCTTATGTCTAGGGAAGTCAGAAGCATCATATCATTCCTTTTGGTGCCCTTTTTTATTTTTGGGCAATCAGAGATTGAGCCGGAATGGCTGAGTATTGAGGATGGTCTGTCTCAAGGCTTTATTTCTGCTATTATCCAGGATAAAGAATGCTTTTTATGGATAGGCTCTAAAAATGGACTCAACCGATATGATGGGGAAAATTTTCAAATATTTACTCATGATCCCTTTGATCCTTATTCCATCTCATATGATCATGTACACTCACTTTTTGATTATGGGAATTTCATCTGGGTTGGTACAGGAGGAGGAGGACTTAATATTTTTAATAAAAGGACAAAAAGATTTCATAAAATAACTCTTGATCTTAATTCTTCTGCCAACCAAAGGTCAGAATTCATTTTCTCCATTTTTGAAGACTCCATTGGGCAGCTTTGGATAACTGAATTGTCGCAGAATCAAATTTTTAGAATCGCTACACCACCCAATTTTCAAAATCTTACAAATCTTAGCGATGAGAATTTACAATCAATTGAGATCGTTCCTATCCCTAAAAATTTTAAAATTGAAGCAAAATATTTGATCAATCAGGGAGATTTCATTCTTTTCGTTGATGCTGATAACCACAAAATCACCCAAATCAATATTAGAACCTTAGAATGGGAACCCTTCGAACCTCAACCTCCCTTACAAACCATTCAGCAATTAATTCCACTTTCCCAAGGAAAAATATTGGCAAAATCATATGGAAAATCTTTCTTGAAGGAAGAACAGAATGCCTTGATATCTATATTTGACGGAATCAGTTGGAAAAACTTTGATTTTGAATTCCAAATTGATCAACTCCTTCATTTTGAAAAGGAGGATCAATCTTCTTTATTTATCATTGGTGGGGGTGAATTCATGTTACTAAATGAACAATATTTTGAAGAACCTTTCTCTTTATCAAAAAATATTCGATATGATATAAAAACCAATGCCATAGGATTCAACGCATCGTTAGTAGATCGATCTAATATTATCTGGATGGGTACAAGAGGATATGGTGTTATGAAATTCACGCCAAGATTATTCAATATCAAAACCCATTTCCAGGGAAAGTCCATTTACACTTTTCCTTTTGCCTCAAGAGAAAATGAGATTTTTCTTCAAAACCCCACTACTTCCGAAGATTTATACATTCCAGGTGATCGTCCAAAACTGAAAAGCATCAATAAAGGATTACAAATTTATTCTCAACTAGTGGAGGCTAGAGATGGTAGTTTTTGGACTTTGGTAAAGGATGGAAACTATTTTTTTATCTCAAAAATGCAGGAAGATGGAACTTTTGGAAAGGAAAAACGCATCCTGGATGTTGGAAATACGGTTCCTTTTACAGTTTATATGCCTGAGTTTCATTCCATTTTAGTAGCTGTACATGGAAGCCTAATTGAATATGATATTGACGCCAATGACTTTCAGCTCTATAAATTTGATAGCCTGATCCAGATAGTTTATAATATTTATTCATTTACAAAAACCGAGAATGGCTCTTTTTGGATAGGAACAAGTCAAGGTTTAATAAAATTGACCCCAACCTCAAGTGGATATGACTCTCAGCTTTTATCCAAAAAAGAAGGAGAAGTTATGGGGCTTCTCAATAATGAGGTTTCTACCTTGCTTAAAGATCCTAATGATGGTAATGTTCTGTGGATAGGCACAAAAGGTGCAGGAGTCCACCGCCTCGATACTCGAAACATGAATTTCACCTATTTGAATACTAAAAATGGTTTGCCCAACGATGTTATTTACGGTATCCTTAATGATGAGGAAGGAAATTTATGGATGAGTTCCAATAAAGGAATTATCCGATATAATCCGGTTACGGGTCAAATTAAAAATTTTACAGAAGCTGATGGATTGCAGAGTGATGAATTTAATACTTATGCTTATGGAAAATCATCCAATGGAACCATGCTTTTTGGAGGTATAAACGGTCTAAACGTTTTTCACCCAAATGACTTAAAGGATAATCCTGTAAGTCCAAATATATGGATTACGGGTTTGGACGTCAATAATGAAAATATTACCGTTGGGGATAGCTCGGATATCCTTACACAGGCCATAGAATTTACAACGGAGCTACGACTGCCTTTTTCTAAAAACAACATAACCTTTAGGTTTGCTGGCTTGGAATATTCAGCACCTAGTAAAAATCGATATAGCTATTATCTTGAAGGAGCAGAAGAAGAATGGGCTCATGAAAGTACTGATAATTTTGCTCCATATCTTAATTTGCAACCAGGCAATTATGTCTTCAAAATCAAAGGGGCCAATGGGGATAGGGTTTGGAGTGAACAGGTGAGGAGCTTAAAAATTAAAATCCTACCTCCCTGGTATCGAAGCATACCTGCTTACCTCGTTTATGCAACGATTATTGGCTTGCTTATCTGGTGGTTTTTAAAACTTAGAGAAAATCGGCTTCGCCTAAAATATGAAATTGAAAATGAGCGTAAAGAAGCGGATCGATTAAAAGAATTGGATGTAATAAAGTCTAATTTCTTCACTAACATTTCTCATGAATTGCGTACCCCATTAACTATTATTAATGGGATGACTGAAAAAATGGGAGAAAATCCGGATAAGTGGTTTGTCAAAGGACAGAGAATGATCAAACGAAATAGTGAAAGTTTGCTCGATTTGGTTAACCAGATTTTAGATCTTCGCAAACTCGAATCCGGTGACCTCAAACTCAATCTGATTCAAAGCGATATTATCCAGCACCTAAATTATATTACAGAATCTTTTAAGTCTTATGCCGAAAGTAAAGACATCCTCTTGCACTTCGAATCCTCAGATTCAGACTTGATTATGGATTTTGATCCTGAAAAATTATTGAGAGTGGTTTCCAATTTGCTCTCTAATGCTATTAAGTTCACTTCAGCAGGTGGTGAGATCTTTGTTAAAATAAAAAAAGAAGTTTCTGTCACTCCTCCATTATTCAATTTTCAAATTAAAGACACCGGAATTGGAATTCCGGAAAATAAATTAGCCAATATTTTCGATCGCTTTTATCAAGTAGATAGTTCCAGTACTCGAAAGGGTGAAGGAACCGGAATCGGTTTAGCTCTAACTCGCGAGCTGATTAATTTAATGGAGGGAGAAATAACAGTAAATTCTAAATTAAATGAAGGAACTACTTTCAATGTTAGTTTTCCCATTAATAATAATGCACCTTTAAAAAATACTTCAAAGGAAAATCCGGATCAAAATCGCATTGATCAATCTTTTATTTTATCTGAATTTGAAGAACAAAAAAGATCAGTTAAGGCCAATCAAAAATCTGATCTCCCATCCCTTTTAATTGTTGAAGATAATCCGGACGTTATGCAATACCTTATATCCTGTCTGGAGGATCAATTTCAATTAAATCTTGCAAAAGATGGGCAGGAAGGAATTGATACAGCACTAGAAATTGTCCCCGATATTATCATCAGTGATTTAATGATGCCCAAAAAAGATGGCTTTGAGTTATGCCAAACTCTGAAAACTGATCAGCGAACCAGTCACATCCCTATTGTTCTTTTAACGGCCAAGGCAGATCAAGATTCCAGGATTAGTGGTTTGGAAAGAGGGGCGGATGATTATCTCACCAAACCTTTTAATAAAAAGGAGCTGTTTATCCGAATGAACAATTTGTTGAGTATTAGAAAAAAATTGCAGGAACGATACAGTTCTTTGGAGACTTTAGCACCTAGCAATAAAATCTCTTTTCAGCAAGAAGATGAATTTGTACAAAAAGTCAGAAAAGCCATTGAAGATAATTTGGATGATGAAAAATTTGGCATCGCTGAGCTCTGCAGAGAGGTTGCCATGAGTCGGACGCAATTACATCGTAAATTAAAGGCCCTTACCAACCGGTCCACTTCTCTCTATATCCGTTCCATTCGGCTTCAAAATGCACAGGAACTACTCAAATCAACGGACTTAAACATTTCTCAAGTCGCCTTTGAGGTAGGATTTAGCAATCCTAATTATTTCACCAGGATGTTTTCCGAAGAATTTGGCTTTCCGCCAACCGACCTACGCAAATAACTGACTATCAATAAATTAAACTAACCTGTTTCTTATTGTTTCATTTATATTATTGTAAAATGGAACAATATGACAGACAATTGGAACAATATGGAATCCGCCAGATTCCTATTGCAGACACCTTTGCATCGTTGAACGAATCGAATGTTGGGTACCGCTTATAAACTAGGCTTTCCTATGATCGATTTACCCTCATTTTTAAAATTCAAAAATTACATAAGAATGAAAACGATGTACTTATTCCGCGAATTATTTTCCAAACAATCTGCAAAAAAAGATTTCCTGAAAAGGACTAAACTATTGTTTTTAATCCTTCTATTTGTAAGCCCTCAATTATTCTCTGCTGAGGAATGCGGCACTTTGTCTTTTACTCGATGTATTCCAGCAAATGGTAATTTTTCATTTAGCGTCGATAATGCAATTAGCTATACTACCTCCCCTAAATTAGAAGTATTTATTAATGGCATACATGTGGGTACATTCAACCCCATCAATTGCCAGCAAACCAGTATCTGGACTTGTGATTTTGATATTTCTATTCCGGCCGCAAGTATTGGAGGGCCTGGAACTTATACTTTTTCAACCAGGCAAATCCCCAATTTAATAGAATGTGCCCAAGGGACCTTTACTATTTTGGGGCCTGGGGGCGATGAAACTGCCCCAGTCCCAGATATTAACGATATACCTCCAGTAAGTGTAGAGTGTTCGACTCCTTTTCAATTAACTCCCCCAACAGCTACCGATAATTGTGCTGGCTTGGTTACTGGTACAACGAATGCCCCTAATAGTTATAGCACCATTGGTTCTCATCTTATCACCTGGACCTATGATGATGGCAACGGAAATACAAGCACACAAATTCAAACCGTAATCGTTGAAGATAATACTGCCCCGGTTCCTGATATATCGAATTTACCAACTATTACGGTAGAGTGTATGACCAATGTTTCGCCTCCAACTGCAACTGACAATTGTGCAGGTACAATTTCGGGTACTACGAATGATCCTACTAGTTATAATACGATTGGTTCTCATCTTATCACCTGGACCTTTGATGATGGTAACGGAAATACAAGCACACAAACTCAAACCGTAATTGTTGGTGAAGATAATACCGCCCCGGTTCCTGATATAACAAATTTACCAACAATTACTCAAGAATGTACGGCCAATGTTTCGCCTCCAACTGCAACAGATCATTGTGCCGGAACGATCATAGGTACGACGAATGATCCAACTAGTTATAATACGATTGGTTCTTATCTTATTACCTGGACCTATGATGATGGCAACGGAAATTCAAGTACGCAAACCCAAACCGTAAATGTGGTTGAAGACAATACCCCTCCAGTGCCTAATCGACCCGAATTATGGGTTATTAATGCAGAATGTAATACTCCTTTTTTAATTATTCAACCTTCTGCTATTGACAATTGTGCAGGTTTTATATTTGGCACGACCAATGATTATACAGGACCTAGAGCAGCAGGAACCTATTATATTACCTGGACTTATGATGATGGTAATGGAAACACCAGTCAGCAAGTTCAAACTATTATTATTAGTGATAATCAACCTCCATATCCTAATTTATCTAACTTTCCAGATATAGAAAACTTGCCAGCTATAGTTGGAGAATGTTCTGTTACGGTAAATACCATACCAACAGCTAATGATAATTGTGATGGAACAATAACTGGCACTACCAATGATCCACTATTCTATGACTCTCCGGGTACTTACCCGATCAAATGGACCTATGAAGATGGAACTGGGAATCATTTTATTCAAACTCAATTGGTAATTGTGGAAGACAATACTGCACCAGTCCCCGATATAGGCAATTTACCAACTATCACTCGAGAATGTAATGTCAATATTTCACCTCCTACTGCAACCGATAATTGTGCAGGTACGATTATCGGTACTACAAATGACCCAACTAGTTATAGTATAGCTGGTTCTCATCTTATTACCTGGACTTTTAATGATGGTAACGGAAACACTAGTACTCAAACACAAACTGTAATTGTTGAAGATGATACTGCCCCTGTCCCCGATATAGTGAATTTACCAACTATTACTCGAGAATGTGTGGTAAAGGCTCCTCCCCCAACAGCAACAGATGATTGTGCAGGAACGATTATTGGCACTACTAATGATCCAACTAGTTATAATACGATTGGTTCTCATCTTATTACCTGGACCTATGATGATGGTAACGGAAATATTAGCACCCAAACACAAACTGTAATTGTTGAAGATAATACTGCCCCTATCCCGGATATGGCGAATTTACCAACCATTACCGGAGAGTGTACGGCCAATATTTCGCCTCCAACAGCAACAGATAATTGCGCCGGAACGATCATAGGTGCCACTGATGATCCCACTAGTTATAGTACGGTTGGTTCTCATCTTATCACCTGGAACTTTGATGATGGTCACGGAAATATTAGCACCCAAACACAAACTGTAATTGTTGAAGATAATACTGCCCCTGTCCCTGATGTAACAAATTTACCAACGATTACTCAAGAGTGTATGGCCAATGTTTCGCCTCCAACTGCAACAGATAATTGTGCAGGAACGATTATCGGTACTACCAATGACCCCACTAATTATAGTACAGTTGGATCTCATCTTATCACCTGGACTTATGATGATGGTAATGGAAACACCAGTCAGCAAGTTCAAACTATTATCATTAGTGATACTGAACATCCATTACCTAGTTTATTTCAATTTCCAGGTTTAGAAAACTTGCCAGCTATAATTGGAGAATGTTCCGTTACGGTTAATACAATACCAACAGCTTTTGATAATTGTGATGGAAGAATAAATGGCACAACCAATGATCCACTATTCTATGATACTCCTGGTACTTACCCGATCAATTGGACCTATGAAGACGGAGCTGGGAATTATTTTGTACAAATTCAAATGGTAATTGTTGAAGACAATACTGCCCCTGTCCCAGATGTAGCGAATTTACCCACGATTACTCAAGAATGTAACGTTAATATTTCACCTCCAACTGCAACGGATAATTGTGCAGGCACGATTATCGGCACTACAAATGACCCCACAAGTTATAGTACGGTTGGTTCTCATCTTATCACCTGGACCTATGATGATGGCAACGGAAATATAAGCACGCAAACTCAAACCGTAATTGTTGAAGATAATAGCCCTCCAGTGCCTACAATCACTAGTTTATTTGTGATAAATGTGTCTTGCAATTCTGATATTTCCATTCTTCCACCTTTTGCGATTGATGACTGCGCAGGTATCATAACAGCTAATCCTATTGATTTTTCGCAATACACAGAACCAGGTTCTTATTTTATTACCTGGACCTATGATGATGGCAACGGAAATATTAGCACGCAAACTCAAGCTCTTTTCATTAGTGATAATGAAGTACCAGTACCAGATGTAACTAACTTACCGAGTATAGTCGGAGAATGTTCGGTCGAAGTCACTTCAATACCAACTGCCACTGATAATTGTAAAGGGACTATAATGGGTACTACCAATGATCCACTGTCTTATAATTCTCCTGGCACCTACAATATCACCTGGAATTTTGATGATGGTAACGGAAATATAAGCACACAAACTCAAACCGTAATCGTTGTTGAAGATAATACACCTCCAGTACCTGATAAGGCCGATTTAGTTGCCTTCGAAGAGTGCGGCATTCCTTTTCAAATTACCCCGCCTACAGCTACTGATAATTGTGCTGGCAAAATTACGGGTACAACCGATGACCTCATAGTTTATGATGAGCAAAAAAATTACACCATTACCTGGACTTTTGATGACGGAAATGGAAATACCACTACCCAGATTCAGATAATTTTTGTGGATGATTATATAGCTCCTGTACCCGATGTTGCAGAACTTCCAGTTCTGAGGGGAGAATGTTTTGTAGAAGTTACAACGATTCCTACCTCAACCGATCTTTGTAAAGGAACAATTATTGGCACTACATACGATCCCTTAATATATTCTGAACCAGGAGAATACGAAATCACCTGGATCTATAATGACAAAGCAGGAAATAGAACAACACAGATACAAAAGGTCATTATTGAAGACAATACTGCCCCCGAGCCTGATTTACCCTTTTTACCAATCATTAAAGGGGAATGTGAAGTGATCGTATATACCTTGCCTACTTCCACTGATAATTGTGACAATCTGGTGATTGGTACAACGAATGACCCTACAACTTATAACACAATTGGAACCCATATCATTACCTGGGCATTCGTTGACAGTCGTGGGAATACCAGTACTCAACTTCAAAAGGTAATTGTTGAGGATAACACAAAACCGGTACCAAATATAGCCTCCTTACCTATTATTTATGGAAACTGTGAAGCTGGTTTGGAACCTCCTTATGCTACCGATAATTGTGCCGGTCAGATCATTGGCACCACTTCTGATCCTCTTTATTTTGATAAAGAAGGGACTTATACCGTTACCTGGGTTTTTGATGATGGAAATGGAAATACCTCTTCACAGGATCAAACCATTATTATTGAGGACGATATCGCTCCAGTCCCTGATCGTCAAACTCTACCTACTATTAGAAGACAGTGCTCAGCTACTGTAACTTCTATTCCAACGGCTACCGATCGTTGTGGTGGAGCCATTCAGGGCACTACTTCTGATCCTTTGACTTATAACACTCAAGGTATCCACATCATCACCTGGACCTATGATGATGGTAATGGCAATTCAATCACTCAAACTCAGAGAGTAGTCATCAGAGATAATAAAGCACCCGTTCCCGATCAGGCTAGTCTGCCTGCTTTGACAGGATCTTGTTCAGTTATGATCACCCATTTCCCTACGGCTTCTGATAATTGTGCTGGCTCAGTTACCGCTACTACTGACAGCCCGCTTGAATTTGACCAGGAAGGTACTTATGCCATCGTTTGGAATTACGATGATGGCAATGGAAACACCAACATTCAGACTCAGTGGGTAATTGTTGGAGGGGAAGCTGCTCCTAATGCAAGGTGTAAAGATATTTCTGTACCAATGACAGGAAATGGTTCAGTAAACATCAGTGCATCAAACCTAGATAATGGATCTTATGATGATTGCAGTTCCGTAACACTGCTCATTAGCCCGGCAGGTAGTTCTATTTTTGGCAGTAGTCTTCCTCCGGCCCCAAGTATGGATTTGCACTGCAAGGACGGAAAGGAGCAAAATCTATTACTATCAGTAACCAATGAAAAAGGCAATACGGCCCATTGTCAGGCTAAGGTTACCCTACAAGGCACAGACACCGATAATGACGGAATCTTGGATAGCTGTGACAACTGCCCAGACACTCATAATCCGGATCAGCAAGATGATAATAATAATGGAACAGGAGATGCCTGCGAAGAAAACTCTAATCCACGTGGCTGGGGAGGCTGGAGTTTGAAAAAGCAAGGACAGGAGGACAACATCATCATCACTGAGCTTAAGGCCTTCCCTAATCCATTCCAGGAGGAGATCCATTTGAGTTTCAACTTGAGTCAGGAAGAAAAAACTACAGTAGAAATCTTCAACATCCAAGGTCAAAGAGTGCATACCCTCTTGTCAGAAATAGTACCAGAAGGAGAGCACCGAGTCCTTTGGGATGGAAAAGATCAAAATGGACAGTCACTATCTTCCGGAATTTATTTAATCAGGTTGAGAGCCGGAAAGGCTTTGATTAATCAGAAGGTGATTTTACAGAGGTAAGTAAGAATACGTATTATTATTTTTTTGGGAGACATGACCTGTAAAAGGGTCACGTTCTCCTTTTTATAAGGAACTGAAAATCAAACCGTTATTTTGTTTAACCTAGAGATGCCTACTGATTTTTTGGATATATCTTGTTTAACATGCCACAAGTGATTCACAGGCTAAAAGAAGAAATAAATAACTGCGCCTTTTTCCAAAAATTATTAAATTTACTTATCCACCTAAAACTTTATCCTAATAAATATTTCTATAAAATAGTTGTAATTATTAATGCGGATAATAGTTCATCAATATATGATAACCATTCCTTTCTTGGGTATGCTATTTTGTTTGGGTGGTTTTTTGTCCTTTAGCCCCTTACAAGGTCAAAATACAGATATAAAGCCAGCTCAGCAGATTGGCCTTCCCAGGATTCAAAATTTCACTCCTGCCGATTATAATGCACATCCTCAAAATTATGGTATCGCCCAGGATCGGCAAGGACTTATGTATTTTGCTAATGCTAATGGAGTCTTGCAATACGATGGAGTGAATTGGCGAACAATTTCACTTCCAAAAGGAAAGATTGCTTATTCGGTTGGCTGTGCTGGAAATGATGTCGTATATGTAGGTGGAGAAGGAGATATTGGCTATTTAATCTCTGATGGCAGCGGCTCCTTACAATTTCAGTCCTTATTAGATAAGATTCCTGAACCATTTCAAGACTTCAACTATACCTGGCAAATAGCCAGTACAGAGGCCTTTGTATATTTCATGACGGATAAATACTTGTTAGGTTGGTCTACAAATGGAACTGAAGATGAGTTGAAAGCCTGGCCCTTCAAAAATATTTATCACACTACTCACGTGATTGATGATGAATTGTACATATGGGAATGGGATAAAGGTTTGGAAAAGGTGGTTGGCGATTCTCTGCAAGTCGTGCCAGGGGGGGCTGCATTTGCCTATAGTACCATTAGGATTATGGCCTCTTTAGAGGAGGCTAATGGGAAAATATTCATAGGCACCGTTCAGAAAGGATTTGCTACTTATGATGGTGCTAAAGTTGAAAGAATTGAAACATCCCCAACATTAAAAGAGTTGATTAATTCAGGCTCCCTTTCCAATAGCCTTCGTTTAAAAAATGGACGTTTTGCTTTTGCAACTTTAGGAGGTGGTATCATTTTAACCGATTCTGCTTTTAATATTCTACAAGTACTGGATGAGGAGACCGGCCTGGGGGACAATCAGGTTACGGATCTATTTATAGATCGATCAGGTGCTTTGTGGTCAAGTATGTATACTGGTATTAGCAGAATTTCAAGCCCTTCTCCATTTAGTTTTTATACAGAAAAACTCGGTTTAACAGGACATACACAAGGTGTTTTTCACTATAAAAATCATTTGTACGTTTATGGCTTCGCTGGTGTTTTTCAATTGTCCAAACCTACTGTAAATGACACCCGAACCAATTTTCAATTTAGGAAACTGTTTACTGATCGTATCGCAATAACGGATGTATTGGAGATAGATGGGCTTATGCTTGCGGCGTCCAACGGTGGGATAACCGCCTTTTATCCAGAATCTGGCTTGATCGGAGATGGACAAAACTATGCCCTAAAAGGGGCTAGTCAATTACTGCGGTCGCGTTTTCGAAAAGATCTATTTTATGCTGCATTAGGTAATTCCATAGGACTGTTCCAGAAGGATAGGGAGGATTGGAAATTTGTTGGACAAATTCCAGGGCTTCCTGATATTGTGAACAGCATTGTAGAGACTGCACCCCACCAATTATGGGCAACCTCATCCGATTATGCCACTCGAATTAGTATCGAGGAGGAGGATTTTATGCAGGAAAATGGTACGATTATAGCCGATCCAGAAAGGGTAATTGCTGCACAACTCAATAATTTTGATCAGTCAAATGGGCTACCTAAAGGCTATGTCTCTGTTCATTTACTGAAAAATGAGGCCCTTTTTACTACAGCTAGTGGCTTGTATCGTTTCAATTCCTCTAATCAAAGCTTTGAATCGGACTTTTCTCTACCCTATAGTGATACCACACAAGCCATTATTTTTATGCAGGTGCAAGCTAGTGGAAATATCTGGCTGATCAATGGCAAGGAAGATCAGTCCTCCTTGATCCAATTAAAGGATGCTGGAAATGGCCAATATACCTTAGAATCCTCTAATTTTCAGCAGTTCCATTCTCAAGGACTAAGCATAACGGGTATTGATGAAGATCCTGATGATGAGAATATTGCCTGGATCTCTACTTCCAATGGTTTGATCAAATACAATGGAGCCATAAAAAAAGATTACCAGCAGGCTTTTCCAGTCCTGATTCGGAGAGTTTTAGTGAATAATGATTCCCTAATTTATGGTGGAGCCACTGCTCACCCTAACACACCTGATCTAGCCTTTGCTTTTAACTCTATGCGTTTTGAATATGCAGCCCCTTCTTATGATTTACCAGAGAAAACCCAGTATCAGATTCTTCTGGAGGGCTTTGATAAAAATTGGTCGCCCTGGACCACTGAAACCAAAAAAGATTATACTCAGCTGCCAGAAGGTAATTATACTTTCCGGATCAAAGCCAAAAACATCTTTGGAACGTTGGGAGAAGAAGGATCTTATAGCTTTTCTATCCAACCACCCTGGTATCGTAGTTGGTGGGCTTACCTTATCTATACTATACTTGGATTAGGTGCCTTAATAGGGATAGTCTTTGTTTATAATTCCTGGAGAACCCGCCGGCTTAAAGAGCAGAATCTGGAACTAGAGAAAAAAGTAGCTGAACAAACTGAAGAATTGAGATCTAGTAATGAAAAATTAAAAGAATTGGATCAACTAAAATCAGAATTCTTTACCAATATATCGCATGAATTCCGAACCCCCCTAACTGTTATAAGAGGAATGATGAACAAAGTAGCAGAAGATCCTAAAAAATGGATGGCTAAAGGGCAGTTAATTATTAATAGAAATAGTGATAATTTACTCAATTTGGTTAACCAGATTTTAGATCTCCGAAAACTGGAATCTGGTGACCTCAAACTTAATTTGATTCAAAGTGATATTGTCAATTATCTAAAATATATTACGGAATCTTTCCATTCCTATGCGGAGAGTAAAGACATTGATTTACACTTCAAAGCTTCAGAGATTAAATTATCAATGGATTTTGATCCCGAAAAATTATTACGCGTCATTTCAAATTTGTTATCCAATGCCCTAAAATTCACTCCAGAAGGAGGTTCTATTACTCTTCAGGCGGATAAAGAAAGTGCCACTACTCCTGCTTCCCTCCGTATCCAAGTAAAAGATACCGGCATTGGCATACCTGAGGATAAAATAAAAAATATTTTCGACCGGTTTTATCAGGTAGATAGCTCCAGCACCCGACAAGGTGAAGGGACGGGGATTGGATTAGCACTAACGCGGGAGTTGATTCAATTGATGAATGGAGAAATATGGGTAAACTCCGAAATAAATAAAGGAACCACTTTTACCATTTTATTACCCATTCATTCTGAAGCTCCTCATACAAATGTAGCCACTGAATATAGTTATCAAAATGTGATTGATCATTCACTGATAATTCCTAATCATGTTGAAATAGAAAATTCCGCTACCCCAAATTTAGAATCCTACCTTCCCACCCTCCTGATCGTCGAGGATAATCCTGATGTAATGCAATACCTTATTTCTTGTTTGGAAGGTCAATTTCATATGGAATTAGCCAAAGATGGCCAGGAAGGAATAGAAAAAGCACTAGACGTAATTCCTGACATTATTATTAGCGATCTGATGATGCCTAAAAAAAATGGCTTTGAATTATGCCAGGCCCTCAAAACAGATGAACGAACAAGTCATATACCAATTGTTTTATTAACGGCAAAAGCAGACCAGGATTCACGAATTACTGGCTTCGAACGAGGGGCAGATGATTATTTGACCAAACCCTTTAATAAGAGAGAGCTGTTTGCTCGAATGAATAATCTGCTTAGTATAAGAAAAAAATTGCAGGAGCGGTACAGCTCTTTGGAAGCCCTACCGCCTTCTGATAAAGTTTCCATTCAACAGGAAGACGAATTCATTCTGAAAGTCAGAAATATTATTGAGGAGAATCTCGACAATGAAAACTTTGGGTCCCCAGAATTATGCAGAGCAATTGCTATGAGTCGAAGTCACCTACATAGAAAAATTAAAGCACTTACTAATCGTTCTACCTCACTTTATATACGCTCTGTACGTCTTCAAAAAGCTAAAGTATTGCTTCAATCTACTAATTTAAATATCTCTCAAGTTGCTTTTGAGACTGGATTTAATAATCCTAATTACTTTTCTCGCATCTTTTCTGAAGAATTTGGCTCTCCTCCTACTTTTTTCCGTAAATAACTGACAGTCATATTTTTACATCATAATTACTCGCTTCTTTTTTCTCCTTTTTATAAAATTGGGACAATAGGTAAGAAGTTTGGGACAATAGGTAACTCATCAAAAATCTATTCCCAACACCTTTGTATGGTCAAACAAATCAATTGAGGCAAACCCAATTCTGAAGCGCACCTCCTCTCCCTATTTGTTGGCCCCTCGAATTTGAAAACAACACACAAATTACTTTAAGAATGAAAACAATAACTTCTAACAAAGGATCACTTTCCCAAATTTTACCGCATATGAAAAACACACAAAATCTAAAACATTTATTCTTTATTTTCTTTTTACTAAGTCCTTTTTTCATGAATGGACAATCCTGTGGTAAATGGTCTTTTTCCCAATGTGTACCTTTAGGTGGAAACTTTACCATTACCGTTAAGGACGCTGTACAATTCTCCGGACAACCTCGTTTATTTGTCATCATCAATAACAGAGGTAGAGGGACCTTCTCTTCAGAAAATTGTCGCCGAGAAAATAATCGATGGATCTGCGACTTCAATATTTCAATACCCGCTTCCAGCATTGGCGGACCAGGGACTTATAGATTCCAAACAACGCAATCTCCTGGGGCAATGACTTGCGCACAAGGTGTTTTTACGATCATTGATCCAGCCATAGATAATACGCCCCCAAAGCTTAGTTGTCCGGATATTACCGTTTCTGCTGCTGCTAACTCCTGTGGAACAAATGTCAACTATGGAAATTTAGTTACAGGTGAGACTTGTCAATTCTCTACCATTGCAAGCCCTAGTTCAGGATCTTTTTTTGCAGTTGGAAGTAATACTGTAAATGTAGAAGCCTTTGATTGGGCAGGAAACAAAAGCACTTGCAGCTTTAATGTGAGGGTAACGGATAATGGAAAGCCAAGCATCACTTGCCCTCCCGAAGTAAAAACTGTTACAGAGGAATTTTCATGTTCTGCAAGATTGGTAGACTTGGGTACACCAACAGGAAGTGACGACTGTTCCAGTTTTACCTTTAGTAATAATGCGCCTAATACCTTCCCTTTAGGTACTACTAATGTCCTTTGGACAATAAGGGATGCTGGGGGTAATACTGCCAGCTGTACTCAAAAAGTGACGGTTGAGGATGATAAAGAACCTGTGCCAGATCTTTCATCACTACATACGATAAGCGGCCAGTGCTCTGCAACCGTCACTAACACTCCAACCGCTACGGATAATTGCGCTGGAACTATAAATGGCACAACTAATGATCCTTTGACCTATTCCACTCAAGGTATCCATATTATAACCTGGACCTTTGATGATGGTAATGGGAATGTAGAAACCCAAACCCAAGAAGTACTCATTGAGGATGACAAATATCCCGTAGCAGATGTTGCCACACTCCCAACCATCAGAGGAGAATGTTCTGTAACCGTATCTACAATTCCTACCGCAACTGACAATTGTGACGGTACTATAAAAGGTGAACCAAATGATCCCCTTACTTATAATACTCCTGGAACCTATACTATCTTTTGGACTTACGAGGACAGTAAGAGTAATGTAGGTGGCCAATCACAAACAGTCATTGTTGAAGATAATAGTCCTCCAGTACCTGATTTGCCTTCCTTACCGACCATTAGGGCTGAATGTTCAGCTACTATTGCTAAGCCTACTGCCACTGACAATTGTGCTGGAACAATTGAGGGGACTACTAATGATGCATTGACTTATTCCACTCTAGGAACTTATATAATTACCTGGAGTTACGATGATGGCAATGGAAATTCAATAACCCAAGCTCAAACCATCATCATCGAAGATCTCTCCAAACCAGTTCCTGATGTTTCATTTTTGCCCACAATAACTGAAGAGTGCTCCGCTAGTGTTTCTCCTCCTACAGCAAGCGATGTGTGTGAAGGTACGATCATTGCTACTACTAATGACCCCACTAGTTTTTCTGTCCAGGGGAATTATACCATTAATTGGACCTATGATGATGGTAATGGCAATTCCGAAACACAAACTCAGACAGTAATAATCAAGGATATTTCTAAACCAGTTCCTGATCTGGCTACTCTACCTACTATTACTGAGGAATGCTCAGCAAGTGTTACTCCCCCTACTGCCACTGATAATTGTGCCGGTAACATTCAAGGAACCACTAATGATCCCTTAAGCTATTCTACTCAAGGTACTCATATTATCACCTGGTCTTTCGATGATGGCAATGGAAATATAGCCACTCAAACGCAAACCGTTGTTGTAAAGGACATCTCAAAACCAGTGCCTGATGCGACTACTTTGCCTACAGTTACTGACCAGTGTTCTGCAACTGTTTCTACTACTCCTACTGCTACGGATAACTGTACCGGTCAAACCATTATTGGCACTACCAATGATCCCTTAAGCTATTCTACTCAAGGTACTCACATTATAACCTGGTCTTTTGATGATGGAAGTGGAAATGTAGAAACTCAGACTCAAACCGTCATTATTGATGATGTCACTGATCCTATTCCAGTTCAGAATGTTCTACCCATTCTCAAGGCAGAATGCTCTGTGAGCGTTTCTTCTGCCCCTACAGCCACAGATAACTGTGAAGGTACTATAATAGGCACTACCTCTGATCCCCTGTCCTACTCTTCCCAGGGAACTCACATCATCACCTGGACCTTTGATGATGGCAATGGAAATGCTGTTACCCAAACACAAACCGTGATCATTGATGATGGTACGGCTCCTGTGCCGGATGTGGCTACTTTGCCTACCATCAATGGCCTCTGTGAAGCTGGCCTTGAACCTCCTTTTGCTACCGATAATTGTGCAGGGCAGGTCATTGGAACTACTTCTGATCCGCTATATTTTGATAAAGAAGGAACTTATACCATTACCTGGGTCTATGATGATGGCAATGGCAATAGTTCTAGCCAGGATCAAACCATTATCATTGAAGATGATATCGCTCCAGTTCCTGATCGAGAGAGGCTACCTACTATTAGAAGACAATGTTCAGCCACAGTATCAAACGTTCCAACGGCTACTGATCGTTGTGCTGGAACCATCCAGGGGACTACTTCTGATCCTTTGACTTATAATACTCAAGGCGTCCACATCATCACCTGGACTTTTGATGATGGTAATGGTAATACTGCTACCCAAACCCAAAGAATAGTCATTAGAGATCGACAGGCTCCAGTGCCAGACCAAGCTAATTTGCCTACTCTAACTGGATCTTGCTCTGTTATGGTTACCAATTTCCCTACCGCTACTGATAATTGTGCTGGTTCCATTACGGCTACTACTGACAGCCCGCTTGAATTTGACCAGGAAGGAACCTATGCCATCGTTTGGAATTATGATGATGGTAATGGGAATACCAACATTCAGACTCAGTGGGTAATTATTGGAGGAGATGCTGCCCCTAATGCACTATGTAGAGACCTTTCTATTCCATTAGGAAATGCTGAAAGCCTCAGAATCAATTCTATTGATATTGACGATGGATCTTATGATGATTGCAGTTCTGTTCGTCTGCTTATCAGTCCGGCAGGTGGATCTATTTTTGGCACCGGACTTCCTCCTTCCTCAAGTGTAGATTTGTACTGCAAGGATGGAAAAGAGCAAAATGTGATGCTTTCTGTGACCAACGAAAAAGGGAATACGGCTTATTGTCAGGCAAAGGTTACCCTACTAGGAACAGATACCGATAATGATGGAATCCTGGACAACTGTGACAATTGCCCAGATACCTACAATCCGGATCAAAAGGACAGTAATAATAATGGACAGGGAGATGTTTGTGAAGAAAACTCAAATCCAGATCCAAACCCAGGAGGATGGGGAGGATGGAGTCTGAAAAAGCAAGGACAGGAAGAATTCAACATCATTACGGAATTAAAGGCTTTTCCAAATCCATTTAAAGAAGATCTCAATTTAAGTTTCAACCTGAGTCAGGAAGAAAAAACCACCATTGAGATTTTCAACATCCAGGGGCAAAGAGTGCACACCCTGCTATCTGAGCTTGCTCCAAAAGGAGAGCACCGAGTCTTGTGGGATGGAAAGGATCAAAATGGGCAGTCTATGCCAGCAGGTATTTATCTGATCAGATTGAGGGCAGGTAAGGCTTTGATTAATCACAAGGTAATGCTACAGAGATAAGTGATAAAAATTAAGACATGTCATTTCTAGAAATGACATGTCTTAGCAATTCCCTCTCACTGCTTATACAATCAGTAGTTTAGGCTATTTTACTACAGGGGTTATCTCCTGATTTTTCGGACATGTCATGTTTAGATATGACATGTCTCCTTCTCTTAATTGTAATTTTTAACAATCACATTTTCCGGGTCTATGTCAATGTTAAAGCTGTTATTTTTATCGAAAATCTCATTCAAAAAAGATAGAATATAATAATGACTAATCTCTTTAGTGATGTTTTTGTCCAGGATTTTGCCTCCAAAAAAAGTGATCAGATAGGGCAACATATAAGGGGCATCGCTGTAACTAAAATGTCCGGTACCCTTTATCTGAATGCAAGTTATGTTCTGATTTGTTTTTTCAAAAAGACGGGTATAAATCTCTCCTATAGCATTACCCATTTCATCCCAGCTTTCCCGCGTTCTTCCTTTTTTTTCTAATTCCTCATCAGAATAAATGGGATGGCTCCTGACAAAAAGGCTCGGAATTCCCATTCCATTATCTTCTACATTAGCAAAGGATCCACCATCCATATTGAAGGCACCTTTAAGATTTGTGAGGTATTGATCCAAACCTAAGGCCACATTACCACCCAAAGAATGTCCCCCTGCAGCTATTTTTTCAAAATCTAAAGATTCTCCAAACTTCTGATATAATTCATGCTGGGGGTCAGAGATTTTTTCCAAGACCAATGAAATATCTTTTGACCATTCGGCAATGGCAAGATGAATAGCATCCGGTTCATAACTGGTCAGCGTATCCATTTCCCCTGAGATGAGGACCCCTTCCTTGGTAAGTGTCATACCTCCATAAGGATGATCAATAGAAATGACAGCAAAACCATGGCTTGCTAAATCTTCGTATAAGATGGTATGGAATTCTTTAGGAGATCCCAAGCCGTGACTGAAAAAAACAATGGGTAGTTTCTCCTTAATCATGGATGCATTAAGAATAGAATTAGTCCCTACCATGTTAAGACTATCCAGGGATCCTTCCGACAAATTGTAGTAGGAAATACTCTTCATATGATTTACCAAGCGCTGGTCTATGTAAGGTGTCATTTCACCTTTTCTATCAATCCCAGGATACCAAATCTGCCCTACTAACACTCTATTTTTTGATGGATTTAAGATGTCAAACCTTTCATCATCTGTTAGTTCAAACTTTTGGGTTCCCACGGGATATTCACCAGTAGGCTGGGGTAAAGTCCAGGCATTGGGAACATTAGTTTCGGTTTGGGAGGGAGTTTGTTTTTCTGAACAAGCGAGAAGGCAAATACAAAAAAGAGTCGGGTACAAATACTTCATGATCTTGGTGGTTTTATTCTTCAATAAATAAAATTATGGATTGAGCACAGCACTCATTCCTTGTTGAATGGCAACAATAATATTAGATGAATAATTAGTTAAAAAAGGCTGAGAAAAAGTGCCTTTTTTTAATGTGAGTTTGAAGAATAAAACAACTTGAGACCCCTACTAAAGCTCAGCTATTCCTTGACTATTCTGCTCCACTATCCTGGCACGCATAACTGCAATTCTTTGTTGAAGCTCGTTTGTCAGGGTTTTATACTTAGGATTTTCTCTCAGAGGAGCCAGTATTAGATCGTTTTGCATCATTTGATAGGCCCAAAGGCTTCCTGTTTTAACGATCTTTTTCACCCAATCCAGGGCTTTTTCATGATTTCCTCTAAGGAGTTCTATTTTTACGAAAGGAATTAGAATTTCACCATCATCATGGTTTTCTCCCCTTCCATCTAAATAAACATTATAAAGTTTATCAAGTATTAGGCTAACAGAATCCTTTTTCCCTTCGTTCTTGAGGAAGTATGCTTCTGTCAATACTGCATTTGAATGGTCAAGGTAGCTGAAGTCTTCCAGCTGCTTTATTTTTTGAATATATCCTTTAATAATACTTGAATTCAATTTGGCATTTAAGGCATAATGTATCGCCAGGTCATATATCATGGCATTCTCTCCATCTTCTTGCCCAAAAAACATATCAATAGTCTTTTCTACTGCCTGGTAATCTCCCATTGATAAATAGGTTTCCGCAACACGCTCTACAGTAATTAAAGAAGATTTTTCAAGTTCTATAACGGGTTTGTAATATTGCAAAGCCTCAGCATATAAACCAAGTGTTTCATAACAACTTCCCAAATTGTAGTAATACACTTCAATTTTTGTAGGCTCCAGAGAAAGCCCTTGCCTAAATAAGGGGATGGCTTCATCTATTCTACCAGCATTGCGGTATAATAGTCCTAAGACATTAATACTGTTGGCATCATTAGGGTTATTTTCAATATTCCTTTTTGATATATCGATTGCTTTTTCAAAATCCCCTTCCACAGCATAGTAGTAAGCTTGTTCAACTAATAACTCCTGGGAAGTGGGATCCAGCTTCAGAGCATCTTCTAATAAAACACGAGTTGAGTCAAAAAAGGAAACAGAGCGAGTTCCAAAATTAAATACAGATCGTGAGTAAGCACGCATCAATGCAGCACTTGCCTTTGAGAACTCAGGATCAATGGCAAGTGCCTTTAAAAGTAAATTGATTCCTAATTCTGTGTCTTTTGAATTTTGATTAGCAATAAATGATTTAGCCTGCAAATAATAATTATAGGCTTCTAAACTATGTGTTGGTTTTTTATCAATACTTTCTTTTTCCTGAGTTGTTAGGGTAGCTTTTAACATTCTGGCTACGTCTGTTGCCACTTCACTTTGTATGGCAAACACATCTTCCATCTCTTTATCATAATTTTCAGCCCATGTTTCCTTCTCAGGATCTACTTGTACTAAATGGCAGGAGATGCGAAGGGCTTGACCCGCTCTGCGGATACTACCGGTAAGCAAATAACCCACCCCGAGTTCTTCACCTATTTGTTTTACTGTTTTTCCAGAAGGATCATAATCTTTCATGGTAAAACGACTCAGTACTCTCAGGTTATTGATTTTAGAGATTTGAGTAAGGATATCTTCACTCACTCCTTCGGCAAAATAGGCGTCAGCCTGTTCACTCATATTTTCAAAAGGCAATACAGCTACTGCTTTTTTAGTATTGGGAATATTATAAACATTTGTGAAGTGGAAGATTCGATCGGCGACCAATAGTATTACCGCGGTTGACAAGCTGGCAATGATAATCTTATTCAGGAGTTTTCCAGTATTTTTGGTTACAGACACTTCTGGGTTAACCGAAGCCGTCTTTTTAAAACCCTTAGGAGTCCATTCAAACATATAAGCAAATACCACCCATATGGGGAATCCCACTAATAAAGTAATGAAAGACCCACGAAAAACAATATCAGGTACATTGAATAAAGGAAAAACGATCGATAAGACCTGAAGCAATACCCAGGAAATGGTCACATAGGTAATAATTGCTTTAATAACATTCCTCCTTTGTAGTTCACTGATGAGTTTTTTCATAGGTGTTTATTCAAAGTTAAGTTGACTTAGACCCGGGTTAGATTCTTACAAGAAATTATCTTATTCAAATAAAATTTGATTATCAACTGGAAGTTTGTAAGTAAAATAAATATTTCTGGACTTTTATAAAAATAGATAGTGAATCTATCTCCTTCTTAGCATTATTCGAATTCCATTCTCTGGTCTTAATGTAATTAAAGGTAAGGCTTTAATGTCCTGATTTTCGACCAAATCAAAATCATATCGACCAACCATCCTTGCCAGGATCAATTTCATCTCCATCAGGGCAAAATTATTGCCAATACATAACCTTGGTCCGCCACCAAAAGGAATAAAAGCGAAAGGATGGTGTTTTTTCTTTTCTTCTTTGGAAAAACGCTCAGGGCGAAATGATTCTGGATCCTCCCATAAATCAGGAGAATGATGCACACCATATATATAGGTAGCAAAAGTGGTGCCTTTTTTAATTTTTATACCTTTAAATTCGTCATCAGCTGCTGCTACCCGATTGGTGGTCCAGGCAGGTGGATACAGACGCATAGATTCTTCCAGAACCTGTTGTGTATATTCTAATTTCATGATTTTTTCAAAAGAAATAGCCTCTTCCCCTATCTCCAGGCTAACTTCTTCCCTTACCTTTTGAAGGATAGTAGGATGTTGCGAGAGTAAATACCAGGTCCAGGCCAGAGCATTTGAAGAGGTATCATGACCAGCCAAAAAGAGTATTTTACATTCATCAATCAATTGTTCATCTGACATTCCTTCACCAGTATCTTCATATCGGGCCTCCATTAACATCTGCAGCAAATCTGAATGCGCTCCCTTATCATTCCGTCGTTCTTCAATATACATACGCAGGATGCCATCAGCGTCTTCTTTTAAAGCGGTATGAGCTTTAACTTGCCCTGAAATTTTAAACCATTGATTAAAATAAGGTTGGCGGATTTGCCTAATAATAAAAGCTTGCAATCTGGTGATGTTAGTGCTGAGGCGTTCTAATTCACCAGCCTCCAGGTCTTTTCCAAAAATAGAATTTGCGATAATACGAAAAGTAGCTTCCAGCATTTTTTCATAAAAATCAACCTCTGGGTTTGACTGGATCTGCCTGTCCAGTTGATTTAGAAAATCATCAACTACCTTATTCATTAGCGCCAGAATATCTTGAAGTCTTTTTTTGTGAAAACCAGGCTGGATCAATCGCCTTTGTTTCAGCCAATAAGGACCTTCACTAGTTAGCAGTCCTTTCCCTAGGAAATACTGGATTTTATCGAAATGCACCTCAGACTTCCGGTATACTTTATTATTTTTTTGAAGAATATGTTGGATAAAATCGGGGTCGGCAGTCAAAATCATTTTGTACAAACCTCCTAAATATAACTGAACAGTTGGTCCTTTTTCTTTTAGAAAATGATTTAAATACGGAATTGGATCTTTAACCATTTTAAAGGATTGGACCGCAGTTTGCCATCTGGGGATTCCCGGAAGATTGGTCATCGTTTTTTTTCCGAAGGTATGAAATTATACTATTCAAAACATTATCCACCAGACGGGGAGTATTCAATTTTTGTCTCCAAATCATCATTTTTAGCGAAAATTCGCAAAAATCAGCTCCTAAACTTTACTTTTTTATGGAAAACCAATAACTTTATAGCGAAAATTCGCTGAAAACGTAAAATATATTCCAATATGGCTGAGACAATGGTCAAAACAGATATACTGAAAGGGGGAGAATTTCTAATTAAAGATTCTACTCCACATGATACTTTCATACCCGAAGAAAAGAATGAGGAACAACAAATGATTTACGACACGGCTCGTGATTTTTTGTTCAGTGAGATTATGCCAAACATTCTAAAAATTGAAAAACAGGAGGATAATATCGCTCCTCGACTTTTGGAAAAAATGGCAGAGCTTGGTTTTTTGGGTGCCCACATGCCCGAAGAATATGGAGGTATGGAAATGGACATGAATACCAATACCATTTTAAATGAAGCTTTGGGGCCTGCTGGTGCCTTAACCGTTTCCTATGCAGTACAAATTGGTATTGGAATGCTTCCAATCTTATATTTTGGAACAGAAGAACAGAAGGCAAAGTATTTACCTCGCCTAATTAATGGAGAATTGAAATGTGCTTATTGCTTGACCGAGCCTGGTTCTGGTTCAGATGCATTAGCTGCAAAAACTCGTGCTGATCTTTCTGAAGATGGCAGCCATTACATAATGAATGGTCAGAAAATGTGGATTTCTAATGCAGGTTTTGCTGATATTTTTATTGTATTCGCAAAAATCGACGGCGACAAGTTTACGGGCATCATCGTGGAAAAAGAATCAGAAGGTTTGACTTTAGGTGCTGAAGAAGATAAGCTGGGAATAAAAGGTTCTTCTACTCGCCAAGTATTTTTTGAAAATGTAAAGGTACCCGTAGAAAATGTTTTGGGAGAAATTGGAAAGGGGCATCTCATTGCCTTTAATGTCTTAAATATAGGTCGCTATAAGCTTTGTGCTTTGAGCCTGGGAGGAGCGAAGGAAAGTATAAGTACAGCCGTCAGATATGCCAATGAACGCCATCAGTTCAATCAATCAATCTCTAATTTTGGAGCTATTCAATACAAACTGGCTCAGCAGGCCATTCGCCTTTTTGCCTCTGAAAGTGCCATGTATCGAACTTCTAATTTGTTAACTCAGAAAAAGTATGCCTTGGAAGCCGAAGGTGTTGGTTTTGCTGAAGCAAAGTTACAGGGGGCAGAAGAATATGCTGTAGAATGTGCCATGCTTAAAGTATCAGGATCTGAAGCACTGGATTATATCGTTGATGAAACGTTACAAATCCATGGTGGAATGGGTTATTCTGAAGAAGGTACAGCTGCCCGTGCTTATAGAGATTCCAGAATTAACAGGATTTATGAAGGCACCAATGAAATTAACCGTCTTCTTACGGTTGACATGCTTTTGAAAAGAGCAATGAAAGGCAAACTTGACCTGGTGGGTCCTGCCTGGGAAGTTCAAAAAGAGTTGGCTTCTATGCCAGGTTTTGATCAGCCTGAAGGAATATATGGTGCAGAAAGAAAGGCAGTAAAAGAATTCAAAAAGCTAATTTTAATGGTAGCAGGTGCTGCTGCTAAAATGCAGATGGATGGAAAGATCAACCTGAAAGAAGAGCAAGAAATATTAATGAATATTGCAGATATGATGATTACGCTCTTTGAGGCAGAATCCTTATTGCTAAGAGTTGAAAAATTATCAGAATCAGACAAACGCAAAGTGGATCAGTCGGTTTACGATGCAATACTAAAAACTTATCTTACTGATGCCACTGCCAGTTTAAATAAATTGGCTACGGATGCTTTGGTATCCTTTGCTGAAGGCGATTTACTACGAACCATGTTGATGGGAGTCAAGAGGTTTACAAAATATACGCCTGTAAATGTGAAAGTAGCTCGTAGAACCATCGCACAAGCATTGATTGATGCCAATGAATATTGTCTGTAATGATTTTCCTATAGTATGATGTAAGTATGAGGTATGGCACTGCAGGTGCCATACCTCGAATTTTTTCGGCTTCGCCGATAAGGAAGTAAAATAGAAGTAGATTGTTTTTAGAAAAAACAATCTACTTCCCTTAGGCTGGCATACTTCTTTATTCTTATTCCCGAAATACTAGTAATGGTACTTTGGTATGCAGAGCCACTCTTTTAGAGACACTACTATGAAATAAGCGTTCCCACAACCTTCGTTTAGGAATGAACAAAGCCACCACATCTATTTCATTGTTTTTTACATAATTATCCAATCCTTCTACTACGGAATTGTTATTGATAATGGTAAAATCTGAAAAATCATCCGGGATGTTTCCCTCTGGGAAATAATCTTCTACATTAGAGCTTACCGGTGTTTTTGTTTCTACATGAACAAAATGAATTTTTGCTTTAATCAGATTGGTGAACTCTATTAATTGATTTACTGCCAGGTGATCTGAAGGCTGGAAATTGGTGGCATAAGCAATTTCATGGATACCCATGAAGGTAGAGTCTTCCGGAATAGCCAACACAGGACATGGTGCCTGCATCATTACATTGGTAGTAACGCTACCCAACATTATTTCCATTTTATTATGTTCCCCCTTCGTCCCCATAATGATCAGGTCATATTCTCCATATCTGGCAGCATCTGTTATTTCCTGGGCGATGAATAAACCATAATCCGCTCTACATTTTCCTATAACTTTTCTGGGTGCCTCTTTTGTGAAATCACGAATTTGCTCTTGGACCAGGTTTCTTTTTTCTTGTAACATACGATCGATAAAATCTGGGGGAACACTCCCTGCATCAGAGATGGGAAGATGATAGATGGACATAATATCGATAATACCACCCATTTGGGCAGCAATTTCTGAAGCATATTTAAATGCTGTTCTGGCACAAGGTGAAAAATCTGTTGGGAATAGTATCTTTTTCATAATAATGAATTGTTCTATGGTGACTGCGCCACTATACTTTCTCTTCTACTGCAACTTCTTTTTCTACATAATCAATACACAAAACTGGCAAGTTAGAATGGTTGATCAAGGCTTCTACATTACTACCCATCAAAACACGCTTCAAGGGATGTCGATGATAATTAGAAATGCCGATTAATTTGGCACCAATTTCCTCTGAAAAGGTTCGAATTCCCCTTTCTACCGTAAAATCTCGGAAAATATGGGTATGGCTATTAAAGGGGCGGCTAAGTTCTCGGAAAGATTCCATAGCTTCCTTACTCAAAATATACGGAGGGTCAAATAAGGAAGAAGTATGAATGGCTACGAAGTGAATTTCTGGAATAAAATGTTTTACAAAATCTTTAAAATGCAAAAAAGGAGTTCTTTCATTTTCATTAAAGCTTGAAGCAAAAACAACTTTACTAAAGTCCAGTTCTTCTATCTTATCTTTAATTACCAATACTGGGCAGTGGACAGAGCGAATAACTTTTTGGGTATTTGAACCGATAAAATATTCATTCTTACCGCTGGCACCATGAGAGCCCATTACGATAAAATCAACACCATTACTGTTGGCGTAATTTTTTATGGCCTTTACTAATCTGCCTCCACTATAGGCTATTTTTGTTTCGACTTCCGGGTATTGTTCTTTTATATTCTTCAATAAAACCAAGGCATTTCTAACCACCTGACTGGATTCTTTTAAAGCAAGTTTTTCAGGTTCACTTAATTCATCCCAATTCTCCGGAATATCAACTTTGGTTAACAAATGGACTTTTGCCCCAAACCGCTTAGCTAATTTCATCCCTGCATCCACAGCATATCCTGCACACGCAGAAAAATCGGTGGGAATTAATACATTTTTCATAATGATAATATTTACTTTGCGACTTAAAAGATCAATTTGCTTAATCCTAAATTTCCTGGTTTGGACAAATAAAAACGATGATAATTATCATCTATTTTTTTGAGCTTTATCACAACAAAAAGGCAACCATCAAAATGATGATTGCCCTCGTCCAAGTCGCAAAAGCCAATTTATTCTTTACTAAGAATTATATTTTTCGTTGTAGTGCTGAAGTGAAGATCCACCCTTTCTGTTTTGCTCTTCCAATGTCCAGTGGTCTGTTGCAGTAGTTTGCATCCATAGATTTCCAGATTTTCGAAAAACCTGAACATTTAGGCCCAACTCTTCATCAAAATACTGCTCCAATTCTTTTACTGAATGTGTTGGTAATACCGCATATTCTATATCCAATTGTTTGCCGCTCGCCTCAAAAATCGTTTTATCAGGATCTAATTGCTTTTCTTTTGGTGAGCCCATTCCTGTTTCGTGATGTCCTGAATAGAATTCAATCCTCAAAAAAGGGAACATGGCATGAAATTCTTTCTTGAGATCCATTAATTTTTTATCGGAATTGATTTTCATAAGTCATTTTTTTGGATCAAAATAAAAGGAGGCACTCCTAGAGGTTTACCTTTGATTCTTCTGTCATATCAATAATTTAGGCCTCTTCAAGCACCTCAAATTTAGAATTTAAGTTTGCCGGAAAAATTGATAAAAGTCAGTTTTGGTTATGATTTTTATCAAAAAAGGCTGTCAGGATTAATTTCCTGAACAGCCTCCGAAAAACTAACCTCACTATATAGAAAAACTTAAGTCAAATGGTTCTTTATTAAAGCCAATGTAATGCCTTTGAGGAAAAAGTAAAATGATAAAAGTCAGTAACCTTGCTTTTTTTATCTCCAAAAAAAGATTCAAATAAGAAAATAACAGGATCAATTGAATTTCCCACTTCCACCTACCACCTTCCACCTTCTGCATTCTATTTATTATCGTACCAATCCTTGTCAGAAAACTCCTTTTTACTTTCTTCTTTAGCTCGAAGAATAATCCAGGCTTGTGCTAAAATCAATATAGGAATCCCAATAATTCCTATTCCGATAATCCAATTGCTTGGATATAGAAGCATAATGAAGATAATTAGAACGAGTAGGACAAAAATCCAAACTGAAAGGGATTTAAAGTTCATGACTAGTGGTGGATTAATTAAATTCCTTAATTTCCATTTTTCTATTTATAGAAATTGTGATAAAACACACAATGGCTAATGATAAAAATCATTTAAATGGAAAACTTAGATGAAAAGACCCAAAAGAGCCTGGTTTGGCTGGATCGCTCAGCAGAAGTTTTGGATAATAAATTTAGGATACCCGGAACCAAAATACGCTTTGGGATAGATGCTCTTATTGGCTTATTCCCCTATGCTGGTGATGTTATTACCTTTTTAATTTCTGGGTTTTTGGTTCTTGTAATGGCCAGATATGGCATTAGTGGAAAGTTGGTGCTTAAGATGTTGGGAAATATTTGGGTAGATGGGATGTTTGGTACGGTCCCTTTTCTTGGGGACATTTTTGATTTGAGGTATCGGGCTAACCTGAAAAATGTGAACCTGGTTAAGGAATATGTTGCTGAAGGAAAACATGGCGGAAGTGCCTGGGGTGTTATTCTTTTGATTTTATTTTTAATTGCTTTGATGATCGGCCTTTCGATTTTTGCTATTTGGAAGATATCGCAATGGTTATGGGCTAGTTTTTAGTTCTCGTGTTCTCGTTGTTTAGGAATTGCTTTGCTGAAGGTATAGTTGCTCAGTGATGCTTTTTTCTCACGCAGATTCCGCCAATTTCGCAGATAACTTTTAGCGCAATTCGTGGAATCTGCGTGCCAAAAAAGCATCAAATAACAGAGGACCTTAAAATTTTTAAACACTTTACACAGAACATAGAACTCTGAACTCTGAACTCTTAATTATTTTTTTCTTAAGATGATGTCACCATGATGGGTGGTGAACATGTATTCGGTGCCGCCACTACCTATATTGGAATAGATCCAGTTACTCACAACGATTTTCCTGCCATTGTTTCGCGTTTGCTGAGTCTGTGGTTCAGTAGGCTTTAATTCCATTTCAAAATCCGTATAGATATCCCCTTTAATTGACTTCATTTTAGCTGATGCATTTATATTTGAAGGGAAGGTAACATCCACATCTCCGTGATAAGTGCTGAAGGCCATAGGGACTCCGGATTTAATTTCGGAAAAAGAAACTTTTATGCTCCCATGATGAGTATCTGCCAATACAGAACCTTTTACATTTTCTATTTGTATTCCACCATGGTGTGCATCTACAACTATGGTGCCACTGACATCTTGAACATATACATCACCATCATGATGTGTTTTGATAGAAAGCGAAAACTCTTGAGGCACTTTTATCGTGTAATCTGCTCGATTTTTGTTGCCACCTTTAATTTGCACAATATTGCGATTTTCAAGGATCTCAAAATCAGCCCCTGTTTTGGGTATTCTTTTCAATCCTTGTCTGCTATAAGAATCTTTATTTTTATCACTTCTATAGACCTTTACACTAATCAGAACATCTTTACCGGAGTGAGATTCGACCCTAATCTTACCATTGTGAAGACTGACAGCTAGTTTACCTGGGTCGTTTGGATTGCTTAAAGGGATTGTAAAGTCTTGGGTAGACTGTTGGGCTTGCAAGGCATTCCAGGTGAATACCATGAGCCCAATAATCATTGCTTTATTTATATATTTCATAAAAAGAGTATTTTTTGTCTAGAAATAGAGGGTATTATCATAACGAGGTACCAGCAAATTTAATTACTTAATAGGTATACATCTCCATGATGGGTTCTGAAACGTTGTTCTGATCCACCAGAGCCAATTTTGACATTAGTTTCTCCTTTGCTTTTCACTTTATATTTCGCGCCGCGTCTTCCCTGTTCAGCTACCGACATTGGTTTCATGGCCCAGTCAAATTCTGAATAGAAATCACCGTGATAACTATAAAGAGAAGCATCTGCTGATAAACCAGATTTAAAATGAACTTTGATGTCACCATGATGAGTTCCATAAGAACATTCACTGGTTGGATTTTTAGTGTAATAAACTTCCACATTGCCATGGTGTGAGTGGACAGAAGCATTGCCTCCTTGTCCTTCCACCAAAACACCGTCATGATGATTTCTGGCTTTTACTTCACCTTGCATACCACTTACTTTCAAGGGATGTTCATGATTTAGGACGGACAGATTCATGCGTGCGGGCAATTCTAATGTAATCGTAAATTCAACTTTTACATGGTCGTTTTTATTATTCCATCCCCTATTTCTATATCGATTGCTATGATCATAGCCAGCAAAGCCTCTTTCTTCATCAAATTCCAGTTGCATATCAGGATGCACTACAAAAAACACCAATTCTCCATTAATCATAGTACTATCCAGGTAAATATTTTTTTTCGCTTCTTCCAGTTTTGCAGACGATTTTGCTTTCAAATACCGCGTTACCTGCATAGTAGCGGTATTTCCACTTGTGGCTTTTACGGTCACAGCTCCTCTGCGATTGTATAAATGAAATTTATCCAGTTGACTAACATCTATAGTATAGCTAGAGCGATCTTTTGATTCTTGCCCCGTACAAATGGTAATACTGACCAGGCAGACAAGGCCTAATAATAATCCTTTCATGTTTAAATTTTTAAAGTGATAATAAACCCTACTAATTATAGGCTCTTCCAATTATTTTTTCTGCAGAAATCAATTTTATGACTGACCATAACAGGATAATTTTAAAAACCTGTGTCAAGTCAGTTTATAATAATAATTCAATAGTTTCCTCCATTTTCATTTTGACTTCCAATTCCAAAGCTTGGTTTTCCAATAATTCGCGAATTTCAACAATGGCACTTTTTTCCTCCAAAGCAATCACCACTTCAGCTAGGGTCATTTGGATCAATGGTGAATCCTGATAAGGGATGGCTCTGATTAGGTTTTCTCTAACTTTTGGATTATCTGTAAAATGAAGCATTGTTTCGATGGCGCTGAGTCTGACATTTTCATTTTCATCATTCAAAAGGGCTCGATTAAGGGCCTCGATGATTCGATTATCTAATTCTACCATCTCTTTCACCATTTGGATCCCTTGCAGCCTGTCCGTAACAGATTCTGTAGAAGTCAGTTTGGCATAGCTCAAATTTACCTTATTAAGGCTTTCCTCTTCTACCACAGCCATTGTTTCTCCAGATTGCCCAGACCAAAAAATGGATCCACTAACCATTCCCAGCAAAAACATTCCTGCCAGGACAGCCCATTTCAGGCCCGGGCCTTCAAAAATCTTTGAGATGAATCCAAATATGGATTGATTCCTTTTATTTTGCTCTGTCTGAAATTCATTGAGCATTTTATAAAAGCCAGCATCCATTACAGGGCTTGATTTGGGAACTTCCAACTCTTCCAAGCTCTGCCAGGTAGCATAGGTTGCTCGTAATGATTCCGAACAATCCGGATACTGCTGGCAAAATATTTCCAGTTCTTGTTCCTGAAAAGATTCATTTTCCATTTGACCCAATAAGGCCTCGATGGCATTTTGGCAATTTTCTCTTTTGGGATCTTTCATTGACTTTCAAGATTTAACATAATATCTTTTAATTCCATGAGTCCTCTATGGACTCTTGCTTTAATTGCATTCTCCGTACAGTTTGACAGTTTCGCGATCTCCTGATATTTCAGCCCCTGAAACCTACTTAAAACGATGGCTTCTCTCTTTTCAGGTGAAATTCGTTGTAAGGCTACCTTTAACAGGTTTTTTCGTTCGGTAGCAATGAGTAGATCCTCTGCGTTTTTTTCCTTATCGGAAAGTTCTTTGTAGTTGGAAGGATCATTCCCATACTCTATGAATTTCTTTTTTCTTAGCAGATCTAGCCACACATTTTGGGCAACTGAATACATCCAGTAAACAAATTTTCCATCTCCGCGATAGGTATGTTTGTATTTCAAAAGTCTATAAAATACATTTTGTACCATATCTTCACTTTTGCTGGCATTATTCGTTAGCCGATAAAAGTAGCCGAACAGATCGCGCTTGTGCCTTTCGTAAAGCAAACTCATTTTACTGAGATCACCTTCCTGCACTTTTTTCATCAAATGTTTGTCTTCTAGTACTTTCAAGATTTATGGTTAAGTGGATTCAAGCGGAAAAACTTCGCATTATTCGGAAAGTTGCAGAGAGCAGTATTTTTTTTATAAAAAAAGGTTTAAAAAATACATTATAGTACCTTTTAAACCTTTTTGATTGAAATGTTGATCAATTTTTATCCCATATGGGCAACTACTTCTTTTACTTCAGGTATCATTCTTTTCAGCATACCCTCAATACCAGCTTTTAAGGTTACAGTTGATGAAGGACAACCGCTACAGGCTCCCTGCAATATTACACTAACCACTCCATTTTCAAAAGAGCTGAATTCAATATTTCCTCCATCTCCTTCAACGGCAGGTTTTACATATGTATCAATTAATTCCTTAATTCTTTTCACAATTTCAGCTTCGTCTTCTGAATATTCATAACTGGCACCACGTTCCTCCTCAAGTTTGGCCATGGCTTCTTCGAAACCTTCCTTTACGATCTCTCCCCCCTCTTCAATATAATTTTTAATAAATTTTTTCAACTTCAGCATGATATCTTCCCAGCTGTAGTTAAACTCTTTGGTAACGGTAACAAAATTATTGGCAATGTACACTCCTTTGACATATGCCAAATCAAATAATGCAGCCCCCAGATCTGACCATTCTCTGGCCAATTCTTCTTCTCTAAAGTCCGCAGTACCTCGATATAACATCCGATTGGTCACAAATTTTAAAGACTCTGGATTTGGCGTTTGCTCTGTATAAAGCATCACTGGACTCTTACTGATGGTATTATCCATTTTATTTTTCTTTTTGACAAAATTGAAATCTTATCTTAACTGACGCTATTAAAGCCAATATTTTGTATATAACCGATAATAAGGTCAGTTATCTTAATTTAGATCAAATCTAATAAACTACCTAAACAACACCAAAAGAGGGCAGCTGGTTTTCTAAAACCATTGTCTTTATTAAGGAAAATTTATCGAAAGATTAAAGTTATCGATCTTATTAAAATTGATTTCGAATTAAAATACTTATACATTTATTAAAAAAACCAAGAACCCTTATGACTTCTGTTTTATTTAAGAATTTTTCAGGAATGACATGGACGGTGAATCCCCGCTTAAGAATAGTTTCTGCTGTCCTACATTTTAGTTTAATCAGTTTTCTATCAATTCAAGCACAGGAAGTTGTCCAGAATAATAAAAACAGCTTAATTCAACCTGCCCTTTTTGATGAGCCTGAAATCCTCCAGCTGAACTTGTCTGGTGACACCCGCACTTTGTTCAATGACCGGGGAGATGAGCCGAATTATCATAGGATGGAAATATCTTATGAAGCAAATGGACAAAAAATAAGTATTCCTCTTAAAGTAAAAACTCGAGGTAATTTTCGTCGACAAAGAGAAAACTGCTTTTATCCTCCCCTACTCCTCAATTTTTCAAAAAATAAAACACCGGCTGACTGTTTGTTTGCCGGGCAAGACAAATTGAAATTGGTAACCCCCTGCCGAGGTCAAAAATATGTCGTGCAAGAATATCTTGTGTATAAACTATATAATTTAATGACCGAGTCCAGTTTTAAAGCACGATTGGTTCAGGTAATCTATTCCGATGAAAAAAAAGGAAAAGATACTGAGCCATTATTTGGTATTCTCCTGGAAGATGAGGACCAGATGGCTATTCGCAACCAGGCCCAAATCATAAAGCCCAATGGACTTCGACCTAATAAAACTGAGCAGGATCATTTTTTATCGATGGCGGTTTTTGAATATATGATTGCCAACACAGACTGGTCCACCCAGTACCGACATAACATCAAATTACTTCGCAAAAAGGACGTTAGACTCCCCATACCTGTTCCTTATGATTTCGATCACTCTGGGATTGTTGATGCCCCCTATGCAAAACCAGCCCCGGAATTATTATTGCAATCTATTAGAAGGCGTCGGTATCGAGGCTATTGTCTGGAAGATCAGGAAATCCTTAAGCCCATTTTTGCTCGTTTTAATGAACTTCGCGAAAACTTTTATAAGGTTTACACTGAATGCCCCTATTTAGAAGAAAAATACACCCGAAATACACTTAAATTTTTAGATGCCTTCTATGAAACCATCAATGACCCTAAGGCCAGTGCCAAGGCTTTTGGTTATCCCTGCTTAAAAGAAGGCACAGGAAGCATTGTAATTGGGGGTTTGAAGGTGTTGAAAAAGTAGATTAAGTCTTTTCTTGTTTCTCTACAAACTCCTTAAAATTCTGCATCCATTTTTGGCCTTGTTTTCGGTACATTCCAGGAAATAAGATGGCCATCATTTTGGGCATGACCCAGTTAATTCGAGTATACTCCACTTCAATATCATAACGTGTTTTGTTGGGGCCTAATGCTGTGAAAAAGCATTTATAGGTGTTGTCCATGTGTTTATGGTGATAATGAGCTTCGAAGACATTTGGCAGATGATTAGCCATAATGGTTTCGACCAATTCCATTTGCCGCTTTCCATATTGATAATACATTTTTGATACAGCACCCTTTTCTCCTTGCCGGCCACTTATAAGTTCTTTTTTCACAAAACCATCCTGGTAGTGTTTTAGGTTTTTGGGATCAGCAAATAATTGGGTGACCAGTTCAATGGATTGGTTGATTTCAATGGTTCCTTTGAATTTCATTTCGGTAAAGTTTTCGTTACAGGCATTTTAAAAGCCTAAATCTTGAAATTTTATTAATTACAGAAAAAGCAAGTCAAAATTTAAACTGCCATTCATTTTTTTGACACAGAAAGACACAGACTTTTACAGATCTACACTGTTCTAGTTTGGACTAAATAAAAGTGAAGTTTAATAATCTGTGGGGCCCATTCTACAAACTAAATTTTGACTCACATCAAATGCTTTGTCTGCATAATTAAAAAAGAAAGGCAGAAGGAAGGTTACACAAGTGGCTTGTAACCTATTTTTTTTCTTATTCCCGATTTGAAATCTTTTGCAAATCTTGTTTCAGGCTATTGTAATACTTGGAGGGAGATTGGCCTATGTATTTTTTAAAGCTGCGATAAAAAGTGACTTTATTATTAAATCCGGATTCAAAAGCTATATCAATTAGTTTTTTGGACTTATCAAGATCTCTTTGCATAATTTCCTGAGCTTCCTTAACCCGATAATTGCTGACCAGGTCTTTGAAAGAAGAACCTAGACGCTGGTTGATCAGTTCGGAAACATATTTTTTAGATAGAGAAAGGGAAAGGGCAAAATCTGCCAGATTAAGGGTATCCTCTAAATAAACCTTTTCCTTTTCAAACTGATCTATGATCCGTTGCTCATCAATTTGCTGTTGCTGTAAATTGTTTAGGTCAAAGGATTTATTATTGGAAAACATATCCGAATTTGCAAAGAAGCCATAGGCAATAGACTGGATCACAAATGTCATAATCAGCATACTGATCATATTAAACTGTGGGATTTGCAAAACACCTGAAGGTTGTAAAAGGAAATACAGCAGATGTGATCCCAAAAAAATGCAAAAGAGCCCTAAAACTCTCAGCTGCCAATTGGCCAATTTATTGTTTTTCACATGCCGGCGATAAGCATATAAGGTACGCATACTTGCTGCTACATAAATCCCAATATAAGCAAAAAAGGAAAGGCTTAATAGAAAATCAAAACTGAAGTATGATGGTTGTTTAGTTAAAAAACTTCTAACCATCTCTAATTTCTGTTCCCCACTAAAAAAATAAAACGGCAGGTTGCTAATTAGTACTATTAAAAAAGGAATAGCATGGAGGAGGTGCTTTTTTTGAAGCCTAAACTTATTATCCACTACAGCCATTGCCATCAGAAATAATAATGGTCCTTTAATAAAACTTAAAGGATAACTTATTCCCAGAAGATGAGGAAGGGCATTTATCAACTCGGTTTCAGCCAAAAGACGTTCAATAAGGGTTAATCCTTCTATAATTAAGAATAAGGCAAATAAACTTTTGGGCAAGCTTTTGCTCTTTTGGGTCAAAAAGATAATGGAGATAAATAGGGCCTGGCAAGCCCCAAAAGCAATTAAGACACTAAATAATATCATATAATTCATAGGATCAAGACTCTCCAAAAATACTTCTAGTCATCTGTTGGATTTCTTCTAGAGAAACTCCCTTTATCAACCATGAAAAACCAAAGGCCACCACTGCCACACATTCAAGAATGAGTACATCGTAAGGTGAGATTTCAAAACCTAACAAAAATTCCAGGCCTAAAAAGGCAATGCTCATCCAAATGAGGATGCCGCTCACCTTATAAATTTTGTTAACTGTTTTCCTGGATTCTTTCTTACTTTTTGGAAACTGAACAAATGACATCCAACCCATACAAAATAAAAATAAACCTGCACTAAATAGATGTATCGTATTGATGAGTGTAGTATTGTGTCCAAAAAGTGGAAAGGATTCCGCTTGGCACATAGCTTCTACTACTTCGTTGTTGCTATTACTGCAGCAGGTAGGCAGGGCTACCACTATTAAAACTGCCAGTCCTCCTACAAAGGTAACCAGGTTGTCACTAAACCATTCACCTTCTGCTTTTTCATATCCTTTATAAGTAATTAGTAATAAACCAAAGGAAGAAAGAATAGAAGTAAAAAATATAGAAGATGGGGTATAATAATAATGACTTAGAGAAGCTAAAAATTCGCCTTCTACAATAAATAACATGAGTGGTAAAAATAAGCCAAGAAAACCAATGGCTTTTCGAATCCGGAGGTAGGAATACTGCATGTCTTTGTTCTCTGCCATTTCATTCGGTTTTGTTATAGGAACAAAGATAATTTAAAACTTTTTTTTGACAGTGGTTGATATACTTAGGGTAATAACTTTTGAGCCCATGTAACCACAAACCTCTTGTATCGCTACTCTGTAGCTTAGAAAATGGCTTTTTTTTACCGATGGCTTTCGCCATCGGCTTGGTTGTTTCGCCATTCCATGGCTATAAATATTTACTAGATTTTCTATTTTCCTACTATAACCAATAACTTCCAATTAATGAGGTTGTATAAAGTCTGGCAGCTTGCACCAAGCTCATATTTATCAAGTCTCTTTCTAAACTAAACCGAAGTTCTAATCCAATCTTTTTTGGGGTGAGTAGTCCAATGGGCATTATTTATAAATCCTTCAACTTTTTGACCAAGGTTATTTATAAAATATCCCTTTTCAAATTCACTTTGAGCAATGATTATTAGGGGGAAAAAGAGGAAAGCAATGAAAAAAGGGCCTTTCATAACTGGATTTGAATTCTTATAGGTTAATATATACCTCATACTAATGTAAGAAATTCCAGCCAAACCTAAATTTAGGGCCTGTTGGGGATCTTTTAAAAGATAAATAACATCACCTATAGCTCCCAAAGTATTATAGAAGTATATTGAATTATTAAGAAAACAATATACCTCTATTGTGCTTCAACTTTAATTCGCCCGAAGGGCATGCTTCGACATTTATTCTCTACCAGAATCTCATTCAGCCGAAACTAAAGCAGTCAAAAACTCATCCAATCTATTAAATACCGAGCCCCAGCCATTATAGAAGCCCATTTCTTCTTGTTGTTTGCAGTACTCAACAGTTGCATGTACACAATTGAAAGTGAAGTTGGTCTTGTCGCCATCCTCCTCAAAAATGGCTTGAATCTCTACGCCTTCGGTCATGGGTTTAAAATCGGCAGAAGAAAATATTTTGGATAATTCTTCAATAAGGGTATAGACTCCCTCTGAGGTAAATTCTTTGCCATCGGGCATTTGCATGACATATTCCCATTTGCCGCCTACACTAAAATTATGTTGAACAACCCTTGTTTTCATTCCTTTGGGTCCCCACCAGTTGGCAATATGTTCTGGCTGAGTCCAGGCTTCCCAAACCAATTGTATTGGGGCATTAAAAGTACGTTTTAAGGTCAGAGTACGATTAATGAGATCGCTTGTGTTACTCATCTTTTTTCTTTTTTGATTGTAGTTTGATTAAATATTCTTCGAAAGAATCGAGTTTTTCCTCCCATAGTTGACGATATTGCTCTACCCAGTTGGATACAGGCATCAAACTTTTGGGTTTGATCTGGCAAAAGCGCTCTCTTCCTTTCTTATGAATGCTGATTATTCCACACTCATTCAAAATTCTGATGTGCTTAGAGATGGCAGGTCGGCTGATTTCAAAATTTTCAGCCACCGCATTTACTGTCAATGTATCATTGGCCAGTAACCCTATTATATCTCTCCTGATTGGGTCTGCTATAGCTTGGAAAACGTCTCTTCTCATAATTATTTGTAACTGTTCGGTTACAAATATATATGTAATCATTCGGTTACGCAAGTTTATTTGGGAGTTTTTTATTTTTTTGGACAGGCTATCACAAATTGTTAGTGTTGGGGAAGACTTTTTTAGGGGATATCTTTTCTGTTTCGTACCTAAAGGCACGAAGGCTGATTTTCAGGGTATCGTTACCAATGTGAAGCCTCTAGCGAGGCTGAGAAGTTTTGAAGGAATCTAATGTTGCTAACATTACGTCCCGCCCTGCAGGCCGTATGGTTGGAGTTTTCTAATGCTTTGTTTTACTATCTAAGAATAGGATGTCTCTCTGAAGCATTTTAACGGCCTTGATCCATGGATAAATAAAATTTGGTGGCTCTAGATTACTAAGCCCGAAATGAAATGTAGGGATTGGTAAGCTATTGGTTCGCAAAGGCTTACCAATCTTTCCAAGCTTAGTAATCCTTTGATTAATCTAATTTTTTATTGCTTACGGAAGATTTTCTAAATTATGTTCTACCAGGTAACAACGCCCATTTTAACTCTGAGGCCCCAACAGCCAGAGACATTGTTAGCTTAGACCTTATATATCTTATTAATTTTTAAAATGAACCTGTTTATAGCAGTATTCAGACTATTCAATTACAGCAGATAATACGTGTTGGTACAGTAGGGATATAGGCTTAATTTCATCATTATAAGAAGCGGAATCATCATTTGTGAAGATCACGATCATATCATAATCAGGAATTATAAAAATGAATTGCCCCCAATGTCCATAGGCCATAAAGATATCAGCTCGATCTTTTCTCTGATCATTTTTATCCATGGGTAATAACCACCACATATAACCATAGCCAATACTTTTAACTCCAGAAATACTTTCGGCATGGGGGACATGCCGTGTGGTAGCTTTTTTAACCCACCATTCAGGTAGTATCTGCTGATTTTCCCACTTGCCATCTCGGAGATATAAGTAGCCAATTCTGGCCATATCTTTTGGATTTAGATATAGGCCGCCACCAGTATGGGGTATTCCTTTATGTCCCCAGCTCCATTTGGCAGAAGTAATTCCTATAGGGTCAAAAAGATTTTTTTTGGCAAAATCTTTGGTATTTCTCTTTGTCGCATTTTGGATTAAGCCACCAAGCAGGATTGCTATTCCACTGTTATAATACCACTTTTTACCAGGTTCCGTTTGCATTTCATAATCCAGGACATATTTCATTTTATCTCCAGAATATCGATTGAGTGGTCCCAGATGCCGCTCCCCGGTCCAAGCCTGTCCAGTACGCATGGTTAAGGCGTGATGAAGGGTCATGGCCTTTTTATCAGCATTCAAATGTTTGAAACTTTTATATTCGGGAAAAAAATCGAGGACTTTTTCATCCAGGGAGTTGATATATCCTTTTTGGATGGCCACACCAACCAGGCTTGAGGCAATACTTTTAGTTACCGATTGAAGAGTATGGGGTTCTACCCCATTATAGGAGCCAAAAGTTTCATCAACCACCAAATATCCATTTTTTACAATCAGAAAAGAGGTAATAGGTGACTGGATTTTTCCCTTTTTTAGTTCTTGTATGAAATTTTGGATTTTGGCGCCCTGCAATCCTTGCTGCTGAGGAATACTCGTTCGCCAGGTTTCTTTTGGAAAATAGGGAGTATTGCTTTGTGCTACCAGCGAATTGCTTTCCTGATCAGAGCATGCAGTTAGCATAAAAAACAAACTCAGTATTAATAGGTATCTTTTATTGGCCATAATAATCATTTTAATATTTCAGATTTTTTCAAAAATATTAAAAATGAATATTCCCCTTTAAAAATTATTCTCCAAACCTGTCCAATTGCTTCTAGATGAACATTATCTTAAAATAAAGAAACCCTGTTTGATTTAATACTGTATCATAGATTAGGTGGGTTTCATAACAAAATTTTGAAGTAAATAGAAGTAGGTAGAAGTAAATGGTAAGACAAAGATCTAACCAGCCTTTGCAGTCAAGTTCATTCAAGAATTCAACCATTTATTTTGATCAAATATTGCTTTAATTCTCGACCCTCTTTATCCTTAAAATTAGAGGTGATTGTCATTTGTTGTTCCCTTTCTGGAGTTAGAGTTGCTCTAAAAGATAAGGCCGTTCCCTCTTCGTTGAAGCCCAAAAACTCAGAAATCCTCAAAACATGATCTTCTCCAAGTGGGCCATAATCAAAACCTCTAAACCGAAGATCCATGGGCGTAGAAAAATAGACGGTGAATTTATCCCCTTCCTGTTCCACTTTCTCCACTACTGGCTGATTTTCCCTATATTCTTTTTCTAATTCAGGGAGAGGTTCTTCAAAAAAACTAAGTTGATTTACAAATTCTTGGACGGCCTTTATATCTGAGTAATCCAGTTCAATTAAATCTGCAAGAGCCTGATCCTTATTATCTGATCCATCATAATAAAACTTTGACATTTCATAACCTATATAGTAACCAAGATCTCTATGCCCAAATTGATTTTCCATGTTGGACCAAACCCAGTAGCTGGTACCCCGATTGAACATTTCTTTTTTAAACTGCTCAAAAACCTGGTCCCTATTTTTTTTGCCGTAAGCTACCGCCGGAGTGGTGGAAGACATTCCGGAAGCAATCTCCGCAATAAACTCTGCGCTGCCCTCTCGTAAGGCCACACAAAGTAAATTGGTTCCAATAGCTTCCTTTTGTTGTGTATGCACAAATTCATGGGTACTTAAAAAGCTTACATTTTCAATGGGATTTTCCTGAATATAATTTTTAAAATACTGAAGTCTTTCTGGAAATTCGGATGTATTAATATCTACATCTGTAAATGCCATTTCAGAGCCAAATAAAACCATTGAATCCAAGGTAGTTGCATTGGTTCGGAAGTTTCCCATCCCCAGATAAATTTTAGCATTCGTCATCTTGGGGTATAATTTTCTAAAATTATTTAGGCTTTTTTTGATCTGCGCAGTTATGGTTTCTCGACTTTCTAAGTTTTGACGCAAGTCGGCGTAAAACTGAGGATAACTATTAATGTTTTGCAGATACTCTTCAGGTTGATAATTTCTCAGTTCAAATAATCTTTGCTGCCCAGTGCTGGCTTTGCTAATAAATTCTTCACTTAGGATCTGCATTTGAGTAGCAGAATCCGATGCTGCTTGTATTTGCTCATACGCATTCCAAAAATTATCAATGTCAGAGGAGACTAACATTTCCTCTTGTTGATTATTACTGCACGCAAAAAGGCTTAGTCCAATGAATAATGGCAAAATTCTGGTTTTAATCATCCTATTGTTTTTTAATGTAGATGGTAGCTCGACGTAAAACGTTTGATCTTTTTAAATTCTTGTACATCGGCCATAATATCTATAATTCAAAAGAGAAGTACAACTGCTTCCAGATGAACATAAAATGTCGTTGATTTTATAGAAATGTAAAAAATTTTACATTAATTTGAGAGAGAAAATATCCAATTATTCACTACTAATGCAGAGCTATTCACTAGAAAATAACCTGCATACAATCATGAATGATGAAACAAAGAATCTTTATGGCCATCATAGGCCTTCTTTTTAATGTCTCCTTTTATGCTCAAACGGATACTATTTCAGTAACAGAATCTTCCATCGATGCTACCTTTTTTCAAGCTTTTGAAGTTAATTGGATTGCCACCAAACATTTTAAGGATAAAGATTCATCAGCTATTATTTATAAAGTGGAAGAGCGTTTGGAAATGGTGGAAGAGGAATCTAAAAAACTTTGGAAGTTCACTCAATACTGGAATGATGAAAAAGGCAAAAACATTTTTACTACTGTAAGAACGGCAGATTATCATACCCTGGAATACGCTGCTTTTCATACCGGATCTGCTCCTGGTGTTATTGCTCATTTGGATTTTAATGGTAGACATGTAAGTGGTTTTACCGCCTTTGATGCACATAAAAAAGCCAAACAAATTGGGTCCTTCCTAGAGGTTCCTGCGTTTGCTTCTTTTGGTGGCCTCCTCTATACTATGATTTTAAAAACTCAACATAAAAAAGTAAGATTCCCAACCTTCAGCTGGGGAGGTGAAAACCCAATACTCAATTATGAAGAAATTGATGTAAAAGGAGAAGAAATGGTTCAACTCCTAAATGGTAAGAGACAAAAGGCAAGCATCCTAAAAACCAGCAAAAGCCCTAGGAATACTTTCTATATAAATGCCGATCAGCCCCCTTATTTTCTAAAATTATTAGTAGAGTCTAAGGATGGTGATTCATACACGCTTTATGAAGTAGAAAATTTTAAAATTCTAGATGAGTAAATCAATGATAAAAGGTATTAAATCTTAGTCTAACTTCGAAATGGAATGAATTCATGGTAGGCTGGACACTTGATTCCAATAGGGTGATTTATTCTGGTGAGGAATATGACGGATACTGTTCTATTGATGTGAAGTCAGGTGAAAAGGAGGTTTACAAAAAATAAAACTCAAACCTACAACTTTCCTCCCCCTCTGCAATGGTAGTTGGCCGTTCAAACCTCACGCCACAATTTTGTTTATTAATTTCTTTGGCCCATAGATCATCCCATTTGCAAAAAATACTCGTCAATTCAGGAATCCCTCTTCTATTAAAAAAATCAAAGAAGCCACAGGAAGTAATCACGGAGGTAAATTGTTTTGGGGCATTTTCTTCTCTCATATCCAGAAAGCTGCCATAGGTCTTTTTACTTTGAAGGGTTGATTTTTCGATAAATTTGCGTTTGTCTCTTTTTATCCATAGCATAATTCGAGTCATCCATTTCACATAATTGCCCCCAGCACTTTTAATGAGAGATTCACTTAGTAAATCCAAGATTTTCTCCTTGGATAAGCCTTTGGAATTTAATTTTTCATAATAAGCAGCCATATACGAGCACATGAGTTGAAAACTTTGGCCTGGCTCATCCATGATATGCTCTGATTCTTCATTGAATATCACTACAAACCTGTTTTTAGCTTCCATTAACTCTTCATCCATCAATTGCTTTAAGGATTGGGGTAATTTCTTGAGGAAATACCGATCATAATTACTCAGCTTAAATTTGAGATTTAACCCATCCATTTTGTCAAAAAATTAGTAATAGAAGCAATTTACATAATGTTTGACACAGGATTTTAATATAATGGCTGACGAATAAGTCCTCCGGCCTTATTCGTCAGCTAATATTATTTCACCAGTATATTGCTTTTAAAACTTTCCATTATCATTTTTATGCTCTGATTTTGGTGGTATGGGCTGGATAATATCCCAGTGTTCTACAATCAGTCCATCTTCTATTCGGAATAGATCATAATAGGCTACATGATCTCCTTTTCCGAATTTACCTTCACTCATAGTAAGGACGAAATTACCCTCCCCTAGCACCTTATGAACTTGATCATATTCCAAAACCAGTCCATTTTCTGCAAAATATTTTAAAGCATTCCCCAGGCCATCCAGGCCATCTGCAATACCTGAGTTATGTTGCAAATATTGATTAGGGTTGATAAAGGAGGTCAAATTATCTAATTTTCCATCCATTAGAACTTCCTGAACAAAGGAGCGAACCAGGTTTTTATTGTCTTCTGTTTTGTCCAAATCTATGATATCTACAGCTCCGTCAAATTGCGTTCTGCCACTTGGATTAGGAGGGGTTATTTCTGAAAGATTGTCCCAATGCTCAACAATCAAACCATCTTCAAAACGGAAAACGTCAAAGCCTGCTTTGGGTCCAAAAAAGTCATATTCCGTATGTGCAACTACATAATCACCGTCTTGAAAGGCTCTAACCACATTGGCTTTAAATCCTTGAGGAGGCTTCATTTTCATAACTTCCCCAAATCCTTCCAGGCCATCCCCTACCCCAAGGTTATGTTGGATATATTTGCTAGGATTGACATAAGAAATGGGGGTAGGATCGCCCGTATTAAAGCTATTGAGTAAGGCTACTGCCTTTTCCTTATTACTTAATGTTGTTGCTGTTTTAATTTCCTGATTTTTTTGATCTTCAGTTGTCATTTTTATTCCGCTTTTGAGTTGTTGAGAAAATAGATGGTCACTGCCAAAAGTGAATGCAGTGAGGATTGCCATGATTATTTGTGCAGATTTCAAAAATTTTATTTTGAATAAATTTCTGACACAAAGTTATGGGCGGATTGAGGAGCTAAAAAGGTCAAAAAATGCCTTTAGACTGTAAAAATGGGAAAGTAGCTAAGCATATGTTTTTCGAAAAACTTCGGGTGAACTATTGCTGTGTTTTTTGAAGTATTTGTAAAAATTGGTGGGCTCATTAAATCCCGCCGCATAGGCAATTTCTGTTATGGAGAGCGGTGTATTGATCAACAATCTTTTGATTTGAGTAATTACAATTTCGTCAATCACGGCTTTAGCAGATTTGTCAACGATAGCCCGGCAGAAATTATTGAGTGTTTTGGTGGTACAATTCATTAATTGAGCATAATCAGAAGCTTTTCTGGTTTCAAAACCCTTTTCTTCCACCAGCTTCTGGAATTGTAAAAATTCTGGAAGATATTTCCGCTTTACCAATTTATTTCCTTTCCTTGCTTTGATTCGGAATAATTTAATCACCAGCATGTGCAAAGCACTTCGGATAATACCTATCGAAAACTCATCTTCATGCTCCTTATATTCTGATTCAATTTGCAGGACCAAATCCAATATTTCCTGAAAATCTGACTGGTTTAATTCTAATTTGGGAGAACTCAATAATTCATTGAACAATTGGAAAGATCGCAGTACCTCTGTCTTGCTGAAGTGACTGGCCAAAAAATCTTCGGTAAACAACAGGATATGGCCTTTGGCATCTGTGCTTTTAAAAAACCGATGCACCTGGTCTTTCCGTACTGTCAGTAAGGTTCCCTTTGCATATGGGTAGTCTGTAAAATCTATGGTATGAGCCCCTTTCCCTCCTGTAATAAGGAGAATATGAAAAAACCCGATTTTATGTAGTTGGGTAATTTCGGGATTTCCTTCATGGCTGAGCAGTTTCTCCAATTTCACCAGGTCAAAGCCTGGGTGAGAGCTTTTTTGGTTGTGGAATTTTATGTATTGGAGGTTTTTCATGAAGAGGAGGTAACGGGTTTTATATAAGGTTAAGGTGAAGGAGGCAAGAGCTTTTGTTTAAATTACTTCTCTTTTCCATTGTACAATTCCCTTCTCAAGCTTATCAGCAAATCTTCTATTTTTTTCTCATCGGGCACTTCTTGTAAATTGCTAGTCTTGTAGGCCTTTTCTACTTCTTTCATTTTTTGATTGGCTTTTTCAATTAAATCATCATAATGCCATTCTCCTCTTCTAATGGATAATAATTCCTCCCTATTAGGTCTCTTAACCTGGATTTTCCCTGATATTAAAATTTCAACCGCCATATCTAATAGTCGAAAAGTATGCATCATATTTTTTGAATCATAGTTTTTACCATGCTCAATATTAGTTTGATACCTGGCCTCATTCCTCTTAGCGACCCAATCCCAATATTCGCGGTAATCTTTACAATACTTTATATATCCATCTTGATTAAAATATAAATAAGCAGCTGGTTTCTCTCCTTTCGGAATACTGCTCAGGAGTACTGATGTAGCATTTTCCTTTTTCATTATTCCTCGATATTCAAATTTATTTTCTGCATCAACAAACAGTCCAAATACATCTTTTACATGAGGAATATTTACCAATCCGCACTGGATTTGGCTGTAAGAATTCAAGATTAGCCATTTATTCAGAGGAATCGATCCTTGATTATGTAATACATAACAAAATTCTAAGATTGTTTTCTTCCTTTCATCTGTAGGGTTTACAATCTTTTTATTTAATCCTCTGGCTTTTTTGACTTGAGTAAATGCGTAGCCACCAAAAGTGTCTTTACATCTTTTTGAGATAAAAAGATCGGGACTAATGCTATCAATAAGGGGATGTTTTATTAAAACTTTATCTGTCGGGGTCGCTAATAATTCTAAGAGGTTAGGATTATTCTTTTTCATAAGTTCAATGAATCTTCCGAGTTCATAATAGACTATATCATTTGTTTCATTGGCAATTTGTGCAATATAATGCAGTCCATACAGCTGATCCTGAGGCAGGATAAATACTCCTCTGATATCTGTGTCTGATTCCGGGAGGTCCAGGCCATAAGCCTTACTACCAGAAATACACTCATAAATTATTAAGTTTTGATCTTTAAGATCTTGAATAGTCATTAATAAAATTTATTTATTAGTTCTCTGTAAAAGGAATCTAATATTTGAGTTTCTGGAATCATCTTTTTTTCTAAAGAATCAATGAGTTCAAGCTCTTGAAAATGATTGTCTATAAATTTTTGGATATCTGGCTCAAGAGAGTAAGTATAATCTTCATTAACAGACTCTTTGGTTTTAATCAAAGCTCTAATTTTATTGATAATACTCTTGTCCTCAATACTCTTCATTAAATTCTCAATATCCATCGGTGGAGTTGTCCCATTTTTAATAATCCAAACCCCTGCAAGTATAGGTCTTATGATATAAAACAGTGTTTTTAGTTTAATTTCTCCAGCGGCAGAAAGTTTATTATAGCTATTTTTTGCGATTCCTCTGTAATGATTTAAACTATGAATTGGCTGAAAAAACTCTCTGGCCAGATGCATTAATTGTTCTCGAAAACCTCTCTTCTCTTCATAAATGATCGGTGATTGTGCCCATTCAAAAGGAGTAGCATTTGATTTTCTGAGTAGCCTTAATGTTTTGCGGATATCCCAGCCGCCGATATCTAAAAGCTTACCATGGAAATATTCAATAGTATCTTTTTTATCATCTATTGATAAATACCATTCCGGTTTTCTCAAATAAATTATTCTGACATCATAATCACTATCAGGAGACGGAAAGCCCCAGGCTCTACTTCCACTCTCAACGGCTAACAATATTTTGATATCTTCTTTTTCTTTTAGGTGCTGGAGTTGTTTTTTTATTTGTTCTTTCAATATTATGTACTTTTTTGCACCGTACCTAAAGGCACGGTACTTTAGTTTTGCCAATTTATAGTGACCGGTGTCAAGCCTCTAGCGAGGCTGGACAGCCGTTCAGATTAAAATAAACCTTTCACCATTCCATTGGAAAAAATTTGGAGAAACAGGATGATTTCCTGTATCATAACATTCATGGACAAATGTTTCCCAATGCTTTAATTGTTCATAATTATTTGAGCCGGTTATTAATACTAAATCCCGGTTAGGAATGGCAATAACCAGATCTCCGTCGACTGCAAAATTGTCTGAATTCCAAAGATCTGTCATTAGAATAAGGCTTGCTTCATAATCTCCTCCAGCTATTAACATATAACTACCATTTTCTCCTGATCGTTCTATCTTGGGCACTATTTCTTCCAAATTTCTAATGGACAGTTCTTTCAAGTCTTGCTTTTCGATTTTTAGTTTTTCAAATTCTTCTTTATGAAAGTAGTTAATGGTATTTTCTTGATCTTCCGCATATACTATAATTAACCCTTCATTATAGGGCTCCCAAACTAAATTTGGTAGATTCTCACTATCCTCAGGTCCAGTAAAGCTTTCAAGCTGTTCAAAATAATCAATGGGCTTAATGATTGGGACAATTCTGTTTTTATCAATATCTTTTGGTTCTTTGTAAAGATTTCCTGATGCAGTAATATATCTTTCTAGGATTTTATCTAAATCGTTGAGATCCATTTGATATTCTCTAAAGGAATTATCTAAATGATGATATACTTGGGTTCCCTTAGCGGTGATTGCCTTAATTGTTAAAGGTTCTACCAATTCATAAGATATGGTAGGGTATTTCTCCGAAATTTGCTTAAAATAATAATGAGTGAATTCCACTTTGTCCAATGGATTCTTTTGGAGCTTACTATCTCTTAATTTTAGAAGGGTCCATATTTTTGAAAATATTTTCATTGATAGATCTAAAATTTCGTAAATATTATCAATGGGCCTTCTGACAAAGGCAGCAAAAATGCGTTCCTCGTCCTGCCACTTTGGTTTTTTCAATAACTGATTGGCATACTTTACAAGCCTGTCCTGTTCTACCATAAACATAAAGATGGGAAGCCTCCTCTTCTTCTTCTGAGGGCGAATAGGAGATCTCTCCGCCCCGTTGGATGGCCTCCATCAAAACTTCGGAAACATTTTTAAACAATGCTTTTTTCTCGGTCTCATTAATGGAATGGACAAGTCGTTTAGGATGAACTTTTGATAAAAACAGGACCTCGTCCGCATAAATATTTCCCAGACCTGCAATGACATTTTGATTCAGCAAAAGGCTCTTGATGCTGGTTTTCCGGTTATTAAAAATGGTCTGAAAATTTTCCCAGGTGTAGTTGGCCAAGCCTGGTTCTATTCCGTATTTAGCTGTTGCCTGGTTTTTCTCTTCTTCCGTGGCGATAATGTTATATCCAAACATGCGCATATCCCTAAAAAGCAGCTGGCTACCATCTACAAAGTGATAAATTAGTCGGGCATGTCGGTAGATGGAGTTGGGATCCTCATAAATATCACTTTCCTGCCTCGATTCAAAATTCGCTTCATTAAAAAGAAATACCCCAGTCATGCCCAAATGCCCCAGAACAAAGGTATTGGAATCATTGGTTTCAAAAATCAGCAGTTTGGCCCGTCGTTTAAGGGAAGTAAAATGCAGCCCTTTTAACTGTTGTCCAAATTGGGAATTCTGTTTTACAATCTTGGGTTTAAGAACTTCTATCTCGGTAATCTTCTTGTGAAGCACATTGGGTGCGAGGTATCGGCGATTATTTTCTACTTCGGGTAGTTCGGGCATATGTCGTAGTTATTTTACTCTTTTTTATCCACAATAGAGCAGCCTGCCACTACCCCATTTTTAATGGCAAGAATGAACTTTCCAAATTTTTCAGAAGAACAGTTAAAGCCATTGCCTTTGAAAGTAAAATTTTGGATAAGACCATTCTGAATAGTATACTCAATATGAACATCTTCTGCCGCTTTTTTTGCCAGACTAATCTTATCCTTTATATTTTTTACGGTATTGGTATTTTTAAAAGCTATCACGATATCATATTCCAATTTATCAATTTCATCGAGCAGGCTAAAGAAGTTGTCTTGACCGTAGGAATGGGAGCAGATGAACACGGAAGTTAGGCAGAGGGCAAATATTTTGAGTGATTTCATTTTAGAAGTTTTTGTTGATTTATTGCTTTTTTGAAGCTTGCCCTCCAGTTTGGAAATTGAAGGCAGTTTCGTTTGGAACAGCTTTTTTCAGATGAGTCTGAAAAATACATTTATTATCTTTTGGATGCAAGCAGGCTATGAGGTCTACAATTTAGAAAATAATACTCTTTCAGTGAGTTTATTTTTTGTTAGGGTGGACTCAATGGTGGCAGCTTTTCTGGATGAAGTATAAATATTCTTCTTATTTCTGTTGACAGTAAAGCACTATTGTGAATCCCACTTATATGATTTTAGGCCTTTAGATGAGTTGTCTGTACTACTTATATAGTTTACATAAGTCCTGAAATAGGCTTTTTAGAGTCAATTCACGAAAAATTGACAAATTTAAATTTGTTTGCCCCAACTGATGATAGCTGAATTGAGGTAAGATTCTTGAATTCATATTTTATTAATCTAATTTCATTGGGAAATGAGATGCAGGTAAAGTGGAACGCGATCGCGCAGCATAAAGTCTATTGTCGTTTAGTCCTTGTTGCAGACAGTCTTCATTTTTCTTCTTTTCCTATGATTGAATCATAATTAATTATTTTTTTCAATAAATCACTTGCTAGTGCGAATGCCAAACCAATGAAAATAGTAAGGATTGCAGAGTTAAAGAAAAAAGTTATGATTACTAATAATATGAGTAGAATTTTTGAACTATCACTTGCAATAGGTTCTAAAGTTATGGAAAGCCATTCAAATATTCTTGCAAAAAGACCTTTTTTACTTTTATTAAGAATTTTTCTCTCACTTGCAATAAATAAAATCCCCAGTAATATCAAAATTAATCCTCCAAATACATATCCTATTATAGATAGAGTAGATTTAGAAAATTTGAAGAGTTCAATATTTCTGTACACAAAATAAAATATACAGAAAGTAATAACCATAAATGTGAATAAGGTTGATTTATAATAATTCAGCCTATTTGCTAACTCAGACGCTAATGAATTCAAGTAACTTAACAATCCTATCATTGCTATAACAGTTAATATAGTGTTGTTAAAATCAGTATTGTCAAAATATAGTTTTAAGAAAAGTGCTGCCAAGGCAAATTCGAAAATACACATTGAAGTTACGACATAGTTGTTCCCTGAAAAATATCTAATTTCTGACATAACGATAAATCCCATTAGGAGAATTCCAAATAGTATCCTGTATAATGCAGTAGGTATATTGTCGAAAATAGTTCCATGAGCTTCAACAATCTGAATATCATTCATCAAGTAAATCACTACCAAGAACGCAAGCATTAAATAAGATAAACTTGCCCAAATACTTTTTAACCTTTTATTGGTGATATTAGTTAGCACCAGAAAAGCAACAAATACAAACAAGGTAAATGTATATCTTTTATGCATTAGCCATACAGAGACTAATTCGCCTGCAACTCCACTTTTTATCCCCACATATTTAATTGGCGAAATTTTATATTCTAAAGTAGGATTTACCCATTTAAGAACGTATTGTTCGTCTTCTGATTTTGCTTGAATATAAGATTGCTCCAAATTAGTTATCGCAAAAGTATTGGGTACGGAAACATTACATATCAACCTTTTTGAAGTAGAAACCCCACCGTATCTAAAAACATATTTCCCAAATTCATCGTCATACTTCAGAAATTCACTTGTCTCATACTTTAACTTTATCTTTTTAAGTGCTTTCCCTTCTTTAATAGTAACTACAGTTGAAGACTTCCATGAGTTTCTTAATTCATACTGCTCAATTTTATCTTCAGATTGATTTTGAAAATTTAATATAGAAAATGTTTCCTTCCTGAATGGTAGTAGAATTATTACTTCCTTCCCTTCCGTGGTACCAAAAATTTCATATTCTTCTTCAATAATGGCATTCCCATTTTCCTTTATGGAAACATTTGCTTCAATTAAATTTGCGTTAATATTTTTGGAATTAAAATCATTTATCTGCTCTTTTGTTAATAATTTTCCAATTCTTATATCTTCGTCTGCTATCTTTTGTGGGGCAATAAAATTTCGAAATATTAATTGAGCATCGGACATATTTCTCATTTCAATATACAACTGTGTCAAGGCAATCAAACCTAATGGGCTATGGGGATTTAACTTGATAAATTCAAATATTTCTTTCTCTTTTTCTTGAGAATATTCAGGTGGCATTGAAAAATATGGTTTATCATCAATTAGGTTTTTAGACTTTTTACCTAAATTTTGAATCATATATTCTTGTATGGCAACTGATTTATTATCACTACTTCCTTTGTCTAGGATATTTAAAATCAATGAAAATATTCCATTTATCAAATTTCTTAATTTACTTTTAGGTAAAAGTAAATCTTCAGATGATTTTGATTTTTCAAGTAATTGCTGAATCTCATTAAAATAAAATAAGATTGCACCCAAAATATCTTTGAAATTCTTATTTTCTGTTGTGAGGTTTATATCGTTAATTTCCTTAATAATCGATACAGATTCATTTAAAAATAAGCTGTTCTCAAAAACGTCATCATTAATCTCTCTAACTAAAATAGAATCAAGTAATTCGAATTTTTCTATAAGGGGAAGTAAGTCTTTTTGGGTAAAATCTTTGAATTTTATCAAATCTTTAGCACTAAGTTTCTCCAAAAAACTCGTTGATTCAACTAATATTTCATGTGAAATTTCCTTTTCGGATAATGCAGCGTATTCAATAGTCGAAACAATTGATTTTATAACAGGAGTAAAGGTATTGAGCAAAAACCCAAACATTAAAATTACTACAATTGATGTTCTCGAAGATTTCAATAGTTTTTATTTTTATTCTTATTATCTATAACTATCAACCTATTTCAGGACGAGACACTCACTACTCACTACCCACCACTAAAACCCCCATCCCACCATCAAAGAATTCGTATAAAACTTGGTACTCTTAGCGGATACATCCTTTAGCAAATCCCTTTCCATACCAAAACGCAACTCCAACATTATTTTTTCTGCAAAACGATAACCCAGTCCCCCAAAAAAAGTAGTGGTATTTTTTACCTCAGCAATAAAACTATCCTCAATTTCAAAAGTAGAAGACAAGGGAGCATGAGCCGAGAGACCTATGTTGGCATAGATCCTGTTTTTTTCATTTAGATAGAAATTGTGTCGAAGTCCAAAGGCCAGGTCCAAGCCTTTATAATCTATATTAAAATTACCTCGAGGAGTGGCTTGATTAACTTTGGAAAAAATAAAGGAAAGCTCCCCAAGAATGGCCCAGCGATTGTTATCTCGGGGTAAAATAATTTCGCCAGAAAGGCCCAGGCGCTGCCCCACAAAAGGGTCCAAATCCTGAGAAAGAGGGGTGGCATTAAAGCCTCCTCGGGTGTACTTCAGTCGGGAAAGGTCCAGGCCGGCGATCAAAGTTAAGGTGCCCTTGGCCTTGGCCTTATACCTTTCATACAAGGTGGGTTCTACCCCCTGGCATTTATTATATTTCACAAAAAGATCGATCAAAGCATTACGGGAATAGGGTATGTTTTTAAAATCCTCCAAACCTATATCCTGGCATACCAGATGCTGGCTTATCTGTTTTCGGTATTCGTAGTTGGTTCTCTTTTTGTCATTATCCGACAAGTATTTTTTATAAATAAATTGCTGAACCGGAACTGTTTCTGTCTCCATAAAAAAGATATCCCGTCCACTTTCTACAAAAGCATAAAGATTGCCAGCCCCCTCCACCAATACCTCCAGCATGACCTGATCTCTTTTGAATACAGGCTGGGCATTATAATCGGGCTCAAGGGAGGCCCGAATAGATTGGTCGATATCTACTGTAAATCTTTTGAATTTAGAACCATAGGTGAGTGCAAACTCCTGGATATCTTCCACATTGAAAGATTGAGTTTGAGCATCAAAAGTAGATTTAAAGTCAATTTTTTTAGGATGGCTGGTCCAATCGGCATTATTAATATAGCCTTCTATTCTTTCACCAGCATTATTTATGTAATACCCTTCCTCATAATTGTCCTGAGCGAAAAGGACAATAGAAAAAAAAAGAAAAAGTATGGTTATCGAGCTTTTCATTACTGGAGTTTCTCATAAATTATTATACATCAACAAAGCTATAAATATTCTACTTTGGGCTTTTTTGACCTATAACTTTCTCCTAATTTAAGAAAAATCCAGTCAATAACAGCTGCTATACAGGTTAAAATTTTATTAATGGGCTCAAGAAAGTCAGTTTATCACTCATTGATGCTACTGCCAGCGGTCGCTTTTGGAGACGATCTGCCTGAGAATTTCCAGGTCTACATCTGCCAATTTTTTAATGTAAAGGCAGCCTTTACCTGTGCGATGAGGCCCTAACTTATCTAAGAGTTCTTTTTCTTCGTTGATGTCATACATTACGTACACTGTCAGATGTGCTTTCCCAGGTGAGAATCCTACATTGAACCATTCAAATTCATCGCCATTTTTTCTTTGGTAAGAATATTTACCAAAACCAACAATCCGGGTTCCCCATATTTTGGGCTCTTTACCTGTGATTTCTTTGATCATACTGAGGATAATTTCACTATCTGCTTTCCTTTTTTTATTGGAAATGGAGGCGATGAATTCGTCTACATTTTTATCAGTTTCCGAATTGACTAGCTTTTTCATAACGACTGATTTATAATTTAGGATCTGGATTTAAAGTATTCTCTCCACCTTCCTGTAGTAATAGCATATGCATCGTAGAAGATGCATGGCGAAATTCCATAGCTTTCTGATAGTCTGGATCGGCAAACCAAGCTTCGACGCTTGCTTTGTCTGGAAACTCTAATATTACCATCCTGTCAGGATAGGGAGTACCCTCAACAGTAGTTACTTGTTCACCTCTTGTCAAAAATTTACCTCCGTATTTTTTAACTAGTGGAGGGGTTCGGTCAGTGTATTTTTTGTAGGTTTCTGGATCGTCAATGCGCATCATTGAAATTACATAAGCTGGCATAATTACTTCTTTTGAAAAAGGAAATTCATTTGTTTAGACACGGGTTTTCACGGATTTTTACTGTTTTTGTATTATCTGCATATATATTTATCCATTTACTTATTCATTTATCACCTTAGTCCTTGCCTGCCATCATTTCCAAGGCCATTTCATCAGCAATCTCAGAAGTGGGTCGTTTTTCCTGATCTGCCCGTGACAATAGATTCAAGATGGTGTCATGAATACCCAGTACTTTTTGTTTGGATTCTTCCATAGTTGGGTTGGAGAAAATTTTGGCCCCTGCTCCAATCATACCACCTGCATTAACAACATAATCAGGGACATACACAATACCTCTTTTTACCAGCTCTACCCCATGATCTTGTGTAGCCAATTGATTATTCGCCAGGCCGCAAATGGCTTTGGCTTTGATTTCATTTATCGAGGTATCATTTACAATAGCTCCCATGGCACAGGGAGCAAATACATCCACATCCTGAGCATGAATTTCATCGGGGGGAACGGCGGTTGCCTGATAATTTTCCACCACATATTGAACGGCTTCTTCTCTAATATCTGTCACCATTAACTCGGCACCTGCCTCAAATAATTGACGAGATAAATCTCTGCCGGTAGCACCAAGCCCCTGGACTGCTACCTTTAGACCCTTTAAATCTGACTTCCCCCATATATGTTTAACTACCGCTTTAATTCCAACAAAACCACCCAATGCAGTAAAAACGGAAGGATTAAATCCTTCAGGGTATTGACTGGCTCGGGTAAAAATATAGTCGCAATTTTCAGCCATTACATCTGCATCAGCAGGATTTATTCCAATATCGATCGCAGTCCAATATTTTCCACCTAATCTTTGTACATGTTTAGAAAAAGCCCTCAACAGAGCCGCCTTGTCGAGGCGACTAGGATCAGCGATAATCACACATTTCCCTCCTCCCAGAGGTAATCCGGCCATCGCATTTTTATAGCTCATCCCCTTGGATAGGCGTAGAACATCTGTTAAGGCTTTATCAGTTGATTCATATGGATACATACGGCAACCACCGGCAGCAGGTCCTAAATTGGTATTGTGAATCGCAATAATTCCGAAAAGGTCTGCAGAAGCGTCATGGCAGAACAAAACTTGCTCATGAGTATCAAAATCTTTTTTTGAAAAAACAGGCATAAGTAAAATGGCTTGTAGTGAAATAATTTGGTTAGGCGGCCAGAATATAAAGAAAAATCTGAGTTTTAGGCATCCAAAAAATAAACCTGGAGTCAAAATTATCAATTTCAAAATATTTCCACTACTGCCATTGCCATTGATATTGATATTGATATTGACATTGATATTGATTCTGTACACCTCCCAACTAAAGAAACCAAATTCTTACTTTGTTGTTGACCCTCCCATTCTGGTAAAAACTATGTCAATCGGCTCCCAAAGTTCAATTTTATTGCCTTCCGGATCCATGATATGTACAAATTTTCCGTATTCATATTCCACGATTTCATCAACTATTGTTACTCCATTTGCTTTTAAGTTTTTAACAAGTGCTTCAATGTTTTGAACCCGATAATTGATCATAAATTGCTTTGTGGAGGGATTGAAGTATTCCGTTTTCTCATCAAAAGGACTCCAGCGTAGATAATTGATTTCATCTGGTCGATTGGCATTTCTAAATTCGATTGCAGAACCATAATCATCAATAGCAAGGCCCAGGTTATTACCATACCACTCTTTTATGGCTTTAGAATCTTTTGCGCGAAAAAAAATGCCGCCTATGCCCGTTACTTTGGGTGTTTCATTACTCATATTTATTATTTTTTAAATGTTTGACTGTATTGGTGTTGGGGAGCTAGCTTTTCTTTTAAGAATTAAAGCCGAAATCAGTGAGATGATAAAGCCTACCGGAAATATTTCCAGAAAGGTCATCCCTATTTTTACGATAGGGTTTTTATATAACTCCGTTAATCGATCCATCTCAGCAATTTTTGCTTCTATCTGAGCTTCGGAAAGGTCGCTGGCCTTTAGTTTTTCAACGGAGTGCTGGTAATACTCGGTCATAAAATCTTTAGCAATGGTATTAGAAATAATCATCCAGGAAACCACATAGATCAGGGTAGCCACCAAGGTTATTCCCAATCCAATTTTAAAAGCCTTTTGAAAATTAATGTATCCATCTAAATTTTTGTCTCGATGTGATTTAATGGCAATGAAGATGGTGGAAAAAGCAATGATCATAGTGGCATAGCCAATTAATTCTCCATTTGTAAAGTCTACATTAGACCCACTAAAGGAAAAGGCCATCATGGCAGCAACTATAAGACCAGCGATAAGGCCATAAGTAAGAACAATTTTTTTAATCATAATCATTAATTTCTGTTTGGTCCAAATTTGTAGCTTCCAGATGAAAATATCCTCATACTTAAGTATTGAATTATCTTTTTTCAGCATTTCATACTTTGGTATGAGCTTAAAAGAGCCCTTTTTAAATCAAATTCATGGACTGTGCTTTACGGATAGCCTGAGTACGGCTTCGCACATCTAGTTTGGAATACAAATTAGAGGTATGGGTTTTGATGGTGGGGAGGGCCAGAAATAATTGATTGGCGATTTCCTGATTAGAATAACCTTCAGAAATTAATTGAAGAATCTGATATTCTCTTTCATTCAATTTTAATTCCTTTATTTTTAAATGATTGATTTCAGTAGGAGGCCTGACAGGGGCTTTTTTTTGCTTTAAAAGATTAATCCCGATCCAAATTCCAACTGCCGTAAAAATGGCTGCCACCACTAATGTGTAGACATCTGTACTTAAACTGCCAATGAAATATCTATATTCAAAAAAATGAAGAAGAACAGCCAGAACAGCCAGAAAAAAGCCAAAAAGTAAAATGGAAATATAAGTTCTCTTCATTCTGTTTCATTCAAATTTGAAGGCTAAACCTGTCAATCTATAAAAGAGCAAGATTATCCCATATCCTCCCCAATTTCGACATAGCTTTTCAGAATACAAAACAAATACATTAAAAATATTATGTGTCTCAAAAATGGGTGAATGCCCCTTTAGTTTTTGAAATCTGGTTTTAATACTTTCTTACCTAGACTTACATTGAATCTTTGTGGAAATGAGTAGTTTTAGGAAACGGAGGAAAAAAGAAATCTAAAACGATTAACCCAAAATAGATTAAATTCGATCGTTTATATTTTGTTTTAGTTCTTATCAACAAAACTACCAACCATGAGAATGATATTACTCTTGTTGCTGTCCTGTATGACAGCCCACTTTTCCCTAGTTGCCCAAAACGACACACTCGTTAAAGCTGAGGTACTGGCTGGACTCAAATGGCGTAATGTCGGACCAGCTATGACCTCCGGCCGAATTGCAGACATTGCCATTCATCCTACCAATCAGAACATTATGTATGTAGCTGCAGGATCAGGTAATGTATGGAAAACGATTAATGCGGGTACTACCTGGACCCCCATCTTTGATAGGTATGGCAGCTACTCCATTGGTTGCATCACGCTCGACCCTAGCAACCCACATACAATATGGTTAGGAACAGGAGAAAATGTAGGGGGCCGCCATGTTGGTTTCGGTGATGGCATCTACAAAAGCACCGATGGTGGAAAATCCTGGAAAAACATGGGGTTGAAAGCTTCAGAGCATATTTCCCGGATTGTCGTTCATCCGAAGAATTCGGATATCATTTGGGTAGCTTCTCAAGGCCCACTTTGGAGTAAAGGCGGCGAACGGGGCATCTTCAAATCAACCGATGGTGGGAAGACCTGGAATCGCACCCTGGGCGATGAAGAATGGGTCGGCGCTACTGATATTGTGGTCGACCCACGTGACCCTGATCGCTTGTACGCGGCTACCTGGCAAAGACACCGGACGGTAGCCGCTTATATGGGGGGTGGTCCTGGATCGGGATTGCACCGCAGTATCGATGGCGGAGAGACTTGGGAACGCCTAGCCAAAGGCATTCCGACATCCAATCTGGGTAAAATATGCCTGGCCATTTCTCCATTTGATTCCGATCGCATTTATGCGGATATAGAACTGGACCGAGGAAAAGGGGGGCTGTTTATGTCAACTGACCGTGGTAGTTCCTGGACCAAACAGTCAGATATGGTGTCAGGCGGAACAGGACCCCATTACTATCAGGAATTGTATGCAGATCCGCATCATGAAGGCCGGCTTTATTTGATGAATAATGTGGTGTTGATTTCTGATGATCACGGGAAAACCTATCGTCCGATGAACGAAAACAAAAAACATGTCGATACGCATGCCATGGCTTTCCGAGCCAAGGACAAGGACTACGTAATTATGGGTACGGATGGAGGATTGTACGAATCCTTTGACCAGACAAAAACCTGGCGCTTTGTACGCAACTTACCCCTAGTACAGTATTATAAGGTGGCAGTTGACGACGCTGAGCCCTTCTACAATATCTATGGAGGAACGCAAGACAATGGCTCACATGGAGGACCTTCACGGACCAAACGGCAGTCAGGTATTCACAATTCCGATTGGCGGGTAGTACTGGGCGCAGATGGCCATCAATCTGCTACCGAACCCGGCAATCCCAACATCACCTACGGAGAATTCCAGCAGGGGGTACTGTTTCGGATCGATCATACCACCGGTGAAACTGTATTCATTCAGCCGCAGGCTGGTGAAGGGGATCCGCACGAACGCTTCAACTGGGATGCTCCCATTCTTGTAAGCCCTTTTAGTCCGACTCGTTTATACTTCGCTTCCTACCGCGTCTGGCGGTCAGATAACCGAGGCGATGATTGGGAGGCCGTTTCCGGTGACCTGACGAGAAATGAAAACAGGTTAGCCCTGCCCATTATGGGTAAAGAGCAGAGCTATGACAATGCCTGGGACGTAGGGGCTATGTCGAATTACAACACCATAACTTCTCTTTCAGAATCGCCTAAACAGGAAGGGCTCCTTTACGCGGGTACTGATGACGGACTGATTCAAGTATCGGAAGATGGCGGCGGCAACTGGCGCAAAGTGGAGGTTGGCAGCATCAAGGGCGTTCCAGCAACGGCCTTTGTCAATGATATTCGAGCGGATCTGTATAATGTAAACGTTGTATATGTAGCTCTGGATAATCACAAGTACGGTGATTATAAGCCTTACCTGGCCAAAAGCACGGATAAAGGTAAGAATTGGAAACTGATCACTGGTGATCTTCCAGAAAAACTATTGGTATGGCGCTTGGTGCAAGACCATGTACAAAGTGATCTGCTATTTCTAGCCACAGAGTACGGCATTTACTTCACCAAAGATGGCGGCAAACGATGGGTGCAGCTGAAAGGGGGCTTACCAACTATTTCTTTTCGAGACATTACCATTCAACGCCGTGAAAATGATCTGGTAGCAGCTTCCTTCGGACGTGGCTTTTATGTTCTGGACGACTATTCGGCACTCCGCACAGTCACAGAGGATGCACTGGCTCAGGAAGCCCTCCTTTTCGATACCAGAAAAGCCTTTTGGTACACCCAACTGGAAGAACTATACGGACAGGGAAATAGTGATTATGCCGCTCCTAATCCCGATTACGGTGCTACTTTCACTTATTACCTAAAAGACAAACTTAAATCTCTCAAGGAGTTGCGCAAGGAAGGCGAGCAAAAATTGGCAAAAGAAGGTAAGAGTATTCCTTTTCCTGGATGGGAGTCTCTGGAAGATGAAATGCGACAAGAAGAACCTGCTATCTACCTAACTGTAAAAGACAGCGAGGGCAAAACAGTCAAACAAATTAAGGGAAAAAATGCAAAAGGCATCCAGCGGGTTAGCTGGGACCTCAACGTAGCCTCTAAGGATGTGGTACGTTTGGATCCACCACGAGCACAGCAAGGTTTCCCTATGGGTAGTGGAATCAAAGCCGTTCCTGGGACTTACACGGTAACCCTCTCCAAAATGGTAGACGGAAAATGGACAGATCTATCAGAACCCAAAGAATTTGAGGTGGTGCCGCTAGAGAAAGGGCACTTGGAGGGTGCCTCCTATGAGGAAATTGCGGCATTCCAGAAGAGATATATGCAGTACCAGGAAGATATGAGTCTGGTTAATATGAACCTGAATAAAGCCACAAAGAAACTGGATGCCCTTAGACGTGCCTTGGCACTTGCTGATCAGCAGCCGGCGGATCTCATCACACAATTATATGAGGCCAGGACGAAACTGAATAAATTGGATAAGGAAATCAACGGGTATAGAAGCAAAAACGAGGTAGGGGAAAGAAACGATCCCGGACCCAGTGCAGGTTTTGTTGCTTTCATGGCTTTGCAAAGCACCTATGGCCCGACGGGCAATCATAAAAAGGCCTTTGAACGTAGTTTCAAAGTGCTCACAAAAGTAAAATCCGAGCTGGCCAATATAGTAAATACAGCTATACCATCATTAGAGAAAAAAGTTGCTGAAACAAAGGCTCCGAGGATTGAAGGTCAGGGCTTAAAGCATTAGCCTTTGGTTTTAATAAGCAATTTGACAAAAGAATTGGTACAGGACTTTAAAGTAGAAAGATTAAAAAATGGATATCCCGAACCTGGCCTTTGGGTCGGCGTTCGGGACCAGTCCTTTAATGCATAATAAGCGAAAAGCAATAACAAAATTGAAATAAAATGAAGCAAAACGGATCTGTTATCATTCCAACAATGCGATACAAAGACGCTCCAACAGCGATTGAGTGGTTATGTAAAGCTTTTGGATTTAAAAAACATTTGGTAGTGCCAGGAGAAAATGGAACCATTGCCCATGCCCAGTTGAGTTTTGGTAATGCCATGATTATGTTAGGATCAGAAAATGATAATGAATATGGTAAATTGTTAAGGACACCTAAAGATCTTAATGGGTTTAATACACAAGCTCCATACATTTTTGTTGAAGAAGTTGATGAACATTATCAAAGAGCAATTGCAGCTGGAGCAGAAATAGTGCTAGATATAAAGGATGAAGACTATGGTGGCCGAGGATATAGTTGTCAAGATCCAGAAGGGTACATATGGAGTTTTGGTTCATACAATCCATGGGCTCAGTGAAAAATAAAAAGCCAACTTGTCCTGCAAAACGTTTTTACACATTTAATAATTCGGATGAAATTACTTAAACTCAGGTATAACCCAAAGTGGGCTGCAGTTATGATGAGCATCGCAATGACTCAATCTATTGAATAAAATAAACCCCGTTCGTGTCGGTTTCCAACCGACTTACGAAATACCTAGCCAGTTTCCTAACTGGCGATATAATGTGTAAGGCGATTGGGAAATCGCCATAACCCCAGTAATCCGGACATAAAGCTTACCAATCCCTACATTTCATTTCGGGCTTAGTAATCTTTGATTTACTACAAGTTTATTTGTCATTATACTTATCCTTCAACATCTCCCCAAAAGGAATGACTACCTCAAGCCCTCTATTCCCAAAATAAGCTCTTAGATTCTCTTCCCCCAATTCACTGGAAACCATCACAAAATCTCCTCCCCAGGCACCCAGGGATTTAACGCTTCCTGGAAAATCAGGGAAAAATGCCGTTTTTACCTTAGGAAGTTTTAAGGACTTACTTATTAAGTCTTCGTGTTCCTCAATTAATTGATTCCATTGTTCCAGAGATTGAGCAGCAGCCATTTGAATAGTTAATTTGGATATCTGTTCGATGACCTTTGTTTTCTCCTCTCCCACTTTTTGCCGATAGCGTTTGATCCCTTCCCGGCTGTTCTGTTTTTTTCCTAAAAAAACAAAGTATAAATAATCTACAAAAGGAGGCCTAAAAGATGCTGTTTCTACTATAGGCTGACCATCAATTTTTTGATAAAATATGGGTCCTTCAGCTGTTGCACAAGCCAAATCATAACCAGAACCGCCAAATGAGTCCCCAAGCAAAGTATATGGATTGGTATCAGACCATTGGGCTAACAAACTAATCAATGTAGAACTGGAACCTAAACCCCATTCTCTTGGAAATTCTAAATGAGAGGAAATCGTAATATCTGAATCTAAATAGCCTGGCCAAAAGGCTGGTTTTTGGGTATTTATGGATCGAAATAATTCTACTAAGCGAGTAGCTACTTCTGGATTTGAACTTTCCAGACATTGAAAATCATGAATATTAAAACTAGCCTGAAACCAAGGATGTTCTTCATTTTCCAGATAACTTATCCAATGGATTTTCCCAAACGATGAGGAGGGATGATCGACATTTTTTTCAATCTTCATGGCTTGTCCCTTTGAAGTAGGCACAGCGAGTGCAAGGGCTCCGTCTAAAACGAAATATTCTCCTGATAATAAAAGTTTGCCATTGGCGTGAAAATGGTGTAAAGTGTTCAAGTTTCTACGTGTTCAAGTGTTCACGTGTTCACGTGTTCACGTTAGGGATTGGAGAAATAAAGGTGTAATGTACTTATTGTAGCTTTATTTTCACACTATTGCCTGCAGCAGTCAAGAATTTCGAAGATTTATTTTATATCATCAAATTATCATAGCATTGCAAAATTGTAGCATCAAAAAATCTGCCCATTTACTCATCATAGCATCGCAGAATCATAGTATTGCGGCATTAAACAACTTTAGTTGGACGGGAAGCTTTTTTTTTGCGGATCATCCCTAAAAAGTCTCGGACAGCAGAGAATGAAACCACCTTATCATCAAAATACTGGATTGCCTTTTTCATTTCGCTTTCATTGGCTTGCATATGAATCAGGATATTTTTCAGATGCATTTTCATATGTCCCTGTTGAATCCCAGTCGTAATAAGAGAACGGATGGCGGCAAAATTTTGTGCCAGACCGGTGGATGCTACGATCATCATTAACTCCTCAGCAGAAGGATTTCCTAAAAGTTCCAATGATCTTTTTGCCAAAGGATGTAATTTAGTCAAGCCTCCAACAGTACCTAAAGCCAGTGGCAGATCTAGCCAAAACTTGAAGATTCCATCTTCAATAGTACAGTTACTCAAGCTTCGATATTGGCCATCTCTTGCTGCATAAGCATGACAACTGGATTCAATAGCACGAAAATCGTTGGCGGTGGCCAACACTACTGCATCCACCCCATTCATTATCCCTTTATTATGAGTGGTAGCACGATAGGGATCGATTTGAGCAATTCGGACAGCTTTATAAAATTTATTAACAAACTCTTCATCTTCCACAGGTCCTTCAGCAGAAGCCCTGACCAAACATTCAGGAGTATAATTAGAGAGGATCGCCATGATCACCTCAAGCTCTTTTTCTGATCCAACAAAAGTAGAGTGATTGGCCACAAAATGTCGAAGCGTTTGACCATAGGCCTCCAAAACCGTATTGATGAAATTAGCTCCCATCGAATCACAGGTCTCAAATCCGACTAATAATTGGTAATAATCAGGTTCCTGGTTTGTAAAATCAAGTAGCTGGATATCAGAAACTCCTCCACCTCTTTTTTCCATATTGAGTGTGAGGTGGGCAGTCTGTGTTTTTAATTCATACTTAAGTTCATCAAAAACAGAGTATAGTTTTGCTGCATTTCCTTTCCAGGAAAAATGAACCTGTCCTAATTTTTTGGTAGAAAGGATTTCTGCTTTAAACCCTCCTCTTCTTTGCCAAAATTTGGCGGCACTAGATGCTGCAGCCACCACTGAGCTTTCTTCGATCACCATTGGTACGGCATAGGTTTTACCATTGATGACAAAGTTTGGTGCTACGCCATAAGGCATTATAAAGTTGCTTAGGGTGTTTTCACTAAATCCATCGAGTACAGATTGCAATTCCTTATCCTTATGCCAAAAACGGGTAAGATCATTTATGGCATCACTATTTTCCTCAAAAAAGTTATCTGCAAGCCATTCAAGTTTTTGCTCCTTAGATAATTTCGAAAATCCATTTATTTTTCTATTTCTCATACTTTGCACTTTAGGTAAGCCTTTGCTAATTCAAGGCCTCGGATTTGGGTGCTTATATATTTGTACAAACTTTGATAATCGGCTCTGGCATGCTTTAAAAAAGCAGAAGCCTGGCCATAAACAGCAGTCAAATTTACACTTTCTATTAAATAATACCCATCCAGGAAGTTTTTAATCCCTCCTGAAATGATGATTTGCCGGCAGTTCAAATCATTACCAAGTTCGACTATAAGCCGATTGGTCATTAACATCATTTCTTCAGCACTGTGGCCTACTAAGGCCAATTTTTCGAATAATTGATGTTTTTCGGGATCACTCCTTAATAATTCCAGCTTAGCAAAATTGGTCCCTCCATTGGCCGCAAATTCTATAGCTGCTAATGGGAGTTTTAGGAGCGCTCTTAAGCTTTCAATCCCCATTCCCTGACCAACTTCCTTTACGATTATAGGCAAATCCAGTTGGTCCAGCAAGCGTGTTATAGTCTCTACAGGTGGTTTCTCAAAGCGATCGCCTTCTGGCTGTAGCCATTCCTGAAGTGGATTAACATGTACAATCAGGCCATCCGCTTTCAGTTTTTCGATCAAAATGCGAATTTTATCTGTCTGCCCGGAAGATTGTAATTGCTCAATTTGAGCAATCCCTAAATTAGCGTAAAAAGGATTATCCTCTCCAATCAAATGCCTAACATCAAAATCCACCAAAGTCTCGTCACTGAACAATAAAGATCGACAAGATCCTAATCCCATACCCATACCAAACTCTCCACAGGCTCGAGCAAGATTGTGGTTAATGGTTCTGGCCATTTCCGTCCCCCCTGTCATACTAGAAACCCACATTGGAGTCTTTATCTTCTTGCCAAGGAAAGAAAAAAGAGGCCAGCTATTTTCTTTTGGGTGAGCAGATAACAAGGGTTCATAATAAAACCTTGAATCAAGCATGTTTTTGGACACCTGAGATTGGAATGCCAATTCTATATGATCGCGTTTCCTTTCAGAAGCGGTAGGATCATCCTCTTCTATCTCCATATCCAACCAATTGATTTCCCGATCATCTGATTTTGACATTATTAAATTTTTATAGTGTTTATATTCCTGAGAGTATCAAGTTTTAAAAAATTGACCGTATCAGACTAAATACAAAGTTACATGAATTTTATGGCCTTAACCATATTATTATATGACAACTGACCAAGGCTTGGTTTTGAAACAAAGGTCTTTGGAAATGGTTCAGATTAACTAGTAGTGAGTATTGGGTAATGGGTATTGTGATTAGTTGTTTAATCCATCCATGGTTGAATAAATGGTACTTGCCTATTAATCACTTTGTAGAGCTTCCATTGGATTCCTTGAAGCAGCCCTTGAGGTTATATATACAACAATACTTAATGTAATTAGGGCTATTATCAAAAAAACCAGGAAAAAATGTTGGACTCCAAGGGATGAATGATAGGCAAAATTTTGTAGCCAGCGATTCATGAAATTCCAGGCAAGCGGCCATGCTATTAGGTTGCCAATAAACAAGAGTACTAAGGTTTCTTTTGACAAGAGACGAATAAGACTATTTACCGAGGCACCAAGAACCTTGCGGATTCCCAGCTCTTTCCTTCTTTTTTCTATAGAAAAGGTGGTTAATCCCAGCATGCCCAAAAATGTTAAGAAAATTGCTAGTACGCCGAAGGCGCTTAGTACCATTCCTAATTTATTTTCGGCTTCATATTGATTTTCGTAAAATTCGTCCATGAAATTGTAGTTAAAAGCCTCCTTACTAGTAGAATGTTTTTCCCAGGTTTTTTGGAGATGGGCAATGGTAGCAGCTTGTTGAGTCGGTTTAATTTTTATAAAAACCATGGGCGAAAAGCGGTTGTAAACCATCACAAAAGGCATAATTTCCTGGTGCATCCCTTCAAAATGAAAATCTTCCAAAATTCCGATAATGGTTCCTTCTTTACCATCATATTTAATTGGGCGGTTTAGTGCTTGGTTTGCTGATTGGTAACCTATTGCCTTTAAAGCAGTTTCATTGATAATAAATGCCTGGCTGGCATCGGAGGCTATGTTTTCGTCAAAAGTCCGTCCTGCCAATAGGCGCATATCGAAAGTTTCGATGAAATCATATCCTATTTCAATTTTTCTTAAGGCAATATTTGGTTGGATCATTTCTCCGCCAACTTCTGCTAAGGTAGGGCTGAGTGGGAAATTTGTATTAACATCATAAAGCGGTCGGACAACCGCTCTCCCAACTTCGAGTATTTGAGTATGTTCCAGCAATTCTCGTTTGAATTGTTGGTTTCCTGTAGGTCGGTTACTGGGTATAACCGTATAAATGACCTGATCCTTCTGAAACCCCAGATCTTTTTGCCGGATAAAGTCCATTTGTTTCCATACAACCGTAGTAGCCAATATCAAGGTGGTAGCAATTGCAAATTGAGCAATCACAAATAATCTTCTGGAGTGGCTTTTTGTGGAGCCTGCAATAGTCTGGCCTTTGAAAATTTTTACTGGCTTGAGTTTTGACAAATAGATGGCAGGATAACCCCCTGACAATAAGCCCAGCATCAGTCCAAACCCAATTAGAATTGGCCAGACTTCTCCATAGGCAATCAGCAGATTTTTTCCTACAAAATTATTGTAAAAAGGAAGGAATGTTTCTGTAATTAACAAAGCGGTTATCAGGGCAATGAAACAAATTAACATCGATTCCCCCAAAAACTGTTTGATTAAGATGGATCGACTGGCCCCAAAAGATTTTCTTACCCCTATTTCTTTCATTCTGTCTGTGGAGCGGGCAGTTGTCAGGTTAATGAAATTGAAACTGGCAATTAATAGAATACCTAAAGCAATCATGGCAAGAATAAAAACCAATTGTTTATCTCCTTTTATAGCTCGATCTCCTTCTAGGTGGGAGCTATTCAAGTGAATGTCATTAAGTGCTTGAAGGTGCAAGGCAGATTGCTGTGACTTATGGGAGGCCATTGCATATTCCAATTCGTTTATTTGATTTTCCAGCTCCTCCTTTTGCTGCTGATTCTTTATAAGTAAGTAAGTGGAAAAGGTTTGCTCAGCCCAATTTGGATTATTTCTATTAATGTCTTCCAAGGTTTTAAAAGAAACCAGGCATTCAAATTGTATATGCGAATTGTTAGGAATATCGTTTAATACACCGGTTACGGTAAGTTCTTGTCTTTCCTGACCATGGACCTGAAAGGCAAGGCTTTGGTTCATTGGGTCTTTTTCGGAAAAGAGTTTGTTTGCCAGTGATTTTGTGATGATAATAGAATAGGGTGTTTCCAATGCAGTTGAAGGATCCCCTGCAACAAATGGGAAGGAGAATAGGTCAAAAAAGTTTTTTTGCGAGAAATAAGTTTCACTTCCTTCAGGAACTATATATTGTCCATCAAACCCCAAAAGGATAGGGGCAGTAATCCCCAATTGAACCACATCTTCAACCCCTGCAATAGTCTCTTTTATTTGTTGACCGGTTGAAAGATTTACATATGGTTGATGACTTTGCTGAGATAATTCCTCATTTTCTAATGTTAACCTGAAAATTCGATCGGCATTTTCATGAAAGCGATCAAAGCTCCATTCGTCCATTACATAGAGGGAAATCAGGATAGTACTGGCGATGCCGATGGCAAGACCGGATACATTTATAATGGCATGCCTTTTATTTCTTAGAAAATGTCGGAAAGCGGATTTGAAGTAATGATGTAACATTTTTGGAATTTAACTAAGGAATAGTCTAAGTTAATCCTTATTTAGGTGATTCTAAAATATAGGCCCGCCAGTTATGGCACAAACTTAATCAGCTAACAGTTTTCTGTAACCTCTACAAAGGTTTCTAAAAATCCAATCTTTTGAGATAGGCTCTGTTAAAATCTTAATTGATGTTAAATTTTTAAATTATTGGCTTTCTTCTTTTTCTACAAAAAAGGATAAAGGTATTTTGCATCATCATAAAACGATCCAAAACCGAGAGGTTTACTCTTTGTTTATGGGAACAGAATTTTGGCTCTCTCTTGAATCAATAGTCTTGATCAATCTATTAGGAAAAACTTATCTTCCTAATGGTTCTTAAGTTGAAATTCAAAATAAAAAACAGATGTTAAAATCCATTCGACTAATAAGGCAGATTCTGTCATATGATAGAAATCTAATGGGATTTTTTATTCCTACCATTAGGAAAAATCAATTTGCGATATTTGCTGTTCTGATAGTGGGGCTGAGTTTACTTTCTTGTAACACAAGGACCACAGATGCAGCCAAAGATGCTACTTTCAGAAATATCGATAAGTCTTCTGAAAAACCTTATTTAATTCTTATTTCTCTAGATGGTTTTCGATGGGATTATGTAAAGCGATTTAATCCACCCAATTTAACTGCCTTCATTGAAAATGGAGTGCAAGCCAAATCCTTGGTCCCTTCTTTTCCCACCAAAACTTTCCCCAACCATTATACGATTGCCACTGGAATGTATCCTGATAAGCATGAAATTTTGGGCAACTCTTTTTACAGTTATGAGAAAAAAGCCATCTATCGCTTGGGGGATAGAGAAAAAGTGGAAGATGGGACTTATTATGGAGGATCCCCAATCTGGGTAACTGCTAAACGTGCAGGAATGGTCACTGCCAGTTATTTTTTTGTAGGATCTGAAGCGGATATCCAGGGGATCAGACCCGATTATTATTATATATTTGATAATAGTGTTAAAAATGAGGATCGTGTTGACCAAGTATTAAAATGGTTAGAGATGCCTGAAAAGGAGAGACCTCAAATGATCACCATGTATTTTTCCGATATGGACAATACTGGTCATTCTTACGGGCCAAATAATGACGAACAATTAAAAAGGACTTTGACTAGTTTAGACACCGTTTTGGGTAATTTATTCCTAGGAGTAAAAAATTCAAACTTACCCGTTAATATTATCATAGTATCTGATCATGGCATGAAAGAAGTTCCAATTGATAAATATTTGCCTATCGAAAAAATCCAGAATGATGAATTATATCAGACCATTAATAATGGTTCTATTGTTAGTATTCATCCAAAACAAGAAGATCAGGTCGATTATATTTATAAACTTCTAAAAGATAAGGAGGAAAATTTTAAGGTTTATAAAACCGAAAACACCCCTAAATTCGAGTATACACCTCAAAATAAAAATTGGGGATCTATCCAAATCCTTCCGGATCCAGATTTTTATTTTACAGGAATTAGAAGCATAAATTTCAGAAAAGAATCTTCCCGGAAAATCTATGGTGAACACGGTTTTGATCCAGCCCTCAAAGACTTACATGGTATATTTTATGCGAATGGGCCTGCTTTTAAGAAGGGGCATACTATACCATCAATAAAGAACATCCATGTCTATCCATTAATGTGTGAAATTTTGGGCTTGGACATTGCCAAAGATATCGATGGAAATTTAAATCAAATTAAATCTGCGCTTGTCAACCAGAATTGAAGGGGTTTACGCCTGATAAGCTATAAACAAAATTAGTAGAGAATTTTTTATTTTAGATAAATCTTAAACACACTGTCTTTTAGTGTCAAATCATATAATCCATCAATTATGAATCCTTTTTCCAAAAATCAATTAGGTCGGTTAAGTTTCTTTGTCTTTCTTTTAATAGGTATTTCCCTTTACTCTTTTACTAAACCTCAAGAAGATGCCGATTCTAAAGCCAGCGCCTGGCAGCAAATCGTCTCCTCCGAAAACGGGCAATCCACCCATGTTCTGCTATTTAGCGATGGTTATTTTTCCTGGACTGTCTATAAAACAGAAAATGGTGCTTTTCAACTCACAAAGGGAGGTAGTTGGAAAATGGAGGATAATAAAATGGAAGTAAGCTATGAATTTCATACGGCCGATCCTTCCCAGGTGGGCAAAAGTGAAGTTTGGACCGCTAAGCAAAAGCGCAAAAGTTTGACCTTAAAGAATGCAGGTCTCGATGGTAGCTGGACTAACCTGGATGAAGCACTAAGCAGCCCTCTTGCAGGCCCCTGGTTATTTTCAGGCCGTAAGCGTGATGGTCAAATTCAGCGTGTAGATATGACCACCCGCCCTCGAAAAACAATGAAAATCTTAACTGGCACCCGATTCCAGTGGATTGCCTACAATACTGAAACCGGAAAATTTCATGGTACTGGAGGGGGCACCTATACAGCTACAGATGGAGTATATACTGAAAACATTGAATTCTTTTCACGAGATGATTCTCGGGTAGGCGCTGCATTGAAATTTCAATTTGAAGTAAAAGAGGGTGATTGGCATCATAGCGGCAAAAACAGTCGTGGGGAACCCTTATATGAACTTTGGTCAAAAAGGAAATAGTAAAATCTAATCCTCACTTTGTGAAGCTGAGGAAGCAAGAAGATATATTACTCCTGGAAATAACATCAAGATAACAAAGGCAATAAGCAAAATTTTGGCAGTCAAATCATAATATTCAGGACGAATTTGAAACTCATAGATTTGGCTTGCCAAAGCGTAAAGGGCAGCAGCGGAACATATAACTCCTCCAAATGACAGCCTTTTTTGGCCTAGGAATAAGCCAATAAAGTAGCTTATTCCTAAACCGAGGAATTTAGAATCAAAAAATTTATGGTCGGCCGGGTTTAATATTAATAGGGAGATAACAAACACTCCTGTTCCCAAAAAAGCAAAGACTAGTGCAGTTTTTTTTGCATTTTCAACTATTTTTTCAGCGGGAGTAGTCATGATATCCAAATATTAGTTTTTCCCATATTAATCCAAATTAATATACAATTTGGGGGATCAGGAAGAAAGTAGAAGGTAGAAAGATTTTTGACTTTCCATCAAAAAATATAGGTCATTTATGAGGAATAAAGGTATTTGTCCTTCTACTTCATACTTTTTACCTTATACCCCAAGTTGCGACTTGGATTAATTAATCAAAAAAAGCCTAATTTAATTCAGATAGCACCTTAAATACTTTTTTATCCATTGAATTATACTTAATTTAGCCTCTCAGACATCCCCTTCTATCGTAATCTCACAATAAAAATTTCCCTTTATTATCATTATGCTATGAGCTGTTAAACAGTTGGTCGTATTCCATTGGGTATATCGCTAACTATTTGACAGTATCCCCACCCTTACTGACCAAAGAGATGCCCTGTGTAATTCAAAAATTACGTTCAGGGCATGCTCTTTGTCAAAGGTAAAAAACCCTCACCACCAAAATTACTGGGCGAAATTTCAACTGTTTTTCAATGATTTATGCATTTTCTCTTAGACTTTTTTTTAAAAATTACTTGTTTATTGAGAAAAAGAAAATTACCTTTGCACCTGCCTTTTGAGAGCATATGGCTTGAACCCAAAAAGAAAGGCAAGAATTTGAATGAATTTATTGAATTATTAAATGGTTAAGTGTGGATACATTAAGCTATAAAACCAAATCGGCCAGTAAAGAAACTGTAGAGCGTAAATGGTATATTGTTGATGCTGAAGGCGAGGTTGTTGGCCGTCTTTGCACTCAGATAGCAACGATATTAAAAGGAAAGCATAAACCTTCTTATACTCCTCATGTTGACACCGGTGATTATGTCATTGTCATTAATGCTGACAAGGTAAGATTTACGGGTAAAAAGTGGGATCAGAAAGAATACATTACGTTTTCTGGTTATCCTAGTGGGCAGAAAAGAATTAAAGCATCCAAGATGCATGAGAAAAAGGATTATGTAGTTATCGAAAATGCCGTTAGGGGAATGCTCCCAAAAAATATTCTTGGGCGCGCTATGTTCAAAAAACTATTTGTGTATAGCGGTTCAGAGCACCCACATGAAGCTCAGAAACCGGAACCAATAAAATTTTAATTAAAGAGGACGTTACGATATGGAAATGATTAATGCTACAGGAAGAAGAAAAGCTTCCGTTGCCCGGGTTTATTTAACTAAAGGAGAGGGCAAGATTTTAGTTAATGGAAAAGATTACAAACAGTATTTTCCACAAATTCATATTCAGGCGAATATAATAGCTCCGTTCCAAACAATCGAAGCAGAAAATATATACGACCTAAAGATTAATGTAAACGGTGGGGGCTTTAAAGGTCAATCTGAAGCCATTCGTATGGCAATAGCCCGTGCATTGGTTAAGCTGAATGAGGATTTCAGAAAGCCTCTAAAAGCCAGGAAGTTTCTTACCCGTGATGCCAGAGTGGTTGAACGCAAGAAATACGGTAAGCCTAAGGCGAGAAAAAGCTTCCAGTTCAGTAAGCGTTAATCTAATTTTGAATTATTTATTCGAACTACGTTTAATTAATTAGTCAGACTATGAATTTACCTTCTTATAAAGAACTTTTAGATTCAGGCGTTCACTTCGGTCATTTAAAAAAGAAGTGGAATCCTAAAATGTCTCCATACATCTTTATGGAGCGCAACGGTATCCATGTTATAGATATCAATCGAACCATCGAATGCATGGGCCGTTCAAATGCTGCACTGCGTCAGATCGCAAAATCAGGCCGCAAGATCATGTTTGTTGCCACCAAAAAACAAGCTCGTGATATTGTAGCCAATGCTGCAAGAAGTGTAGGCATGCCATTCGTAACAGAACGTTGGTTAGGAGGAATGATGACCAACTTTTCTACTATCAGACGTTCTGTGAAAAAGATGAACAATATTGACCGAATGCTGCAAGATGGCACGCTTTCCAATATGACCAAAAAAGAAAGACTTACATTGAGTCGTGAACGCAATAAACTTGAAAAGGTTTTGGGAGGTATTGCCAATTTGAATCGACTTCCAGCGGCGATTTTCATCGTTGACATACAACACGAACACATCGCTGTTGCGGAAGCTCACAAATTGGGACTTCGAACTTTTGGAATTGTAGATACCAATTCTGATCCTAATCAGGTTGATTATCCAATTCCAGCCAATGATGATGCTTCAAAATCCGTTAAAATTATTGTAGAATCAGCAGTAGAAGCTATTCGCGAAGGCTTAGAAGAGCGCAAGAAAGCAAAAGCGGAAAAGGAAGCTGCCAGTAATGGTTAATTCAATATTCTAATATTATTTTTTTATTCTAAAACAATAGGTATCCAATGAGTAAAATCTCGGCCGCTGACGTAAAAAAACTGCGTGAAATGACCGGCGCAGGAATGATGGACTGTAAAAAAGCCTTGACTGAAGCAGAGGGCGATTTTGATAAAGCAATTGAAATTCTTCGTAAGAAAGGGGAAAAACTATCCGCTAAAAGAGCTGATCGTAAAGCAACAGAAGGTGTAGTGCTTGCTCTTGTTACAGGCGATAATAAAAAAGGTGTAATTGTGAAGTTGAGCTGCGAAACTGATTTTGTGGCTAAAAACGAAGATTTTATCTCTTTTGCACGCCAAATAGGTGAAACCGCATTAGGTGAATTCCCAGCCTCTAAAGACGAAGTACTACAACTTGACTTCAATGGCATGAGTATCGGAGATAAGGTGACTGAGCAGGTAGGGGTAATCGGTGAAAAAATTGAACTCGCAGAATATGAAAGAGTTGAAGCGGAACTAGTTGCTCCTTATATCCATATGGGTAACAAAGCTGCTGTATTGGTAGGACTTAATCAAGGTAATGGTGATTACCTTCCTGCTGGTCGTGATGTAGCTATGCAAGTAGCAGCAATGCATCCGATAGCACTGGATAAAGATGGGGTTGACCAATCCGTAATCGATAAAGAAATTGAGATAGGTAAGGAGCAGGCCCGTCAGGAGGGTAAGCCCGATGCCATCATTGATAAAATTGCTATGGGTAAGCTCAATAAGTTTTTCAAAGAAAACACCTTGCTCAACCAGCAATTTGTTAAAGATAATAAGCAGACAGTAGATGGTTATTTAAAAAGTGTCGATAAAGACTTAACCGTTACTTCATTCAAGCATGTAAAACTTGGATAAAAAAAAGCGGATTACTTCGGTAATCCGCTTTTTTTATATTCACATGTATCCTGCTAAACCTTCAAAGTAATATTTTTCAGGTTACTATAATTTCATGACCAATCAATTAATCACATATGCCCTTAAAATATAAAAGAGTACTGCTCAAACTAAGTGGAGAGTCCCTGATGGGAGATCAAGATTTCGGAATCGTCCCAGACATGCTCGATCATTACGGCACACAAATTAAAGGACTGGTTGATTCCGGAGTACAAGTAGCTGTAGTAATTGGAGGAGGGAACATTTTTCGTGGCTTGCAGGCAGAAGCTGCAGGGATTGAACGTGTCCAAGGAGATTACATGGGCATGATGGCTACTGTAATTAACGGCATGGCATTGCAGAGTGCTCTGGAATCAAAAGGAGTATTTACCAGACTGATCTCCGCCATCGAAATGAAACAGATAGCAGAGCCTTACATAAGAAGAAGAGCCATCCGACACCTGGAAAAAGGAAGAGTTGTTATTTTTTCAGCAGGAACGGGAAGTCCTTATTTCACCACTGATTCTGCAGCTGCGCTCAGAGCTAATGAAATTAATGCGGAGGTGATACTTAAGGGGACTAGAGTAGACGGGATCTATAGCGCTGACCCCGAAAAGGACCCAAACGCCACAAAATTCAACACGATTTCTTTCGCCAAGGTTATCAGCATGGGTTTAAGTGTGATGGATATGACGGCCTTCACCTTATGCAGAGAAAATGACCTTCCCATCATTGTTTTTGATATTAATCAAAATGAAAACTTACAGGCTATTGTAAGAGGAGAACCTGTAGGAACATTGGTTGAAGGATAAAACCAGGTTTTTAGTTTTCTGCAATCGCAAGAGTAACTGCTGATAGGGTAAGCCTTCTATTTTGTGTTAGAGCCAGTCCACATGCCTCTAAGGTGGCACCCGTTGTCAAAACATCATCCACTAATAGTAAATGTTTATCCTCAATATCAACATCAGGAGATAATTCAAATGCCTTTTCAACATTACTAAATCGTTCCAAACGTGATTTTTTAGTCTGAGATTTAGTATGATCTATTCTTCGAATTACATCTTTTAAAAAAGGTCTGTCCATTCCCTGAGCTAATCCTTTAGCAATCATGGCACTTTGGTTATAGCCTCGCTCCTTTTTCCTTTTCATATGAAGCGGCACTGCAACAATTCCATCAATTTGCTCATATAAAGCCGATTTTTTTAAAACCTCACCATACATTTTCCCAAACTCCAGGCCAAGATCAGGCCGGTTTTTATATTTAAGAGCGTGGATGATTTTTTGAGTAATCCCATTTTTTTCAAAAAACAGAAAAGAGGCTCCAGTGACGATAGGCAGGCGTCCAAAAAAACGCTCCGTAAAAGGGTTATCTTTTGTAAGGTGAAAATTAGTAAAAGGTAAATCGGCCTGGCAAAAAATACACAAGGGTTCCTTAGAAGAGGAAACCGTATTATGGCAACAAACACATAAATCGGGAAAAAAAACCTGGAGCAGGTCATTCAGTAGTTTAGGAAAAAAAGATTTGTTGATTTTTTTTATCATTTTGATGATCATTATATATTCAAGTGTAGATAATGAAAAACGTCTGTCTGCAGCTTAGCAAGACAGACGCATCAAAACAAAACGAAAAACCAACTTTAAACAAGTTCTTTATATATTCTAACCAAAGGTTAGTAATGATCGTTCCAAATCAAAGTTAAAAGGCAATCTTAAGCTAGTATTAAATAGCATTTTACTTGGCCTAAGTTCAGTTTACAATTAGTTAAAGTTAAGAAATATAGTTGGTATTGTAAACAGACTATTTGGATTTTAGTTTCACTGGGATAGTTTTTATTTGGCCTTTTCTGTTAATGGTAACATCTAATGTGTCTCCAAGTCGGGCACGCCCAATTATTTCCTGTAACTCAGTTGCAGATTCAATTTTTCGGTCATCGACTTTGATAATGATGTCTTTGGCTAATAAGCCTGAATACTGGGCAGAGCCTCCTTCACTAAGCTCCTCAATTACCACTCCTTGGGTAATATTAACTCCCATTTCTTTAGCCAATTCACTATCCATATCCATTACGGAAACCCCCAAATAGGCCCTTTGATAATTTCCGAATTTAATGATATCATCAGCTATTCGAGTGGCTAAATTAATAGGAATGGCAAAAGCATAACCCTGGAAAGATCCGCTCCTTGTTGCGATCGCAGTATTTATTCCAAGGAGGTGGCCATTTACATCAACCAAAGCCCCACCGCTATTCCCAGGATTTACAGAAGCATCAGTTTGGATAAAAGATTCAATTGCATATTTACCTTCTATCAATTCTATATTGCGCCCTTTAGCACTTACAATACCTGCGGTAACAGTAGAGGTTAAGTCAAAAGGGTTGCCAACCGCCAGGACCCACTCTCCTACTTCAACATCATCTGAGTTGGCAATTTGCATGAATGGAAGAGAATTTGCATCAATTTGAAGAACGGCAAGATCGGTAGCAGGGTCATTACCCACCAGTTCTGCTTGAAATATGCGATTGTCTGATAAAGTAACTTCTATTTCTTCGGCAAATTCGATTACATGGTTATTGGTAATAATATAACCATCCTGCGAATAGATCACTCCAGAGCCGGAGCCTTCCCTGAGCGGATTCCAAAATAAGTCATCCGGCAAATACCTAAACCTATTAGATGGATTATCATCCCTGGAAGGCTTTTTGTTCCCTTTGGCTTTGATATGAACCACTGCCGGCGTAGCAACTACCGCAGCCTTTTTAAAATCAAAAGGAACATTGCTTATATGTGGCGCAACATTTAATTGTTTGGCAAACTGAGCATCATTTTCGGAAGGCATGGTGATCGTAGACTTAAGCAAAAACCATCCTGCACCTAATGCCAGGCAGCCTCCCACAAATCCAGCTGCCAGTAATGATAAATATTTCTTCATAATATTGATATTAAACCTAATGGAAAATCCAAGTTTGAGTTTCAAGCGTTTCCTTATAATAAAAAAATCAATGAATTTTAGACAAGGTAAAACTTAAATTTGTTTACTAGATTTTCTTGATTATTGACTTCGTTTTTTAATATAAGCGCTGTATTCCAAAGGTACTTTTGAAATATCACCATTAAAATAAAAAGTTTGGAGATGTTAAAAATCTCTTTAACAGGAAATTAACTACCTTGGGGCTCCAAAAGTATTAAAAGTCATGCCAGGAAGTAAGGCCACCATCATTAATTTACTCAGACCAGAAAATGAAATGGAAAAGTTCCTATTGGAACATCCTGACTTTTTGGAAGGTCTATACTGGGGTATTCCAAGAAACGGCCATCCTGAAGGAGAAGTTTATAAGCATGTAAAAGAAGTTCTTGATAACATTGATCAGTTACAATTAGGTCCGGAAATAAGGGAAAAATTACGTCTAATTGCCTATGTCCATGACACCTTCAAATATAAAGAGGATAGATCCTTACCCAGAGATTGGACTAAGCATCATGCAGTACATGCCCGCCGTTTTTTAGAATTGTATTCACAGGATGAAGAAGTGCTTGAAATCGTAGAACTTCATGATGAAGTTTTTCATTATTGGAACCGGGCTTTCGTTTATGATGACGTTAAAGTGGGGGAAGCTAAGCTTTTGAGTCTTATTGACAGATTGGGTCCACGCCTGCAACTTTATTATTACTTTTTTAGATGCGATACCTTAACTGGCAACAAAACGCTCTTACCATTACGATGGTTTGAAGAAAAAACAAAGCATTTATTTTAATAATTCTCACCAAATACAACCTCTGATTTCTATTTAAATGTTAGTCGAATCATTTTTTAAATTAAAAAAAGAAATTGGCTCTGCAAGCAACTTTCTAACAATCAGCAATTTAAACTCTAGTCATTGTTGTGGCTAAAAAAATAATTGTATAAAAAATATTTCTTTGGAACTTTTTTGAAAATGGGATGGTTTGTCGATATGTACCTGATGTAAAAATCTATTTTCAATAATAAATAATTTTTTACTTTTATGGTGGTAATGTCAGAACACAATAAAACAACGGATTATCAAAGGGTTTTTGATGAAGAATTTCTACCCCAGGTAGATGCCCTTTTTACGTTTGCATACCACCTAACGTACAACGAGGAGGATGCAAATGATCTTGTACAGGAAACTTATTTAAAGGCCTATCGTTTCATTGATCGTTATATCGAAGGAACGAATGCCAAAGCCTGGCTATTTAAGATCTTAAAAAACATCTTCATCAATCAATATCGAAAGAAAAGTAAGCAACCGACCCGTGTTGATTACGAAGAAATTATCAATTATCACGATGAAGAGGATACTAGCTATTCTAGTTATCAGGATTTGAGGGAAGAGATGTTTCAGCATATGATGGGAGATGAAGTAACAAATGCCATCAATGCTTTGCCAGTTGATTTTCGTGTTGTAATTTTACTTTGCGATATTGAAGGGTTTACTTACGAAGAAATTTCGAAAATTATAGATATTCCTATCGGCACCGTACGATCTCGATTACACCGTGCCCGGAATATGCTCAAAGAGAAACTCAATGAGTATGCACAATCATTGGGTTATAAAGATTATAGAAACAAAGAATAATTTGTTAATCGCTACCTAAGTGTTGGAGAGCACAGAGTGCTGCCTGGTCAATATTCTCGCACCCCATAAACCTGTATATACAAGACCTGATACGTATAAACAAACCAGGCAGCACTTACGATATCCCATGTAACCTATCGCCTGCTGAAACAAGCATAATTGTCGACCTTAAACGAAAGCGTGAAAGCGTTATAGGGTATCGTTTTGTGTTTAAACATATTAAGTAGCTTAAAACATTTAATGACATGAGAGATCATCAAAATTATCAAGAGCTTGTAAAAAAGGTAACGATGTACCTAGACAACGAACTCAGTGAAAATGCAGAAAGAGAGTTGTTGCAGGAAATCAAAGCCAACCCGGCCTATTTAAAAGTGCTAAGTCAGGAAAAGTCATTTAGAGAGTTTATTAAAAGCAAGATCCATCGCCGCAAACCTTCTCCCGCCCTCATCCAATCCATCAAAGACAAGATCCGAATAGCTCCTCCACTTTAATTTTCCTTTTTTACCTTATTGATAATAGATTAAGAATGACGCCCTCATTTCATCAAACGCGTTATCAGGGCTAATCAAAAGAAATAACTATACAATATAAAGGGATCAGTATGTGCTGATCCCTTTTATTAACTTTTGGTGCCTTCCAATTAACATTTTGGATGTGTATTTTTATACACCTAAATTAGATGTAGTATGCGCCAATTCTTTTTTCTTATTCTTTTTCTTTTCACCTTTTCTTCATTTTCTTTAAATGCACAGATAAAATTTCCTCCTGAGGTAAATGATCAATTAAACGCCACCAGTCTGGAAATAATCCAACCTCTTGAAGCAAGGTATAAACGTATTCGACTACCGAAAAACAGATACCTCAGATGTGATTATGGGATTTGGTCAAAAAAGGAAAAATTAGAAATTCGCTATGCCATAGATCCCGTGGGTGACAATGAAAGATTGAATATGATACCTCATGTTAAAGCCTTCTCTATGGTATCTCACCTGGCTTCAAATGACCAGGAAGCTATTATCAGCAAGTTATCCATCTCTCCAGAAAGCCTCAAAAATGATTTTAATGCAGACTATGGTGAAGTTTATGTTTTTAAACCTAAAACTGCTTTTTCCGAAAAATTACATTGCCAAATGTTGGTTTTATTTAAGGAAGGGAAAGGCCTGGTTTATGTATTTTTTCTATTCAATGATCCTAACAACTCCGCTTTAGATTATCGCTTTCAGGCAGTTAGGTTTCAATCCTAAAACTGGTTAATCTTTATTCGTTTTTGGTTATTCGTTAAGTTGTTCTAAACTATAGACTTTTCTGTTATTTATGACATTACAAAAATATTAGAGTATTTGGAGAATCCCAATACCCCAATACCCTAATACCCTAATACCCTAATAATCCATTACACTTTTCCACGAACAAAAGCTATTTTTGTGGCGTCATAAGTACTAACCAAAACTTAAACCTAACCTTACCAAATTATGGAGTCGATCAGCGTTTTTGATATGCTTAAGATCGGTGTAGGACCCTCAAGTTCCCACACTTTAGGTCCCTGGAGATCTGCTGAAGCCTTTATTAAAGAACTTAAGAAAAACAGTTATTTTGATCAAACCAATAAGATTCAGGCACATCTATATGGTTCACTGGCCCTTACTGGTCATGGTCATGGTACGGATATAGCCATCCTATTAGGTTTAAGCGGACAAGACCCCATTACCATGCCTCTAGAACGTGTTCAAAGTATTCCGGAGGCCATTAAGTCTGATCAGGTCTTATTTCTAAACAATGAGAAAAATGTTTCATTTAATTATCTGGAGGATCTTATTTTCCATTATGATAAATGCTTAGATGGGCATGCCAATGGGATGATCTTTGAGGTTTATGATGATAAGGATAATTCCATCTATTCTTCTACTTATTATTCAATAGGTGGTGGTTTTTTTATTTGTGAAAATGAAGTTAAAGAGACTATTGCTAAAAGGATGACACATCTACCCTATCCGATTAATATTGGCAAGGATTTGATCAAATATTGTAAGGACCGATCCTGTAACATTTCTGAAGTCGTATGGGAAAATGAAAAGACCTGGCGCAGCCCAGAATTGATTAGGGAAGATCTTCTACAAATATGGCAAGTCATGAAAGAATGTGTATATCGTGGATGTCATACTGAAGGCACCTTGCCTGGAGGCTTAAATGTCAGCAGAAGAGCTGCCAAAATAAACAAAAAACTTCTGGGAGATACCGAATATAAAAATGCCGATCAATGGATCAAGGCTATTAGAGAAAAAGAATTTGGCTTTTCAGAAATTATCAAGTGGATTGGTTGTTTTGCCATGGCAGTCAATGAAGAAAATGCCAATTTTGGCCGAGTAGTTACGGCACCTACCAACGGAGCAGCTGGCGTTATTCCTGCAGTTTTGATGTATTATCTATGCTGGTGTACCAAAGAAATAAAAGATGAAGACATCATTCGCTTTTTAATGGTCGCTGGAGAAGTTGGAAGCTTGTTTAAAAAAGGCAGTACCATTTCTGCTGCCATGGGTGGATGTCAGGCTGAAATAGGGGTTTCTTCAGCAATGGCGGCAGCAGCCCTTACCGAATGCCTGGAAGGGAATTCAGGACAAGCTTTAATGGCTGCAGAAATTGCTATGGAACATCATTTGGGACTCACCTGTGATCCCATTGGTGGATTGGTTCAAGTACCCTGTATTGAACGAAATTCTATGGGAGCCATGAAGGCCATCACAGCAGCAAAAATTGCTGTCGAAAGTGATCATACCCTAGCTAAAGTTTCATTAGATGAGGTGATTAAAACCATGTGGGAAACGGCTCAGGATATGCATGTAAAGTATAAAGAAACTTCCCAAGGTGGTCTTGCAGCTAATATTTCTATATCAGTACCGGAATGTTAAAGATTATGTTTTTGGCGGTTAAAAACCGCCAAAAACAATTATGAAATTATTCTCTATTAATCACCTCCGTAGGATTAATCCTGGCTGTTCTTTGTAAATGAAATAAGATTACAAGAAGAGAAATACTGAGACAAACAAAAACTGCCCAAAAGATCATCAGACCATTCATTTGAATTCGATAAGCATAATTATCTAACCAGGAACCCATAAAATAATAGGCTATAGGAAGAGCAAATAAGGCTGAAACAGCAAACACAATAAAAAAGTCTTTCCCTAGTAAACCCAATAAATGCATTTGGTTGGCTCCAAGTATCCGTCTGATTCCTATCTCTTTCAACTTCAGTTGAATGATAAAATTGATTAGTCCAAATAATCCGATCATAGATATAGCAATGGCAATAATCGTAAAAGTACTTACCAAAGAACTAAATCGGCGCTCTGAATTATAGGCAGCAGCAAAGGCCTCATCTACAAAATTATGTTCAAAAGGGTCGGTAGAAAATTCTTTCCAAACGTCTTCCAATTGAGTAAGAATAGAGGAAAGATTTTGGGTTTCTATCCTTATTAATAAATTATCAGCACTAACCCTAAATCCAGGAGGAAAGATAAAATAAGCAATAGGAACAATTTGGGAATGCAGGGTAGTGTTGTGGTGATTTTGAACAACTCCTGCCACTGTCCTTTGCCTATTTCCAATTTCAATTTGTTTGCCTGCTAATGATTCCCAGCCAATTACTTCCTTCGCTTTTTCATTTAAAATTACGGTTCTGGCAGAGTCAATCTCGTAATTTTGAATAAAATTATTCCCTTCCAAAAATTCAATGCCCAATAGATCAAAATAATTTTCATCTACTGAAACTATATCTATAGCCATTGGTGTTTCCGGGTCCAATCCTTGCCAAAATAGACCCCAGGTGTTATTCAGTGCACTAGGCAAGTCCTCTCCAGTGACGGACACACCTGTTACTCCAGGGACCTTTGACATTCGCTCTTTCAACAAATCAAGACGATGTTGAACTACCCGATCGTCAACAGCCAGGTGAAGAAGCTGGCTAGAGTCAAATCCAAGATCAAAATTTTTGAGATATTGATATTGTTTGAAAATCACCAATGTCGCTACTAATAAAACCAGTGTTACTAAATATTGAACACCTACAAAAAACTTCCTGGTAAAGGACCATTTTCCTGGTTTAAATTGAATGGAAGGCTTGTTATTGGACAAGGTTGGCAGTTTTGCCATAACTAAGGAAGGCAGAAAACCAGCAATAATCCCCAGGATTATGGTAGTTATAACAACTCCTACCCATTCAAAGACATTAAAAACCTGGAAGCTTAGGTCCAGGTCAAAAAGCAAGTTTAACTTTGGTAAGGCAAACCATAACAAGGCAATTGCTGCCGCCCCGCCCACCAGGGTAAACAATACCGATTCGATAATGAATTGCCATATAATAGCCATTTTTTTTGATCCCAGCACTTTACGAATCCCGACCTCTTTCGATCTGGTGACTGCTCTGGCAGTCGACAAGTTTACATAGTTCATAATCGAAACCAAGAGGATTAACACACCTATAGCAGCAAATATTTTTAAGTTTTTAATATTACCCCGTAAAGTATTACGAGGGATATCTTGTGAATGAAGGTAAACGTCATTAAATGCCTGAAAATCCATTCCAAAGCCATTGGGTGGATCATCTCCAAAATATTTTTCAATCAGATCAGGCATTCCACTTTCAATTTCTCTAATCCGATTATCCGGCACATGTATGTAGGTACGAACCCAACTGAATCCCCAGGAAGGTACTAAGGAGGCGTATAGATCTTCGGCGTTGGCCATTGAGCCAAGAGCCTGGAATTGAATGTGAGTATACTTAGAAGGATCTTCTACAATTCCAGTAACCTTCATTAAATATTCCTGGTTACCGTCATATACTTTGACCTTAATAGATTTTCCTAAAGAGTTATCGGTACCAAATAATTGCATACTTAAACTCTTAGTGATCACCAAACTATTAACTTGATCCAGGCAGGTGAAAGGGTCACCATGCACAAAAGAAAAGGTAAACATTTCAAAAAAGGTCGAATCCGACCAGTAAAATTCATCTACCAATACAGGGTCTATATCCCCTATTTTTACGGGGTCATTCCCATATCGGCACATGGTTATAAATGGATTTTGTTCTTTTAAGGCCGCACCATGTCGGGAGGAAGTACCTTGGTTACGAACTCCGGTTTCAGGATTCATCCTAAGTACTCTGTATAAATTGTCTCTTTTTTCATGCATTTGATCAAAGGACAATTCGTTTTTAATAAATAGACCGATATAAAAAGCTGCTGCTAAACCTAGCATCAAGCCAAAGAAGTGGATAAATGTTGCTGACCTATGTTTGTTGGCATGACGAAACGCTACTTTAAAATAAGAACGATGCATAGTTAATGATTGAGAATGAAAAAAATCGGGTAATCTGTAAAGCCTGGGCGAGAGTAGGGCTCTTTGCATAAAATTGTGCGCGGCTCTTTTAGGACCTACCTTTCCAAGATCCCTGTAATAGAGCTCCAGCAGGTCTCCTTGTAGCTCATCCAAATATTTTGAACTGCAGGTTTTTTCCAAAAACTGAAAAACCCACTTAGGAGGTTGTTGATCCATATCAAAGAGAGTTTTTGGGTAATAAGCTCCACAATTTTTCTCTTTGCACACGAACCTTTTCAAGTGCTTGTTGTCCAGAAGCATTGATCCGATATAGGCGTTTACTCCTTCCTCCCCTGGTAGGCGAGGCACCACCCACATAGGATTCAATAAAACCTTTTTTTTCTAATCGATTTAATGTGGAATGAATAGTACTGATGCTGACACGCCTATCGGTATGTTTTTCAATTTCGTCCATAACCGTGATGCCATAGGCATCTCCCTTGAGTATCCCAACAGTTAGTAATATTAATTCCTCAAACTCTCCTAAATGTGTTCCTTTCATGATTTTATCCGTAATTGCCAAACAAATATAAGTTATTTCATCCGTAATTGCCAATTAAATAAGTAATACCTTATTTGAAAGCCCAAAGTGCTTTTAATATTAATAAGGAAAAATCAAAAACAAGTTAATTTACAAGGTCAGATAACACCACTCCTTTGAAAAAGGAATCCGACTCATCAACACTGCTCCATCCTTAGTGATTAATAAATTATCACTTGGATTAATCCCTACCCCATTTTTTATATCGTACAAGCCTGGCTCTACACTAAACATCATTCCTTCCTCTAGGGGGGTGTGATCTCCTAGTGAGAAAAAGGGAGCCTGATGTCCCTCAATATGTTGACCAGTTCCATGTCCTGGGCGGTGATATACATAATCTTGCATGCCATTTTTAACCTGATGCTCATGTATTTTGGCAGCAACATCAGAGCAAATTACTCCTGGCTTGGCTTCTGAAACCATCATTTCCGCTGTTTCCATTACCACTTCCCACATTTTATTTTGATGGTCGGTCCAAGGAGCAATGAGGTAATTCCGATAGCATTCCCCTCCAAATCCTCCTAATCGGATGTCTGTATTTACATATAATGGTTGTCCTTTTTCTACTTTACAGTAAAATAATTGATTTGGATGAGGATAAGCAGTAGCAACACCCGCTCTAACATAATGGGCAGTAGAATCCACTCCTACTGCTGTATGAGGACGCCCGTCAAATTCAATATCGTTCATCATTAGTTGAATACCATATGCTCGGATGGCCTGTCCAATAGCAAAATCGGTGGTATCGGTACCATGCTCTAAAATAAAATCCCGAGCAAATGCATGGACTTTATCGAAGTAGCGATAAGCTCGCTGGCATAAGGCTATTTCTTCCGGTGTTTTGCGGATGCGCATTTGTAGGCAATCATCAGCAATATTAATAAAAGTAGTACCCGGCAAAGCCTTGTTGATTTTTTCAATCTGAGTATTGGTAAGGGCTATGTCTGTTGCTACTGTTTTGCCGGCTAATTCTCTTTCTTGCAAATTTTCCAAAAGCCAATCAAATAGGCCTACTCTTTCGCCTTTCACCACTTGCCCTTTATTAGGAAACCCTCCTCTGGCATGGGGATAACAGAAATAATATTGAAAGTCAGTAGACCACCAAGAGGTAATCAACTCCCGATCAATACTTGGTGCATACCAGTAAATAGTATCTTTTTCTTCAACTGGAAAAAAAGCCCAGGTGGTTCTTTGGCCACTACCTCTTATACAGCCGGTAAAATAAACCAGGTTTACATCATGCTGGAGTAGAATAGCATCAGCCCCCTCTTGTTTCACTTTATCTTTTAATCGTTGGGTAGTAGCATGATACCAGCTAAGTGGAAGTCTATCATAGCCTTTTGGAGCTGGTTCTGGCTGGGCCCGATCGTTTACGAATAGGTTTTCTGAATTACCTGAAATGGAAGTAGAAGCACAGCTAGCGAGGTTTTGAGCGGCCAAGGTAGTAGCTGCCAGCCCCAAGCCCATTTTTTTAATAAAGGAGCGTCTGTCGTTGTTCATATTTTAGAAGGTTGTGATTAGATAATGAGAATCGCAACAGTCAGGATATGAAACTAAAATAGACTTATTTTCTGGCTTTAGCCTACTATTGGAGGAATTCTAATTTAGCAGCTGCTTCTTCTACACCCGCTGCTAAATCCACTGCATTATATAATTGCTTGACTTCTTTCCAAACCTGGATGGCCTCTTTTATATTACCTAGTTTTTCTAGAACCAGACCATTGCCTCGAAGTGCATTAGCCAAATCTCCTTTGTTGGTACTGGCATCATTTCTATAGATTGCTAAGGCTTGCTGATAATTAGACACGGATTCTTGATATTGACCAAGTTGAAACTGAAGGTCGGCTAAATGCCTGGTGGAATGGGCAATTTTGTTGGAATTTTTAGATTTTTTATAAAAAGCAAGTGATTGCTTAGAGTACTCCAGGGCTTTTTGATAATTATCATGATCTGATTCAAATTGTCTATAAATATGGAAGATTCTACCTAAACTTAGATAATCATCTACTTCACAAGCTGCATAGGCTTCATCAACCAGTGTTCTTGCCTGATCATAATTATTATTTCGTCTTTCTTGCCAGGCTTTTTTTAAAAGAATTTTAATCCTTTCCATATCTATGATAAATTATTTCAAATGGCTGGACTATATTGTTTAAAATAAAATACAATTTGTTTTTAAATAAATCAACAAAAAGTGTTTAATTTTCGAGTTAATTTAGAAAGATTTGATAAAATTAAAGGTTTCTATTGCCAGTCGCCCCATCATCTCTTCAGCAGAAATTCCAGATCGTTTCAGTGTTTTAAAAGAATGATCGCCTCCCTCCATTTTAACTAATGTCGCTTTTTCTAAATTTTGACATACCTCTTCTATCAGGTCGAACTGGGCAAGGGTATCTCGGGTACCTTGTAAAAACAGTTGAGGCAATTGGATATCAGATAGGTGTGCTGCTCGTTCAATACCAGGTTTTCCTGGAGCATGTAAGGGAAACCCATAATAAACAATTCCCTGGACGGGCTCCAATTCTCCTGCAGCAGCTATTTGTGAGGTCATTCGGCCGCCGAAAGATTTTCCGCCTGCTACTAAAGTTAATCCTTTTGAATATTTAAGGGCTTTTTTGATAGCAGCTTTGATAGCAGGGTGTGCTTTTTTGGGTCGATCTGGAGGGCCTCCTCCTTTTTCCATATAAGCAAAATTGAAGCGTAAAGTTCCTACCTTATGCTCTGCTAATTTTTGAGAAAGACGCTCCATAAAATGATGTTCCATATTAGCTCCTGCCCCGTGGCTTAATACCATTAAGCTCATTGCATCTTCCGGAAGCTGCAAAAGAGCCGAGACGCTTCCTATTTCTTTTGAAATATTAATTTTTAACTTTTTAGGTTTACCTATCATCATTGAATATGTTTTTCCTTTTACCTAGGGACTTATTAAAACGCTCAAATAAAATGGCATCTATATCAAAATGGAAATATTCGATAAAATGCAATAATTTCAAACACTTTTCATCTTCAAGGGAATCAAAATCCAATATCATTCCATTTTCATCTGTCGTTCCAAAAGTGACAAAATCTCGGAAGTTTTGCTCTGACTTAAATATCCAGGAATTTAAATTCAATCCTGATATCAGATCCTGTTTCTCATTGCAATAATTTCTCCATTGATCAAAATTGCTGTTTTTTCTTCTAAAACTCATTTTTATTAATTATCAGGCTAAAATTAAAATTGATGCTTTCTTATGGGGTAAACAACAAAATCTAGCCCAAAAAATTCCAAGCCACAATCCGGCTTTTTTTCTGCCCTCGTTCTAACTCTATTCCCCTAGATTCCCCTACTTCCATTTTCCTTAGGATTTTATGAATAAAAGGAAGACTGTTTCTTTTTGACACCAAAGTGCTGAACCATTTGAAATTATTTCCGAACTCTTTACTTTCTTCGATCATTCTTGTAATAAAGCCCACTTCGCCGCCTTTGGTTTCTAATTCATTTCTTTGACCACCAAAATTCCTATAGTTTGCTTGCTCCATTTTTATACCGAGTTTTTTCCACTTATCGGATGAAGCTTTTGATGCTTGTTCGCTGGAATCAAAGAAGGGAGGATTACAAATACAAAGGTCGAATCGTTCTTTGGGCTTTACTACTCCTTTAAAAATGGAGTCAGGCTGATTTTGCTGTCGGATACTGATTGCTCCTCTCAAATTTGGATTGGCCTCTATTATAGCTCTAGCTGCTCTAACTGCAACTTCATCAATATCTGTGCCAACGAAATGCCATCCATATTGGCGATGTCCAATAATGGGATAAATACAATTAGCTCCTGTACCAATGTCCAGCACTTTTATAGATTTCCCTGTAGGAATTTTTCCACTTTGAGAGGAAGACAATAGGTCAGCTACATTATGTAAATAATCTGCCCGACTAGGAACAGCCGGACAAAGATAACCTTCCGGGATATCCCAATATCTAATTCCATAATAATGAATAAGTAAAGCCTTATTGAGCAACTTCAATGCCTGCTGATTGGAAAAATCAATAGTTAATCGCTCGCTTTTTCCCCGGTAAACATATTCTTTCAATTCTGGGCAGGATTTAATCAAATCCGCAAAAGGATAACCATCATTATGAAGATTTCGGGGATGAAGCTTTTTTTTATTTTGGGACATAAAACTCTGTGGGCACTGGTCAGTTAATGGTTATTCGTTATTCGTTATTCGTTATTCGTTAATTAAAAATAACGTGAGTTCGGAGATTCTCTCCTCACTCACTTGAGAATTAAGCTGCCTTAGGCAGATCCTTAGGCCAAGGAAGCAAACGAGCTTCCAAATTAATATTAGTCGATGGTTTTCTTTGCCTAAAAGTATAAGCTGTCAAAGCAGCAAAGAGGTTTACAAAGGCATTAATAGGCGAACGATGCCTGGAATGCACTGCATCACATTGCTGTTTAGTCAATGCGATGACAGATTCAATAATGCCTCTTTTTTTCAGCCAAAGTCGAGCTTCTACAGGAATGTCCTGCTTTTTCATGTT
>JANQPA010000052.1 GCA_028285545.1 Saprospiraceae bacterium | reverse complement strand
AGAGAATGAGGCTGTCTTATAACTTCTACCTGTCGGTAGACAGGCGTTCCTCGTTCTGATCCGCCAAATAATTTTCTTTTTGAGAGCATTTTTTTAAGGAAAAATGCTCTCAAAGAAATAATATTGGCTGGCGAATCCGGGCGGATGAGACAGCCTCATTCAAAAAATATGCTATTCAATAGTATAAATTTTTAGTTCAACCTTTCTATTTTCTTTTTTTGGCCTTTTATTTTTTACCTCTCCACGGCCTTCCCGGTAAAGCTGATCACTGGGTATGCCTCTTTCAATCATGTATAGACCAATTTTTTTGGCTCTGTTTTCTGACAACTCCAGGTTGTATTGCTCACTTCCTACATCATCTGCATAACCGATAATTTCGATGCGGAGAAATTCCTTATCAGAAACACTATTCACAAAATCAACTAACTTGTCAAGTTCATCTGGTGTAACTACATCGCTATCAAAACCAAATTGGATGGTGTGGGTATAATGTTTGCGCTGGCGAATTTTTCTGCTTACGACGGTATCTTTTTTTACTACCGGAGGACTTTTTGGTTGTAAATCATTGATGCTCCGAAGCTTAATATTGATGGGAAAAAAATTGCGGTTATCCCATTCCGGTACCGCAACCGTCCGGTAATAGGGGAGATATTTATCCACTTTTACCGAAATGTCCAATGTATCTTTTGCTGGTATGCATAGAAAAAAACGTCCTTGATCAGAAGTGCTGATGGCTTCTCTTCCTTCAATGTAAACCTTCACTTTCATCCCTTCAAGACTACTGGAGTCCGTTACGTATCCTTCTACATAGGTGATGGCTTCAGTATATAAATCTCCATTTAACTGAAAACTATAAATATCCATTCCACCAAGGCCTTCAGGCCGGTTTGAAGCAAAATAGCCGGTATGCCCATCGGCAGAAAGGAAAAAACCAAATTCCCGGTAGGCCGTATTAACCGGGGGACCCAGATTTTGGGGAGTTCCCCAAATATTATGGTCTTCTAAATAACTAACAAAAATATCTTGCTCCCCCATTCCAAGGTGGCCGGTAGAAGAAAAATAGAGGGCCTTTCCATCATTAGTAATAAATGGGGCTTCCTCATCCAAAGCGGTATTGATTCTTGGGCCCATATTTTTGGGCCGGGACCAATAACCATCCGAATCGCGAGTACTATACCAGATATCTGTTCCCCCATATCCTCCTTCTCTTTTACTTGCGAAGTATAAGGTACTCCCATCACAACTGATAGATGGCTGAGATTCCCAACGCTCGGAATTGGCATCGCCATTAAGTGCTTTTACATTTTTAATGGTGGTATGATCAACTTGTGCTTCCCATATGTCGCAATACCCCAAGACCGTTTCACGTTGGCAAGCAGTAAAATACATGAGCTTTCCATCCCTTACAAAAGTACTCATTCCTTCAGGTGAAGAAGTGTTAAAGGAGGAACCTACCGAGTTTCCATTTTTCCATTTGTGATTTTCCCACTCGCTATACAGCAGGTTTTCATCATTTTTGCTGATATTTCTTCTGGTAAAAAAGAGCAGCATTTGATCATTGGATAAAAAAGGAAAAACCTCATCTAACTTTGAGTTAATAGATGGACCCAAATTCTTGATCTCTTCTATTTGCCTGAATCGCTCTGGATCCAGGGTGATGTGAACGGCCCGAATGCTTCCGTCAATCTTTTCCTGAGCACCTTTCTCCTTATCAACTTCTTTATCTCCATTTAAACTAAAATGTTCCAGGTCAATATCCTGCAATGACTTAAATTTCTTAAAAAGCTCCAGGGCTCTTTCGGATTCGCCGATCTTGTAATAGACCTCTCCCAATTGATAATATAATAAACGCGAAAACATCGAATCCATGGCCAATACTTCTTCATAATGATTGACTGCCTGCTCGAAGTCGTTCAGCATTTCACATGCTACACCCATACCACGATAAGCAGCTGCCAAATCAGGATTTTCACGGGCTGCTTTTTTAAAAAGACGAAGAGCCTTTTTAGGTTGTTCTTCTAATAAGGCTATCTCTCCATCTCTATAATACTTGACAGCCGCAGTTTCCTGAGCTTGAATGCTGGGAGCGATGGATAGAAAAAGACAAATCAAAAAAAATATTGGCTGTTTCATGACCATGGTTTTCGAATGGGGATTAATAGTATACTAAAAATAAAAATACAATTAAATTTATATTTTTAATGATAAATATCGATTCTTATAGAATCTTAAGCCTGCCTCGCCTTCACAGTAAAACGCTCATTTACATTCTCCATTTAAAAGACTGATCATCGATAGCCCGCATTGTTGCCAGAATTCCATTTAGGTGATCATATTCATGCTGCAACAACTCAGAAAGATCATCTTCCAAATCCCAAATTTGTTCATTCCAATCCCAGTCTCTGAAGCGCAATTTACATTTCTTATGCCGACTGACTTTGACCAAGAGATTAGGAAAACTCATACAGTCATCCCACATTTCAAAAGTTTCTTCACTATAGTCATATAAGACAGGGTTAAAAATAGCAATAGGCTTATCAATATTCATCACGATAAGCCTTTTCATTATTCCTAATTGAGGTGCTGCAATAGCTCTTCCAGCACCATAGGTTTTTCTAAATTGCTGTACAACATCTGCCAATTGAAGCGCTTTAGGAGTGATATCAGAAAGCTCTTCTTTAGCAACTGGCTCTGCAATTTGATACAGCCTTGGGTCTCCAATAAGGAGAATGTCATTTAAGGTCATAGCAATGGAGGATTTCAATTATTGTGGATTATCCGCAGGCTAATTGGATTTTTATTTCCTGGGTCAAAGGTAAGGAAGAAAAACGGAGTAGTGTGGATATAAATAGTAGTAATTCTGCTGCCATCCGGCAGCAGAATTACCACTATATTTTTATTTAACAAATAACAATTAACTCATAACTTTTTTCAAAGCTGATGAGAAAAGCTTAACCTCATCCATGGTACCTGTGCTGATTCTACACCAATCCAGATAAGGAGGGAAAGGCCGACCAATCATAACTCCATGTTCTCTCATTTCACGATTTAGCTGTGCGATGTTTTTACCTGATTTGAAGAACACAAAATTGGTATGGGAGGGCACATACTCCAGATTCATTTCATCCAAGCTTGCATAAATATGGGCTTTTGCTTTTTCGTTCATCTGCAGGCTGAATTCATAAAATTGTGTATCCTCAATTGCCGCTTTTGCTGCAAAAAGCGCCAATACATTGGTAAAGGCTACCACATTTTTGCGCAGCCGGGCAGCGATATCCGGCCGTGCAATCAGATATCCGATTCGGATGCCTGCAATACCATATACTTTTGAAAATGTACGAGAAACGATTACATTATGCCCCGTTTTTACCAATTCAACCATAGAAGGATAATTGGCTTCAGTGATAAAATCATAATAGGCCTCATCAGAGAAGACAACCGTTCTTTTTGATACGGTCTGGCAAAAATCTTTGAGCTTGTCAGCAGGGACAATGGTCCCAGTTGGATTATTCGGATTACAAAGGAAGATTAATCGAGTTTGGTTGGTTACCCGTTTTTCTATTTCATCCAGATCATACCTTAATTTATCATCTAATGGAACTTTATTAATATGCGCCCCAAATTGCTCACCATAATTAAGCATGGCTAAAAAGGTAGGCTCTGCAGCCAGGATTTCCCCATTTTCAATTCCATAAGTCAGGCCAGTTATTTTCAGGCCCTCTGTAGATCCACCTGTAATAACGATATGATCTGGGCTAAGCCCTTCCCGTTTGGCTAATAAATTTAATAGTTCTCTTTGATAAGAATAAGGATAACGACAACCATGATCAAAGGCTTTTTGCATGGCTTCCCGGACAGCTGGTGAGGGGCCAAAAGGGTTCTCATTGGAACTCAACCTAATTACATCCGCTAAGGGGCGAGCAGGAAAAGGCAGAGCCTCACTTTTCGCAAAAGCAGGAATGCCTCCCAGTAAGGCTAAGCCACTGCCTAAACCGGCAGTGCGAAGCCATTGTCTTCTATTAATCGTACTCATATGATAGCTTTTTCTTTTGAAGATAAGAAAAAACTAGAGTATTGATTGTTTGTGTTGCTTAACTACTGTGGAGTATTGACAACTAAGATTTATTTGGTGCTATTTTATCTCTTTACTCTATACAAAGAATTCTCACCATTCGAACTACTAAGCACTTTTCTTATTGGAACGTAAACCTAAAGCTGCATAAATAGGGCAAAAATTTACTACTGCTGTCAAAAGGAAGATGACCCCAACTATTAATAAAATTAATCCAAGTGTGCCAGATAAAGTACCCGTGAAGTATAATACTCCAAATACTACGGCTAATAAGATTCTAATAATCTTGTCTGTTGATCCCATGTTCTTTTTCATACTGCTGGATTTTGTAAATATCAATTTGTTTCCAGTCAAAATTAAAAAGTAGAACTTAGGAAAGTGGTGACTCAAGTCACCTCTTAGGTATTTAGTTGAAGCCAGCCCTGGGCTTTTTGTTGGAGACTTCCTTCTTCTTCTAATTTTTTTATTGCTCTGCTAATTACTTCACGAGCAGAACCCAAGTCCTGAAAACCTGGTTGATGTTCAAAAATCATCATGGCAAATCACTACCTGCACCTATATATCAAAGTGATTTAAGAGAAAATCGCCTAAATTTTTATCAATCAAAAAATAAAGCCTTTAAAAATAGCAAGAAAGGAACTGAAAAAATTGAATCTTTTCCAGCTCGGGACTATGTCATGCAATTAATCTTTCTTGGAACCTTAATGCTATTTTCAATGGCATTGGTAGCCGGATATGCTCCTGGTGTGTAAGCATTTTTGGGCTGGTAAAAAATAATATTATAACTAATATATAAGAAAACGAGTAATCCTCGTACATTTCCAACAACAGTCGGGTGATATTACGGAAGGCTGGTCAAAACAAAAAATATTTTGGACCAGCCCTTTTTTTTCAATATCAATATCAATGGCAATGGCAATAAAATAGCAGGCCTATTGCTTAATAAATTTCTTTACGATGGTTCCTCGTTCTGTCAATATTCTTAAAAAATAAGACCCGAAGGGTAATTCAGAAACGTCAATTACTTTTGATTGATCTTCAATAATGAAGTTCTTTATTATCTGTCCGGATGATTGGAAAAGCTGTACCTGGTTAATTTGTAGACCGGCTTGTTGTGACTGAATAAAAAGTTGATCAGTGCTGGGGTTTGGACTCAATAAAATGTCTGAATTTTGGAACTCTATATCTTCATTTGAAGTAGCAATTAAAACCTGGTTGTCTTTGGAAATTAGTTTTAGTTCTGGATCAATTTGAATATCCAATACCTCAAAGGGAGCATCCAAACTAAAGTTTTGTCCAGAAAATTGATGATCCAAGACTATAATTTGCTCTGTATCTTTACCGATTAATTTTATGGGCAAGGGAAGTTCAAAAAAATCAACAACACTACTGAAACTTTCCTGATCAACTGTAAAATTAATTTTGCCATTACCCTGAGACCACATAACAGTATAGGATGGATATCCCTCACCGTAATACCAATCGTTAAAAAACTCGTCCAAATCCTGCCCACTTTGTTGTTCGAGGTGATATTTTACATCCTCACCTGTTCCATAGCCATAGGCAAATTCAGGATCTTGTAAAAAATTTTTTAGTCCTTGAAAAAAATCTTCATCTCCAAGCTTCCATCTTAGCATATGAAGTATTAAACCTCCTTTTCGATAAGTAAGGCGAAAGTTAAATATGCGATTTTCAGAGGTCACCTCAGGGATGTATATTGAACCATTGGATTGGGAAGTAACGTTGTTCATTTCACTAGCCAACCATGATTGAGGATTGGAATTCAAAATTCCTTTTTCTCGGACCAGATATTCACCGTATCTGGCAAAACCTTCATTGACCCATATGTCATTCCAGGTAGCACAAGTGACTTTATCCCCAAACCATTGATGAGCAACTTCATGGGCAATGAGGCTCCCTCCAAAATTAAACATAAAACTCATGGTTTGATGTTCTATTCCGCCACCAAAATCAAATTGAGCATGGCCATATTTTTCTTCTTTGAAAGGATAGGGGCCAAATAATTCTTCAAATAATTTAATCATTTCTATGGTGACAGGAGTCTGAGTCCTTGCCACATTAAAAGACTCAGGATATACGTAATTTAATATTTCCAGCTGACGACCATCTGTTAATTCAACAAACTCAGAATATTCTCGGTAATCGGTTACGGCAACAGCCACCAGGTAGGTAGTAATGGGGTAACGATGTTTCCAATGGTGGATGCTGAAATCACCATCGGCTATCGTCTCAGTTAATATTCCGTTACTTGCCGCCTTATATTTTGATGGGGTTCGGACTAATATATCAAGAGAATCTATTTTATCAGTCAGTGTTTGTTTGCAGGGCCACCAGTTATCTGCACCGAAGGGTTCAGATAAAGTCCAAATAATGGGTTCACTTACATTAACGCGTTGGGTTAAGTTAAATGGGGCAAAAATTCCAGAGCCTGGAGGAGCTCCTTCATAATCTATATTTACAGAATCTACCTGGCCGGAGGAAACCACATTAGGCAAGAAAATTTCTAAAATATTGGCATCGGTATGGCTAAATTGAACTTCTTGCCCATGATAAGATACGCTATTGACTTGCATGGCCTTATCCAGGTCAAAATTAATTTGGTTAAAATTGTCAGCCTTTGGTATAAAGTGTGAGCTTACCAAACCTTTAATATAGTATTGATTGGGGTCAAGCTCCCATTCCAGGCGATGGTAAATGATATCATAATTATTGGTATGCTCTTCCGAGCGAAAATCAAGGCTTAAATTTTGCTGAAAATCCTGATGCTCGAGCATTTGAATGCCTTTACATTGTATTTCATTATCTGTTTGTGCTTCCAAAAACCCCCAAAATAAGAGGGAAATCAGTAAGAGCAATATTTTTTTTTGCATGAAATTTTTGCTTTAAATCTAAAATTATTTAGAGTGTTTTGTGCTGGTTTCCATTATATTATTTCTGTTATGCTAAATAAGCGACTAAAATCGATATGGGCTAATCAAAAGTTGCTTGTTTTTTCTATACCGTTTTTTTCTACCTTTGATCTGATTTTGGTTCCCAAAGGGGGATTAATAGGGAATCCTGTGTTAATTCAGGAACTGTACCCGCAGCTGTGATCTCTAATCAAGCTTTTTTTAGTTTTAATGTTTTTTTCAAAATGCCACTGCATCTATTGTGGGAAGGCGAAAAAAACAGGAGTAAGTCAGAAGACCTGCCAAAATCAATGTGTCATTATTGCTTTCGGGTTAAGAGTAAAATGGAATTTAACTAGATTTTATAGTAAGGCTTAGCTTCTGCTTTGCCCTATTCTGTCTATACCTATCTCATTGCCTTATCCGAGAGCAGCATTAATTCTGGCTTATGCTGCTTTACAGATGTTTTCTTTTATTCCTTTGTTTGTTAATATTCCGCGGATTACCCGGCCAGGACTCTATTTCTGTAGATACCAGTTTTATTCTTAAAACTATCCTCGTTAAGGATAGCCGCTTAACTGCCTTTAACATCAGCTTGCGGCAAGATCATTTTCGAGCCGAAGATTTTACAGGATTAAGTAGAGTAGATCAATTGTTGAGCCAAGCCACATTGGTACACCTTAAGGATTATGGTCCAGCCCAATTATCCACCACTTCTCTAAGGGGAGGGAGTGCTAATCATACTGCACTTTTGTGGAAGGGAATTAATATTGACAACAGTATGCTTGGTCAATCTGATCTTTCATTGTTGCCCACCATTTTATTTAGTGAAGTGGATATCCAATATGGGGGCGGTAGTACTTTTTGGGGAAGTGGTGCCGTAAGTGGATCCATTCATTTAGGAAATGAACTTAAGATAAATAAAGAAAATACTCTTGATTTACAAAGTAGTGTCAATTCGATTGGAGGTTTTGACTTTGGATTGATGACCAAACTGAGTAGTTTAAAAAGTGCCCACTCCCTTAGAATGTGGTACCAGGATTCTAGCAATGACTTTCCATACACTAATGATTTTGGAGAAAAATTACGCCTCAACAATGCTAATTTTCGCAGCAGAGCCTTAGTTCAGGAAAACCGCTTTCGATTTGATAAAAATAATTTTCTAGAAATTTACCTTTGGTTACAACAAACCGAAAGAGAAATTCCCCCTACAAAATCTCAAAACTTCAGTCAGGCGCAGCAAGAGGATACCGCTTTAAGGCTCCTCACCCAATGGAAAAATATAGGGAAAAAAGGAATCCTGGAAACTCGCCTGGCCTGGATGGAAGAATCCCTGGATTATACTGATGCTCCCGCAAAAATATTTTCAAAAAGTAACATCCAAACAGTAGTTGCTCAACTTAACTATTCTAGAGAACTAAATAATTCGCAGTTAATAATTGTAAATACACAAGGGCGTTTCCCAAACCTAGAGAGTAATAATTACTCCAATACCTATTCAGAAGCTCAATGGGCTTGGAGCACCTCCTACAAAATTAGAGATTGGATTCAAAACTGGAATGCTGTGGCAAGCCTCCGCCAGGAATGGAATGGCCCAATTCATTCTCCGTTCTTATTCTCCATTCAGATGCAAGGACAGATTATGGAATCAATGGAACTAAATGCCAATTTTCACAAGAATTACCGATTTCCCACCTTTAATGAACGATTTTGGAATCCTGGTGGAGTGCCGGATTTGAAGCCTGAAACGGGGTGGTCAACAGAATTAGGCGCTCATGTTAAAGAAGGGTTCTGGTCTTTCCAGGTAAATGCCTTTACTCGATTAATTGACAACTGGATTTTATGGCTGCCAAAAGATGGCCATTTCTCGCCCAAAAATGTCGAACAAGTTTGGAGCAGGGGCCTGGAAAATCGCCTCAAGATAAGATGGCCCTGGGATTCAGAACGTGAACTTACCATTCAACTGGCCTATGACTATATCAGATCTACTAATCAAAAAGAACGTTTTGCGGGCAGTTCCTCCAAAGGAAAACAATTGATATATGTGCCCATTCATAAAGGTTCGATTCGTGGCGATATAAAAATTTTGGACCTGCATCTTTCTTACCAGCATTCTATTACTGGTACAGTTTATACCCTGGCAGATCACTCGGCAGGATTACCCGCTTTTCAATTGGGGCGTATGGAAGGGAGGTATTCTTTTTTTCTGAATAAAGTTAAGCTACAAGCACATTTTATAGTTAATAACATTTGGAATACTGATTACGAATTGGTCGTCAATAGAGCCATGCCGGGACGGTATTTTCAAACTGGAGTCAATTTTCATTTTCGTTAATCACAGCAAAAAACATTTGAAATGAAAGGATTTTTATTTTTTATGAGTTTTTTCTTAAGCGCAACATTACTTTCTCTGCAAGCCCAATCTCTGATAGACTTTGAAGAGATTAATCTGGAAACGGATACTTTTTGGAACGGTATAAATCAAGAAGGAGGAATTACTTCCGGAGAAGCTTATTTCCCCAATTTTTATTCTACTGATTTTGGAGGATATTGGGCTTCAGGATGGGCCATCTCTAACAAATCAGACAGTACAACCATGGGGTTTATGAATCTGTATGGGAGCCGACCAGGAGCTGGAGCTGAAGGATCTGAAAAATATGCTGTTGGTCAACAAAAGGCGATCATTTCTTTCCCAGGAAGCCAAAATGGAGTGATGCTTGATTCAGTGGCCATTGCTAATATGACCTATGGTTTTTTCAGTATGCAGGAAGGTGATTTTTTTGCGAAAAAATTTGGAGGTGACAGCGGAGATGAGCCGGATTTCTTTAAACTGACCATTTTTAAATATCTAAAGGATAGTTTATACCAGGATAGTGTAGAGGTCTATTTGTCGGATTTTAGATTTGAAGACAATACCCAGGATTTTATACTCAAAGATTGGAAAACGGTGGATCTAAGTGGATTGGGAATGGCAGATAGTATCCTATTCGTTTTATCTTCAAGCGATGTGGGGGATAATGGGATTAATACTCCATTGTTTTTTGCTTTGGATAACCTGGCATTTAGCCCTGTTATCCTTAGTTCGAATGATGAAAAATTAAAAGAAGAACCAAGGATGCAGATTTACCCCAATCCTTTTAGTGAAAGAATCTTTATTGAACTGGAAAACGAGAATTTAAGCAATGCCCTTTTAGAAATAATGGCTCCCTCTGGCCAAGTACTCAGGCGTTTGAATATTACTAATAATAGAACAAGTATGGAATTGGGCTTCTTGCCCGCTGGCTGGTATCTGGTAAGGTATAGAAATGAAAAAACTGTTTTGACAAAAAAAATTGTCAGGATGTAAACATAAGGAAGGTCACCAAATTTATGTTTTGGTAAATTGAACTACTTTTGTATCCAAAATTTTAAATACAGCTGTTATGATGCAATTAATTAATAGACGTCTATTATTTATCATTTTGGTCTTGAGCTTAGGTTTATCTTCCTGTATAAAAAATCCGTTTAAGGATGAAGAACCAATAGTGATTAATTTCCCTGTTGGCTCTAGTGCATTTGTTATTAATGAAGGAGGTTTTGGATTTGGAAATGCTTCTGTTGACCATATAAATTTGGTAACTGGAGAGTATACGAGCAGCATATTTCAATCAGCGAATAACAGACCTTTAGGTGATGTATTACAGGATATGGTTATAGTGGACGGTAGAGCTTATATGGTGCTCAATAATTCAAGCAAAATTGAAGTGGCGGAATTAGATAGCTTCAACCTGGTAGGGACAATTTCAGGATTAGAATCTCCCCGTTATATGCAGTTTGTGGCCCTAGATAAAGCTTATGTAACTGACTTTAAGGCTAACGAAATTGCCATTGTAAACCCTCAGTCCTTTGAAAAGACGGGTTCCATTCCTTTAAATGGCTGGACAGAGGAAATGACACTTTTGGGTAATAATCTTTATGTTACAAATCGCGATTCTGATCACATTTTTGTGGTTGATATTATTATAGATGAAGTAGTTGATAGTATTAAGCTTTCCTATGGAACAGCTGCTATTGAAAGAGATAATAATGGCTTACTATGGGTTTATTGTGTAGGCGATGAGCAACAAGGCATTGATGGGGCCCTCTATGGAATTGAGCCTATAAGCAAATCTGTTTTGGATACTTTCAGCTTTCCGGTTAACAGTGGATTATTTCCTAGAATGGCCTATGCTCCTACTATTAGTACCCTATATATTATACAAGATGGTATTCGATCTTTGGATGTAGTTAGTAAAGAGTTTGCTTCTATCCCTTTAGTACCAGGAGGACAAATTACACCTTATGGCCTTGAAGTAGATAGTCGGGTAGGAAATATTTTTGTGTTAGATGCCAAAGATTATCAGCAAAACGGTGAGTTAACCATTTATTTACCTTCTGGTGAGACTCTTGCAAATTTTGAGACTGGACTCATTCCAAATGGAGTGGTGTTTTATTAGTTAAGAGTGACGAGTAACGAGTGATGTCACTTGTCTAACTCATCACATTGGAAAAACTAATACCCATTTCTATTGTTCAAGTGATATTTAAGGAATGTTCTCTATTTTTGTTGAGCAAGACTGATTCATAACAATTAACTTATCAATAGATAACAATCAACTGAAGCTATCATGATTTATTACAAAACAAACCACAACTGGTTTGGAGATGTCCGTCATTTGGCGAAGAGCTGGACGATGGTAAAGATTATGCGTTCCGTTCTAATAATGGCGGTCTACGCAACAACAGTATGTGTATTTTTTGAATATGTCATAAAGTTGGAAGAAGGTAACATGCCTATAAATACTACTATTTTCTCTCTACTGGGGGTTATATTAAGTATTTTATTGGTTTTTAGAACCAATTCTGCCTATGATAGGTGGTGGGAAGCAAGAAAACAATGGGGGGCTTTGGTAAACCATACTCGAAATATGGCCATATATGTTCAATCTATGTTCCCCAAAGAAGATAAGAAAGTGAGGCGTTTTATGGCTACACATATTTCAAATTTTTGCCTGGCATTAGTAGAGCATTTAAGGGAAGGAACGAAGTTAGAGAACTTGATATATCTTTCTGAAGAAGATATTGAAGAATATGAGACTAAAGGTCATATCCCCAACCATATTGCCTTAGAAATTTTTGAGCGAATTGCTGAAGCTCATCGAAGGGGAGAAATAAATGAGGGAGATTACATCAATATTAAAGCCCAGCATCAGGCACTATTGGATATTTTAGGCGCCTGTGAGCGAATTAAAAAAACACCGATTCCATTTTCTTATGCTGTTTACCTTAGAATATTTATTACAGCTTACGGTGTGGTTTTGCCCTTTGCTCTTTTAGATATGTTTCACCTTTGGTCCATTCCAATTGCTGCTTTTGTCTTTTTTGCTTTGATCGGAGTTGAATTACTTGGGGAAGAAATTGAAGACCCTTTTGGTCTGGATTGCAACGATCTGCCCACTGGAGATATCGCTCATACCATCAAAAACAACATTTTCGAGATATTAGAAGATCGCTCTTCTAAAGGGAGGGAAAGAAAAATAGAGTTGTATCAAAAAATCTTTTAATAGTAGGAGTGATATTTTAATCTTTAAAATATCACTCCTCTCCCAGGTATTTGTATACTGCCTCTTGCCACCTGGCTTCCGAAATTTTTTCTAATAAAATCAGATCGATGGTTTCTTTGATCGGGCTTTCTTCAGGAAGGGCTATACCCATATTATTTTTTAGTAATAGTTTTGAAGAAATGATTAATTCCTCAAAATAGGAGCTATTATTTAGATATTTTAGCACAGGTACATTAGAAACTACACAGTCAATGTCTCCCTTTAACATAGCATCTATGGCCGCCTCCACATTAGGAAATGATTGATAGGGAATATGTTCACGTATCAGAAATTCTTCACCAGAGGATTTATGAGCGGCCCCCACCACATGCCTGCGAAGATCCTCTTCTGAGTCAATAAAGGATTCTGTAGTGGAATTATTTAAGATGGCACTGGCATTGGCAGTAAATAAAGATAAAAGGATGATACTAGTAAAAATCCATACTATTCCGAGAATTTTTCCAATATTACTGTTGGGTACCTTATCCCCATAACCAACTGTAGTCATAGTAACAGCCGACCACCATAAACCGTCGGCAAATCTGCTGATATTTTTTTCCGATTGCTTGTGGTGATTATGCCTTTTTTCTACCCACCAAACAATAGTCCCAGATATCAAGAGTACAATCAATAATGACCCTATTAATTCTAATAAACTAATTAAAAGTGGTTTCCAATATTTAAGAAATGAACTTTTTGAAGAATGTGCTGCTACCGCCACTCCGGTTCCAGAAGGGTTAACTGCATGGGTGAAATCTACCAGTTTCTCCCTTTTTGGTGTAATGGATATGGCGCCAAGGGCTAGATCGTATTGCCCGCTTTGTAAACCATTGAGCAGTCCATCCATATCCGTAAGGTGAAAATCATAGCTCCAATCTAAATCTTCTGCAATAGATTGCCAGATTTCAACCATTAAACCCCCAATTTCTCCATCTTCATATGCAAAGCCAAATGGCGGAGAATCATATACGGCAATCTGTAGTGAACTTTGAAGAGGCTCATTAGAAGAAGGGGCCTCCTGGGAATAAGCCAAGGTATGAATGGAAATAATAAAAAATAGAAATAAATTAAGTTTCATCATTATTGATTATTCCAGAACTATACAAGATTTGTAAATTCTTTTTAAAATAATTGTGATCTATTTGTTTAAGGCTTGCGGAATTTTTAATTTAAAGAAAAGCAAAAATTGCAAAATTTTGATTTAGAATCCCATTTTTGTACGGATCACTACTGAGTAGATGCTTGCATTCATGAGAAGCTAATTTTTACACTACACTAATTTGCTTGTTAAAAAGAAAAGTATTTAATTGCATCATTGTTGCAACTAATGAATGAATAAGATGATGATAAGTAAGGCAGAAAAATTGTTGAAAGCACATCAATTGAGGAAAACGGAGACTCGATTGGACGTTCTAGAGTTATTTTTACACAAAAAAACGGCTTTAGCTCAAAGAGATATTGAAGAAGAGCTTGGCGAAGTAGATCGCATTACTTTATACCGTACACTTCGGTCTTTTGAAAATAAAGGACTAATTCATAGAGCTATTGATGGGAGTGAAAAACTTCGATTTGCGCTATGTAAACATGAATGCAATCCGGATGAAGGGCATTTTGATGAACATGCCCATTTTCACTGTTATGAGTGCAAGCAAACTATGTGTTTAGATCAAATTCATACTCCAGCCGTAAAGGTTCCAACTGGATATAAAATTCAATCCACACATTTGGTTTTGAAAGGAATCTGTGAAAATTGTAGCACCTAAAGTCAAGTTATACCCAACAAATTTTGTATGCAAAAACTGATTTTTAAGAATATTTTACTAATTCTTTTTTTTAATAGTCTAATCTTCTCCTGCAATTCGAATTCTGTAAATGATCCACAATTAGTTGAAGCAGCAGCAATACATGAAGAAGCGCTTAAAATTGGAGAGGATGTACAACCACTGATTAAGGAACTGGTACAAAGACGGAATAGTCTCTCCATTCAAGGGCGCGCCCTTACTCAAGAAGAGCAGAATTTCGTCGATCGAATATACGCCTTAGAAAGTAGTTTTGAAAACTGGAAAAATAATCATATCGAAGTGCCAGGGGCCAATCATACAGGCCATAATCATGAAAACGGTTCCAAATTGAATTTGCCTCCCTCTGAAATGTTATCCATGCAAAAAGGGTTTAAGGATAGTATTCTAGTCATTAAGGAAAGGGCAGAAAAATTAAGCCGAAATTGATGACCTTTTTATTGATAGACCTATATATAATTGCCAACTTGGCAAATAATGTATTTTTGTGGAAAAAAAGTTTCTATTTTTGAAAACTTTTATTTGATTAAAACAGTTGCAACTATGTTGCATAAATAATAAGAAATGAGAAAGAGCTTTTTTGGATTGAATTGGGACTTTGTAGGCTTTATGGCCTCTCTTACCTGTGCTTTGCATTGTGCTATCGTCCCAATAATCCTAACAATGGGTGCACTGGGAGGTGCTACCTGGCTGGAGCACCCATTTTTAGAGGGTTCCTTTATCGCTTTGAGTTTAATGTTGGCCAGCTGGTCTTTAATAGGAAGTTATATTAATAATCATCGAAACTTTTCTGCTCTAGCTACAGTACTTGCAGGTTTTATCCTAATTATTGCAAGTCGTTTTGTGGAAGGTTCTGCTGAAATATTACTTACGGTAAGTGGCGGACTTATCATTGCAACGGCCCATTATATAAATTGGCGCCTGTTGAAAGACTCAGAGCCTGTTTATCAATTAAAAAATGGATCATAAATTGGATAATAAATAAATGAAAATGGAGGAGGGATGAAATTTTATTAGTTTTGGTAAAATCTTTACTTGTTTTATCAAAATCACTCCACTATGAAGTTTTGTTTTAACCTGTTAGTTGGTACCTTTCTTTTCTTTTTTTCTTTTCTCTGTTACAGCATTGGTCAAAATACTTCCGATACCAGATTAATGACTAATCCGGCTATCAGTAGCGATCATATAGCTTTTATCTATGCTGAAGATCTTTGGATCGCCAATAAGGATGGCTCGAATCCTCGAAGATTAACTGTTGATGAAGGAATAGAAAGTAACCCCGTTTTTTCTCCTGATGGCACTCAAATTGCCTTTAGTGCCCAATATGATGGCAATACCGATGTGTTCATTGTCTCCACTAATGGAGGAATTCCTAAAAGATTAACCTGGCATCCTGCATTTGACGTGGCTAGAGATTTTAGTGCCGATGGAAATCATGTTTTATTTTCATCCCAAAGAAATACTTTTACCAATCGGTATAGTCAGTTGCATACCATTCCCACTTCCGGAGGACAGGCCAAGCAATTGCCTATTCCAACCGCCTTTCATGCAAGCTATTCTCCTGATGGAAATTACATCGCCTATACTCCATTACCCGAGCCTTTTAATCAGTGGAAAAATTATCGTGGGGGAAGGCAAACCCGGATCTGGATCTATGATGTTAGAGATCACGAGGTAGTTGAAATCCCCAAACTGGAAACCGGAGGAAACGCCACCAACCCACAGTGGATAGGAAATACAGTTTATTTCCGTAGTGATCGAAATGGAGAATTTAATCTATATTCTTATAATAAAGACACCAAAGCACTTAAGCAACATACTCGATATAATGATTTTCCAGTAATTAGCCTATCCGCAAATGGAGATGATTTGATTTATGAACAAGCAGGTTATTTGCATTTATTTGATCCTTCAACGGGGAAAAGTTCCAAACTAAAAATTGGGATTGCTGCAGATCTACTGGAGCTAAGACCTAGGTATGTCTCCGGGAATTCTTATATCAGAAGTGCTTCAATCTCCCCTTCTGGCTCACGAGTTGTTTTCGATTTTAGAGGCGAAGTGGTAACAGTTCCTGCAAAAAAGGGAGATGTTTCCAATTTAAGTGAAAGTCCAGATGCCCATGAAAAATATCCCGAATGGTCACCAGATGGCAAAAGCATAGCTTTCTTTTCAGATGCTTCGGGTGAATATGCCTTACACATACGCTCCATTAGTGATGGTTCGAAAAGTATCATCCCACTTTCTGGGGCTGGGTTTTATGCTTTTTTACACTGGTCACCAGATAGCAAACAATTGAGTTTTGTTGATAACAGTAGAAGTTTGTATGTAGCAAACGTAGCTTCAAAAGAAGTGAAAAAAATAAACTCCGATGTGTATTATACGCCTGGCCCCTTCAGGGAATTATTTGGGGATTGGTCTCCAGATTCTAAATGGATATCTTATACCTTAATTACAGAAACCAATTTTGAAAGAGCTTATCTTTATTCAGTAGAAGAGAACAAATCCTATCCTCTTACAGATGGCCTATCGAATGTATCGGAGCCTACTTTTGATCCGAGTGGCAAATACATTTATATGCTGGCATCTACGGATGCAGGCCCGGTAGTCAATTGGTTTGATCAGTCTAATAATGATATGCAATTGAGCCAATCCATTTATTTGGTGACACTGGACAAAGATCTTCGCTCTCCCTTAGCCAAGGAAAATGATGAAGAAGAACTCGCTGATGAATCAGAATCAAAGGAAGAAAAAGAGAAATCTACGGATGTTAAAATTGATTGGGAAGGAATTCAAAATCGAATTATTGATATTCCGGTTTCCCCAGGCAACTACTCAAATCTTTCTGCCTCCAAGGAGGGCCAGTTATTTTATTTGTCCAGAAGGCTTCGTAGTGGCTTTGGTACACCCCAATCCCTAAGAAAATATGACTTAAAGGCTAAGGAAGATAAAGAAATCATGCAAGCCAACTGGTATCAAATAGCCGCAGGGGGTAAAAAAATGCTATATCGCAGAGGAAGTACCTGGGGAATAACAAATGTAGGTGCTAAGCCAGCAGGTGGAAATCTTAATACCAGAGCTATTGAAGTTAAGATTGATCCTAAAAAGGAGTGGGCCAACATTTTTGATGAGGCCTGGCGTGTTAACCGCGATTATTTTTATGATCCGGGAATGCATGGTTTGGACTGGAAGGCAATGAAAGAAAAGTATGATGATTTTCTCACAGATGTAACCTGTCGAAGTGATCTTTATCGTGTTATGCAGTGGATGATGAGTGAGTTGGCTGTGGGGCATCATCGTTTTGGAAGCAGAGGAGATCGCATGAATAATCCTGATCGTGTTAGCGGGGGCTTGCTGGGTGCAGACTATGAGGTGGCTAATAATAGATACCGCTTTAAAAAAATATACGGAGGCCTGAATTGGAATCCTAATTTACGCTCCCCCTTAACTGAACCTGGAGTGAATGTAAAAGAAGGTGAATATCTTCTGGAAGTTAATGGCAATTCAGTTGATGCTAAGCAAAATCTTTACAGCTTTTTTGAAAATACGGCTGGAAAAATTGTAAACCTTACCGTTGGCCCCAATCCCAATATGACGGATTCCAGGAAAGTTAAAGTAGTACCTATTGGTTTTGAATTGGGGCTCCGCAATCGAGATTGGGTAGAAGGTAATATGAAAAAAGTCCATGAAGCTACTGATGGGCAGGTCGCCTATGTGTATGTCCCTAATACAGGAGGAGGTGGGCACCAGTATTTTAAACGTTATTTTTTCCCGCAAGCAAATAAAAAAGCCATTATTGTAGATGAACGCTTTAATGGAGGTGGACAATTAGCCGATTATTATATTGATATTCTCAAGAAACCTTATCAAGCTCATTGGAACTTCAGATATGGAAAAGATTTAAAAGCACCTAGCGCCTCTATCCAGGGACCTAAAGTTTTGTTGATAGATGAAATGGCTGCCTCCGGAGGGGATTATTTCCCCTGGATGTTCCGAAAATTTGGACTTGGGACCATGATTGGGAAACGAACCTGGGGTGGTTTAGTAGGTGTTTTGGGCTATCCGGAATTTATCGATGGAGGGTCGGTTACAGCACCTAATGTGGCCTTTTGGAATGAAAATGGATACAGAATTGAAAATGAAGGAATAGCACCAGATATTGAAGTAGAGCAATGGCCCAAAGAGGTCATCAATGGTCGAGATCCTCAATTGGAAAAAGCCATCGAAGTGATTATGGAACAATTAAAGAAAAACCCGCCTAAGTATCCGGATCGGCCGGAATATCCGATAAGGGTTAGGAAGAGTAAAAAGTAAATTGATTTTAAGATAAGAGGCTGATGAATCCGCCATGGCGGACTCATCAGCCTCTTATCAATTTCCTCTCCACATGTAACCATCCTCAAGATAAATAGTATAGAAAGTAATTTATTGATATTGGCTAGCCATCCAATTTGAATATCTGCTTGAATTAAAAATTTATGCAGCTATCCAATCATTTACACAAATATTTTGCCTCCCATATTATACAGTGGGAGGGAATCCAAAAAATATTAATATGGCTAACTTCACAAAAGGAGCATCCTATATTTTCCCAATACTTTTTTTGACCTGCTGCCAGCCAAAACCTGGATTAGATCAGCAAATTAGTTACCCTACAACTAAAAAAATAGAGGTAACAAATGATTACCATGGTACACTAGTAAATGATCCATATCGCTGGCTCGAGACTCCGATCGATTCTTCCAAAGAAGTGAGGCTATGGGTCGATAAACAAAACCAATTGACCACTTCATACCTCAATAATTTACCTCATAAACAAAAAATTAAAGAACGATTAGAGGAAATCTGGGATTTTGAAACTTTTAGCAGGCCCAAAAAAGGAGGAAATAAATATTTCTATTTTTATAACGATGGGACTGAAGAACAATCCTTGGTCTATGAATTAGATCATTTAAATGCTGAGCCCAGAGAGTTAATTAACCCCAAAGATTTGTCCTCTGATGGAACCACCTCAATCACTGAAATTGAACCCAGCCCCGATGGACGATACTTAGCATATGCTATTCAGAACTCAGGATCTGATTGGCGAACATTTAGAATTATTGACCTAAAAACCAGAGAATTACTGCCAGATAAAATAGAAAGGATCAAATACAGTAGCCTGAGATGGCTGCCAGATGGGAGTGGCTTTTTCTATAGTGCTTTTTTACCACCAGAACATCCAAAAAGTAGCAGCAAATATTTCAACCGTCGGCTATACTTCCACAAGATGTATACTAGCCAGGAGGAAGATGAACTCGCCTTTGAAGGATTGGATTCAGAACATTGGGCAGCCACTTGTCGAGTGTCTTCAGACGGAAGGTTTTTGGTCATTTATTACGGTGATACCCAAAATCGAGAAAACCCCAGTGTAATTTTAGTCAAAGATTTGAAGCAAAACAATAAGCCCCAAATTTTAACAAAATATCGTTCCGGTGGCTTTGACCTGGGATATATGTTTGTAGGGAATTTTGGTAATGAATTATTCTTTTTGACCTCCTTAGGAGCGGCGAATAATCAAATAGTCTCTTTTAATTTTGAAAATCGAAGTACTACCTCTTTTCAGAGTAGAGTGGTAGTACCGGAAACAAGTTCCGCTATCATGGATGCAGATTTTGTAGGGGGATACTTTGTAGTACATTACCTGAAAAATGTTTTTTCGGAAATAAAAGTATTTCAAAAGGATGGGGCTTTTTTACATGATTTGAACTTACCTGGTATTGGAATCGCATCAGGTTTCGATGGAGGTGATGATGATCCCAATACATTTTTTTCCTTTTCCAGCCTTAATAGCCCTACCAAGGTCTACCAATATAATGTAGCTGCTAATGGATGGAGTTTATTTAGGGCTCCGGAATTATCTTTTGATCCAAATGAAATTGTGCTGGACCAGGTCTTTTATCCTTCAAAGGATGGCACCTCAATTCCCATGTTTATTGTTTATAAAAAAAGTACCTCTTTGGATGGCAATGCACCCACTTTGCTTCACGGATATGGTGGGTTTGGAGTTACAAAAACTCCCAGATTTGAAAAAAGATGGCTTTCTTGGATCGATTTAGGTGGAGTGTTTGCCATGGCAAATATTCGGGGTGGAAATGAATATGGTCAGAAGTGGCATGACGCTGCCAAAAAGGGAAACAAACAAAATGCTTTTGATGATTTCGTTGCAGCAGCCGAATATCTGATCAAACAAAATTATACCTCAAAAAATAAATTGGCTATAGCTGGTGAATCAAATGGAGGGCTGCTTATAGGAGCTGTTACCAATCAAAGACCCGATCTATTTGCTGCTGCTCTTCCCGATGTAGGAGTCATGGATATGCTACGGTTCCAGAAATTTAACCTGGGATCAACTACAATTGGAGAATATGGAACCTCTGATCAACCAACTGAATTCCCATTTCTTTATGCTTATTCCCCTTATCATAATATAAAAGAAGGTATAGAATATCCCGCAATCATGGCTATGACTGCTACTCATGACAATAATGTGCTTCCTGGTCATACCTTAAAATACATTGCTCGTATGCAGGAACGACAAAATGGATCAAACCCCATTTTGTTGAGAGTAGAAGAAAAAGCAGGTCACTTTGCCGGCAGATCAAGGGAGCAACTCATTGATCAGTATACCAATAAATGGACTTTTTTATTTCACATCTTAAAAGAAGAAATTTAATGACAGACGGTGGGCAGATTCAGTAAATGGCTTTAAACTACTGTAAAATCTGCCCATTTGCTCATTTTAACATTTGCTCATTTTCTTCTTAAGACTCTTTAAGAAAAAGTTATTCTTAGCCATTTCAGGCCACCTTAATACATCTTTAACTACTTTAAGGTGACGGATTTGCGTTTAGACTGTCATAGTTTATAAATATTATTTTCCCAATTTTCCAGAACAATCCATGACAGCATATAACAACAAAAAGATCGGGTGGAAGAGTGCCGCCGCCATCGTTGTAGCCAATATGATTGGTACCGGTGTATTCACAACATTGGGATTCCAATTGGCTGACATCCAAAATACCTGGAGCATATTATTATTGTGGGGGCTAGGAGGGGCAATTGCCTTATTAGGTGCTTTTAGTTATGCTGAATTGGGTACTCATCTTCGAAGATCAGGAGGAGAATATCATTTTATTTCCAAAACAATCCATCCTTTTTTAGGATACTTGTCAGGATGGGTTTCCTTAACAGTAGGTTTTGCAGCACCTATTGCTCTTGCTGCAATGGGAATGGCGGCTTATCTAAGTAATTTAGTAGGGATTCCAGTCATTCCTTTGGCCATCATTACTGTTTCATTGATCTCGCTTATTCATTCCTTTGATATAAAAAAAAGCAGCCGTTTTCAAGATATCTTTACTGTGGTAAAAATACTTGTCATAGCTGGTTTTGTTGGAATTGCTTTATTTTCTGGTAGCGAAACTAATGCAATAGATACCAGTGCAAGCTGGTTGGGAGAAATTTCTACCCCTGCCTTTGCAGTAAGTTTAGTATATGTTACCTATGCTTTTACTGGATGGAATGCTGCCGCATATATTGTTGAAGAGATCAAGCGCCCCAAAATCAACTTACCTAAAGCATTAATTGGAGGAACTTTATTGGTCACCATTCTTTATGTATTGTTGCAATTGGCCTTTCTCAAGCAGGCACCTATTCAAGCTCTGGCTGGAGAGATAGAAATAGGACAAATAGTTGCAAGCTATATGTTTGGAGAGGGTGGGGCTCGTTGGATGAGTATCATCATTGCCCTGTTACTCATATCAAGTATCAGTGCTATGGTTTGGGTAGGGCCAAGAATTACCAGAGCCATGGCTGATGATTACAAATTGTGGCATTTTCTTGGGCAGGACAATCAAAACGGCATCCCTGTAAGGGCCATTTGGTTGCAATCGGGAATTAGTATCCTTTTGATTATGAGCGGATCTTTCCAGCAAATACTATTATTCAGTGGATTTATTTTGCAGCTTTTTTCTATGCTGGCCATTATCGGAGTTTTTATACTGAGAAAATCCAAAAAATCTACTGATGGTTACCGATCACCTTTTTACCCTTGGGTGCAAATCGCTTATTTGGGAATCAGTACCTGGATTGTAAGTTATATGATTATTGATAAGCCAATGGAAAGCCTTTGGGGATTGGCGATATTAGGAATTGGGGCTCTTACTTTCTTATTGGATAGATTATTTTTTCATAAAAAGAATAAGAGAGCAGAGGCAAAAAGGGTAGAGATGAAAATTCCTCCTCACCAGACGAGTTCATTTCGGTTATCTGATAGGCAATCCCTGGATCGCAGGAAAAGAGTGATCGGAATAAATGCAGAGAATTCAACTTCTTAAGCTAAGAATGCCTGGTGCCGACCGGCACCAGGCATTCTTAGCTTAATTTCCACTAACTATTTTATTTAATAATTTGATGGTGATTAGATAAGTAGGTTTTACTCCACTAACTCCCAAGCTGCCAGAAGCCAAAGTCCCTCCGCTAATTAAGGGATTATCAGAAGCATAATAGGCATATCTTAGGATAACATCTTCGCGAACCCCCTTTCTTATTTTCGAAGCTGCCTGTATGGCTTTTTGATAATGAGCTCCCTCCATTTCAAGGCCAATGGCTTTCCAGGAAGATTCTTTGAAAAAACGCAAGATATTTCTGTTTTGAAGAGAAGTACCCAATACGGTAATCATCGGACCCTCGCAAACAAAAAGACCATTGTTTTCAAAATCTGATTTTTTTAGATCGTTATCAAAAGGATAATTATCTGCAGTTCCTTCAAAAACATGGGCAGTAGGCACCATAATATCACTTTTAGTACCTTCCAGAATCCCCGCTTTTCCCATTACCGAAATGGATTGAATATTGAGTGGAATGGTATTTTCATGGTTACGATAGGGTTTCAAGAGTTCATCCATGGTTTCGTAAGCCTGTTCTCCAAAGGCATAATCCATAACAAAAATGACAGGTTTTTCTTTTTGTATATACTCATCATCCCATCCAATTTCATCTGAAATTTTAGAGGCCTTGATCAAGGTAGTATCTATAATTTGTACCGAAATATTTGTTCCGCTGGTATCATCAATGACGTGCATGCCACTGCGTATGGCATAGGTTTCAACTCTTTCTCGGAGGTCTTGATTATCGTCCATCGATAATTTTACTGCCAGCTCTTCAATAGTTGAAAATTGTAGCTTTTGACCAATGGCTGCCGGAGCATACAAGGAATTCATGACACTGTGTGGATTAGCACTAATGATATGGAGCGGTCTCTCAATTAAATCGTTTTCAAAGAGATATTCCTTTATATTTTCAGCCCAAAGCTCACCATAGGAATGATGTCCTATTTTTTCTCGTAAAGAAGAAGAAAAGGTAATCTCCCGATCCTGATCGTTTTCTTTTTCTTCTGTAGATAATTTTCCTAGCCAGTAAGTAATATGAAAGATGCTGTTAACATTGGGATCATTGGAAAAACGCTTACAAGCCTTCACCGTTTCGTCATAGGTGCGGCCCAATAGAGTGCTTAGATAAGTATAGGCAACTTCTACATTGTATTCTTCTCCTTCCTGCTCTCTTTGTACAATCTCTGCCAACATTTCCCACTCACGACGTTTGTTCTCTCGGTGATCTTCACTGTTTTTTCGGATCTTTTCAGCTTCAACATACAGAAAAGTAAGGTGAGTTAGAATATCATAAATGTCACTTCGCCCACGAGTCATTTCAATAAACATTTGCTCCTCATCTATTCGATAACAGCTTCTTCTTCTTTTTGCAGGGATAATGGGGTCGAAATCAGTGTTTTCGAAACCCTCCCTTGATATTAATTTTACATACCTGCATTCTTCAATGCCTTTGGGTAAGCGCTGAAATACGTAAAATAAACCATCTAATTCAACTCTTTCCGGATCATTAATGGAACCATAAATTTCCGGATTCAGAAGACGTAATGAATCGATCATAGCTTCACCCGATACGCCCAGAGGTTTGTAAGATCCACGAGTGAACAAATGTCGCATAGATATGTATAAACGTTGAATAGCGGAACGAGATATTTGTGCTTTTGTGCGAGGAGTGGACATTGATGACATGTTTATTGATTTATTTCCTTGTCCAAATTATACTATCAAATCTTTGGGAAGGTTTATATTTTGGGATAAATTAATAAAAAATGACCGTCTCCTTACCTTCTTTGGTCGAAAATACATTTGAAACTTTTAGATTGCTTACTATCTTCAGCCGCCAATATATCCATTCTTATCATATCAATTTTTATTATGAAGAATTTCATCTTACTATTTGCTTTATTACTTTCTGTCCCTGCCTGGGCACAGACTAAACTCATCGAAAAAGTAGAAAAGAAAGGAGACGAAATCGTCATTCCTTACGAAAAGTACGAATTAGATAATGGATTGACCCTAATCATCCATGAAGATCATTCTGACCCAATGGTGCATGTTGATGTTACCTATCATGTTGGATCCGCACGTGAAGAATTGCAAAAATCAGGATTCGCCCATTTCTTTGAACATATGATGTTTCAAGGCTCAGAAAATGTAGCAGACGAAGAGCATTTTAAAATAATTACTGATGCTGGAGGTACCCTCAATGGAACCACCAATCGTGATCGGACGAATTATTTCGAAACGGTACCCGTCAACCAATTAGAGATAATGTTATGGTTAGAGGCAGACAGAATGGGCTTCTTACTTCCTGCGGTTACACAGAAGAAATTCGAGGTTCAGCGTGCTACGGTGAAAAATGAAAAAGCTCAAAATTATGACAACCGCCCATATGGCCAAATGTTTGAATTATCAGCTGGTGCTATTTATCCTTACGGTCATCCTTATTCCTGGCTCACCATTGGTCGTGTCGAAGATCTAGATCGGGTAGATGTCGATGACTTAAAACGCTTTTTCCTTCGCTGGTATGGACCTAATAATGCAACTTTAACCATTGGTGGTGATGTTAAGCCTGCTGAAGTTGTGAAAATGGTAGAGAAATATTTCGGTAACATTCCAAGAGGCCCCGAGGTAAAACCTATGAAACTAGATGCTCCTGTGATCGAATCTGACAGATACGTTTCTTATGTGGATAAAAATATTCGCTTTCCTGGAATCAGAATAGATTATCCAACAGTTCCAAGGTTTCATCCTGATGAAGCACCTCTGGATTGCCTGGCTGAAATCTTAGGAGGCGGAAAGAGTTCATACTTCTACAAGAGCTTTGTGCAAACCAGAAAAGCTGTTCAGGCAAGAGCCAGCCATCCAGCTAGTGAATTAGCGGGCGAATTTAATATGTTTATTCTGCCATTTCCTGGCCAAAAATTGTCAGAATTTGAGCCTGAAATACGTAAAATCCTTGAAGATTTTGAGAAAAATGGGGTTACAGACGATGATGTATCCAAATTTAAAGCCAGTTTTGAAGCTAATACCATCAATGGATTGGCTAGTGTAAGAGGGAAGGTGTCACAGCTAGCCAGCTATGAAACTTTTTATGGCAATCCTGATGCCATAAAATATGATTTGGAAAGATATATGAGTGTCACCAAAGAAGATGTCATGTGTGTATTTAGAAAATACATCAAAGGAAAATCTTCTGTCATTCAAAGTATTCTACCTAATGAAGAGACGGAGCCTGTCAAAGCAGATAATTATGAGATTCCGATGCAAGGTGACAGTCCATTCCCAACAACTGATTATTCTGGTTTAGAGTATAATCGCCCAACAGGAGATGTGGTGGACAGAAGCAAAAGGCCAACAGCTGGCCCTAATCCATTAGCTATCGTACCAGAATTTTGGAAAGCTGAATTTGATAACGGCTTGAAAGTTATTGGGACGATCAGTGATGAGATTCCTACTGTTTCTCTTCAATTGACCATTAATGGTGGTCACAAGATGGATGCCAATGACAGGGCAAAAGCTGGTTTGTCTTCTCTGACTGCCGCCTTAATGAATGAATCCACTCAAAATTATTCAGCTGAAGCCATTCAGGAAGAGTTGAGAAAATTAGGTAGTCGAGTAAGCTTCTTTTCAAGAAACTCCTCTACTAATATGAACATTAGTTCCTTAAAAAAGAATTTAAGCAGAACACTTGAGTTAGCAGAAGAAATTCTTAAAAAGCCTGCCTTTGCAGAAGCTGATTTTAATAGACTAAAGCAAAGGCAAATTCAGGGTATAAAAGCCAGCCAAAAGAATCCTTCGGCCATCGCATCTCAGGTATTCAATAAATTGCTTTATGGAAAAGATCATATCTACTCTATTCCTACTAGCGGAACCGAAGCAACAGTAGAAAATATCACCCTGGAAGATGTTAAAGCTTTTTATAATGATTATTACACACCCTCACTTTCTGAGTTGGTTATAGTGGGTGATATTACACAGGAAGAGGTAATGGGACAACTAGATTTTCTCAAAACCTGGGAAAAGAAAAAGGTGAGCATCCCCAAAATGCCTAAGGGAAATAAAGTAGATAAGACCATGGTTTACTTGGTTGATAAAGCAAAGGCACCTCAATCTCAAATTAGAATTGGTTATATGACCGATCTCAATTACGATGTAACTGGTGAGTATTTTAAATCTAACCTAATGAATTATGCACTAGGAGGCGCCTTTAACAGCCGTATCAACTTGAACTTAAGAGAAGATAAAGGCTGGACCTATGGTGCTCGTTCATTCTTTACCGGAGCTAGTGATACAGAAACGGCAGCTTATGTAGCTTCTGCAGGTGTAAAAGCTTCTGCTTCTGATAGTAGTGTGGTGGAATTTATGAATGAGATCAAAAAGTACAATAAATTTGGTATCACCGATGATGAATTGACCTTCATGAGAAATGCAGTTGGTCAACGCGATGCCAGAAGCTATGAAGCTCCTTGGCAGAAGGCCGGCTTCCTGGGAAGAATCCTTCATTATGATCTGGATCGTTCCTTCGTAGACGAGCAAGCTGAAATCATCAAAAGCATCACTAAGGAAGAAATTAATGACTTAGCTAAAAAATATCTCCAATATGATAAAATGAACATCTTATTGGTAGGTGATGAGGCTTCTATACGACCTAAATTGGAAAAATTAGGTTATGAGGTCGTGAGTTTGGATGAGAAAGGTAGCCCTAAGGTAGTAAGACCTTAATGAAAAAAATGATTTTAAACGGCTTCCTATACTTTTAGGGAAGTAAGTTAGATGGCGGCCACCGGCCGCCATCTAACGAATTATGATAGATTATAAAATGGAAGTAAATAGCCTCTTTTTTTCTTGGCTAAAACAATTTATTTCCATATATCTCACGAGTATATCTCCACTTTATTTCCCTCAATTTTTGTAAATCCTTTTAAAAAAGATCACAAAGGAAAACAAAGATCCTCTTACTTGAAACGTTATTCTCTTTGTAAAGCCTTTATAGGATTAGAGTTAGCTGCCCTGGCCGTTTGCAATCCCACCGTAATCCAGGCAATTAATAAAGAAGTTGCTCCGGCAATGATAAATACAAAGACTCCAATATTAACCCGATAGGCAAAATCTTGCAACCAGTTGTTCATCACCCACCAGGATAATGGACTGGCAATAATAAAGGCTACAATTACCAACCAGGTAAACTCTTTCGATAACAATGCAATAATACTGGAACTAGAGGCTCCTAATACTTTGCGTATCCCAATTTCTTTCTTCTTCTGCTCCGCAGTAAAAGAGGCCAGTCCAACCAATCCCAGACAGGCGATCAAAATAGCCAGAATGGCAAAGAGGCCAAAAATGTTACCCTGCCGCTCTTCATTTTCATAAAGGGATGCATAATTTTCATCAACAAAAGTATATTCAAAAGGAGTATCCGGATTAAAACTTGTCCAGGTTTCTTCTATAAAGCTAAGAGCCGATGGAACATCATCCGTGTTGATGCGTACTACATAATTCCAAGCCATATAGGGGGCAACAAAATAAACGGTGGGTACAATTTCATCTCTTAATGACTCAAAATGAAAATCTTTCAACACTCCTATCACTACGCCGTCTCTTTCTTGCCACTGACCTGCCTCCCAGTCTGCAATTTCAGCACTTCCAAAGCTCTTTCCGATAGCTGATTCGTTGGTCCAGCCGATATCTCTTACTGCGGCTTCATTTATAATAAAGGCATTCGTTGCATCGGCAAAATCACGGGAAAAACTACGCCCTGCTGCTAATTCAAAGCCCATCGTTTCAATAAAACCAAAATCCGTCCAAACCGTTTGCATACCTCTTCGTTGTTCTTCCGGAACACCCTCTGGGCGCGTTCCTAAATTGCTGCTTAGCCTTCCAGGTGGAACCCGGGAAGAAGCTGCTCCGGATACTATTTGCGGGTTGGTTAATAAGCGCTCTGTAAATTGCTGATAACTACCGCGTCCTTCAATATCTAATCCAGGCAATAGAACCAGTTGATCTTTATTAAAACCCAGGTCCATGTTTTTACAGTATTGTAATTGCTGATAAACAATTCCAGTAACCACCAGCAAAAAGATGGAAGTCGTAAACTGGAAAGAAACCAATACTTTACGTAACAAGCCTCCTTTAAGTCCTTGTTTCAACTGACCAGAAAATACAGATACTGGTTTAAATCCTGATAATAATAATGCCGGATAAGATCCTGCAGCCACTCCTACCAGAATAGCCACCGCAATCAGGCCTAGAATAATATTCCAATTGTCAATAACGTTAAAGGAAATTTGCCGGTCAGCAAGTTGGTTAAATCCAGGCAATGCCAAAAAGACGATACCCAAGGCAAATAACAAAGAAACAACAGTCAATAAAATGCTCTCACTTAGGAACTGTCCCACCAACTGAGCACGAGTAGCTCCCACGACCTTACGCATTCCCACTTCTCTGGCCCGGACACTGGATCGTGCAGTGGCCAAATTCATATAATTAATACAAGCAATAAACAGAATAAATAGTGCTATTAATGAAAAAGCATATACATAAGTAATATCTCCTCCTCCTTCGAAAGATGAAATATCACTAGAATGCAAATACATTTTAGGTAAAGGCTGCATGACCAATCTTGGAGAGGCTTGACGCCAGGCTTCCAGCTTAACTTCCATAAATTTAGCCAGACGAGCTTCATAATCTGCTGGGGTTTTACCTTCTGGAAGCATGGCGAAGGTGGAAACATAACCTTCCCCCCAATTTTCGAGTACGATCCTCGAAAATTCTTGCCTGGCACAATTCATAGACACCAACATATCATACTGGAATTGTGAATTGCTAGGCACATCTTCCATTAGGGCCGTTACCTCAAACAATTGCTCTCTTATGGTTACTGCCTTGCCTATTGGATTTTTAGATCCAAAATAACGCTGAGCCGCTGCTTCAGACATGACCAAGGAATAAGGATTCTCCAAAGCAGTGGCAGGATCACCACTTACAAAAGGAAAATGGAATACTTCAAACACATCGGGATCTGCAAAAGCAAGATTTTCTTCCAAAAAGATCTCATCTTCATATTCGACCTGCTCTTGATATTGTGGTGCAAAACGAATGATATTGGAGAAATCCGAAAAATCTACCTTCAATTCATCTGCTAATCGGTAAGGCCCAATGGCCCTTTCATTCACTTCCCCTGTTTGTGGATTGGTAACCTCAATATTTAATCGATAGATCCGATCCTTATTGACATGGAATCCATCCATGTTTACTTCGGCACGAACATATAATAAGATTAAAATAACACAAGCTACTCCAATGGAAAGCCCCATTATATTGATTAAAGAGTAGCCTTTGAATTTCCAAAGGTTTCGAATGGCAGTTTTCAGATAATTCTTATACATAAAGTGATGTTTTAAAGGGAGACGACTAAAGAACAAAGAAGGTTGCAACTAATCCTTTAGTTCTCCTATGGTGATATTCTTAAAAAGTCTTTATTCATTTCTAAGGGAGTCTACAGGGTTCATGTTTATAACTCTGAGGGTTTGCAGACCAATGGTTGTCCAGGCAATAAAAAAGGCAATCAATCCAGCTGCTACAAAAATTCCCATTCCTATGGATATTCGATAAGCAAAATCCTGAAGCCAGGTATTCATGACCAGCCAGGAAAGAGGGCTGGCAAGAATGAAGGCTATAAAAATGAGTAAAGAAAACTCTTTGGAAAGTAAGGTTAAAATGCTTGCTTTAGAGGCACCTAAAACCTTTCTGATACCGATTTCTTTTTTCTTACGCTCAGCTACGAAAGAAGCTAGGCCAATTAGTCCAAGACAAGCTATAAAAATCGCCAGGGTAGCAAAAAGACCAAAAATTCGTCCCTGCCTTTCTTCTGTATTGTAGAGCGTTTCAAAATGTTGATCCACAAAAGAATATTCAAAGGGAACTTCAGGAAGGAATTCTTTCCAGACCCCTTCAATATGACTGAGCGTCCTGTTAATATTATCTGGCCGAACTTTCATAACATAATTCCAGGCCATCTTTGGAGCAATAAAATATACCGTAGGTACAATTTTTTTCTTCATAGACTCAAAATGGAAGTCTTTAAGAACACCAATGACGAATCCATCTTTTTCTTCCCAATTCCCTGTGTTCCAGTCCCTGACTTCTAAACTCCCAAAACTCTTGCCAAGGGCAGATTCATTGGTCCATCCAATTTCTTTTACAGCTGCCTCATTAAGAATAAAAGCATTATTGGCATCAGCAAAATCACGAGAAAAACTTCGACCTGCCGCCATTTCAAAACCCATTGTTTCAATAAAATCAAAATCTGTCCATACAGTTTGCATGTCAGGCTGATTTTCTTCCGCAATTCCTTCCGGCCGTGTACCCATTGAACTTCCCAACCTGCCTGGAGGGACTCGAGAAGAAGCTGAGGCAGAAATAATGCTTGGATTACTTAGCACTTGTTCTGTAAACTGATCGTATTGACTGCGCAAACCAGAAGGAGTACCTGGCAAAATGATTAACTGATCTTTATCAAAACCCAGATCTTTATTTTTAACATATTGTAATTGCTGGTAAACAATACCTGTGACCGCCAATAAAAATATGGAAGTAGTAAATTGAAAGGACACTAAAACCTTTCTTAGGGCACCACCTTTCAATCCTTGTTTAAGTTTACCCGAGAAAACAGCAATCGGTTGTAAGCTAGATAATAAAATAGCAGGGTAGCTGCCGGCAAGTAAGCCAGTTATAAAAATAAGTCCAAAGAGAAGCATAATAGGACCTCCATTTTCTCTTAGGTTAAATACAATTTGACGATCTGCTAATTGATTAAAAGAAGGCAAGGTCATAAACACTATACCTAAAGCGAGAATAGCCGCCAGGAAGATGAGTACAGAGCTTTCACTTAAAAATTGAGTTATTAGTTGTAATCGTGTGGCTCCAGTAACTTTACGTACTCCTACCTCTTTGGCACGAACACTGGATCGGGCAGTAGCCAGATTGATGTAATTAATGCAGGCAATAGCTAAAATAAAAATGGCAATTAAAGAAAAGGCATATACATAAACGATATCCCCTCCGGATTCATAGGCATCAATATCCTTTGAATGTAAATACATTTTGCTAAGAGGCTGCATTTTTACTTCGGGAGAGAACTGCTCCATTCTTCTCATCTTATTACTCACGAAGGTGGCTAGCCTGCCGTCATAATTTGAGGAACTGGTTCCTTTTGGGAGCATTACGTAAGTTGAAACTGTTCCTTCACCCCAGTTTTCTAATATATTTTGATTAAATAAACTTTTGGAGGCATTCATAGAAGCAAATACCTCATATTCAAACTGACTGTTTTCCGGGATATTGGCCATAAGCCCCGTCACCTCAAACAATTCACCTCGGATTTCCAGGGCCTTTCCCAGAGCCTTTTGACTACCAAAATATTTAATAGCTGTTCTTTCAGAAATGACAACAGAATAGGGTGGATCTAAAGCAGTCATTGGATCTCCTTCAACTAATGAAAAATTGAAAACCTCAAATACCTCAGGATCTACAAAAGCAAACTTCTCTTCAGAAAAAATTTCATCCTGATATTTTACCCTTTCACCATTTTGAGGCATGAACCGAATGACATTGGAAAAATCAGGAAAATCTACTTTTAATTCATCCGCCAATCGATAAGGACCAATTGCTCGTTCTCTAATCACTCCAGTCTGTGGATTAGTGGTCTGAACACTCAATCTATAAATTTGACCCTTGTTCTCATGAAAAGTATCAAAGGATAATTCAGATTGTACATATAATAAAATTAGAATAACACAAGCCAAGCCAATAGATAAACCAGATATGTTGATGAGAGAATAGGCTTTAAACTTCCACAAATTACGAAGGGCAGTTTTAATGTAATTTTTATACATGTGATTGAATTTTAGGTAATTCTTTAGAATAGAATAACTGGTGCCGGCCGGCACCAGTTATTCTATTTTTTGTCCAACCCTCGAAGAGAAAAACTTACGAAAAATGGAAAAGTTACTCGACTCTAATGTTTCTTTAAAAAAAAATACAAACACAGGGATAAAATAAGTGCACAATTGGCAAAATAAAGGAATACTCAAACAAATTTTGACGGGTAATTTTGTAGAAGATTAAAACTTTTTTGCTATGAAAATGAAGGTGTTTCTTGTAATAACTATCTGTTTTTTAGGAGCTTGCGCTCCTCAGAGTACAACTGAAGATGAAAAAGGGGCTACTTTGTCAAAAGATTTAGACCACAATTGGAAGGACGAGATTATTTACCATGTCATGCAACGAAGTTTTTATGATTCCAATGGTGATTTACATGGTGATTTGAGGGGTTTTGTTGAAAAACTGGATTACCTTCAAAACCTGGGGGTAACTACTATCCTGTTCACGCCTCTATATGAATCCGGTTTTTATCATAATTATTTTCCAACCGATTATGAAAAAATCGATCCCGAATATGGTACCATGGATGATTATGTTCAGTTTGTAGAAGCTGTTCACGAAAAGGGGATGAAATTTTTAATGGATATGGAAACGCAATATGCTCAAAGTGGACATAAATGGTTTGATGACTCTTATCAAAATCCTGACTCTGAATTTTCTGATTTCATTTATTATAGTGACTCTTTGAACCAGTTTCCGGAGCAAATTTTTATGCCTACCCGTTCACCGCTGCATGATTTTAATGCCTGGCCTGGATTAAAGCACAACATCGTTTTCCTGGATTTAAATAACTCCAAAGTGAAAGAGTGGATGAGTGATTTTTACAGCTATTGGGTAGATCCAAATGGGGATGGTGATTTTAAAGATGGGGTGGACGGTTTTAGAATAGATCACATAATGGATGATTTAGACAATAAAGGCTTGTTTACTAATATGTATCGAGATTTTTGGAGGCCTATTTTCAATGATTGCAAGTCTATTAATCCAAATCTATTTGTTCTTGGAGAGCAATCAGATTGGAATGAATATGGCGAACATATGGTTCAGGAAAGTGGAGCAGACGCTGCTTTTAATTTTCAGTTATTATTTGCCCTTTCTGGCGAAGAAGGTACCCACGATATGTACAGCGTTTCAGATCCAAATGGAGTTAAAATGGATCCAGTACGAATTCATAAGGTTATCGAAGAAAGTATGAGCCGATTTTCTGATAGTACATATACCGTTAACTTTTTAGAAAATCACGATACCAAACGATGGGCCAGCGTGGTTGCTGGGAATGAAAAACAGAAGAGGATAGCAGCTGTATTCAACCTACTATTACCTGGTGTTCCTTCTATCTATTACGGCCAGGAACTGGGGGTACCGGGGGAAGTCCATGAATGGGGTTCTGATGCTAACCATATTCCAGTTAGGGAAGCTTTTCCCTGGACGGAGAATCCCGATTCTCCTGGCACTGCTCTGTTTTATAAAAATACAGGTGAATGGTGGGATCAATCTTTTCACAATTCTGAAGCAATTCAACACCTGGCTTTATCTGTTCAGCAATCAGATGAACAATCTTTATGGAATCATTATCGGGCATTAATTCAGTTGCGGAAAAGTCAATCATGTTTCAGGTATGGTAATTATGAGCCGCTTACCTTAGACCACCCTGAGCTTATGGCCTTTAAAAGAAAATGGGAGGAGGAAAGCTTTTTGGTGGTATTAAATCTCTCGGAAAAGTCATTAACACATGATTTTTCTGAGGAAAATGATGCCAATATGACTGCTGTTTTGGGTGGAGCCACATTAAATGAAAATGGAGAAGTTAAAATCCAGGCTGGCGATTTTGGAGTCTTTAAATTAAATGGCTAAATGAAAAATGGAGCTAAACTCACAGATTTAAACCCTTCCTGGTGGAAAGAAACTATAGTTTATCAAATTTATCCACGCAGTTTTCAGGATAGTAATAACGATGGAATCGGCGATCTCAGAGGCCTGATCAATCGCCTGGATTATATTGCAGAACTTGGCGTTGAAACGCTATGGCTGAACCCCATTTTTTCTTCCCCGAACGATGATAATGGTTATGATATCAGTGATTATCGAAATATTATGGACGAATTCGGGACGATGGAGGATTTTGAGGAATTGGTGCGGGAGGCAAAAAAAAGAAACCTCCGGATACTCATGGATCTTGTCTTAAACCATTCCAGTGATGAACATGCATGGTTCCATCAAGCTCGGAAATCCAAAGACAGCCCCTACCGAGATTATTATTATTGGAAAGAAAGTACTGAAAATGGCCAGGAGCCCAATAATTGGGTATCCTATTTTGCACCAAGTGCCTGGGAGTTTGATGAACAAACTCAGGAATACTATTTGCATATTTTTTCTCGTAAGCAGCCAGACTTGAATTGGGAAAATCCACAAGTTCGTCAGGAAATTTATGATATTATGCACTTTTGGATGAACAAAGGAATTGATGGCTTCCGTTTGGATGCATTTGTGCTCATTTCTAAAGATTTAGATTTTCCCGATTGCCAGGAAAGTGACCTGGAGGAAGGCTTGTCCAGGTTTTATGGTAATGGCCCAAGGATGCATGAATTTCTCCAAGAATTGCATCAGGAAGTCATTTCTAAATACGATATGATGACGGTAGGAGAGGGGGCCGGCATAAATTCTGAAGAAGCCATCCTTTTTACAGATCCACAACGAAAAGAGCTCCACATGATCTATCATTTCGATCATATGACCATTGATAAACAGCCGGGGCAGTTTTTTCTGCTAAAAGATTTTGACCTGACAACCTTTAAAAAAATTATTACTGATTGGGATCAAGTTGTGCAAGAAGGAGGCTGGAATGCTGTGTTTTTGGGAAACCATGATTTTCCAAGAATACTTTCTCGGTTTGGTAATGATGGTGTTTATAAAAAGGAGGCTGCCAAATTATTATGCATTCTCCTGCTAACTCAAAGAGGGACTCCCTTTTTATATTATGGAGATGAAATAGGAATGAGCAATGTTCCCTGGGAATCACTGGATAAGTTCAGGGATATTTATGTCTTTGATGGATATGAAAAACACCTCAAAGCAAGAGGATCTGAAAAAGAGTTTTTGCAAAATTTGAAACATACTGCCCGTGATAATGGGCGCACACCCATGCAGTGGAATACCTCTCTTAATGCAGGTTTCACTGATGGACTGCCCTGGATAGAGGTTAATCCAAACTTTGAAGAGGTTAATGTAGAAACCTCCCTGTCGGATCCTGATTCTATTTTGAATTTTTATAAAAAAATGATCCAATTCAGGAAATCAAACTCAATACTGGTTTACGGTGATTATCAAGACCTTTGTCCTGAACATCCTTCCTTATTTATTTATTCCAGAAAAATGAAAGATGAAGCTATCTTAGTTGTATTGAACATGAGTGAAAAGACTGAAGAATACTCTATTCCCAATACTCTCAAGGTGGAGAAATGCATTATTAGTAATTATCATGGATTACCAAAAAAAGTAGATCAAATTTTGGCATTGAGGCCCTGGGAAGCCCGCATTTATGAAGCCTCTTTAGTGAAATTATAGTTGAACGGGAATTTTTCCTTCTGCTTTAGCAATATCAAACAAAAAACTGGCTGCTGATTTTTGGGTGTATTCATTTTCTTGATAAGCCAATACAACAGGGCAAGAATCTTCCTCCTTCCAGCCTATGTATTTTAAAATGTAAGGACTTCCAAACAAAACTAAAATTACTTTTGGTGATTGAATTATTTGAGACAAGCTTTGAATTAAAGAATCTGTTAGTCCAAAGTTAGCCACATTTTTTACATTTAAATTGTGGATACTCAAAATCATCAAATCATGATTTTCATTAATTCGGTTTAAGTCTAATTCTCCTCCATGAAGATGATAAGAGGATAATTTTATCGATTTAGATGAAGATAAATTTGCTAAAAAACTCTGAAATGGAAAGAGCTGATGTATATCCTTATCTTTTTCGCTTTCATTGTCATGATGAGCCAATTCTTTTTTAGATGCATCCTGGTGGGCCAGGTTAATGGCCACGGTACAAATATTCCGAGGGTCAAAATTGGGTAAATCTCCCAAGAAAGTTAGACTTCTTTTGGCAATTTGCTCATTCAGTTGGGTACTTTGATCACTGAATAGAAGGTTTTGGAGTTCAGAGATTTGAACATTGTGTTTTTGTTTCATGATTAGCTCATATTTATAATTAAGTAGTTTTCTACATTTTTGATTAATGATTTCTTCCGAAATAATTCCTTTTTCAATTCCAGATAAAATAGATTGAAGAGCTAAAGGAACATTCTTAACGAAGAGCAATACATCGTTGCCTGCATGGAGAGCTTCCAGTTCTATTTGTCCCGGACCAAAATGATTGGCAATGCCTTTCATATCCAATGCATCAGTAAACAATAGGCCCTGAAATTCAAGTTCTGTCCTTAAAAGATCTATCACTGGTTTAGAAATAGAAGAAGGCCTGTTTGGGCGATTATCAATTTGTGGCATAAACAAATGCCCCATCATAATGGAACCTAAACCTTCCTCAATAAGTGTGGAATAAGGATACCATTCTTCATTTTTAAGAGTTTCCGGACTTTTATCTACTGTAGGTAAGTCGAGATGGGAATCTACATGGGTGTCACCATGCCCTGGAAAATGTTTGGCACAAGCCAGAATGCCATGATCTTGTAAGCCTCTCATGTAGGCTAAAGCCTTTTGAGTGACCTTTGTTTTATCATCGCCAAAAGAACGGAATCCTATGACGGGATTATCCGGATTAGAATTGATGTCTACCACAGGAGCAAAATTGACATGAATACCAAGGTATTGGCAATGTCGGGCAATTTCACAGGCGGCCTCATAAATAACTTCATCTTCTTCCAAAGCTCCCATGGTCAAATGATAGGGAAAGGAGGGACTATTTTTTAACCTCATGCCAAGCCCCCATTCTGCATCAATAGATATCATGAGAGGTGTAGAAGATACTTTTTGAAGCTCACGGGTCATTTCTAGTTGCTTTTCAGGAGTACCCTGAAAAAAAATAAGCCCACCTATTTTGTAATTCTCAACCAACTTAAGCAAATATTCCTGATGATCCGACCCTCTGTTAGACCAGGCAGGTACATGAATCAATTGCGCGATCCGTTGTGAAAGATCCATTTTTCCCAATTGCTGATTGATCCATTGTTCTTTATTCATCAGAATCTATTTTTTTGCCAAAATTGGGACGAATGTGTATGAAATAAGCTGCAATAAAGCCTGGGACTCCTGCCAGAACTACCCAGATAAAAAAGTTTTGATAGCCCATATATTCTTGTAAAGCACCACTAAACATCCCCGGAATCATCATTCCCAATGCCATAAAAGCAGTGGCTATTGAAAAGTGAGCTGTTTTGTAATTGCCTTCCGCCAAATGAATCATAAAAAGCATATAGGCGGTAAAACCAAAACCATAGCCTAGCTGCTCTAGAGCAACAGAGGAGCCAATAATCCAAATGGAACTGGGTTGAAAAATAGCCAGTAAGACATATAGGACATTAGGAACGTTTAATGCCAAAATCATCCACCAAAGCCAATATTTTAACCCTTGCCGAGAAGCAAGAATACCTCCTATGATCCCTCCTATGGTTAAGAAAATTATTCCAACTGTTCCATAAATAACTCCAATTTCCTGAGTACTTAGTGCTAAGCCTCCTTGACTGGTTTCATCAAGTAAAAATAAAGAAGCAATTTTCACTAACTGGGCTTCTCCAAATCGGAAAAATAGAAGAAAAGCAATAGCCGGGATAATATGTTTTTTCTTGAAAAAGCTGGTGAATGTTGCCAAAAATTCAGCAAAAATAGATTGTGAATCTACAGTCTGATCTGCCTGATCTTCAGGTCTGGGAAGGAAAAAATAATGATAAATAGCTGCCAAAATCAGTAAGATTGACAAAGCCCCAATCGTAATCATCCAAGCCGTTACAATTCTTTTTTCCGGACTCACATTTAAATTCTCTTCCATGAATCCAGCCAGAATGACGATTAGCCCTTGGCCGGTAATCATAGCAATACGATAAAATGTGCTTCTTATCCCAACAAAAAAAGCTTGCTGGCTTTCATTGAGTCCCAACATATAAAATCCGTCGGAGGCAATGTCATTTGTAGCGGAGCAGAAGGCCATAAGCCAGAAGAAGGCAAGACTGTACTGAAAAAAATTGGGCAAAGGTAGAGTAAAAGCGACACCGGCGAAGGCTCCTCCTAAAAGCAATTGCATGAATACAATCCAAAAGCGTTTTGTCTTTAAAACATCTACTACAGGACTCCATAAAGGCTTGATAACCCATGGAAGATAAAGCCAACTTGTATAAAGAGCTATCTCCGTATTTCCTATCCCCAATCTTTTATACATAATAACAGAAATAGTCATTACAACTACATAAGGAATTCCTTCAATGTAATAAAGCGAAGGGACCCAGGTCCAGGGTGAATGTTGTCGGCTAGGTGTAGTCATTCTAAGGTGATTTTCTTCTGATTAGATTATGATAAATACCTGGATTAGATCCTTCAATTATGGTGGCATTAACCGTTTTTTGATAGTATTCCACAGGGCCTACTCCTCCTATAATGGCATAAGCATATCCCCTATTTTTTAAAGCCATTAAGCTTTCGATTAAAAGGATTTTTCCGATGCCCTTTCCTCGAAATTCCGGCAATACCCCCGTAGGGCCAAAAAAACCCTTGCAAGTAGTATCATAACAGGCAAATCCGACAGGCTGATCCTCATATAGACATACAATGGCAGTTGTAGGCAAGTGACTTAAGGCTGCCTTCATTTCAGCCCCCCAAAATTCACTGAAATTTTTTTCTACCCATTCACTTAAAATAGATAATTCCGGAGCAATGGGATGTTTAAAAATATAGCCCTCATCCCGCAGCACCTTTTTTTCTGGAGGTATGTCAGGCAGATCATATAGTTTGACCAACATGTCCTGCATAAAACTATTTTTTGACTTTGTAATGATCTAAGGCCTTTCTAACACTTCCATGTTCCAGTAATAATTTCTGTGCCTCTTCATAGGATAGTTTCAAGGCATGCTTTAACATTTTAGTACCCCTGTCAACCAGTTTATTATTGCTTAATTGCATGTCTACCATTTTATTATCCAAAATCCTACCCATACCAATCATTACAGTTGTGCTAATCATATTTAACACAAGCTTTTGAGCAGTGCCTGCCTTCATGCGGGTGCTACCTGTTACAAATTCTGGTCCTACTACAACTTCAATCGGATAGTCTGCATATTCTATTACAGGAGCCCCTGGATTACAGGTTATACAGGCAGTAACAATGTTGTTTTCCTGACAGGTTTTTAATCCATGTACAACGTATGGGGTGGTACCAGAGGCAGCAATGCCTATGACAATGTCCTGTTCATTGATAAAATATTGCTGGAGATCCTCCCATGCCTGGGTATGGCTATCTTCTGCAAATTCTACCGCTTTTCGAATGGCACTATCCCCTCCAGCTATAAGACCTATTACCCAATCATCGGGCACACCGTAGGTGGGAGGACATTCTGAAGCATCCAGGATTCCCAATCGCCCACTTGTGCCGGCACCTATATAAAATAGTCGCCCGCCTTCTTTCATATTGGCAACGATTTTTTTTACTAAGGGCGTAATGCGTGGAATGGCTTTTTCTACGGAGTGGGCAACGGTTTTATCCTCATTGTTGATATTATTTAATAGTTCTTCTACGGGCATCTTTTCCAGGTGGTGGTATCTTGAAGCCTGTTCGGTGATCTTGTCCATTTGTTGCATAAATTGATTAAAATTGCAAAATAATGCCACATTTATTGCAATAATACACAAAAAAATGTTGGTAAGGAAATAAGTGAAACAATTCTTAGTAAGCCGGGTATCTGTTTTTTAATACTGGTGGGTTGGCATTTGCATTTGAAAAAAAAGCTAAATGATTGTCAAACCTGCCTTGGAATAGGGTTTAAGGACATCTGTGGTCGGGGCCAATTCTGTAACCAAATAGTCAATATTGTTAATGGGGGCAATTTGGATCTTTTGGGTGCTGTCCAGTTTGTCGGAAATGGTAAGTATGGCTACTTTTTGGGAGACTTGTATCATGGCTTTTTTAACATCTACTACCTCCCAGTCGGTATCAGTTAAGCCGATCCTGGGATCAATACTATTCGTTCCCATTAGGCAAATATCTGGCCGAATACCTCTAAGGGTACTCACCACTTCACCTCCCGTACTAATTTTTGCGTTTTTAGAAATCCGCCCTCCAATAAAAATGGTTTCGCTGTTGGGGTGTTCAGCCAATTGCAATGCAATGAGTAGACTGGGAGTGTAAAAGGTGATCTGCAAATCAGAAGGTAAAATTCTTGCAACTTCCAAGGTAGTAGTTCCTCCACTAATTAAAACCAACATCCCATCTGACAAAAGGGGAATGGTTTTTCTGGCAATACTTGTTTTCTCCTGGTATTTATAAATTTCAGCTCCTTGATAAGAATGCACATGAAAAGATTTGGATAAGGCACCTCCTCTTACTTTGACTACTTTCCCTTCCTCAGAAAGCTCTTGTAGATCTCGACGTATGGTATCTTCAGATACATTAAGCTGCTTACTTAAATCGGTGTGTAAAACCTTATTTCTAAGGTTAACTTCTCTGAGAATGAGTGCTTGTCTTTCTTTTTTAAGCATAGAACTGAGCGTTTGGTTGTTAGGATTTTCCAGATGAATATATGCCTTTTTTTACTACTCTTTGAATTGAATGGTTGCAGCTTCACTCGGAATTCCTTCCTGATGCTTTTGATTAACCGCTCTTATTATATATTGATAAGATTGTCCGAGGGCCTCCGGATAATCCATTATTTCTAATTTACGTGGGTAGTAGGAAGTAATGCCTGCAATATTGGAGGCCTTTTCAAAATCAGGTTTTTCACCTGAATTAAATCTGTAAATTACATAATAATAAGCCTTCTCTTTGCTGAGGGATTTCCATTTTATCTGTATGCCATTCTTTTTGTTTTTTATCTTTTTTATGCTTGTCCCTGGTGGCAATGGCGCTTCCAGGCTATTGTATTCAGGCAATAAGGCAGGGTAGCGATGTAGGAATAAAGACAGGCTGTCTGCAAAGCCTAGAGGGTTACCCAGAAGTGATTTAGCACTAAAGTAAACACTGCCATTTAGTGAAGCCAGAGAGCGGTTAAGCCTTATTTGGTTGGGCATTTCGCTTGATTGATTCCATTCAGGAGCACTGTGGTTTCCTATTCTGTAGGCTCCATGGCCAATGTAAATGTTTGTTCCATAATTATTGGAATTCCACCATTCCGAAAGAATTTGATGATCTGCCAGCTCAAAACCTATATACCAGTAAATTTGTGGAACCAAATAGTCAATCCATCCCTCTTTCATCCATTTGATAACATCTGCATAAAGATCATCATAAGTGGTTTGGCCTGCTCGGGTATCTGATCCTTTCTCTGGATCCATGGCCTTATTTCGCCAAACTCCAAAAGGACTAATTCCAAACTTTATGAAGGGATTAGCGGAACGAATGGTCTTATGCAGGCTTTCAATTAATAAATCAACGTTATTTCTTCTCCAGTCATCAATGTGATCAAAACCTTGCCCATACTTGATAAAGTCAAGGCTGTCCGGAAAAGTTTCGCCGGCAATTTTGTAGGGATAAAAATAATCGTCAAAATGAATGCCGTCAATTTCATATCTACTTGCCAGATCCTTAATCACCAGATTAATATGATCTCGAACCTGGGGAAGCGCAGGATTGTAATAGTATTTGGTTCCATATGGCAAAAACCAATCTGGATGCTGTTTGAAAGGATGCTGATCAGAGACAAGGTCCAGTTTCATATCGAAGGTTGCTCTATAGGGATTTAGCCAGGCATGAAACTCCATACCTCTTTTGTGGGCTTCAGCCAGCATAAACTTTAAAGGATCATAATAGGGTTTGGGTTTTTGGCCCTGTTTGCCGGTCAAATAGGCTGACCAAGGCTCGTAATTTGAAGGATATAAAGCATCTGAAACAGGTCTAATCTGAACGAAAAGTGCATTGATGCCCATATTTTTTAAGCTGTCCAGCATTTTTATCCAGAAGATCTTTTGCTCCTTGCTATTGACCATATCCTTAGGAGGGAAATCGATGTTAACCACAGTGGCAATCCATACACCCCTCATTTCTCTTTTAGGATTTTCCTTTTGTGCTAGAGAAAATATGCTAAACAAAAGGAAGATGATGAATGGGAGAAATTGCTTCATGTCAAATAAATTTTGATTGACCCTGATGAATAGATCCTCCTATCGTATTAATTCGGGCGCCTGTAACGGAATGTAATACATTAGGGACATTCTCTACTCTTAATACTCCCATTAAGGCCATTAAGATGGCTTCCTTAAAAGCAGCAAATGAAGGTTCAGGTAAATGTAATTCGATGTTAGTAGATTCAGCGATTCGTTTTTTGATCCGATCTATTAGGAAGGTGTTAAATACTCCTCCACCGCTAGGTAGTAATCGCAATACTGATTTTTCCAGTCTCTCCTGTTCAATTATTGATTTTAGACTAAGATCGATTTGCTGTGCAATATGTTCCACAGCAGTGCGCATTTGATCAGCTAGGTTAATTCCACTTGCTTCAATTTTTGGCAGGAGATACTGCCCTCCCCAAAAATTATCTAGTGTTTTGGGATAGGCTTTTTGATAATAAGCAGGTTGGTTTAATTGTTCCAATAAATGAGAATGGACTTGACCGGAGGCAGCTATTTTTCCCTGATCATCATATTCCATGCCCATTTTCGAAGCCAAAACATTTAGAATTTGGTTGGCCGGGCAGATGTCAAAGGCTAAAGTTTTATGGGGTAGCTGTGCCGTAACATTGGCAATGCCACCTAGATTAAGACAAAAATCAAATTCTGGGAGTAGATATTTATCTGCAATGGCGGCTATGGGAGCTCCTTCTCCTCCACTAGCTACATCTTGATGGCGAAAATTGTTTATTACAGGAAAAGTGGTTACCGCTGCTACTGCAGATCCATCGCCAATTTGAACGGTAAGTTGATTTGGAGGATCATGAAAAATAGTGTGACCATGGAAAGCAATAAAATCTGGTTCCAACTGGTGTTTGGTTAAAAAATGATTGACTTGCAGTCCAGTATAGTGCCCAAATTGAGTATGTGCTTGCATAAACCGCAGACCGTCGACCTTGGGCAGATCAGCCAATCTTTTTTTCCATCCTGAAGAAAAAGCCAGGGTGTCAGCTTTTAATAATTCCCAATCAATTATGTTTAGGTGCTGGTCTCTATCTTTTTGAACAGAAAAGGTGCAAAAAGCCAGATCTAAACCGTCCAATGAACTGCCTGACATAATGCCAAGGACTTTATAGCTCTTTTTTATATTGGTATTTGTCATAGCCTAAAATTTAAAAAAAATATCTTTTTTCTCTTGTGTGCTTTAATACTTTCCAGGCCTGGATTTTAACATAGATAACAATTTCTTTAAATAAATTGCAACTTATTGCAATAATTATTGCACTAAGTGAATAATTTTTCTTTATTTTACGATTATTGTTCTCATAATTTGCAAAAAGAATAAAAAGAATAATGGTAAGTGAAAAGGTCCACACCCTAACTTTCAAAAACCCAGAAAGGATTCCCACGCAGATCTTTAGTAGTTCATTTGATGCATCCAGGTATGTGGCTTATGAGATTGCTGCTCTTATAAAAGAAAAGGCAGCAGAAGGAAAAAACTGCGTTTTGGGATTAGCCACTGGCTCCACACCAACAGGACTCTATAAAGAGTTAATCCGATTGCACCAAGAAGAAAACCTCAGTTTTCACAACGTAGTTACTTTTAATTTGGATGAATATTACCCCATGCAGCCTGAGGAACTGCAGAGCTATGTAAGATTCATGAATGAAAACCTGTTTGACCACATTGATATAAAGAAAGAAAACATAAATGTTCCGGATGGAACGCTTGAAAGGGATCAGGTAGAAGAATATTGTTCCCGATTTGAGCATAAAATTAAGGAAGAGGGAGGCTTAGATCTTCAGATTTTGGGGATCGGACGTACAGGACACATCGGTTTTAATGAGCCTGGCTCTGGTATAGAATCACTTACCAGGCTGATTACTTTGGATCATATCACCAGAATAGATGCCGGAAGTAGTTTTTTTGGAGTAGAGAATGTTCCGCTTAAAGCCATTACGATGGGAATAGGAACCATCATGAGTGCTAAAAAGATCATTCTCATGGCTTGGGGTGAAGGAAAGGCCTCTATAATAAAAGAGACATTAGAAGGTCATATCACTGATTCAGTTCCAGCAACCTACCTTCAAAAACATGCCAATACAATTGCTGTTTTGGACCAGGCGGCAGCTTCTCATTTGACCCGTAAGAAATCCCCCTGGCTTTTAGAACGGGTTGATTGGAGAGAGGACGGGATAATTAGAAAGGCAGTAATATGGCTAAGTCTTACCTTACAAAAACCCATTCTTAAATTAACAAACCGGGACTATAGTGACAATGGAATGATTGACCTGGTAACGGAGTTTGATACTGCTTATAATATTAACATACGTGTTTTTAATGAATTGCAGCGGACCATTACGGGCTGGCCAGGTGGAAAACCCAATGCGGATGATACCTACAGGCCGGAGAGAGCTGAACCAGCTAGTAAAAGGGTCATGATTTTTAGCCCTCACCCCGATGATGATGTCATTTCAATGGGAGGTACATTTATTAGACTACACGACCAGAATCACGATGTTCATGTTGCCTACCAGACTTCGGGTAATATAGCAGTATTTGATGATGATGTGGTCAGGTTTGTAGATTTTGTAAATGATTATCACGAAGCCTTTGATTTTGACCAGATCACTATGGAGAATATGTTTTCTTCCATAAGGTACAAACTTCAAAATAAGAAGCCGGGTGATACTGATCCTTTGGAAGTGCAGCGGATAAAGGCTTTAATTAGGCGAGGTGAGGCAAAAGCAGCTTGCCGATATGTGGGCATCTCAGACGATAATATACATTTTATGGATCTTCCATTTTATCAGACCGGCCTGGTCAAAAAGAATGATTTGGGAGAAGAAGATATTGATCTTACCGTTGAACTTTTAAGAAAAATCAAGCCACATCAAATTTTTGCAGCAGGGGATCTTTCAGACCCTCATGGAACTCACAGAGTATGCCTCAAGGCTGTATTTAAGGCTTTGGAAAGATGCAAAAACGAAGGAGATGAATGGGTAGCCGATTGTTTTGTTTGGTTATACAGAGGGGCCTGGCAAGAATGGGAAATTGATGAGATTGATATGGCAGTACCTTTAAGCCCAGGCGAACTTATGAAAAAACGCAGAGCCATCTTTAAGCATCAATCACAAAAAGACAAGGCCATGTTTCCGGGGCATGACCAAAGAGAGTTTTGGCAAAGAGCCGAATCTAGGAACCGAACGACTGCCCAACTTTATGATCAGTTAGGCTTACCAGAATACGAAGCTATAGAAGCATTTAAAAGATATTATTTCTAAGCTATTTTATCCCTCCTTTTCTTTTGAATTTCTTTTGAAGGATATGGGGCTAAAATCCTTTTAAAACCATTTATTCACAAAATTACTGGAGTTTATGAAGCTTGATTCAAATAAGTTATTTAACTGCTGGCAACGAATTTTTATACTTGTTGTTTTAGCAGGATCCTTCCCTGTTCTGTTATCCGCACAGGGTACTCCCGTATTAAGAGGTACTGTTACTGATGACCTTGGCGAAGCCTTAATCGGTGTAAATGTATATATTGAAGGTACCACGGAAGGTACGATTACAGATCTTGATGGACGGTATTCTTTGCCTTTTTCTGTAGGTACTACTACAGCTACAGTTATTTATTCATATACCGGTTATGCAAATCAATCTCGTAGTATTGATTTTGCTGCCAATGGCCCAGAAATCACCTTGGACATTCAACTGGAAACCGATGTCACTCAATTAGACGAAATTGTGGTAACGGGGGCCTCTGTAGCTACCAGCCGTAAACAGCTGGGGAATGCCATTTCTACTGTAAAATCAGAAGACCTTTCAAACACTGGAACCAATAATGTGATTGGGGCATTATCTGGTAAGGTGATGGGGGCTTTAGTTACTCAAAATAGTGGGGATCCAGGAGGAGGAGTTTCTATACGTTTGAGAGGAACTAGCACCATCAATGGTTCATCCGATCCACTATATATCATCGATGGTGTTATTGTTGATAACAGTTCTCAAAACGTAATCAACCTTAATGCCGATGCCATGGGTACCGGCTTTCAGTCTGGTCAGAACCGTTTAGTGGATATCAATCCAAGTGATATTGAACGCATAGAGGTCATTAATGGAGCTGCCGCAGCTGCCATATATGGCTCTTTGGCTAGTAATGGAGTTGTCCAGATTTTTACCAAAAGAGGAAAAATTGGCAAACCTAAAGTTAATTTTTCAACTTCTTTTTCTGTGAGTGAATTAAGAAAACGTCTTGATTTCACCGATCATCCTGAACGATTTGGGATTCAAGGAAGTGATCGTCTGGCTACCACTCAGGACCGTTTAACAACTATTGCTGACTTAAGAAGTGCCACTGACCGTGCCAATGATCCTGGAACAGGGCCTGCAGCTTTGGCTGGACGGCCACTTGTTGAAGATAAATATCCTGTACAGCGTTATGATTATCAGGACAATATTTTTGGAACTGGCCTTGGTACAGAAAACCACCTATCTATTTCTGGTGGTACGGAAAATACCAGATATTATGGTTCTGTTTCTTATTCCAGAAATGAAGGAATCATTGTCAATACTCATTTTCAAAAATATGGTGCTAAACTAAGAGTAGACCAAGATTTAACAGAATGGGCAAAATTATCAGTTGGTTTGAATTATGTAAATAGTTCTTCTGAAGATAAGCCAAATGGCAACAACTTCTTTAGCCCTATTAGTACCATGATTATCATTGATAATGTATGGGATATTACAGAAAGAGATGAGGAAGGTAATCTATTACATGTAGAACCAGTCAGAATGAATCCATTGAGTGTTATTGAAGATTTCGATATCACTCAAAATACGAACCGTTTGATAGGTGATTTACAATTAAGTGTGTATCCGTTTAAAGGTTTAAGCTTAAAATATGTGCTTGGTTTAGATGAATATAACTTAAGAGGAAACACTTTTCAACCAAGAGTACCTTATAGTCCTGTTTCAGCTGCTTTCTTCCCGGATGGATATGTGGCTGTGGCCAACTCGAATGTGCGAAAAGTTAATAATGATTTTACTGCAACCTATCAAACTGAATTTGGCAACAACATTACTTCTACTACTACAGCTGGAGCTTCGATTTGGTATGATCGTACAGATTTTTCTTCTGCTCAGGGACGTGATCTGGCACCCTTTGTAAGTACTCTTGCAGCAGCTACCAATTTATTTGCCAACCCGGTTGAAGGAGTTGCTGAGGCAACGATCAACGGATATTTCTTACAGCAATCTTTTGGGTTTAATGATCTCTTGTTTGTGACTCTTGCCGGTCGTATTGATGGGTCTTCACGTTTTGGTGAAGATGAGCGAAATCAATTTTACCCCAAAGCAAGTGCTAGTTTGGTCTTGTCAGAGTTAGGTTTCTGGAAAGACTCAGGGATCTCTAATAATTGGAATACGTTTAAGCTTAGATTTTCTTATGGCCAGTCTGGTAACCTGACCGGTATTGGAGCATTTACTCGTTTCACCAATTTCTCTTCCCAGTCTTATTTGGGTAGAAGTGCAATTGTTCCAAACTCTAATCTTGGAAATGCGGGTATCAGACCAGAACAGCAAACGGAAATCGAATTTGGAGCAGATTTGAGCTTCCTAAAAAATCGTTTGGGAGTTTCTGTCACTTATTATGACCAAGAAATTACTGATTTATTGTTGAATAGAAACCTTTCCCCTTCAAGCGGTGGAGCAAGTATTATTGAAAATATTGGTGAGATGTCCAATAATGGATTGGAGTTAATGATAAATGCCAATCCTATAAAAAGCAGAGATTTCTCCTGGGATGTAACTCTGGCCTACAATACTTTTGAAAATAAAGTGAATGGTATTGGAGGTGGACGTGCAGGTATCCAATTGCGTGGTGGTGGTGGTACTCAAAGTGCTATTGATGGCCAACCCTTGGGTGTTTTCTTTGCAGTTCAATATGCACGCAACCCAGATGGTACTTTACTACTCAGAGATGTAGAAACAGCTAATGGTACCGTTCGATTGCCACAGGTAGAAAGAGGAGATGACATTACTGGTGTGGCTATGAGAGATGCCAATGGGCAACCTACTGGTACGCCATTGAGAGCTGTATTGGGAGATCCCAATCCAGATTGGACTGGTTCTTTATTAAATGAATTCCGTTATAAGCGTTTTGGCTTAAGAGTATTATTTGATGCCATTCAAGGTTTTGATGTGTATAACTGGAATAAAATTACTAGTAATAATGTAGGATCAAGTCCACTTGCCGGAGCTGAACTGAGAGGGGAAGTGCCTCGTGGTTGGGTAGCGGCTATTGGAGGTTTTATTGGACCTCGAATCCAGGAAGAACACGTTGAAGATGGTTCTTTTGTCAAACTAAGAGAACTGGGATTCTCTTATAACGCTGGTAAAGTGGGTAATTTATTTAGTAATCTGACCATCAATATTGTAGGTAGAAACTTACTTTCATTTGATGATTATACAGGTTATGACCCTGAAACCAATTCGGCTGGACAAAGTAGTAGAGTGAGAGGTGATGATTTTGGTAATGTTCCTATTCCAAGAACATTTATGCTTGGATTAAGTGCTTCCTTCTAAAGTGGTAGAAGGTAGAAGGTAAAAAGTAGAAAGACTACAGGATTAATTCAGTCAGTATTTCACTTCTTGCCTTATTTACCAGAATAATTACAAAAACTAAAAATTAGAAAAATGAAAATCAATAAAATAATTATATACGCTCTATTACCTGTGTTGTTGGGAATAACAGCATGTGAAAATGACATTCCCAACCCCAATGCAGCTACGGATGGGCAAATCCTAAGTTCTACGGATGGTCTGATCGGAATGATAAATGGTATGAAATTCCGATATACTGTAGGTGGAGGAAGTGCTTTATATTCAGGTATTTCAGCCAATGGCCTGACAACTGGGGAATTACAAATTTTGAATGCGGGTAATGCAGAGCTAGCTCAGTTAGGTAATGGTTTTGATAATGTATCTCCTGCTAATGCTGTAATTACAAGATTATGGACAGGTTTAAACCTGATACGGGCAGATGCAGAAAAGATATTGGAAAATGCACCTAATGTTATTAATGATGCCTCTAACAGGAGCTGGGTATTGGCTTATGCCAACTTTTTTAAGGCTTTGACTTTGGGGACTATGGCTCAATTTTGGGAGCAAGTACCTTTAAATACCAGTGTAGATGCTAGCTTTTCTACCAGAGATGCAGCTTTAACAGAAGCGGTCAGATTATTAGGAGAAGCTTCTTCACAAGCATCAGGTTCTGTACCATCTTCGATTAGCAGCGCCGTAGGTACCGATATCGATTTACCAAATGCGATCAAAGCTTTGTCTGCCAGATATAATCTGATGCTGAATAATTTGGATGCAGCTAATTCTGATGCCAATGCAGTGGATTTAAGTTCTACTTCCGTTTTTAGATTTGATAATATTACTCCGAACCCAGTATTCCGTTCTTCACTTATTACTCAAAATGTATACGATGTTAATCCCGATTTTGGATTAACAGGAGATTTAGCTCCCGATGCTAATGATGGACGGATTGCTTTTTACCTGACTCCTAATGCTGAGAGTGGCAAAGGATTTTTTACTTCTGATGATGCTTCTATTCCAGTATATCTGCCCGGTGAGATGACCTTGATAAAGGCAGAGGTAGCTGCACGTCAAAATAGAATAAGTGATGCTATTGCTGAATTAGATAATATACTGACAAAAACAGATGATGTTTTGGGGGTAAATGCTAATTTACCTGCCTATTCAGGATCTAATGATCAGAATGCCGTTTTACAAGAGATTTATCGAAACAGAGCTATTGAGTTATTTATGACCGGATTAAAATTAGAGGACAGCCGTCGATTCAATCGCCCTGGCCCTAATGACTCTAATTTTGAGCGGAACAGGAATTATTATCCCTACCCCAATGTGGAAAGAGATAATAATCCGAATACACCGCCGGATCCAACAATATAATTAAAAGAAGTATTTTGCTGGCCCAAGCCAGCAAAATACTTCTTAATCTTCCTTATTATGAGTCCAGCCCTAATCATCTTCGTCATCACTGCTTATTTCATCTTATTGATGAGCATTTCGTGGTTAACGACCCGAAAAACGGATGCCAATACTTTTTATACCGCAAATCGCCAATCTCCATGGTACCTGGTGGCCTTTGGTATGATTGGGGCTACACTATCTGGAGTTACTTTTATTTCCGTTCCTGGAGAAGTGGGTAATAGCCAGTTTTCCTATTTTCAGATGGTATTGGGCTATTTGCCTGGATATTTTGTAGTAGGGGCTGTTTTACTGCCTCTGTATTATAGACTTAAACTCATCACCATCTATTCCTATTTGAAGGAGCGAATGGGAAATTGGTCCTATCAAACTGGAGCTTTCTATTTCTTATTATCGAGGGTGGTGCAAGCTTCATTTCGTTTGTTTTTAGTAGCTGGAGTACTGCAGTTAGCCATCTTTGATGCCTTTAATATTCCTTTTTGGGCAACGGTATTAATTGCAATTTCTCTGATCTGGTTGTATACTTTCCGCGGAGGGATCAAAACCATTGTTTTTACGGACACCATCCAAACATTGTTTATGCTCAGTTCTGTAGTGATCAGTATCTTCCTGATAATGGGAGAATTAGATCTTTCAATTTCAGACACTATCGGCAGAATTCGAGCTAGTGAGTATTCAAAAACTTTTTTCTGGGATGGATCTGGGGAGAACTTCTTCAAGCAATTTTTTTCCGGGATGTTCATTGTAATTGTGATGACAGGTTTGGATCAGGACATGATGCAAAAGAACCTTACCTGTCGCAATCTCAAAGATGCACAGAAAAATATGTTTTGGTTTAGCATCATCTTAGTCTTTGTCAATCTCTTATTTCTTGGGCTGGGAGCCCTCTTATTCATTTTTGCTACAGAAAAGGGAATTGCACTTCCTGATCGGACAGATGATTTGTATCCATTATTAGCTTTAGATCACTTTAATATTTATGCCGGTGTATTCTTCTTATTGGGAATTACGGCTGCCGCCTATTCAAGTGCAGACTCAGCACTTACTTCTTTGACCACCACTTTTTGTGTGGATTTTTTAAAAATTAAACCCGGTGAAAGAAAAAATGAGAAACAAATTCGCCTATTGGTGCATCTTGGCTTCTCAATTTTAATCTTTATTACCATAATGATTTTCCAAGTCATTAGTGATGAAAGTGTAATCCGAGGTGTATTTACAGCTGCAGGTTATACCTATGGGCCTTTATTGGGCCTATTTGCCTTTGGCCTATTTACATTGAGACCCTTAAGGGATAAATGGGTTCCTTTCGTTTGCATATTATCGCCAATTTTATCCTATATCATTAACCTCAATTCCAAAGACTGGATAGGATACCAGTTTGGTTTTGAAATTTTGATTGTCAATGGGTTATTAACCTTCATTGGCTTATGGTTAATTAGTCGAAAAAGACAAAAATAAGCCGAGATATAACTTATTTTCCCTGAGCATATTTTGATTTTCTCCGATGTATTTGGAGAGTCTTATTTTCTGTGCAAATAACCTGTACTTTAAATTTTAAGTGGCAGGTATAAACCAAATAATGCCTAGTTTTTAAATTTTTATCACATGAAACAAAACACAAATGTTATGAAACTATTATTCCGCTATCTAAGTATGGTCATAGTGCTTCTGGCCCTGTGCAGTACCCAGACTATACAAGCACAAACGGATTATGTTTTTTCAGGAACTGTGACCGATGCTTCCAGTGGTGAGCCCATTATTGGAGCAACTGTAAGATTGGATTTAAGTGGTGCGAATTATGGTACAGCCACTGATTTAGATGGCACTTATCGCTTTACTGCTACCTTAACGCCAGGTTCTTATTCTATTATTGCCAGTTATGTAGGGTTCAAAGAAGTGTCGCAAAGTGTTGAAGTTGGTGGCAGTAATGAAATTAACACAGATTTTTCATTGGGTACTGATGTCCTAAGCCTTGATGAGATTGTAGTTACAGGGGCTTCTGTAGCAACTAGCAGAAAACAGCTTGGTAATGCCATTTCGACCCTTAAAAACGAAGATATCCAGAATTCTGGTGCAATTGCTATTGATCAGGCGCTTAGCGGTAAAATTTCCGGGGCATTGGTTCAGCAAAATTCAGGTGATCCCGCTGGTGGAATAAGCATACGACTTAGAGGACCCAGTACCATTACGGGTAGTTCGGATCCTCTTTACATTATTGATGGGGTTTTGGTTAATAATAATAGTAATGAATTGGTTGACTTGGGAGGAACAGCCCAAAATCGCCTTTCAGATATCAACCCTAATGATATAGAAAGAATTGAGGTGATTAAAGGAGCGGCAGCAGCTGCTATTTACGGTTCCAGAGCTAGTAATGGGGTTGTTCAAATTTTCACTAAGAGAGGTCAGGAAGGAAAACCATCTATTAGTTTTACCACTAATTTTAAAGTTAACTCTTTAAGAAAAGAAATTGATTATAATCAAACACCATTAGCCTGGGAAGACCCATTCGATAATAATAATTTGACTACCGTTCCAGTTACACGGTACAACTTACAGGATGAAATGTTTGAAACCAATACTGGGTTGGAAACCTTTCTTTCCGTTACGGGAGGTTCTGCCAAGACGAAATATTTTGTATCAGGCTCCTATCTGAATAATGGGGGGATTGTCAAGAATACTAATTTTGAAAGATTTGGTGGTCGTTTGAACCTGGACCAGCAAGTTACAGATTGGCTATCTTTTAGCTATGGCTTGAATTATACTCAAAGTACCAGCCAGGATATTCCTAATGGAGGAATTAGCGCTGCTTATGGAGCCATAACCGGATTTTTATTTAGTGAAAATTCAGTTAACCCTGCCCCTGATGCTTCCGGTATCTATCCAGTAACTTCTTTGCTTGTGCCAAGAACCAACCCGGCAGAAGCGGTAGCACGATTTGATTTTGGACAAAAAACCAATAGGGTGATTAGTAATTTGGGTATAAATATGTTCCCATTCGATAATTTTTCTATTAAATACCGGCTTGGTATAGATTATTATAATCAATCAGCTACAGGATTTGTACCTGTTGGGAATACTTCTCCTAATTCTACCGGCTATGCTACTCGAGGCGATGCCAATATTTTTCAATACAACAGTGATTTAAATTTAAGTTATACAAAAGATCTTTCTTCCTCAATTACTTCTACTTCCGTTTTAGGAGGGACCTGGCAATTTGAAAGCCGTGAGCGTATTGGCCTAACGTCAGACCGATTAGCTCCTACCGTTCAGGTAGCCACTGGGGGTACCTTAATTAGTCAAGTTGATGGCAGAGGAAAAGTATCCTACTGGGGAGCCTTCTTCCAGCAAACTTTTGGATTTAATGATAAAATCTTTGTAACAGGAGCCCTTCGATTGGATGGAGCTTCCGTTTTTGGGGAGGATGAAAGAAGCCAGGTTTATGCCAAGGCCAGTGGATCATATGTATTATCAGCGGAAGATTTTTGGCAAAATACATTCGGAAATACCATAAGCACCTTTAAGTTGAGAGCATCCTGGGGGCAGGCAGGTAACCTTACAGCCATTGGCCCATTTGATCGATTTTTAAATTTCAACCCTGTTCCTTTTAATGGAGCAAGTGCAGTAGTACCTTCCACCTTATTGGGTAATGAAAATTTGGCTCCTGAGCGTCAGGAGGAGTTTGAAATAGGATTCGATGCCGGATTATTTAGTGACCGGGTAGGAATTGAATTCTCTTATTACATACAAACGGTTGAAGATCTATTACTTCAAAGGGAAATTGCTTCATCAACTGGTTATACCACACGGTTTGAAAATGTTGGAGCATTAGAAAATGAGGGAATTGAATTACTACTGAGAATTAATCCTATTCAATCTTCAGACTTTAACTGGGATATTACTACTACTTTTTCAGCAAATGATAATACCGTAACCCGTGTGGTTGGAGAGCGTATTACCCTTCCTGGTAGTTTTGCTACTAGTTTTGTAATTCCTGGAGAATCTTTAGGGGTATTTTATCGTCAGTTTTATGCCAGAGATGCCAACGGAGAGATCATTCGAGATGAAAGGGGTATTCCTAGTCGCGGAACCAACCCAGATGGTTCTTCTTCAAAAGTATTAGGTGATCCTAACCCAGATTGGTTTGGTTCTTTGATCAATGAATTTAGTTATAAAAACTTTGCTTTACGCGTACAATTGGATGCAGTACAAGGCTTTGATGTATTCAACTGGAACAGACGTTTATTGGACAATGTAATTTTCGGAGGAGGAGCTTTGGTAGGAGAGGAGTTAGCCGGAAATGCACCAAAAGGACTGGGTAGAGCCCAGGCAGGGATATTTGAAGAGTTTGTGGAAGATGGCTCTTTTGTAAAATTGAGAGAGTTGGCTCTTAGTTATTCTTTCCGTCCAAAAAGTGGAGCCATTCAGAATGTGAAAATTAGTTTGATTGGCAGAAACCTAATTTCCTGGGATGATTATTCCAGTTGGGATCCAGAAATTAATACTCCAGGACAAAGCAATGGGGTAAGAGGGTTTGATTTTGCAGGTGTTCCCATTCCAAGGACTTATCAATTGGGTGTAAGTGTCAATTTCTAAATTCCAAAAAAGTAAGAAAATGAAAAGTATAAAAAATATAAAAACCTTAATCTTGTCGCTGGCTACCCTAATGCTGGTTTCTGCTTGCGAAACTGAATTTTTAAATCCCAATGCTCCTACTGAAAGCCAGGTTCTGTCCTCCAGAGAAGGCCTGGTCGCATTGAGCATTGGAATTAAGCAATTATACTCTACTACTGGCTTACGTTGGGTGATCGAGACCCCTGCCATTACAACCCGAGAAGGCGGAATCACAACTACCTTTCAAAATATGATTGAACTGGAAGATGGGGGAGCGGATCTACCCAATTTCAACTCGAATGTTTCTGGCATGTGGGCAACTTTGTTAAGAGTTATGGTGATGTGCGATAATTTAATTGAGAGTGCAGGTACGGTGGATCTGAATAGTGATGATCGAAATACCTTTATTGCATATGGCTCCTTTTTTAAAGCTATGTGTGTTGGAGCTTTGTCTCAGCATTATGAGCAGGTAATCATTCAGCCTAGTCAAAATAATGATGCATCCTTTGTGCCACGTTCTCAAGGTTATACTACTGCAATTTCCCTTTTGGAACAAGCCAGGTCCAATTTAAGTGGAGTCACTTTACCTGAAGATATTAGTGGAAGTGTTTTAGGTGGTTTGGATATGTCTAATAGTGTAAGTGCTATGCTGGCCCGTTTTAACCTTTTTGCGGGTAATTATGACGCTGCAATAACAGCTGCCCAATCTGTAGATCAAAGCGTGGCTTCAGTTTGGGAATATGATGCTCAAAATGAAAATCCCGTGTGGACTAGAGTATTTGAAAATAATGCTCCTAATTTTAAACCGAGAGATAATTTTGGTTTACCAGATGCATTTACTTTAGACTCTGCGGATGGTCGGATTGCTTTTTATTTAGTACCTCTCGATGAAACTAATCAAAATGGACTGCCCATTGAAGATTTAGCAGGCTTCTTTACTTCCGCAACAGGAAACATGCCTGTTTATCTGCCAGGTGAAATGTTTTTGATTATTGCAGAAGCCAATATTAGAAAATCTAGCCAGGATTTGAATGCAGCGGTTGCTGCTATTGATGCCGTTAGGACCAAAACCACAGATCCTTTTGGCTTGAATGCCGGTTTAGCGGCCTATTCTGGAGCTGTAACAGCAGAAGATTTATTATTGGAGATCTACCAGAATCGAAGAATGGAGCTGTTTTTGACGGGAGTGAGCCTGGAGGATAGCCGCCGTTTTAATCGTCCTGAACCTAGTCCTCAAGTAGGCGTGTTCACGGATGAGCGCAATCGGAATTTTTATCCCTATCCTGAGCGGGAAAGGAATAATAATCCAAATACGCCAGCGGATCCAAGTATTTAATATACAATTGGTTTGCCCCGTACGGGGCAAACCAATTGTATATTAACTTTTGTTTATATCATTAACTGATACACTAACAAGCTTCCAAAATAGGCCATGGCACTCATAAAAACAAACTGAATAATTGGCCATTTCCAACTTTTAGTTTCGCGCTTAACCACGGCCAGCGTACTCATACATTGCATGGCAAAAACATAAAAAATGAGTAGGGATAAAGAAGTAGCAGCGGTATAGACCAATTCCCCTGTTTGAGGATTGCGTTCTGCAGCCATTCTGTTTCTGATGGTAGTTTCATCCTCCTCACTTCCAATGCTATAAATGGTGGCCATAGTACCCACAAATACTTCTCTAGCTGCAAATGAGGTAATTAAAGCGATTCCTATTTTCCAATCAAAGCCAAGAGGTTCAATGGCAGGTTCAATTATTTTTCCAAGATGACCGGCAAAGGAGGCTTCCAGTTTTTGAGAGGCGATTAGATTGGCAGTAGCCACCTCATCCAAATTTTGCTGCTGAGCTTGTTCAAGAGCTGATTGTTCGGCTAATTGCATTTTGCTGGAAGGACCAAAATAAGCCAATACCCAAAGAATTATAGAGATAAAAAAGATAACTTTTCCGGCCTCCCAGGCAAAAGTTTTTACCTTTTCCCAGACGGTTAGCCAAACATTTCGCATGACCGGAAGTCGGTATTCAGGTAATTCCAGCATTAGGTAGCTTCGTTCATTACTTTTTAAAATAAGCTTAAATACCAATGCAGAAAATAAAGCAGCCGCTATTCCCAAGAGGTATAAACCCATAAAAGCCAGCCCCTGCAAGTTAAATATACCCGCTACGAGGGTAGATGGAACCGCAAATCCTATTAAAACAGTATAAACAGGAATCCGGGCTGAGCAACTAATCAATGGAGTGACAAGTATGGTTATTAAGCGCTCTTTCCAATTACTAATGGTACGAGTGCTCATGACTGCCGGGATGGCACAGGCACCACCAGAAATCAAGGCTACTATACTCTTGCCGTTTAGACCAAAGAATTGCATGATACGGTCGAACATAAAAGCTGCCCTAGCCATATAACCTACCTCCTCCAGCAAAGAAATGAGAAAGAATAAAATGGCTATTTGCGGTACAAAAACCAGAATCCCCCCTAATCCAGCAAGGATGCCATCCGTAATCAGATCTGTGAACCAACCTTCGGGTAAAGTACTACTTACCAATCCACCCATCCATCCAAAAAATGCTTCAATCCCATCCATTGGAATAGTAGCCCAGGCAAAAATAGCTTGAAACACTAAGAGCATAAGGAGGAAAAAAATGAAAGGACCGGCAATACGATGCGTTAATACACGATCTAAATTGCGAGTCATCCAATTTTCTCTGTCCTCCGGGCTTTGAATGGTATCAGATATTATTGGAGACAATCGATCATAACGCTGCATCGTTTCGTCTACCTGTTGCTTTAAGGAATGAAAAGAATTGTTTTTTAAGTGGGTATCAAGCTTTTCTTTTTCCTGGAGGGATAAAAAGGGAAGCCAATCGTGATGATGAGCCAACAAAAGTGCCTGATAATCCGAAGTGATAATGGAATGCTCTTGCCGAATGGACTTAATTACTTTTTTTTCTTCGGACTTTAAAAGATAGAAAGCCTTCCCTGGTTTTTTGTTTTCTTTAGAGGATAATAATTCCTTAATGCTATCTGGAAGTTGCTCCAGACCTTTCCCTGTACGTCCACTTACTGTAATAACGGGGACACCAAACTTTTGAGAAAGTTTATCAATATCAATATCAATACCTTCTTTCTGAGCTACATCGGCCATGTTTAACACCAAAAGAGTAGGAATTCCCAGATCCTGAATTTGGGTAAAGAGCAGAAGATGTTTTTCGATTTTAGTTACATCTGCCACATAGATAACGGCATCAGGATAATTATCATCAGAAGGATTGATGAAGGTTTGAGCTACAATTCGTTCATCCTTTGAATTGGGATAGAGACTGTATGTGCCTGGTAGGTCTAATAATTGAATGGTTTCATCTCCCAAACTGAGAGGACCAATCTTTTTATCAACTGTTACACCCGGGAAATTTCCAACTTTTTGTTGTAGCCCTGTTAATTGGTTGAATATGGATGTTTTCCCGCTATTTGGATTTCCTACCAAGGCTATTATGTGATGCCTGGTTGCTGTGTGCACAATATCTTTGAATTATCTCAGTAACACTCGCGCAGCTTCCTGCGTGCGCAAGGCAATCAATAAATTATCGGCTTTTATGTAGCACCCACCTCCCAAAGGAGCTTTTCTTACCAGTTCAATTCTTGTGCCTGGTAAAATGCCCATTGACATCAGTTTCTGAGCAATTTCATCATCGGTGAATTGGCCAATGAATCCAACTGCTCCTTTCTTTAGGGCAGAAATTGTCTTTCCACTGTTTAGTAATGATACCACAAATCCTTATTTTGATTTAATCTAAATATATTTACTGCTAATAACGCTAAAATAATTGGTTTTGATTTTGTTGTAGGCAACAAAAGTCACTTTCATTTAAAAAATACCTAATTTTAGGAGATATATACCTAATGTTAGGTATTCCTAATAGAAAAAGGTTTGAACAAGAAGGACTTAGAATGAGGACTGAACTACGATTTTTTTGATAAAAAAGCCCTTGTCAGCAATTCCTTTAACTAAAACCATCCCATTAGGCAGATTGGAAACATTGATCTTACATTGAGCCTCTTGACAATATTGTTGGGATAACAACTCGCCTGAAATGGAAAAGATCTGAATGGAAAAAGGGAGAGAATGTTTTTCCATCCAAAGATCCTGCCCTCTGGTTACCGGATTGGGATATAAAAAGACTTCATTGCTAATATCATTTTGTTGGGTATTAACAATTCTGGCCTGGTGGATAACTCCAATGGCATCCAGGTCAAATCCGCCACTTGGAAATGGGGTGGGGTAGGGATCATTAATAGCTCTACCAGAATTATCATAAGTGGCGAATTCTGGATTTATACTACCTACGACGTCGATGATTTTGATGTATTTAATACTTTGGATGTCCAGATTAACACTATCCTTAAGCTCAGCCAGGTCAAATGGTGTTCCGAAGCCCACTCTATATTTTCCTGCCAGGTTATTAATTAGCCGAGCATCCGTAAGTCCGAAAGTTTCTGTCTGTTGACTAGTGTCTATTAAAGAAGTAGCCGGAAAACGAACAAAATGTTCTCCATCAGAGCTTACTTCTACAAAGGCTAATTCCAAAAATGCATCATCAAATGCATTTTCAAACACGGCAAAATCCCAGGAAGGGCCATCACTAATAGGAGGATCAAAGAAGCATATGGCAGAGCCTCCATCGCCAAGACTAACCACCCCGTTTTTAAGAGCAGGCCCCACAGCTGACAAAGAATCACCAATACTGACAAAACCGGAATCAGGAATGGCAATGTCTTTCCAACCCAAGTTGATTTTACAAGATTGAGCCCAATTGATGATGATATTACTATCTGCCCCAATCGCTGTACTCCCTAATTGCCCGGCAGGAGCTGCAAATTGAGCTAAAACTGAAATTGGAAAGAAAAGGAAAAATAGACTGTATTTGCAATCCAGCATTGATTTCTATTATATTTGAACTTTAGTTTACTAATGCACATTATAACTAGCCACGGCTCCTCCAATTGGGTGGAGCCGTTGGTTTTTTTAAGTGTTCACGTGTTTAAGTTGACAAGTGTTCAAGTTTGTCAGGGTTGTTATATTTGATGGTTAGGCTGTTTATTTCTGCTTTCTAGGCTAGCATTTACCCATTGCAGTCAGGAACTTCGCTAATTTTTTGGATAGTAATCTGCGAGATTTGCGAAATTTGCCTGCCAAAAAAGCTAAAATAATTAGCAACACCTTCAATTTTCCTATACTTAATCCAGAACCTTTAAAAAACTCCTACCCTCTAATTTTATATCGAAGTATCATAGGATCATCAGATCATAGAATCAAACAATTAACTTCTTGACGGTACTGGGGACCTTAAAACGCTGGCCATATTTTTTACTTAGAGCCTGACACTTTTTGACAAAATTTTTATAAGAAGCATATTCCTGCATATATTGAATTACCCCTCCTTTAAAGGCCGGAAACCCCCAACCATAGATACTTCCTAAATTAGCACCTTCGATAGAGTGAATGACCCCTTCTTGCAAGCACCAGGCCGATTCCAGGACCTGAGCAATTAACAGTCGATCAATAATTTCCTGATGGTCAAAAGGTCCTTTCCGAACTGGGAAATGCTCTATTAATTCTGGCCATAAGGACCGGGTATTGTCTTCATGATAATCATAGAAACCCATTTTTTTGAAGCGACCGGTCCTTCCAAGTTCTTGGATCATTTTTGTTAAAATACCTACGGCAGGATGTTGAATATATTTTGAACCATAATGTTCTGCAGCCTGATTTTCATATTTCAAAACCAGACTAAGTCCGAGAGTATCTGCTAATTCCAGTGGTCCTTTGGGCATACCCGCTTGTTTGCCTAAATTTTCGATTAGTGCGGGGGGATATCCTTCCTGTAAAAGGGTGATTCCCTCTAAAATGAAGGTATTTTGAACTCGAGCAGCATAAAAACCCCAGTCATCCTTAACGACAATAGGGATTTTTCGGATGGCCTTGACAAAGTCCATTGCTCTGGCAATGGTTTCATCAGTTGTATTTTTACCTCTAACAATTTCTACAAGAGGAACATCTGAGGCCGGATGGAAAAAATGTAATCCCACGTAATTTTCGGGACGTATGGAAGCTTCTGCTAATTTTGTAATTGGAATGGAGATGGTATTGGTTGCAAAGAGAGAATATTCATCTAAATAAGCCTCTGCTTCTTTTGTGACTTTTTGTTTGACCATACGATTCTCGAAGACGGCCTCTATAACCAGGTCACAGGTTTCGAAATCACTTGAAGCTTCGGTAGTTGTTATGTTTTTGAGCATTTTTTCTTTTTCCACAGGATGAAGATGCCCTTTTGAAATTTTTTCTTCCAACTGTTTGTCCACCATTTTTCGCCCCCGCTCAGCAATGTGCTTAGAAACATCTTTTAAGACCACTTTCATATTGTTTTCCAGGCAAGCCAGTGCGATACCTGACCCCATTAGCCCTGCTCCGATGATTCCAATTCTTCTGGGGCGAAATTTACCAAAGCCTTTCGGGCGATTTTTCCCTTTTTTGATGGCATTAGTGTCAAACCAAAAGGCTTTGATCATATTTTTGCATTCCTTACTCCTCAATAATTCAGTATAATATCTGCTTTCTATTCGGCAGGCGGTGTCAAAATCTACCTTGGAGGCTTCAGTGAGTACATCAAGAATGGCTTGAGGGGCAGGAAAATTATTATGAGTTCGACTGGAAAGTTGAGCAGCTAAACGTCGAACAATTTTTGCTACCTGAGGATCTTTGGCTGTGCCTCCTGGAATTTGACGCTCTGGCCGATCCCAGGGTCTGCGCCCCTCTTTTGTATTCATCAACCATTCTTTTGCCTTTAGCATCATTTCTTTATGGTCTTTTGCCAAATCATCTATCAATCCGGCCACTAGCGCTTCCTTAGGAGTGTATTGATATCCATCTGAAAGGATGGGATAAGCTTTTTCTAAACCTAGAAGCCACATTAAACGAACAATACCACCACCACCAGGAATGATGCCCAGATTTACTTCTGGAAGTCCCAGTTTGGTTTTAGGATGATCTAAAACGATTCTTCTATGGCAGGCCAATGCCATTTCAAAGCCAGCCCCTAGAGCACTACCATTGATAGCAGCTACTACGGGAACTCCCGGATGCTCCAAGTCTCTTAAAAATTGTTTGATGCTCTGAGAAAAATTGAATATTTCTTTCGCATCAGATGCTTTAAAAAGATAGTCAAGATCCCCTCCGGCGAGGAATGTTTTTTTGGCAGAAGTAAGGATGACCCCCCGCAGCTCACCTTTCCTTTTTTCTTTTTGCAGATGATTGATCACAGGTACAAAAGCCTCAAAGATCTCGTGATTAATAACATTATTAGTACGGCCTCCCATATCAAGCGTTAGGGTGACAATATTATCTGTATCTTTTTGATATTTTATCATAGTCCATTAAACTCTTTCAATTATTGTTGCTACTCCCATCCCAGCCCCAACACAAAGTGTTACCAAGCCTGTAGTAAGGTTACGACGTTCTAATTCATCAAGCAGTGTTCCTAAAAGCATTGTACCTGTGGCTCCTAATGGATGACCTAATGCAATTGCCCCTCCGTTTACATTTAGTTTGTCCAAAGGGATGTCCATTTCTCTTTGAAATTTAAGAACTACAGCAGCGAAAGCTTCATTGCATTCCCATAAGTCAATATCGGATTTTTGCATTCCTGCCTGTTGCAAAGCTTTTTTAGAGGCAGGTGTAGGGCCGCTTAGCATAATTGTTGGGTCTGTACTTACATTAGCCGCCGCAACAATCTTTGCTCTGGCTTTGACGCCTATCTTTTTTCCGGTTTCTTCACTTCCAATCAACATTAAGGCAGCACCATCAACTATTCCTGAAGAATTACCGGCAGTATGAAGATGATAAACCTTTTCAATGTATGGATATTTTTGGAGAGCCATTTCATCAAAACCGTACTGTCCAAGTTTGCTAAATACTGGTGGTAGAGCAGCTAGTTTTTCCAATGTAGTATTGGGACGAAGGTATTCATCTTTATCTAAAATGATCAATCCATTTCTATCCAGAATGGGAACAATAGAATTGTTAAAATATCCTTTTGTTTGGGCCTGAAGTGCCAGATTTTGAGAGCGCAAAGCATATTCATCCAACACCTGTCGATCAAATCCCTCAATGGAGGCGATCAAATCTGCAGCAACGCCCTGAGGGAGGTAATTGATTTTATTGATAATTTCGGGGTCATTTATCATAGAACCCCCATCACTTCCTATAGGCACTCTACTCATACTTTCTATACCTCCTGCCACAACCAATTCTTCCCAGCCCGAACGAATTTTCATTGCTGCCAGGTTTACGGATTCAAGACCAGAAGCACAAAAACGATTCAATTGAAGGCCACTTACGCTATCAGACCAATTGGCATGAAGTAATGCAGATTTAGCAATGTTATAACCTTGATCATCTATTGGGCTCACACAGCCAATTAGAGCGTCTTCTACTAAGGAAGTATCTAGGTTGCATTGTTTTTGCAGAGCTATAAATAGGGCGGCTAACAAGTCAATAGGTTTTAATTCGTACAAGGCCCCTGATGGTTTTCCTTTGCCTCTTGGAGTTCGGAGAGACTCATATATATAAGCATTTCTCATTTATCAGGCTTTTTGGTAGCAAAATCACGTTGTTTTCATTGCTTACTAATTGGTAAAATGCAGCACAAAAATAAAATTTATTCATATTGACCTATAATATTTTGTAAAAAGAAGAAAACGAAGGACAGATAATTTCTTTCATGATGAAATGAAGTACAACCAAGAGGTTAAAAAAACCATCTTAATAGGATAAAGCTCTGGTCTTATAAAAGGGGAGAATAGTAGATTAAAAGTGCTTTTATTTTTATTTCCCTTTATTTTTGTTGAAATGGAATAATGGATTAAGTAATTTGTGTATATACCCAAGAATATGGATCTTTCTTGGTAAATTAAAGAATTAGAAAAAAACAAAACTAATGGCTAGAAGAAAATTGCGATTAACTGCTTTTGCCCGATTTTTTATAGTAATGCTGTTTTTGGCCCCTGCTGCCTACATTGGAGCTTCTTACTATAATGGTGAAGATGGAATTGAAAACATCAAAAAACTTTTTGGTTTTGAACAATCCACTTCTTCCGATTCAAATTCTCAAAGCAAAAATCGCCGAAGCAATAATTCCAAAAAAACGGTTAATTATGAAGACTTGAAGGAAGAGAATGAAGTTTTGAAAGATTCTCTGAGGTCTAAAGAGCAGCAAATTTATAAGTTAAAACAAAGAATTATTGACCTGCAAATGAATCGAAAATGATGGAAATGACCATTATCCAGGAATCGAGCCTGATGGGAAGTATTATCAGGTTATTACTGAATGCGCTTGCAATGTTTGCTATTTCCTATATCTTGAAAGGGGTATCTTTTGACAATTTTGCAAAGGCCATTTTCGCAGCCTTAATTATGGCGGTATTAAATGTTACTCTTGCCCCTATATTAGAGTTTTTTACTACTCCTATACGCATGATTACCTTTGGCTTATTCAATATTGTTATTAGTGCAGCACTTTTGTATGGTATTGCGCATTATGTCAAAGGATTTACCATCAAAGGATTTGGTTCGGCCCTTCTATTAGCATTTTTACTATCTATTGCTAATGTAGCCTTACATATGATTTATTTTTGATGCTAAAGTCTTATGATGGTTTGATACTAAAATATCAAACCATCAAAGGATAATTATTATTAAGCAACTTCGTCACCCAAAAAGTCTACTTCTCCACTTCCTAAATTATAATAGGCAGGAACTACCCTGATGTCTCTTTCATTCATCGCATTCTGAATAATTGGCGAGCGACTTACGATCTGGCTAGCATTAATTTCTGCATTTGTACGAACAACAGCATTGACACTTGCATCTTCAGAAGCACTTATTGCAGGTACTATCTCTGCTACCAAGTGATTGAGGTTATAACCATTGTCGCCTCCATTTATTGCTGCTGTAACAGCTCCACAACTTTCATGGCCTAAAACAACAATTAAATTTACTCCTAAATGGGCAACGGCATATTCAATACTACCCAGAGATGCAGTGTTGGCAATATTTCCGGCAACGCGAACTGTAAAGATATCACCAATACCCATATCAAATGCTAATTCGGGAATTACTCTTGAATCGGCACAACCCAAAATAATTGCAAAAGGTGCCTGGTGACCTGTTAAGGAATTTCTTCTTTCACTATTATTGTTAGGGTTGGTTTGCTTTTCAGCAACATAACGTTGGTTACCCTCTTTTAGCCGATTGAGGGCGTCTTGCCAGCTTAGGTTTTTGGCATTACTCATTTTGTAGTCTTTAAGGTGAATAATTTTTAAATAATACTAACTATATAGTACAACACTTCTTGAATTTGGTTTGCAAAATCTAGTGTTGATTCCAAAAATGGTAAAAATTAAGCGTTTTTCAATAAAAAAATATAAATAACTGAATTCCAGATAAATTGACTCGACTGTCTTCCTTAATGAGTTCAGCCTAGTAAGCATAATGTTGAACAATGCTCGAATTTTAGTAGAATTACAAATTATGTAGGATGACTTAAAGTTTTAAACATAGGAATGACATAATGTTATGCACACTTTTTCAAATTTAGATAATAGCTTATTGGCCTTAAAATTAGGTCTTTGTGTCGCAGCTACGCCGCTCACATTTGCCTATTTTCAAGCCTTGGGTTAGCACCCAAGGCTTATGCTTGACACCGCTACGCGGTTTTATTTTGCAGATATTAAGCCGCATGGTGGCGATAACAATCAACCTTGGGTG